>JAURKC010000012.1 GCA_030831945.1 Ferruginibacter sp.
ATAAAAAGTGCTAGAAATTTTAAATATCGGCCGTTAAAAAATCAATCCGCCGCGGCGGAGGCATACCCTTTAAAGTACCGCAGTATTTTAATTTCTCATTAATTGATGGTCAATCCCCTGTTTGACGCCCTCGAATAAAAAGTGCTAGAAATTTTAAATATCGGCCGTTAAAAAATCAATCCGCCGCGGCGGAGGCATACCCTTTAAAGTACCGCAGTATTTTAATTTCTCATTAATTGATGGTCAATCCTCTGTTTGACGCCCTCGAATAAAAAGTGCTAGAAATTTTAAATATCGGCCGTTAAAAAATCAAGGCTGTCTGAGCCAGCAGACCCTTTAAAGAAACATACTCTGCTGGCGAGTTCCTTGATTTTAGGCTGATATTTAAAATTTCAGCCTTTTTATTCGCAGGCTTGATTTTTTTTGTTACTTTTTTGCATCAAGGCAAAAAAGTAAAAGCACTCTATTCCAAAGGAAATTTCAGACCTAAATAGCTAACTTTTATTTTACTATAAACAAGAACAAATTATTAATCATTTTATTGATTATCTGGTAGTTCTTTATGGGTTTACTTTGATTAAGGGTATTACCGATTGGGCGCATATAACTTTTTGAGGGTCGACTATTTAGTAAAATATAAATTCCCTCTACTAAGAAGTTTAAGTAAATAATTATTAAGAAAACAGAATATAATTGGCAAAAAAAATCCTTCACAAAGGTGAAGGATTGTATATTTTGAAATAAAACTAAAATTTTACCATTTGTCAACTTCTTCAGTACTTCCATTGTCAAGAGGTACCTGATTTTCTGACTCAACAGCAGCAGAAGGAGCAATAATTTCTTTTTCAGGAGAAATAGCAGCTGAACTATCATTATCACCACTATTAGATGGAGTACCTTGATAAGTACCCTCTTCACCTTCGTAAGGATTTTCATGATTGAAAGCATCAAAATCAAAATCAGGCATCAAATCAGTCTTCACATAATCGATAGCTTCTGCAAGTCCTTTGATAAATTTATTGAAATCTTCTTTATACAAAAAAATCTTATGCCTATCATAGCCCTCAGAGTCAAAACGTTTGCGACTTTCAGTAATAGTTAAATAGTAGTCGCTACCGCGAGTTTCTCTTACATCAAAAAAGTAAGTCCTACGTTTGCCTGCTCTAATGCGTTTACTATAAACGCTTTCCATTTTTTTGTCATTGTTTTCGTACGCCACAGTTGTAATTTTTTTGGATGAGTGGATGATTTTATAAATAAAATACTTGACAAAGATATAGTTGTTTTTGAAATAGCAAAATAATCAGTCATATTTTAAAAAACCCAGGCTTTTCAAGCTAAAAAATCACTAATTTATACGTAAAATCAGCTGCCTAAAAGGCTAATGAGTAGATCTTTCACCTTCTTGTTGCTGTTGACTAGCATACATTTTAGCATAAAATCCATTGAGCAACAATAAATCAGCATGGGTTCCCTGCTCAATAACTTTACCCTCCTCTAACACGATTATCTTATCGAAATGAAGTAATGAAAAAATACGGTGAGTAATAATGATCGCTGTTTTATCCTTCCACCAAATATTTAGATTATTTAAAATTTCTTTCTCGGTCTTTGCATCGACTGCACTTAAACAATCATCAAAAATAACCATAGAAGGATTCTTTAATAAAGCCCTAGCTATTGAAATACGCTGTTTTTGACCTCCGCTAAGTGTTACGCCTCTCTCCCCTATCATCGTTTGATACCCCTCAGAAAAACCCTCAATTTCATTATGAATTCCTGCAATTTTGGCTGCATTAATCACTTCGGATATGCTAGCCTCATCGACCCCAAAAGCAATATTATTTTGAACCGTATCACTAAAAAGAAATACATCCTGAGGAACATAACTAATCTGAGCTCGTAACCAATGAATGTCAATTTTATTGATTGGAACCCCATCATACATCAGCAAACCATCCTGAGCATCATACATTCGCAATAAAAGTTGAGCAATCGTAGATTTCCCTGCTCCAGTTCTTCCTACAATAGCTATTTTTTCCTTCTTGCTAACATCGAGAGAAAAGTCTTTTATAGCATTGATTCCTGTGTGAGAATAAGTGAAATTTATATTTTGGAATTGAATACGCTTATTGATAAAAGGCTTCAATAAAGAAGCTGACTGCTGTATAGAGGGGGTGGTTTGTAAAAATTCATTAATTCTTTTTTGAGAAGCAGCAGCTCTTTGAGTCATACTAGCAGTCCAACCAATTGCACTTACTGGAAAAGTAAGCATCTGAATATATAAAACAAATTCTGCTATAGTTCCAATGCTAGTTCCAGGAACACCATTGATTACATCCATTCCACCTGCCATTATAGTGATTAACGTACTTAATCCAATCAATAAACCAATACTTGGAAAATAAATAGCCTCCGTCTTCGCTAAAGCAAGTGCATTTTTTTTGTACAAATCACTATTGATAGAAAAAAAACGAAGCATCGCATTTTCCTGAACAAATGATTTGATCACCCTTATTCCACTGTAAGATTCCTGGGCATTTGAAGTAAGATCACTAAGTAAAGCCTGAATACGCTCACTCTTTTTATTAATAATAATATTTACAAAATAAATGGTGATCGCTAAAAAGGGTAAAGGAGACAAGGCAATCAAGGTTAACTTAGGACTAGCTTGAAACATAAAATAAATACTAAAAATCAATACCGCTGCAAGGTTAATAAAATACATCAAAGCTGGTCCAGTATACATTCTTACCCTACTTACATCTTCGGAGATTCTACTCATCAAATCACCCGTACTGTGCGTTTTATAAAAATTGGTATCTAATTGCTGATAATGATTAAAAACTTGATTTTTTTGACTGTATTCAATCAAACGACTCATTACAATGATGGTTTGACGCATCAAAAACATAAAAAAACCACTTATCAAAGCAATGAATAATAAAAGCGTACTACACCAAACCACTTTAGTACTTAAGGACTGAGCTGCTAAAGAAGAAATAACCCATTGAACCAATAGGTCATATTCGACTGTATTGATAGAAGAATGAGAAGAAGAATTGGTACTTTTTACAACTAGATTTACAATATACCCAGTTAATTGAGGGGCAAGAATTCGAAAATAATTGGTAAGTAGGATAAAAATGATCCCTAAAAAGAAGCGATACCGGTATTTCCAGAAAAAAGGATGGAGAGATGCCAAATGTTTCATTCATCACAAAAGTAATATAAATAGAAACAAGGAAAAGCTATAAAGCAATAAAAATAAAGAGGATTTTAAATAAAAAACGATTCTACCCTAATATTGAATAAACACCTACAATTTAATGAAATGAAATATTTAATAGACATTAGAAAATTAAAGAGATTGGTGAAGGAATACAGCGTTCAACATTCTATTTTTACTAATTGGTTTTAAAATATCCGTCAACTATGAAAAAAAATATTTTTTTTCATAACTAGATAATCATTTCAATTAGCAACAAGACGATTGAAGAAATTTTTATTGCTAATTTCACCTAAACGTATTTTAACATTTAACAGAGGGTGATAAAAAAATTCTTGTTCATAACGAGTATTTGGTTTAAAAAAAATAGAAAGGGTTTAAGCCCAATCTATTTTCACTTACACTCTTTTTAAGATAGTCCTTATTTTCAAACAACAGTTTCCAAATTATTCTTATCAAAATTTGCACTCAACTGTACCCCCATTGTTTCAATTCTAACCTTTGCCCTACTTCCGTTAATTTCAATCAGCACGCCATTGTAATTCATTAATAATCCTTGTTTTATTCTTACTTTAGCATTTACAGTTAATCTAGAAATTTCTTCAACCTGTATATCTAAAAATTCATTTAAAAATTTTTTAATCGTAAAAATATCTTCCTCTTTAATCCTTGCTGGCTTACCAAGCCAATAAACAAAATTGAGAATCCCGTTGACATTTTTAAGGTCCCATTTTTCTGAATCTTTAACTCTAACAAATACATAGGACTTAAAAAGTGGTTCCAATATAACTTTTTTCCGATCGCTCCACTGCTTTACTACTTTATTAAGAGGACAATAGTTTTCGATACCCAAATCATCCAATAACCTTGCTACTTTTTTTTCCCATCTCGGTTTGGTGTAAACTGCAAACCAATATAAATCATCTTTCTCCATAATTTAGCGTTGATTATCTTCAGCAACAAAATGGTTGGATGAAGGATATCTTTAATAGATTATTTAAATTTTGATTTTTAATTGACTGTAAAATTAACTCAAAAGCAGAACATTTGACTACATTCAATTTTTTCTTACTCTAATTTCCGAACCTACTATTCTTTAATATGGTGGATAACTATCCCTTTTCTATCTCTTTGCCTTCTTTCCAAAGAAGCTTCCATGAATAAAAGAAATCGCTTTATCCTCCATCATTAGGAGCACATCCTGATCAACTCAAGAATCTCCAATAGAATTTGAATACCTTGAACTTAATTTAAAAAAAATGGAAGGTTTAAAAAAAATAAAATAATAAAATCCAACAAACAACCTAGAGAATGGATAAAAAAACTCAAACAAATTTTCTTAGCAAGAAAATTTGTTTGAGTTTAAAAAAATAGAATCTATAATATTAGCTACTCTGAAAGAGACAGAATTAATTAAGTTTGGCCAAAGCCTCTTTAATTCTTACCCATGCTCTATCAATATTTACCATACTATTTGCAAAAGAAAAACGAACGCAATTTGGTTCTCCAAAAGCTTCTCCCATTACAGAAGAAACATGAGCAGTATGAAGTAAATACATAGAAAAATCAGCGGAATTCGTAATGGTAGTAACGCCATCTGTTTTTCCATAATAATAGGATACATCAGGGAAAATATAAAATGCACCTTCAGGCTCTGTACACTTGAATCCTGGAATATCTTTAATCAAATCCATTACTCGAGCCCTTCTTCTGGTAAACTCCTCGGTCATTTCCAAAGAAGGTTTTAAATCAGTTGTCAAAGCCACTACAGCAGCTTTTTGAGTAATAGAACAGGTACCACTAGTAAACTGACCTTGTAATTTCTCGGAACCTTTTGCAATATCTACATTAGAAGCAATATATCCAAGGCGCCAGCCAGTCATAGCAAAACCTTTACTTAATCCATTCACAATAATAACACGATCCTTCAGGTCACTAAACTGAGCAATACTTTCATGCTTCCCAACAAAATTGATGTATTCATATATTTCATCAGAAATAATATACAGGTTAGGATATTTTCTAAATACCACCGCCAATGCTTCCAATTCAGCTTTACTATATACAGCACCTGATGGGTTACATGGAGATGAGAATAAAAAAATCTTTGATTGAGGAGTAATAGCAGCTTCCAATTGTTGTGGAGTAATCTTAAATCCACTCTCTAAAGAGGTATGAACCTCTACAACTTTTGCTCTTGCAATTTTTACCAATTCAGAATAGGTAACCCAATAAGGTGTAGGAATAATTACCTCCTCGCCTTCATCAACGACAGCTAGAATTGCATTCGCTAAACTTTGTTTAGCTCCTGTAGAAGTAACAATATTTTCAGGTTTATAATCGAGTTGATTATCCCTTTTCAATTTAGTACAAACTGCTTCGCGCAAATCTAGATAACCAGCTACTGGTGTATAATGACTAAAATTATCATTAATAGCTTTAATAGCTGCATCCTTAATATGCTGAGGAGTATCAAAATCTGGTTCGCCTAGGCTAAGGTCAATTACATCGATTCCTTTGGCCCTCAGTTCACGGCCCAATTTGGCCATCTTTAAAGTTTCTGGTTCTGAAAAACGGTCTAATAATGAAGATAGTTGCATGAATTATAAATTGAAGCGTAAAATTAAAAGAAAATGAACTCTAATTAGCATAAAAGCAAATTTATTTCATTTTTTCTAATCCCCCCTTTTGGAGGGCTAAATATAAAGTATTTGTTTGCTAGATGAATGAGTAGTTTTTAAAAAATATATACTAAATAATAAAACCATCTGTCAACACCGCACCCTTTTTTATAACCACAATTCCATCCTTAACTGAATAAAGAGAATGGTCAGCATTAGTTAAATGATTTCCACCATTTATTCTAACATCATTTCCAATCCGGCAGTTTTTATCAACAATTGCATTTTTGATATAACAACGATCACCTATTCCTAATTTAGGAATATTTTTTTCACTATTGTTTTCTATATCCCCCAATGTTTCATAAAAATCATTTCCCATTATATAACAACTTACAACAGTAGAACCATGTCCAATTCTACTTCGAATACCTATCACGCTATTTTCTATTCTACTGGCATTGATAATTGATCCCTCAGCAATAATCGTTTTTTCCAAAGTTGTTCCACTGATCTTAGCAGGTGGTAGCATCCTTGCATGACTATAAACAGTTTTTTGATTATCAAATAAATTAAAAGGAGGTAAATCTAATGTTAACGAAAGGTTGGCATCAAAAAATGAATGAATATTTCCTATGTCTGTCCAATAGCCATCATATTGAAAGCTTACTACAGTATACTTTTCAATAGAACCAGGAATTATTTCTTTACCAAAATCGGTAGCCTCTTTATTTTCATTCTCTAGCAGATCAAATAATAATTTTCTACTAAAAACATAAATACCCATAGAAGCCAAGTAGCGCTTGCCCTGGGCCTTCATAGCATCTCCTGTATCACTAATCCATTCTGGCAAAATATTTTTGGAAGGCTTTTCGATAAATGAAGTAATCGTCTGTTCGTCATTGGACTTTAAAATACCAAATTCAGTCGCATCTCTTTCAACTACCGGAATCGTTGCTATAGAAATATCAGCCCCTTTGGCAATATGATTATCAATCATTTCAGCAAAATCCATTTGATATAACTGATCACCACTTAAAATGAGTACATATTCAAAATCATAATTAACAATATGCCTTAAAGACTGTCGAACTGCATCAGCAGTACCTTGAAACCATTTTGGATTATCTGGTGTTTGTTCCGCTGCTAGAATATCTACAAACCCCTTACTGAAAATGCTAAACTGATAAGTATTTTTTATATGCCTATTTAAAGAAGCAGAATTAAATTGCGTTAGTACTAAAATACGATTAAGGCTAGAGTTGATACAATTAGAAATAGGAATATCCACCAACCTATATTTACCTGCAATAGGAACTGCAGGCTTACTCCTTGAAGCAGTTAAAGGATATAACCTTGATCCAGCTCCACCTCCTAATACAATTGCAATTACTTTCGCAGTTTCCATATTTTATTAAAAGATTTAAATTATTTATAATTTACCTAATATATAAAAAGTTGATGACATCTGACTTAATATTGAAGTATACTTTGATATAGATCCAAATACTTTTTAGCACTACTTTCCCAGCTATTATCCAATTTCATAATTCTAGTCACTAACTTTTTTAACAACTTTGGCTGGCTATAAATTTCCAACGCCCTATGAATAGAGTGGGTAATATCTCCAACCGTTGCTTCATTAAAACAAATCCCATAGCCTTTTGGTTCACCAAAATCTTTTACCGTATCCTGCAATCCTCCCGTATTTCTAACCAAAGGGATAGTACCATATCGCATAGCATACATTTGGTTAAGGCCACAAGGTTCAACCCTACTGGGCATTATTAAAAAATCAGCCCCTGCATACATTTGATGACTTAATTGTTCATTATAGCCTATTTTAGAATTATAATATCCAACTAATTGACTTTTCATATTTTCTAGTTCAGACTCCACTGAACTTTCACCACTTCCCAAAACAAGAAAATTCATTTTACCTTCCATATGATGAATCGAATCATAGATTACCTGCGGAAGTAGATCAGCAGCTTTTTCATAAACCAATCGACCTATAAATATGAATAATGGTTTATCCAAATCCAGATTAAACTGCTCACACAACCTTTTTTTATTGGCAAGCTTTCCTTCTAAAGCATCTTTAACACTGTAATTTGGACTGATATAGGCATCAAGGGAAGGGTCCCAGACTTCCGTATCAATGCCATTTAGGATTCCTTTGCATTTACCTTTCTCATAATCAAATAACTTTTCTAATCCATTGGCATTTTGACGCATTTCTTCGAGGTAGCGCTTACTAACGGTGGTGACTACTCGAGAACATTTAACTGCAGAAGCTAGAGGGTTTATATTATTTTCCCAGTCCAACTTTCCCCAATCAAAGCTATCCCAGTCGGGAAGGTATCTCGACTTATCCCAGCCCATCCATCCTTGATACTGAGCATTGTGAATAGTAAGAACAGTTGCTATTTGGGCTAAATGCCGATAAGCAGTGCAGTATTGCATCATAAAGGGAATTAAACCTGTATGATGATCATGTACATGTACTATATCAGGATGATGTTTCCACTGAGCCAACCAGTCAACCACCGCAATTTGAAAAGCTGTAAATCGCTCTGAATCGTCACCATAGCCATAAACCGCTTGCCTATCCAACATCCCATTAATATCAACTAGGTATAAATCAAAGCCAAGTACATTATCTCTTTCTTTAATAATGGAGTAATTAAACCAATGTTCACCCATGTCGAATGAACCTTGATGAACCGTATCAAATTGGTGGTCGTATAGAAACTTAGTTCGGTACATAGGCAAAACCACTTTTGCAGTATGACCCAATTGATTTTGATATTTTGGAAGCGCACCCACCACATCTCCCAGCCCTCCTATCTTAGCCACTGGATAACACTCTGCACTAACATGTACTATTTCCATTGAATATATAAATAATTAATAGCCTTGAAATTAAGCAGTATTTAGGAAGAAACAAATTATCAAATGAAAATTTTTCATAGTGGCAAAAATATTCTACATTGGGCAACTTATATAAACTACTCTTTACTTTCGACTATAAAATAGACTGAAAAACAAGAGGATAGATTGGATTAAAATCTATAAAAATTTTAAAGTTGTACATACAATAATATTTTTCAATCGATCTGAATATGCTTAAAAAATACGCAGTAGGAATTGACATCGGAGGAACCACCGCAAAGTTTGGAATTGTAGACAGAAATGGAAATATTCTTGAGCAGGATCGAGTACCCAGCAATCAACATGCAATAGTAGAAGATTTTATAGATGATATGCATGCTAAATTATTGCCGATGATTGACCGAGTTGGCGGGATAGATAATTTTGTTGGAATAGGAATGGGTGCTCCCAACGGCAATTTTTACACTGGTACGATTGAATATGCTCCTAATTTAAAATGGAAAGGAATTATACCCATTGCTGATTTAATTGAAAAAAAATTCAAATTAACCACTCGCCTCACCAATGATGCCAATGCAGCTGCAGTTGGAGAAATGATGTATGGTTGTACTAAAGATATCAAGCACTTTATTACGATAACGCTTGGAACAGGCGTAGGAAGTGGAATTGTTATCGATGGCAAGATTTTATTAGGTTATGATGGGTTTGCTGGTGAACTAGGACATACTATCATTCGACCTGGTGGAAGAATGCATAAGTCAACCGGAATGAGAGGAAGCCTTGAATCCTATGCTTCTGCTACCGGTGTAAGAGAAACAGCGATTGAAATGCTAACCGATCATCCAGGTACCGACAGTTTACTGCGCAACTATCGAATCAATGAACTTACTAGCGAAACGGTATATGATTGTGCCATGCAAGGTGATGATATTGCTAATAAAATTTTCGAATTTACAGGTCAAATTTTAGGAGAATCGCTGGCCAATTTTGTCATGTTTTCTTCTCCTGAAGCAATCATTTTATTTGGTGGCCTTACCAAGGCGGGCAATTTGCTGATTAACCCTACGCGCAAACATATGGAGGCTAACTTGCTTCCGATTTATCAAAATAAGGTGAAACTACTTTTCAGTGAATTGAAAGAAGCCGATGCAGCTATATTAGGGGCAAGCGCATTGGTTTGGAATCTCTAAGTAGACTATACCCAATTTAGTTTAGCCGTTTTTTATCGGAAAATATAGTTAAGATAGATATTGTAACTAATTGATAATCTATTATTTACTTATAAGTATTTTAATTTAAGCAGTCTTCTCCTCCTGCCATTTTTGTCTTCCCCATCCTGCTATCACATGCTTTTCACTATGGTAGGAAGAACGTACTAAAGGTCCACTTTCCACATAGTCAAAGCCCATATTATACCCTATTTCTCTTAGTTCCTTAAACTCATCAGGATGAACAAAACGTTGGACTTGCAAATGCTTTTTACTAGGCTGAAGGTATTGACCAATCGTAATAACGTCTACACCGCTACTATTTAAATCTTGCATTGTTTGAACAACTTCTTCCTTAGATTCTCCTAACCCTAGCATAATACCACTTTTAGTTCGCATTCCCCCTTCTTTCAAAATGCGAAGCGTTTCCATACTTCTCCAGTATTTAGCCTGTATACGCACCTGCTTAGTTAGTCGTTCTACTGTTTCGATATTATGTGATACTACCTCAGGACTTGCTTCAATAATCCGCTGAATATTTTCCTTTTCAGCTTTAAAATCAGGGATCAAGGTTTCCAAAGTGGTAGTAGGGTTTAATGATTTGATTGCCTTGATGGTGTTAAACCAGACAATACTTCCTCCATCGACTATTTCATCTCTATCTACCGAGGTTACTACCGCATGCTTCACTTTCATTAAATGAATTGCTTCAGCTACCCGTTGAGGTTCGTCCCAATCCACCGGATCTGGTTTTCCAGTAGCAACGGCACAAAAACCACAACTACGAGTACAAATATTACCCAAAATCATAAAAGTTGCAGTCCCTTCACCCCAGCATTCCCCCATATTTGGACAATTACCACTTTCACAAATAGTATGTAATTTATGGGTATCAACCAAATTACGGACTTCCTTATACGAGTCTCCAATAGGTAATTTTACCCTTAGCCAGTTAGGCTTTTTAACTTTTTGCTCCACCACTCCATCAATTACGGGTAACTCTATCATGCACTAAAAAATTATATTTTTAAAAACACTAAATATTGAATTATTCAACAAAATTAATGGTAAGAATTGATATGTAACCAACTTTGTAAAATACTATTGGTCAGAAAAGTAAACCGATTAAAAATTACTATTACTTTCTTTTCCCAAATAGAATAGCAACATAGACACTGATAAAATATTGACTAGGCTTTGTATAAACTAACATAGGAATTGCCTTAGAATACATCTCCGCCATTACCCCTACCTCCAGTGCGCTCAGCTGCTCGTTATATTTACCATAATCAAATCTTAAAGAAGCCTTAGTATAAATACCAGGAGTAACCTTTATTTGATTCCAGCCCTTTGTGAATCCACCTCCTGATACCTGCATAAAACCCAATAAACTAGAATTTGTAAACAATAAACTATCAGCAATATGGGTAGATCGACCTGAACTTGAATAAAGTGAACTATCAGAAGATTCATACCGAATGAACTTACGCCCCCCTTTATCCATATCATTTACTTCAAGGTTATAAGGTCTTAATAAGGCTAAAGAGACACCTCCACCAATATTTCCGGTAACACTTATTCCATTTCTATTCGTCTTATTACCTAATAAAAACTGCTGTTGCACCCCCAACTTTAAAGGATACAAATAATTGATTTTACCAAATACGAAAGGGGAAGAGGGTATATTCACATTGCTTTGCTTCTCTTCCTTTGGATGTTTGCGTTCTGTTAACTCTATTTGAAATAGCAAGGATTTTTTAACTGATTTTGCTTTTCCCATTTCAAAAAAAGCTCCATATCCATCTGAGGCAAGTTTAATACCAAATGCAGATTGTTGATGATAAGAAATCACCCCTTCCTCCTCTTGTTTTACAAGTGCATTGATACGTTGCTTCTTTTCCTTCAATAAATCCTTTTTTGACTTTTGGGCAAAAGAAGGAAAACCGATGACAATAATTAAGAAAACAAAAAATAATTTACGCATAATAAATTTTTACTTCAGTAAATTTATGCAAAAATAATACAATGACAGCAACCATTCAATATGAAGGCGATTTAAGATGCATTGCCCAACATTTACAAAGCGGAACACTCGTTGAGACCGATGCACCCTCAGATAACCGGGGAAAAGGAGAACGATTTTCACCTACCGACTTAGTTTGCACGGCTCTAGCCACTTGTATGGCCACCACCATGGCAATCAAAGCAAATGATATGCACATTGAATTAAAGGGTTTAACGATTGCCGTAACTAAAATCATGCAAAGTGACCCTCGCAGAATTTCAAAAATTGATGTTAAAGTTTCATTTCCAAACTCTTTAATACTAGAAGAAAAAGAAAAAATTATTTTACAGCGAACTGGTGAAAACTGCCCTGTAGTGAAAAGTCTTCATCCAGACTTAGTCCTGAATATTGACTATAATTAGTAGGCGGATCAACTCATTGGTCTTAGTAACTTATTTCCCACCGTACATTCTAAGCAACGCTTTTGATTACAGTAATCATTTTTTAATTGAATGAGCGCCTGAGAATCAAAAGCGTTCTTATTTTCAATTCCCAATAGAGCAAAACCATTGGTAATACTATTATGTTCTGCTGAAATTTGCTCCAACCAGAGCATTGCCCGATCCTTGTACTTTATTTCCCCCATGTGATGACCATAGGCAAAAAGAATTGGAATAATGGTATTGATCAATAAAGAATAAATCATTTGTTTACCTATAATTTTCTCACGAAAAGTTGACACCTCATCAAAAATATAATGATAATGCCAATAGTCGTTGGCAGTAACCGACAATAACTTTTTAACCTCTTCTAATAAAATCGTTTCTCTCACAATCGAAAACAAATGAACGCTTTGATGAATCAACATAGATAATTGCGCCAGCCGAAGAGAAGGGAAATTAGAAGGGCGCATTCTTAAAAAATAGAGCGGTAGCTGAATGGGAAATAAATGATACTTTTTCTTTAAAAAAAGATATTCTTTTTTTAAAAGTTGGGGATAATCTTCATCGAAATCTTTGTCTAATAACCCAGCTTGACCAAATAACAAGGCTTCTGTTTGATGAATTTGATTTTTATGTTTCGCCAAAATACTAATCGGTAAAGAACGTGCCATTTTTTCAAACGAATCTGAGTTGACCGTATATCCAAAGTTTCGAGCTATTAACCACCAAAATGTTTCTTCCCAATGATTATTATTACTATTGAGAAAATTAAGAATAACAGACGTTTTTCTTTGCATTCTTTCTACTAACAACCTCTCTTTCCATGAAACCCAAAGCATAGGCGTTATGGTTGGAATCATTGTTTCACAAGCGATAAAAGATTTTGCGCTCATTAATTCATTGAATTTTTGCAGCAGTATTTTTGAAACCAGACTTTGTAATTCCAGTACTGGAAATTTCTCTTTTAGCTGGATATCATTATTCCAAACAACATGTAAAATAATATTGCCATAATTTTTATCGATACTATGGTGATGGTTATTCCAATCAGAAGACAAAACATGCAACTCAATATTACCTGCCCAAAAAGTATTATTGACTTTAATTTTAGCATTTAGAAAATCGGGCCCTTGATTGGTATTGATCATTCCAGGATGAACAATAAATAAGGTTTCGCCCTCACCAGTTTTCAACTCTTGTCTATTATAATATTGAAGCTGCCATATAAATTGCAAGAGCCTTTCGTTCATGAGGGGTTTTTAAACATGCAGATACGAGTAATGAAAATAAATGAATACCAATTTTTTATCATTCGCTAATTTACAAAAACAATTCTATTATATTACAATTATTAATAATATTATAGAATGCAAGAATGAACCCTTTAGTGTTTCAAATTTTAAAAAAAGGAGGAAATTAAAAAAAAGGATTGGCTATAAATAAAGTGGAGTTATAATTGCTTTAATGCTTGAACTACCCTGCTTACTGGAAGTCCCATCACATTGTAAAAGTCGCCTGAAACAGATTGAATACCCACCACGCCAATCCATTCCTGAATGGCATAGGCTCCTGCCTTATCAAAGGGTTGATATTTATCTACATAAAAAACAATTTCTTCCTTTGTAAGTTGATGAAAAGAGACTTCTGTAGTGTCTGCAAATGCCACTTCTTTTTCATTCAATAGTATTACCACTCCGGTAATTACCCTATGTATTTTGCCAGATAGCGCAGACAAAATAGCGATAGCATCTTCGCGGTCAGAAGGTTTACCAATAACGCTATCTTCCAATACTACAATTGTATCAGCTGCTAAAACAGGAATAGTAAATGAATGATCCTTTTGCACAGTTAAGGCCTTATTTCGGGCAATATGAATAGCCGTATCTTCAAAAGACAATCCAGCTGGATAGGATTCATCCGTTGATTGAACCACCACGGTAAAAGGCACTTCGGACCATTCTAATAACTGCTTTCTTCTAGGTGACTGTGAAGCTAAAATAATTCCCTCAGATTGAATCATAGTACAATTAAAAGATGATTTGTAAATAATTTGAGTAAAAATAATTTACCTAAATAGGTCAGCTTATTTCATTAATAATATGGAACATATACCAGTGAACATCACCACTTTAATGAATGTACTGATGGTATGATACTCAGCGGTAGTATGCGCATGATAAAATCTTTTTAGTATCCAAACAAGTGGAGAAATTACTAATACCAATGAATACAATGCACTACCCCACCATCCAATTTGAAGAACATACAATTGAAGTATAATCAAAGACCCTATTAACACAGTTAGCCAAACTCCAACAAATACTTTAGTGGCAGGAACACCCCACACAATAGGCATTGTTTTACATTGATACTTAGCATCACCCGACATATCCTCTATATCTTTTACTACTTCTCGAATTAATGAAATAATAAAAGCAAAACTTGCATACAAAGCGGCGAATTTATAAATTCTAGACAAACCCGTTATGAATCCAGCAGAGACAATTGTAGAAGTAAACAACAAAGTATTGGTAGCAAAATACAAAACCAGCACTGTCCAGGCAGTTAAGCCTGCAATGATAATATTTCCAGAAAGTAATTTCTTTTTAAACCGAGTAGAATAAAACCACAATAATATAGCACATAAAATATTGGCGAAAAATACTACCCAACTTGTCTTAAAGGCTACATATCCACTTAAAGTGATACCAGCCAATGTAATCAATAGATGAAAAAGAATTGCCCAGTGTCGGCTAATGATTTTTTGAACCACCATCTTAGCAGGTTTATTTACCTGGTCAATATTGATATCAAAATAATCATTGATAATATAGCCTGCAGCTGCTATTAAAACAGAAGCGATCACTAAAAAATAAAAAAGGCTTGGAGTTAATGCTTTTTCCTGTAAAAAATAATCGACCGGTAAGGAAGGGATAATAATAAAATAATAAAAAAGGAATTGCGTAAGGGCTATAAAAATAAGATTGGGCCAACGAATTAATCGAAAAAATGCTAATAATAATTTCATTGAGAAAATTTATATTTTTTCCTATTCAATATTCTCCTGAGGCCGAAATAGAAACAGAACGCTATTTTTGATTATCTCTCCATTCATATACCCAAGTACTTTGAATCATTTCAAGATGACCCTCATTACTTTGCTCTGCAGTACCCGAAAAATTGGGAATTTCCATTACCCATTTATGTAAATCAGTAAAGCGGATGCGGTATATTTTGCTTTCACCAAAATCATCACCAAAACGATCATACAATTTCATTGCGATATCTTCGTAATCATTCCAATGAATAGGTGGTTCGAAAGTCATAAAAAATATTTTGTAAATAAGCTGATCTAATAATTATTTATTAATGTCTTGCTATTTTATGAAAATGTAATCAGTTAAAAAATGGATTACTTATTCTCCTAAAAATTGAGTCTGGTCAGGTAAGGTCACCACAATAGTACCAGTTCCTTCTTTCAAAACACATTGACAACCTAACCTTGAGTTAATCCTTGGATTAACGCCCCTATCTATAAAATCTTCTTCCCTATCTGTTAAATCTTCCAATAAAACATCTCCTTGTTCTACATATAAATGACAGGTACTGCAAGCGCAAACTCCACCGCAGTTATGATGCAATTCTATGTCATTCTTTAATGCTACCTCTAATAAAGATTGACCTTCTTCAATATTCTCAAGGGTTATAGAAGAACATCCCTTTTGTTCAAAATTATAAGTGATTGTATACATATTTTCTTCAGTTCGAGATGCAAACCTACTTCAGAATTACCATTTAATAAAAACTTAGTTTAAAGAAAGATTCAAAGGATAGATCAAAATGGATCATCAAACCAATCGGCGATTAATTAAACGCTCTGTAAAACTTAGGTAAACCGATTTTAATTCAGGATGATTTGACAATGCTTGGATATGTTTATCCAAAGTAGATTGATCATTTCTAATGGCAGGACCAGTCTGAAGATTAGCCGCAAAATTTGACCTTAATCTCATTGCCGTTTCTTCAATAATAGGCTGGAGCATTGTAAAGTCTACCCCTTCATTTTTGCAAAATTCATCCGTTAGTTGATATAAATGATTGGTAAAATTATTTACTATGACTGCAGCTAGGTGCAAGGAAAGACGCTTTTCATCCCCTACTTTAGACACTATTGAAGAAAAAGTTAAAGCGAATGCTTCAATAATCGAAACAACGGACTCGTCATTTCCATCAATCAATATTGGAATGGTTGGCTGCTCTCCAACCTGATCTTTTCTTAACGACTGTAAAGGGTATAACACTCCGTACTGAGAAGAAATATTACTGAGTACTTTCATAGAAACAGCGCCAGCAGTATGAACTATCAATTTATCTCCTAAAAAAATACTGTCCTGGATATTTTGTAAAGCCTTATCCGTTAAAGCGATTATATAAATATCGGCAGTTGGATCGATTGATTTTAAATTATCCGTGAATGTACATCCCCATTCTTTTCCTAACAATTGAGCAGTTTCAATAGATCTACTAAATAATTGAATTATAGTATGACCAGCTGCTGAAATCAATCTTCCAAAAACGGTGGCTACATTACCTGCTCCAATAATTACTACTCTCATCCTGTATCTTTGTAACAATGAAATTAAAACAAAAAATAGCAATTGGATATATAAGAGTAAAATTTAAATTACTCACCATCGTTTCAAAAAGACTAGCAGCTGAGAAAGCATTTGAACTTTTTTGTACTCCGCTTATTCAGACAGAGCCAAGAACTCCAGCCATTTTCACAAATGCAGAAGCCCTCCAATTTGAACTGAATGGTTTAAAAGTAAACGGATTTAGATGGAATCAAGGTAGTCCTAATAAAATGTTGATTTTACATGGATTTGGCTCTGCAGCGCATAACTTTCACGCTTATATCTTACCATTAATTAATAAAGGCTATGAGGTACTAGCCTTTGATGCGCCTGCTCATGGAAACAGTGAAGGAAAAACAATTAATGCGGTTCAGTATAGTCAAATGATAGAAAAGGTCATTGACCTATATGGACCTATAAAAGGTTATATAGCCCATTCTTTTGCAGGAATTGCCCTAAGCTTAACTATGGAAAAAATTAAACACAGCGAGGATACTCATATTGTGTTAATAGCACCTGCTACAGAAACTTCTACAGCAGTGGATGGGGCTTTTACAATGTTAAAGATCAAAAATAACTTAGTCAGAAAAGAGTTTGATAAAATCATTTTCGAAAAAAGTGGTTACCCTACAGAATGGTTTTCAATTAAAAGGGCTATGAAAAATATTAAGGCTGCTGTACTTTGGATACATGATGAGTCAGATGACATCACTCCTTTGGCAGATGCACTTAAAGTTAAATCGGAGCAGTTTTCGAATATTCGATTTATTATAACCAACGGACTAGGACACAAAAAAATTTACAGGGATAATGATATCAAAAATGAGGTGATTAATTTTTTATAAATAGCGCGCTAAACAGTTGTTTAAAGAAGATTTATTTTGAATTTTCAATTTTAAAGTAATATTGCACTTCAAATTGAGCCCCATAACAATTGTAAATATTTTATAATATATGGTGTAGAAATGTATATTTTTGCAATCCCTGGCTGTTCAGAATTTGAATAAATAATTTAACAAACTACTTTCCTTGAGGGAAAAGCACCAAATATACTGTTGATTATGGCGAAGAATTTACTTATTGTTGAGTCCCCTGCGAAAGCTAAAACCATCGAGGGTATTTTAGGAAAAGATTTTGAGGTTAAAAGTTGCTTCGGTCATATTCGAGATCTGGAGAAAAATGATATGGGAATTGACATCAACAATCACTTCAAACCCAAATATATCGTTCCAGCCGATAAAGACAGGGTGGTAAAAGAATTAAAAAGTATAGCTAAAAAAAGTCAAGAAGTTTGGCTTGCATCGGATGAGGACCGAGAAGGAGAAAGTATTTCCTGGCATTTGGCGGAAGTATTAGGTCTAGACCCCTTGACTACGAAAAGAATAGTATTCCACGAGATAACTAAACCTGCGATAGAAAAAGCGGTTAAAAATCCAAGGCTTATCAACATGAACTTGGTAAATGCTCAGCAAGCTAGAAGAGTTGTTGACCGATTGGTTGGTTTTGAATTAAGTCCGGTTCTTTGGAGAAAAATAGGCATGAGCGGAGGGTTGAGTGCTGGTCGTGTACAAAGTGTTGCGGTAAAATTAATTGCAGAAAAGGAAAGAGAGATTAATCATTTTGCCGCCACTAGCAGTTTTAAAATTGAAGCAGCTTTATCAGCAACTGACAATAGTAATCGCACAGTTAATTTTAAATCAGAAGGTGCAAAGTATGAGGTAAGTGAAGATGCCGAAAAATTCCTAGAAAGCTGTATTGGCGCTAATTATACGGTTAAAGATATTCAGGTAAAACCTGGTAAAAGAACCCCTGCAGCTCCCTTTACTACTTCCACCTTACAACAAGAAGCCAGCAGAAAATTAGGATATGGAGTAACTAAAACGATGTTACTCGCTCAAAAATTATATGAAAGTGGAAAGATCACTTACATGAGAACGGATAGTGTGAATTTGGGTGAAACAGCCATGGATGCAATTGTTTCAGAAATCAAAAGCAGCTATGGTGACAAATACCTTCAAATTCGCAAATACAAAAATAAAAACGAAAGTGCTCAAGAAGCACATGAAGCGATCAGGCCTACCTACATGGAAAATCATACCGTAAATGATCCCGATTTAAATCGATTGTATGAATTAATATGGAAAAGAACCATTGCTTCACAAATGAGCGATGCGGAATTAGAAAAAACGATTGCCAAAATAAATATTAGCACCAATCAACAAGAATTAACAGCCACTGGTGAAGTAATGAAATTTGATGGCTTCCTTAAAGTTTATTTAGAAAGTAGTGATGACGAAGAAGAGGACAACGAAAAAGAAGGTGAAAGTAGATTACCCAATTTAGCTCCAGGCCAGGTACTTGTTTTCAATCAAATGACTGCTACAGAGCGATTTACTAAACACTCCGCTAGATATACAGAAGCTTCATTGGTAAAAAAATTAGAAGAGCTCGGAATAGGAAGACCAAGTACCTATGCGCCTACTATTTCTACCATCATCAAAAGAACCTATATAGAAAAAAAGGATAAAGAAGGAGTTAAAAGGAATTTCAGAATACTAAAACTGAAAGATGATAAAATTGAAAAAGGAATAGAGCAAGAAAATACGGGTGCTGAAAAATCAAAACTTTTCCCGACTGATCTTGGATTAGTGGTCACTGATTTTTTAAATCAGCACTTCACTAAAGTAATGGATTACTCTTTTACTGCTAATATTGAAAAAGAATTTGACGAGGTAGCGGAAGGTAAAATACAATGGAGCAAGATGGTAGAGGATTTTTATACTCCTTTTCACATTGGTGTAACCCATACACTAGAAACAGCAGAAAGAGCAGTTGGAGAGCGCATTTTAGGTGTTGACGAAACAGGAAAACCTATCATGGCCAGAATGGGAAGATACGGTCCAATGGTACAAATTGGTTCTCAAAATGATGAAGAGAAACCAAGGTTTGCTAAACTAAAAGCAAACCAAAGTATAGAAACAATTAGTTTAGAAGAGGCTTTAGAATTATTTAAACTACCGCTTACATTGGGTGAGCATGACAATCTTGAAATAAGTGTCAATATCGGCCGTTTTGGTCCTTATGTAAAATGGGGCGATCAATTTATATCTATTCCAAAAGGGGAAGATCTTTCTTTAATTGATCTAGCAAGAGCGGTTGAGATTATTTATGCAAAACAAGTCGAGGATGCTCCTATTGGATTTTTTGATGAAAAACCAATTACCAAGGGAAAGGGAAGATTTGGACCATTCATTAAATGGAATGACCTTTTTATAAATATTCCGAGAGCCTATAATTTTGATACGCTTACTCAGCAAGACTGCAATGAGCTTATTGAAAAAAAGATGGAAAAGGAAGCTAACCGATTCATCAGGCAATGGCCAGAAGAAAAAATTGCCATTGAAAATGGTAGATGGGGTCCATTTATAAGATTTGGAAAAAAAATGCTGAAACTAACTGCTGGACCAAATGGAAAATATACTGCCGAAGAACTAGCAGCTATTGAACTAGATGCAGTAAAAAAAATGATCCTACTTCAAGAACCGAAGGCATTTGATAAAAAAGGAGCGGTTAAGAAAAAGTCAGCGGTTAAGAAAAAAACTGCAACAAAAAAAGGATAAATCTTTTTTTTTATACTTTAAAGGCGTTGAAATATCAACGCCTTTTTTATTTCAACCTTTTAGTTTTCGAGATAGATTCAATCACTGGATTGAAAAAAAAAATACCAAAATATAGTCAGCGAAAAAATTTATACACCCTTGTGGAAAGTTTACAATGGATTATTTATAAGATTTCCCGAATTTCATCATTAAATAAACAATTTTGATCGAGAACAAAGAAATCGCAGCACTTTTTCATTTAATGGATGATCCAGATGAAGTGGTGTACAATAGCGTGAGCGATAAAATCCTTTCTTTTGGAAAGGAAATAATACCCAACCTCGAGAATTTATGGGAAAATACGCTACAAGAAGAGACACAAGAACGGATTCAGCAGATTATTCGCAAATTACATTTCAGCGATCTTACCAATGATTTTATTTCTTGGAAAAATGGTGATTGCGATTTATTAAAAGGGGCATTACTCGTTGCCAAATATCAATATCCTGAAATGCAGGACACCCCAATTCTAAAAAAAATTGAAAAAATTCGTCGCAATATATGGCTTGAATTAAATAATTATCTTACCCCGCTAGAACAAGTAAATGTTATCACCAGCATTCTATATAATTATTACCAACAAAAAGGAATAGAGGTTGCTTATGGTGAACCAGATGATTTTTTAATCAACAAAACACTTGAAAATAATCGAGGAAATGCTTTAAGTAACGGAATACTTTATTTAATACTTTGCCAATTACTCGACATTTCAGTAAACGCAACCAATATTCCAAAACAGTTTGTTTTAGGGTATTTTGACCCTCAACATGAATTCAGTCAACCAGTGAGTCATAGTTCCGAAAAAATATTTTTTTTCATTGACCCATTAAATGGAAATATTCATTCACACAAGGATATTGAAAAATACTTTAACCGTATCTCTATTTCACCCTCCTCTCTATTTTTTAGACCACTCAATAACAAAAAAATCATTCGATTTTTATTGGAGGAACTAAGTAAATGCTTTAATGACGAATTAAACGCTTATAAAAAGGAGGAATTATTAAGCCTTGTAAAATTATTAGACGAATGATTTATCATGTAACCACCCTCTCCCAATGGAAACAATCAGTAACTCAAGGATTTCACGAAGCTGAGTCTCTAGCGACAGAAGGTTTTATACACGCCAGTGACAGTCATCAGGTAAAAGGTGTATTAGAAAGATATTATAAAAATAAAACTGATTTGCTTTTATTGCATATAGACGAGACGAAATTAACTTCAGTTTTAAAATACGAATTAGCTCCTTCGATAAATGAACTCTTTCCTCACATTTATGGAAGTATTAATACCGATGCAGTAATAGAAACTTCTTCTATTTAAATTTCTTTCTTCCAAAAATACACAGGAGTTGAATTAAAGTAATCAAGCATGTCCATCGAACAAACCTATTTTAATAGTCCAATAGGTACCATCGAAATAAAGGTTTCTACTCAATCTGTATGTTCCATATTATTTACTGATACGGAGAAAAAAAATATTCCTATCATTGAAAATATTACGCTACAAGAAAGCCTATACCCACTTACCAAAATTTGCCATCATCAATTAGCTGAATATTTTAATAGAGAAAGGACAGTTTTTGAATTACCAGTAGAGCAAGCAGGGACAGCGTTTCAACAAAAAATATGGTCAGAACTAACCAAGATTCCTTTCGGTAAAACAATCAACTACCTAACGCTTTCACAAAGAATTGGAAATAGTAAAGCTATTAGGGCGGTAGGTGCCGCCAATGGAAAAAATGCAATATGCATAGTAATTCCTTGCCACAGAGTAATGGGTAGTAATGGTGAACTAAAAGGATATAACGGTGATCAATGGAGAAAAAAATGGTTACTAGAACATGAAGGAAAAAGCACTAATGGAATTCAAACACCTATTGAATTTATAGAAGAACATAATTAGTATTTGGAATTAGCTATACTATTATTGTTCAGCAATAATATTCCGCAATTATTTATCGACCAGAAGCGAGATCACTTGAACTAAAAGGAAATGGTAATAGATCTGTTGCTTTTTCAATGATATATACCTCGCCAGTCATTCCGCTCAATATAATTCGGAAAGATTGTTTTACACGTTGCTCATATTCAACTAAACTTTGTCTACACATTCCGCAAGGAGAGATTGGATGATCACTTTTACCTTTCAGATGATGGTAACTGATCGCCATCGTTTGAATAGCCATATTTGGAAATTGGGAAGAGATAGCTGAAAGTAAAACTCTTTCAGCACAGAGACCAACTGGATAAGAAGCATTTTCCTGGTTGGTTCCTTTCACCATAGCTCCATTGGATAATTGTGCAACTGCTCCCACTAGAAAATTAGAATACGGCGCATACGCTTCTTGAGTCGTTGCTCTTGCCGCTGATAATAAGGCTAAATCTGCAGGCATTAAATCTTCGATAGTTTTGAAAACATCAACAGTAAATTGCACCTCTTTTTTTATCATCTGGCGGATTTTTAATTATCGATTTGAATTATTTCAAATTAATTTACATTCTGATTGACTATCTATTCAGTAACTAAAATATGAAATAAGTTTATCAAAAAAATCCTCCAAGCAATTGAACCAGGAGGATTGATATTGTTAAATACTGAGTCCATTATCTAATCACATTAAAAAATCTTTTCCAACGCGGCCCCTTCTCCCAGCTAAACCAAATCATAGATGCCTTTCCTACTACATGATCTTCAGGCACAAATCCCCAATAGCGGCTATCCAATGAGTTGTGACGGTTATCTCCCATTAACCAGTAATAATCATATTTAAAGGTATATTGAGTAGCTTCCGATCCATTTATAAACACTTTGCCATTTTTAGTTTCTACTACATTGCCTTCATAAGTGCTGATACAACGTTCATAACGAATGTAATTATCAGGTGTAAGCGGAATGGATACTCCTTTTTTAGGCACCCACAAAGGGCCGAAATTATCAACGCTCCAATGAGCAGTTGTATCATAATAAGGATATAAATCGTTGCTTACTTGGTTAATCTGCACTTCAACTTTAATTACATTTTTTAAAGCCTCCACTTTTTTCTTCTCTCCCTGCGTCATATTAATGATGTACATACCATCATTGTAGGACATAAATTCATGTAGATCAGGATCAGTATGTATGCCAAAAGACTGGAGCTGTTCCTCATCCAAAGGACTGCTTGATTGAACATTATAATAAAGTTCTGATTCTGCTGGAAAAGGCTGCGCAACATCATTAAGATACAATACCGTATTTTTAATTTCAAGCTTATCACCTGCAACAGCAACGCAACGCTTGATAAAATTTTCACGCTTATCTACAGGACGAGTAATGACAAGGTCTCCATAGTTTTGCCAAACCTTATCTCTACCAATTTCCCTCAATGCCTGATAATAGGTGATTTTTGATCCAAAATTTTCTTCATCATTGATCAATGTATCATTTGCAGGAAAATTAAATACGACTGCATCATTTCTAGTTACTTCCTTTGAAAACCAACGAGTATAAGGAATTTTAATCCACTCAGAATAAGATTTAGCACTTACCCAAGGCATGGTATGGTGAACAAATGGCATGGCGATGGGTGTATTTGGAATTCTAGGGCCATAAGCTGACTTACTAACGAACAAAAAATCGTTTACTAGTAATGTTTTTTCCATCGATGGGGTTGGAATAGTATATGCTTCAAAAACAAAAGTGCGAATAAGCGTAGCCGCTACAATGGCAAATGCTGCAGCATCTATCCATTCCCTTGCAGCTGATTTTTTATAATTATTAACTACTAACTCTCCTGCATATTTTTCATTATTTGAAAAGCCCAAAACTGGAAAATAAACAAACGGAATAAAGACTGTCATCGCATGATGAGTAAAATCAAAACGTCCGAAATGTTCCACCCATTTAATAGTAATCCAAATAGTAACAAACTGACCTGCAATGGGTACTAATTGAAAAAAGAACCACTTCTTATTTAGTTTAATTTTTTCAACAATACACCAAGTATTATAAAATGGAACGAATGCTTTCCATCCCTCGATACCTGCTTTTTTAAACATACCATACATTCCTACATGCCAACCGATTGTTGCAAGAATAAAAATTATCAATCCAATACTCATAAATTAAATTTTTCAATGCCGAAATTACCATAATTATACGTTTGACAAGGATTTAAATGCTAAATGTTTTATAATGTTAAAAAAGGATTACATATATAAACAGCTACATAGATAGAATTTATAACTCAGCAATTCATTCAATTCAATTTGAACGGGAAACTAGTCGTATTTTACTACCAATTCGCTATTTGACGTCATTTATAAAATTCGGCTTAAATTTGTACTATATGATTAATTCAACTAAATCCTTAAATACTGTAAAAAATGTTTGAGTCATTTGAAAAAATTCCAGTGCAAATATTTGAAACCCCTCAAAAAGGTTCCCAATTTGCTGCTCAAGAAATTGCCAAACTCATTCAGCAAAAACAGTCTCAAGGACAAAATTGTGTACTAGGACTTGCCACGGGATCCACTCCTATCCTATTATACAAAGAGTTGGTTAGGATGCACCAGCAGGAAGGATTAAGCTTTAAAAATGTAATTAGTTTTAATCTTGATGAATACTACCCTATCGAAAGAAATGCTGCTCAGAGCTACTGGACCTTCATGCATCAAAACCTTTTTAATCATATTGATATTAAAGCTGAAAATATTCATATACCAAATGGGCAATGGGGGGAAGAGGATATAAAAAAACATTGTGATGCCTTTGAAAAAAACATTGAATCAGCAGGTGGAATCGACTTTCAAATATTAGGCATTGGTAGTAATGGACATATTGGTTTTAATGAACCAGGCTCCAGTATTTATTCAAAAACAAGGTTGATAAACCTAGAAAACAACACTCGAATTGCTAATCAAAAAGAATTCCAAAATATTAGCCAAGTCCCACGTTTAGCAATAACTGCTGGAATTAGCACCATATTAAAAGCAAAGCGAATTATTTTGTTAGCATGGGGATCTAAATCATCCATCGTTGCCAAATCAGTAGAAGGTGAGGTTACTGAAAAAATACCGGCTAGTCTACTTCAAACTCATCCTAATTGTAGTTTTGTAATTGATGAGCATGCTTCCACTGAGTTAACGCGCAATAAATCACCTTGGCTTACAGGTGAAGCCGAATGGACGCCTAAATTAATTCGTAAGGCGGTTATTGATATGGCATTAAAAACGGGTAAGCCGATTTTAATGCTTACCAATAAAGACTATAATGATTTTTCTTTGGGTGATCTTCTTGCAGAAAAAGGAGGATCCTCTGAAATAAATTTGCAGGTATACTACTTGCTGAGAGATAGTATTACTGGCTGGCCTGGAGGAAAATTAAATGCGATTTTACCTGGACATCCTGAAAGATGTGAAATTCATCCCAAAAAAGTAGTCATCTTCTCTCCTCACCCCGACGATGATATTATCAGTATGGGAGGCACTTTTATGCGTTTACACGATCAGGGGCATGATGTGCACATAGCTTATCAAACTAGCGGAAACATCGCTGTAACCGATGAATTTGTAACTCGTTTTTTAGATTTTGCAGTAGGTTTTGAAGAGTTGAGTAATATTGACAATGGGATATCATCTGTGATCCTAGAAAAGGTAAGTAGCTTTCTTGAGGGTAAAAAACCAAACCAAGTAGATACCGATCAAATAAGACAAATTAAAGGACTTATAAGAAGGTGTGAAGCTAGAGCTACTTGTAGATATGTAGGTTTAAAACCCCATCAGATTCATTTTCAAAATCTTCCTTTTTATGAAACCGGCACCATCCAAAAAAATCCAATGGGTGAGGAAGATGTCCTTCAAACAATCGCTTTATTAAGAGAACTAAAACCGCATCAGGTATTTTGTGCGGGTGATTTGGCTGATCCACACGGAACACACAAAGTTTGCCTTGACATTATTTTTGAGTCCTTTAAAAGAATGAAGGCAGCGGGTGATGAATGGATAAAAGATTGTCGCGTTTGGCTTTACAAAGGTGCCTGGCAAGAATGGGATATCGCTGAAATTGAAATGGCTATCCCAATGAGTCCAGACCAGGTAATGAAAAAAAGAAATGGAATATTTATCCATCAGTCGCAAAAAGACATGGTTCCTTTTCAAGGAGATGATAGTAGAGAATTTTGGCAAAGGGCAGAAGAAAGAAATAGTAATACTGCAGATCTCTACGCCAAACTTGGCTTAACGAAATATGCAGCAATTGAAGCCTTTGTAAGATGGCATTTTTAGAAAAGCTTATTGATTAGGAAGTACATAATTCGTTACATCTTGCAATTCAATTTTTTTGCCAGACAAAATAACCAACCTTTCTACCACATTTCTTAATTCTCGAATATTTCCTGTCCAATTATATTGTGTTAGGAGCTGTAATGCATCTTTGTCTATATTTTTTTTAGACTGTCCATATTCATTTGCAATCATTTCAAGATAATAATCTATCAATAAAGGAATGTCGTCGCGTCGATCATTTAAAGAAGGCACATGAATAATAATAACCCCTAGACGATGATAAAGATCCAAGCGAAAATTTTTGTTGTCTACCTCTTTCAATAAATCTTTATTGGTAGCGGCTACTACTCTTACGTCGACTGATATATCCTTATCGGCTCCTACTCTAGTTATTTTACCCTCTTGTAATGCTCTTAAAACTTTTGCTTGAGCACCTAAACTCATATCTCCAATTTCATCCAAGAATAAAGTACCACCATTTGCCTGTTCAAATTTTCCAATCCTTTGACGAATGGCAGATGTAAAAGAACCTTTTTCATGACCGAATAATTCACTTTCAATTAACTCACCTGGAATGGCTGCACAATTCACCTCTATCATTGGCCCTTTACTACGATTACTTTTTTCATGAATCCAACGAGCAACCAATTCTTTACCCACTCCATTTTCACCTGTTATTAATACACGAGCTCCTGTGGGTGCTACTTTTTCAATGGTATCTTTTATATTATTAATAGGCTTACTATTACCGATAATATCCTTTACCATTCCCACCTTACGCTTCAATACTTTTGTTTCTCTTACCAAATTTTGTTTATCTAATGCATTACGCAAAGTGATTAGTAGTCTATTTAAATCAGGAGGTTTACTAATAAAATCAAAAGCTCCTTTTTTAACAGCCTCTACAGCAGTTTCTATATTTCCATGGCCACTGATTACAATAATTGGAACATCCGAATTAATCGCTCTAGATTTTTCTAAAAATTCAATACCATCCATTTTAGGCATCTTAACGTCGCACAAAACAAGGTCATATGCGGTATCACTGAATTTTTTTAAACCCTCTTCACCATCTGCAGCTTCATCAATCTTATACCCCTCGAAACGTAAGATTTCTGTCAATGTCTTTCGGATTGCCTGCTCATCATCAATGATTAAAATATTAGCCATACTGAATTATACAATTATTTATAAATAAAACACCCTATTCATTTGTTATGAACTGAAATTGAATCAATCATTTAAAAAACAATTGAACAGCATTTAAATTGCTTTATGCTCAATTTAAATCAAATATAAGATAGGTAATTTTATTTGAAAATAAAGTTGGAAAAGAGTAGAAGAACCGAAGGGGTAATTATAGTCCGCTTAAATAGGCTTTTAAAAGATAAAGAACAGTCTTTAAGGTAGTGAATAGAAAAGGGCTCGCTACTATTGCGAACCCTTTTAATCAATTGTTATACTATATAATTTAAATCTTAGAAAACTATGCAGCAGTGTAGACATTAAATCTATTTGCGCATGTACATCACTTCTTTTACCAATTTTACCGTTCTAGGAATATCAGGTAAATAAAGTGCTACTAAATTCGGTGCATAGTGCATAGGAGCATCAACTGAAGTAATTCTTCTAATGGGAGCATCCAAGTAATCAAAACCTTCTTTTTGGATGCGGTAAGTAATTTCTGAAGATACAGAGGCAAAAGGCCATTGTTCCTCAACAATTACTAATCGATTAGTTTTTTTAACGCTTTCTAAAATAGTAAACCAATCTAAAGGACGAATAGTAGCCAGGTCAATAACCTCCGCTTCAATGCCTTCCTTTGCTAATTCTTCAGCAGCTCCTAAAGCTACTTTCATCATTTTATTAAAAGATACTATAGTTACATCCTTTCCTGTGCGCTTTACAAAAGCCTTACCAATGGGTAATAAATATTCTTCTTCAGGAACCTCTCCTTTTTCACCATACATCACTTCACACTCCATAAAAACAATTGGATCATCATCACGAATAGCACTTTTTAATAAGCCTTTTGCATCATATGGATTACTAACAGAGATTACTTTTAATCCAGGAATATTGGCATATAAAGCTTCGAAAGCTGTAGAATGTTGAGCACCTAACTGACCGGCACTTCCACCAGGACCACGAAATACAATGGGGCAACCAACTTGTCCACCACTCATTGCCAACATTTTAGAAGCTGTATTTAAAATTTGATCTAAAGGCAAAACGGCAAAATTCCAAGTCATAAATTCAACAATTGGACGTAAACCATTTTGAGCAGCTCCTACAGCGATACCAGCAAAACCTAATTCGGCAATAGGCGTATCAATTACTCTTTTTTCACCAAATTCATCTAACATTCCTTGGCTTACTTTATAAGCACCATTATACTCAGCTACTTCTTCACCCATTAAAAACACCCGTTCATCCCTTCTCATTTCTTCCTGCATGGCTTCTCTTAAAGCTTCCCTAAACGCAATTTGTCGCATATAATTTGACGGTTATTTGGTTACTATAAACCCAATTGGATTTACTTGAATTATGGACTACAATTAATATTGACTGCAAATTTATTCTTTCGAAGTGAGATGAGCAAATTGAGTTGAAATTCTAACTTGTTTTTCTTTAAATGTTTAGTCAAAAATACTTAATTACTAAAGATAAATCCCTCCCTCCACTAAATCAATTGATTGATTAGGCTAAAGTTGAACCTAAAAAAACGGCTAGCTCTTTGGAGAGCTAGCCGTTCAACTTACAATTTAATATATATTATTGGGGTAGAAGTACTTGGTCAATTTTCATTATCACTCCATTTACAAAGTTTTGATCCGTAGCAAAAGGATTCAAAGGATTGATAATTACATTAGACGCGGTGGTATTTGCTAAACCTTTGAAGGTAGCAGCACCAACAAAAGGACCTACAAATGTTGCTTGAGCTGTCACACCTGGATGTACAGAAACCGCAGTATTTAATAGCGTTTTCATAGGAGTTGCAGTAGCCGGTAAATTAACTGAGAATACCCTGATTCCTGGAATAGAAGTACCCAAAACATGGTAAACAACTATACCCTTTACTGTTTGAGCAGACAAAGCGCCATACAAAGCAGGATTACTGAATACATCAGGAGTAGACGCTAAAAACTGAGCCGTTGGAAAAGCAGTCGCAGCAGGCATACCTTGTGAAAGCAATGCTTTATAAATTGCCCCAGTTAATAAGTTTTGAAAAGCAAGATTGGTGGGCGCCAATACCGTCAAATTAACTCCAAAACTTTTCAATGCGGTTTGTAATTGAGAAGCCGCTCCTACTCCACTATCTGCTCTTATAATAGCAGCTTTAAGATAAGTCAAGTCGCTACTTGCTGAAATAGAATCCCAGACATATTTACTCGGTGGAGCTATTAAAGTGTACACTTTATGTAAAACCCCATTAGAAGCTTTTACATCCGCTGCAGTAACAGGAATATTATTAACCCAAGCAGCTGAACCACGACGACTAGGAAAGGCTGTTAATCTTACTAATGGATTAAATGCAGGAGTTCCAGCAGTAGGATTTAAAACAGTTGGATATTCAAAGTTTGGAAAATTTGTAGAGATATCAGACGCATTGATTACTTGTGGAATAACATGATAACTAACCAAGCCTGCAACCGAAGCAATAGGTAATGCATTAATTACAGCCTCACTTGGAATACCTGACAAGATAAAAGCGTTATTGTTAGGTGCAAATACGGTATACCTAGCTGTAGTTGTAGCTAAATTAGGTAATAACCCTACCCTTGTTACCGCTGCTTTTAAAAAGGAGAATTCTGCATTATCAAGCAGGGTTGCCAAAGTAACCCCTTGATCCTGAGTGGGAGCTTTGATAGGAGTTGGGTCAAGCGGTGCTTTATTACAGGCTGAAAAAAACAGCCCAATGGACAACCCCAAAATGCTTGCTATTTTTATTTTATTAAATATTTTCATATTGATAAATTTTAAAAAAGATAAATAAATTTTTAGAATACATTGTATCCGAAACTAACGTAATACAAACCTCCTATGATAGAATTACCAGCTCCATTTACATAATACTGATTGAGTAAATTATTGGCGCCTAATTTTACCAATGACTTAATTGAAGGTAGTTTAACACTAAACTGAGCATCAACAGTATGAATAGCAGGTAAATCAGCATTCGCAAAATCACCTTGGAAATAGAAAGCATCCTGCCAGCGATAAGCAACATTAAATCCAAGTCTTTTTTTATCTCCAAAGCCTGTATTTCCAAACCCAATATTAGCTCTGTATTTAGGTGTACTAAAATACGCGATGAAACCGTCAGGCACATCCTTAAGATTATCTGAAGACACGTTAGAGTTAATAATAAATCCAGCTGGAAGTCTGTAATCCAAACTCATACCAAATCCATAGGTTTTAACCTTTGAAGGTGCATTAACTGGAATAGAATAGATATTGGCAACATTACTTACGGCAACATTAGTAGCGATTGCAGATGTTATACTAGCCAATGTATAGGTAGCTTTAGGTTGTACCAATAAAGTTCTAGACAAAAAGTTTTGGTATTGACCATAGTATCCATAAATATCAATAAGTAATTTATCTTGTAATGCAAGACCCTTATAACCTAGTTCGAATGTACCAACAGACTCTGGTTTAAATGGACTTACCTTGTAAGGAGTAGTTACACCAGGTAAAGCAGACAACTGGTAGGTATTTGAGTTTAGACCATATTTATTTTGAAAATAGGGAACACCACCTAATAATCTTGTACTAGAACCCACATCTAAGTCAATCCATTGTTGTTGAGTACTAGGAAAACGATACGCTGTTTGGTAACTTACTCTCACATTGTTATTTTTTGCCACTTTAAACAATGCTGTTGCCCTTGGAGTAAAGCGTCCATCAAAATTTTCATTTTTATCATATCTGCCACTAAATGATAATTTGAGGAAATCTTGAAAAAGACTTCTTGATGCTTGAACATATCCACCATATTCATCTATTCCAATAGTACCCCCACCATCAGCAAATAAAGTACCTTGACTGTTTAGATTGTACTTTTTATAATTAGCACCCACCAATACATCAGCTACTTTACCAGTATGTTCTGATAAGTTATATTGACCTTCAACCATATATAGATCAGTTCTATCTACAAATAATCCTCCACCACCACCAATTGGTAGGCCCTTGATTTTATTAAAACCCTCATTAAAAGCAACACTTCCTGCATTAGGTCTACCACCATCAGCAAAATTTCTTGCCAAGGTATGGGCATCCATATCAATCGCTCCATTTAAGCGAGCTCCCAAATAAGTCTGCGCGTATTGGGAATACCATCCTGTAGCACCTCCACTTGGTTTCCAGGTTTCATTAAACAAACGAGTGGTAACCGTTGCGTTAAAACTTTCACCTGAATTCTCCTGAGTCGTATATCCTCTTATCAACCAGTTCTTATGGTTAAGTTCCAGCTTGTATTGACCCATTTTTAATCCATTTAAGCTATATCGCTCACTTCCTGTATAGACAGTATTACCTGTTCCCCAATAACCAGACATAATAGCTTCTACCGAAGGAGTTATTTTATAATGTAAGGCACCAGACACTTTATAATTATAGGTATCATGGTTAATCACTTCATCTTCATTATATCCTGTTCTGGAAACATTGATTGGAAGACCTCCATTTAAATTATCAATGAAATTTTTCAAAAAAGGAGCAGCAGATGAACCGATAGAGTTTAAAACCGCCGATCTGATATCAATAGTAGTTTCATCACCATATACATTTACACCATCATAATTTGGATCAGTAGCTCTATCACCTGCAACTACTTTTCCTAATGTACCCGTACGTGAATAATTACTTTTATCATAACCCAACCAATCCTTGGCTTGAATAACTTCAGCACCTATTTTAAAGGCAAATTTTTCAGATACTTTCTCTGCCCAGCGAACTGACCAGTTATGATAAGGAGATTGATCTCTATAACGAGAATCTGTATTCATAACTCCTAGTTTCATCTGATAGGAAAGACCTTGATATTTAAAAGGATTTTTACTATTGATTAGTATTGTACCATTCATACCACCTGGACCATATAAGGCAGAGGAAGCACCTGGTAGCAATTCAATATTGTCAACGTCTAATTCAGAAAGACCAATAATACTACCTGCAGCGAAATTAAGACCAGGAGCCTGGTTATCCATACCATCTACAATCTGATTAACTCTTGTATTACCACTTCCACTAAAACCGCGGGTGGTAGGCGTTTTAAAAGTAAGCGAGGAAGTAGTAAAATCTACTCCTTTAAGACTACTTAAAATATCGTAGTAAGAAGAAACAGCAGAATTTCGAATATTGGCTGCACTAACTCTTTCAATAGATACAGGAGATTCTAAGATCTTCTGAGCCACTTTGGTAGCCGATACGACTACTTCTTGACCCAAAGCTTCCGATGGAACTAACTCTACTTTCAAAGACTGCACATCTTTTGATACTACCAATTCTTGAGCACTGAATCCAACAGAAGAAATTAATAAAGTGAACGGCAATTTTTGAGTAACCGCTAATTTAAAAGTTCCCTTGTCACTGGTAAATGTACCAACTGAGCCTCCTTTTACAGTAATAGACACCGCTGAAATCGTCTCTTTAGATAGACTATTCACTACGCTTCCACTGACTACTGTACTTTGAGCGAGGGCACTCATTGTAATAATGTTTGCCAAAAAGAATGCAAACATATAACCTGCTAATTTTTTCATATAGACTTATTTAGAAGTTAAATATAAGGCAATTTATGAAATGTTATTTTTTTGTAAAATATTATTTACTACCGATTGTTGAAATCTTCTCTGCTATTATTTGGGTGAATTATCAGTATGACTGTAATTTAGCAGTATGTCAAACTACCAATTTCCCGATCAAACTAGCTTCTACAGCGGTAAAGTAAGGGATGTATACTCCATAGGAAATCAATTACTGGTGATGATTGCTAGCAATCGTATTTCGGCTTTTGACGTTATTTTACCTAAACCGATACCCTTTAAAGGGCAGGTTTTGAATCAAATAGCTGCCTATATGCTCAAAGCCACAGCCGATATTTGTCCAAATTGGCTCATCAGCACCCCAACCCCTAATAGCGCCATTGGTAAAAAATGTAGCCCCTTTAAGGTTGAAATGGTCATTCGGGGAAATTTAACCGGTCATGCTTGGAGAACTTATCAATCTGGCAAAAGCACCTTATGTGGAGTAAATATGCCAGATGGATTAAAAGAAAATGATTTTTTTGATCGTCCCCTCATTACCCCCACTACCAAAGCAAGTGTAGGTCATGATGAAGATATTAGCCGAGAAGATATTTTGAAAAATGGCATTGTAGCAGCAGCAGATTATGAAATTATAGAACAATACACCCGTTTGCTTTTTGAAAGAGGTAAACAATTAGCCGCCAAACAGGGGTTAATTTTGGTAGACACAAAATATGAATTTGGTAAAATTGATGATACCATTTATCTAATGGATGAAATTCATACCCCCGACAGCTCCAGGTATTTTTACGCTGAAGGTTTTGATGAAAGACAAGCTGCTGGTGAAAAGCAGCTACAGCTCAGTAAAGAATTTGTGAGAGAATGGTTAATCAAAAATAATTTTATGGGCAAGGAGGGACAGTCGGTACCCGAAATGTCTGATGAATGGATTACTACCATAAGCAATAGGTATATTGAATTATATGAAAAAGTGATCGGTGAAAAATTCATACCTCAAAATTTGAGTGAAGAAGAAAATTTTGAAAAAATAGCAACCGCCCTAAAAACAATTAACCTTGCCGGATAATTTTTTGAAGTTAACATCAAGAATTATTTATTTACCTAAAAAACTGATTGTGTTAAAACCATTCATACTGACCGTTTTTTTGACTACTTTCTCTTGGATTGCTTTTTCACAAAGTAATACCTATTTACTAGTTGGAACTTACACCTCAGGAAAAAGTGAGGGCATTTATGTCTATAACTTTAATTCAACTAATGGTGACAATAGTTTGGTAAGTTCTTCCAAAGTAGCCAACCCCTCCTATTTGGCGGTGTCAGCTGATAATAAGAAGGTATATGCAGTAACAGAAAATGCTGATAGTACAAAATTTGGCGTTGGTGGAGGCATTTCTGCATTTTCCTTTAACAATCAAAGTGGAAAGCTCAGTTTTATTAATCAACAATTTTCTGGAGGTATTCATCCTTGCTATGTAAGCGTTGACCATTCAGGAAAATGGGTTTTTTCGGCTAACTATACTAGCGGAACTGGCGCACTTATTCCAGTAAATACAGACGGATCATTAGGTAATGTAAAGCAAGTATTTCAAGATACAGGGAGTGGCCCCAACTTACAAAGACAAAAAAGTCCTCATGTACATTCGGCAATGCTTTCACCTGATAACAATTATTTATTTACGCCCGATTTGGGAACTGACAAAATAATGATTTATCATTTTGATAAAAAAAAGGGAATCTTAAAAGCTGCCAATCCTGCCTTTGCAGCATCTGAACCAGGAAGTGGCCCTCGTCATCTTGACTTTCATCCTAATAACCGATTTGTCTATTTAATTGAAGAGATGACTGGAACTGTAGTAACCTTTAAATATCAATCAGGAAAACTTCAAAAAATACAAAGAATAAGCGCATTACCTGCAAACTTTACAGGCTCAATTGGAAGTGCTGATATCCATGTTTCAATAGATGGTAAATTTCTTTATTGCAGCAACCGAGGCAGTTCCAATAGTATTACAATTTTTAAAATAGATTCACTTACAGGAATGCTCACTGTAGTAGGTGAACAATCTTGTATGGGTAAAACTCCCCGAAATTTCAACTTTGACCCAACCGGTAATTTCCTATTGGTTGCCAATCAACAAAGTGATGATATTGTGATTTTTAAAATCGATAAAAAAACAGGATTGCTTACCGATACCAATAAAAGAATTAATGTTCCTAATCCTGTTTGTATCAAATGGATAAAATAATTTTTGAAGATTTAAATTTAACAGATTAGAGATGACTAGTCCAATGGCTTATTGATTTCGTCTAGTCTTGGTCGTAACCTTTGTTTACTCTTATTAAAAACCATTCTTCCTTTATCGATTCCTTTTCTTAATTCCTTTTGAGCTTCAATAGGAAGATTGAAAATATTTTGACAATCTACTGAGCAGCAACCATCCATTTTTTGAGCACAGGCTGAACATTGGATAAATAATAAATGGCAACCATCATTTTTACAATTAGTATGGGTATCTGCCGGGCTTCCACACTGATGGCATTTAGCTATCACTTCGTCTGTTATTCTTTCGCCTAATCGATCATCAAATACAAAATTTTTACCTATAAACTGACTTTCCAAACCCTTTTCCTTAGCCTGTTTAGCATAATTAATTATTCCTCCTTCTAAATGGAAAACATTATTAAACCCATGATGAAGCATGTAAGCGCTAGCTTTTTCGCATCGAATACCGCCTGTACAATACATGATGATATTCTTTTCTTTATTATCCTTCATCATTTCAACCGCCATTGGTAACTGTTCCCGAAAGGTATCACTCGGAATTTCAATCGCCTTTACAAAATGTCCTACCTCATACTCATAATGATTTCGCATATCAATCACGATGGTATTATTGTCTAACATCAATTGATTCATTTGCTCCGCACTCACATACTTCCCCCGATTGTCCATGCGAAACTCAGGATCCTGAATACCATCTGCGACAATTTTGTCTCTTACTTTAATTTTTAAAACCCAAAAGGATTTACCATGGATAGACTTCTCTCCAGTTGGATTAGGACTTTCAACTGCAATATTCAAACGAACACCTTTCAGCGGTTCAAGAGAATTGATGTAATGCCTAAAGTCATCCACCTTAGATTCAGGAACACTTATCTGTGCATTGATTCCTTCATGAGCAATATATATTCTTCCAAACACTTTTAAAAGATCGAGTCCTTGATATAATTGATCCCGAAAATTTTGAGGTGCTAAAATTGGAAAATATTTGTAAAATGAAATGGTAGTTCGATGTTCCGTTTCCTCGTATAATAACCTTTTTAATTCCGCCTGGGATACACGGTTATGAAGTAGTGCCATACTATTATTTTTTGATCCTGTTGTAACAGGAAATTGATTTTTCAATCGGCTTTACTGCCAATTAATAAATAAATTGGATGCTTGCAGGGCAAACCAAAAATTTTTACAAAGATAAATAAAAGAAATATTCTTTAAACAAGGAATAAGATGAATTAGTTATTGATTTTTAAGACCCTTTACCGGATTAAAAAAAGAGGGGCATTTTAAATTTAAAGCGATTCTACCTTCCTCTAATTTTAATATTATCTCCAATCAATCCAGCTGTTCCAATCCGAATACCCGCAATGGTTTTATTACCGTCATGATAAGCTGCAACAAAATCAATTCTAAATACTTTAAAGATATTTTCTATCCCAACAAATAATTCAGAATAATTATCAGATTGGTTGATATAAAATGAATTACCACCAGCAACTAAATTCCAATTTAACCGATTAAAAAGGGGTATTTTGTTGGTCAACAATCCATTAAAATGATGCTCTAAGTGAACAATACTGAAAAAAGTTGCAGTAGTACTATTAGCATAATAAGGGGCCAATTGAAAACTATTTAAATATTCACCCGCTAGAATCGAAAGATTACCGTTAAAATGTTGGTAATCTTGAATCATCACTTTCTTTCTATTAATGAATCCACCTATTCCAATTTTATAACGGAATGTACCAGCCAATTTTAAATTTTTATCATCCCAAATATTAAAGTGCCATTTATCAAAATTTACATCGCTACCAAGTAAACCTTTTAAACCTTTCGTATAATTAAAACTAAAGGTGGGTAATTTTGAATCTATAGGTACTTTTCTATTTGGATACTCAATAAAATGAAGTCCCGGTTTGATACTTAGATCCAAACTTACCATCAAAGCTTGGTGTCTTGTAAAATCGGCTTCATTGATTTTTTCGTAAGGATAGTTAGGTGTAAAGTGAATGGTATCCTTTTTAAAAAATGTAAAATTAGCAGTGTTTAGAAGAGGTATTCTGTCTTCATATAAGGTATTAATTCCCATCTGTAGTCCGCTTTCAAACTTCTTACTGAACCCGATATTTGAAAAAATATTTTCATAGGTTTTTAAATGATTAATTCCTGAAAATAGTGTGTTAATTGAATTAATTAAAGGTATTATAGGACTTTGCTTGTTGAACTGGGTAACCCTTTTACCCAATGAAAGATTCCATGATTGCCTTTTTAGCTTTTTATTTGAATTCAGATTTCGATTTTGTAAACTCAAATCTAGCCAACCGTTTAAATGCGTATTAGAAAAACCATATCGAAGATTAGGACGAATGGAAAGTCTTTGTTTTTGACCCCAAATTATTTTATCTATATACCCAGATGAATTGAATACAAGCCCTTCTGCAGTATTATATTCCAGTTTTTTAACCAGTGACGTAATTCCCCATCTATAGTTACCTGAGAGACTATAATGCGTTCGATTAATGCCTTTCCAAAATATATTTGAAGGGTGAAGTTTACCTTGCATTTTTTTCAAAGAATCAATCGATTTTTTTGTAAGTGATGCAGCTTTTCTTACCTCAAATAAACTATCTTTTACTTGATAGTCTTTTGCCTCTTCTTTTTCAAGTGGCATCGGACGAACAGAATCCCAATAAGCTTTTGATTTTTTATTTACTCCGGTATCGTATTTGATAATCACTTTATCAAAATACTTTTTTGGAAAGGAAGGTTCAATATTATAGTCAGAATAAACATTTACAAAATTAGCGACTGCTTCAATACCGAATTGATTAAAGCTAAAGTGAAGCAATTGATTTTTAACACTCCAAACTTCATTATCAACAGGTATATAAAGTTGAGTAATTTGAAGAGAGTCAATAACTTCCAATTGAGATTTCTTTGTCAACAGTAAATCTACACTATGAATTCGCCAATCAGATTCGGAAATATTAATAATGCCAGAAAATAACGGTTCATAATTTCTACGAGGTTTAACCCGAATTGTATTAATCTCTTTTCCATTTTCAAAAAAACTACCTAAGAATTTAAAACTATAAAAACTGATTGCTCCATCGGCAATAGGAGACACAAATCCGCGGGGATTCAATCTTTCTGCAAAGACAGTTACATTATTTTGGTAAAAAGAAAGAAAAGCAGGAAAAGTAAAACCAAATCCACCGCTACCACTTACTCTGCTACTTTTTACATCTATTTTAAATTTATCTGGCAACTGTCTAGCTACAGAAGATATTGACTCCGATAAATAAATTACTCCTTGACCAGAAGAATCCAGTAACCTATTCCTTCCAACATCTTCTGGCATTTTCTTTCCGAAAATCTTATTGGGTAGCTTACGAAGTTTCACCATATTCTTGGTATAAAGCTCACAAGTAAATCCTTTTACCTGACGCTGATAATACTCTCTTTTTTTAATAGCAGCGCGAATAATTGCATAAGCTGGATCTTCATCCGTATTCTTTATAACTACCTCCTTCATCAAAAGTTTTTGATCAGATAATACAAAGGATATTTCCTTGTCACTTGAAGTAATGGTGATTTCTTCTTGCCGAGAAGCATAGCCAATATGTTGGCAAACTAAAGTGTATTTTCCAGGAGAAAGAGAGATAACAAACCTTGCCCTATTATTTGCACTGACACCTATTGAGGTTCCTTTAACAGTAATGGAAGAAAAAGGTAATAGATCCCCTTTGTCAGTAAATATAGTCCCCGTAATTTTTTGTGCAACAATATTTTCAAAAAGAAAAAAAGAAAGAAGAAAAAACAATACCCGCATAAAAAAATTTTAGACCACTCCTAAATAAGCCATGATAACCCCAATTATTTTCGACGCACAAAACTGCCAGCCAATGCTGCAAAACCTGCTACTAATCCGCCAATCAATGCAGTCACAATAATTAACAGAATAGGATTCCCCATTTTAAGTATCAATGCGACCTTTCCTGCCAACAAGTGATTATTGTTGCTGCTAATGACCCATGCTAAAGCTCCCCACAATAAAAAAAGGGCGGTAAAGCCTGACAAAAAAGACTTGATCGGATTTTGAGGAATTAGGCTAGTTACAATAAATGCTACCAAAGCTATTGTCCACCAGGGTAAATATAAACCAACTGCTAGGCTTAGCAAGGCGATTAATAAAACTGAAACTATAAATTTCATAACTTAAAAAATTTAAAATGTATTTACAAAAATGTCTTTTTCGAAATGTAAGGATTTCTAATTGGCTAATTAGTAAAAGACATCTTCCATTGAACCCTACTATCTCCTTCTTCATCAGCTGCCATCATCCAGAGTGGATAATAAGTTCCAGATGCCCAATGATCAATAAAATTATCATAAAATCGACTTCCTGGATTTCCATTCTGGCCACCTGGATATACTCCATAAGCTTCTGTTTTTGGAGTTAGACTTACAATCATTCTCCAACTAGGACCATGATTTGGTTTGGTAGCATTAATACTATGCGTTCCACCTCCAATGGATAAATGTAATCGACTAAGCGGCTCAAGTTTTGTCAAATGATTCACCCGAGTATCCTTAAATTTAGACCATTCAAGCCTTCCTTCCATTTGAGCTTTTTCTAGTACCGCTATTGAATTTTTAAATGCAATCGTTATATCATCTGACAAGGTTTCAATTGCTGTAGTATTAATATTGTCTATAAATTTATAGACTGTGTCACTCAATATGCCTTGAAGTAAAGTGCTTTCAAGTGGCCTTATAATTACTGGAGGAGCATTTTTGAATTCATCATCAAATACCAGTTTACTAAAGTTGGTCCATAGTACATCAAACACGGTGGCTCCTCTTGAATAAGGTGCGTTGTTGTAATCCCATGCCTTCAATAAACGGAGCATTTTTATTTCATTGGGTGATAACCCACTTTCATTTATATTATTCAAAAGTATTGGTGTCGCCATTTCAGCAAATACATTGTAATCATTAGTTTGTAATGACATCATATCTTTCGGAGTAATCTCATTCATATCTTGTAGTCGTCTATTAATAATAATTCCTCGATACAAGGGATATCCTCTTCCTAAATAATAGGGATAACTTGAGTCTGCTGGATCTTGATTAGCACTACTAACAAAATTTCTAGAAGGATTGTATTGAAAAGGAGTTTCTTCAAAGGGAATCATGGCTTGCCATTGATAAGTACTATCGGTACCAGGCATAATAAAATCACCCTGCCCTTTCCACTTTGCAGGCCATTCACCCTGTGTACGCATCGCAATATCACCTACTTTGTTAGCAAAGGCAAAATTTTGACCAGGAGTCTTCATGTTACTAATAGCGGATAAATAATCTTCGTAATTACGCGCTCTATTCAATTGCATGAATGTTTTTAACTCATTGCTTTTGTCATGTGCTTTCCAACGTACTGAAAAATACCTTGAATTAGAAGCCCTACCACCACTAAAAGATTGATCATACATGACTGGACCAAAAACTGTGTAGGCAACCGTATCCATATAAGTAGCGGAATCTTTTATTAATATTGTTTCATACCTAAACTCAGTTTTTCTCCAGGCACTATCATACCAATACTCCCGTTTACTTTCATCTTTAAATTTAATCTCGTAATAATCTCTTACATCTCTACCGCCATTGGTAACGCCCCAAGCACAACTATCATTATATCCTATTATTACAGCAGGAGCTCCAGGAAAAGTGGCACCATAAACATTTAATTCTGGAGTATGCAATTGCATTTCGTACCAAAGAGAAGGAAGATTTAATCCCAAATGTGGATCGTTACATAAGATAGGTGAGCCAGATTTAGTTTTTGCTCCATTAACAGCCCAATTATTACTTCCATTATTTCTATCAGGCTTTTCCTCCTGAGTAGTAACTGCAAGATCTTCTTTATTTAAATAAATAGAATCTGCATCAGCAGGTACCTTAAGCTCAATGGAGGCTTTTTCATAGATAGTACCTTTGGGAATGATAGGGTCTAATGAATCTTGATAAGATGGATAAAGCTTAGTGAAATCCTCTTTGCTAAAATAATTTTTAGCATTGGTCATTTCAAAATCATTATCATGACCAGCTAAATTTTCTGACATATTTTTTAAAAATAAAGCAGATTTTAAGTTGCTCCATTTTTCGGGCTTATATCCCATCAGTTTATATTCCAAAGGGAGAGAACTTTCAGTAAGGGAAGCGATGTAGGCATTTACCCCCTCCGTATAGGAATCACAAGCCAATTTGGTCTGTGGATCTTTCTCCATTTCTTTTAAAGATGACTCTGCAGCATAAACCATCCCTAATCTTCTAAATTCACGGTCATGCTTAAGCGCAATTTTTCCAACAATTTCGCTTGCCCTTCCAGCAGCTGCATGCGTTTGCAATTCCATTTGCCACAAACGAAATTTAGCATGCAAAAAACCCTGAACAAAATATAGGTCCCGATCACGCTCAGCAAAAATATGGGGTACCAAACGATCGTCGAGATAAACCTGGACTTTACCAGTAAGTTGAGGAAATTTAAACTCCTCACTAAAACTAGCTTGGCTACTCTCTGCATTTTGCCAAATCCCATGCTGGGGACTCAATAATTTACCCAAAGGGGCAGGAAGTAATAATTTCGAATTTAGTGTAACAACCAATCCGGCTGTAATAACACTTGAAATAAGTAAAGGCAAGATTCTCATTGGAAAATAATTAAACTGTAAATTAATAAAACCTTGCTTACCAGCCCAAAATACTCTCAGGTAATTAGCTAGAGCGCTAAAATAACCTTAACAGAAACAATGAAGGATGCTCAATTATCCTTCATTGCATTTAATTTTGTACAATGGAATCATTGCAAACAGATGTAAAAAATATACTGGGTCTTCAATTACCTTCTGATCCTCGATGGGTAAATCTTGCGGAAATGCAATTGGAAGAAATATTGACCGACCATGCCTATTGTGAGCAAAAAGCAGCCACCACTTGTATTACTTTAATACAGCGATACTCCGACAAGGAAAAATTGGTAAATGAATTAAGTCCTATTGTAACTGAAGAATGGGGACACTTTAGATTGGTGCTTGCTGAACTACATAAAAGGAAATTAACCTTGGGTAAACAGCGAAAAGATATTTATGTCAATAAACTACTCGAATTTCAAAAAAAAGGTGGAAGTGCAGAAGAACGTATGCTAGATCATCTATTAACCATGGCATTGATTGAAGCAAGAAGTTGTGAGCGTTTTAAAAGATTAAGCGAGGGTTTAGACGATGAATATATGAGAAGATTTTATAGGAAATTTATGGAAAGCGAAGCAGGACATTATACCCTATTTATTGACCTTTGCGATACCTACTTCCCAAAGACAAAAGTTAGAAAAAGATGGAAAGAATGGTTAGCATACGAAAAAAAAATAATGGATGAAATGGAAGTACGTGGCGATAGAGTTCATTAAAAGAATTACTCAGTGTAAGTAAAGTTTGATTCAACTACTTCCCTCTAAAATAAGTCAACTCTTCATTAAAATTGATATAAGGATACATTTTACTCAACGTTAAAAGCTTTTGCAAATGGGTTTCCAAGAATTTTTTATGTAATTCAGAAGTGGGTTGAAATGGCTTATGATTTCTCGCCGCATTAATAATATTAATTTCTTTCATCAATATTTGGGTATCCTCATCAATACAAGCAGGTACAAATTTTTCCCAAACATAATTTGTAGCAGCATAATTAGGATGGACCATATCTTCTGCATAAAAACGATAATCTCTTAAGTCGTCTATCACTAGTTCGTAGGCTGGGAAATAAAATACATTATCTCTAGAATCCGAAAGGTGATGAACTGACTGTATCAAAACTGCTTTGCTACGATTATTTTCAATAAAACCTTCTCTAAGATGACGGACTGGACTTACAGTAAAAATCACTTTTGCACTTGGGTTCACTTTTGATATCTCATCTAACATTGTCTCAAAAGCTGCTGTCACTTCTTCTATCTTGAGCAGTCTTTTACTGAATTTATCCGTTGGCACCTTATGGCAATTAGCAACCACCTGTTTATTTTCAAGCTCATATACAAAGGCTGAACCTACCGTAATAAAAATCCAATCGGCAGTTACAATAAAATCACTTGCGGCAAGGGTTGAATCATTTATCTCCTTTATACAAATTGATTTATCAGGATGTGAAAAACGACTATGATGATCCCAACTATTCCAGCATTCATTTTGAAAAAATAGTTCTCCTTCTTTAGTAGGTTGATTCGAAATATAGGAATGTACAGATGAAGCAATACTAATAGGATTGAATAAAATTCCATTGGGATTTTCTAAAACAGAAAACTTATGTTGTCTAAGTTTTGTCCCGATATTTTCAGTAAAGCAAGAACCTATCAACAATAATTTATCAAAATGACGAATTGTTGTTGAGAATTTTTTTGGAGTAAATGCTAAATGAAAATCCATAAAAATATAAATAGGTATACGAATTTACAGCAATGTTTTTTAATGAGAATAATAATTAAAAAAGAACGACATTTAACTAAAATTATCCAGCTGATTCTTTATTGATTTCCCATTTAATTAGTTTAGCAAGCAAGCTGGCTCTACTCAAAATAAATCGAATGAAAAAACTATTCATCTTATTCACGCTCCTATTATTTATCTGCTCTTTTTCAAGAAAGAAAATTACTTGGGTAGCAATCGGTGATTCCATCACGTATTTAAATGAGCATACCAATGAAACTGGCGACAGAATAACAAAGGGATATATGACTCGGGTAGTTGAAAAGCTTCCATATATTAACTATATCAACCAAGGCCATAATGGATGGACTTCGGGAGCTATTGCTGAAAACCTTGAAAAAATAGCTATCCCTTATGCGGATGTCTATTCACTTTTTTTAGGCACTAATGATTGGTGGCAAGGTCGAGTGATTGGAAATCTTGCAGACTATAAAAACAATACTGGAAACCAAACAGTTTATGGATCATTTCGCCTTATAATCAACCAGCTTCGCAGCTTAAATAATAAGGCTACAATAATTTTAATTACCCCCATGCAAAGGGGCGACTTCGTATACGTTGCCAATATGAAAAACAATGCCTATGGTTCCTATAAAGAGAAGAAGGGACAAATGCTTGCTCAATTTGCTTTAGCCATAGATTCAATCGCTCAATTCGAGCAATTCACTCTTGTTGATTTATATAATACGAGTAGCTTAAGCGTAGAGAAAATGGTAAAATACAAAAGACTAAAAGATCCCCAATCGGGAAACTATAAAAACTTTCCCTATCCTAGTTTTATTGGAATTCCTTTTAATCCAGCAACAGATGAATATCCCTACCCAACAGAAGCAATCGATATTACTTATGATGGTCTTCATCCTTCGGACAAAGGGTATGCAATCATAGCCAATAAATTAGTGAGTATTTTAAAGAAATTTTAGTGCTCGAAATTTGATTGTATTTTTTTCAACTTAAATAGTGAATATAAAAAAGGCAGCCTTTTCAACAAGGGCTGCCTTTATATTATAATTCAATCTGTCTATTCAAATGCCTTCATCTTAGCATCATAAAAAGCCACTTTTTCAGCATCTTTCTTTATCTCGTAAATACTTTTTAATATAGAAAAAGATTGTTTACAGTTAACTTTATCTGAACTCTTAGGTTTAGCGATAGTACCATAGATAGAAATAGTAGCTTCTGCAAAAGGAATTGCCTGGTCCATAGCAAGAACTGATTGAGCCTGTATCTCTTTTTTCTTTTTTAAATCTTCGGGTTTAACACCTTTTATATTTCTAGCTTCTTCTGAAATGTCTATTGAATTGTTATAAAAAAAATTGGCTAATAAGAAATTGGCTTCGATAGTAGATTTAATTGCTATCGCTTTTTTCATAACCTCAGGTAACTTATTTTTAAAGTCATTAGTATTCACCTTCTGCATTTCATCAGAATAAATGTAACGGTAAAGTTCAACTGCATAATTGTAACACAAAGCGTAATTTCCTGGAATCTTAGCCACTAATTCTTCATATTTCGAGAAAATCTCTGGTTTCCCTACCCCATCAGTAGCTTCTTCAATTTGCATTCCAATCCAATATTCATTATTTGTTGGATAGAATTTTTTTGCCTTTGCAATTAGGTTGTCAAAAGATGCCTTTTCTTTTTTGGCCTTGTAGCGCTCAGCCATTACTTGATAAGCATCAATATACTCTTCTCCTGAAACATTGGCATCAATTAATTTGGTATAAAAAACTGCCGCTTCATCTGGCATTTTAGCTTCTCCAGCAGCAATGGCTGTATATAAAACTAAAGTAGTATCAAGGTTAGTAAATTTAAATCCATTAGGTCCAACCAAGTTATTTGTAGAAATGTATTCATGTACTTCCAAGGCCTTTTTGAAAAATGCAACAGCAGTAGCAGGATTTTTTGCCATATAAGATCTTACTCCCAATTCGGAAAAATACCCAATATACAAATCAAATATAGGACCATTGTTACGCTCTATTAGTAGCGGCACTTTAGGATCTAATTCTCTATATTTTTTTAAAGCAGCAAAAGCGGTTGCTTTCAACTCTGCACTCAGACTATCAGTTTGTGTAGAATCCCTAGATGCTTCTATATAAATTGCTCCTTTATAAAACCAACCTTCTGCTTTTAAAGCATTTTTAGGTACAGACAAAAACTTATCTACTGCCTCTTTACCCTTTTTTGTTTGACCAAGTAGAGAGTAGTTTTTTAAATCTTTAATGTCTTGAGCTTTTATACCCAAAAACATATTACATAAAACAATTAAAAAGAAAAGCTTTTTCATATCATTAAATTTTAAAGACAAAGGTATTAGTTTGTTCTTAATACAAATCAATGAGCGATAAAATTTCACAAATCTGCTTAAAAATGACAAAATCAGGCCTCGAATCACTAAATTTTAGCTAAAGGATTACTTATGGCTATTAACATTTGTTACATTTGCCCAAACAGACCTTAGAATTATTTAATTGATATCGCAAAATACCATACAACAGATCCAAGGAAGGATTGATATTATTGACATTATTGGCTCCTTTATTAAATTAAAAAAAAGGGGGACCAGTTACTTAGGCTTATGTCCATTTCATAATGAAAAAACACCTTCTTTCACGGTATCCGCTGCAAAAGAGATTTATAAGTGTTTTGGTTGTGGCAGAAGCGGCAATAGCATTGGTTTTTTAATGGAGCATGAAAAATACAGTTATGTAGAAGCACTTCGCTGGCTTGCCCAAAAATACAATGTAGAAATTGAGGAGACAGAAACTACGCCTGAGCAAAAACTTCAGCAACTTAGTGCAGACAGTTTATTTATCATAAATAGTTTTGCACAAAAATTTTTCAGTGACTATTTATTCAATAATGAGGATGGTCAAGATATTGGTCTGAGTTATTTAAAACAAAGAGGATTTAGAGAAGATATTATCAAAAAATTTCAAATTGGATTTAATCCAGAAGCAAGAGACAGCTTTTCACAGGCGGCTATTAATGCCCAATACAATTTAGACTTATTACAAAAAAGTGGTCTCGTGGCTATTCGCGATGAGCGTCCCGTGGATAACTACCGAGGGCGGATCATTTTCCCCATTCATAATCAGAGTGGCAAGGTCTTAGGATTTGGAGCAAGAATTTTAAAAACCAATGACCGTACACCAAAATATATCAATACGCCAGAGAATGAAATTTATGTAAAAAGTAAAGTTTTATATGGCAGCTATTTTGCAAGAATGGCTATTGATAAAGCAGATGAATGTTTACTAGTAGAGGGTTATACGGATGTGGTATCTCTTCATCAAGCTGGAATTGAAAATGTAGTAGCTAGTGGAGGAACGTCGCTTACGCCAGATCAACTAAGACTTGTAAAAAAATATACGAATAATCTTACCATCATTTATGATGGTGATAGCGCGGGTATTAAAGCGGCGCTGCGCGGATTAGACCTAGCCCTTGAAGAAAGTTTGAATGTAAAATTGGTATTAATTCCTGATAATGAAGATCCTGATAGCTATGTAAATAAAGTAGGTGCACCTGCCTTCACTCAATTTGTGGCTGAAAATAAAAAAGATTTTATTCTTTTTCAATTAGGGGTAATGCTTCAGGATGCGGGAACAGATAGTAATAAAAAGTCAGCAGTAGTTAACCAAGTCGCAGAAACTATTTCAAAAATTAATAAGGCAGAAGATTTTACTAAACAACAAGATTATATAAAGCAGTGTGCGGAGATTCTTAAAATTGAAGAAGCTGGATTACATGCGCTAGTCAATAAATTTGTCCGCGAAAAAGTAAATAAAGAAGAAAACAGGGCTAGTCGAGAATCAGTAAATCAGGCGAATACGGAAGGGAATCAAAATTTTGAAGTAGATGAAGAGGTCGTTTCATTACTTTACAAAGATGAACCACATGAAAGGGCTATGGTAAGAAGCTTACTAGAATTCGGACTCAAATCTTGGAATGATGAGCAGAGGGTAGCTGATCATGTATTTTCGGAAATTGCTGAAAATCAGCTAGAAGAATTGATCGATAATAAAAACTTAATTACGCTCATAAAAACATATAAAGCCTGGTATGATGAGGGCTTGGAACCTACCGCCAAAAATTTCACTTACCACGAAGACAATATTATTCGGCAACTTGCCATGCAAGTAATGGACTATGACTATGAAATTAGCCAAAATTGGAAAGATGTTTATGAAGGTAAAATTGACACCCGAGAGGATCTCTACAAAGAAGAAGTATTCAGTACAGTCAATTATCTTAAATTAAGAAAGATAAAAAGGTTGATGGATGAAAATCAACGGGATTTAGAAAAAACAAAAGATCCAGAAGAACAACTAGTTTTATTGCAGATACACCAGCATTTAAAACAAATGGAAATAGAGCTTGCCAAAAATATCGGAACGGTTATTTTTAAATAATTCAATTTAAACAAATATAGAGAAGGTAATTTCCCCTCATCTATTCATCAAATAAAAATAGCATGCTAAGCAACAATGATATTTTAAAGAAACTAAGAGTAGCGCTCTCGTTACGAAATGACGATATTATTGAAATACTTTCCCTAGTAGATTTCGAAATGAGCAAGGGGGCCTTAGGTGATCTATTTAGAAATGAAGACCATCCTGGTTTTGTAGAAGCTGGTGATCAGGTACTACGAAATTTTTTAAATGGCTTAATCATTTACAAACGAGGAAAATTGCCTGATAATAGGATAATTAACAAGGATAAAGAAGAACCTGGAAATGAATAGGGTAAATGGATAGTCAAGAAAATATTTACTATTCTCTCTCCCACCATTCACCCCACTAATCTATTAATTCGTTTTCTTAGGTGGCAAAGCAAATGCCTTAGCTTCATGCTCAAAATGACCATTGTGAGCGCCATCACAATATGGTTTATTCTTAGATAAACCACAGCGACAAAGGCCTAAAACTTCTCTTCCACCTAAATCATATTGATTTCCTTCTCTATCGAAAATTTCAAAATCTCCCTCTATTTTTAGAGATCCATTATTATTCACTGTAATTTTTGTTGCTGCCATTTTTTGGGTTTTATATTTTAAAAATTGGGATGCTCTTTTAAATTTATCGATTGATAAGTTTTGTTATAAACCATCAACAGTAATGGATATTTTATACTGCTTTAATTTACTACAAAAGTAATGTTTCAGAGATTATCTAGATAATCTTTTAATAATACCGTAAAATGTAAAAAGTAAATCTAGTTTCATTTACACCAAAAATTATCATTACAAAGACCATTTTTTTTACTTATCTTTTAGTAGAAAAATATATAAAAATGGACACAAAAAATAAACTAAAGGAACTGAATAGAGAAGCGCTAGTAAAGGTGGAGAATTATATGAAGGAAAAAGAAAGTGAAAGATTAGCGGATCACCATGAAAAAATTCACAGCGCAAAAGAAGAATGGCAGATGGCCTGGAATAAACTAATGGAGACCCTGCTAATTTTAGAAAAGATCGAAATTTAAAAAGATCTATTTCTGATAAGTTTTCAACTGATCAAGTTAATTTAAACCTTACCGACTGAGTTTTTATATAAAATTATTTTAATATATAATAGTAGCTGTATTCGTTCATGCTATGCTACAAAAAGCCTGAATTGTTGAACAAAATAATCATTGGTTGGTTAATAGATTAAGCAAGCCAATAGATTTATTTAAAAATTCAATATATTGCCGTTTATGAGTCAGAAAAACAATTTTGTGTTCTCAGAATTATCTGAGCCACATCGTATCCGAACCAAAGAAATTCTTCAACAGCATCCAAATATTAGGAAGCTAATTGGGAAAAACCCATTAACTATTCTTGCCATCATTGGTTTGGTAAGTTTTCAAGTAATCGTTGCAGGATTGGTAAGCGCACAATCTTGGTGGATTGTAATAGGAGCTGCTTATTTGTTAGGAGCTTTTGCAGACCACGCCTTATTTGTAATGATACACGAATGCGCCCACCGCTTACTTTTCAAAAAGCCGGAAGCTAATCGTTTAGCCGGAATTTTTGCCAATATTCCTCAAATTTTTCCAAGTTCAGTTTCTTTTGAAAGATACCATATCAAACACCATTCTTTTCAAGGTGTTCACGAACTTGATGCCGATCTTCCTAACAAATGGGAAGCCAAGCTGATTAACAACTATTTTATTGGTAAAGTATTATGGTTATTATTTTATCCTTTATTCCAAGTATTTAGAATTAGCCGACTGAAAGAAATTAAGCCATTTGATGGATGGGTGGCGCTTAATTGGGGTGTACAAATCACCTTTTCTTTCCTCATAATATTTTTTTTAGGACCTAAAGCATTTGCCTTTTTATTATTAAGCTTTTTCTTTTCTGTAGGGTTACATCCTCTAGGTGCTCGCTGGATACAAGAGCATTATTTAACTCATGGAGAACAAGAAACCTATAGTTATTATGGGCCCCTTAATGCAGTAGCCTTTAATGTAGGTTTTCATAATGAGCACCACGATTTTCCATCAGTACCTTGGAACCGTCTTCCTCAAATTAGAGAAGGTGCTCCATCTTTTTACAATTCATTATTTTTCCATACTTCATGGACAAAATTATTTTTCAGATTTCTTTTCGATAAAGAGATCTCCTTATTTTCAAGGGTTATACGTAATGACCGTGGTAAAGTAAAATTGACCGATGAATCTAAACCTGATATGGAGATGGTGAGTTTGAACTAAATATAAATACCGAAATTTATTTATAAAAAAAGTGCAGAGATTTCTGCACTTTTTTTTAGGTATCAGCTACCAAAAATTGGATTAAAAATCCTAATGGCTATTTAAACAAAAGATAAGCTACTGCAAGGGTTATCACTACATTAAATAACTGAGCTAACAAAAATGCATACATAGGCTTTCTATTTTCACCTTTCATTAGATCACTAAATTTAGTTTCAAGCCCTATACTAGTAAAGGCTAGTACAAACCAAAGAGACTGGATATTCTTCAAACCATCTTTAACAGTAGTGATTGTGTCGGCACTCAAAACAAATGAAAATAATAAAGAGGCAGCGACAAAGCCTAATACAAATTTTGGAAAACGCTCCCAAATGACTTTTAGAGTAGGTTTTTCTACTTCATCAACAGCAGTATTTTTCTTGTAGGTCCAGTAAACTGATATAGCAAAGGCTGCAATTCCTAGCAATACATTTTGAGAAAATTTAACGATAGTACTAATTTTCAATGCTTCCTCTCCTACGAGTGTTCCAGAAGCAACTACCGCACCTGTAGTATCGATACTACCACCTAACCACGCTCCGGTAACGGCCTGTGAAAGGCCCATCCAATTAGCTAGATAAGGCATTCCAATCATCATAGGAATAGCACAAATTAATACTAGCGAAATAACATAGGATAATTTCTTTGTATCACCTTTGATGGCACCGGCAGTTGCAATGGCAGCAGATACACCACAAATAGAAACTGCACTGGCTATCATCATTGTAAGCTCACTATCGACTTTCAATTTTTTACACAGCCAAAAAGCAACATACCAAACAGATAATACCACTACTAATGCCTGGAGTAAACCATAAGAACCCGCTTTTAAAATATCAGAAAAAATAATAGTAGTGCCCAATATGACCAAGCCTATTTTTACAAACAATTCAGTTGATAAGGCAGAACGAAACCATTCTGGTAACTTAAATAAATTACCAATCGTTAATCCAATGCCTAGACTAAAAATAACCGCTTCTAAGTTGTAAGATTTAATTGACTTATTTCCAGCTACAATTAATGCGATTATGGTAATGATGTAAACTAATGGAAAAGAGATGATAAAGTATTTAACCGGCTTTGCTGTCAATAAAGCGGCCATTAAAGCGATTAATAGCACAAATAAGAATTGTATCCCTAATTTAGAAAGATTAGCTATTTGAAATATTTTCTGCTGCAAATCGCTAGAGGTGGCCCAACTGTAAACTGGACTTTCTGGCTTTACGCCTACTATTGCCAAAACAATAACTAGAAAACCCAATAAAACCACTACCCAATCCTCGTGCAGTGCAAATTTTGATGTAGATGAAGACATGCGTTAAAATGTTATTTAAATAAAGATATAATAAACTTTTTATAGTCATACAAGTAACAAAAAAGGTCCCCTCCGTAATAACGGAGGGGACCTTTTTTAGTATTATTGAGGAATGACTGTATTAATAACCGCCCATTCCACCCATATCAGGGTTACCATGGCTATGACCACCGCCACCTACTTCTTCCTTAGGACGGTCAGCGATAACACACTCTGTTGTTAACAACATACCTGCAATTGAAGCGGCATTTTCAAGTGCTACACGAGCAACTTTAGTTGGATCAATAACGCCAGCTTTGAACATATTTTCATATACTTCAGTACGAGCATTAAAACCATAATCTGCTTCTCCTTCTTTAATATTTTGTACAACGATAGATCCTTCGATACCACAGTTAGCAACAATTTGACGTAATGGCTCTTCAATAGCACGACGAACAATGGCAATACCAGTTGCTTCATCAGCATTTAAAGCACCTTTCAATTTCTCTAAACCTGCAATTGCACGGATATAAGCTACTCCACCACCTGGAACGATACCTTCTTCAACGGCAGCCCTTGTAGCATGTAAAGCATCATCCACACGATCCTTCTTCTCTTTCATTTCAACTTCAGTCGCAGCACCAACATATAATACCGCAACACCACCAGCTAATTTAGCCAAACGCTCTTGTAATTTTTCTTTATCATAATCAGAAGTGGTATTTTCAACCTGCGCTTTGATTTGATTAACACGAGCAACTATATCAGTTTTTTTACCTTTTCCACCTACGATAACAGTAGTATCCTTATCAATTGAAATAGAAGCAGCCTGACCTAATGAAGTCAATTCAACAGCATCTAATTTGTTTCCTAATTCTTCGCTAATCACTGTAGCACCAGTTAAAATAGCTAAATCAGTTAACATTTCTTTTCTTCTATCACCAAATCCTGGAGCTTTTACAGCAGCAACTTTAATGGTACCACGTAATTTATTTACAACAAGAGTAGCTAATGCTTCACCATCTAAGTCTTCAGCAATGATCATTAAAGGACGACCAGTTTGAGCAACTTTTTCTAAAACATTTAAGATATCTTTCATTGCAGAAATCTTTTTATCATAAATTAAGATAAAAGGATTTTGCAATTCAGCTTGCATTTTTTCGCTGTTAGTAACGAAATAAGGAGAAATATATCCTCTGTCAAACTGCATACCTTCTACTACATCAACTGTAGTATCAGTTCCTTTAGCTTCTTCAACAGTGATAACACCTTCTTTACCAACTTTAGTCATTGCTTGAGCAATTAACTTTCCAATTTCGCTATCATTGTTTGCAGAAATAGTAGCTACTTGTTCAATCATTTTACTGTTGCTACCAACATCTTTTTTCTGAGTAGCTAAGTTTTCAACCACTGCTTTTACAGCTTTGTCGATTCCACGCTTCAAATCCATTGGATTAGCACCAGCAGCAACCATTTTCAAACCTTCGCTGATAATGCTTTGCGCAAGAACAGTTGCAGTAGTAGTACCATCACCTGCAATATCTGCAGTTTTAGAAGCTACTTCTTTTACCATTTGAGCACCCATATTCTCAATTGGATCTTCTAATTCAATTTCTTTAGCAACTGTAACACCATCTTTTGTTACTTGCGGTGCGCCAAACTTTTTTTCAATTACTACGTTACGACCTTTTGGTCCTAAGGTTACTTTAACTGCATTAGCTAAGGTATCAACGCCCTTTTTCATTCTATTACGGGCCTCAATATCAAAAAATATCATTTTTGCCATATACTTAATTTGAATTTTTGAAAATTAAAATTTTTGAAAATGCATTCGCACATTTTCAAATTCATTGACAGTTTATACGATTGCCAAAATATCGCTTTCTCTCATGATTAGGTATTCAATACCATCAATCGTGATTTCAGTTCCAGCGTATTTACCATATAAAACGGTATCACCACTTTTTACTGTTACAGGTTCGTCTTTCTTACCTGGACCTGCTGCAAGTACAATACCACGTTGTGGCTTTTCTTTTGCAGTATCTGGAATAATTATTCCACCAGCAGATTTTTCTTCTGCAGCCGCTGGTTGTACAATCACCCTATCATGCAAGGGCGTAATGCTTAGCTTCTTAGCCATAATTGTATTAAATTTTAATTAGTTGAAAAAGTAAACCCTGCAATTTTGCCGGGCAGCAAATATAAGCCAATTTCATACCAACTCATTTATAAAAGAATAGTTGTCATATTTTATTCAAAAAAACCGGATTTAATGGGTTTTTAATGAAAATTAGTCAGATTATAAGGGGATTTAACAGGGAATTTTGTCAGTAAGCTAAATCTATATATTATGAAAATGGTTAAAATATCAACGCTAAAAAAAATAAAAATGACATTTCTCCTAAATAATTGGCAGTAAATAGTAATCACAAGCTTGTTAAAAATGACAAAAAACTATCTACTATATTCTTAAACTAAAAAAAGCAGTCCACCTAAAATTTAAAAGGCGGTTAAAATGTTTACATTTGCATCTCAAAAGTTCTTATTGAAATGATTAGCAGAAGAAATATCCGGGTTAAAGTAATGCAAAGCCTTTACGTATTAGATAGCATTAATGGTGACCTAAAACCCGGCCAAGCGGTTAATTTATTAAAAAAGCAAATCGACCAATCCCGTCAACTTTTTATATACCTCATTTACTTTATTATTGAAGTTGCTCGCTATGCTGAAAAAGATGCGATCAAAAAGGCATCTAAACATTTACCCTCTCAAAGTGATCTAAATATTAACACCAAAATAGTTGGAAACGAACTCATTTGGAAAATAGTTGAATTACCTAGTTATATCTCAGCGGTGGCAGAAAGTAAACCCCAGTTAATTGCAGATGACGAATTGCTAAGAAAGACTTATCTCCATTTGATTGAATCGGAAGAATACAAGGATTATATTGAAGTAAAGAGTAGGGATAAAAAAAGTGAAAAAGATATACTTGAATTCATATTTACCAACCTAATGCTACCTAATGAAAATTTCATTGGCCATGTGGAAGAACATTTTATAAACTGGGATGATGATGCCGAAATGATGAATATCCTTATTCAAAATTTTCTACAAAAACATGCTAACTATGATTTAAATGAAATGGTGAGCAAAGAGAAATGGGATTTCGCTAAAAATTTATTGGAGACTACGATTGATAAAAAAGAAGTTAGCATGGAATTACTAAAACCCAAACTAAAAAACTGGGATGCTGAAAGAATTGCTTCGCTAGATTTAATTATTATTCAGATGGGTATTAGTGAATTTCTATTTTTCGATACCATTCCAACTAAAGTTACCATCAACGAATACATTGATTTAGCGAAAGATTACAGTACCCCTCAGAGTGGGCAATTTATTAATGGAATTCTTGATAACATCCATAAAGATCTAAGCACTGAGGGAAGAATCCATAAGAAAAGTTTTAAAAATAGTACCCTGTAAGCTAATCGACAGGCTGGTAGCTATTTTTGGTAGGCTTGAATTAAATAAGTTCTTATTTAATAACTTTACTCTATAAATATTCAACTTGAGTAAATACATCTGGGTAATATTCATGACGGCTAGTTTGATTGCATGCAATGCAAGAAGAAATAAAAAACTAGATAAAGATGCTGCAATTTTGGCGCAAATTGCTTTACAGGACACTACGCAGGTCGAATTGATTGATAGCATATATAATTTTGGAATAATAAACGAAGGAGAAAAGGTTAGTTGCAATTTTAGATTTAAAAATGTTGGTAAAAAACCGTTAGTGATAATCAATGCCTCTGCCAGTTGCGGATGTACTATTCCAGAGAAACCAGAAAAACCTATCTTGTCAGGAGATACAGGTGTAATCAAAGTTTCATTTAATAGTACTGGTAAAAAAGGCTTCACCTCAAAATTAATTTCAGTGGAAGCGAATACTGAACCAGCATTTCCGATTTTGATCATAGCGGGTGACGTAATGGAAACGAAATAAGGAAACGAAATAATTTTTTTTTAATAATTAATATTCAACAACATGTATTTAAAAGGGATTTTATTAACCATGGGACAAGGTGCGGCCCAAGGTGGAAGCAGTAGCTTTTCACTAATTTTTATGGGAGCAATGATTTTGGTATTTTGGCTTTTTATGATTCGCCCTCAAGCTAAAAAGGCTAAACAACAAAAAACTTTTATCAACGACCTTAAAAAAGGTGATAAAGTAATTACCATCGCAGGAATTCATGGTAGCATTAATAAAGTAAATGAAGATGGTACACTGAGCTTAGAAGTAAGCCCAGGTAGTTACTTAAAGATTGAAAAAAGTACAGTAAGCATGGAAATGTCAGCTAGCCTTAATAAAGCAGTGACTGAAACCAAATAAGGCTTTATTACTCCATTTGGATTAAGCTGAATGCTTTCAAAAAATTGACTGATTTTCCATTGTAGGATGATAACAGTATTGAATGGATAAAAACCGGTCGAATTAAATCGACCGGTTTTTTAACAAAAGCTACTACTGGTAAGGTAATTATTCATCAATCATCAACTTCATTATCACTTTAAACCATTAACCTATGACGCTAAAAATTGGTATAACAGGTGGTATTGGTAGTGGAAAAACTACTATATCTAAAGTTTTTGAAGTATTGGGCATTCCTGTTTATTATGCAGATTTGGAAGCCAAAAGATTAATGAATGAAGATGAGCTACTCAAAGAGAAAATTCAATATCATTTTGGAAAAGAATGCTATAAAAACGGAAGTATAGATAGGAAATATCTTTCTAATTTGGTTTTTAATAATGAAAAGAAACTTTCACTACTCAATAGTATTGTTCATCCAGTTACCTTGGAAGATGCTAAAGTTTGGATGCAAAAACAGACCTCTCCTTATACCCTAAAAGAAGCAGCACTTATTTTTGAAAGTGGTTCGCAACAACAACTCGATTATGTTATCGGCGTTTACAGTCCTACCCCTCTTAGAATTCAAAGAGTAATCAATAGAGATCAGCTAAGCCGAGAGGAAGTGAAATCTAGAATGGAAAAACAAATGGACGAAACAATTAAAATGCGTCTGTGCGATTTTGTAATCAATAATGATGAACAAGAATTAGTAATTCCTCAGGTAATTAAAATTCATGAAACCCTACTATCAAAAATTGAACTTTCTTAACCTAGAGATATGATCCTTCAAGATCGAATTGTTTATTTTTTTTCATAAACCAATTCTCCATTTAAAAAAGTTTTCAAGACAACTGTTTTTAAAATTTTTGATGGATCGGCAGTCAAAAGATCGGTGTCTAATATTATAAAATCTGCTAATTTTCCTTTTTCTAAGCTACCCTTTTCGTTTTCTTCAAAATTAGCCTTCGCTGCCCAGATCGTCATTCCTTTAAGTGCTTCTTTTCTTGTTAAAGCATTTTCTATTTGAAAGCCATTTGCTGGAAATCCCTTTGCATCTTTTCTGATACTAGCTGCATAAAAAGTTTTAAAAGGGCTAATATCTTCTACAGGAAAATCGGTACCCAATGGAATCCAATTATTTTGTTTGAGTAATTGTTGATAGGCATAAGCCCCCTTTAATCGATCGCTACCAATTCTATCAATTGCCCAATACATATCAGAAGTAGCATGGGTTGGTTGAACGGAGGGGATAATACTATTAGCTCCAAATAAACCAAAGTCATTTTTATTGACCACCTGTGCATGCTCTATCCTCCAGCGCAAGTCATTTTTTCCCTTTAAGTATTTCGAATAAATGGAAAGTATGATTCGATTCCCCGAATCACCTATTGCATGTGTACACATTTGAAAACCATTGGCATATATTTTTGCTGCCACTTCGTCTAAGTGGGTCTGATTACTCAGTAAAAAACCTGTATGATCTGGCTTGTCTGAGTAAGGTGCCAGCAAACAGGCGCCTCTAGACCCCAATGCACCGTCTGCATATACTTTAATTGACCGAATATTTAAACGACTACTTTTAATCTTGCCTCTAGAAAAAATAGAATCCAAATTCGATTCGTTATTACTCATCATTACGTATAAACGCATTTTTAATTCATTGGATTGCTGCAGTTCCTCAATTACTTTTACATCTGCATACAGTAATCCACAATCGTCAATAGTAGTTAGTCCTACTGCAAAACAATTTGCTTGAGCCTGAAGTAAAGCGCTCTTTTTTTGCTGCAAATTTGGAGCAGGAATATTTTTACTTACCAGTTCAACCGCATTATCAATTAAAATACCAGTCAATTTTCCATCCTTTGTTTCAACCTCTCCCCCAATCAATTTGGTCCCTGGCTGAATACCATTCATTGCGATAGAATTAGCAATGGCAGCATGTCCATCGACTCTAGTAAGAAAAACTGGACGATCTGGAAAAAGCTGATCCAATTGCTGCGAGGTAGGAAAGGTTTTTATCTTCCAATCATTTTGATCCCAACCCCTTCCAATAATCCAGCCTGATTTATTTTTTAAAGAATAGGCTTTCAATTTTGATATGATCTCTTCCCAACTGGTGGTTCCTGTTAAATCAACAGTTTGCAAACCAAGTCCGTATTCCAAAAAATGAGCATGGGCATCAATGAATCCAGGATAAATATATTTCCCTTTTATATCAAGATTCTTTTTGCTTAAAAAATTCTTTTGTAATTCGGCTGTGGTTCCTGTTGCAAGAATTTTTCCCTCTTTGATTACCATTGCTTCTTTTTCCAAGAAAAGTTCATCTACCGTATAGATATGTGCATTATACACCAACAAATCGGTAGCTATTTTTTGAGTGTACCCAATTGAAGCTATGGAGACAAAAATAAATAGTAGTAATTTTTTCATATTAATTAAACTCTTGTGTAAAGAAAAAAATATAAAAGATAAAAATCCCCTAAAATATTAGGGGATTTTTATCTTTTATACGATCAATTATATTAAACAGGTAATAATCTAAAAATAAATCCAGGAGATTCAACCGCGATATACAAATAACCATCTGGTCCCATTTTTACATACCTTACTCTACCAACATTTTTCAACAACAACTCTTCTCCAACAATTTTTCCGTCCTTAATTTTACAGCGATTAAGGTACCTAAATCTAAGTGATCCTACCATCAAGTCGCCTTTCCAAGCCTTGTACTTATCGCCTTCTACAAATGTCATTCCACTTGGCGCAATAGAAGGTAACCAATAATGCATGGGTTGTTCCATTCCTTCCATAGCAGTTTTATCACTCATTATTTTATTATCATAATTAATACCATAAGTAATAGCTGGCCATCCGTAATTCTTTCCTGGAACAATTACATTGATTTCATCCCCTCCCCTTGGTCCATGCTCATGTTCCAAAAGTTGACCAGTAGCAGTATTAAATAATAAACCTTGAGGATTACGATTACCATAAGCATAAATGGTAGGCTTAGCACCTGGAGTATTTACAAATGGATTGTCTGCAGGCACTTTTCCATCATCTGTAATCCGATGAATTTTACCTAAATCATTAGCAATTGATTGCGGATTTACTTTTTCATTCCCCCTTTCACCTACTGAGAAGTAAAGTAATCCATCCTTACCGAAAGCTAAACGAGATCCATAATGATGACGAGTTTTAGAATAAGGGAGTGCTTCAAAAATTACTTTTTGATCTTCCAATTTATCTCCATTCAATCTTGCACGCATAATAGCAGTAGTACCTAATGTTGCACCATCCTCTTTTTTAACTGCTGAATAAGAGAAATAGATAAATTGATTTTCCTTGAAATTTGGATGTAAAGCAATATCTAATAATCCACCTTGTCCTTCAGCTAAAACCTCTGGAGTACCACTAATCAAATTCATAGATTTATCTTTTCCAACTCTATAAATTTTTCCAGATTTGTCAGTCATTAATATATCACCAGTTGGTAAAAAAGTAAAGCTCCAAGGACTTCCCACACCTTTAACTATTGTATCAAGCTTGATCGTCTGTTCTGCTGAGGTAAATACATTACTTGTCTGAGGAGCACCAAAACTATATCTCTTCAACCTAGTTATTCCAGCCCCTATATAATTTGATAAGGCTACAATTTCATCATCTGAAAGAGTATTTTCAAAGGAAGGCATTCCCTTTCCGATATTACCTTGTTTGATACTCTTGTATAGGCTTTCATTGCTACTGCCGTTTTTCCAGTTACGATCTACAAATGCATCCACCTTTTCTCCATGGCATTTACCGCATAAATTTTTATAATTCATAGCAGCTTTTAAAGAATCTGCAACAGTTGGTTTGGTAACCGTAAATTGATTGACTTGACTTTTCTTTAATTGAACAAAGGAAAGACTTAGGACTGCAGCAAAAAGAGAAAAAATTAAATACTTTTTCATAAAATTTTTATTAATGGATAATTAACTGTACCCCTATATTTTGAGGGTCACATAAAACAAATCTACTTAAAAAAGTAGATTTGACTATGAATTTATTGAAAAAAGGAGTTTTATTTATTGAAAGTTGTTCGCATAGCATTTAACATTCCATTGGTGGACCATGTCCCAGGAACAATCATCCTTCGAATAGTATGAAGAGGTTCGGTAGAATCTCTTTTGGTAGATAAAATGAATGCCATTTGATACCCTTTGTTTTTTAATTCAGGGATAGCCGCCTGGTTCCATAATCCAAATGGGTAAGCAAAATATTTCAAAGGTTTGCCTGTTATTGTCTCTAATTGTTTTTTGGGATTAGAAAATTGGATATCCCAATCTGTTCCTTGATATTTAGTAACCATATGATGATCCCAAGTATGGGCTGCAATCACATGGCCGCTATCTGATAAATTTTTGATCTGTTCTTTAGTCATATAACGAGGACGATTAATCGCAACTGTCATAATAAAAAAGACTCCTTTAAATCCATACTTCTGCATTTCAGTAGCACCGATAGAAAATTGCTCGCCATCTGTATCGTCAAAAGTAATCATCACTGGCTTAGCAGGTAACTCAACATTATTTACCAAATAATCATACAACTGATCGGGCAAAACAGCTGAATAACCACTATCAGAAAGTGCTTTCATTTGTGCAGCAAATGAAGAAGGACCTACAGAATAACTCTTCATGTTTTCACTATCTCTTGGTTTAGCATCGCGGATATGATGATAACACAATACCGGAACTTGCTTTTTTGACAAAATAGCTGCAAGGCCATTTGCCGACTTTTTATTAGTAGCAGCGCTATTACCCAGACTGTCCACCTTAGTTTCGTTTTTATTTCCGGTTCCAGAAGAACAAGCGAAAAGAAAAGAAACTAGCATCAAAAGTGCTATACCATATTTATTCATAAAATTAGCAATCAGTAAATATTATTGATATTGTATGTAAATCGGTTTAGGTGTAAATTGTAGTAACTCTTGGGGAGTAAACATGCCACTTGTTTTGGCTTTATTGTCATTTTTATAAAAAAGTTTAAATCCAGTAAATTGAACTGGTTCTTTATAAATATACCGTAGATAGGTAGACCTTTTTAAGTACTTTTCACCAAATCCATCCATATCCATTACTACCTGAACCTCAGGAACTTTTTTAATACGCTCATAGTCAGTAACCATCCCTTGGGTAAATCGATGCACAATCAGTACTTTGGGTGAAAGCTTCTTTTTACGCACAATATCAGCTAGGATATCTATAGCACTATTGATATCATCGGAATTAAATGTTCCAATTTTTGTGCCAGGCACTTCCCCATTTTTCATTGAAAATTCAGGATCAATTCCTAGATGAACAGTAGGCATTGAAAGGTATTTTTCTAATGTTGCCACTTCTTCTTTTACTGAACTATGTCCCACTTGAATATCCAAAAACGTTAAAGCATTAATTTGCTTAGACCAATTTATTATAGTGTCAATCTGACTAAAGGGCATTCTTAAGCGATACTTTTTATCCTTTCCAGGAGCACCCTGAGCAGTTACGGCTACATAATGAAGAGAAGGAATTACATGAACGGTTGTATCTGCTTTCTGCCAAAGATCCACTTCTTGCTTTAATTTTTTAAACATATCATCCTTGGGTATCTCTCCTAAAATACCCATCTTTTTGGAATATAAATTTCCGTAAAATGCAATAATTCGGTTGTATGGTAATAAGGCTCCAGCCAATGGATAAGGTGCTTTAACAGGCCACTTACCAGTAGAATCAAAATTACATAAAGCCCGCATTTTTTTATTGTAAAGAGCTGTATCAATTGGCTCTTTAGATACGATCGATAATTCAGCTTCTTTGGCATCCTTTCCCATGCTATTTTTAATAGCATTTGCTTTTCCTGCATCGTTGCAACCAGAAGAGCATAGGAAATAACAAGAAAATAAAAGGCAAAAAAAGCTTTTAGCAAAAATTTTATTCATAAAATAATCAATGGGTTAATTATAATGCAAAAATAGACCATAAATAACTATTCTTAAACTAAATCATTGAGTTTATGGGAAATTTATTTAACCAATAAAAACGATTGATTGAATTAATGATATTTTGAAAACATAAAAGACTATCTGCCTAAAATCCAGCTAAGTTTTCTCTTAAAAAATATCAAGACTGGCAATAACAGCGGCTAAATAAAATAGCTACTTTTAAATATTGTACATCAACCTTTACATTACCGAATCAACTGCTATTCCTAACTATTAGGCATTATATTTTTTTACGTAGATTTGTTGAAAGGGCTTTATTTAAATTTAAAAAAGAATAGATGAAAAAATGCATTTTAATGTTAGGCAGTTTTTTAACTGTACTATTTGCAATGGGTCAGCAAGAAGACAAGCAATTGAACTTACTACCCGTGCCCGTAAAATCGATTCGTACTGCTGGATATTTTACCCTTCAGAAAGAAATTTCGATTGAAGCGCCTAGTGTAAAATCATTAGAACCTACTTTACAGTTTTTGAAACAAAGACTAAGTATTCCAACAGGATATAAGGTTTCAATTAATAACCAGCCTTCCTCGGCTTCCATTAAACTAATACTCAATCAACAGACTGATCCTTTGATTGGTAAAGAAGGATACCATTTATCTGTAAAAGCCAATAGTGTAACGCTTCGAGCAAATGAAGCAGCTGGATTATTTTATGGAGTACAATCTCTTATTCAATTACTTCCAGCAGCCATTGAAAACAATAAGCTAGCTTCCGCTAAAACATGGAAAATACCCTGCGTTGAAATTACAGACTATCCACGTTTTGGATGGAGAGGATTAATGTTCGACGTATCGAGGCATTTTTTCACAAAGCAAGAAGTGAAAGATTTTATCGATCAAATGGCAAGATATAAATTCAATGTACTTCACTGGCATTTAACAGACGATGAAGGTTGGAGAATTGAGATAAAAAGTTTACCAGCACTTACTACAAAAGGTTCTAAACGAGTAGACAAAACAGGGTATTTTGGTACTTTTTGGCCTCCTTTACCCAACGAACCACTCAACTATGGAGGGTTTTATACACAAGAAGATATCAAAGAAGTGGTACAATATGCAAAAGAACACTTTGTAGAGATACTCCCAGAAATAGATGTACCAGGCCATAGCCTAGCAGCAATTGTATCCTATCCTGAACTATCCGGCACACCAGGAGCTGAAGACTACCGGGTAAGATCAGGTGAAAAAATTATGGACTGGCATACCAATGGTACTTTCAGCGCCTTAATAAATAACACTTTAAACCCTTCGAGTGAAAAAGTATATACTTTTTTAGATAAGGTTTTTACTGAAGTAGCTGCTTTATTTCCATTTGATTACATTCATGTGGGTGGTGATGAATGTGCAAAAAACTTTTGGGAGAAAAATGAGGAGATTAAGTTACTAATGAAAAAAGAAGGACTGAATTCAATGAATGAAGTGCAAGCCTATTTTGAAAAAAGAGTTGGGAAAATAATCAGTTCTAAAGGGAAAAAATTAATCGGTTGGGATGAAATATTAGAAGGTGGCCTTGCTGAGAATGCAGCGGTCATGAGCTGGCGAGGGGAAAAGGGAGGAATAGAAGCTGCTAAACTAAAACATGAAGTAGTGATGAGTCCTACTACATTTGCCTACCTCGATTTTATGCAGGGAGATGAAATTATTGAACCAAAAGTTTATGCAAGCCTTAGGTTAAATAAAGCCTATGAGTTTGAACCGGTTCCTGCTGGAGTAGATCCAAAATATATTAAGGGTGGACAGGCAAATATTTGGACAGAGCAAATTACCAATACTCGACACCTTCAATATATGACTTGGCCTAGATCTTTTGCCATCGCAGAATCTGTTTGGTCGCCTAAAGAAAAAAAGAATTGGAATAACTTTATACAAAGAGTTGAACAACAATTTAAAAGATTGGATAGTAGGGATATCAATTATGCTAGAAGTATTTATGATCCAATCTTTACCTGCACCAATAATAATGGAGAACCATTAATCAACCTATCAACTGAAGTGGAAGGACTTGATATCTATTATAGTTTTGATAATTCTTTTCCAGATAGATTTTATCCAAAATATACCCAACCACTCACTCCTCCTAAAGATGCAGTTCTTTTGAGAACAATAGTGTATAGAGGAAATCAACCGATTGGCAGAATGGTCACCCTACCAATAATAGAAATAAATAAAAGAGCAGGTATTAAAAAACCTGCACAACCTGAAGAATAAAATCAAATAAATTAGTTAATAAAAATATTGATTTTGTTGTTAAATAAAATACAATACAAGGAGTGAATAATAAATTGGGGTGTCTGATTACCCAAATTTATACAGCAAATTTCATCGATAAATTTAGTACCCTTTGTAGAAGGAAGGGAGTGTTGTGTATGGGGTATTTTCTACAGAAAATTGACCAAAAAAATGGAGAATTTTATAAGAGGATGAAAGTTTGATTTAGAAAATCGAAACTTTTCTATTGAGGGTAAAAAAAAATAATTAAAAAAATGTAAATTTTTAATACCGGTTACGGTCAATATCAGGACTTCTATTCATTCCAGGTCGAGCTCCAGCAGTACGTTCCTCTGCTTCTTTTACAACCAAGGGCTTTTTGCCAAGAGAGATATCATTCATGCTTTCAATTGCATCCTTTGCTTCTACACTATTAGGCATATCGATAAAACCAAATCCTTTGCTTTTTCCAGTTTCTTTATCCATAGCCACTTTTGCAGAATTTACCTTTCCAAATTTCTCAAAAATCTCTTCCAATTCAGCATCATCCAAATCATAAGGTAAACCGGCTACAAATATTTTCATTTTAGTAATTTTTGTAAATGTACAGAACTTATCTCGTTAAAACCAGCTCAATTTTTGATGAAATTACTTATCGATCGTAGAGAGAAAATGGTACATAAGTTTTGAAAACCTAGGATAGGAATTGAGAAAAACACTCCTATAAAAGCAAAAAATTAATGCAATAAATTTAGTGCCTTAATTGGAGTACAATGTTCAGAAAGGATTTGAACCTTATTACCAATTTTAATAATTGTTATACTGCAGCGCTGGTTTTCATTGAAAGTAACTCCTTTGTAAATACCCTTTCCTATCCAGCGGGTACTCACTACAGCGGTGTTTTCAAACAATTTAACCTTGTATTCTATTCGCTCAGCTGAATCAAGCAGGTAGTCTGAAGAACCAGCAGTTTCAACAAGATTGATTCTGGTAAAGGTACCGCCAGACTGAGTAAAATAAATATAAGCTGGAGCTAATACTGAATCAACAATCGAGAAATTTTTTCCTTTCCAACCCTCATCAAATCTTTTAACCACAGCAATTGCTTCCTCCTCTGTGATAGGAGTTTGCTTTTTTTTGCAGGATATTCCTACAACAAGACTAATTAAAAATAGGGTAATAATACGTTTCATAAAGTGCAAATATAATCAGCCTAAAATAAAAAGTAAGATTTAATCAGTAGGTTTTGAGGGCTAAATTTATAAAGTAGTCACCCGCCAGCTTCTTTCGAAAAGCTCCCCTGCATTCAGGTATTCAATCCCCTCCTTTTCAGCCAAAACCTTCGTACTATCAACACTATCAGCGATTCCGCACCAAGGTTCGATACAGATAAAATTGGCGTCTTTAGCAGCCCAAATTCCCAAATAAGGAAAGCCTTTGAAAGAAAAGCTAATACCCCCTGAATCTAGGTCGGATTTAATCTGCACCTCATCTGACTCAAGATGCTTCAACACAATGGCATCTTTAAAAAATAAAGATTTCGATAATTTTAATTCATTCCTATTTTCTAATAAAGGAACTGAATCACTTTCAATCAAACCGTCTGGACTGATTGGCCAACGACCAGCCATTTCATTTTTATTGAAGGATAAATAGTAATCATCATAATCTAATTTATCGGTAAGGGGTAGTCGAAATGCCGGATGTCCACCTACTGAAAAATACATTCCTTCATTTCCCTTATTTTTAACTTGATAACAAACGGACAGGCTGGTTGATGAAATGGTATAAATCAACGAAAAATTAAATTGAAAAGAATACACTTGTAAACTATGCTCATCAGACTGTAATTCAAAATGAATTGAGGTAGCGCTATGGCTAAGCACCGTAAACATCTTTTCTCTTGCAAAGCCATGCCGATTCATAGTATAGCTTTTGCCATTCAAAAAATATTGATTATCCTTTAAAGTACCCACTATTGGGAATAAAACTGGAGATTTCTTTCCCCAATACGAAGCATCCCCACTCCAAATATATTCTAGCCCTGTCGTTTTATTAAATAAGCTACTCAGCTCTGCTCCCATTGGATTTATTTGTACCCGCAGCACATCATTTTCGATAGTATACATGAATAAGCTAATAGATTAAAAATTGAGGTAATTAGGTTTTATTATTAAAATTCAAACTACTTATTCTTCAATAAAATCTAATTCTTTACCAAATGTTTCATTGGTAAAGAATAATGAAATCAATCCAATAACCAAAACGATTACACCGGTAACCCAGGCAGCAGTAACATAGTTATTAAGCATTGAACTTCCTCTCAAGAATTGAAAAAGCATTAATATTAATGGAAGAAACCCTCTTACAAGATTAGGTATAGAAATTGCAGCAGTAGCTCTAAGATTAGTTCCAAATTGTTCAGCACTCATAGTAATATACAATACGGAGATTCCTGAGCCAAAGCCCAGCCCCATGCAGATTAAATACAAGTTGAAAGCAGTTCCACCACCTTTTAAAGCAAAGAATAAGATGAAAAAAAATGATAAGATGGCGTAGAAAATAAGCAGCGTTTTTTTTCGGCTTTTAATCATATTACTCAAAAAACCAGCACCCATATCTCCAAAAACCAATGCGACATATTGAAGCATCAATGCCTTAGGCTGATCAAAATTAATGATGCCAAACCTAGTAGCAAATTCATCAGAAAAACTAATTAGCAAACCAATCACATACCATACAGGTAAACCAATGGTAATCGCTCTTAGGTACCTAAAAAAACGTTCTCGATTCATCAGAATCATCATGAAATCTCCCATTTTAACCTGTGCATTTTTAGCAGTATCATATAACCTACTATCCAACACCCTCACTCTCAAAAATAATAATGCAATCCCCATAGCACCTCCTATAAAATAGCAGAGGCGCCAGTTTTCATTACTCAAATAATGAACAAAATAAGCTGTCACTGTCCCCATTACACCGCTGGTTGCAATAATAGCAGCTGCAATTCCACGCTTTTCCTTAGGCAATAATTCACTAGTAAGGGTTATACTAGCACCCAGTTCACCTGCCAAACCTAGTCCAGCTATAAATCGAAGAAATGTATACTGATCAATATTGGTTACAAATCCATTCGCAATAGTTGCCAAAGAATAAAGACATATTGAACCAAACAAAACATTTTTTCTGCCTTTTTTATCACCAATGATGCCCCAAATAATTCCGCCAATGGTTAGGCCAAGCATCTGCCAGCTGATAATATTTTCACCAATATTTTTCATGTCAGCTACAGACACCCCTAAGTCTTTAAAACTTGATTTTCGGACAATACTAAAAAGTAAAAGATCATAGATGTCAACAAAAAAACCTAAAGACCCAACTATCACAGGAAGGGAAAATAGACCATACTGCTTTTGATTCATACCTTATAAATAGGAGTAAAATGGATAAAATATATGAAAGTTGAAATTAGAGCAATTATTGGACCTGAGAAAAAGGTTTTTTAAAAGGAGCTTTTACAGCCAAAATATTCCAAATAACTGAATTGGATAGCAGCTTTCATTAATCAGCAATCATGGATGATTTTAGGTGATTTCTAATATGCTTTTGACAGAAGGGCATAAATATTGTACCTTCAATCAAATTGACCGAATATATTCGTCATAAAACCTATGTATTGGAAACGGATCTGTTAGTTTTCCAATTACATCAAATTAAAACAATCAGTATAGATTATGGCTAAATCACAGGAAACCTGGAGTAAAAAAGAACGAGAAAAGAAGAAACAAAAAGACAAAAAGGACAAAGAAGAAAAAAAACAAGAAAGAAAGGATAGTGCCAAAGATGGAAAATCTTTTGACGATATGATTGCCTATATAGACGAAAATGGAAACCTTTCCTCCACTCCTCCCGACCCTAGAAAAATGATCAAAATAAATGTGGAAGACATCGAAATTGGAGTTCCTAAACAAAAGCCATTCGACCCTGCAGATTTAATCAGAAAAGGCACTGTTACATTTTTTAATGAATCAAAGGGCTATGGATTTATTAAGGACCTCGAATCACAAGAAAGCGTATTCGTTCATATGAATGCTTTTCAAGACAATATCAAAGAAAATAGTAAAGTCACTTTTGAAGTTGAAATGGGACCAAAAGGAGCCAATGCAATCAATGTAAGACTAACGGTTTCATAATTTTAAAACGATATTTTATAAGAAAAATAATACTTAGATTTTCCTACTAGTTATCTATGAAATTTTGGATTTTCTTTTTCTTTACAGCAATTTTATTAGGATGCAACCAGCGGAGTAACCAAAATCCTCATATTTTGATTGTCACTTCTTTTGGAGATATAGAAGCTGAACTTTTTCCAAAACAAGCCCCCAAAACAGTAGCTGCCTTTCTGTCTTTCATTGACTCAGGCTATTATAATAACAGTTCATTTTACAGAGTATTGTTACAGGAAGGATTTAGTACAGATGCCAATACAGGTTTGATACAAGGAGGTATTTGGAAAACAACAGATGCTCAACATCCTTTCGTTGGGGGGATTGAACACGAGCCTACCACTATAAGCCGATTAAGTCACACCAGTGGTACACTTTCTCTAGCAAGATTATCACCTGGAACAGGAAATACTGAATTTTTTATTTGCATTGGAGATCAAACGCAGTTTGACGAAGTAGAAAATAATGATCCCGGGTACGCTGCCTTTGGAACAGTTGTTAATGGAATGGACATAGTTAGAAAAATTCAATTGCAAAAGCAACAGAAACAAGAATTTTTAGATAAAGTGATTATTCAAAAAATAAAAAGATTGTAAAATTTATTTCTATAAATAATACAATCTTTCCTTCAATAGAATAATGAGTGAAGGGGCAATAGGGAAGGAAAAAATTATCCTTTAAAAATATCATTTAACACGCCCGCCAAATGTACTCCCCCTTTTAATAGCTGTTGATTCAGAATAGAAACATAATTGAAATTATATCGGTATTCCAGTCGCTGATTAGGCTGCTTTATATCACTATAAATTTTTTCTGACAACTGATAAGACTGAATAATCCATTCGCTAAGTGGTTCTTGCTGCCAAGTTTTTATTTGTGTAGAATTAGTATGATTAATGGCAGTACTATACTCAGTATAACTCAGCTGCTGAAAAAGAATTAACTGATCATCCCAAATTTGATGTAAATTCTTTGGGTCACTAAACCAGTTCACTTTTATTTTATTGCCCCCTAAATCTTCAAATCTACCTGCATGCAAGGGTTGATGAATATCCCCAACAAAATGAATGAGCAATTTTAAATAAAATATTTTGTTTTCTTTAGATAACTTTTTGCTCTTGAGTTCCTTCACTAAAAAATTAATACGGGTATATACATCTACCGCAGTATCCTGGCTCAGGTAGGCTTTTAATTCAGTTGACGAAAGTCCTCCTTTTAAATTAATATAATGCCAACTGCTTATATAGTTAAAAGAAGTATCCGACTTAATAAAATCAGCCCAATTACTAGCCATTGCTATAGACTCTGTCCCTAAAATTTTTCTGATTTCTTTTCTTGCATTCTCGGTTAAATAACTTTCAGCGATATGACCTACAATCCGATGCCCCTCTACTCCCCATGCAAATGATGCAAATGGAAGATAGCAACAAAACAAATTGAACAGCAATTTTTTAAAAAAATGGATTTTCATAAGAATATTTTTAGTCTAGAAAGTTAGAAAAGTAAGTTCAAAATTAAGCTAAAGCATGTATAAATGGTTATCAAAGGTTTTATTTTTCAATGCATGACAGTAGAAATAGTTTTATATTCAGCAAATTCATATTAATTTAGCCTTTAAAAAAAATTATGAAAAAGATATTTTTTCTATTCTCGATTACTTTGAGCAGTTTGAGTTTTGCTCAGACATTGGTAACTCCTCAACCGAGTACTACCCAAATCATCAAGCAGAATTTCGGTTTATCTTCCATCGAATTGAATTACTCTAGACCCAATGCAAAGGGGCGTGTTATTTTTGGAGATTTAGTTCCCTTTGAAAATGTATGGCGCACAGGTGCTAACTCAGCTACCACCTTAACCTTTGGTGAAGAGGTTACTATTGGTGATAAAAAAGTTGCTGCAGGCAAATATGGATTACTTTCTATCCCTAGCAAAAACAATTGGATACTTATTATCAGTAAACAATTAGATGTAACCTCTCCTTCAGCCTACAAAGCAGAGAGCGATGTAGTGAGGATAAATTTAACCCCTGTTGCAATGGCTAATAAAGTTGAAACTTTTACAATGCAATTTGCTAATGTAAAGTCTAGCAGCTGTGAGCTGAATCTTCAATGGGAAAACACCTCGGTTTCATTACCTATCTCCACTGATGTAGATAGTAAAGTAATGAAACAGATTGAAAATATTATGACCAAAGACAATCTGCCTTATTATAATGCCGCAATGTATTACATGGAAAGTGGTAAGGATTTAAAACAAGCTTTGAGTTGGTTTAATAAAGCAACAGAACAAAGTCCAACAGCCTATTACATGTTTTACCAAAAAGCAAATTGCTTAGTTAAATTAGGCAAAAAAGAAGAAGCTATTGCTACAGCAACCAAGTCTTTAGCATTAGCAAAAGCTGGAAAAAATCCAGATTATGTGAAACTAAATGAAGACTTACTAAAAACGCTGAAATAATAATTTACGCTAATAAAAAGAGGCCAAAAAATTTGCATCAACTGCATTTTTTGGCCTCTTTTTATTTTTATGCTTACCTACTATAATCTATAGTTAAATGAAAACGCTTTGTGGCTTAAACTAATATATTTGTTCGTCGTAAGGTAAAGAAACCGATGGTTGTTTTTTTGATAAAAAACTATTTCTCCAAGCAACAATTGCTGCTGCTATACTCAACAAAATTAAAAGAGATAACCCTTTAGAGAGGTCAGTTTTTTCAGAGATCATACCGATGATAGATGGGCCTGTAAGAAAACCGATTAATCCACCTGTGGTGACCATAGCAAAACCTTCTACCGTACTAACTCCGGGTATATTTGCAGAAGCCGTAAACAAAACCGGCACGATACAAGAGCATCCTAATCCTATTAAAACATATCCTACAATAGCAATTAAAACTCCTGGAGAAATCACTACAATCAAAAATCCAAGAGCCGCCAATAAACTACCTACAATGACAACTTTTTTACTTCCTATTGATGGAATTAACTGGTCTCCATTTAGCCTTCCAATCGTCATGGCAATACTAAAACCTGCATAGCCAAGGCTCACTAATTCTTTAGGAGAATTTAAAATCTCTTTAAAATAGATGGCACTCCAATCTGCCACGCAACCTTCTGCCATAAAAACAACCATACAAATAAATGAGATGCCTAATATAGCCAGTGAGGGTAATTTAATTCCTGATCCAGAATGGATAATATCTGTATTTCCCAATAATAGATTTCTACTAGAAAAAATGACGGCAATAATTCCAGCAGCCACGAGGACGATCTGCCACCCAGAGACTAAATGAAGTGAAAACAGTAAAACGGCTAAACCTGCGCTCACTGCACCCCCTAGGCTATACATGCCATGGCAGGTACTCATTAAAAGGCGATTGTGTTTTTTTTCCATTATATTAACCGCAGCGTTCACAGCTAATCCATTCAAAAAACTAAATAAACCATAAAAATATAGACAACACCAAAACATCATTCGGTTGACTGAATTTATTTGCAAAATCATAATCAAGCAAACAAAATAAAAGCCATTTAACATCCATTTGCCTATAGTGATTTTACTGAATACCCTCGTTGAAAGTAACATGCCAGTTATAGCACCGAGTGGAGAAAGTAAAAGGGATAGACCAAGGCTACCATCAGTAAAACCTAACCTTTCTTTAATACCTGGTATAGAAGCAACCCAAGTGCCGAACAATAAACTAGACGTAGAAAATAAAAATCCTACAGCAAGTGCAGGTTTAAATTTAATAAAGGAATTAATATTTTTAATCATCAGTATTCTCAAAATTACAATATTTAGCCAATAAAACTTAGGCTAAAAATTCGTTTGGGAAATTATAAGAAGATTAATAAAAAAATAAAGAACTTGACTATTCTTAGCTTAATTTAGAGATTCAATTGTTTACTGACTGGTATCAACAAATAAAATCCAACTTTATAAAAGGATGAAAAGACGCGATTTAATTTATTTACTATCTACCGTTTCGCTTGGATTTAATTTTAAAAAAGCTGAAAAGGAAATCCAACCCAGTCGAGGAACCTTTGCTATTGATGGTAACCGAATTCGTTTTTATAATGCAGCAATTAAAAAACGATTTAGTATGCTAATGATTGCAGACACTCATCTTTTTACAGATGACCATCGCGGTGAGCCTTATCAGCAATATAGTGGTCGAATGGCAAAGGCTTACAATCAAACAAAAAATTTTGAAACCGGCGAAGCAACCTTTCCTGCAGCTTGCTTTCAACAATCATTAAGTATTGCAAAAAAAGAAGGGGTATCATTAGTCGCACTAATCGGTGATATCCTTAGTTTTCCTTCTGAAGCCGCTGTGGAATGGGTAAGTGAACAAATGAAAAATACTGGTCTACCCTATCTCTATGTGGCAGGCAATCACGACTGGCATTATGAAGGAATGTCTGGTTCACTTGAAAGTCTTCGCAAAACATGGATACGGCAACGCCTCCAACCACTTTATCAAAATGACCATCCACTAATGACCGTAAGAGAAATAAATGGAATGCTTTTGGTAGCGATTGACAACTCTAATTACGAAATACTACCCGAACAGCTTTCATTCTTTCAAAAACAGTTAGCTAGTAAATTGCCTGTATTATTAATGATTCATATTCCATTATACGCTCCAGGCAGACCGGTAAGCTTTGGTTGTGGTCATCCTGAATGGGGAGCAAAGGCTGATCAAAACTATCAGCTCGAACGCAGAGAAAGATGGCCAGAAAAGGGACATACTGAAACTACACTTGCATTTCATAAAGAAGTCGTAAATGCACAAAATTTAATTGGCGTATTGGCAGGACATACGCATCGGCAAAGTCTGGATGTCATGAATGGACTACCTCAAATTGTAACCAATGCCAATGCAACGGGCGCTTATCTTCACATAGACTTCATCCCAGCTTAGTTTTTTATCGAATCTAATTTTTCCGTCATTTTAATTAATTGTTTCTATTTAAAAAAAAAGTTTTTTTAAAAGTCTTTAATTAGTTTTGAAAAGATTTCACGTCAAAGATTAAACTTTTATACTCTTTGATTGTCACAAGTTTTGAACGTGAAATTATTATATCCTTTTGATCAACTTTAAAATCCAAAACATGACAATCAATCGACTTGTCTCAGCAATCATTTTATTTGTTTGCCTTACAAGTGCTTCCTGCCAAAAAGAAACCAGTTCAACTACCAGTACAACCACTAGCACAACCAGTTCCAATCTCGTTGCAAGCAGCAGTGCATTTGTTAACAATGGTAAGTTCCCAAAAAAGTACACCTGCGACAGTTTAGGGGTTTCGCCTCCATTAAATTGGACCGGTGCTCCTAGTGGAACCACTAGCTATGCAATTACAATGCACCATATTACTACTGCTGGAGATAAACATGTTTATATGGTTTTGTATAATATTCCATCGTCAGTAACCAGTATCTCAGAATCAGTTTCAGGCATTGGATTATTTGGTGTGAATACAGTAAATAGCAATACAAGTTACAGTCCCCCATGTTCGCAGGGGCCTGGTGACAAAGCATATATTTTTACTGTATATGCCCTTTCATCTGCACCTGTTTTTACAGTGCCTCAATCACAAGTGACCATGGATGTTTTACTCAGTGCAATCAGTAGTAAAACCTTGGGCACTTCAATCATCAATGTAACCTACTCAAGATAAATTCAGCCACATTAAATTAATTTTTATGAAAATAAATTCCATTATTCGTCATAGTATAATGATTGCATTATTGATCTATTCTTCGGTATCTATTGCTCATCCAGGTGGTCATTATCATGGTGAAGGAGCTTTTTTAAATAACTGGCAGTTGAAAAATGGTAAAGTTATAAAGGGAAACTTTTCTATGGGGAAAGATAATTTTATTTTACTAGAACAATTGAATGGAGATTTAGTAAAAGTGCCCATTGAAAACCTCAGTGAACAAGATCAATTATTAGCTCGTTTTAAAATAAAAAAATATAAGCAGCTGAATATAGGTGCTGTTAAGGTAAGTAATTCAACTACTCAGATTAATCCGAGTACAAATTATTATCTATTTTTTATTCTGATACTAATGGTGGTAGCAATTTTTTTGATAAGCAAAAAAATTTACCAACTTTTTAGCGAAGCAATACAAAACAGAACAAAATGGTTGTTAATTTCAAGCTATTTTCTTTTATTATCTTTAATTGGATTTGCCTGCAAAAAAACAACGGATACGATTAGTAGCAGTAGTTCTACTAGTAGTTCTTCCTCCATCCCAAAAACAACCACTGGCTTTATAGATTCAGCATTTGCTCCTAATAAACCATCGGTAAGTACTAGATGGGATGATACTTATTTTTATGTTGCCTCCAATGGAATGCCTGCGCATAATATGATGGTAGGAATCACTAACTGGCAACAACAAGTACCTATTCCTCAATTCTATACGGGCACTAATAGTTGGGCTATTCCGTTACAACCCGTTTATGCTAGCGTACCCTTAAGCACTAAGACTAATTTTATGAAAGGGGCCGTAGCTCTTGCAGTAAATGGTATACCTATTTTCAATGCTTTAAATAATAGAGGAGAAGATTCCTATTTAATTGGGGAATTAGATAATTGGGGAGGGCATTGTGGCAAAGGTGACGATTATCATTATCATGCTGCACCGCTTCATTTATCCACCACCTCTGGACTTAAACCAATTGCTTTTGCATTAGATGGCTTTGCAGTTTATGGAGAAAAAGAGCCTGATGGATCGACCATGCAAAGTTTAGATACCTGTCACGGACATTCCATTTCAAATGGGGTTTATCACTACCATGGTACTAACAATTACCCCTATGTAGTAGGAGCAATGAAAGGAAAAGTTTCGACCGATCCTTCAACAGCGGCACCCGAAAATCAAATTTTGCCGCAGGCATTTTCATCCCCATTAAGACCGGCAACCACTCCCTTGAGTGGCGCTTCTATTAAAACTTTCGCTTCTACAGGAACCAATGCTTATAAATTGACTTATCAAGTAGGAAGCAATATGGGCTATGTAGAGTACAGCTGGGATGCTGGAAATAAATATACCTTTAAGCTAACGAGTACAGCTGGAGTAGTTACCACTAATGTGTATCAACGATAAATTAGAATAAAATTATTGAATTTTGTTCTTTTGAATGCTTTAAAGTAAATTGTATCATCTACTATCAATTTTTAAAACTATGAAAAAATCCTTCCTATTTTTTGCATTGGCATGCATGCTTTTTTCTTGTAAAAAAGAAACCTCCACTTCCTCAGATTCATCCAGTTCTTCAGGTGGCTCTAGTAGTGGTTCTTCTTCCAGCGGCAATACGGTACCTGATGTCTATACCAAGATTTTTGGCGCTTCTAGTATTACTTCAGATGGAACCTTTATAACTGTTAAAACAAAAGGAATTCCTAGCCATAAGAGTTGCTACTGGCCTACAAGCAATGCGCTTTATGAGAATTTCGCAAACGGATCTACCACATTTAATGGCGAAATTTTCCAAAAAGCACCTACTCAAATAACCGATCAAAATTATACTTTCAAAATTCCTCTCAAACCAGCTTTGAACAGTGCTCATTCGGCTACACCATTGGGCCCAATTGGTTTTGCATTAGATGGAGTAGCTTTATATAATCAATATGCCGCTGGAGGTGCTTCATTAGGAAATGAAATAAAAGGATTCGATCAATACTATGGTCATCCTCAGGATATGGGCTCCTATCATTATCACGTTGAACCACTCTATATCACTAAGGTAAAATCTAGCAAGTCATCCTTAGTCGGCTTTTTATTAGATGGTTTTCCTGTATATGGACCTGAAGAAAATGGTGCTACTGTTGCCGAATCAGCTTTGGATGCTTATCATGGGCATACCTCAGCAACAGCTGATTATCCCAATGGAACCTATCACTATCATACTACAGCAGTATCACCTTATATCAACGGAAATGGTTTTTATGGCACTCCAGGAACGGTTAGCAAATAAAGCCAATCAATCCTTATTGGCTTTTATAATTATCTTCCTAATCACCTTATCGGGATGCGATGGAAATATTCCTTCACCCATAGTTGAGAAGAAGATAAAACCAGTTCCGAATATATCTGTTGTGAGTGCAGATAGTGGCTTTAATTTTCACCAGGATACTCTTTTTTACCTTGGTAATAAATTTTCTGGTCATGTTTATACGCTTTATCCGAATGGGGATAGTCTATTTTCAGGTGCTTTTTTAAATGGAAAAGAGGAGGGTGTTTTCAAAAAGTGGTACCCCAATGGTCAACTAGTTGAATCAAGAATTTATATAGATGGCAATAAGGAAGGATTTCATCAAGGATGGTGGGAAAATGGAACCAAAAAATTTGAATACCATTTCCTCAATGCCGAACACAATGGTGAATTAAAAGAATGGATGGAAACTGGACAACCCTATCGCTTTTTTCATTACATAAAAGGCTACGAGGAAGGTAGCCAGAAAATGTGGTGGTCAAATGGGTCTATTAGGGCAAATTACGTTATAAAAAATGGTAAGAGGTATGGCTTACTAGGTCTAAAAATCTGTTCAAATCCTTATGATTCAGTCATTAAAAAATAATACACTTGCTTGGCTGATTGTATTGGTTGGTTGCAAAACCGCTCCAGAACCAATGTCTTTGCCTTTTATTAACCAGCCAGACTTTACCCCAGAATGGATTAAAGCTTCTGATTCAAATTATTCAAGCATCCACCAAATACCTAATTTTTCATTTACCAACCAGGATAATCAACCCGTAACAGAAAAGACAGTAGAGGGTAAGATTTATGTAGCCAATTTTATTTTCACCCGATGTAATAATATTTGTCCTAAAATGACGACCAATATGGAGATCCTTCAACAGAAATATAAAGAGGATGAGGGGGTTATATTTCTATCGCATTCGGTAACTCCGGAAATGGATAGCGTTCCTGTTTTGAGAAAGTTCGCTACGGATAAAGGAGTTAAAAGTGGTAAATGGCATTTATTAACCGGCAATAAAGATGAGATTTATGAACTTGCAAAACAGCAATATTATGCAGGCGATACGATAGGTTTTTACCAAAAAAGAAATGAGTTCTTACATACTGAAAATTTTATATTGGTAGATAAGCACAGAAGGATAAGGGGAGTTTACAATGGAACCTTAAGAATAGAGATGGATAGATTAATTGAAGATATTGGCACTTTAAAGCTGGAAAATGAATAAAAAAGCTTGAAAAATGCTTTTTCTGTAATTTTTACTTAAATAAATACTGTAAGTAATTATTAATCAACTATTTGTATTATTATTTTATATACAAAATGCTAGTATAATAGCCAACATTCCCGTATTTTAGTTATTCAGTGTCAAATAAACTCGAAAAATGTATACTTAAATTTTAAGTATACATCATAAACTATTTAAAATCAATTATTTGATTCATATAAATCTCTAATCACTACACTTGCGGTAATACAACCAAAAATAGCCGGCATGTAGGAGATAGTACCAATCAATGATTTTTTTGGAAAAGCTTTTTCGGTTACAATTACCTTCTCTTTATCAATTTTTTCTGGAGAAAAAACCACTTTTACGCCCGTATAAATTCCCATTTCATGCAAATACTTCCTGACGTATCGAGCGAGTTTACATTGGTAACTTTTTGAAATATCCTCCACTTGGATTTGAGCTGGGTCCATTTTGCCTCCTGCACCTAAGGAACTTACAATTGGCACCCCATGATCGATACAGGCCTTAATAAACCAAACCTTTGGACTAAGGGTATCTATGCAATCTACTGCATAATCGAAGCCGCCATTTTGAACCAGCTCCACTGTTCTTTGCTCTTGAATAAATTCATTCAGTACAGTTAATTCTATCGCTGGATTAATATCCCTAATCCGCTCAGCCATGACCGCTGCCTTGGATTGCTGTGCGGTACTATGTAAAGCAGCCAACTGCCGGTTACAGTTACTTAAATCAACCACATCCCCATCTGCAATAGTCATTTTACCTACTCCTGCCCTAGCAATCATCTCTGCACAAATACCCCCTACCCCTCCGAGACCAATGACAAGCACATTTTTATTCATTAATTGCTCGGTTTTCTCATCCCCCAACATCAGCTGGGTTCTGCTCATCCAATAAGGTATCATAGTGAAAATTTGAAAATCAATTAATAGAGAAATTTGTATCCCAATTCAATATAAAACAGTGGCTGCTTTTACTGAATACAATAAATTACAACCAATAAATTCGAAATTGTCTTTATATTGAGCTGCAAAATTCATCTTATGGCCTATCAATTCAAAATATTTATTTTTTCTCTTTTCTTTATTGCTAGCTCAACAAACTTACTCTCTCAGCATGTGAATTTACTCAGCTCTGGCACAAAAAGCTCCCTGCGAGGACTGAGTGTGGTAAATGACCGAATAATTTGGGTTAGCGGTAGCAATGGAATGGTTGGCAAGTCGCTAGACAGTGGTAAAACATTTATTTGGCAGGTAGTTAAGGGCTATGAAAAAACTGATTTTAGGGATATCGAAGCATTCAATGAAACAACAGCTGTAATTATGGGAATCTCCTCTCCTGCCTATATTCTAAGGACCACTGATGGTGGAGTTAGTTGGAAAAGGGTGTACGAAAACAATGCACCTGGAATGTTTTTAGATGCCATGGAATTCTTGAATGAGCAGGATGGTATGGTAATAGGTGATCCAATAGCAGGTAAAGTTTTCATAGCCAAAACCTTTGATGGAGGTATTCATTGGAAAGACCTTTCCCCACAAAACAATCCAATTGCCGATTCAGGTGAAGCCTTTTTCGCAAGCAGTGGCACCAATATTAGAAAAATCAATCAACGGGAGGCTATTTTTGTAAGTGGAGGTATAAGTAGTCATTTATTTATTAAGGGTAAAAAAATCTTACTTCCTATTATCCAAGGCAAACAAAGCACTGGTGCTAATTCAATAGCAGTGAAAAACATTCAAACGATGATTGTCGTTGGAGGAGATTTTAACAATAAAGACGATAATACCAACAGCTGCTTTATTAGCAAAAATGCAGGTAAGGATTGGATGGCACCCAAAACACCCGTTAATGGATATAGAAGCTGTGTTGAATGGTTAGGCAACAAAAACTGGATTAGTTGCGGACTAAATGGGGTAGATTTAAGTATGGATGAGGGCAATACATGGAACTGGATTAGTAAAGAGAGTTATCATGTAGTTAGAAAATCAAAAAATGGTAAGGCCGTCTTCTTTGCTGGAGGTGGAGGAAGGATTGGGAAATTAATAGATTTTAAATAATACGTAAAGCCTTTACATGAAATGTCTTTGGCATGATTTTGGGAAATACCTATAACTTTGATTCAATAATGGTTAAATACTGACTCGTCTGATGATTTTTTAACCATTCAAACATTTTACTATTCATTTAATAAAAAAACCATTATGGCATTTGAAAATTTCCCTTCGGCAGGTGACCAGCCGCCTGTATTTCCCCCTCCTGAAAAGAAAGATCGGCGGAACATAATCACCATTTTACTAGTCATAGCATTACTAGCTAGTTGGGGTTATATCATATGGGATAAAGGTCAAACGAAAGAAACCATTCTTCAAAAAGATATTCAATATGCAGCGGTCGTTACTGAAAAAGACACGCTTCAAAGTCTATTAGATGAAGCTACTATGCGTTATGATCTGTTAAAAACCAGTAATGCAAAAAAAGATAGTGCCATTAGTTTGAAGGATAAGGAAATTGCCGAAAAGAGAGCGCGTATCCAAAGTTTGCTTTCCAATGCCAATGCTACTAAGGCTGAGCTAATGGAGGCCAAACAATTAATTGCCTCATTAAATACAGATATTCAAGGCTATAAAGAACAGATTGAAGTACTAAAAGGTCAAAATATTCAGTTAACTCAAGAAAAGCAGGCAGTCACTGAGGAAAAAGTGATTGTTGAAAAAAATCTTGAATCAGCCAAAACGGTGATTAAGGAAAAGGAAGATTTGATTAATGTCGGATCTACCTTGCACGCTTCTAATTTCAATATTTTAGGTGTCAATGAGAGAAAAAATGGTAAAGAAAAACAAACCAGTACAGCCAAGAAAGTTGATAAATTAAGAATCACTTTTGATTTGGATGAAAACCGTATTGCAATCTCTGGAGCGAAAGAACTTTATGTTTCCATCTCTGCACCTGATGGAAGTCCAATTGCTGTAGAATCACTTGGCTCAGGTAAATTTAAAACACGCGATGGAGCTGAAAAACAATTTACCCATAAAATTGAAATCAATTATACTCAGGGACAACGTCAAACAGTAAGTTTTGATTGGAAGCAGAATACAAATTTCGCCATTGGTAACTACAAAATTGAAGTATACCAAAATGGATTTAAAATTGGTGAGGGTGTTTGCTCCTTTAAAAAAGGTGGACTATTTGGATAAAAAACTTGTAGAATAATTATTTAAAAAAATCGTCCCGACTAGTCGGGACGATTTTTTTATTAGCCTTCTTTGATCTGGTATATAACTATTTCAACTATTCAATATTAAAATAAATAATCGTTTTCTTTTATTATTTTTCAAACAGACCATAATACCTGCCCATCCAGTAAGCAAACAAAAAATATGAACCATCTTCTTCTTGAGTTCCCCCATAACCTGAATCCATCTGCCGTGGATTAGTATTCCATCTCCAGACATTACCTTCAGTTGCGGAAATGGATTTAGTTGATTGGTTTTCACTAAATCTTCCAGCCATTTTATCATGTTGTAAATCCCAACGGTGACTGTTTTCCATGGTCCAATTAATCAAATCAAGTGGGTACTGTTCCAATTCTTCTCGAGCTACTTGTATATCGCAGTCTTTTTTCAGTAAAGCACTAGCTATTACATTCCATACAGGCATTCTGTCAAGCCGAACTGCCTTCCAAGTTCGTTCAAGACTTTTTTTATACAAGGGAAAATTGGGGTCATCTTTTGCATACCGAAACAAGTTGTAGTAAGGAAAAAAGTTGAGAATATCATCAGAGTGACTGTTTTCGAAAGGGCCGATTATTTTTGCTTGTACTGAGTTTTGTGCATATCCATGTTTTTCAACTAGTTCTTTGTAAGCTTTTTCATACTTTGGATTTCCAGTAAAATGTATCAGGGTTTTTAGATGTGAAAGAATCTGAAGCGAATTCAATCCACGTTCGTAAATCCAGTTTTTAGATAGGTTGAGCGAATCAGGAGTCCAGATTCCCCAACGGGTTGGTTTTCCATCAAAATCTATCATTCGGAAATCGTTATCTATTATGTGATTCATGATCCTTTCTAACAACCCCTTCGCCTTATCTTTTTGATTTTTATCGGCTACTAGATCATAAAAAAGTGCTATAGAAAAAAGGTGGCCGACTATTTCGTCGGAACTTGTATCATCAAGCCACTGCCATTTTCCATCTGGTGAAGGATGCCACTTTTTAGGATGGGGCGACATTGACTGCTTCACCCTATCGGTTGCCAAAGCATAGGACCGGGCTGGATAACCTGAAATTCCAGTTACCGCTTCGAGTCTTTCCAGAGCTTCATAAGTTCGAATTGCAATTTCCTTTGCTTCGGAACTTTTCGTTGCCGCGTACCTGAAGCACTGTGCAGCTAAATAACAAGCAGTCCAGAGACCGTCATTGTCTTCATTTTCTAAGTTACTGCTACTTATATCTCCGGGAATCTTCAATTTTGAATGATTAATTAAGCCCCGTCTATTGTGGCGCAATTCTGTAATTTTAGTAATCGAATCTGCTTTCTGACCTAAGGTCATTTTAATCTGTTGAATCTGGCTAATTCCATTGGATGTGGCAATCCAAACCGTATGCGAATCGATGGGCCGAATGTCATTGACTTTATTATCAGGTAGCCAGCGTTTTCCATTGTAGTAATGCCATCCTGAATCCTTTTTAATAGCCCCCTTATCAGTTCCAAACCACAGACTACCATCGGCTACTGTAATCACTTTTACTGGACCATAAGGAAGTCCGTTAGTAGCACTTAATACCCAATGATCACCGGTTTCAGCAATACAAGCCACTGAATAAGGTGTACTTAAAAGAATTTCAGCGCCCTTTTTTTGTTGCTGAAGTGCAAAATAAGTTCGTCCGTTCCCCCGATCCATCATGGTTTCATCCATATTCCCCCACACTCCTTTCGAACGACACCAAAGTCCTTCTCCAGTAGCCACCCAGAGTTGCTTTTGAGCATCCATCATTATAGCATTAACCTTCGCTTTTATTTCAGACTGAATATTCCATTTGCCATTCCAAGTTATCAAACCGCCGGTTGTACCTACCTGTAATGTTTTATTATCTTCCCAAAACAAACATAAAATGGTATCCTTTTTAAAAAATTCAGGTAAAGAAATTTTTTCAACTGTATTTTCTTGTTGAATAAAGTCGACAGATGAAAGCCAAACTTTTCCTTGTTTATCCACTGCAGCATTTCGCCAATCTAAACCGTTTTGTTTACCCATCCAGTTTCCATCTTGGTAGCGAAAAACGCCCCTCGATGTTACTGCAACAACTTGTTGACCTACTGAAAAAAGTTTGATAACGTTTTGTCCTGCGTTGCTAGGAAGCGTAATATCGGTTTTTACAGTTTGAAGGAAACTGCGCTTCGATTGCTGTGATTGTACATCAGCAGTCCCCATTATCAAAAGCAATAAAAAAATAAATAAGTTTGGTTTCATAACGCATTCAGTTTTTATACAACCTATTTTACAAAAAATGAAAGAATCTTTCTCCTCTATATTTCAAGGGTCTACTCATTAAAAAAGGAAAGCTAAATAAAAATTGCTTAACGAAATGATTTACTTAGCTCCAATAAGTTCTAGATGATTGGGGATAGCCATTATCGTTGAAAAGAGTAGAATCAAAAGTGAAAAGACTAATAGCCCTCGAGGCCCTACTAATTCGGTTAATAAAAACCATCAAAAGATGGAATGCTTTCTCACCTGAATTTTTCAGTTTTTCTATTTTACCCTACCCCTAAAACAAAAAACCTTCCAATTGGAAGGTTTTTAAAGTTATAATTAATTAGCTTAAGATTCTGTTGTCAAACTAGCCTGTAAGTATTCCTTATTCATTCGGGCAATATTAGCCACCGAAATACCTTTTGGACATTCCGCTTCACAGGCATAGGTATTGGTACAATTACCAAAATTTTCCTTATCCATTTGAGCCACCATATTTAACACCCTTGATTCGCGCTCTGGAGCACCTTGAGGTAATAAGGCTAATTGAGAAACCTTGGCACTTACAAACAACATGGCACTACTATTAACGCAGGTAGCAACACAAGCACCACAACCGATGCAGGAAGCTGCCATAAATGCATCGTCTGCATCTTTTTTATCAATAGGTAAAGAGTTAGCATCCACTGCATTACCAGTATTAACTGAAATAAAACCTCCGGCTTGAATCACTCTATCAAAAGCACTTCTATCCACTGTTAAATCCTTAATAACAGGAAAGGCTTTACTGCGCCATGGTTCCACCACAATAGTGTCGCCATCCTTGAAAGCACGCATATGAAGTTGGCAAGTGGTATTATTTGTCCAAGGACCATGCGCCCTTCCATTAATATGCATACTACACATTCCACAAATACCCTCACGGCAATCATGATCAAATGCTATAGGCTCACCTCCCGACAAAATCAACTGCTCATTTAACACATCAAACATCTCTAAAAAAGACATTTCAGAGGAGATATCTTTTACTTGGTAGGTTTCCAAAGATCCTTCTGATTGATTGTTTTTTTGACGCCAAACTTTTAACGTCAGATTCATTTTGTAATGTTCCATTATTGAATGGTTAAGTTGTTGAATAGTTAGTTTAGCTTATTTGTAACTCCTTTGAGTAGGCTTTACAATTTCAAATGTAAGTTCTTCTTTATTTAATTTCCAGTCACTTTCACCTACGTATTCCCAGGCAGAAACGAAACTGAAATTCTCATCATCTCTTTTGGCTTCACCATCTTCTGTCTGATATTCTTCCCTAAAATGGCCACCACAACTTTCATTTCTAACGAGTGCATCTTTACACATCAATTCTCCCAATTCAATAAAATCTGCTACTCTACCTGCTTTATCTAATTCAGTGTTCATTCCATTCGCCTCGCCTGGAATTCTTACATCTGACCAAAACTCTTTTTTCAAAGCTTGAATTTGCTCAATGGCTTCCTTTAATCCTTTTTCACTTCTTGCCATCCCACATTTATCCCACATGATCAGACCAAGACGTTTGTGGAAGCTTTCTACCGTTTGCTTTCCTTTAATATTCAGTAGGGTATCAATACGATCTTTCACCGCTTTCTCCGTTTCGACAAAAGCAGGATGATCGGTAGAAATACTAGCAGTACGAATTTCATCTGCCAAATAATTACCCAAAGTGTAAGGAATTACAAAATAACCATCTGCCAAACCTTGCATCAATGCAGAAGCACCCAATCGATTAGCACCATGTTCACTAAAATTAGCTTCTCCTAATGCATATAAACCTTTAACAGTAGTTTGTAATTCATAATCTACCCATAATCCACCCATCACATAATGCACCGCTGGATAAATCCTCATAGGCATATCGTATGGATTTTCGCCAGTAATTTTCTCGTACATAGCGAATAGATTACCATATTTTTCTTTCACCACCTCTTTTCCTAACTGAATCAATGCAGCTTCGCTAGCTGAATGATCCCCCATTTTACCCGCTTCAATTTTACCATACCTAAGGATTGCATCTGCAAAATCTAAGTAAACAGCCAATTTAGTGGTTCCCACTCCGTATCCTTCATCGCAACGCTCTTTAGCCGCTCTAGAGGCAACGTCACGTGGTACTAAATTTCCAAAAGCTGGATATCTTCTTTCTAGATAATAATCTCTTTCTTCTTCAGGAATATCAACCGGCTTACGATTTTCTCCTTTGTTTTTGGGCACCCATATACGACCATCGTTACGCAAACTTTCACTCATTAGTGTCAGTTTACTTTGATAATCTCCTGAAACAGGAATACAAGTTGGATGAATTTGTGTAAAGCAAGGGTTTCCAAAAAAAGCCCCCTTCTTATGAGCTTTCCAAGCAGCCGTTACATTACTTCCCATTGCATTGGTGCTCAAATAAAATACGTTACCATAACCACCCGAACATAACAGCACCGCATGGCCGAAATGTTTTTCTAATTCCCCTGTAACTAAGTTACGCGCTATAATTCCTCTCGCCTTATCTTCTATCATCACCACATCTAACATTTCATGACGAGCATACATGGTTACATTACCTAAGGCCACTTGTCTTTCTAAAGCACTGTAAGCGCCTAACAATAATTGTTGGCCAGTTTGTCCAGCTGCATAAAAGGTACGTTGTACCTGTGTACCTCCAAAACTACGATTGCTTAACAATCCTCCATATTCTCTAGCAAAGGGAACTCCTTGTGCTACGCATTGATCAATAATGGAAGTACTTACCTCCGCTAAGCGATGTACATTAGCCTCTCTAGCTCTGTAATCGCCACCCTTCACTGTATCATAAAAAAGACGGAAAACAGAATCTCCATCATTTTGGTAATTCTTAGCCGCATTGATTCCTCCTTGGGCAGCAATACTATGCGCCCTGCGAGGACTATCTTGAAAACAAAATGCTTTTACCTTATAACCCATTTCTCCTAAAGAAGCAGCAGCAGATGCACCAGCCAAACCGGTACCTACTACAATCACTTCTAGTTTCCGCTTATTAGCAGGATTCACCAGTTTCACATGCCCTTTATAATCATTCCACTTTTCATTCATTTCACCTTTGGGAATTTTCGAATCGAAAGCCATAGTAGAGGTAATTAGTTGATTAATTAATTGGTTGATATTTTATAATATAAATTTTTATTGAAAGCAAATGGATTAACCTACCCAATGCAAATAAATAGCGATAGGCATCATTGCAAACAACAAACAAATAATAATTGAATAGGCTACTCCCAATGATTTAATTAAGGGAGTATATTTTTTATGATTCCATCCAAAAGTTTGAAAAGCACTTTGGAAACCATGTAATAAATGCCAGCACAAAGAAATTACACCCAGCACATAGACCACTACAATCAATAAATTGTCTTGAAAAACCTGGAGCATTTCTTTATATAAATCATGTACCGACTGGTTATTATAATCAGCAAGCGTTGTCTCCTCTAATGGTCGAACATTTGCTATACCACCAAATCTTGAAGGCGTCCAGAAATGATAGAGATGCAATATTAAAAAGATAAGAATCAAGGTGCCCAGTAAGCCCATACTCCGACTATACCATTTACTATTTTCATTCGGTTTGGTTACAATGTACTTAACCGGACGGGCACTCCTATTTTGCTTCCACAATAATAACCCCTGAATGATATGTATCAATAGAAATACAAAAAGGCCAATTTCAGCAGTTCGGATGATCAAGTTTGACCCCATAAAATGCCCCCAGTGATTGAATGTCTGACCCCCGTCATTAAAAAAAATCATTGCATTGATAGCGCAGTGAACAATCAAAAAGCTGATTAAAAAGAATCCGGTAAGGGCCATGGTAATTTTCTTTCCAATCGAAGAGGCGAAAAATTGTTTAGATGTCATATAAACTTGATTAATTTTTTCAGGTTACAAAAATACGTAAGGAACCATCAAAAAAGTTTTTAATTAAAAAATATTACGTAAAGGTTTTCGGACATTGTTAAATATCAACAAAAACAATTATTTAAGCTGCCGATTGATCCAGTCGTCCACCTGATTAAACACCAATTCGGGCTTTAATGTTCGCCACTGTGGAAAATCCATCAAAGCGACATAATTAGTCAGCCTTGCCCGCTTAAAATCGTACTGACTTTGGATAGGCATATCTACAATAACCACCCAGCCCCCTTCGTCTTCGAGGGATTCATGCCATTCTTCATAATAACTATCATCGCTACTATGAAAATTCAGTACATTTTCAGCGATTAATATAAATTTAGAAATACCCTGTTTTTGAAGCAAATCGGTGATATCCCTTCGAAGGGTCATCACATCATTTTCAATCGCATCATTCCATTCCCCCAATAGTTCAATGATCGCGTATTGCTGCTCATAATCTACAAACAATATTTTTAAATATAAAGTCCGAGAACCAAAATCGTCCCATTGAGGATGAATGTAATAATTATAGACGGTATTGGAGAACTCAAATTCACTGTAGATTCGGCCATAAAAGGGTGACAATTGATCTTCTTCTGCAGTGTAAAGATGTCTCCAATTGAAATAAGGTTCAATGTCTTGCATGTATGAAAGCTCGTAGATATTTTTAATCAAAAATTTAGCGAAATAAAAATAGTGGATAAAACGGGAATTAGCAATAATCCATTCGGTTTTTACTATACTCTACTTTCTAATTCATTGAATAAAATGATGTTTATTTAGTATGATATTTAATAAGACCATCCATTGGATTTTTTAATACTTTCCCCAATTGCAATTCATAAGAATTACACATTTCATTCAGCACATCCTTGAATCCAAAAGCTACACTTCCCACGAAATTGATAGGCATAGTCCAACTTTCCTTGTATTTATAAACGTGATGAAAGAAAAAATCATTGAAGCTGTCTTCGATAATATTTTCCACCATGTAATGCCCCCTATTTTCAACTAAAAATTGAACAAAACTTGCTAGGTACCGATTAGGCAAAGGTTTTTTGTAGACCGCGTCAAGAATCTCGGCCGAGTTAGTTTTAAATAGGGCATTAAAACGGTCCATCAAATCGGGATCAAAAGTATTGTACAAATAATATTGGACTACCTTTTTTCCCATATACGCCCCACTACCTTCATCACCTAAAACAAATCCAAGTCCTGGACTATTTTTAACTATTTTTTTACCGTTGTAATAACAAGAATTTGATCCAGTCCCCAAAATACAGGCTACTCCTTTTTGGTCACCACACAATGCTTTTGCTGCACCCATTAAATCATGGGTAACCTGGATCGCTGATTGGGGGAATAAATTGCTCAAAGCTTTTTTTACCAATTTTTCATTTCCTGGATTAATACATCCTGTTCCATAAAAAAATATTTCATCTGGCGCTATCCCCTTCAATTTAGACTTAACCTCAGTACCCACAATTTGCTGAATTTGATCAGTCTTTAGAAAATAAGGACTTAGCCCTTGGGTAGAAAGGAATTTCTTTTTATTATTCTGCAACAGACACCAAGTCGTTTTAGTAGCGCCACTATCGGCAATTAATTGAATTGACATACATCAAATTTATACTTTTTTATAGTGATTATCACTTCCATTCAAAACTCAACTACCGCATTCATTATATTTCATTTATTTTCGTGTTAATAAGTGAAAAGATATGAATAAAAAGATCCAAATATGGCTTCCTCTGCTTATTAGCATCGCCATGATTGTTGGTATGCTGATAGGGTATAAAATGAGGGATAACCAACCCGGAAGAAATTTTTTCTCTCTTGACAAGGTAACTGCTTTGCAAGAGGTAATGAATTTAATCCAAAATAAATATGTGGATGATGTAAAGATAAACTCATTGGGTGATTCAGCTATCATATCTGTTTTAAACAAATTGGATCCGCACTCGGTTTTTATTCCAGCCGAAGAACTTCAGGCGGTTAACGACGATATTGCTGGAAACTTTTTTGGAATAGGAATTGAATTTAATATTTTCAATGATACACTAAATGTTTTAAATGTAATCCCCGATGGTCCGAGCTTTAAGGCTGGATTAACCATCGGAGATAAATTAATTCAAGTAAATGATAGTGTTATTGTTGGAAAAAAAATAGCTGCTGAAAGTATAAAGAAACTATTAAGAGGTGAATTAGGAACTGCAGTTGCAGTAAATGTTGTTAGAGAAGGTAAAGTCCAGAAATTTTCTATCGTTCGAGGAATCATACCAGTTAGTAGTGTAGATGCCAGCTATATCATTGAAAATGGTATTGGCTATATTAAACTCAATAAATTTTCGCAGGTTACGTACAAAGAGTTTATGAAAGCTTTAGAAGGCTTACAAAAACAAGGACTTAAAAAATTAATACTAGACTTAAGAGGTAATGGCGGAGGTGTTTTAGATGAGGCAACTGCTATTGCTGATGAATTTTTATCGGGTAATAAATTAATTACTTATACCGAGGGAAAACATATTCCCAAAAAAGAATACCGTTGCCAAAGAGAAGGGCTTTTTGAGAATGGAGCTTTAGTGGTTTTAGCAGATGAAGGATCTGCAAGTGCAAGTGAAGTTCTAATGGGTGCCCTTCAAGACTGGGACAGAGCTACTATTATTGGCAGACGTAGTTTTGGAAAGGGATTAGTTCAAGAGCAATTTGATTTGAATGATGGAAGTGCATTAAGGTTAACGGTGGCAAGATATTATACGCCTATTGGTAGAAGTATACAAAGATCCTATAAAAATGGTGAAAGAGCTTATTATGAAGAAATCAATCAACGATTTCATGATGGTGAAGTGGTCAATGCAGATTCACTAAAAAATGATACCAGTAAAATCTTTACCACTCAAAAAGGTAAAAAATTATTTGGAGGTGGCGGCATCACTCCAGATATTTTTGTTGCCCTAGATACTGCTTTGTTTTCAAACCACCTTTCAAGAATATATATGAAAGGAATTATTGGAGATTTTACTTATCACTATTTTTTACAGAATAAAGCACGTTTATCTAGTCATAAAAATATCACAGATTTTGATAATCAATTTTCATTTAACGAAGGCGATTGGAAACAGTTTCAAGATGTAGCAAAAAAAGATTCTATCGATTTGTCCACTATCAATTCAACTGATAAAAAACAATTGTTAACCAGAATTAAATCATCACTAGCTAGACAAATCTGGCAAAATGAAGGGTTTTATGAAATAATAAATAAAGAAGATCATGCTGTATTGAAGGGGATTGAAATATTATCAAAATAATACTACCATTTATAGGCTATTCCTTTCGTTCACTTTGTTAAAACAACTATTTTATGTGGCTAAATAACATTTTGGAAACCATTGGTAATACACCATTGATTCAATTAAACAAAATAACGAAAGACCTTCCTTGCACTGTTTTAGCCAAAGTAGAATACTTTAATCCTGGCAATAGTATTAAAGATCGGATGGCACTCAAAATGCTAGAAGTTGCAGAGAAGGAGGGGAAAATAAAACCTGGAGGTACTATAATAGAAGGAACGAGTGGTAATACAGGTATGGGTCTAGCCTTAGCCGCCTGTGTAAAAGGATATAAATGCATTTTCACAACTACTGAAAAGCAATCCAAAGAGAAAGCAGATATTTTAAAAGCAGTGGGCGCAGAAGTAATTATTTGTCCTACTAATGTAGAGCCTGAAGATCCAAGAAGTTATTATTCTGTCAGCAAAAGACTGGCTGCTGAAGTTCCTAATAGTTGGTATGTAAACCAATATGACAATCTCGCTAATCGACTTACTCACTATGAACAAACTGGACCAGAAATTTGGGAGCAAACGGAAGGTAAGATTACCCATTTGGTAGTAGCTACCGGCACTGGAGGTACCATTGTTGGGACAGGTAAATACTTAAAAGAAAAAAATCCTGCTATTAAAGTTTGGGCTATCGATTCCTATGGTTCTCTATTAAAAAAATATTTCGATACTGGAGAAATAGATCAAAAAGAAGTATACCCCTACATCAGTGAAGGTTTTGGCGAAGACTTTGTTCCTGCCAATTATGATATGAGTGTGATTGATGAATTTACTAAAGTCACTGATAAGGACGGGGCTATAATGGCTAGAAGAATTGCTAAAGAAGAAGGTCTTTTTTGTGGATATAGTGCAGGTAGTTGTTTACAGGGATTAATGCAACTAAAAGATCAATTAAAAAAAGGAGATGTAGTAGTGCTAATTTTCCACGATCATGGTAGTCGTTATGTTGGAAAAATATACAATGATGAGTGGATGTTAGAAAGAGGTTTTTTAGAAATGAAAACCTTTAAAGATCTTATTAATGGAAGAGGCAGTCAAAGATTGATTACGCTTACTCCAAATCAATCCGTTTCAGCAGCCATAGAATTGATGAAAAAATATGATATTGAAAATATCCCAGTGATGAGTGAAGGTACTAACGTAGGAGCCATATCTGCAGGTGGATTATTTAATCAAATACTTAACAATGGCGGCATTAAAACGCAAACTATAGCATCAGTGATGGAAAAAGCCTATCCCGAAGTAGCATTCGACTGTCCTGTTGAAAGATTAAGTAATTTTATCACCAAAGAAAATGGTGCCGTACTCAGTAAGGATGAAACCGGAATGTTTCATATTGTAACCAAGTATGATATTATTCAAAGCCTCTCAAAATAAGCCTACCTCTTTTTTAAACTGAAAACTTTACGACTCTTCAATCTACTTATAGCGGTGACTATAGAAAATAAATTGATATATAATTTTAAGCTTATATTAAAAGCTAATGGATAATTAACTAATCTGGTTAAATAAGCGTTCGATAAAAGCCAAATTCACTTAATTTTGCAAAAAAAACAATTATGGGTAAGTACAAAGCCGGCGTATTACACGGAGCTGAATTAGAAGCGCTTTACAATGATGCAAAAGACAACCAATTTGCATTACCTGCAGTTAACTGCATAGGAACAGACACTATTAATGGTGTTTTAGAATCGGCAGCAAAGGTTAATTCTCCTGTAATTATACAATTTAGTAACGGCGGTGCGCAGTTTTTAGCTGGAAAAGGGATGCCAAATGATAAGTTACAAGCGAATATCTCTGGAGGCATTTCTGGTGCATTGCATATTCATAATGTTGCTAAACATTATGGTGTACCGGTAGTTTTACATACAGACCATGCTGCTAAAAAATGGCTTCCTTGGATTAGTGGTTTAATTGATGCGGGAGAACAATTTTATAAAGAAAAAGGTCAACCACTTTTTAGTTCTCATATGCTTGATTTAAGTGAAGAACCGATTGAAGAAAATATTCATACTTCTGTAGAGTTTTACAAAAGAATGGCACCCTTGGGCATGAGTATCGAAATTGAATTAGGCGTAACTGGCGGTGAAGAAGATGGAGTAGATAATACTGATATAGAAAACGATAAATTGTATACTCAACCGCAGCACGTAGCTTACTCATATACTGAATTAAGCAAGGTAGGCAGCATGTTTACTGTTGCAGCTGCTTTTGGAAATGTTCATGGTGTTTACAAATCTGGTAATGTAGAATTAAGGCCAGAAATATTAAACAACAGTCAGCTTTTTATTGAGAAAGAATTAGGCACAGGACCAAAACCGGTATTCTTTGTATTCCATGGTGGCAGTGGCTCACCCCAAAATCAGATTCGTGAGGCTATTGGATATGGTGCTATTAAAATGAATATTGATACCGATCTTCAATGGGCTTTCTGGGATGGGGTGCTAGAGAATTACAAAAAGAATGAAGCCTATCTTCAAGGTCAATTAGGTAACCCCGATGGTGCAGATAAGCCAAATAAAAAGCATTATGACCCTAGGGTTTGGCTTCGCAAAGGTCAAGAAAGCTTTAGCAAAAGATTAGAAATTGCATTCGAAGACCTAAATTGTATCAATAGAAATGCTTAGCTGCATTTTCCAAAAGGAAAACGTTTATAAAGCATGAAATTTGAGTTATTTTGGATAATGAATTTGTTTTTTAGTTTTTAAAAAGTAGATTCAAAAAATGAATATTTTTTTATCATTAAAAAAACACAATAAAACTTTACGACTTCTAGAAGTATTGTATTATTGTTTGGCTAATTTATATGATCAAAGAAGAGGATTTTGACGCAAATCTGGCAGGTGAAGATGGGGTAACTGAGGAGACAAAACGTAGCTGGTTTAAGCGCATAAAAAAAGGAATTCTTACTCCTACCAAGGAAAAGGCGGATGCTCCAGAAGGGCTTTGGACTAAATGTCCTTCTTGTAAATATACCTGCACAGTAAATGAAATAAGAGAAAATTATTTTGTTTGTCCAAAATGTGAATATCACCATCGAATTGGTAGTAGCGAATATTTTGAAATTTTATTTGACAACAATCAATACACTGAATTATTTGCCAATATTATTTCAAAAGATCATTTAGGGTTTGTAGATCTTAAATCTTACAAAAAAAGATTGGAAGAAACCTATGAAAAAACTGAAATTCACGACTCCATCACCGTAGCTCATGGGAAAGTTGATACCAATGACTTAGTAGTTGCTTGCATGGATTTTGAATTTATTGGTGGAAGTTTAGGTAGTGTGATGGGTGAAAAAATTTCCAGAGCCTGCGACTACTGTATCCAGCATAGTATTCCATTTATGATCATTAATAAAAGTGGTGGTGCCCGTATGATGGAAAGTGCATTTTCTTTAATGCAATTAGCCAAAACTTCAGGTAAGTTATCACAGCTTACAGATAATAAAATCCCTTACATTTCTTTATGCACTGACCCAACTTTTGGTGGAACCACTGCTTCTTTTGCAATGTTAGGAGACATCATTTGTGGGGAACCAGGTGCACTGATTGGATTTGCTGGTCCAAGGGTAATTAAAGAAACAATTAAAAGGGATCTTCCAGAAGGTTTCCAACGGAGTGAGTTTTTATTAGAGCATGGATTTCTTGACTTTATAGTTCATAGAAAAGAATTGAAACAGAAAATGGCCTCTGTAATTGTATTATTTAGACAATAAAAGGATTAATGACTTTATAAAACGGCAGTTTGCTCCAATTGGGTAACTGCCGTTTTTGTTTTAATAAGACTTAAAATAAGCTTATCAAAATCTTTGAGAATGCTAAAAATTGAAAGAAGCTAGTTGGATTAATTGTACTTTTGTAATAAATTTTAAAGTTTGGAACTCAGTAACCGTAAGGCCTATCACGAATATTTTTTTGAAGCAACCTTCATTGCAGGAATGGTGCTAGCCGGTACTGAAATCAAGAGTCTTCGTGCAGGTAAAGCCAGCTTTAACGATAGTTATTGTTTCTTCGATAAAGGGGAATTGTATGTAAAAAGCTTACATATTTCTGAATATAGTTTTGGCACTTATAACAACCATGAGCCAATGCAAGAAAGAAAGCTTTTACTCAATAAAAGAGAACTTCAAAAACTGGAAGCAAAGACAAAAGAAAAAGGATACTCTATTATACCCCTCAAAATTTTTCTTACCGAAAAAGGTTTATTTAAAATGGAAATTGGTTTAGGCAAAGGGAAAAAGATTTATGATAAAAGAGAAAGTATAAAAGAAAGAGAGACAGACAGGGATATCAAACGGAAATATGGGGTTTAACTAATTTCTTAAGCTTCTTTTTCCAATTTATTTAATGGTAGCAAAGCAATCTAATCCATTAGTAAAGGTTGTATATTTGCAACCACTTTTGTGATGAACATTGACAGATCTTAATTACTTATAATTATACAAATAAAAATGAATCAAACCAATACCAGGATTGAGGTAATGAATTTTTTAGGCCAAAAGATGGACAGCATTGTTAGTGAGTTTTTAAATGATATTGACACTAACTGGCAACCAACTGATTTTTTGCCCGATAGCTCTTCAGAAAATTTTAGATCAAGTATTAAAGAATTACAAGAATCTTGTAAAGAATTGCCCTACGATTATTTAGCAGTTTTAGTAGGTGATATTATTACCGAAGAAGCTTTACCTACTTATCAAAGTTGGCTTACCGATGTAGAAGGAATTGATAAAATGGAACCTCAAGGTTGGAGTAAATGGATAAGAATGTGGACTGCAGAGGAAAATAGACACGGCGATTTGTTAAACAAATATATTTACCTATCTGGCAGAGTCAATATGAGGCAAATGGAAATTAGCACTCAATATTTAATTGCGGATGGATTTGATATTGGAACGGGCAGAGATCCATACAGAAATTTTGTATACACTTCTTTTCAGGAGTTGGCTACCAATGTTTCTCATCGTAGAACAGCCACCATTGCAAAAACGCACGGATGTTCGCAACTTTCTAAAATATGTGGAGTAATAGCAGCAGATGAAGCCCGACACGCAAAGGCATACAAGAGTTTTGTAGGGAAAATTTTTGAAATTGACCCTAGTGAAATGATGTTAGCTTTTGAAGATATGATGAGAAAAAAAATTGTAATGCCTGCTCATTTCCTTCGCCAATCTGGTGAAAAAATTGGACAAGCCTTTGATCATTTCAGTGATGCAGCTCAACGACTTGGCGTATACACTACCTGGGACTATACTGACATTTTAGAATCCCTTGTAAAAGAATGGAATATTTCTAACATCACTGGCATCAATGACAAAGCTGAAAAAGCCAGAGACTACTTGATGGCATTACCTGAAAGGTTTAGAAAAATTGCTGGCCGAGGTCAAAAAGCTCCATTAGAATATCAATTCAACTGGATCAATTAATTAGTTAATCTTCCTTTTCTTAATTTAAAAGTAAATTCCTAATAGTTTTATCCATGTTAAATAATTAACACTGACAAAACTATTAGGAATATTTATGTAAAGCTTGATGATGGTTAATGACATCAACTTGATTAATTCTCTAATTCAAATTCCCTATCCTCTATTAAAATTGACTACCAGTTGTTAAAACTAGCATTGAACTTACTGATCAATAATAATTATTGAACATCTAATAATTCGACAGAGAACACCAAGTTTGAATTTGGTGGTATTGCAGATCCAGCACCTGAGCTTCCATACCCTAAAGAAGGGGGAATATATAAAATAATAGAACCTCCTTTTTGAATCAAAGGAAGACCTAACTGCCAACCTAAAATTAATTGTGAAAGCCCAAAAATTGTACCTGTAGTATTTTCATCAAAAGAGGTACTAGAAGTAGTTAATCTTCCAATGTACTTAACTGCAATATTTGTACAAACAGAAGGAGCAGCTCCAGATCCTGGTGAAACTATTTTATAAAAAAATCCACTTGGGTGTGCTGTATATTGCAAAGAATTAGCATCTAACCAAGCTTTTAAAGTAGCCACTTCGGCTGCAGGTGCCACTGCGGTGGGTGCAACTAAAGTACATTTCTCGGGAGTAGTTGATTTGTTACAAGCTGACAACAATAGGGTTATCGCTAGCAAGAGTGAAAATGATTTTTGCATGGATTTTAGTAATTAATGAATGTTTGATATGTTGTTCGATTTATTTTCTTTTGACTTTAATTCATGATATAATTGCTCATTCATTTCCCACTTATATTGCATTCTGAAATAGGCATAAAAAAGTACTACTCCAATCATTGCAATTACTGCTGTAAA
>JAURKC010000013.1 GCA_030831945.1 Ferruginibacter sp.
AACAGCTTCCTTTGCCTTGGCGATGGTTGCAAATGGCCCATCAGTGCCATTCTTATTAGGTTCTGCTAGTTTACCCGACCAAGCGTCGCTACCTTTCGGTGAAACATAAAAGTCGGCTAAATTAGTAGGTAAAGCATACTCCGTTTTTTCTGCCCCTCTCACCATTCGTCCTTGTGATTTACCCTCCATTACAAAGGAGATCAGTAGAAAACTGATTAATACTAAGGGGGTAATTTTATTTAGATAATTTTTCATAAAAAATTATTCAGTATTTATTTAACAGTAAACTTTCCTATTGACTTAATATCTTCTGAAGAACTGCCTACCATTAGGGTAAAGTCTCCAGGCTCAACTACAAAACTATTGGAAGCAACTTTCCAATAAGCTAGATCTTTAGCGGGGAATTTGAGTTCCACTACTTTACTTTCATTGGGTAGTAAATGAATTCTATCAAAATAAACTAATTGTTTATCTGGCCTTACTACACTTGCTTTTTCATCATGCGCATACAACTGTACTACTTCATCACCCGCACGAGTACCCGTGTTTTTTATCCTTAGTCTAGCTTTTATATTTCCTTTAGCATCTATTTGCTTAGTAAGTACTTCCAATTTGCCATAGCTAAATTGGGTATAGCTAAGTCCATATCCAAATGGATAAAGAACTTCACTAACCTTTACATTATCTTTTGAAGTTTTTCTATACAGGTAAGTTCTTCCCTTACGAATATTATAGTCACTGAAGGAAGGGAAATTTTCAGCTGTTTTGTAGAAGGTGAGAGGCAATCTGCCAGCTGGATTGTAATCTCCAAAAATAACATCCGCCAATGCATTGCCTCCTTCTTCTCCATTATACCATGTCTCGAAAATAGCTGGCACATTGTCTTTTAACCAGCTAACAGAAATAGTGCTGCCATTTTGTAGTACAACAATTGTTTTTGGATTCGCTTTAAACACTGCCTTTACAAGATCTTCCTGATCACCAGGTAAATTAAGGTCTGGACGATCTACCCCTTCTTTTTCTACTGTCTCATCGGTACCTAAAACAACTACGGCAACATCCGCTTTTTTTGCCGCTTCTATTGCATCTTTAAATTTATTTGGATTTTGAGGAGCGCCCGTTAGTTTAACTTCTGCATTGTACCATTGTTGTGTGTATTCTATTTTTAACGCATATTTTTTGCCTTGTTCAATTTCAATTTTTGCAACGTCTGATGATTTGTTTCTATTTAATGTACGATCGATGAGTAATTTTCCATTCAAATACAATTTTATTGCATCGTCAAATTCACCACCAATATAATAGGCACCAGAGTAGGGGGCAACAAAATCACCCGTCCATTTAATTGAATAATAGGTGGCTGGCAGGTTTGGAATGGGAGAACTTCTACCAAATTTAAAATCGATTACTTTATCAATTCTTGTTAGCACTGGTTCACCTGAACAATCTACATTAGCGAAGTATTCTCCTTTTAATCCATGTTCTCCAACCTTTCCTCCAGCAGGAATCAAGTATTCACTGGGTATTAATGGCAAGGTTATTTTTACATCGGTTCCTTTTACATAATAAACATAGTTACTATCTAATCGGTTTTTAATTCCTTGTAAAGGAGAAATTACTTTGGAATGCCCACCGGTATAACCTCCTAGCTGAGCGACAGCAGCATTTGGACCTATCACTGCTATGGACTTAATTTTATTGATGTCTAAGGGTAGTAAGTTATTTTCATTCTTAAGTAATACAATTGTTTTTTGCGCTGCTTCTTTAGCCACGGCTCTATGTTCACGACTATCCACTACTGAAGGAGAAATTTTTGTGTAAGGAACCATCTCAGGGGGATCATACAATCCTAATTTAAAACGTGGAATCATTATTCGAGATATCGCCGTATCAATTGCAGCCATTGAGACCAATCCCATCTTAACGGTTTCCGTTAGGTGATCTCTAAAGCAGTCACCACATTCAATATCCATTCCTGAATTGATGGCAAGTGCTATTGCTTCTTGAACATTGGCAACATATTTATGTCCTTCAAAAAGATCTCTGATTCCATTACAGTCGGATACAATATTTCCTTCATACCCCCATTGTCCGCGAAGAATATCTGTTAAAAGTTTTTTATTTCCAATGCAGGGAACACCGTTTAAACGATTGTATGCTGCCATGATTTGTAAAACTTTTCCTTCTTGCACCATCGTTTGATAGGGGCGAAGATAATATTCATGCAACAGTTGCTCATCTACATCCGAACTTCCATTATGGCGATCCCACTCTTCGTTATTCAATGCAAAATGTTTTGGACCAGCCGTAGCTTTTAAATATTTTGGATGATCTCCTTGAATACCTTTTACAAATGCAAGACCTAATTGAGAAGTGAGGTAAGGATCTTCACCGTAGCATTCTTCTGTTCTGCCCCAACGTGGATCTCGAGCCATTTCAATAACCGGTGCCCAAAAAGTTAGCGTTGCTTTTGTGATATTTCCGTTCACTCTAGCTCTTACTTCATCCGACATTATATCGGCAAGTTTATGTACAATATTTTTATCCCAGCTAGCGGCTTGTGCTATTGGAACGGGAAAAATAGTAGCTGCTTCACCAGCTGGAACTCCCACACAGTGACCATCTCCAGAACTGCTCCATAAAAAACCTGGAATACCAAGGCGCTTAATAGGAGAGGAGATACGTGAACTCATCTGTAATAATTTTTCTTCTAATGTCATGCGCGACAATAGATCGCTTACCCTCGCTTTAATAGGTTTTGTATAGTCCAGGTATAGCGGCTTTTGATCAGGAGTCTGTGCAGAAATAATAAAATGCTGAAGACAAAATAAAAAAATAGTTATCCATTTTAATAATTCAGCACTTTTACCAGAGGGATTCATATTTAGTTTCATGAGGCGTTAATTAATGAATATAGGAATTTGCAATTAATCGTTCTTAAATAGACTACTAAAAAAAGATGTTTGGCTAAAATTAAATATACGAAAAATTTAAAAGCCACCCTTTTTGATAAAAGGATGGCTTTTTGAGGAAGTTTAAAAATTGATTAAGGTGGTTATAGTTTTACAACTCTAAACTGCTTAACAATTTTATTGTCTTGAGAAGTAACTTTAATTAAATAAGTTCCCTTCAATAGATTACCTAAGTAAATAGGTGTTCCAGGTTGTAAATTTTGTGTTGTGTAAACCTTAGTTCCATTAATGTTATCAAAAATTTCAACATTGACTTTTTGATTGTTGAAATAAACAAAGTCAATGTTGAGTTGATTGACAAATGGATTAGGTGCCGCTTTAACTGCTGCTTCATCATTTAAATAATCAGTCAGTAAGCTTAAGTAAGCTGAACTCATCGGACTTGTACAACCGTTGATAGTGGTTTTTACAAAATAACTTCCCGCAGTCAAGGGTTTTATACTTTGGCTACTATTAGATAATACCGCACCGTCTTTAAACCAACTATTACCAATGGGAGAAGAAGATAGTAAACTATCATTTCTTCTGGTAATACTTGGACTAGAAGGTATTGGATTGATGGTAACCGTTATTTTGGATCTAGGTCCTTCGCAACCAAGTGGGGCAGTAGATTGACTAACATAATAATCAGTTTTTCCAGCGGATGAAGTGGAAGGTGTGAAAGCTGTTGCTACCCATACGCCTCCTGAAGCGGCAGAATGCCATAATAAATTATTTCCAACGACTGCAGTTGCAGAAAGTTGGTTTGCTTGTGAACCAATACAATAGCTAAGATCACTAACGGTTGGGGCTGGTGGCAATGCAGTGATATTGACACTTATTTTAGCTCTTGGTCCTTCACATCCAGTGGTATTTATTTTTTGACTAACAAAATAATCTACTATTCCTGCAGATGAAGTGGATGGAATGGGTGCTGTTAAAATAGCAGTACCTCCTGTTGAATTATTTCCATACCATAGAAGGCTATTGCCATTTGCAGCAGTTACTTTTAGTGCAGGTGCTACTGAATTTAAACAGTAGTTAACATTAGTAGTAGTTGGAGCAGAAGGTAAAGCATTAATGGTAACTATAATTTTTGCTCTAAGTCCTTCACAACCTGTTGCAATCACTTTTTGGCTAACAAAATAATTCAAATTTCCAGTGGTTGAGGTGGATGGAATAGGTGCTGTTAAAGCAGCAGTTCCTCCAGTTTCATTACTACCATACCAAAGAAGATGATTACCATTACCAGCAGTTGCAGTGATTGCAGTAGCTGCAGAATTTAAACAGAGGTTAACATCTGTAGTAACAGGTGCAGAAGGAACTGGGTTAATAGTTACTACAATTTTTGCGCGCGGACTTTCACAAGAAGTAATATTATTTTTTTGACTAACATAGTAATTTAATGTCCCTACATTACTTGTGGAAGGAGTAGGAGCATCAATACTTGCAGTCCCACCTGTTTCATTTGATCCATACCAAATAATGCTATGGTCTGATGATGCACTAGCTGCTAATGCAATGGGTGTTGTTGATTCGCAGTAAGCTAAATCGTTAACGGATGGAGCAGCAGGGTTATTATTGATTATTGCGGTGATTTTTACTTTAGGTCCTATACAACCTGTGGTGGTATTTCTCTGACTAATATAGTAGTCTATAGACCCAGCTGATGAAGTACTAGGGCTAGGCGCACTAGTAGTAAAATTATTGGCTGAAGCAGAAGTATACCATAACAATTCATTGCCTGTAGTGGAGGTGGCTGGTAAGGCGAAAGATGACTGACCCAAACAATAATTAGTATTACTTACTACTAACTCACTGGGTAGTTCCTTGGCTACAATAGTGATTGCTCTGGAGGAGTCTTTCCTCCCCTCCACTGTCGTGATTACTGCATAGTAGCTTCCAGACTGTTTAGGATAAATTGTAGATCCATTTGATCCTACAATACCAGCACCATTTCTTTTCCATTGAATGGCAGTAGCTTCATTGATGCGAATTTTTGCAGAGTCGTCTTTACAAAAAATTGGATTGAATACCTCAATGGTTGAAGTGTCTGGTCCTCTGCCAACTTCTTTTAAGCTTACATATTTACTGATGTAACTATCTGGTTCAAGAATATCTTTACTAACACCTGATGGTAATTCAATATTTCCTTCCCCGTCAGCTCCAGTTGGCTTTGCACCACCAATTATATTGAAAGGATTATTTTTTTGAGCACCGTATTTTTTGACAATACCGGGTGGATTGTTTGGTGTTGCTTGTGTAAATACTCGGGAGATATAGTTAGGATCAACTGCAGTACTGGTAAAAATAACATTACTACTTTTATCAAGGAAGGAAGTTATGAAACCATCGTTTTGAGCACTGCCCAATTGTTGTCCACCAATTAGGTTCCCAGATGAATCATATTTGATAAATAGTATATCAGAACCTCCATTACTTTTTATTTTAATCAAAGATTCTTTGAAAGCAATAGAACCATTGAACTGTAAAGTATTGTAAACATCTTTAGAAATAGGGTCAACGAAAAGCTTTTTCGCCGTAACTTGGGTTTCCAAGGTTAGCGTATCCATTTTTGCAATATTTTTAATTTTTAAATTAGTATCTAAAACCCCTACAAAATTTGTAAAATGTTTGCTTTGTGCATAGGAAAAAAGTGGCACAGTAGTATCACCAAAATTAAAATTATTATTTTTGGCCCTACCTGAAAAATATATAGAGTTATTACTCCCTGTAATGTCTGAGATATTCATATAGGAAATAAACTGATTAAATTTTGAAATCTCTAAAGATGAATCTAGTTTCAAAAGACTTGACTGCGTTTGCCATACATGTGAGAAGGAAACCGTCTTTTGTTTAAATGAGTACAATTCATTTTGCGAGGAAGGTGCATTTAGATTTCCAGTATAAAAGGACTGCATTGCTAGGTATAGGTTACCATATGGATCTTGATATGCATTGTCAATTGAAGATTGGATATAACCGTCATTTTCGTTTCTAAGGGCAAAGCGATTATATTTCTTTATATTCCCATCTTCATTATTAATTGTTCCAATAATTTGTCCAATCCTATTACCTAGAGAATTAAATTTTTCTTCACCAAAATAAATATCTCCTTTTCCTTTAATTCCTATTAATAGATCATCGTTTGAAAGTGATTTAAAAATATTTATACCGGGTATATTATTTAATTCAAGTGAATAAATCCCTTTGCACCAAAGAAGATTTCCATCAAAATCTAATTTTATGATTACTTGATTTCCTTTCACTTTTTTGTTTCCTGATAGTGTCCATTCTGATGAGATAAATGTTGGCCCACTATTGTATAATATATAAATACCAGATTTATTTATTGTCATAAAACGACCAGATTCTTGTGAAGTATTTCCAAAAGTTTTAATCCATAGTAGATTACCATTCTTATCAAATTTTGAAACAAAACAGTCACTCGAATTTTCAAAAGGAGTTATTATACTATCTTTCCCAAAGGAATTCTGAAAAGTAGCTTTACCTTGAATCACTCCTGTACTATAGATGTTACCATTATAATCTTCAGTAAGACTAATTATCTGTTCTTCACGATCTCTTATTTTCCCATAATTACTATTCTTTGGTTTAAAAGAACTATCATATCTAAATACTGAATTATTCATACTAGGATAAGATAGAGTAGGGTATATATCACCATTGGAAGCAATTTTTAGCCCACTGATTGATCCTGAAATCCCTCCAAAGTATGGTGTAGAATTGTTTTCAAGATAAAAACTGTCTAATTTAAAATTGTTGGAATATCTAATTAGGTAGGGAAAAACTTGTGAAGCAGTATTAATAGTTACAGATCTAGAGCTATCTAATTGCAATGTTTCATTTACTGGAGGTAAATTATAATTTGCAAAAGAGGACGCTCCAATTGTTAACAATCTATTACTTTTATCAAATAGATAATTTTTAATTTCTTGTTGACCAAGCTTAACTATTTTTTGTAAAACAAAGTTAGAATCATAAATTCTTAGATAGTTGAAACCAGATGGATTATTGGTATAATTATAAGTGATTCCATTATCGCTACCTTGAGCGCTTTTATTAATAAGGGCAATATTATTTTCGGAGGTTAGGGCAATTTCTGTAGATCCAGAAGTAAAAGTATTGTTTAGCCCTAAATCTCTAAATTTAGTAACTCTTCCAGTCGAATCGATTCTAACCAATATATTATTGGTTCTGTTATTTCCAACTGGAGTATATTCTCCAAAAATATAGATTGGCTCTATGTGGTTTCCCCATTGGGTTATAGCAAATAAAATATTATTTCTAGAATCCAATTTTGGGGAAGAAATATTTAACATAGTAATAAAGTTTCCGCTAATACGTGGATTGGAAATATAATTGAGCCAAATAATTTTACCGTTGTTTTCATTAATTCTACACATTACCCATCGAGGTGTGTTGATGTAATTATTAGTTGGATTAAAAATTACCGAGTCTTGGTATTGCCAAGAAGTAGGTGTTTGTGCGGCTCTATTCGTTACAATTAAATACAGTCTCCCATCACGGTCGTTCAATACTTCGGATTTTGAATCATCAGCACTTAAAGTTGCCGAAAATTTCTTAGCCCATTGTGTTGAACCTGCACCGTTTATTTTTAAAATAAAGCGGGATTGCGAGTAGGAGGTAAAACTTGTTAGTGAATCAGTTGAAGAAGCATAAAATGTACTTCCATAAAAAGCGCCCGTGATGAAAAGATTGCCTGTTTTATCACAGCTCATCGAGATCGCATTATCCCTTGCTGCAGATCCAAAAGTTTTGACCCACTGTAGCTGATTATTGGGGTTGTATTTTATTATATAAATATCTGCCTCCCCCCTTGTCGCAATGATATTACCCGAAACATTATGTACTCCTTTAAAAGTACCCATAACATAATGGTTACTTTGGCTATCTACTAATTGGTTGGTTACCACCAGGTCATATTCAAAATAGCCAAATTTTTTATCCCATTGTTTACTTTGGGAATTGGCTGAATTTATTACAAATAAAAAACATAGAATTGATAGCAATCGGCTGAAATACATAGATTGGTATTTAGTCATGGATTAAATAATTTTGAAGATAAAGATATTAAATTTTCTAACTAAATAAGCGCAGAATAATGAAAATATAAAGGACTTTATCAACCTTTAGTTGCTTTCAATACGAGGAGGATATAACCAATAAAACTTTATTGGGATTTGTCTCCATCTTATTATGTAAATAATTTTTTTAGGTAGGTAAGCATCACCAATTTCTTTAACCTATTACTCAGCACTAGGCCCATATTTTTTACTCAATTTGGAATATTTTTTGCGCATTTCATTTAATTGATTTTTGTAGTTTGGGTTCTTTACCAGGTTATCAATTTCATGGGGATCATGAAGAATATCATATAATTCTTCATACCCATGCTCAATATATTTCATGTACTTAATATCTTTTGTTACTACTCCTTCCACCTTTGGAATATTAGGACTGCCCAAAAAATAATGCTGATAAAAAAAGGATTTCCTTTCTGGAATTTTACCTGACACTACATCAAAAAGATTCATACCCTCCATTTCATGAGGTATGGATAGTCCTGCCATTGATAAAATTGTAGGAGCGATGTCAATATTCAATGCAATTTGTGAAGCCTTGTATTGTTTAATCTTATCAGCTGTTCTAGGATCTCTTATAATCAGTGGCACGCGAATAGATTCTTCATTGCCAAACCATTTTCCTTCTATTCCTTTTTCACCTAAGCTCATTCCATTGTCGCCCATGAAAACAATAATCGTATTATCTGCAATTTTTAGGGCTTCTAATTTTTTCATCATATTGCCAACGACTGCATCTATGCCTGTAATTAAACGGTAATAATTTTTTACATTTTCTTGATAAAGTTCGGGTGTTCCAAAAAGCCCTTTCCATCTTTGTCTTGCAAAATTTTTATTCGTTCTAAAAAAATCAGGAAATGCATTCCAATACGATTCATCTCCAGTGATCGGGGAGGGAATTTGAACATCGGTATAGAGCTTTTCAAATCCAGGCTGTATAAAGTATTTCGGCGGATTACCATCTTGTTCATGAGGTGCCTTAAAGCTAACGGATAAATAAAAGGGAGAGGCTTGGTCTACAGTATTTAAAAATGTTTGAATAGCATTATCAATCGTGTCGGTGTCATGTAAACGTCTTCCATTCGAAAAGGTTTGAATGTAGTCGGGCTGCATCTTACCACCCTCTTCTGTGTTGAACCAATAATTATAATCGGAAGCTGGAGGATGAGTTCCTATTCCATACTTTCCAATAAATCCAGCATAATAGCCAGCTTCTTTTAGTAGATGAGGAAAGGTTTGATCCACCATTTCTTTGCTCATATCGGTAGCAAAATCATGAATACGGTGGCTATACTCATATTTACCAGAAAGAATGCTAGCGCGGCTTACACAGCAAATAGAGGTAGTTACATAGGCATTTTTAAATAGTACTCCTTGATTAGCTATCTTATCTAAATTCGGTGTCTTCAATATTGAGTTTCCCATCACTCCTAATGCATCCCATCTTTGATCATCCGTTAAAATGAAAATAATATTGGGCCTTTTAGGATTTTTGTTATTTACTTTTTCTTGGCCATTTAAATGGATTACAATACTAAATAAGCAAATAAATAAAATGTATTGGCGCAATAAAGAAGGCATTGTAATTGAGTTTAATTTATTTTAATTGGGACTACCTATTTCTTTAAAAAATCATTTACATTTTCAATCGTAACTAATTTAAAAGGAATAAAGGTTTCACTTTTATCCAACTTCTCTTTTTTAATAAGTTTTAATGCTAGGTCGATAGCGCCTTCTCCTTGGCCTTTTGCATCTTGGTAAACTGTCGCATTTAGTCTGCCTGCCTTTACTGCCTGTAATGCATCTGCAATGGCGTCTACACTTACTAAAACAATTTTCGACTTCATATTTACTTGTTCAAGTGCTTTCAAAGCTCCCATACCCATTTCATCATTTTGTGCAAATACCGCATTTATTTTGGATCCATAAGATTGAATCCAGTTTTCCATTAAGGTCATTGCTTTTGCTCTATCCCATTGCGCTGTTTGCTCTGCAATGATTTTTAAATTAGGATATTTTGCTACCACATTCATTGCGCCTTTACTTCTTTTTATTTGAGCTGCCTGACCCATATTTCCGTCCATTATAACAATATTGCCACTGTAATTAATTGACTTGGCAAGTTGCTCCATCGCTATTTCGCCTGCCTCTTCATCTCTTGATCCTACAAAAGCATCAGCCGGCGACTTAGTTTCAGAATTAACGTTGATAATCGGTATACCAGCAGCTCTGGCTTTATCTACTGCAGGTGAACTTGCCTCTACTTCACAGGGGTTAAGAATAATTGCATCTACTTTCTGTGAAATAAAAGTTTCAATTTGCTGAACTTGTTTTTCAGCGGTAAGTTGCGCATCGGTAACAATTAATTTTATATTTTTTTCTTTAGCTTTCGCTTCCATTGCATCCTTTACATTCACTACAAATTCAGCTTGTAAGCTTAACATGCTAGCCCCAATGACAATTTCATTTTTTTGTTTTCTGTTACAACCTGATAATATCCATAATACAAAAAACAGTAATAAACTAGTCAGCTTTATCTTTTTCATTGCACTTTATTTTATTTCTAATTTAATTTTTTCTATCAAGTAATACAGCACCTACAATAATTAATCCCTTTATAATTTGTTGTGAATAGGAAGTAATATTTAGTAAATCTAATCCATTATTGATTACACCAATAATTAATGCGCCTACTACAGTTCCAATAATTTTTCCAGATCCTCCGGAAAGGCTCGTTCCACCTATCACTACGGCTGCTATTGCATCTAGCTCATAGGCTACTCCTGCATTCGGCTGTCCGGTAGTTATTCTAGAGGCTAAAACAATACCTGCTAAACCGGCTAATCCACTACAAATAATATAGGTAAACAATTTAATTGAATTAACATTGATGCCTGAGGCTTTCGCTGCATTTTCATTGCCACCTACTGCATAAACATATCTTCCAGTTTTAGTGTATTTTAAAATAACGGAAGCAATTAAAATAACTGCTCCAAATAACAGGATGGGTATCGGGATATTTAGAAATTCGCCTCCTCCAATAAAATTAAATGAATCGGAGAGATTCGATACGGGTCTTCCATCGCTGACTACTAATGCAAGCCCTCTTGCAATCGTCATCATACCTAAGGTAACGATAAAGGCAGCGACTTTTCCCTTAGTAATTATTAATCCATTGACTGTACCAATCGTTACTCCAATTAACAGACCAACTAATAAAGGAACAAAAAGACCGTAGGTGCCTGGATGAGCGAAGCTTGCTGCAGCTACACCTGATAGTGCAACTACTGAACCTAATGATAAGTCAATGCCTCCTGAAATAATCACGAAGGTGACTCCAATCGCAAGAATTCCATTAATTGAAATCTGCCGCAGTACCATCACTATATTTTGTAAAGTCAAAAAATTAGGTGTAGCAATTGTTAATAAGATACATATCAATAAGAAGGCAATAAATATCCCGTATTTTTTAAACTGTATTGCTATTGCTGGTGAATGGTCAGCTGGGAGTTTTGGAGGTAAAAGATTTTTAAAATTCATAAACTTTTCATTTTATACTAGGCCATCGCATGTTTCATAATTAATTCCTGTGTTGCTTCCGCTTGACTTAATTCAGCTTTAATTTCACCTTCTCTAATTATCAATATTCTGTCACTTAATCCCAAGATCTCTGGAAGTTCTGATGAGATTACGATAAGCGCTTTTCCTTCAGTAGCAAGTTGAGTCATCAGTTTATAAATTTCTGATTTAGCTCCAATATCTATACCTCTAGTAGGTTCATCAAATATAATAATATCTGCATCGTTCAATAAAACTTTTGCAATAACGATTTTCTGCTGATTCCCGCCACTTAAATAATTAGCTAATTGATCGCTAGAAGAAGTTTTAATATTGAGCTTATTTATTTGCGCATTGGCTATTTCATTTTCTTCCTTTAGGTTAAGAAATAATCCATTTTTGCATTTTTCTAAACTTGAAAGAGAGATATTGTGTTTCACAGATGAGCCGAGAACCAGTCCATATTTTTTTCGATCTTCACTTACTAGACCTATGCTATTTTTTATTGCATCTTTCGGTGATCGGATTTTCACTTTCTTTCCATTTATAAAAATATCGCCTTTCACTATTTTCTCTAAACCATAAATTGAATTGACTATTTCTGTTCTGCCAGAACCCATTAAACCAGCAATACCTAAAATTTCACCCCTTCTTAGGTTAAAATTGATGTCTTTAAATTTTTCACCTGTTAATTCAGTGACTGATAAGATTACTTCTCCTGGAGTATTTTCTTTTTTATCAAAAATCGAATTGATTTCTCTTCCTACTATCAAAGAAATTAATTTTTTCTGATCTATGGCATTGATTGCACAGGTAGTAATGTGTTTTCCATCTCTCATCACTGTAATGGTATCAGAAATTTTAAAAATTTCATCCATTTTGTGTGAGATATAAATAATGGCGATTCCTTGTTGTTTTAATTCTTCAATAATGCTGAATAAAATAGCTATTTCTCTATTAGATAATGCAGAAGTTGGTTCATCCATAATGATAACCTCAGATTGATTAGAAATTGCTTTTGCAATTTCTACCATCTGCATTTCAGCAATACTAAGTTCCTTCATTGCTCTAGTCACGTCAACTTTTGCTCCTAACTTATTCATTAGCAAAGCTGCATTTTTATTCATCTCTCTTTTATTGATCCAACCTGGTATTCTTGAAGTTGGTTCATTTCCCATAAAAATATTTTCAGCAATGCTTAATTCAGGAAAAGGCAGTAGCTCTTGATGGATCATGGAAATACCCGTTTTAATTGCCTCCTGCACGGACATCAACTTAACCTTTACACCTTTGTACAAAATTTCTCCTTCATCAGGCAAGAGGATGCCCATTAGAATTTTCATTAAGGTAGATTTTCCCGCACCATTTTCTCCAATGATGGTATGCACCTTACCTCCCTCAATGGTGAGATTTACTTTATCAAGGGCCTTCACTCCTGGAAAGGACTTGGATATATTTTCAGCCTTTAAAAGCCAGGGTTGATTCATATCTATGCCTTGTAATTATTTTTTATTTTATAAAATTGAAAAGCTATTCATTAAAAAATATGTAAAGTCCATCTTTACCAGCAAGGATAATATCTTTTTTTCCCGTGTTACGAAGATCTGCAACAGAGAAATAGATTCCGGTGCCTTTCCCCTTTCCGAATTCCCCATAGCTGATTACATTTTTTGTAAATGATTCGCCATTCCATTTGAAATAAGAAAGTTCTAACGGATCATTAAATCCAGGATCTCCTGAATTGTGCGCACGGTAACGCTTACCTGTAATCAGTTCCATTTTTCCATCCTTGTCAATATCAACCCATTCCATTGTATGATACTGCGAATGAAAGGGATCGATGGGATGTTTGATGAATTGTCTGTTCTTACCATCTTTCTTTTGCTCATACCAATCAAGTCCATAGGAATGCCCATGGCCTACTATTAAATCATTTAATCCATCTGAATTAACATCTGCTACTATAATTGGCACACTGCCATCATCGTTCAACATAAAATCAGTATGCATTTTCCAAGGTTGATTCAGTCTATCTATAGGCGCTTCTATCCAGCCATTGGTAACAATAAAATCACCTCGGCCATCTCCGTTGATATCACCAAATCCTAAACCATGACCTTGTTTTTCTGCGACTTTTGTAGGGATAAATTCACCAGTAGATTTATTGTTTTCTCTTTTAATGGTATAATATATTAATGCATTTCCTGGAGTGTTCGGTACGATTTCACTAATCCCATCTCCATCTACATCCCATGAACGGGTAGTTTCTATATTTCCTGTAACTGCAATATTATGAGATTTCCATTCTTTATCATTTCCAGGATTTTCGCGCCAAATTAAAGTCTTTCCAAACCAACCGCCGGTTATATAATCCATTTTACCATCTCCGTTTACGTCCATTGGAATGGTTGAAAAATCATCATGGTATTCATTGATATGGTCTAATTGGGTTATTAAGTGCCTATTTAAATAAAGGGGACCTTCATACCAGTAACTACCCGATACAATATCTAACACCTTATCTCCATTCACATCAAATACACCGACTGATTCAGTACTCTCTGCTGCAATCATCTGCTGTCTGAATTTCAGTTGGCAATATCCTTCAGTAGAATTTAAAAAAATAATTATACTGCTTACAATTAAATGAATATATTTTTTCATGAAATTTTTTTATGAATAATTTAAATTTTTATAGTTGTATTTAAGACTACCCATTTTTTTACAACTAAGCCCAAGCATTTTGTAAAAAGCGCAACCAATTTTTATAAAATATATTCTCGATATCTTCTTTACTATATCCTCTTTTTTGTAAGAGTCCTTCTAGATTTTGTAAATCACTAATGGTGTCTAAGTCCATCGGTGACTGCTCTGTACCATAAGTACCATCTAAATCACTTCCAATAGCACAATGAAGTGAGTTGCCAGCCATTTGACAAATGTGATCGTAATGATTAATGATGGTTTCAATTTTTATTCCAAATTCTGCTGGATTACTTTTTCTAGAGATGAAATCTGGTTTCATCATCCAAGCGTCAAAACATCCTCCGATGACTGCCTTTCTTTCTATTAAAATTTTAATTTGATCATCAGCAAGCTGCCTTTGGTGAGGTACTAAAGTTCTACAGTTGTGGTGACTTGCCCATAAGTGACCATTAAACAAATCCATTGCCTCTGCAAATCCTTTGTCTGTTAAATGGGTTACATCTAAAATCATATTCAATGCACTCATTTCTCTCAGTAAATCTTTTCCCATAGAAGTGAATCCGTCGGTAGTACCTGTGCCTGAACAATATCTTCCAGTGCTATAATGGGCAGGGCCAATCGCTCTTAATCCATATTGATAAGCTTTTTCAAGGTAGGATAAATCAATCAAGGAATCTGCGCCTTCTAAACTCAAAATATAACCAACCGGCTTTTCTGAATTAGGCTTTGTTTCATCCATCCAAATTTTAATATGCTCGTTGAGGGAATCAAGATTATTTATCTGAATCATTTCACCTTCCGCCTCCATTGCTTGGTACCAAGCAAGTTGAGCCTGAGACATTGCCCAAGCTTGATGAGGAGAATTCCATCCAGCACCGGGTAAATTTCCATTGTTTTGATTAAATCTAGCGAGTTGAGTAGCCACTACTAAACCAATATTGGCTTTGCGTAGTTCTGGCAAAGAAACGGTTCCCTTTGCTCGATCAATTTTATCGGTCATTCCTTCCTCTAATTTGCGAATATCCGTTACCGTCATTCTGTAATCTCGATTCCATTCTATCGCATTGGTAGAAATATCTAAATGTGCATCTATTAAAAACATATTTTGATTGTCTAGATAATTTAAATTTATTTTTTCTTTAATTTTTCTTCTACCACATTGGCAGGATATTTCAAGGCTAAGGCTCTTATATCGTAACTAAATTCTTGAAAGGTTTCTTCCCACAGCTTAGCCTCTTCTTCAGTATATTTATAAAATCCGTTTGCATTGATCACACCATTGCCTCCCGACTTTACTATATCATCAATTAATGTTGGAATTGTTGTTTGATTACTCAAGGTGGGTAATAAATCTTTCATTACTGTATGATAGGCAGACACACCAGTTAAATCCATCCATCTAAAAACGCCTACTAGTGTCATCCAATAACCTGGATTATTTCTGCAAGCTCTGTCTACATCCTCTACTGAAGCATAACCATTTTCAACTAAGTAACAGGCTTCACGATACATCGCATACATCAATCGATTGGTAATAAAACCTCTGATATCTTTTCTAACTAGGGTAGGCTCTTTACCCCATAGGTGAGAAATTTCATATAAATATTCACCCTTTGCAACGTCCGAACTTTCACCACAAATAATTTCTAAAAATCGCGTCGTATGAGAGGGTTCTGCCCAATGAAGTCCCAAAAATCGTTTCGGGTATTGAACCTCTTTTTGTAAAATACTTATTGGAATAGCAGAGGTATTGCTGGTTAATATGGCTTCTGGTGAAATTACTTTTTCAATCTTTTGATAAACCGATTTTTTAATTGCAATATTCTCAATGGTACATTCTATGACAATCTCACAATCTTTTAGTAAATCATAGTCCTCAGAAATAGTAATATTTTCTAAATAATAGGCAGGAGCCTGATTGATCATTCCATCTTCCAAAGATTTTTGCAAGTGAATATGAATTCTCTTTTCTGCATTTTCTAAATCACTAGGAAGAGGTGCAATAGCAATTACTTTATGTTTGGCAATTAATAGACAGGTACTAATACTACAACCCATCAGGCCAAGGCCAACTACACCTACTTTAATATCTTCTGGATGAACAGCGTTTTTCATTTATTCAATTATTTAAATTTTAATAAGTGGCTCTTCCGCCTGATAAATCGAAGGTAAAGCCTGTAGTGAAACTGTTTTGTGGTGAAACGATATAGGCTGCTAAATTGGCGGCTTCTTCTAGTGTGCCACATCTTTTCATGGGGATTTTATCGGTCATATATTTCACCTGTTCAGCTGGCAAGGCATCCACCATCGCGGTTTGAATAACTGATGGCGCTAATGCATTTACAGTGATTCCATTTTCAGCATATTCTTTTCCTTGAACCTTTGTCATGCCAATGACTGCTGCCTTTGAAGCAGAATAGGCTAACATTCCTGCATTCCCTTCTTTACCAGCAATAGAGGCAATGTGCAAGATTCTGCCATAATTTTGTTTTAACATATAAGGCAAAACATATTTAGCCGTATAATAAGAACCCAAGAAATTAATCTCAAAAACTCGATTAAGATTTTCAGTTTCAGTCTCGTGACTTTTTATATTTGTCTTTCCAGTTATTCCGGCGCAGTTGATTAGTATATCGATTTTTTTATAATGAGAATATATCAATTCAATCGTACTTTTAATTTCTTGTTCAATAGAAACATCGGATCGGTAGTATTTTGAATTAGGAATATTTATTAATTCATTGGGTGTTTCATTTGACAAATCCAGCAAGGCTAATTTAACTCCATTTTCAGCAAGCTTTTTAGTAATGACTAATCCCAATCCTGAAGCAGCTCCAGTAATAACTGCTACCTGATCTTTCATTGAATTTTTATCCATTAATATATTATTTGAATTGGACTATTTTTTGATACTGACTCAAGTCAAAATCATTTGCTAAATATAATACTATTCTGAGAACTAAATTGACCCTTTCCACTGCTCGATTCATCTATTTTTTATATCGACTTTATTTGCATGAATATAGTAGCAGTCTGTGCAGAGGAATTCAGCCGTAGTGATGATTTTCTGAAATGGTTTGTTATTGATCTAGAGTACTAACCCTGCCATTGAAGAGGATGTGGTAGACTATAATAAACTCGTGGTGGTTATTTTTTAATATAAATTAGGGCTATAGCTGAGTGGTTAGAATTACTCAGCTATAGCCCTATCTAATTTTTATATTTGCCCAACTTATAACCCTCGTTGGCTGGATAGAATTTTGGTTAATTCAATTACTGATTTGAATCTATTGAAAAGTTCAAATCAATTTCCTTTAAATAAATTTAATTGGTGATGATATAAATTATGAAATACGTTAATGAACTTACCACTGTAGTAATTCCAAAAAATTTGATTTTCTTTTCCATAACCTTGATTTTTAAAGTGTGAATAATTGATTTATTGATTTGACTTCATTAGGTTGCTGAGGTTTAATCTTATCACCAAAAATATACTGAATTAATATTTTTAATAATATGTTTTAATGGTATTTAGTTATTAGAATTTTGCGGAAGGCATATATACTCTTTCTCAAATATTTTATAATCTTTTCGATTTAAAATATAATCTCTACAATCAATGTTATAACCGAATGAAGTACTGCTAAATCTGTATCTTAGTCAAAATAATGAGATGAAAAGAACCTTCCTGCTTTTAGCTATTTCTGGAGTTTTATTTACTTTATTTTTTTATGGTACCCCTCAATTACCAGTAGGTATTGATCATGCAAAAGTGCTCAATAGTCTTAATAAAAAAACCTTGCAGAGGGGTAAAGAAATTTATCAAAGCGCTTGTTTTACCTGTCATGGTGTAAATGGAACTGCTTCACTTTCTCAGGCAAGATCCTTTATTAAAGATCCTATGCGTTTTGGCAATAAGCCTTATGATATGTGGAAGACTATCACCAATGGCGTGGGTATGATGCCCGCTCAGTCTTGGATTAGTCCTGCAGAACGTTATTATGTTATACAATATATTAGAGAGGAGTTTTTTAAAAAGACAAACCCTACTCAATATTTTCAAATTTCTCAAGACTATCTTTCAAATCTCCCTCGATCAAAAAATACAGTAGAACAGGAATTAGCAGCTGTCAAAGAGGGAGCGCTAAAAGGGTCGCTAAAATATGGTCAGGAATGGTTTATGCATAATAAAAGTAATTATGGTTATGCCATCCATTCACCTTTGAAAGGCTTTTCTTCTTCTGTACTAACTGTAAAGCTGGATAAAGCTGTTCAATTGAGTTATGACCTTCTTCGAATGGGGACTGTTGCGGCATGGAAAGGAGATGTAGATTTATCCGAAACTAAGTTTACCCAATATCGTGGAGAAGGACAACCTTTTGTTAAGGGAGTAAACTTTCTAGGAATCGATACCTGGCAATGGCTTTATGCTAATCGATTAGATAGTTTAAAAAAATCGACTGGTATTCGGACTCCTTTACCAAAACAATATCTTGACTATCATGGGCATTATGCTTATCAAAAAGCAGTAATTCTTTCTTATGCAATTTCTGGAAGGGAAATTTTAGAATATCCTCAAGTACTTGATAACAATGATCAAATTGCTATTTCTCAAACGCTAAGAATCGAGCCTGGTAACCAAGAAGAACAATTATCTATTGGGCAAATTAAAGATAGTCTAGCAAATTTTAAAGAGGGCGTACTATCAGTGCAAGGGAAATTTTTAGATAGAACTGCTGGTTTGGATGGAAATCTTTTAGTAAGTATAGCAGAGAAAAAAAATGGCGTACAATCATTTATTGCTGCAGGTGTAATAGCTTCTGTACCTGGTTTAAAGTGGAGTATCGACAATAGTCATCGATTAATTTTGAACATTCCTGCTGGAAAAGAGGCGATAACGGTTAGGGTTATTCGAACTTCAGGAAATGGAAATACTGAACTTTTAAAATTTGCTTCTTTTTATAAAAAGCAATTATCCATAAAGCAATTTCCCAATTTGGTTCGTATGACTAAAGGTGGTAATACTTTATGGACAAACAAGGTAATCACTAGAGGGATGACTAATATTGGTAGGCCGCATTTTGATCCAAGGTATAATAATGATTCAGATAGATTGTCACCTAATAAAATGGTTGATATACCAACCGACTACCCATACACGGTAGACGATATTGCTTTACCATTTGATAACGCATACAATGCATGGGTAAGGCCTACCTCAGTAGGGTTTATGAGTGATGGTCGTTTATTGATAGGTACTTATACAGGGGATGTATGGATGGCGAAGGGGGTGGATAATAATTTGACAAAAATCACTTGGCAAAGAATTGCAACCGGACTTTACGAGCCTATGGGATTAAAAGTAGTAAGAGATCAAATATTTGTAACCTGCAGAAATGGGATTATAAAATTGAATGATTTTAATCAAGATGGTGAAACAGATTTTTATGAAGTTTTTCATGCTGACCAGGATGTATCGAATTTTTTCCATGCATTTAATTTTGGATTAGAAATAGATAGTAAAGGCAATTTTTATTATGCTAAACCAGGAGAATATACTGACAATAAAGATCCTGGTAATTTAATAAAGGTTTCACCCGATGGAAAAAAATGGGAGAGTATTGCAACTGGTTTTCGTGTAAACAATGGCGTTACAGCAACACCGGACGACAGAGTTTTTGTCAGCGATAACCAAGGCAATTGGATGCCAGCGAATAAAATAAATTTAGTAGAAAAAGGAAAATTTTATGGCTATGTTCCTAATCTTGCTCAGGGAGGTTGGAGTCCTAATGGTGCAGTTTATCGTAAAGAAGATATTGTAAAAGGAGTGATTCGGCCTGAAATAGTAAAAGTGCCTGAAAGCTTTAGTCCTCCTGCATTATGGATACCTCAAGAATTTGATAATTCTCCTGGTGGAGGTGTTTGGAGTGATCCATCTTGGGGACCGCTTGGTGATCATTTTATACATACCAGTTATGGCAAAGGCTGGCTTTATTATTTTCTTCCGCATTCGGTAGGTGAAATTACTCAGGGTGCAATGGTGGCATTGCCTTTTCAAATGGATGCAGGTATACAAAGAGCCGCTTTTAATCCCGTAGATAAGCAATTATACACTACGGGTTTGACGGGTTGGGATGATGGAGTAGCTACGAAATATGGCGTACTCAGCCGCATACGCGCCACAGGGACTAAGGGGCATATTATTGTAGATGCAAAAGTGATTAAAGGTGGTATTGAATTAAAATTCAATTTTGATTTAGATAAAGAAGATTTTAAAAATGTTGCCAATTATTCAATCGATCAATGGAATTATAAATGGGCAAGTAGCTATGGCTCGGCTGATTATTCATTAAAAAATCCTGGAAAGAAAGGTATCGATTCAATCAATATTGAAAAAGCTATTCTTCGCACAGATAATCAAACTATATTTCTGGAAATTCCAGCAATAACAGAAGTTAATACAATGCGCATAAGGTTTACCGTTAGGGCTGCTGATGGAATAATGGTTAAGAACACGGTCTATATGACTATCAATAAAGTGCCGAATTGATTTTATTTTTTATCAATGGCTGATTTTATTATTGCACTGGTAAGTTTATATACTTTACCATCTGCCTTGGTGAGAATATACAAATCACCGTTGATGTCTCTACCAAAATGAAGATCTACTCGATCGCTTCCACAAACTTCTTTTAATGTTTTTGGTTGATGGTTTATTGATATTTTCCATTCTTTAATTGTAGCTAGTTTGCCTTGTTTGATATCAGCAACCTGCGTATAAAATAATCTGCCTGATGGAATATCACCAAATAAAAACTTCCCTTTTAATGCGGGTATATCATTACCCCAATACTCAACTCCGCCTGAAATAGCTTTGCCTTCATCATGATCAAACTCTACTACTGGGTAAGTAATTTTATATATACTGTCATTTGAAGGGAGTGGATAAACTGTACCAATATTATTTTTTATATCTGCAGCAAGAAAATTGCCCTCTCTTATTGGCCAGCCATAATCATTGCCTGGTTGAATGAGATTAATTGATTCTATATTTCCTTGCCCGATATTACTAACCAGCATTTTGCCAGATTTTGTCCAAGTTATACGATGAGGATTTCTAAAACCATAGGCATAAATTTCTTTTACTACATTTTTATTGTTACTATTTACGAAAGGGTTATCAGCCGGAATACCATATTTTCCATTACTACTATTTTTACCCGTTGGATCGATGCGTATGATAGTCCCCCAAATTTTTTCTTTACTATGTACTATATATTCGTATCCTTCTTCTACACTACCTCCATCTCCTAATCCAATATAAAGCATTCCATAATCTTTGTTTCCAGGTTTACTGAGCGGATTAAAAATTATTTCTTGAATACCATGATTCACTTTTACGAAATTTATTCTTAGTAATTCTCGATTGGTGCCTGAAAAAGAATCTTCTTTAATATGATTAGTTTTCCATTCTGTTAGTACCCATTGCAAATCCGACCTCATTGAATCTGCATAACTAAAATCAGGTTTTCCTGAACCCTTTATTTCAGAATGGGTAGTGTAGAATATTCCTTTGGTTTGAAAACTAGGATGAAAAGCAAAGCTTCCTAATCCTGATCCAAGTCCTGGATTATTAAGGAACTTAGGTTTGAGTTTTTCTATATCTAAATAAATGAATGGATGACCATTCTTAATCTTATATAATTTTCCCTGCAGGTCATTGATAAATAAATTGCCTGAAGCGGGTTCAAAACCTAGTTTGGTTATTCTAGCTAGCGGTGGCTTTTTTGCAGAAGCAGGTATTTGTGTAAATGGCTCTAGATTTACTACTAAGTTTGAAAGTGCAATCGTGTCGGCAATAGGATTGGATAAACCCTTTTTATTGTTGATCGATGAAGGTTCCACTGACTTTTTCTGCGATTGAATATAAACAAAGAGTGCATGAAGTTCTTCAGGAGTGAATGACTCAAATGCTGGCATGACTGCTTTTCTATATTTATTAAATACTTGAACGGCTCTTTCATCATTTGAACTTATTAACTTTTTCGAATTTTTTATAAATTGAACGATCCATTCTTCAGATGCTGAAGCAGTAACGCTACTTAACTGCGGACCAATACCGTCTTGCTTAAAATTGTGACAGGCACTACAGTTTGCTTTAAAAATCTTTTCTCCAGTTTGGTTAATTGAAGTGTCATTTAAGATTGAATAATTACCATAAGGTCCACTCAATTGGCAACTATTGAAAAAACTGAATAAACTTACAATAAGTATTGAAAGTAGAAGATTTGTTTTATTCATTTTCTCAGCTGGTTTTTTTAAGCAATTTTTTTTAAATAACATTTTATCAAAATCCCTTACTGGTATGTTTGAAATGGCTCTTTTTGGATTTAAAAATAGGCTATAAATTTCTTAAAATATCAATAGTTCAGTAATAATCTCAAAAGGTAATTCTTCCACCACTCTATTAAAGCTAGTTTTACCCTTTGGGTATTTATTGCTTTAGATTTCTTTTGAATGATAGAATGTTAATGAACTTGACTATTCTTTATTATCTTTAATTTTAAAGGGTCGCCTAAAATATAATCTGAATGTTTTATTTTATTAAAACTCCGAAGTGGGTAATGAAGTGGTTTTCCAAATGCGTTTGGGAAATGCCCTCTCAGGAAAAAGTTATTTATTTAACCTTTGATGATGGTCCCCATCCAGCAGCGACTCCCTTTGTTTTAGATACGTTAAAAGACTATGGCGCAAAAGCAACTTTTTTTTGTATAGGAAAAAATGTTTTGGATCAGCCGGCCCTTTATGAAAGAATTATTACCGAAGGGCATGCAGTGGGTAACCATACCTTTAATCACCTTAATGGATGGAAAACTGCTGATGCTGTTTACATGGAAGATATAGCGAAAGCGAAAAAGTATATTGATTCCTCTCTTTTTAGGCCTCCTTATGGAAAAATTACCTCTTTTCAATTGAGGCTTTTAGCAAAGGATAAGTTTAAAATGACACCAATTATGTGGACAGTTTTGAGTGGCGACTTTGATGTAAAGCTTTCAAAAGAAACTTGCTTACTAAATGTTCTGACCACAGCTAGTAATGGTTCGATTATAGTATTTCATGATAGTCAAAAAGCGTTCGTTAATTTGCAGTTCGTTTTACCAAAAGTGCTCAATCACTTTGAACAGAAAGGATTTCGGTTTGAAAAAATTGTACTTGAATAAACAGATTTGTTGCGGAGTTGATGGGTGTGATAATGAATTAAAAAAAGAGGGCCTGGGTAGAAACCCTGGCCCGTTTTTAATCCGTACCCTATGAAAACTTTTGCAATCTACTTAGATGTGATGAATATTAGCATTTATTTTCAGTTTATTTATATAATATTTAAAGTTGTATAAATTCAACATAATTTTAATGTATTAAATTTTAAGATGTATTTAATCGATACCCACTGCCATCTGTATTCTGAAGAGTTTGATTTAGATCAAGAAGAAGTTCTGCAGAGGGCATTCTCAGAAGGGGTTAAAAAATTTTATCTACCTGCAATAGACAGTGCTGCTATTCCAGCCATGCTTGCATTGGAGAAAAAATTTCCAGAAAAATGTATACCAATGATGGGGTTGCATCCTTGCTATGTGAAGGAAAATTTCCAAGAAGAGTTAATTATAGTAAAAGAGTGGTTGAGTAATAGAAATTTTGCTGCAGTAGGTGAGATTGGTCTTGATTATTATTGGGATAAAACTTTCGCTGCTGAACAAATCAATGCTTTTAGAAGCCAAATTGAATGGTCAATCGAATACAAACTGCCCATTGTGATTCATACGCGTAATGCCATGCAGGAAACTATTGATATTGTTAAAGAGTATGTACCGAGGGGGGTAAGAGGTATTTTCCATTGTTTTAGCGGTAGTTACGAAAGCGCTATTGAAATTATTAATGCGGGTTTTTATCTAGGAATTGGCGGTGTTGTTACCTATAAAAATGCCGGTTTAGTCAATGTTCTTTCGCAAATTGATCTTGAACACCTCGTGTTAGAAACAGATGCTCCTTATCTTTCCCCAGTTCCGTTTAGAGGCAAGCGAAATGAAAGTAGTTACTTAAAATATATAGTTGAAAAGGTAGCGGAGATTAAAAACTGTCCTATAGAAACGGTTGCAAAAATCACTTCTCAAAATGCCGAAAAAATATTCGGCTTATAAGGATCGAAACTGTATTTTTGCGATCCCGAAAAGCTGTAGATCTTGAGATTATTTTTTTTCATATAGTCTTTAATAATCATGTACAGAGCTTTTGAAATAAAGCTGAATTGGAGATTTGTCCGAGTGGCTGAAGGAGCACGCTTGGAAAGCGTGTAAACGGGTAACTGTTTCGAGGGTTCGAATCCCTCAGTCTCCGCTAATAAAAAAGCAAACAATTGTTCATCAATTGTTTGCTTTTTTTGTTTCTATGCTTTACGTATTTTATTGAAAACTTCTAGGATTAGTCAGCAGCTAAATAATTCAAAATTTAACTTTTAGTACAGTTAATTATTAATTTGTTTTATTCTTGATTATCCAAATCTCCGCTACTTGAGTACCTCGTTCTCCTTCACCATCCACTTTTAGTCCGCAGGTAAAGGTTAATCTTATTTTTCCATCCTTAGTAATTTTTGTAGGAAGTGGATATTCTACTACTGGTTTTTTACCCATTCTTATAAATGGATGAATTTGAACTCCATCTGCCATTAATTGAACGCTAGAGCGAAATCTTCCTGTATAAGAAATTCTGATTTTATAGCTTGCTGCTGGATCTAATGAATCATACTCCATTTCAAGTGGAGTTTCATACAAAGTATTTATTTGATTCATCCAAGCAAGTGGCGTAGTTTTTCCTTCAAATCCTTTGGCTACAATTTCATGCACCCAATCTACTCCTGTTAAGCCAACTCCAAAACTAACTCTTGGTGATTCTAGGCTACTAGGATCTTCTCGCCATGTTTTTTTAGCAACGATTCTTTTCCATGATTCTGGAGAGCCCATATTATCATAAAATCCACCAGGACCGGGATCTGTGCGGTGTAAAATATTTTCTATAGCTTGATCACGATCCGACTCATTGGTTAATTTTAAAATATTATTTAACTGTTCAATTAACCATGGAGAATCATTTAATGGAATATCTATGTTGTCAATAAAATTTCCTCTACCACTAGCAGCATGGTGCTTTTCAATCGTAAGCTGAGCACCAAAACTTCTAAAAAGAGAATCAGCTAAGGCAATACACCGCTCTCTCAATTCTGGTGAGACAGCTTCTATAGTCGCTTGATTTAAAATATTTTTCGCTTCATTAATTGCATCAATTGTTTGTCCTTTTTTTCTAGAAGCTAATTTGTTTTTGGTTAATCGTTCTAGACTTGTTTCATAAATTAGACGTTGTTGAATATAGGCATCAAAATATGCTCGAATGAGACCACTTTGGAATCGTGGATTGGAAAGTACTTCAGGAGAGGCATTCTTCTCTAATGTCTGCCACTGTTGTAGCGTTTGTTGAACAAAAGAATTATTAACAAATGGCCCTCTTAAAGTTTTTTCTAATGCTAATATTGATTGAGCAATATCATCTTGATAGGAGTAACCAATAAAATAATTCGCATAATCACGAAGTGTTTTTAAGGCATCAGTTGTTGGATTCCAATCTTGGTCACTCCAAATGAATTTGTTTACATCATCATTGGTGCCTTCAGAATAACTGATACTTCCTTGAGCTAATTTGGCGTAACGATTATGAATAAATTTTTCATCAGTTGGTCTAGGATTAATACTTTCTCTGCCCAGAGTCATGGCCAATGCAAGATCTAGATTGGGTATAGGAAATTGAGAAGAAAAATTATGGGTGATATCTGGATATAGTCGGATAGGAATCTTCGGATTAATTTTAGCCCTTACTTGCTCTAATGTTTCCTTTATCCATGGACCATAAACTACTCCGCCAAACCAAGAATATTGTTTGTTGACATGTTGGTAAAACTGTGCATACCATTTTTTAGTTGGTTTAAATGCTTGCGGGGAAACCCAAATTTTTGCATTGGGATGATATTTGATAAGTACTTTAGCTTCTTTTGCTAACCAATCAAATAATTCATCTGGTTCTAAATCTCCTGGATCTCCTCCTGGTACAAAGAGTGCATCTAATTTAGGTACTGTTCTAAAAACATTTTCTCTTTCTTCTAACTCCGATTGAATAGATTCAGCAGTAGAATATGTTTTTGCCATATTGGGATACCACATCCATACATCAAGGCCATATGCCGCACAGATGCGAGATTGTTCTTTGATCATTTCAATTGCTGGCAATTTCATGTTAACGCTAGTAGAATCATCATCTGTCCGAGGAGGCATTATTTCAATACTATTGGCGCCAAAAATGGCTAAGTCACGGATATATTGATCGTATTGAGCAACCGACCAAGCATCATATGCATTGGTCTTAGGTCGATAGCCTAATTGATGTCCACGAATAGGATAAGCAGGTGAGGAGGAAACTTGAAAATTTTCTTGAATAAATAATTGTTTTGGAAGAATTTTCATCTCTCTCATTAGTTTTCCTACACCATACAAACAACCCCTATCATCCCGGCCGAGTATGATTAATTTATTGCCCCACCATTTTATTTTATAACCATCCTTTCTAGTTTTTTCAAGTTTGGATAATTCATTTCTTTCTGGAATACTAAGTGATTGGATACTCGCTTCAGTTAAAATGATTACAGTCTGTGCTGATTTATTGCTAGATATATTTTGATGGATGGGCAGATTGATCTGGCTTCTTTTGAAAATTTCTTCTTGAAATACTTGAGCTGCTTTTTTTAACTGATCGGAAGACTTTTCATTTATTTCAATCGAGACAGGATGTAATTCAGTCCACTGTGAAAATCCTAATAATGGGAATAAAAGTCCTGCTAGAATTAGCAAAAATGTTAGTGACTTAATATCTTTTTGAGAAGTAATTTTCATTTTATATACTTTGAGTTGGTTTGTTATTTTATTTATACCTTGAATAACTAAGTTTTTCAAGGTATAGAACTTTGAACACTTAGCCAATTTTCCTTTCAATCCCCCTTTTCTATGTTGATTACCAAAAGATAAGCTGCTTGATAAATTTTAATTGATTGCTTTTCTACAAATTGTAATGAATTAGGAAAAAGGTAGATCAGATTATATGCGTTTCACTTTATTCAACTACTTAGTTGTTCTTTAAGAAGGCTAAAATTTAGCTGATTGAATGGATTGAATGATTTTATGGGTATGAGGAAAGAGAAATTGACATTATGAAACTATTATATTAAATTTAAAATAATTGGAGATCCTACTAAGTCTGAAACCAAACTTGGATGGAAACCAAAATACACACTAGATAGGTTAATTGAAGAAATGGCATTAGCTGACTTACGACTTTTTCAAAAAGATCAGCTTTTGAAAAAAGAAGGGTTTTAATGTGTTGAATTATTTTGAGTAATATTTTCTTCTATACTTATAATACCTGGGTCCCCTAAATTACAAAACCCTCATTTTACAATGAGGGTTTTGAATTATCAGAAGATATTTTATTAATAATCTCTGTTGTAACCGCCGCTTCCGCCGCTTCTGTTACCACCGCCGCCGTATCCACCGCCGCTGCTTCTTCCGCCGCCGTATCCACCGCTACCGCCAGATTTTTTGTATCCGCCGCCGCCAGCACCAAAACTACGTTTTTTGAAATCACCTTCCTGACGTGGTTGTGATTCGTTAACGATTAATTTACGACCTTGAACTTCGGTTTCATTTAAACCTGCAATGGCAGCTTTTGCTGCTTCATCGTCTTCCATTTCAACAAAGCCAAATCCTTTGCTGCGGCCGTTCATTTTGTCTTTCAAAATTTTAGCACTTGAAACAGTACCAAATTGAGTGAAAAGATTGCTTAAGTCTTCATCAGTCATTGACCAACTTAGATTTCCTACATAAATGTTCATTGTAAAAACTTTTAAAAATTAAAAAAAAACCTAATGACTTAGTGAGTACAATGAACTGAAAACGGACATCTGAAAAGAGTTCAATCAGCTAACGACGAAATACTAAAACCATTAAAGCATTACAAATGTAACTATTTATTTAAAAAAACAAGGGAATTCAAAAAAAATCATATATGAGCAATTTTAGCTATGAGAACCGCCCTTTTTTTCATGATAAGGCATCTCCCTAAACCAAAGGGACATAAAAAATCCGTCCCTTTTTACTGGGACGGATCATATTTCATTTTAAATGCAATTATTCTGCTGTTACTTCAAACTCAACTTCGCACTCGTTACCGTTGCCAAAGTCGATTTTTGCTTTGAAAGTACCTAGTTCTTTTACATCATCAATGATGGTGATTCTACGGCGATCAATTTCATAACCTTTTTGTTCTTTAACTGCACGAGCAATTTGAACCGAAGTTACGCTTCCGAAAATTTTGCCAGTGGTACCAGTTTTAGCACCAACTTTTAATGCACCATTGGTTAAAGTAGCTATCACACTGTTAATCTCAGCTAATAATTTAGCTTCTTTCTTAACTTGTTGCTTTACTTTTTCTTCTCTTTGTTTAAGATTGCTTGGACTAGCTTCAATAGCTAATTTAGAAGGAATCAAAAAATTACGGCCATAACCATTTTTAACTGTTACCAGTTCATTGGCACTGCCGAGGTTGTTTACATCTTGTATTAATATTACCTGCATTTGAATTGCATTTTTACCCAATCCTCGATACCCAGTTTTGTTGGGGCGAGACTTTCATCCTACAAAGGAATTAGGGTGGTGAAAAAAATTATTTCAAAAGATCTGTAACGTAAGGTAAAATCGCCATTTGACGGGCTTTTTTAACTGCTTCGCTTACTTTACGTTGAAACTTCAAAGAGTTTCCAGAAAGACGGCGAGGTAATAATTTACCTTGTTCGTTTAAGAATTTTTTTAAGAAATCGGCATCTTTATAATCAATATAATGAATACCCATTTTTTTAAAGCGGCAATATTTTTTTGGACGCTTTTCAGCTTTGATCGCTGTGAGATATTTTATCTCGTTAGGTTTTGCCATGATTTATGCCCCCGCTTTTTCGTTAGGAGAAAATTTTCCGCCACTTCTCTTTTTGTTGTTGTAATCGACGGCGTATTTATCGAGTACAGTATACATGTGACGCATCACTGATTCGTCACGTAAAAGTTGAGTTTTCAACTTTTCATTGAAGCTGGTTGGCGCTTTATACTCCATTACCCAGTAAAGACCAGTGGTCTTCTTGGCAATTGGATAGGCCAGTGATTTTAGTCCCCAGGGATTAGTGTGCACTACTTCGCCTCCGCTTTCTTTAACGATCGCTGCGAACTTGCTCTGAGCGGCTTTAAATTCCTCTTCAGACAGCACAGGGGTAAAAATCACCATCAATTCGTAATTGTTCATTTCCCTGATTTTAGTTTAAAAAATTTGTTAATCCCCGTACACAATTGTTTACGGGGCTGCAAAGGTAAGACTTTTATAGATAATTTGGCAATTGATATCAGATCTATTTTTTACAGTAAAATAATTTATAATATGTATCAATATTTTAACTAAATTGATCATTCCCCCATTATAAAATTTCAATAAGCAATAGACGAGATAGCCGTAAAGCTGGTTATTTTTGATTCTCCACCACCAACCTTATTTCATCACTATAGCTTGCAAAAGCTGGAGAATACATAGTTTCAATACTAGATAGGCCATTGCTAAAGTTTCCCGGATGTATGACCAATTGTTCATACTCAATGACATAAGTACCTTTTGAAAGCCGGTCAATGAAAAACTGGGTACTGACTTCGCCATTCCTTTGATAGTATACCCAACCACCTTTTAATTGATACCTATTCTTTGTCTCCAATGGAATCAAACAGGCTGCTCTTTGGTCTTTTATTTGGAGATTTGCGATGTCTTGGTTGACTTGAATTTGTAATCGTACTTTTATTTTATCCCCTACTTGAAGGGTAGCAACCTCTTTTATGGGTAATAAAAGTATCCCTTTGTCGGATTTTTTTTCGACAAATAATTGTTTGGTTAATTTGAATGGACTCCCATTATTCTTTGTTTTATTCAAATCATCGAAATATTGCCAATAAACTGCTCCCCATCCTTGATAAGTATCAAATTTTGTTTCCCCTGGTTTAACAGTAATGGAAATATTACCCATGGATGGGTTCACTTTTTCTGATTCAATACTGTATTTAAAATAACCTGTTTGATTCTCTGCCAACATTTTATTTGCATTAGAAGGGTCGGCTATAGGTTGAGATTTTACATTGAGTCCACCTATTTTTTTTCCACCGATTGAAATGGTTATTTCTTTATTATGAGAGGGTAATAAATCATTAGGCATTTCTTTTTGATTGCCTAAGAGTAAAGCATGACAAGCAGCTGCAGTGGCCTTCGTTGTATTCCAATGATGGATTAGTTTTTGTTGTAACAACCAAAGTTTTAATTCATTGATCGTTTTCACATCTTGATCCATAGTAGAAAATGCGGCTATCATGATCGACTGATTTTCAACAGGAGACCTGCTTAGTGAGTAGCCGCTAGTAGTTAATTCTTTCCAGTACCTGCCTAATTCTTTACTGTTAGTAGCACTTTGCTTTAGCGATTGAATAATCGATTTAGCAGCGGCTTGTTCATTTGAACTATTCAATGCTATTGCAATCATCGCTTGACTATTTTTAGCCAAAACTGGCCAATATTTTTTGGCTTGACCAAGGAAATAATGATGCGCTTTTTTAATTGAATCGACGAAGGCGTAGTCTTGATAAAAACTGCGGAGGTACAAGTAATGTATAGTAGCCTCCTCTAAATTATTTTTTGCAATCAGTACTTTATTTTTCGCTATCCTATTATATTTTTCAAGTATTTTTTTATCAAGGTAAGGGATGGCTTTGTCTACTATTATTTTAATATTTTGTTTCTCAAAGTTTTCTATTGCGTTCAATTTAATAAGCTGTCCAATTCCAGCAATGATATATTGGGTCAATTCCCTGTCTTCAGGTCCGCCCTTAAACCAACTAAAAGCTCCATTATATCTTTGCAATGCTATGAGTTGTTCAATCGAATTTTCTATTTCATTGAATATTTTTGTGCTATCAAAAAGAGTTGCAATTTTTTTCTTTTGAGCACTTTCTTCTATCGCATCCATTACCCAAGGTGTTTCTTCAAAAATTGCTCCTCTTAATGCTTTATTGTTTTGAAGATTTGAAACTAATTCACTTTTCGTTTTGTTATCTTGATTAACCAGATTCTCTGTTTGCCATTTAGAAAATGTTTCTTTTAACGAAGCTTCCCTTCGATTGATATGCATGGCCAATACATTGGCATAGTACTGATTAAAAATTTGCTCAGTACTTTCAAAAACTGGTTCCATTAAATAAGGTAGGGCTTGAACTACATACCAGCTTGGATTATCAGCATATTCAACAGTTACTCCTTGATTTTTGATAGCGGTGTTTTGTTCACTCTGTAGTAATTTTTTAAACATAAATTTCGTTTCTTCTGACTTGCTACTATTGAATGGCAAGGACTCAGTAATTAAAATTCGGTTCGTTACTATTGGAATCGTGGACTCTTTGCTATCGGAAAAAATAGGAGCTATATTTTCTTTTGATTTCAAGCTGTTTTTATCGGTGGTATGTAAAGAATCGGTTGACTCTTTTTTGCTTATTGCCTCTTTACTTAATTTAGGTGGAAGGGTAGTTGCAGTAAGGATGTATTTCAGCGCTGAATTAAAATTATATGGAATTTCAATAGGAAATTTTAGTTCTAAAATTTGTCCTGCCGCAACAGTAAAATATTGAGTAGGAAATACATTTTTAAACCATCCGTCTACCGATTGATTACTAACGGCATTAAGTAACGATAATTGAGTGGTTCCAGTTAATTCCTGGTCACTTTGATTAATAATTTTTGCACTCAATTCAATTCGATCACCTTCACGCAAAAATTGAGGCGTTTGAATCTGAATCTGTAAAGGGTTTTCGGTAAGTATTTTTATATTTTCTTTTCCTAAATTAGGAATCGACGTTTTCTTAATTGTTGTGTGAGGAAGTTCTTTGGTTTTGAGTGTAGAAAGTTTTTTCCAAAGGCGATAATCGTCGATAGTAGAATGGGCTTCAATGGATGGAGTAATTGAAGTGGCTATTAAAACTAGTAAGCATATTTTTTTCAAAAACATAGTAGATGCCATTTACTTACAAGATACCATTTGTTGAAATTAAATGATTGGTTTGTTCTTTTCTAGTGATATGATTTTTTATGAGCGCTTTAAAAATTTATCTTTTGGGTAAAATTTACTCATTGACTTTCATTGAATCAAACAACCCCCGGCAGTAACCGAGGGTTGTTTGATTCAATAATTATAAAAAGATTATTTTTTTAATGCCTCAGCCATTGTCTTTCCAATATCTGCTGGACTTGCTGCAACATGTATTCCACAAGCAGTCATAATTTTCATTTTAGCTGCTGCAGTATCATCTTCGCCTCCAACAATTGCACCCGCATGTCCCATTCTACGACCTGGAGGAGCTGTTTGACCAGCAATAAAACCAACAACAGGTTTTTTATTACCCGTTGATTTAATATAGTTGGCTGCTTCAGCTTCCATGCCACCACCAATTTCACCAATCATTACAATCGCATCTGTTTCAGGATCGTTCATGAATAATTCAACTGCTTCTTTAGTGGTAGTTCCAATGATTGGATCACCACCAATGCCAATTGCTGTAGAGATACCTAAACCTGCTTTGGCTACTTGGTCTGCTGCTTCGTAAGTTAGGGTTCCGCTTTTAGACACGATTCCAATTCTTCCTTTCACAAAAATAAATCCAGGCATAATACCAACTTTACATTCGCCAGCGGTAATAATTCCTGGACAGTTTGGACCTATTAAACGGGTAGTCTTTCCTAACAAATAATTTTTCACTTTCACCATATCTTGAACAGGAATTCCTTCAGTAATACAAACTACTAATGCAATACCAGCTTCTGCTGCTTCCATAATTGCATCTGCAGCAAATGCTGGAGGAACAAAAATGATACTTACATCTGCACCAGTTGATTGAACTGCATCTGCTACGGTATTAAAAACAGGTTTTTCCAAATGGGTACTACCACCTTTTCCAGGAGTAACACCACCTACAAGGTTGGTACCATATTCGATCATTTGAGTAGCATGGAAAGTACCTTCTGTACCGGTAAATCCCTGTACAATAATTTTGGAGTTTTTATTAACTAAAACTGACATTGTCTAATGATTTGGAATTAAGATTTGCGCAAAGATAGGGTATTGCTAAAAAGTGATTTAGCTAATTTGTTAATTTGTCACCGTTTTTTAAAATTTCATCCATATCACGATCATCGGCTATGATTCCTTTGGCCTCCAACATACGCATATCTTTAGCATCTTGAAGGAATTTGGAAGCGAAGATGAATTCATTCAGTCGCTCATTTTTAGAAAAGATAATTTCTTCATTGTTGCCTGTCCACTCTTTCTTTCCTTGGTACATATACAATATATTTTCTCCAATTTCCATTACGCTATTCATATCATGCGTATTGATAACAGTGGTTATATTGAATTCTTTTGTAATATCATAAATAAGTTTATCAATCACTAAACTAGTTTGAGGGTCTAAGCCGGAATTAGGTTCATCGCAAAATAAATATTTAGGATTTAATACAATTGCCCTGGCAATACCGACTCTTTTTTTCATTCCCCCACTTAATTCAGAAGGGAATTTATTATTTGCATCTACTAAATTTACTCGAGCAAGGACTTCGTTAACCCTTATTTTTCTCTCTCCAATAGTCATTTTAGAAAACATCTCGAGTGGAAACATTACATTCTGCTCTACTGTTAAGCTGTCAAATAAAGCAGATCCTTGAAACAACATGCCTATTTGTTGTCGAAGTTCCTTTCTACTTTGGTTATTCATTTCAGTAAAACTGAGACCATCATAGAAAATTTCACCCCTGTCTGGTTCAAATAAACCTACTAAACATTTTTGTAAAACAGTTTTTCCACTTCCGCTTGTTCCAATAATTAAATTGCACTGACCCGTCTGCATCACATGACTAACATCTGTGAGTACTTTATTTTCTCCAAACTGTTTACCAATATTTATAAATTCAATCATATAATTCTACGCTTAGTGGGTGAGTAATAACTGCGTTAAAACATAGTCAGCAAATAATAGCATGATACAGCTTACGACTACACTTTTAGTACTACTTCTTCCTATTTCTAGTGCTCCTCCTTTTACATAGTATCCATAATAAGATGGAATACTCGTAATGATAAAAGCGAAAGTGTATGATTTGATTAATGCAAAAGTTACATTATAGGGAATGAATTTAGTTAGTAAGCCTCTGTCAAATGCATCAGCCGAGATAATGCCTGATGCAACACCAGCAAGTCGGCCTCCCCAAATACCTAATACCATTGAAATGATTACAAGCAAAGGAATCGTGAGCATCGCTGCAGCAATCTTGGGTAATATTAAATAAGCCTTGGTATTGATACCCATTATTTCTAAAGCATCAATTTGTTCACTTACTCTCATGTTTCCCAATTCACTGGCAATTTTACTTCCAATTACGCCTGCTAAAACAATACAAACTAGGGTAGGAGAAAATTCAAGAATTACTGTATCTCTAACTATTAGGGCAATTGTTTCGGTTGGAATAAGAGGACTTACTAATTGGTAAGAAGTTTGCACCGCACTTACCGCTCCAATAAATACAGAAATAATGGAAACAATCCCTAATGATCCAATGCCTATGTCCACACATTGACGCATGAATTCTTTCCAATACATTTTAGTATTCTCCGGCTTGGTAAACATTCCCTTCAGCATGATCAGATATCGGCCGAAGTGTGTGAAAAATTCCATTTTACAAATTTATTGAAATAAGAGAGTTGTTTGGTTGATTATTTTTTTAACCATTCACTCGGTTGTTTTTTTGAATAGATTACCCAATTATTTTCTGTCAGAAATTAATAGTTCTTTTAGGTGTTGGTAAATAAGTTGTGGCATTGTAGTGCAATTTAAAAAAACTGGATTATTCTTATAATGCACAGAGAGTTCTGTAGCCAATTGCTTGATTTTGGGCTCAGTTGAAAGTGCGTCATCTCCTGCGGCTACTTTCAAATCTCTTAGTCTTTGTCCTTCCGATTTGATCCGACGAATAACTTGTGATCGCTCTTCTTGTTGATATTGCTTAATTACTTCATTATTTAGATGGGCTTTTACCAACTCGACAAAAACTTGGTTTTCTTTAAAAAACTGAGGTAGATAATTATTTTTATTTCCTTCGTAGGACTGCTGATCAAAATCAATCGATCTAATCTTAAACTGAACATCATCGAAATCAGGGGTAATATCAAAAATAAAATTATAGCTACGCATATCTCCTAATAATCGAATGAAACATCGCTCATTAAATTTTACAAATTCTTTTGCTATTCGAATGGGATTAAATTCGGGCCTTTGTAAATATTGCGAAATAAACATATCCCCTGGAACACCTGAAATATGCTCTTCCACAATCGTATTACCATCAACTAAATAATTCAAAAAATTAGGAGATAATAAATGTTCTAATTCCATTCCAAAAATGCGAGAAGAATCGGCCACTTTAATATAGAAATAGTCATACACTTCATTGTAATTATTAACTATTTTAATTCTGAATGGTTTTGAATTACCAAAAAGGCAATAATCTATTCTTTCAATATAAAGATGTTCTTCTGCTTGCGTATGTCCGCTAGACTTTAAAATAGAATAAGTTCTTTTAAGGGATGCGTGTATTTCATCCGTTAGCGTAGGATTGTAATAAACAGATTCCCAAAAAGTGTCCTTGCCTGAATGGTCTACCACTGGTACACTAAAATTATAATGTTTAAGCGTGTCATAGGAAATAGGCAAGGTGAATTCTCTTCCATAACGTTTCAGATATTTTCTGAAAGTTTTGCTGATGGGAAAAGATATTTTCTTTTTGCTTACCTGATCATTATGGTCCATGGGCTGGTTAAACATTTTTTGCTACTTTAACACCTAGAATTTACTGTTGGTGTGATTTCTTTTTAAATTTCTTCCACCATTTGCTTGCTGTGATTACAGATTTTGTATCTGTTGTATTTTTCATCTGGGCATCCACCACCGCTATTAATACCATATTAAAAATAGACCTGATTGAACTGCCTAATTGCAAAACGTGAACGGGTTTTTTGAGTCCCAGTAATATTGGTCCAATAGAATCTGCACCGCCTACTTCCTGTAATAAGTTATAGGCAATATTACCTGCCGCTAGATTAGGAAAGATGAGCGTATTCACTTCTCCATTGAGTAATTCTGTAAATGGATAACTTTCTTTTAAAATTTCTTTGTTGAAAGCAAGAATACCTTGCACTTCACCGTCGCAAATTAAAGAAGGATCTTTTGATTTCACTAGCTCTCTTGCCTTTCGAACTAGGTTTGCTTCGGGTGAGTCACTGCTTCCAAAATTGGAGTAGGAGAGCATCGCAATTCGAGGCACAATATTGAATTGTTTTACCTCCTTTGCTGTGAGCAAAGTGATTTCTGCTAATTCTTCTGCAGTGGGATTAATATTGATGGTGGTATCGGCTAAAAATAAAGGCCCTCTTTTAGTTAAGAGGATATACATCCCTGCTATTTTTTTTACTCCTTCTTCAGTACCGATGGATTGTATCGCTGGGCGAATGGTGTCGGGATAATTTCTAGTCAATCCACTAATCATACAATCTGCTTCACCACTTTCTACTAACATACAGCCAAAGTAGTTTCGATATTTCATAAGCTTATTGGCTTCATACCAGTTAACGCCTTTACGCTGTCGCCTTGCATAAAAAGTGTCAGCAAATTGTTTTCTTAATACCTCTGTTTCATCCGACTTTGGATCAAGTATCGGCATGTCGTGAATATCAATACTATTCGCTTCGGCTAGTTTTTTTATTTTATTTTCATCTCCTAACAAGATTGGATAACCCACTCCTTCATCCATTACCATTTGTGCAACTTTTAGCACTTTGATATTTTCTGCATCTGCAAATACTACTCTCTTTGGATCCTTCCTCGCTTTATTACCAATGACTCTACTTAATTGATTATCTAAACCCAATCTTTTATTTAATTCAAGTTTATACGCCTCCCAATCTTTAATGGGATATTTTGCAACCCCACTTTCCATGGCTGCTTTTGCAACTGCTGGAGCAACGGTAGCGAGTAAACGCGGATCAAGCGCCTTGGGTATAATATAATCAGGACCAAATGAAATAGTCTTTTCGTTATAGGCTAGGTTAACAATATCTGGAACGGTTTCTTTCGTAAGATCTGCTAATGCCTTTACTGCCGCCAATTTCATCGCTTCATTAATAGTAGTCGCTCTTACATCTAGTGCGCCTCTGAAGATGTATGGAAATCCCAAAACATTATTTACTTGATTGGGATAATCACTTCTGCCGGTTGCCATAATGATATCTTCCCTTGCTGCCAGCGCATCGTTGTAGGAAATCTCAGGATCAGGATTGGCTAAGGCAAAAACAATTGGCTTTTTGGCCATGCTCTTGACCATTTCAGTCGTTACTACATTACCTGCACTCAGTCCAATAAAAACATCTGCATCTTTTAAAGCCTTGGCTAAATCGTAGTCTTTGAATTTAGCTGATACACAAAATTTGTTTTTTTGATCATCTAAATCTTCTCGGCCTTCATGTAGAATACCCTCTTTATCAAAAACTATAAAGTTGCTACGATTTGCACCTAAGGATTCATATAGTTTCATGCAAGCTATTGAGGCTGCCCCTGCTCCATTTACAACGATTTTTACGTTTTGGATTTTCTTTTTTTGTATTTCTAAAGCATTCAATAAACCAGCTGCAGATATAATGGCAGTTCCATGCTGGTCATCATGCATGATCGGTATTTTTAACTGATCTCTCAATTGTTGTTCAATATAAAAACATTCAGGTGCTTTAATATCTTCTAAATTGATTCCACCGAATGTGGGCTCTAATGCTTTTACAATTTGAACAAATTTTTCAGGATCAGTTTCGTTGATTTCAATATCAAAAACATCAATGTCTGCAAATATTTTAAATAGTACAGCCTTCCCTTCCATAACTGGTTTGCTTGCTTCAGGACCAATATTTCCTAGTCCTAATACAGCGGTACCATTGCTAATAACACCTACTAAATTTCCTTTACTAGTGTATTTGTAAACATCCTCAGGATTCGCAGCAATTTCTAGGCAGGGTACAGCAACCCCAGGAGAATAAGCAAGGGAAAGATCTCTTTGAGTTTTAGATTCCTTGGTAGGAATTACCTCTATCTTTCCAGGCCTTCCTTTTGCGTGGTACTCTAATGCTTGTTCTTTGCTTAATTCTTTTGACATGATTTATTTTTTACACTTTTCCTCTTGGCATAAGCTGAGCGTTCGTATAAATTATTCTGCATTGGTGGCCCCTAATAATGCCATCATTCCCATTCCTATTTCGATAGCGTCTTCATCAATATTAAATTTAGGCGTGTGAACGCCAGCGGTAATACCTTTTGCAATATTGGCAGTTCCCAGTCTGAAAAAACAACCCGGTATTTTATGAGAATAAAAAGCAAAATCTTCAGCACCCATTCTTAGTTCAGTTTCTTCCACATTTTCTTTTCCAACAAAGGTTTCTGCTGATACTCTTGCTGCTACTGTTAATGATTCATTATTTAAAACAGATGGATATCCAATGTCAATTTTGAGGTCAATTTCAGCACCCATACTCTCTACCATTTGAGTTGCCATCGTTTTAATTAACTCATGTGCCTTATAACGCCACTCTTCATTCATTGCTCTGAAAGTACCCATCAGCTTAACCTCCGAAGGAATTACATTGGTAGTGTTTCCGCCATGAATAGAGGTAATACTCAGTACGGATGGATTAAAGGGACTATTATTTCTACTGATTAATTGTTGCAAACTGACAATTAAATTTGACGCAATCAAAATCGTATCTGCTGTCAAATGTGGAGAAGCTGCATGACCACCTTTTCCTTTGATGGTAATATATATTTCATCTGCACTGGCCATTACCATACCACTACGAAAACTTAATTTTCCTTTTTCAAGTGTGGTATGAACGTGCATGCCAAAAATATTTTTAGGAGCCGGATTTTCTAGCACTCCTTCTTTAATAAGTATACTGGCTCCACCTGGATTTTTTTCTTCCCCTGGTTGAAAAATTAATTTAACGGTTCCTTCCCATTCATTTTTTAATTCGCTCAATATTTTTGCTGCACCTAGTAAACAGCTAGTGTGCACATCATGCCCACATGCATGCATTACTCCTGGATGAGTTGACTTGTAGGGAATGTCATTCTCTTCTGTAATGGGAAGTGCATCCATATCGGCCCTTAGTGCAACGACTCTCTTTTCTGGGTTCTTTCCTTTCAACAATCCGATCACCCCTGTAGTAGCTTTTATTTCAAACGGAATATTTAAAGCGGTTAATTGCTGTTGAATGAATTTGGAGGTTTCAAATTCTTGATAACTTAATTCAGGATTAGCATGCAGATGATGGCGAATCGAAATAATTTCGCCTGCATATTTTTTAGCAAGATTTTTTATCTGTTGCTGTATGGATTCACTCACGATATTTAATTTAATAGTAGAAGTAAGGTTCATGAATTAAATGAATTGTATAGAACTAATCCATTTAACATTATTTATAAAAGTTCTTTCTCTTTATTTTTCTCAGTTTTAATTTCAATCATTTCAGATAACAAATAAACCTCTGTTGTTACTAATTTATTTTGGTTGACTTCTTTTATATATTCTTCTGCTTCATTTTTTTCAAGAAAATTTCCCAGTTTTACCTTGATGTGTGGCGGCTGAAAAGTCATGTATATTTTTTGTTCCGGAAACAGTTGTAATAATTTTGCCCTAATACTCATTGCCTCTGTGCGATTCGTTGTATTTAATATCATCAATCGATAGCCCTTAGCAAATTTTGGACCGTTGGCAATCGCTTCATTGATTTCTGCCTCTTTTTTTGCAAGTAGCTCCAAACGACTATCCATAACAATGGTAAGATTGCCATTCACTAGCGTAGTGTCTTTAATTAAACTGCCTTGTGCATTTATTTTAACCGAAGAAATAATCAACGCTAAAATAAAAAACATCCTTTTCATGATTGTATTTTTTATAGGCTTACTAATTACCTGCCTTCGAATTCCTGTCTAAATAAATAGGCTAACTATCAATTGTGGTGATTCAATTTACAAAAACTATTCGACTTATTTTTGATCCCCAGCTTCTTGGATGATTGCAATACTGCTGCTACATCCTAATCTGTTAGCACCCGCTTCAATTAACTGCTTTGCAAATACAAAGTTTTTAATACCACCGCTTGCCTTGATCAGTACATTGTCTGCAAGGTGTTTTCTCATTAATTTTACTGCCTCTACGCTAGCTCCTTTTTCAGCATACCCTGTAGAAGTCTTCATAAAATCTACTCCTGCTGCACCATATAAATCGCAGCATTTGATGATCTCCTCATCCGTAAGAATGCCTGATTCGATGATGACTTTAATTACCTTTTTTTTATTTTTTATGATAGGTAGAATAGCATTGATTTCATTAGCTAAAAATTGCCAATCATTATTTTTAATGGCACTAATATTAATTACTACATCTAGCTCATCTGCACCATCAATAATAGCTAAAATTACTTCCGCCACCTTGGCTTCAATCGCTGAATAGCCAAATGGAAAACCTATGACCGTTGCAACTTTTGTGGAAGAACCGCTTAGAATTTCTTTCGCTTTTTTAACAAATAACGGTGGAACGCAAACCGCAGCAAATTGATATTGTGCTGCTTCTTCACAAAGTTTTTCGACATCTTTAACCGTGGTAGTCGGCTTTAAAACGGTATGATCGATATATCCCGCAATATTCATAGTGACAGTATTGATGCACAAATTTACAGTTTAGCTACCGTAAAATGGCATTTGTTATTAGTAAAACTATTGATATAAGGGGCCTATTCATTTGCTTTTAACGGAAGGATAACAAAAATGCCGGAAATTAATTCCGGCATTTTTAAGATAGTAGTGGATTAGTTAAGCATCTTTTCCATGGCAATTTTTAAATTTTTTGCCACTACCGCAAGGGCAAGCATCATTTCTACCCGTTTTCGGTTCTACTCGAATAGGTTCTTGCTTGATGGCAGGAGATGGATCATTGTATTCATTTTCATTCGATAAACGCTCGGCTCCACCAGCAACTACTCCGTCAAAATCTTCCTTGCGTTGCCTCATTTTACTCATATCCGTTTTCTTTTCTCGACCCTCTTTTATTTTTCCAGTAGGGTCGTCTTCCATGGGAATAGCGCAATGGCAAAGGAAACTTACAATATCTTTATTCACTTGGTCATCCATTTGTTTAAATGCACCAAAGGCTTCAATTTTATAAATTACTAATGGATCTTTTTGCTCATAACCTGCAGTTTGAACGCTATGACGCAAATCATCCATTGCTCTCAAATGTTCTTTCCATGCATCATCAATCAGCGCTAAGGTGATACTGCGTTCTAGGGCATTGGGTAGTTCTGCACCATTGCTAGAAAGTGTTTTATCTAAATTAGCCAGTGCTTGAATTACTTTTCGTCCATCTGAAAAAGGTACGGCTACATTTTCAATATGATTACCTTGTTCTTTACGAATATTTTTAATAATAGGTAAAGTCTGATCTGCTAATGCAATGACCTTGCGATTATAATTTGCTTTCGCTTCATCATACAACTTTTCAGCAGTTACATTCACTGCACCTTTTTCAAGTTCTTCGGAAGTAATCGCTGTGTCTATTCCAAAATTCATGATTGCCGAAAGTTTAAAACCTTCATGGTCATTTGTTTCTTTAAAGGAATTAACTAGTCCATCTGCTACTGAGTAAAACGCATTGTCAAGATCTAATGCAAGCCTTTCTCCAAACAAGGCATGGTTTCTTTTGTTGTAGACAACGTTACGTTGCTTATTCATTACATCATCATATTCCAACAAACGCTTGCGTATTCCAAAGTTATTTTCTTCTACTTTTTTCTGCGCTCTTTCAATTGATTTAGAGATCATGCTATGTTGAATCACCTCACCTTCTTTATAGCCCATTCTATCCATCAATGAAGCAATACGCTCACTGCCAAACATACGCATCAAGTCATCTTCTAGACTAACAAAAAACTGAGTGCTTCCTGGATCACCTTGTCTTCCGGCACGTCCACGTAATTGTCTATCTACTCTTCTACTTTCATGTCTTTCTGTACCTACAATGGCTAATCCTCCCGCTTCTTTTACACCAGGCCCTAATTTAATATCGGTACCTCTACCTGCCATATTAGTGGCGATGGTAACAGCACCTGCAAAACCAGCTTCTGCTACTACTTGAGCTTCCTTAGCATGTTGTTTCGCATTCAATACATTGTGCGGAATATTCTTTTGCTTCAGCATTCTGCTCAATAATTCACTGATCTCTACTGAAGTGGTACCCACCAGCGAAGGCCTACCGGCAAGGCGTAAACGCTCAATTTCTTCTATGACCGCTTTATATTTTTCGCGCTTGGTTTTGTAAACTAGATCTTGCTCATCCTTACGAATGGCAACTAAATTAGTTGGAATTGTTACTACATCTAATTTATAAATGTCCCATAATTCAGCCGCTTCAGTTTCGGCAGTACCTGTCATACCACAAAGTTTGTGGTACATACGGAAATAGTTTTGCAAGGTTACCGTAGCATAGGTCTGCGTACTGGCTTCGATTTTTACATTTTCTTTCGCTTCAATCGCTTGGTGCAAACCATCTGAATACCTTCTTCCATCTAGAATACGGCCCGTTTGTTCATCAACAATTTTTACCGACTGATCCATCACCACATATTCAGTATCCTTATCAAATAAGGTATAGGCTTTCAGTAATTGTTGAACCGTATGAATACGATCAGCTTTTAAAGAATACTCATTTAAAAGAGCCTCTTTACTTTGTAATTTTTCTTCAGCAGTTACTGTACTTTTTTCGATCGCGGATAGTTTAGTAGCAATATCTGGAAGGATAAAAAATTCAGCATCTTCACCCGATTGGGTAATTAAGTTAATCCCCTTATCGGTAAGATCTACTTGGTTATTTTTTTCATCAATATGGAAAAATAATTCAGCATCTACTTTCGGCATTTCTTTTTGCTGATCCGCCAAATAGTAGTTTTCTGTTTTTTGCAATTTTACCCTGATACCTGGCTCACTCAAGAATTTAATTAACGCACTATTTTTGGGCAAACCCCGATGGGCTATCATTAATGAAAGGCCACCATCTTTTGGATCATCATTGCCTTCAACAATTTTTTTCTTAGCATCAATAAGGTATTGATTGATTGTTTTTTTCTGCGCGTCTACTAATTTTTCAATCCTTGGTTTTAAATCAAAAAACTGTTGAGTATTGTCACTGTGTCCAACAGGACCACTAATAATCAAAGGAGTTCTGGCGTCATCAATCAATACACTATCTACTTCATCCACCATTGCGAAATGGTGTTTGCGTTGTACCATTTCGTCTGGACTATGCACCATATTATCTCTCAAGTAGTCAAAACCAAATTCGTTGTTAGTACCATAAGTAATATCAGCATTATAGGCACTTCGGCGAGCATCACTATTCGGATCATGCTTATCAATACAATCTACAGTCAATCCTAAAAATTCGAAGATAGGTCCGTTCCATTCGCTATCCCTTCTTGCTAGGTAATCATTTACAGTTACGATATGAACTCCTTCTCCTGCTAATGCGTTTAGATAAGCGGGTAAAGTACTCACCAATGTTTTTCCCTCACCGGTAGCCATCTCTGCAATTTTTCCAGAATGCAATACGGCTCCACCAATTAGCTGTACATCGTAATGAACCATATTCCATGAAACTTCTCCGCCAGCTGCTTTCCAAGTGTTTGAAAAAAATGATTGATCACCTTTAATGGTGATATGGTCTTTCTTTATCGCTAGCTTTTTATCTAGTTCAGTAGCCGTACTTTGGATGCTTGCATTTTCTTTAAATCTTCTGGAAGTTTCTTTTACAGCAGCAAAGGCTTCGGGTAAAATTTCTTGAAGAATTACTTCTATCTGTTGGTCTCTATCTTTTTTGAGTACATCTATTTCTTGATAGATGACATCTTTTTCATTGATGTTGGTTACTGGTAAATTTTCAGCCAGTTCTTTTTTCGAATTGATTTCTTCATCAATGGCACGCAAGTGTGCTTGAATACGTTGTTTAAATTCAGCAGTCTTTGCCCTTAACGCATCATTACTGAGTGATTGAAACTGAGTAAAAAAATGGTTGATTTTAGCAACCTGGGGCGTGATTTTTTTTACATCCTTTTCACTTTTGTTTCCCCCAAATATTTTCGATAAAACGCCTATCATATAATTCCTGGTTATTAGGTATTGTTTATTATAATTGAATTCAATTGGTATGTTTTATCAAATATGGTGCTTCTTTTTGTTGAAAGCCATATTGACAGAAAGGCAAAGGTAACAATTAGTTGTTAGTTAACCGTTGGTAGCTAAAGCGCTCATCGTTTCAAAAATAAACAAGGAAGGGGTAGTAAAAAAAATTATAAGTAATTATTATTCAAATAGTTAATAATTTACCGAAGGGTAGAAGAGGTAAGCAATTTTCGCTGCTGTTTTGCTTTTGTAGTACGGTTCTATTTATTGGATAATCTCCTCTTTTTGCTTGAAAATAGCTATATCTACTGGTATTAATTGAGTGATATAAAAGCTAAGCAAATTGGTTAGGATTGCGATAGAGATGGCCTTTTTCCAGTTACAATTCAACAATAGGTAAAATGCAATGGCCTCGACTATTGCAAGGCCGATGGATAGAGGATAAATGGGCAGTTCAGCTGAAAAAAAGATTAATATGGGCGATTGACTAGGTAATAATATTTATTAAAAAAGCCATCCAGGCCGCTTCTTTTTTTTCTTTTAAAAAATATAATAACGATAGGTAGTTCTATGAGTAGGGGGGTTTAAAAATTAATGGTTAGACCCATTTTTTGCGACTTTATTTGGTGGTAAACTAAGTATGATTGAGATGAGTAACTGCCTTAGGATTCAGTTAATGAACTAAATATATTAAAAATATTTAATTTATTAGGCATTTGGTCAGAAAAGAATCATTTTATTTAAAAATCTTCACTGCCGTCATCGTCTAGCTAATGACTAAGAATGATTACTTAAATCCTCTGCATTTTTGGTTTAATCCTTTAAAAAACTGCTTATTTGGATCAATTTTGCACAAAAGCGATTGTTTTTCCCTTTTTTTGTTGAAAAGCTCCCCTTTTTTTAATGATTTTTGCCCTACCTTTGCCCCCCGAAAAGTAACTAATCAATTCATCCTTAATCCTTGATATGTCAGGCGCATTAAAAGAAGTTCGTAACCGAATTAAGAGTGTTCAAAGTACCCAGCAGATAACTAAAGCCATGAAAATGGTAAGTGCTGCTAAACTTCGTCGTGCCCAGGATGCGATTACTCAAATGCGCCCTTATGCGAAGAAATTGCAAGAGGTGTTAGGAAATATAGTTAGCAATAGCGACGGAGATATTAATCTAGCCCTTGCTACCGAAAGAGCAGTAGAAAAAGTACTAGTTATTATTGTAACGAGTGATCGTGGATTGTGTGGTGGTTATAATAGCAATCTAATTAAATTAACCCGTCAGATTATACAAGATAAATACAGTGCCCAACAAGCTAAAGGGAATGTGCAAATTTTGCCGATTGGAAAAAAAGGTTTTGAACATTTTTCTAAAAATGGCTTTAAAGTAGTGGATGCTTATTGGGACATCTTTACAGGTTTAAGTTTTGAAAAAGTACAGACTGCAGCAAAATATGCTATGGAAGCTTTTTCAAATAAAGAAGTAGATGCTGTTGAACTAGTTTATAGCGAATTTAAAAATGCAGCTACTCAGTTATTCGTTGCAGAGCAGTTTTTACCGGTACAAAAATTAGAAAAACAAGCTGGCGAAAAAAAGGCCGATTTTATTTTTGAACCAGATAAAGAAATCTTGATTCGTGAGTTGATGCCTAAAATTTTAAATACTCAATTATTTAAGGCGGTATTGGATGCCAATGCTAGTGAACATGGTGCAAGAATGACCGCAATGGATAAAGCGAGTGACAATGCCAACGAATTATTAAAATCACTGAAAATAAGTTACAATAGAGCAAGACAAGCCGCTATCACTACCGAGTTGACAGAAATCGTTAGTGGAGCAGCTGCGTTGAATGGATAAAATGTAAGGGCTAATGTGAAAATTAGCTGCTTAAAAAAATCATTCAGTAAATAGTTGTCAGTTTTCAAATTTTAAAAAGAGCAGATTAATACAAAATGGAACTTTCTCAAATTATACCACATATTGAAGCCTTGATATTTGCAAGCGATAAACCCTTGACCAATATGGACCTGGTGGAATTGCTTAATAATGCCATGGGCTTTATTGAAGATAGGGCTACCCTCGATCAGGTAGAAGCTGCAGTAGAAGGTATTCGTGAAAAATATAGTTCTGAGTTTTACGCCTTTGAATTGAAGCAAAGTGGGGGTGGATGGCAGTTTCTTACCAAAATGGAATATCATAAAACCATTGCACAACTGAATGGTGATAAATTCTTAAAGAGACTTTCTAACGCTGCATTGGAAACCTTAGCCATTATTGCTTACAAGCAGCCGATTACCAAAAGTGAAATTGAATCGATTCGTGGAGTTAACTGTGATTATGCAGTTCAAAAATTATTAGAAAAAGATTTGGTAATCATTGCAGGAAGAAATGAGGAAGCGGTTGGAAAGCCTTTGATATATTGCACTTCAAAATCCTTCATGGATTACTTTGGAATCAATACGAAAGAAGATCTTCCAAAAATCTCTGAAGTCTTAATGGAAGAATTGGTGCAAGCTACCGTTATTGATCATACTAATGCTGCTGACGAAATTGAACAAGATGGAGTGAGCGCTTTGGTGGTAGATGAAGAAGGAAAAATTGTTGAAGAAGTAGAAGAGATTGGGCAAGCTGCAGATGAAAACGCTTCTACCAATGAGTCGCTTGAGGATAAACAGGTGAAGGAGGACGATACAACGGATGAATCATAATTTTTTATGTTACGGATAGCAAAAAAGGTATGATGACAAATGTTTCTCATACCTTTTTTTATAAAAGAAGCACCTACATTTACAAAACATTACTTACTATTTATAATTTAATATGTCGAAAAACTTAACCCAAGAGCAATTAATAGCCATTGCAGATGAATTTGGAACGCCCGTTTACATTTACCATGCTGAGCGAATAGCTGAGCAGTACAAGAAATTGAAAAAAGCTTTTTCAGGATGCAATGCACGTTTCTTTTATGCTTGTAAATCGCTTACCAATGTTAACGTATTAAAGTATATGCAGACTATCGGCGTATCGCTTGATTGTGTGAGTATCAACGAAGTTAAATTAGGCTTGATGGCTGGTTTTGATAAAAAAGATATTTTGTATACGCCTAACTGTGTTGATTTTGAAGAAGTGGTGGAAGTAAAGGAAATGGGTGTTAATATCAACATCGATAATATTTCTATTCTTGAACAGTTTGGTCATAAGTTTGGCAATAGCTATCCTGTATGTATTCGGCTGAATCCGCATATTATGGCTGGGGGTAATTATAAAATTTCTACTGGTCATATTGATAGCAAGTTTGGGATTTCAATTCACCAGATGCGTCATATTGAAAGAATCGTAAAAAGTACGAATCTTAATATTACCGGTATTCACATGCATACGGGAAGCGAGATAAAAGATGTAAGAGTGTTTTTAGAAGGACTTGAAGTGATGTTGAATACTTCAGCTCATTTTCCTAATCTTGAATTTATTGATTTGGGTAGTGGATTTAAAGTACCTTACCAACCAGGAGATGCTGAAACTGATATTAATGATCTGGGTAAAAAAGTAGCTCAAGCATTTGTTGAATTTGAAAAAGAAACAGGCAAAAAATTGCAGGTATGGTTTGAGCCTGGAAAGTATTTGGTAAGTCAGTGCGGATATTTTGTAGTAAAAACAAATGTAATTAAGCAAACACCTGCAGCCGTTTTTGCTGGAGTAAACAGCGGCTTCAATCATTTGATTAGACCTATGATGTATGATGCTTATCACCACATTGAAAATATTTCCAATCCTGCAGGACCAGAAAGAATTTACAATGTAGTTGGAAATATTTGTGAAACTGACACTTTTGCTTGGGACCGAAAATTGACGGAAGTAAGAGAGGGAGATTATTTAGTTTTTCACAATGCAGGCGCCTATGGATTTGAGATGTCTTCTAATTTCAACTCTAGACTAAAGCCCGCAGAGGTGATGGTGGTAGAAGGAAAAGCTAAATTGATTCGTCAAAGAGATGTATTTGAAGATCTATTAAGAAACCAAATTTTATAAAATTATTTAACTAAATAAACTGTCACTATGAAGTCTTTTATTTTTTTTGGTCTGTGTCTTATCTCATTGTCTTTGTCTGCACAGCAGGAATCAAAAAAGTTATATGATCCGACAGCGAATGCGGCTAAAGATATAGCGGCTGCAATAAAAAAGGCGACAGCAGAAAAAAAGCATGTGTTGATACAAGCAGGTGGTAATTGGTGTAGCTGGTGTATTGAATTTGCTAGGTTTGCAAAGGCGGATGCACAAATTGATTCAATTTTCAATAGTAGTTTTGTTTGGTATCATTTAAATTATAGCAAAGAAAATAAAAATGAAGCCTTGTTGGCTAAATATGGTTTCCCTCAGCGTTTTGGCTTTCCGGTATTCATTGTTTTAAATGCAAAGGGTGAGCGTATTCATACTCAAAGCAGTGAGTATTTGGAGGATGGTAAAAAAAGCTATGATCAAAAAAAGGTGATGGGATTTTTGTCTGCCTGGACACCCAATGCCTTAGATGCTAAAACTTATCAATAGAATAAGCTATCAAATAATATTTTCTTCCTTAGTAATGCTACAATATGATCACTGGAAAAGAAAAGTTCATACAGCTTATACTGCACCCTGTAAAATTCAGGCTTTTCTTATTCGCTAAATTACCCAGTGCTTTTTTTTCAGGACTTAAAGTTCAATCTTTGGACAGCTCCAAAGCGGTGGTAACAGTTCCGTATCAATGGTTTTCTAAAAATCCTTTTAAGTCTACTTATTTTGCATGTTTGGCAATGGCGGCAGAATTGAGTACAGGTCTTTTGGCCATGATGAATACCTATCAAGCTAATCCAGCTATCTCTATGTTAGTTACTGGTTTGGAGGCAAAATATTTTAAAAAAGCTACCGGTAAAACCAGCTTTCTTTGTGAACAGGGCGATTCTTTTCATCAAACCGTATTGGCGGCCATCAACAGTGGAGAAGGACAAGTATTTACGGCAAAGTCGGTAGGTAAAAACGAGTCAGGTGAATTGGTAGCAGAATTTTTAATCACCTGGTCCTTTAAAGTTAAAAAATAAAATCTCCTCTATTTTTTCTTACTCAAGCTTTTCAACTTTATTATAGAGTCCTACCTTTTTTTAGTAACTTCAATAGGTAATTTAAACGATCATCTTACTGTTATTGTTGCTTTTCGTCTATGGCATAGTTAGTAATTAATTGCTTTAAATTTTATTATTAAGTACCCTACATTTCACCTAAATATTCAGCGTATGAAAATTGCATTTCACGGAGCCGCTAGAACAGTTACTGGTTCTAAACACTTGTTAACGCTTTCCAATGGCAAAAAGTATTTATTAGACTGTGGAATGTTTCAGGGAATGGGTAAGGATACCGATTCGATGAATGGCCATTGGGGATTTCAGCCAAAAGAGGTAACCCATTTAATATTGTCGCATGCACATATTGATCATAGTGGCTTAATACCTAAATTGGTAAAGGATGGGTTTGATGGAAAAATATTTTGTACTCCTGCAACCAAGGAATTGGCAGGAATATTATTGGAAGATTCGGCTGGCATTCAAGAGAGTGAGATTAAATATGAAAATAAAAAAAGGCATCAAGAGCAACTACCCTTATTAAAGCCCCTGTATGATACAGCAGCAGCCTTAGCAGCAATGGATCATTTTGTATCCGTTGAATATGGTAATTGGCAGGCTATTGATGAAAATGTAGAAGTATTGTTTACCGATACGGGTCATATTATTGGTAGTGCTGCAGTGCACCTTAAGATAAAAGAGAATGGGATTACTAAGCGGCTTAGTTTTAGTGGTGATGTAGGTAGGTACAACGATGCGATTTTAAAAGCACCTGAAGTTTTTTCTCAAGCCGATTATATTATTTTAGAATCTACCTATGGCAATAGTTTACATGATATGCAGACAGGCACCACCGATCAATTACTTGCGTGGATTGAAAAAGCCTGTATTGAAAAAAAAGGTAAACTTATTTTGCCAGCATTTAGTGTAGGTAGAACACAGGAAATTTTATATGCACTTAATCAATTAGAGTTGGAACGTAGGCTTCCAAATTTGGAATATTTTGTTGACAGTCCACTGAGTGTGAGGGCAACCAAGTTAATAAAAAAGTATCCTCAGTATTTTAATCAAACGATACAAAATGTTTTGAAGCAAGATGATGATCCTTTTTCTTTTAGAGGAATGAAATTTATTGAGTCAGTCGAAGAATCTAAAATGCTAAATTTTAGAGATGGTCCTTTTGTTATTATTTCATCTAGTGGAATGGCAGATGCAGGAAGGGTAAAACATCATATTCGCAATACGATTGAAAATAGTAGAAATACTATTTTAATGACGGGTTATTGTGAGCCAAGGTCTTTAGGAGGTAAATTATTGGCGGGCAGAAAGGAGGTTAACATTTATGGCGCTTCTCATGAAGTGAATGCCGAAATAGGAGCTATTCGAAGTATGAGTGCTCATGGTGATTACGAAGATCTTTGTCATTTTCTGGAATGTCAAGAGGTAAAGAAAGTAAGTAATTTATTTTTGGTACATGGTGAGTATCCGGTGCAGCAAGCGTTTAAGCAGCGGCTTATCAACAAAGGTTTTGAGAATATCGTGATTCCAGAAATGCATGCGGAATTAATGTTGCAGTAGTCGGGAGTAATTTTACCTAATAAAATCAATTTTTTAGAAATTTATATCAATCAGTGAATTTCAAATTCAACGATATTTGCTAGGAAGTAATTAACTTTATAGAAGTCTACTCAGTGTTTAGATTTAGCTATTAGGATTTAATTGATTAGTAGTCGTCTATTATCTTTGTTAAATTAAAATATCAGATTATATTATACTTTGAAGTAGATAGTAACTTCTTTTGATAAAATATCCCAATGTCTAGATCATCTGTCAAAATTATTTATAATAGATATTTTCAAAAGTTACTATTAACTGTAATTTTTTTCCTTCTGTTTCTTTCCCAGCAATCTCATGCCCAGTGTAACTCAATTTATGATAAAATTGTAAGTGGCTATCATAGTACAATGGCGGTAAAGACCGATGGAAAAATTGCAGTATGGGGAGAAGATATGAGGTTTGGTGGAGTAAATTCAGCACAGACAACTCCTTGGGATTTGTCTCCACTAGGTTCAAATACTGCAATCATGGGGACAATTGGAGGTGGCTTACAGGGAGGAGCAGACCAGGCGATATTTTTAGTTTCCGATGGATTGTATGCCCTAGGTAATTATGGTGGAGTGCTCTCAACAGTTTACACATCTTCAACAAATTTTCAAAAAATCTTAACACCGATAGGAGGTGACGCTTTAACTAAACTTCCAACTGGAATTGCTGTAAATGATGTAGCGAATATTTTTGCAACCTATAAAACACTTTTGATTGTTACTAAAAATGATGGTGGAAATGCAAATCGAAACGGTCAAGTTTGGATAATCACACAGACTTCTCAAGCTGTTGAAGCGAATGGGGGCTCTGCTAATACTGCAGGCTCTTCTTCCTGGAAAAGGGTACATTCAGCAGCATCAATTCCTTTAACAAATATTATTGCATCAAGAGGTCAGATTAGTCCAATACCATCGTCTTCACAATTTAACAGCGCATTCATGGCTTTGGCAGCTAATGGGGATGTTTATACTTGGGGAAATTCTACTTATTTAGGAGATAATTCTTCTGTTACATCAAAATTGTATGCTACCAAGATGACTTTACCGTCTGAATTTTCATCCAGCAATGTTCCTAAAATGATTGGGGTTACTGGCGGTACAAAAAATGTCATTAACCCTTTTCCTGCAGCGGCTAGTTATGCAAAAAATTCTTATTATTTGTTGAGCAATTCTGGAAGCTTGTATGCATTGGGCGATAATTCAAAATATCAATGTGGAGATTTTACAAAAACTGAAAGATCCAATTGGGTAAAAGTTCAGAAGTCTGCAACTGCAGGAGATTATTTTACAGATATCAATTTTATTTCTGTCCAGGAGCATACTGCAGGAATTCCTTGTGCATCAGCCATCACCACTGACGGAAAGCTATATACCTGGGGGGAGGATGATGCAGGAATGTTGGGAAAAGGAACTGGATCAATTGCAAGTTATGATCCTGGGGTGCAAAGTTACAGTCCTGGAATAGCCAACGGCTCAGCTGGAAGCACTGCTTTATTTTGTGAAATTGGTGGGCATACCCTGATGTATTTAAAAGTGGGTAGTGATAGATTTTGTTATGTTGGTCATAAATCTAGGGGAAGTATGGGCGATGGTACCATAGATGATAAATATATCACTTCATTTGATTGTACCAACACACCTCAAATATCAATTTGCGGATCTGTTCCAGTTGCGCCTGTTACCAATTCTTCTGTTGTCACAGCCTCACCTACCAGTATTGTAGCCAATGGAACTTCTACTTCTACTATAACCGTTCAGCTGAAAAATAATAGTAATATAAACCTTACTACTACAGGAGGGGTAGGAGTTATTACAACTAGTTTGGGAACTATCTCCTCAACGGTTGATAATAATGATGGAACTTATACCGCTATTTTAACGAGCCCAATTAGTTCTGGTACAGCCACACTTGGGTTTAATTTAAGTGGCATTACCTCTAGTTCAACTGCTACAGTTGAATTTACTCCAATGGTGGCTCCATTAACTCCAGGTTCAATCAATGGTTCTACTAGTTCTTGTCCCACAACTGCTGGACTTACCTATAGTGTTAGTCCGGTAGCCAATGCAGCAACTTATATTTGGGTTGTTCCCACAGGTTGGACAATTACTGCTGGTCAAGGAACTTATTCAATCACCGTAACCGCTGGTTCATTTGGTCAAAATGGCAATATATCTGTTTCAGCAAGTAATATCATTGGTCAAAGTGGTCCGTCTACTTTGGCAGTAACGGTTTCATTACCCAATACAATTACATTGAGCTCTGCCTTTTTATCAGATGCACAAACTGTTTGTATCAACACCGCTATTTCTTCCATTACTTATTCTACCACTTTTGCAACAGGTGCCACCGTAACAAACTTACCAACGGGACTGAATTATTCATGGACGAATAATTTATTAACTATCAGCGGAACTCCTAGTGTTGCAGGATCTGCGCAAACTTATACCATCAATTTAACCGGAGGTTGCGGAGTCATTACAACTACTGGAACTATTGCAGTTACTGCAAATAATACGGTAGCCAGAACATCGGCTGCCGGAACTGATGCGCAGGCGGTTTGCATTAATACTGCTATTGTTCCAATTACTTATTCAACAACTGGTGCAACTGGTGCTACTGTTTCTAATTTACCAACAGGCCTATCAGGTGTTTGGGCAAATAATTTGATCACCATTAGTGGCACACCTACTGTGGCTGTTTCTTTACTTACCTATACCATAGAATTAACTGGAGGATGTGGAGTAGTTACCACTACTGGTACCATTACTGTGTCTGCAAATAATACAGCAGCTAGATCATCTGCTGTTGCAACAGTAACACAAACCGTTTGTATCAATTCGGCGATCTCTACTATTACCTATGCAACAACTGGTGCTACCGGTGCCAACGTCTCCAACTTGCCTTCGGGTGTTACTAGTTCATGGTTAAATAATATATTGACAATCAGTGGAACACCTACTGTTGCTGGATCTGCCCAAACATACACTGTAAATTTAACCGGCGGCTGTGGAGTATTTACAACTACTGGAACCATTGCAGTTACATCGAATAATATAGTGACTCGAACATCTGCAGCTACAACCGTAGCGCAAACAGTTTGTATCAATTCTGCGATTACATCGATTACTTATTCAACTACTGGAGCAACAGGTGCAAGTTTTATTGGTTTGCCAGCTGGAGTTTCTGGACAATGGTCAAACAATGTTATTACGATTAGTGGAACTCCAACAGTTTCTGTTGCAGCCCAATCTTACACAGTTACTTTAACAGGCGGCTGTGGAGTAATTACAACTACTGAAACCATTTCAGTTACTGCAAATAATACGGTCACGAGAACCTCTGCTGCTGGAACAGATGCACAGTCAGTTTGTATTAACACTGCTATCACTCCAATAACTTATTCAACTGTTGGTGCCACTGGTGCTGTTGTTAGCAACTTGCCATCAGGTATTAATAGTTCCTGGTCAAATAATGTATTAACGATCAGTGGAACACCTACCGTTGTTGGAACCGCACTTACCTATATCATTACTTTAAGTGGAGGGTGTGGTGTAGTTACTACTACCGGAACCATTGCCGTTAAGCCGAGTAATACCATTACCTTGAGTTCTTTAGCGGGAACAGATAATCAATTAAAATGTATTAATACTTCCATTACTAATATTACCTACAATACCACAGGCGCTACAGGAGCAAATTTTATAGGCCTGCCTGTTGGTGTTTCCGGAATCTGGTCCAACAATGCAATTGTATTGAGTGGTTCACCATCCATATCAGGTACTTTTAATTATGCAATTTCTTTAATCGGAGGTTGTTTAATTACTGATAAACCTGGAAGTATAAATGTAAGTCCAGAAAATACTATAACGCTTTCTTCAACTGCAACAACTGATAGTCAATCCATCTGTATTGGAAAGGATATTTCTACTATTGAATATACTACCCTTGGCGCTACTGGTTTTACAATAACAGGATTGCCCACTGGATTACAAGCAGTCTTTCAATCTAATAAAATTAAAATTACTGGCACCCCCTCTGTTACTGGTGTATTTAACTATACTATTTCTTTAGTGGGTGGTTGTGGGCTGGTAAATAAAAATGGAACAGTCATCATTAATAGTCTTCCAACTGGCACCATTGCTGCTTCTAATAGTGGAGTGATATGCGAGGGCTCTACTGTTGCCCTAACTGCTACGGGTGGAAATACCTATGAATGGAGTTTAAATGGTAATTTAATTCCAGGAGTATCAGCGGACTCCTATTCAGCTAGTATTGCTGGTTTGTATTCAGTAAAATTAATTAGTGATAAAGGCTGTATTAATTCTGTACAACAAACGGCTACTTTAGTGCTTAACAATGCACCTGTTGTTGGTTATAGCTTCGATAAATATTGTATCAATACGCCCATTATTTTTACTAACTCTTCTGTCACTAATTTGTCTGGCCCAGTTACCATGCTTTGGGAATTTGGTGATAATGAAATCTCTTCTTCCGAATCACCCACTCATACTTTTTTGGTTGAAAAAACTTATGCAGTTAAACTAACTATTACACCAACTAACTGTCCATTGATCGCTAAATCGCTATCAAAAAATATTAAAATTGAAGCACCCCCTTTGGCGGTAAGATATCCAAACATTTATGCAGTAAAAAATACCAATACCAAACTTACCGCTAGATCGATTGGAAAAACGTATACTTGGATTCCTAGTACTGGCCTTAGTAATGCAGCCACTATATCACCTAATTTTAATTTTACTGCTGCCACTAATTATGTCATTAAAATTACCAATGATGCGGGTTGTATTTTAAATGACTCACTGAATGTTTTGATTTTTGATCAGGCAGATTTTTTAGTACCCAAAGCATTTTCGCCTAATAATGATGGACGAAATGATAAGCTTTTATTTGCGGCACCTGGAATTGAAAGCTTTCAATATTTAAGGATATTTAATCGTTGGGGAAATCTTGTTTTTGAAACTAGTAATCTAAGTGTTTTTTGGGATGGAAGTTTTAAAGGATTGCCTCAACCTGCAGAAGTGTATTCTTGGTTTGCAGAAGGTATTTCAAAATCGGGCAATAAAATTCAGCGAAACGGACAAACTCTAATATTACGTTAATGAACATAAGAATTATATTGATTGGGTTATTAATTTTTATGGCGGGGGTAACCAATGCCCAGGACCCTCATTTTTCACAATTTTTTTTAGCACCTCAATTTATCAATCCATCTTTAACTGCTACTAATGTAAAGGGAAAATGGAAACTCGCAAGTAATTACCGTCAGCAAAGAAATAATTCTCAAATTACTTATAGAACCTTTACTGTTGGTGGAGAAGCAAAGTTGATAGATAAGAATGCTGTTTCTGGACCAGTATTTGGTAGTTTGTATTTAATGAGTGATCGATCGATGAGTGGCGCTTTGGTGAGTAATTATATTTCAAATGGTTTTTCATACCTAGCTGATCTAGATGACAATAATCGTATCGGTATAGGCTTTGGTTTGTTGTATGGACAAAGAAAAGTTGATTACAGTGTTTTAAATTTTGGAGAACAACTTACCAATGGAGGATTTGATGCAAGTTTACCTTCAGGAGAAGTAGCGTTGGGACAAATGAAACCTTTTTTTTCAATGTCAACGGGTATAGTATATAATTATCATACAGATAATTTTGATTTTGATGCTGGTGTAGCTGTGCATAATTTAAATTCTCCGCAACAAACTTTTTTTAATGATCCTAATCAAAGGCTTATTAAAAAGTATGTAGTCAATATGGATATGTCTTATGTTATTTCTGATTTACTTTTGGTAAATATGAATTCAATTTTTCAGCAACAGTCAAATTCAAGTCTTATCACTGCAGGGGGTTCTTTAGGAATAGATATTTCTGGAGATTTTAGTAGAGAAAAAATTCTTTTTGCAGGTGCTTGGTATCGTTTTAAGGATGTGATGTATCCCTATGTAGGTATGAAATATAATAATGTAAATGTTGGACTTACCTATGATATCCCTGCCTATTCAAAAAATATGGGAGCCTTGTCAATGTATAGTACCGAATTATCTGTCATCATTCATTTGCCTGCTCAGACTGGATTAGGCCCTGTTCCTTGTCCATGGAAGCCTTAATCGTTTTCTCAATATTTGAGTATAATTAAAAAGTCTCTCCATCAATGGAAAGACTTTTTATATTATGAAATCTTAAGAAAGAAAATATATATTTTATATAGTTGTAAAAGAAGTAAAATGAAATATAAAAGCATTTTCTCTTTTGAACTAAATCAAATTATTTTCCTAAAATAGCGTTTATTTTTTCAAGCTCATCACTTGAAAAAGTCAAATTGTCCAGACATTTTAATGAGTCTGCAATTTGATTGGCTTTACTAACACCTAGCACGATAGAAGTAATTCGATCGTCTTTTAAAACCCATGACAATGCCATCTGAGCTAAATTTTGACCTCTATTGATTGCTATTTCATTTAGCTTTAAAACTTTTTCAATCTTTTCATCTGTTATGGCATCGCTTTCAATTGCACCATTACCTCTTTTATTTGCAGCTCTTGAATCAGCTGGTATTCCTTTTAAATATTTATTGGTTAATAACCCTTGTTCAAGTGAAGAGAAAGTAATACATCCTATTCCTTTGTCATCCAATACATCCAATAATCCATTTTCAATCCAACGATCAAACATGGAATATCTTGGTTGATGGATTAAACATTTGGTACCAAGGTTATTTAAAATTGAATTGGCTATCTCTGTTTCTTTAGCATTGTAGCTAGAAATACCCACATACAAAGCTTTGCCTTGACGAACGATTAAATCCAATGCCGCCATTGTTTCTTCAATCGGTGTTTGTGGATCTGGTCGGTGGTGATAATAAATATCCACATAGTCTAATCCCATTCTTTGTAAGCTTTGGTCTAAACTAGCCACTAGATATTTTTTTGATCCCCAGTCACCATAAGGTCCATCCCACATTCCCCAGCCAGCTTTGGTAGAAATTACCAACTCATCACGATATCTTTTAAAATCATCTTTATAAATTTTTCCAAAGGTTTCTTCAGCAGATCCTGCTGGCGGTCCGTAATTATTGGCTAAATCAAAATGGGTAATACCTGCATCAAAAGCAGTTTTTAAAATTGAACGTGCATTTTCAAGATCATCGATTGCTCCAAAATTGTGCCATAGGCCCAATGATAAAGCGGGAAGTAGTAAACCACTTTTTCCACATCTACGATAAGGCATGTTCTTGTAACGGTCTGGGTTTGCTTGGTAACTCATTATTTTTTATTTGTTTATTACTAAGTTAAGTGCTCTTTCCATGATTTCTAAATCGATTACTCCTCTAAATCCACTAAATCCAACAGATAGTAATTCTCCATTTGGTAAATTTAGCGGTTGTCCTCCTTCCCATCCAATTAAATCGGGACTTTCAATTCCATTGCTATTTTCTTCAATAATTTTATTGAAAACTAATTTTTCGTATTCACCTGTCTTAATACCTGTCAGCCAAACTTGGCTAGCCTTTGTCCAGGCTACTTTGTAGGTTTCTCTGGATCTAACTTTATTTTTACCGTACATTTTACCAGTAACATTTCCATTTTCATCAATGATGCAGACTGCCACGTTTCCATTGGCAATTTTTTCATCTATTGGATTTTGCATATAAATTGGAATTAGATTTTCTAACTCAACCAATATTTTTGCGATGATTGAAAGGGTATTTTCTTCGGACATTTTAATTTATTTAAATCTAGTAACGATTCAGTTGGTTTATAGGCTTAGTCTCTGAGGTTAAATTTCGATAATATTAGTACAATTTCGTTGAACTTAGATAATAAATTTTAAGGAATCATTAGGGTAGGTTAATTGATATTATTTTTTAAAAAATATTTATTCGTTTGAGGACTGTGATAATATTTGGTAAAGAGGTTTTAAAGGCTATGAATAAGTAAGGTTACCTAATAGAAAAAATCGAGACTTTGAGGTCATTTTTTTTAAGCAGTAGGAGCCAGTTTGGAAGAATTCACTGCGGATTTCAGGTCAATCTTTGAAATGAAAAAAAGGAATATTTTTTATGATGTAACTCCCAGAAAAATAGGATACAAACATTTGTTGGATTACATCTGATCTAAATTTCAATTTTAAATATTTAGCACTTCCAGTATTTGCTTCTATTATTCCTGTTGCTCTAACTGTTGAAGTTATTTCGCCAACGGCGTCAATCGAATTTGTAAATGCAGTTGCAATAGGTAATGGTATGTCTATACTTGATATAATGCCCTGTGAAGTTGAAACTAAACCAAGGTTTCCAGAAAAGAAAACTATAATGCCTACTTGCATATAAATCATCTTACTTGATAAACTGGGAACTCATAGTATAAGGCCATTTTATTTTTTGATTTTTATCCCTCGAAGATTTGGGTAGTTTTTAAGTTGTCAAATAGTTAAATGGTTAAAAAGACCTAATGGCCCTAACATAGTAGGAGATGCCTTTATCGGCGTAGTTCTGATCGCCATTTGAAAAATTCTGGAACCGCACGTTAAACAAGTCGTACTCCGAAGAACTCCAATATCCGTTAGTCGATAAACTACCAAACAATGATTTTTGTGAGTAAAGCAAATTAAGTTCATTTTTTGTAGGTAATCTCCAATCAGTAAATAATTTACCCGCAGTAGAGTGATTACTTGAAGTACTAATAATATCTTGCGCATCATACCAACTACAACTGCTAGATTGATCTTGCGTTTCTGCAATTAAACCATGTAGCCCATCTGTTGTAACATAAAAAACTTTACCTCCACCATATGATTCACCTATTGTGTGTGTGCCTCCTGTCCAGGTTAATGTTCCACTACCCGTGGTGCTCAACACCTGGTTGGCTGATCCATGGGTGTTTGGATAAGTAACTGAACCAGCAGTTAATGTGCCGCTGGTTTTTACATTCGTAAGACTCGTACTTCCCAATTGAATGGTATAGCTATTCTGAACTTTTGCATTGTACCCAATTGCTGTTGCATATGTTAAATTATTAGTAGAGACATCCGCCCCGAAGCCTAATGCGGTGTTACCAGTTCCCGAAATGTTGGTTTTTAAAGCATCTACACCAACAGCAGTGTTGTTTCCGCCGGTACTGTTACTTAATGAAACTGCCCCTAAAGCTGTATTATAAGATCCGGTTGTGACTTACAAAGCACCACTTCCTACTGCCGTATTTCCAACACCCGTTGTATTTAAATTTAACGCCCCTTGACCAATAGCAGTATTTCCAGATACTGCCCCTCCCCCTAAACCTACTGTTAATCCATTTACTTTTAAATCACTATTAAATGTTTTTGCACCTGCAATAGTTTGAGTTCCAGTAGAAACCAATCCTGGGTTTGTTGCATTTGCAGCTGATAATGTTAAAGTAGTTCCACTAATCGTTCCACCTGTTGCATAAGAAGTGGTAGAAGTATAATTTAATGACGATACACCTCCAGTAATCCCTATGGTGCTAGCAGCAGTTAATCTACCTTTTGCATCCACCGTAAAGGTGGGTATCGCTGTAGAAGATCCATAAGAACCTGCAGTGACAGTGGTATTGGTCAATGTAGCAGATCCTGATACATTCGATGTTCCATCAAATGCTCCACTTGTATAAATTACATCTCCTGTGGTTGAAATTGTTCTTCCTGTTGCGAGTGCGGTTGCTGTACTTGCATTGCCTGTCAATGCTCCCGTGAATCCTGTTGATGTAACAGAAGCCAAACCTGTTACCGAAGTAACCGTTTCTCCCAATGTCATCGAAGTGGATCCCAATGTAATGGAAGGGTTTGCTAACTTATTATTAGCAATTGCAGTTCCACTCCAAACCCCAGTTGTAATTGTGCCAAGTGTAGTTATATTATTACTTCCAGACCATGTACTTAATGCAGTATTTTCTACATTTCCTAAACCCACTTTAGATTTACTTAAACCATTGCTAAGTTTTACATCTGTCACAGCGCCATCTGCTAATTTTATTGTGGTGATTCCGCCATCAGCAACGCCACTTGAAGCGGCATTTGCTGAAACGTAATCTTTCACCGCTTTTTGTGTTGGAAATAATACATCACTGGGGGATAAGCCGCCCAAATCAGCAGCGCTAGATTTATTAGATAAATTTTCTTTTAAAGCCAAGCTTGAAGTAACATCTGTTATATTCGCCTTCAGTGCCATATTTGTATTTACATCTATGATGCTCGCTTTTAATGCAAGCGCCGTATTAGTTGCATAACTACTTAAATCCTGATCCCCAGTATTAAAACCTGTGATGGCTGCAAGCTTTGCTTTTTCTGCATTCGAGTAATCGTTAGTAGATAATTCCTTACCTGTTACTTTATCAACTTTATTTAATAAACTATTGATTACATCCGAAGTATTTGCTTTTAAATTAATTCTATTGGATAAAGTGATTGTATCCGCTTTTTGTAATAAATAAGAAGTGTCAGTTTTATTTAACTTACTGGCCAAACTTGAAGCAACATCCAAACTATTTGCTTTAAGCGCAAGTCCTGATATTAAATCTGAAGCATTCGCTTTTGAGTTAATTCTTGCTGATAAATTGACTGTATCTTTTGCTATTCGATTGCTTAACATACTTGCCGTGTCTGATAACTTTAGCTTGGTCATTAATGAAGAATCGGTAAAGGTTTGCTTGGTATATTTACTTGTATCAGCTGTATTTAATTTAACATCAAGTGCAGTTTGTGTTTTTGCACTTATCGGTTTATCTGCATCTGCAGTGTTATTTATTTTATCTAAGGCCAAGGCTGTTTTTAATGCTGCAATTGTTGATACACCTGTGCCTCCTTTGGTAACAGGAACAAGGCCTACTATATTTTCAGCATCTACGCTACTTGCAAACTGCGCATACGCCACATATTGGAACTGAGTGGTACCCATGGTGGTATAATTATTGCCCGCTTTTGAATCCATTTCAATTTTTAAATACTTAGGTGTGTTTTTCCAATTGATGATACTAAAACTTCCCATTACATTGGTTGCATCAGCATCCCCAATCACAACAGCAAATAAACCTTGCGCATTGGTAGTTACCTTGCGTGTTTCACTATACTCCACAATACCAGTGGTGGATCCTTGTAAAATACTTAGTCGTAAACTAATTTGTTGTGAAGCAATGATCACATTATTACTATTGCGCGCTACTCCCTGAAAATTTAGTCCAGTTTGTGCTTGGCCATTTATTTTTATCACGGCGATAAAAAATAAGCAGAGTAATAATTTAAAAAGTATGAATTGCTTTTGCATAGGTGCTTAGTTGATTAATTAGAATTGATCTTTTAAAGTTTAATGATTTTATAAATACCTGTTTTTACTGAACCATTGGTTGGTTTGAAATATACTTTTACAAAATATATTCCAGCAGGGAAACTGTACAAGAAAATATCCTTTTCATAATTTCTTATGATATTGCCAGCCTCATGAGTTAGTAAAATCGATGATTTAGAGTCGATGATCTGGATAGATAACTTGCCCGTTTGGGTAAAATTTCCTTTAAAATGAACTAGGTTGATGGTGGGATTGGGGCCAATGCTAATTTGGTGGCCATTTAAGGGGGCACCATTTTCATTGAAAGCATTCTCTTCATTTGTCATGGGTTGCAAGACCCCAGTATTTAAAAAGTAATTCGAAGTAGCAAAGTGAGCAATGGAAACTGACTCCCCCATACTCCAATCCAAATTTGCTCCTGAACCGCCCCCATTATTTAGGATATAAGGGGCGATAGATTGGGAATATAATTTAGGGGTAATGCAAAACGAAAACAATAATGAGAAATACCAAAGTCTTCGGAATGAGAAAAAATTCATTCCTCAAAGATTTATCATTTCTCAAGTATTTTTTATTTTAACGGGTGCTTCGTTTTTAAATAATCGGATATTTTAAATAATTATTAGCTTATTTCTAATAATCAACGGGGCCATTTTTAGTAATCAATGCTTTAAATTATTAATGTACTCGGAAGGGGTACAATTTTCAATTTTTTTGAACGCAGCTATAAAAGTGGTTAAATTTGAAAATCCTGCATCAGCAGATAAGCTATTTAATGTATAAGATTCAAGATACCTTTCATTCATCTTTTCTTTAATGTAATCCACTCTGTATTTATTTATAAACTCATTGAATCTCATTTCAAAATGTTTATTAATAATAAATGAAATCAGCTTTGTTGGAATATTTATTTCTACTGACACTTGACTAATATTTAAGCCCTTTATCAAATAAGGTTTCTTAGTTTCAAAATAATTGGTAATTATTTCTATTTCAGTTGAATAATCTGGTTCTATGTAGGGGATAGAATCGGTTTTATTTAGAACTAAATTAGAAGCAGTTTTTTTGTATTTTATAAATGGGAGTCCTGCCAATATAGAAGGATGTGTAAGTAGATACGTGCTAATAATAAAAAAGCTACTTGAAAAAATATAATCTGGTAAATGATAAATAAATCCGTCTGCATCAATTTGATTTTTGACAAGGGCTGCATTAATATTATTATGGACAAGAGCAATCGATGCTAATAAAATAAATGCAATCAAGGATATAGTTGATGTAGAAGTAAAAATTCGAAGCCATATGATAACATTGTTAATTTGCTTTTCTACCGCATTATTTTTATTTTTTTTATTGAAAGTTATAATTAATTTCCATTGAAATATTAGATAAATTAAGCTCTGAAATATTCTAAAAGCATTAAATACAAATTCGGATAAATAACCAACTTGAATTTTATCAGATGTGTTTAAATCTTTTACAAGCCCAAGTACAATCTCTTTTTTGTGGCTGATAGGTAAAAGATAAAATGGTAAATAATTAATTACAACTAATATGAATGGAATTGTATGTAAAAAGTCTAAGGGGTTAATTTTTTCTTTGTTAAACAGAATAGCTCGAACATATAAATAGACAATTGGGGGCAGTAGAAAGTTTATAGGAGCTGTAGTTTTGTATAAATAAGGCACATCGATAATCCATCCATAAATAACTAAGATGTATACTAATAAGCATGAAATTTGAAAAATAAAATAAATTGCTAGCAAATAGTTAGCGAATGTCTTTATTGCATTTTCATTATACAATAAAAGATAGATTGTAACAAAAGCGCAAAAAATACTGCCTATATAAAATATTCCTACCATTTAGACGCAAAATACAAAGGATTTTGTTTTTAGGCACTTTTTGTTGTAATTGAATTGCCGGCTTATTTCATTCGCCGACTTCCTAGATAGAAGAGAATTGGGGTCAATATTTTGAAAAGCATACCTGGTGCCTTAAACTATAAAAGCAAAAAACCCGATCTATTTAGATCGGGTTTTTAATTATTTTCTAAACTATTATTTTAGAAAATAATATTGGTAGCACGTACGGGAATCGAACCCGTGACTCCTCCGTGAAAGGGAGGCGTCTTAACCCCTTGACCAACGCGCCGTTATTTTCGGACCGCAAAGATAAGGGTGATGCCTTACTTCACAAAATTTTACAGTATTTAAATTTATAGCAGGAACTAAAATATAGGATAGGAGGCTTTTGAAGCCGATTTTCCAATGATTCCCCTTTATTGACAACGCCCCTTTTAGGAAGAGGGTGGCGGATCATCTTGCAAAAGATCGGGTCTTCTTTCTTTGGTTCTTTGAAGACTTTGTTCCATCCTCCATTGATCAATTTTAGCGTGATTACCCCCCATTAAAATTTCTGGCACTTTCCAACCCCTATATATTTCTGGTCGCGTATATACCGGTGGCGCTAATAAATTATCTTGAAAAGAGTCAGTTAAGGCAGAGGTTTCGTCATTTAAAACCCCCGGAATTAGCCTGCCAATAGAATCAACCAACACGGCTGCTGCTAGCTCGCCACCACTTAATACATAATCCCCAATTGATATTTCTTTGGTAATAAAATGATCTCTCACTCTTTGATCGATCCCCTTGTAATGGCCACAAATGAGTAATAGGTTTTCTTTTAAAGAAAAATGATTCGCTATTTGCTGATTAAAGGTTTCTCCATCGGGGGTTAAAAAAATCACCTCATCGTAGGTAGTTGTTTTTTGAAGGCTCTCAATCGCATTGACCAATGGCTCTACCATCATTACCATTCCTGCACCTCCACCAAAAGGGTAATCATCTACCTGAGCCCTAGAGTAGGTAGTGTACTCCCTTAGGTTGATAACATTTACTTCTAGTAAGCCTTTATCCTTAGCCCTTTTTAGAATGGAATGTCCAAAAGGGCTTTGCAATAAATCCGGAACCACAGAAATAATGTCAATTTTCATCGTAATAATCAGATCAGCTTTTAAAAAAAACAAAAGTATTAGAATATAATTGAACCTAGCAGTAAAAAAGTGGAAAATTGCCAGCAATGTTGCTATTGGGTACTCCCCTAAAAAAAGTCCCTCCGTGGAAACGGAGGGGCATTAACGATTGCTTGCTATATGAAAATCTTAAAGAATAATAGTAATAAGGTTGATTTTTAATATTCTCGACCTATATTTGCGACCAACGAACGATTGATTGCTTTTCTTATAATTAAGGTCTATTTATAAAAACCTGCTTTGTGATACAAATCTAAGGCAGGTTTTTTTATGCCTGAAATCATTTTCTTCTCTTTTTAATGATGGCTAAGCGATACTGATTTTGTTGAAAGTATTGCCAATACTGATATTCCAGAGTATTAATTGATGATGCCCACTCATTTTTAGTTGGGAAAATTTAACTGATTTTAACAAAAAAAGCCCTCAAAAATGCGTTAAATTCATCCTTGAGGGCTTTTTTCTTGCTATCGTTTTCTTAATTGGGTACGTTGTATTTAGGGTATATCGGGAAAATCACCTTCCATAAAGCCATCGAGGTCCCTTTTATCCTTTTTGGTAGGTCTGCCTACCTTGCTCATCCGCTTGCCAGTATTGAAAACAGCGGACTGAAATTTAATGCGGTCTAATTCTTCCGGTGGGGTAATGTCGGTATAAAATTTAATGGCCTCGCTATATTGAACTCGGTGGTCTAGCAGCCCCGTTACTTTAATAACCCAGCGCTTAGCTTCAGTTTTTACCTCATATTCGTCGCCTAGCGTAACCGTTTTTGCTGCTTTTATATTGTCACCCCCCAATTTTACTTTATGTTTATCGCAGGCGTCTGCCGCCTGGCTTCTGGTTTTAAAAAGTCGGATGGCCCACAAGTATTTATCAATACGGAGTTTTTCTTTTTCCATTCAGTAAAATTAAAACCTTTTATTTTAAAGAGTCAATTGCTGTTGTATTTCGTTAATTTAGTTTTCTAAATCTTAAGCAATGAGTTTTAATTACAAGGTATTTTATTTAATGGTAATGATTGTTTTTACTTCGAAATTAGTATCAGCGCAATTTCCAGTGGTTACCCAATGGACCTCAGATGGAGAAGGGTATTATAAAAAAAAGGAGGGTGGTATTGTAAAAGTAAATATTGCTACTAATGCCGAAACAATCGTAATCAGTAAATCACAACTTACTACCGCTTCAGGTAAAGTCATTGATCCCGCTTCCTTTACATTTAGTAAGGATAATAATAAAGTCTTACTGTTTACCAATACTTCAAAAGTATGGCGCTATAATACGCGAGGTGATTATTGGGTGCTAGATATCAAATCAAAAAAATTAACTCAGCTCGGAACAAATAGACCCGCTCAGTCATTGATGTATGCTAAGTTTTCACCGAATGGAAAAAAAGTAGCTTATGTAAGCGGTCATAATTTATTTGTAGAAACGATTGGTTCAAGGTTGACTAATCAACTAACCTTTGGGGGGACTCGAAAATTAATTAATGGAACTTTTGACTGGGTTTATGAAGAAGAGTTTGGTTGTAGAGATGGATTTAGGTGGAGCCCCGATGGTACTCAGATCGCTTATTGGCAAGTAGATGCCAATCAAATTAAAGATTATCAAATGCTCAATACGACCGATGGTAATTACTCTAAAGTAATTCCTGTAGAATACCCTAAAGTGGGTGAAGCTCCATCCCCTACTAAAATTGGCGTAGTGAATATTGCTGGTGGGGCTACCCATTGGATGAATATTCCTGGAAATCCTAGTCAGCATTATCTACCTCGAATGGAATGGAGTAATCAAAACACTTTAGTTGTTCAACAGCTTGATAGAAAACAACAAGAAAGTAAATTATTCTATTGCAACGCTTCTAGTGGTAAGTCTAGTTTATTTTATTCTGAAAAAAATAATTCCTGGATTGAAATCAAGAGTTACTGGAATGAGGATGATCCGACAGGATGGGAATGGATTAACCATCAGAAAGAATTTATTTGGGTAAGCGAAAAAGATGGTTGGAGGCATTTATACAAGGTGAGCAGTGATGGTAAAAAAGAGCAGTTGATTACTAAAGGACAATATGATATTGCCTCCATTAAATATATAGATGAGGCGAATAATTATATTTATTTTATGGCATCACCCAATAATGCCACCCAGCTTTATTTGTATAGAATAAAAATGGATGGAAATAGTGAAGCTGAATCAGTTTCTGATCTAGATAAAAAGGGAACCCATCAATATATTATTTCACCCGGTGCTCAATGGGCTAGACATAGTTTTAGTAACTATAAAACAGCTCCAACGGTTGAATGGATTCGCTTGCAGGAGAAGGTGAAAAATCAAAATATCAATGCGGTTAAAGAAACTTCTAGTACTATTCAATATACCACTATTACTACTGATGATGGAGTAACACTCGATGCGTGGGTTAATTCACCTAAAAATTTTGATAGCACTAAAAAATATCCTGTAGTTTTTTATGTGTATGGTGAACCTGCTTCTTCAACGGTTATTGACAGATATGGAGGCCATCGAAATTTTTTATATAATGGAGATATGAGTGCAGATGGATACTTTCAAATTGCTGTTGACAATAGGGGAACACCTTCTTTAAAAGGAGCGGCATGGCGAAAAACAATTTATAGAAATATTGGAACCATCAATATTCGCGACATGGCCATGGCAGCAAAAAAAATTCTTTCTGCTACTTATTTTGATAAGGATCGAGTGGCAGTATGGGGTTGGAGTGGCGGTGGTTCTTCCACCCTTAATTTACTTTTTCAATATCCGGAGATATTTAAAACAGGTATTTCGATTGCTGCAGTCGGTAATCAATTGTTTTATGATAATATTTACCAAGAACGCTACATGGGATTACCTCAAGAAAATAAGGAAGATTTTATAAAAGGCTCACCCATTACGCACGTTAAAAATTTGCAAGGTAATTTGTTGTACATCCATGGCACGGGAGATGACAATGTACATTATAGTAATGCAGAAGTGTTGCTGAATGAGCTAATCAAATATAATAAGCAATTTCAATTTATGGCCTATCCTAATAGAAGTCATAGTATATCTGAAGGGGAAGGAACTAATCTTCATCTGAAGACATTGTACACGAAATTTTTAAAACAATATTGTCCTCCTGGAGCAAAATAAAAATTTGAATAAAAAAACCGAGCTGATGAAGTCTCGGTTTTTTTATTCAAAAAATTTATTGACTCATTTCTGTAAAATACTGGTGGAAATAAGGAATGGTTTCGATGCCTTTGTAAAAATTTTCAACATTAAATTTTTCATTAGGGCTGTGTAAATTGTCACTATCAAGGCCAAATCCCATAAACACAATCTTAACGCCTAATTCTTTTTCAAATAATGCACATATTGGAATGCTACCACCACCTCTTACAGGTATAGGTGCTTTTCCAAATGTAGTCTCCATTGCCTTGGCAGCTGCACGATATCCTACGCTGTCGATGGGGGTCATATAGGGCTCACCTCCATGATGTTCAAACGCATCCACCGTAACACCCGGAGGGGCAATTTTTTTAAAATAGGATAATAAAAGGGCAGTAATTTTTTCTGATGATTGGTTAGGAACTAATCTTGCAGATATTTTTGCAGTTGCCTTACTAGGTAAAACCGTTTTAGCACCTTCCCCTTGGTAACCACCCCATATTCCATTTAGTTCTAAAGTAGGTCGTATACCCGTTCTTTCATTGGTAGTAAATCCTTTTTCACCCCATAAAGCTTTCACCCCAAGGTCATCTTCAAATTCTTTTTCATTGTAAGGAGCTCCAGCCATTAATTTTCTTTCTTCTTCAGATGCAGCTAACACATCCTCATAAAATCCTGGAATAGTTATGTGGTTATTTTCATCATGACAAGAAGCAATCATTTTTGCTAGAATGGTGATGGGGTTTGCCACTGCACCTCCATATACACCACTATGCAGATCTCGATTAGGACCTGTAATGCATATTTCAATGTAACTGAGTCCACGTACACCAATGTCAATACTGGGGGTGTCTAAACTGATGAGTGCGGTGTCACTGATTAATACTACGTCTGCTTTTAATAATTCTTTATGCTGGGCTACAAATTTTCCTAGGTTAGGAGATCCCACTTCTTCTTCACCTTCAATGCAAAACTTAATATTGTTAGTCAATGTATTGGTTTGAATCATTGTTTCCAATGCTTTTACATGCATATACATTTGTCCTTTATCATCGCAACTTCCTCTAGCAAAAATTTTACCCTCTACTATCACCGGATCAAAGGGACCACTTTTCCATAGTTCTAGCGGTTCAGCGGGTTGTACATCATAATGACCATAAACCAATACGGTGGGTTTCGAAGGGTCTATTATTTTTTCGCCATACACAATGGGATGACCTTCGGTTGGATAAATTTCTACTTTATCCACTCCTGCCTCCAATAGACGCTTTTCTATACTTTTAGCACAGGTCACCATGTCCGATTTGTTTTCGGCTTTTGCACTCACGCTGGGTATGCGGAGCAATGCTAATAACTCATTTAGGAAACGGTCATTATTTTTTTCTTGATAGTCTTTCCAAACTTGCATTTGATAGATATTTTTTTTATAATTTTTTTTGACAGTTATTTTTTATAAACTACTAAATCTTTCATTTACATAATTCCAGTTGAGTACCTTCCAAAAACTGTCGATATAATCTGCCCGGCGGTTTTGATATTTTAAATAGTAAGCATGCTCCCAAACATCTAAACCAAAAAGTGGAAATCCTTTTACTTCAGCGATATCCATTAGGGGATTATCTTGGTTAGGCGTTGAACTAACGATTAATTTTTTATCAGTAGTAGCTACTAACCAGGCCCATCCACTTCCAAATCTATTTTTAGCCGCTTCACTGAGTTGTTTTTTTAGTCCATCCAAGCTGCCAAAATCTTTTTCAATGGCCGCAAGTAATTTGCCGGATGGTTGAGTATTGGTTGGAGTCAAACATTTCCAAAATAGTTCATGGTTGTAATGTCCTCCAGCGTTGTTACGCATTTTTACTGAATAGGAAGATATTTTATACAGTACCTCTTCTAGTGGTTTAGTCATGTCTACTTTTTCAGCAGCGGCAGCTTCTTTTACATTTTTGCTATAAGTCGCTGCGTGTTTATTGTAATGAATATCCATGGTAGTGGTATCAATCGATGGCTCAAGTGCTGCATAGGCATAAGCGAGCGGTTGTTGATCAAAACCTGTTGCAAAGAGCTTGGCATGATTAGTTGTGTAATTTTTGCTATTACCAACGGCAGCCATTGCCGAACTGATAGAAGGCATGGCTATCAAAGTAGCCACTCCAGCTTTAGCAGATTTTTGTAAAAAATTTCTTCTAGAATTTTGTTTCATCTTCTTTTGTTTTATTATTTTAAATCAATTAATTCATCTCTGTTAATATGTTGGAAGGCTTGAATCAATAGTATCCTTTCGTTTAGGTAAAATAAAATTTTACCTCATAAATTTAGTGTATTATTTTTTGAGAAAGGGTATTTTATTTACTACAGATTGGATGGAAACGCTGAAGGATTTTAATAGCCTAAAATAAAATTCTTTATTGAACAACTGCGAATCATGCATTGCTTTATAAGTAAGTAGCGCACCTAGTGGTGCTAATACCAATATGGAAAGCCACATACCTACTACTGGTGAGAGGATATCGTCTTTTACAAATTTTTCACCAAACATATTGAGTAAATGAAATAAAAGGAAAAGCACAATAGCTGCTACCAATGGCATTCCTAGGCCACCTTTACGGATAATGGATCCTAATGGTGCTCCGATAAAGAATAAAACTAAGCAGGCAAGCGATAAAGAAAATTTCCTATGCCACTCAATTTGATTATTCCTGAGATCTCTTTTTCTGTTATCCCATTCCACCCCAGAATATTGATAGGTATTTTTTAGAATATTTACGACGTTGATAGAAAGATTATGAACTAAAAATTTGATAGAATCTGGAATTAGATCAGAAAAATTTTTGGTTGTTTTTTTAGTAGGAATTACTTTTTTCCAATTATTCTCGGGTTGGTTTCGGTAGTGAAATTGTTCATTTGCTTCAAATTGTACTTTTTTGCCTGTACTGTCTTTTACTTTAGTTAATGAATCAATCGATGTATTGAGCTGACGAATGCTAAACATTTTGTAGTCATTTTTGAAAATACTATCTGGTGTGTTCAACATTTGTAAAGAACTGAGGTCAAATAATTTTTTATATTCTTTAAATCCCAGCTGAATAAATTCAGTACTGCTATCTGATGAATTTCCACGTTCTTGGTACCGATAGCCATTGTAGAGTGTAAATTCTAGGAATTTTTTATCCTTCGAAAATCCCATATTCCCTCTTTCAGCAACGATACTATTATCTTGCAGGTAGGGTTGTTGTTCATAAATCACTACATTATGAATGGTCTTTCCATCCTTATCTTTCTTTCCAACTTTAATAGAATATCCAGGAATATGGTTATAAAAAGTACCTTGTTTTAAATCGATTGCCGGTTTTTTGTAAGAAATATCGTAATAAAGTGTTTTAAATTCAAGGTTAGCATAGGGGATAACATAGTTAGCAAATAGAAAAGTAATACCACAAAGAACAATAGACAAAAGTGTAAGCGGCCTTAAAAATCTGAGCAGTGAAATTCCTGATGATTTGATGGCAACTAATTCAAAGCTTTCTCCTAAATTTCCCAATGTCATGATTGATGAAATTAAAATAGCTATTGGCATAGCAAGGGTAAGTAAGGAAGCACTTGCATACCACAAAAATTCTGCGATGGTAAGTAAGTCAAGATCTTTACCCACTAAATCGTCAATGTATTTCCATAGACTTTGCATCATCAGTACAAAAAATGCGATAAAGAAAGTCGCAATAAATGGACCGATGAAAGATTTAAGAATCAGCTTGTCTATTTTTTTTATCATATACCCTATTCGTCCAGGAGAAAATTTAAAAATAACCCCGTTTACTTATTGATATCCTAAAATTAAAATAATGTAAACTACCACAAAGCTATGTACAATTTACACTATAGCCAATTGGCTTTATTTAAATTTGAATAGTTAACTTGTATCTCCAATGAACGATGCTATAAAATTATCTCTTTCTGCTGATGAACTGGAACTGGTTTGCAATAAAGACTGGATCCTGACTAAGAAAATGGTGGTAGATAAGGTCTATCTTCTTTTGGGTGGGCTTTCTCAACAGATGCAAGATTATATTGAAAGTAATCAATTATTGTTGCCAGCTGTGGTAACACAAAGCAGTCCTAAAATATCAAAGGGTGAAAATTATCTTGGTCTTCCCTATGTGATGTTAGATTATCCCCGATATTTTAAATCGAATGATACGCTAGCTATTCGCACTTTTTTTTGGTGGGGAAATTTTTTCAGCATCAGTCTTCATTTATCAGGAGCAATGAAATCAACTGCTATACCTTTTTTGAAAAGCAATTTTGAATGGATGCAGCAAAATAATTATTATTTATGCATTCATTCTGATCCATGGGAGCATCATTATGAAGCGGATAATTTTCGGCTATTAAAAAATTATTCTGCTGTTGAGTTTGAAGCGATGATTCAGCAGAAGGACTTTGTAAAAATATCAATATCCATTTCATTAGACCAATGGAATTCAGTCCCAGCTTTTCTAGAACAGCATTTTATCGAATTAGTGGAGTTATTGAAAATTAATTTCCCAAGCGATGGAAAAGATCTTTCACTTGATATTCCCAAAGTTGGCTCTGATCTTTAATATCCTTCTTATCTGCAAAATCTTTAATGATCAAAATAGTCTGATTGGTTACTTCAGATTTTTCAATGGCAAATTCAAAATATTCATCTTTAGGTGCATGTAACCAGTGGTAACGAATATATTTATCTTCTTCACCTTCTAATAATTCCGCCTGCTCATCTGATCCATTCCAAGAAAAACTGAATATTCCGTCTCTTTCATCCACTTTATCAGCAAACCATTCCTGTAATCCTGCAGGGGTACTTAAAAAATCATACAATATACCTGGAGAACATCTAACCGGGTATTCCAGTGTATACAAAACTTTCTTACTCATCTGACTAATTTAAATTCTATAGTATAGTGCAATAATAACAAAATAATCGGTGTGTCAAAATTATTTTATCCAATTGCACTAAATCTTCACATAATGTTTTGAATTAAGCTCCAATGGGTGGCTATTTTAACCCTATCTACATTATTATTTTTTAATAACATATTATAAATTTATATAAATTACAAAATATTTAAATATGTTTGTAGAATGTAATGTTTACCATTTTTAAAAAATCACCTTAAAACTTAAGCACTATGAGCATGCGTCAACTGAAAATCTCCAAATCCATCACCAATCGTGAAAGCCAAAGTTTAGAGAAGTATTTACAGGAAATTGGTAAAGTAGAATTAATTTCTCCAGAGGAGGAGGTGAAGCTTGCTGTACTTATTAAAAAGGGAGATCAACGCGCTTTAGACAAGCTAACGAAGGCAAATTTACGTTTTGTCGTATCGGTGGCTAAACAATATCAAAATCAGGGTTTAACACTTCCAGATTTAATTAATGAAGGCAATTTAGGGTTAATTAAAGCTGCCGGCAGATTTGACGAGACGAGGGGATTTAAATTTATTTCTTATGCCGTTTGGTGGATACGTCAAAGTATACTGCAGGCTTTAGCGGAGCAGTCGAGGATTGTTAGATTACCCTTAAATAAAGTAGGTCTTTCTAACCGAATTGGTAAGGCTTTTTCACAGTTGGAGCAGGAGTATGAACGAGAGCCAACAGCAGAGGAGATTGCTAATTTATTAGATTTAGAGACAGAAGAAGTGGCAGCTTCCATTAGTTCTGCAGCTCGTCATATCAGTATGGATCAGCCTTTTGCAGAAGGAGAGGAGGGTTCGTTGTTGGATATTTTGGAAAACCCGAATGCGGATAGTACCGATATGCACCAGACCTTTAAAGTTTCATTGAACGCTGAAATTGAACGATCGCTAAATACTTTAACCGATCGTCAAAAGGATGTCATCTGTTTTTTCTTTGGCATTGGGGTTGATCATCCATTGAGTCTAGAAGATATTGGAGAGCGCTATAGTCTTACCAGAGAAAGGGTTCGACAAATTAAGGATAAAGCAATCACTCGATTAAGATCTACTTCCCGTTGTAAGCATCTACGAAGCTATTTAGGAGCGTAAAGATTTCATACATTTGCAAAAATTATAGAAGTGAACTTTTTTGGTTCACTTCTTTGTTACTGCACACCTCATAAAAAGTGAACATGTTTAACACCTTAAGCGAAAGATTAGAATCTGCCTTTAAAAATATTAAAGGTCAGGCAAGAATTTCTGAACTCAATATTGCCAATACCGTAAAGGATATACGAAGGGCTTTAGTGGATGCGGATGTCAACTATAAAATTGCTAAAGAATTTACAGATACTATTAAAGAAAAAGCACTCGGTGAAAAGGTGTTGACTGCTGTTAGTCCAGGTCAGTTGATGGTAAAAATTGTACAAGATCAGTTGACCGAATTGATGGGAGGAAAAGAAAGTGAATTTAATATCAGTGGTAATCCTTCTATCATTTTAATTGCAGGACTACAAGGAAGTGGTAAAACAACTTTTAGTGGTAAGCTGGCTAATTATTTAAAAACAAAGAAAGGCAAATCTCCTTTGCTAGTGGCGGCCGATATTTATCGACCTGCGGCGATTGATCAATTGGAAGTATTAGGTGGTCAAATAGGAGTTGATGTTTTTAGTGAGCGTGAAAATAAAGATGCGGTGAGCATTGTTCAAAATGCAATCAAAGAAGCGAAGGCTAAAAATAAAAATGTAATTATTGTTGATACTGCCGGACGTTTAGCCGTAGACGAAGTGATGATGAATGAGGTCGCCAATATTAAGAATGCCATCCAACCGCAAGAAATATTATTTGTGGTGGATAGTATGACAGGACAAGATGCAGTAAACACTGCTGCTGCCTTTAATGAGCGACTTGATTTTAGTGGAGTCGTGCTTACTAAGTTGGATGGAGATACAAGAGGTGGAGCAGCCTTGTCCATTAAGTATACCGTTAACAAGCCTATTAAGTTTGTGAGTAGTGGTGAAAAGATGGATACGCTGGATGTTTTTTATCCAGACAGGATGGCTCAGCGAATTCTTGGAATGGGAGATATTGTGAGTCTAGTTGAAAAAGCACAAGAGCAATTTGATGCTGCTGAAGCGGCTAAACTTGAAAAAAAGATTCGTAAAAATCAGTTTGATTTTGAAGATTTTAAAACCCAATTGCAACAGATTAAAAAAATGGGTAACCTGAAAGATTTGATGGGAATGATACCTGGGGTGGGTAAACAAATTAAGGATGCCGATATCAATGATGATGCTTTTAAAGGTATTGAGGCCATGATTAATTCAATGACTTTGCAAGAAAGACGTAATCCGGATATTATTAATCCTAGTCGTAAAACGAGGATTGCAAAGGGTAGCGGAAAGGATATAGCAGAATTGAATCAATTTCTGAAGCAATTTGAGCAGATGAAAGGTATGATGAAAATGATGAATAAGATGCCGATGGGTAATATGCCAGGAATGGGTAGAAGGTAATTTTTACTCATTGAGGAGCGCCTTGGTCTTTTGTTTATAAATGGTACTATTATTTATAATTTTACCCCTTTTTTAGCCTAATTGCCCCCTTTTTTTATAATTTGAATTTGGTTTTTGGGCTTTCGCAGCTTATATTTGCATTCCTTTTCTAAGGAAGATCAAAGAAACCCTTTTAGTTAACAACCCAAAAAAATTTCTATTTTTTATGGCTGTAAAAATGAGACTGCAAAGACATGGGTCCAAAAAGAGACCCTTCTACTTCATCGTAGTAGCAGATGCCCGTAGCCCACGTGATGGCAAATTTATTCAGAAACTTGGTACTTACAATCCTTTGACTGTTCCTGCAACTGTGCAGATCGATCGTCAAAAAGCTTTGGATTGGTTACACAAAGGTGCTCAGCCTACTGACACTGTTCGTCGTATCCTTTCATTCAAAGGAGTATTGTTCTTGAAGCATTTGTTGAGAGGTGTTGGTTTAGGACTGTTTGATGAAGCAGCGGCAATGACAAAATTCACTACATGGAGTGCAGAACATGATGCACAGGTTGCTAAGCGCCAAGGAGCCCATAAAAAGGCACGTTTGGAAAGCCGTAATCAACCAGTAGTACGTAAGGTAGTGGAAGCTCCTGTAGCAGTAGCTGTTGAAGCACCTGTTGCGGAGGCTGAAGAAGCTCCAATCACTGAAGAAACTAAAGCAGCAGAATAATATAGCTGTTCTATTAATTCTTTTAGCAATTTCGATTTTTCGAAATTGCTTTTTTTTTGCCCAATAAATTTCCTGAGAATTTAGAAATCATTTAATTCCCTATTTCCCTCCCTAATTTTTAAACTTTTTTTATACCAATGCCTTACCTTGCAAGCGTATGAGTCAGTATTTTAAAATCGGAAAATTAGCTGCAAGTTTTGGTTTAAAAGGTGAGCTAGTTTTGCAACATAGTCTTGGAAATAAAACAGCCCTCAAGGGACTTGAAACTATTTTTATAGAGCAAGGCAAGGATAATTTTATGCCCTACTTTATTTCTTCTACCAATATTAAAAATGACAAGGAAATTTTTGTAAAATTAGAAGAGGTTGACACCATGGAGACTGCCCGTAAACTTACCCCAAAAGAAGTTTGGATTACTGAAGAAGATTTTAAAAAATTTGCTGCAAAAGCTTCTCCCATTGCTATGCTTGGTTTTCACCTGATCAATGAAGAAGAAGATTTAGGGGAAATTATTGAAGTGATTGAACAGCCTCACCAAATTCTTTGTGCAATTTTATTAGAGGGTAAAGAGGCGCTGATACCTATTCATGAAGAGTCGCTTGATAAAATTGATCAGAAGAATAGAAAAATTTTTGTAACCCTTCCCGACGGATTATTGGATATTTATAGATAGGCATTCTCTTTCTAAAGCTCATTCAATTTATAAATTTTACTGGTGGAAAATTCTCCTCAAAGAATCATTGCTCATTTCGATCTCGACTCATTTTTTGTGTCGGTAGAGGTGTTGAATGACCCTTCTTTGAAGGGAAAGCCAGTTTTTGTAGGAGGTTCCGAAAGAGGAGTGGTAGCGAGTTGTAGCTATGAAGCAAGAAAACTGGGAATTCATTCTGGAATGCCTTCTAAAAAAGCGTTGTTAATTTGTCCACAAGCAATTGCTGTAAAAGGCAACTATTCGGAATATAGTAAATACTCCCGTTGGGTTACCCAAATCATTGCATCCAAAGCCCCGTTATATGAGAAAGCGTCCATTGATGAATTTTATATTGACTTAACAGGAATGGATCAATTTTTTAATCCACTTCAATGGACAATTGATTTACGCAGCCAAATAATGGAAGAAACGAAACTGCCTATTTCATTCGGAATGGGTAGTAATAAAATGATTGCTAAAATTGCTACTGGTCAAGCAAAACCCAATGGGTATCTTCAGGTGGCCTTTGGAAAAGAACAGGAATTTTTATCTCCCCTGTTGATCAATAAAATTCCTGGAGTAGGCGATTATACCAATGAAGTACTTCAATCGATGGGGATTTTTACCATTGGTGATGTTAAACTTTTTGAAACAGCACAATTGGAGGAAAGATTAGGTAAATGGGGGTTAGAATTATGGCAAAAAAGTTTTGGCATTCATACAGGAGAAGTTTGTCAATACCATGAAGCCAAATCAATTTCTACTGAAAATACTTTTGAGGAAAATAAAACTGATATGAATTTTCTGATGGGAGAAATTGTTCGCATGTCAGAAAAAATCGCTTTCGAATTAAGACAGGAAGGTAAATTAGCTGGTTGTGTTGCGGTGAAAATTCGGTACCACGATTTTGAAACTGTCTCAAGACAAACTACTATTCCATTTACCTGCGCTGAGGATGAAATTATTCCAATTGTAAAAGATTTATTTCATAAACTCTACAAAAGAGGAATTCCTATTCGTTTACTGGGTGTCCGTTTAAGCGAGCTCACGATGGTGTCACTCCAGACAAATTTGTTTGACAATACTGCTAAAAAATCAGATCTGTACAAGGCGATTGATGATGTTAAAAAACGCTTTGGAAAAGTGAAAATTAGACGAGCTTCAGGAAATTAGTTCATCTCTTTGAATGGGTGAGCGTTTTTTAACCTTGTTGAAATGTAAATCCCCCTTTTTTGTGACTAATTCTAGTAACTAGTCCTTTGTTTATTTTTAAAAACTAATTTTTCTATATCTTTAAATCCGTTTAGCTTATGAAAGATTTAAAGAAAAATATTACTCCTAGTAAAAGGCTAGTTTTCGTTGTAACTACGATACTATTCATTTGCCTATTGCAATTTTCATTTACTGGATTTGCAAAATCTACTTCCTCCGATTCTTTGGTTGAAAGTTTTTGGTTATGGCGTTTTTTTGGAAGACTTCATCCATTGGTAGTTCATTTTCCTATCACCTTACTTATACTAGCAGGGGTTCTAGAATTATTTACCTTAAATAATTTCAATTCTTCTCTTCGTGCTGGAATTAAATGGTTGATCGTTGCAGGAACATTCGCTGCTATATTTTCTGCTATCGCCGGATTGCTATTAGTTAAGGAAGGCGGATACGAAAAAGATCTTGCGAACACTCACCAATGGGTGGGTATTGCCACCGCTTGCTTGGGAAGTATCGCCTGGTTATTACTCAATTGGATTTTGGTGAAGGGGCAATTGCAATTGATCAAATACTACCGTTTCTTTTTATTGACGAGTGCTGTAGGTGTTGCTGCTGCTGGGCATTTCGGCGCTTCGCTTACACATGGAAAAGATTATATATCGGCCACCCTTCCTTGGAGTACTGATTATGTTACCGCGGCTAAATCAAATTTTGATCTATCGCAATTTAAAAATGATACGGCTCAATTAACTAAGCAACAAGCAGTAGAATTGAATGTGCAGGTTCGTGCTATATTAGCTCACAATTGTTATAAATGCCACGGTCCTGAAAAGATAAAAGGAGATCTTCGTTTGGATAGAAAAGATATGATTTTCAAGGGTGGAGAAAATGGGCCAGTGATTGTGCCTGGTAATGTTGGGGCTAGTGAATTATTTCGCCGTATTAATTTACCTTCCGACCATAAAGATGCGATGCCATCCAAGGGCAAAAAGTTATCAGAGACTGATATTGCTATCATCAGTTTTTGGATTCAAAAAGGTGCACCATGGCCAGATTCAACCGAAAAAAATATTTTCAGGGTGGCCGCACTTCAACCTAGAAACCCTACGCTTCCGCCTGCTACCGATGAGCTTTCTAATCCTGTCGATAGGTGGACTAACCAATATTTTGTACAAAATAAAATTGCTTGGCCCAAGGTAGTGGATGACAGAACTTTTTTAAGGAGAGTAACCATGGATATCATTGGATTACTTCCAAGTTATGAAGAAATTGAAAAATTTACTAATGATAAACGTCCAAATAAAAGAGCGTTATGGATAAGACAATTATTAAATAGAGAGGATGATTATGCAACCCATTGGCTTAGCTTTTGGAATGATGCATTAAGAAATGATTATACAGGTACTGGATATATTACAGGAGGTCGTAAAAATATTACCGACTGGTTGTATAAGTCCATCAAAACGAATAAGCCTTATACTCAATTTGTAAAAGAATTAATTAGTCCTACCGATGAGTCAAAAGGATTTATAGAAGGCATCAAATGGCGTGGAGTGGTCAATTCAAGTCAACGCACTGAGATGCAAGCCGCACAAAATATATCGCAAGTATTTTTTGGTCTAAATTTAAAATGTACTTCTTGTCATAATAGTTTTATCAGTGATTGGAAACTTACAGATGCCTATGCATTTGCAAATATTTTTGCTGATAGCTCTCTTGAAATTAATCGTTGCGATAAGCCTACCGGTAAATATACGGGCGCTCGAATTCTTTGGAAAGAATTGGGAACGATTGACAGCAGTGCTACCAAAGCAATTAAGCAAGAGCAGTTGGCGGTGAATATGATACAGCCCGCAAATGGTCGATTGTATAGAACTTTGGTCAATAGGATGTGGGCTCAAATGATGGGTCGTGGTATTGTTGAACCAGTTGATGTAATGGATAATGAGCCTTGGAATCAAGATTTATTGGATTGGTTGGCTTTTAATTTTGAACAAAATAAGTCAAACATTAAGGAGCTATTATTTTTAATTGCTACTTCAAATACTTACCAGCTTCCTTCAGTTGGGATGAAGGAGGCTAACCAAATTGTAGCACAGCAATATCGATTTACTGGAGTGCTGAGAAAAAGAATGTCTGCTGAGCAATTTTCGGATGCGGGCGGGACTGTAATTGGTCCAATTTTTTACGATTCGATGATTAAATATCGTCCTGCAAAAATCATTGAGGGGAAAAAAATTGATTCAATTCATCCTCCTTTTACAAGAGCTGCCTTAGTAGTTAACAATCCTTTCCTTACTGCTTTGGGTAGGCCTAGTAGAGAAACGGTTACCACCAGTAGAGAGTCGCAAGCCAATCTGTTACAAGCTTTGGAACTTACCAATGGAAGCCAGTTTAATTCGATGCTTAGAAAGGGAGCAGAAATTTGGAAGAAAAATTATGTAACCAGTGATCGAATTATAAAAGAAATTTATAGACGTGCATTGGGTAGAGATGCTCAAGCGGCAGAATACCAGGTGGCTAAAAAGTTATTGGGAGAAGAACCTTCCACTAATGCGATAGAAGATCTTTTTTGGGTGGTCTTGTTATTACCCGAATTTCAAATTATTTATTAATTCATTCAATAATAATTTTTGTTATGAGTACTCGTTGGAATAGAAGAGATTTTATAAAAGAGACCAGCGCTGCTTCCATGGCTGCTCTTGCTGCTGGTGCGCCGATGGCTGGATTTTTATCTTCTTGCAATCGACCTAAATTAACTGCAACAGCTGATACGGTTATCTTACTTTGGATGGGAGGAGGAATGGCGCATACCGATACTTTTGATCCCAAAAAATATACTCCTTTTACTAAAGGCATGCAGGCGAATGATGTACTCAGTACATTTAAGTCGTCGCCCACCGCATTGGATGATATTTATTTTTCTGAAGGGTTAGAAAATATTGGGAAAGTTTTGAATAAGGGTACGGTTATCAGATCTTATGTAGCAGCCGATATGGGCCATATATTGCACTCAAGACATCAATATCACTGGCATACTTGTTACAAACCTCCTCAGTCAGTGTCTGCCCCTCATATTGGTTCTTGGATTGCTAAACAGCTGGGACCAAAAAATTCGGTGATACCTGCATTTATAGATATTGGTCAGCGTTTTTCATTAGGTGAAGGGGAAGAATTAAAAGCTTTTCATACCGCTGGATTTTTGGGAAATGAACATGGGCCCTTTTTGATTCCTGATCCTACATCTGGACTAGAAAGTGTGAAGCCACCGGTAGGAATGGATATCACTCGCTTTGAAAAAAGAAATCAGTTGTATAATGAGTTGATGAATAATAGTGCAATGGGCGAAATGGGGAGCGACTATCAAAAGGAATCTTTGAGAAGGTCGATGGAACAGGCCTACATGCTATTGAAATCACCAGAGGCAGCAGCTTTTGATCTAAGTAATGAGCCTAAGGAAAGCTATGATATTTATAATACAGGCAAATTTGGTTTAGGTTGCTTGATGGCCCGTAGGTTAACTGAAAAGGGTGCACGATTTATCAGTGTTACTACCGAATATGTTCCTTTCAAAAACTGGGATACTCACGATAATGGACATACGAGATTGGTGGATATGAAAAAACAAATCGATGCTCCCATTGCTCAATTAATAAAAGATCTTGATCGTTCAGGACATCTAGATCGTACTTTGGTAATATTGGCGAGTGAGTTTAGTAGAGATATGATGGTAGAAGGAAGGCCAGATTTAAAAGTGCAAGAACAAGTGAATCAACCCGACGTTATTCAGGAACTTAAAAATTATGGAATGCATCGTCATTTCACGGATGGTTGTTCTATGTTAATGTTTGGTGGGGGTATAAAAAAAGGGAATGTATTTGGTAAAACAGCTGATGAGCGTCCTTGCAAAACCATTGAAAATCCAATCAAGATTGAGCAGGTGCATCAAACTATTTATCATGCACTTGGTATTCCTGCCGATACGCATTATCTGGTGGAAAAAAGACCGTTTTATACCACTCCCGATGGTTTGGGAAAGGCAGAGATGGATTTATTTGCTTAAGAGAGGATAGATATTTTGGAGCAATGGTTTAACCATCTATTAATTCAGCTAATGTCTTTTTCTCTAAAATCTTAAGGGTGGCATCTCTTGTTTGGAGCATCGCCTTGTTAAGACCACAAGTAGCTTCGTCACAATCAGCGCATTTTTCGTAAAAATTGAGGCTTACGCAAGGAACTAGGGCTATTGGACCACCTACTAGGCGAATGGCTTGAGCCAGCGTTGTTTTCTTAGGGGATTCAATTAAGTAGTAGCCTCCTCCTTTCCCCTTCTTACTTTCCAACACATTGTTTTGTTTTAATTCCAATAGAATCGTCTCTAAAAACTTGATGGGAATCTTTTTATTTTTAGCAATTTCTGATATCAGTACTGGTCCCTGGCCATATTTAGCCGCCAAATAACCCAGCGCTTTAAGTGCATATTGTGTTTTTTTCGATAACATTTCAGAAAGTTACGCCAAAAAACAAAAAAAATAAAAAAAATAAGTCTACTTAATCAATAGACTATTATATTTGCATAATAAAACTTATAATTATGAGCCTACGTCTAGGGGATATTGCTCCCAATTTTACTGCAAAATCATCTTTAGGTGATTTGAATTTTTATGAATTTTTAGGAAATTCTTGGGGAATTTTGTTTTCACATCCAGCCGATTATACACCCGTATGTACCACCGAATTAGGAAGAACAGCCGCATTGAAGGAAGAGTTTGAAAAAAGAGGTGTTAAGGTTTTGGCTTTGAGTGTTGATCCAGTGGATAAGCACGTGGGTTGGATTAAAGACATTAATGAGACTCAGCATGTATCTGTTGAATTTCCAATCATCGCTGATGAGGACAGAAAAGTTTCTGAGCTTTATGATTTTATTCATCCAAATGCCTCAGCTACCCTTACTGTTCGTTCTTTAGTGATTATTGCTCCTGATAAAACAGTTAAATTGATTATCACTTATCCAGCTTCTACCGGAAGGAATTTTGTTGAAGTATTGAGAGTAGTGGATTCATTACAATTAACAGCTAATTACAGTGTAGCTACTCCTGCCAATTGGAATCAAGGTGAAAATGTGATTGTAGTTCCAGCGATTAGTACAGAAGATGCGATTAAGAAATTCCCTAAAGGAGTTGAAGTAGTTAAACCTTATTTGAGGTATACTCCACAACCAAATATTGACTAATTCTTTTTAGTGTTATTGTAATTAAGCGCTGTTCAAAAGACAGCGCTTAATTATATAAATTTTTTCTTAGCTGTTGAACCAGCGCCTTGATATCCTTAGGCAAATCTGCCTCCAAATGATAGTCTTTCCCCTCCGTATCTTTGAATTTTAACTGGCTAGAATGAAGCGCCACTCGGTTAAGCATCGGGCGCTCTTCTTCGTCGTGCTGACTCAATTTGTATCTTTTTTTGATAGAAGATAGCAACACTGGTTTGCCATCTCCATACAACGGGTCACAAACAATTGGATGACCAATATTTTTAGAATGAATTCTTATTTGGTGTGTTCGTCCAGTATGAATTTGAAATTTCACCAAACTGTATTTACCTAAATCTTCTATTACTTCATAATCAGTAAGAGAGGGTTTACCATTTTTATTAATCACCATTTGACCCTTAAAAACTGGGTGCTCCATAATAGGCCCATCCATGCTTCCAGATTTTTCAGGCATTGATCCATGCACCAATCCGAGGTAATATTTTTCTACTGTTCTTTCTTCAAATTGTTTGGAAAAAAATTTATGCGTATCCTCATCCTTTGCAAACATAATAATACCACTCGTTTCCCTATCTAACCGATGGATAGTAAAAATACTTCCATATTTATTGATCAAAAAGTCTTTTAAAGAAGGTTCAGATTGTATTCTGTCTGGAATAGAAAGTACACCAGCTGGTTTGTTGAGTACAATAAAATGATCATTTTCAAAAATGGTAACTACTGAAGCCAGCGCCTTACTATTGGATGGATTACCGTTATTGATATTATTTGCTTCGCTCATTATTTGATCTAGGTAGTTGGTTTTTGATTGGTTTGAATTTTTTTGTGAGAAATATTCAAGTATTTCAATAAACGGATTTCTTTTTCACTTAAAAAACGCCATTTACCTCTTTCAACATTTTTCTTAGTAAGGGTTGCATACATTACTCTGTCTAGTCCCTTTACATCATAACCTAAATGCTCAAATATTCTTCTTACAATTCGGTTACGTCCACTATGTATTTCAATACCAATGATTGATTTATCTTTCGAATCTGCATAAGCTAGTGAGTCTGCTTTGATTTCACCATCCTCTAATTTTATGCCATTTAAAATTTTATCAAAATCAGCTTTAGTAAGTGACTTGTCTAATTTTGCTTCATATACTTTGGTGATATTATAACTGGGGTGTGATAGCTTTTGTGTTAATTCGCCATCATTAGTTAATAATAAAACACCAGATGTATTTCTATCTAGTCGGCCTACAGGGTAGATCCTTTCTGTAGTCGCCATCTTCGTTAATTGTAATACCGTTTTTCTGCCCTGCGGATCATCAGTAGTGGTGATATAATCTTTTGGCTTATTGAGTAAAATGTAAACTAGATTTTTGCTGACAAATAATTTTTTTCCATTGAATTGCACATTATCTCTCTCAGTCACTTTATGTGCCGGCTCCTTCACTACCTCATTATTTACTTTTATTTTTCCTTCTTTAATCAGTGTAACCGCATCGCGTCTACTACAAACTCCACAATGAGCCACGTATTTATTTAAGGGCATTTCAGTTGTTGAAATCGAAGAAGGCTTTACAATCTTTGGGGCAGTTTTTACAGGTTCAGGAGTATAATCTTTTTTAATTCCCTCTACTTTTTTAGTATAGGTAAAATTCGTTTCAATTGCGCTTACCTTTTTTTGTTTGGGGGAATGACTGGTTTTATTTTGAGTAGCTGGAGTAGGAGCATTTTTAGCAGCAGCTTTTAACTGTCTCTTTTCCTCAAATCGCCTATCGATCGCGGCAGCTCTTTCTTTTTTTGCTTTCTTTTTGGCTTGTTTAAATTCTTCTTTAATCAGACTATTTTTCTTCTTGGGAACAAATTTCTGGAAAGGTGCTTGACTCATTTTTGAAGTGTTTTACTGTTATTACAACAGGGGTGAATGGCGAAGGTAAACTTTATTTTGGCGGGGTTAATACATTTGATCCAATTTTATTTTTGTAGTAAACCCCAGCTTACTCAAGCCTAAGCTATAAAAAAAGCGGCCTACCATCTGATAGACCGCTTTGTCATAGGGTTTTAATGATTTATTCTCCAGCTCTTCTTTCTTTTCTTGAGTCTTCTATTTTAATTAATTGCTCAAGAGATAGAATTTCACTCAAATTATTTTTTTGTTCTTCCCTGATGGACTTCAACTGTTCTCTCTTCTCTAATTTACTTAACGAGCTATTGTCTCTGATCGCTTTTATTTTAGCTTGCTCAGCATCTTGATTGGCTTTTATTTGTGTCACTTGATTATCAGAAAGACCAAGATTTCTTTTCATTTTACCTAGGTTTCCTCCAGCTTTATTCCCCTTAGGATCATTGGATAAAGTTTTTTTTTGTGCTAATTGCTTTTTTTGATCTTCTGTCAAAATTCCCGCCATTTGTTGCTTCTGTGATTGTAGGATAGCTGCTTTACTTTCCTTAAAATCTTTTACGTTCATTTGATCATTTTTGTTAAGCGCTGCTAACTGAGTATTCGTATTTTGTCTAGCTGCTTTCACCTGTTCTTTTTGACTAGCAGATAGATTCAATGCTTTCATTTTTCCTGCTGTTTGCATTGAATGGTGAGGTCCGTTATTTTTTTGTAACCTTTGCGCAAATGAGGTTGAAAAACAAATGGTGGTGGCTATTGCACCGATAAAAAACTTTTTCATAGTGTTTATTTTTAAATGGTTCAAAGTAATAGACTATGATCAATGCCTAAGGTTTAATTACAAACAAAAAAAATATAGAAATATTTATTTTGTTAGATAGAAATGAACAATTAATAGCCAGTGAAATAGTAGAAAGAGTTTTAAAAAAATAATGCCCCATTGATATGGGGCATTTATAAAAGTAATGCTATTGGTAGCGCAGGAAATTTATTTTCCTTTATTGGCAAGTTGACCACAAGCCGCATCAATATCTTTTCCACGGCTTCTTCTCACTCGAACGTTTACCCTGTTTTTTGCCAAGTAATCTGTAAATCTTTGGGTGGTATCTTCATCAGGTTTGGTGAATTTTGCTCCTTCAATCGTGTTGTACTCAATTACATTTACAAGATGGGTTGGTATTTTTCTGTAAATTTTTGTTAAGGCTCAGCATCTTCGATTGAGTCATTTAAATCCTTAAAAAGAATGTACTCTAGTGTAATATCATTTTTAGTTTTATCATAAAAATAATTCAACGCTTCTACCAAGGTATCGATACTATTGCTTTCGTTGATGGGCATGATTTGATTTCTTTTTTTGTCATCCGCAGCATGAAGCGAAAGAGCTAGATTAAATCTTACCTTATCATCACCCAATTGTTTAATTTGTTTTGCTACCCCAGCGGTAGAGACGGTAATTCTTTTGGGGCTCATCGCCATGCCATCATTAGCAATTAATTTATCGATTGCTTTTAAAACATTTTTATAATTCAGTAGCGGCTCTCCCATGCCCATAAAAACAACATTGGAAAGTTTTTTATCAAATGTTTTTTCAGATTGCTGATTGATAAAGGCTACTTGGTTGTAAATCTCATCATAATCTAAATTCCTTTTTCTTTCCATAGTACCCGTAGCACAAAACTTGCAGCTTAAGCTACAACCTATTTGAGAAGATACGCAGGCAGTATTTCTTTTTTCAGTAGGAATTAACACACCCTCAATCATGTGGCCATCAAAGGTCATGAACCTTGATTTAACAGTTCCATCACTACTAAATTGAGTAGTATTTACTTTTAGGGAGGGTAAGTCAAATTTTTCAGCTAAATGTGCACGCAGTTCTTTGGAAATATCTGTCATGTCCTCAAAGCTTTGCGCATTTTTTTTCCAAAGCCACTCATGCACCTGCTTGGTCCGAAATTTTTTTTCGCCGATCGTCTCAAAATGTTTAGTTAACTCTTCTAAACTTAGGTGGCGAATATTCTGTTTTAATGCTGTCATGGTGCAAAGATACCTTAACTTACTGTATTGCCCAATGAAGCCCATTGGTCAAATAAATTGTACAGGAATTTAAATGCTGGACATTAATTTATTAAAGTGGCTTATTGAAGGGAGACTTATTTATTAAAGAAAGTGGCTAGGTTTTCAAGTGTGACTACTTCCTGAACACCTGAGCTTAAGTTTTTCACTAGACATTGTTTGTCTTCTATTTCTTTACTTCCAATAATGATAGCGTATTCGATATTTTTTTTCTCAGCATAGCTGAATTGTTTGGCAATCTTTGAAAATTCATGAAACATTTCGCAGGAAACACCCTTTGCTCTTAATTGCTGCATGACGCTAAATGCAAAAAGGGATTCGGCTTCTCCCATATTAAAGAAGATGGCCTTCGAGCCCTTTTCTATATCATTTGGAAAAAGCTGAAGCTCTTCCATTACATCATAAATTCTATCAACTCCAAAACTTATTCCTACCCCCGCAATATCAGGTACATCAAATAAGCTTGTTAAATCATCATATCTACCACCACCACCAATACTTCCCATCTGAACTTCAGCCGGAGCTTTCGCTTCAAAAATGATTCCTGTATAATAATTCAATCCTCTAGCAAGGGTGAAATCAATGGCTAGGTTTACATTACTAGTTTGCTGAAATAAAAATTCAACTTCACCAATTCCTTCCTTGCCAATTGCTAGATTACCTACTAATGATTTTATTTGAGCTAATTTTTCTTCATTTGTACCAGCGATCAATAAATATTTTTCAATTATACTAATCTGTTCTGGTGAAAGATTTCTTTCAGTCAATTCCTCTTTTACTTTATCCAATCCAATCTTATCTAATTTGTCAATAGCAATGGTAATATCCATCATTTTTTCGGCACCTCCACACAATTGAGCTAAGGCACTTAAAATTTTCCGACTATTAATTTTGAGTGTATAACCTGAAAGCCCTAGCTGCATAAATACCTGGTGATAGATATTAGCTAATTCTACTTCATTTAGCAATGCAGTACTTCCAACAATATCGGCATCGCATTGTGTAAATTCTCTGTAACGTCCTTTTTGAGGCCGATCTGCGCGCCAAACGGGTTGAATCTGATAGCGTCTAAAGGGAAAGGTGAGTTTGCCCTGATTCATTGCTACATATCTGGCAAAGGGAATTGTTAAATCGTATTTTAATGCTCTCTCTGTAAGTTCGATACTGCTTTTACCAATCAATGCTTTTTCAAAACCTAAGGTTGATTTCTCAATATTTTTTGGATTATTGATTCCGTTATTTAATATTTTAAAAATCAGCTTATCACCTTCTTCACCATATTTGCCCATCAATGTTTCTAAATTCTCCATGGCAGGGGTTTCAAGTGGTTCAAACCCATACAATTCAAATACACTTTTGATAGTGGATAAAATATAGTTTCTTTTATTAACTACCGTTGCTGAAAAATCCCTAGTTCCTTGGGGAATACTTGGTTTGGCCATGATTGTTTCTTAATTATAATATAGTAATAGCCTATTCGAAAAAAGCTGATGTATTCAATTGATCAATTAGCATGATTTTTAATAATTGCATCACAGGCAATTTCGATCATTTCATAAACACGATGGTATCCATCTTCTGCTCCATAAAATGGATCGGGTACTTCCTTATTTTGACCAGGATAGACTTCATTCATTAGTAAATCAACTTTTGATGAAATGAATTGATCTTTTCCAATCTCCTTTATTTCTTCTTGTATATCTAAGGCCATTGCATAGATCTTGTCAAATCGCTTAAAATCTTCTTGTATAAATTTTCTTGATTGCTGACCACTGATATTAACACCGTTCAGGTTAGCCACTTTTTGTGACAAGAAGTGAGGTGCCTCACCATTATGAAATCCATTGGTGCCAGCACTATCTATTTTCCAATTTAATCCTGCCTCCTTACATTTTTGTTGTAGAATTCCTTCTGCCAATGGACTTCGGCAAATATTACCTAGGCATACCATCAAAATTGTCATGCAGCAAATATAAGCCCTTAGTGTAATAAACTAGTAAGCAGCAGGGGGCAAGAGCTAGAATTTCTTATTTACATTTCCCCCAAAAATCATTTATAAATCGATTGTAAAGGAATGAATAGGCGTCCTATTATTGTAAAATTTTGCCTATTGGCGCTTGTTTTTTGTAAGGAATTTGACAATATTTAAGCACGATAAGTTTGGCAAACGGTTAACCAGAAAGAAAGTAAGGAGCTTAGGTATGATTTCAGTAAAGTTAAGTTTATAAGACGATGGTCATTTTCAATCATTTATTTTGTAATTTGCCCTTATTGAAGAAGGGATGTATCAATATTTTTTTAATACGTCGCTTTTAAAAACAATACCTATGGCAGAATTAGAAAACGAAAAACTTAGCGAAAGGGATAAGGGTTTTATCCGTATGCGTTCAATCACTAATTATGGGATGGGTTTCTTTATGATACTCGTCGGTTTTTTCTTCATGTTTCCTATTAAGTTGACTCAAAGTTTTATTAATCAATACGATGCTGAATTAATAAAAATATTTGCCGTCATATGCTGGTTGTATGGGGGCTTTAGGATGTATAGAGGATACAAGAAAAATTATTTCAGAGACTGATGAACAAGTGGAACAAAAAAAATAGTATTGCAAGTTGGGGATGTTTGCTCATTTTGTTTATAGGAATGACACAATGTAATTCCAAAAAGCAAGCGCAAGCAACCGATACGCTTACGAGTGGAGTACTTCATATCAGTGTGGATGAGTCTTACCAGCCGATCATGGAGGAACAAATTAAAGTATTTGAAGGCGCCTATCCCGATGCTAAAATCATAGCTCATTACAAATCGGAGTCGGCTTGTTTAAATGATATTCTTACTGATTCCCTTACCAAAATGGTCATCGTAACAAGGGGATTAACAAGAAAGGAAGAAGATTATTTTAAGCAATCCGTGAATTATTTTCCTCGATGGGATGAGCTGGCAACCGATGCGATTGCGATTGTAGTCAATAAAAACAGCACGGATACTATTTTTACTCTTCAAAGATTGCAGCAGCAGTTGACTGGGTTGATGGGAAAAAAGCAACAAATTATTTTTGACGGATTAAATGCTACTAGTACGGTGAGGTTTGCAATTGACAGTATATTAAAGGGGTCAAAATTTGACACCAGTGTGGTGAGAGCGGTTAAAAATAGTCAGGGTGTTTTAGATTATGTTGCAGCTAATGAAAATGCCATTGGTTTGGTGGGAATAAGCTGGATTGGAAACCCAGAGGATTCAGCGCAGGTGAAAATGTTGCAAAAGCTAAAAATGGTTTATGTTAAATGTGATTATTGTTCCGATTCTCCCTATGTAAAACCAACCCAGTATGGTATCATGACTAAAAGATATCCTCTCATTCGTGGTTTGTATTATATTTTGAGAGAAAATTATTCAGGTTTAGGGTCGGGGTTTTTAAATTTTTTACAATATGAAAGGGGGCAATTAATTTTCAGAAGAGCTTATTTAGGGCCTAGTAAAATAGGATTTGGCATTCGGAATGTGCAGATTAATGAAAAATTACCAAAATAAAAATGAACATTTGAAATAGTTTTGAGTATAAATTAATATCATTGTAAAGTCAAAAAAAAAGAAAGGAAATGAGTAGTATTAAATTTGGATTACTTGCGTTATTTGCCCTATTGCTTTCAAGCACTATGAAAGCCCAAACATTGGATGAGGGTAAGAAATTTATGTATTATGAAAGGTACCAAAGTGCTAAAAATGTTTTTCAAAAATTAGTGGAAGTTGCTCCTGTAAATCCAGAAGCAGTTTATTGGTTGGGTATCTCCATAATGGCGGGTGCTGATTATTCTACTAAATCATTAGCTGAAGCTAAAGAGATTTATCGTAAGGCATTAGAAGCCAATAGTAATAGCGCTTTGTTGATTGCAGCCATGGGAAATATAGAGCTAAGAGAAGGTAAAACTCAAGACGCTCGCAATCGTTTTGAAACAGCACTTTCTTTAAGTCAAAATAAAGATTTGTTAGTATTGACTGCAGTAGGGATGGCTAATTCAGACTTTGATAATAAATATGCAGATCCAGCTTACGCAATCGAAAAATTAAAAATTGCCACCAATTTAAAAAAGTTTAAAGAACCATCTGTATTTATATACATGGGAGATGCCTATAAAAAAATGTTAGATGGTGGAAATGCACAAATTTCTTATCAGTCTGCATTAAATATTGACCCAAAGTATGCAAGGGCAATTTATAGAATCGGCAAAATTTATCAAACACAAGGGGCTGGTCAGGAAGAGATCTATATGAAATACTTCAATGAAGCCATTGAGAAAGATCCAGTGTATGCACCCGTTTATAAAAACTTGTCTGATTTGTATTATAATATCGAAGTAACTAAATCAGCTGTTTATCTTGATAAATACTTGGCGAACACGGATGATGACCCTAAGAATTGCTACTACAGAGCTTCAATGAAGTATGCACAAGGTTTATTTAAAGACGCTATCACAATGGCTGACCAATGTATTGCAGGGGCTACTAGCCCATACCCTAAATTATTTGGTATTCAAGGATATGCTTTTAATAGATTAGGTGATTCTGTTAATGCGAGGAAAGCTTTTGAAAATTATATCGCTAAAGCAGAACAAAGTCAAATAGGCAGTGGTGACTATGCTACCTATGCCAATGTATTATTTAAATTACCGGGAAATGATTCTTTAGCTGGTATTTATATTGACAAAGCAGTTGAATTAGATACGCTTGAATCTTCGAAAGTGTCGTATTTAAAAACTACCGCTCTTTATTTTGAAAATCAGAAAAAGTATAAAACCGCAGCTGATTGGTATGCAAAAATTACTACATTAAAGAAGGATCCAACAAAAACTGAATTATATTATGCAGGATACAACTACTTTAGGTCAGGTAATTATACTACTTCAATAGAGGTGTTTAATCGCTACAGTAAAAGATTTCCAGATGATGTTTTCAGTTATTATATGATTGGAAAGTCTTATTGGGCTATTGATACAACCATGGAACAAGGTTTAGCCAATCCGGCCTTTCAAAAGGTGATTGAAGTTGGACAAGTCGATAAAGTGAAAAATAAGAACCAATTGATTGGTAGTTATAAATATTTTGTAGCCTATTTTGCAAATATTAAGAAGGATAAAGTCGCTGCTATGGCCTATTGCGATAGCGTATTGGTGGTTGACCCCGCTGATGCTGAAGCAGCTAGCAATAAGGCAGTAATTGAAAAAATGAATATGAATCCTACTCCTGCTGCTCCAGCAGCTCCGGCTTCTAAACCTACAAAGCCAGCTGCCACTAAGCCGACAGGGGATAAGCCAAAGCAAACGAGTCCAGCGGCCAAACAATAAGTAGAAATATATAAAAATAATGTTATCCCCCTTTTTATTCAAAAGGGGGATATTTTTTACTAAACCTAAGTTTGTTATTTGCTCCTCCTAACGTACTTTTGCAAAATGAAATTCTTCATACTTCAAGCTGTAGATAGTAATAATGCCTCCAACTATTTGCCTATAGGGATTCAATTATTTTTTGCGATTGGTTTTATCGCTACCATGATGATTCTAACGCATCGTTTTGGCCCCAAAAGACAGACCAGTGATAAGCTTCAAAATTTCGAAAGTGGTATTGAAATAAAGGGTAATGCTCGTCAACCGATGGCGATTAAATATTTCCTTGTTGCGATATTATTTGTATTGTTTGATGTGGAAGTTATTTTTTTCTATCCCTATGCGGTAAATTTTAGAGCCTTAGGCTGGCAAGGCTTTATGGCAGTGGTCATGTTTGTTGGTTTATTTATAGCAGGATTTATTTATATCATTAAGAAAGGAGCTTTGAATTGGGAAGATTAGTAATTGTGAAGCTGTTAAGTAAACAATGGGTGTGGGATTTTGTTAAAGAAGGGTAGATTTTATAATTGTGTATTTGTTTATAAAAATTAATTATGTCGCGTCCTGTACAATATAACACAAAGTTGAAAATGGTGGAAGCCCCCGAAGCAATGATGGGGGATGGTTTTATGGCAACTTCCTTTGAAAAGGTGGTAGGGCTCGCCCGCAAAAATTCTATCTGGCCATTACCATTTGCTACTTCCTGCTGTGGAATTGAGTTTATGGCTACGATGGCTAGTCATTATGATCTATCTAGATTCGGTTCTGAAAGGGTAGGTTTTTCTCCTCGTCAATGTGATCTATTAATGGTAATGGGAACTATTTCTAAAAAAATGGGCCCCGTTCTCAGACAGGTATATTTACAAATGGCCGAACCTAGATGGGTTTTGTCTGTGGGTGCATGCGCTTGTAGCGGTGGTATTTTTGATACCTACTCTGTATTACAAGGTATTGATCAGATAATTCCTGTAGATGTTTATGTACCAGGATGTCCTCCAAGACCAGAAGCTATTTTAGATGGATTTTTGAAAATACAGGAATTAGTTGGACAAGAAAGTTTGAGGAGAAGAAATGGCGATAAATACAAGGAATTGCTAGCTAGTTATGGAATACAATAAATATTTGAAGCGAATTAAGTAACAAAAGATGCCTCTAAATAACGATACAATACAGCAAACACTTATCCAAAAATTTGGCGATGTACTTACCGACTGGCAGGAACCTTATGGAATGTTGACTTTCACTGCGCCAAAAGAAATCAATTTGAAAGTGTTACAATTCTTATACGATGAACCCACTTTAAATTTTCGTTTTTTAACTGATTTACAAGCGGTTCATTATCCAGCAAATAAAGGTCAAGAGTTAGCAGTAGTATATCACTTGCATAATTTGGTTGACAATGTCCGTATCCGATTTAAAGTTTTTACCGATATCCCCAAACCGGATGTTTTTAGTGCGACTGCTTTATATCAGTCAGCTAATTTTATGGAACGCGAAACCTATGATTTTTTCGGAGTAAATTTTACTGGCCATCCTAATTTAATTAGAATTTTAAATGTGGATGAAATGGATTATTTCCCCATGCGCAAAGAATTTCCATTAGAAGATCAGACTAGGGTAGATAAGGATGATGAGATGTTTGGAAGATAAATTAGTATTTATAAAAAGTTGGGTGAGTTGAATGTTGTGCGGTAGTTAAAATATTTTTAAAAGAGAATTAAAAAATAGTAAAGGCAAATAATGAGTGAGCATATTCTTTTACCGGAAGGAAGTATTGAAAAACAAACTACCACCCTTAATTTGGGGCCTACGCACCCTGCTACTCATGGCGTTTTTCAAAATATTCTTGAGCTCGATGGAGAAAGAATTCTTAAAGCAACTTCCACAGTAGGGTACATTCACCGTGCTTTTGAAAAATTAGCTGAAAGAAGACCGCTGTATCAAATCACTCCTATTACAGATCGATTAAATTATTGTTCTTCTCCCATTAATAATATGGGTTGGCATATTACCTGCGAAAAACTTTTAGGTGTTGACTTGCCTAAGCGGGTCGATTACCTTCGAATTATCATTATGGAATTAGCTAGAATTTCAGATCATTTGATTTGTAATTCAATCGTGGGAGTTGATAGTGGTGCCTATTCTGGCTTTTTATATTTGATGCAGTTTAGAGAATTGATTTATGAAATTTATGAAGAGGTTTGTGGTTCAAGACTTACTACTAATATCGGCCGAATAGGTGGCTTTGAAAGAAATTTCACCAATACTGCATTTGTTAAACTTGAAAAATTTCTGGCTACTTATCCTAAGCAGTTAAAGGAATTTGAAACCTTGTTTAATCGTAATCGAATTTTTATGGAACGTACCATTGGTGTAGGTGCTATTTCAGCTGAAAGGGCCCTCAACTATGGTTTTACAGGTCCCAATTTAAGAGCAGCTGGTGTGGATTATGATGTTCGTGTGCATACACCATACAGTTCCTATCAAGATCTTGAATTTACTATACCAGTGGGTAAGACTGGAGATTGTTATGATCGCTTTTTAGTTCGAAATCAAGAAATGTGGCAAAGTCTGAGTTTGATTGAACAGGCGTATAAAAAAGTGCAGGAATTTAAAGGCGCCGAGTCAGAAGTTTTTCATGCAGATTCTCCTGCTTATTATTTGCCAGAGAAAAAGGATGTGTATACTAAAATGGAGGCTTTAATTTATCATTTTAAAATTGTGATGGGCGAAACGGATATACCTGCAGGCGAATTATATAGTTCGGTTGAAGGAGGAAATGGTGAGTTAGGATTTTATCTGATCAGTGATGGAGGTAGATCACCGTACCGACTACATTTCCGCAGACCTTGTTTTATTTATTATCAAGCATTTCCAGAATTAGTACAAGGTGGAATGTTAAGCGATGCAGTAATTACAATGAGTAGTTTGAATTTGATTGCAGGCGAATTAGATGCGTAATCTATTATTCGGCAAAATTGAATTTTGACATATGATTCAACCAATAAAATTGACCCACTCTTTTGAGTAATAGTTATTATGATAAAATTTTCTGAGGAAAAATTAAAAAAGGTAAGCGAAATTATACAACGCTATCCTGAAGGCAAACAAAAAAGTGCCTTGCTTCCAGTACTTCATCTAGCACAAGATGAATTTGGTGGTTGGCTAGATACGCCTGTAATGGATTATGTGGCTACTTTATTAAGCATTGAACCAATTGAAGTGTACGAAGTGGCAAGTTTTTATAGTATGTATAATTTAAAACCTGTAGGTAAATACTTATTTGAAGTTTGCCAAACAGGCCCCTGCATGATCAATGGAAGCGATGATATTATAGGGTATATCAAAACAAAATTAAATATTGGTGTAGGTGAAACCACTGCTGATGGATTGTTTACCTTAAAAACGGTGGAGTGTTTGGGTGCTTGTGGATACGCACCGATGATGCAGTTGGGTAAAACCTATCGTGAGCATCTAACAAAGGAGAAAGTAGATGCTATTGTAGCAGAATGTAGATCAAAGGCAAATTAAATTGATGGGAATAACTAACGCCATATTAAAAGTGAAAGAGCATAGAAAATCTGAAAAAGTGGCGGAAGTTAATTTTTTAGTGGATAGTGGAGCAGTGTATAGTTTGGTTCCTGGAAAAATTTTAGACCAACTGGAAATTGAGCCCTATAGAAAAATGAGTTTTTCTTTGGCTGATGGTACAACCCTACAGCGTAAAGTATGCAGTGCCTATTTTGATTTTGAGGGTGAAGGAGGTCCAGCGCCGGTAATTTATGGAGAAGAGGGAGATGAACCACTAGTAGGTGCAACCACGCTGGGATCTTTGGGATTGGTTTTAAATCCTTTTACCAGATCGCTGCATCCAATGAGGATGTTGATGGCAAAATTGAAAAAATAAAAAACATTAGGAAACGGATTGTAATAAAGTATGGCAAAGAAATTATTATTAGACAAAGCACATGTACCTGGAATCCGGAGCTATGAGGTGTATCGGAAAGAAGGAGGATACCGTAGTGTTGAAAAAGCATTTCGTTTAACTCCTGCCGAAATTGTAGAAGAAGTAAAGTTGAGTGGATTAAGAGGTAGGGGTGGCGCAGGTTTTCCTACGGGAATGAAATGGAGTTTTTTGGCTAAGCCTGAAGGAGTTCCACGTTACTTAGTTTGTAATGCGGATGAGAGTGAACCTGGTACTTTTAAAGATAGATACTTGATGGAATTTATTCCACACTTATTGATAGAAGGAATGATTGTAGCCTCCTTTGCTCTGGGAAGTAATGTTAGCTATATCTATATCCGTGGAGAATATGCATGGATTGCTGATATATTGGAAAATGCTATTGACGAGGCAAAGCAAAATGGATGGGTAGGAAAAAATATTTTAGGAACTGGATTTAATTTTGAGTTGTATGTGCAAAGAGGAGCAGGCGCCTATATCTGTGGAGAAGAAACTGCATTAATTGAGAGCCTAGAAGGCAAAAGAGGTAACCCAAGAATTAAGCCTCCATTCCCTGCGGTAAAGGGTTTGTGGGATTGTCCTACAGTAGTAAATAATGTAGAAACATTAGCCGCAGTAGTTCCTATTATTAATGAAGGCGGAGAGGCTTATGCTAAAATTGGTGTAGGAAAAAGTACTGGTACTAAATTGATTTCTGCTTGTGGCAATATCAACAAACCGGGTATCTACGAAATAGATATGACCATCTCTGTTGAAGACTTTATTTTTAGTGATGAATATTGTGGTGGCATACCTAATGGAAAAAGATTGAAAGCTTGTATTCCAGGTGGATCTTCTGTTCCTATATTGCCGGCCAATTTATTATTGACCACTGCCAAAGGAGAGAAAAGGATGATGAATTACGAAAGTCTTAGTGACGGTGGATTTGCAACAGGAAGTATGATGGGTAGTGGAGGATTTATTGTATTAGATGAGGATCAATGTATTGTTAGAAATACTATGACGCTGGCAAGATTTTATCATCACGAAAGTTGTGGCCAGTGTAGTCCTTGTCGTGAAGGAACTGGTTGGATGGAAAGAATTTTGAAAAAAATTGAATCAGGAAAAGGTGAAATGAAAGACATTGATTTACTGTGGGATATACAAAGAAAAATAGAAGGTAATACCATCTGTCCTTTAGGTGATGCGGCAGCTTGGCCAGTTGCAGCAGCTATTCGTCATTTCAGAGATGAGTTTGAATGGCATGTGCAGCACCCTGATAAATGTTTGACAGAAAATTTTGGACTTAGGCATTATGCAGATCCAATTCATGTGGCAGTAACTGCTTAACGATAAATAATAAATAGTTTAATAAAAATAAAGCCTGACCATTCTGGCGGAAAATTTTTTTATGGTAGATGAAATAAAAACTTTTAAAGTAACCATTGATAACATCACCATTGATGTGCCTGTAGGCACGACCGTACTAAATGCGGCTCGTCAAATTGGAGGTGATGTGGCTCCACCTGCAATGTGCTACTACAGCAAGTTACAGGGTAGTGGAGGAAAATGTCGTACTTGTCTAGTTGAAGTAGCAGCTGGTTCTACAGCTGACCCTAGACCAATGCCTAAGTTGGTTGCTTCCTGCAGAACTACCGTGATGGATGGTATGGTGGTAAAAAATATTACGAGTGAAAAAGTGAAAGATGCTAGGGCGGGTGTGGTAGAATTTTTATTGTTGAATCATCCGCTGGATTGTCCTATTTGTGATCAGGCCGGTGAATGTCATTTGCAGGATCTTGGTTATGAACATGGTAAAGAAGGAACTCGTTATGAGTTTCCAAGAAGAACTTTTGAGAAAGAAGATATAGGTCCCTACATTCAATTACATATGACGAGGTGCATACTTTGTTATCGTTGCACCTATGTTGCTGATCAATTGACTGATAAAAGAGTTCATGGAATATTAGACAGAGGAGAGCATGCAGAAATCTCTACCTATATCTCAAAAGCAGTGGATAATGAATTTAGTGGAAACATGATTGATGTTTGTCCAGTAGGAGCGTTAACGGATAAAACATTTCGTTTTAAAAATAGGGTATGGTTTACTAAGCCAGTAGATGCTCATCGCACCTGCGATACGCCTGGATGTTGCGGAAATACAACCTTATGGCTTCGTGGTGAAGAGGTGTTCAGAGTGACTGCTCGTAAAGACGAATGGGGTGAGGTGAAGAGTTATGATGGCAAGCCAGGATGGATCTGCAATACTTGCAGATTTGATAAAAAGAAAACGAGTGATTGGACAATAGAAGGAGTTACAAAAGTTAATCGACACTCTGTTATTTCTCAAGGTAAATATGAAGGACTGGTTATGCCAAAAGAAACTGTTCAGGAAGTAATGGGTGGACGAGCTCCTAAATTACTAATGAATATTCATGATGAAAGTGAAGTGAATGATCCAAAAATTCAGTTGAGTGAAATTAATGGACCAGCGCATGCTGAAAATTTTAAAAATTAAGTGCTTGCAATTTGTTGAGCAAAAAAATATTTATAACAAATTATGTTACTATCAATTGGGTTGCCTTTAATTATTGAAAAATTAGTGTTGATTGTAGTAGTGGTGATGTCCTCTTTGGTAATTGCTATGTATGCAACCTTTGCTGAAAGAAAGGTTGCTGCTATCATGCAAGATAGAAGAGGTCCCAATAGAGCAGGTCCTTTTGGTTTATTACAACCGCTAGCGGATGGTTTGAAATTATTTTTCAAAGAGGAAATTATACCTAACCTATCTTCTAAATTTTTATTTATCCTAGGACCTTGTCTAGCGATGTTGACGGCTATGATGACAGGTGCAGTAATTCCATGGGGTGATAAGGTTCATTTTTTTGGCAGAGATATTTCTTTACAAATAGCAGATGTTAATATTGGTATTTTGTATGTTTTTGGCGTAGTGAGTATGGGGGTTTACGGAATCATGATTGGCAGTTGGGCTAGCAATAATAAATTTTCTTTGATGGGAGGCTTAAGGGCTGCCTCACAAATTATTAGTTATGAATTGGCGATGGGTATTGCCTTAATTGCTTTATTAATGACAACGGGTACATTGAGCCTAAAAGAAATTGTACAACAGCAGCAAGAACATTGGTATAGTTGGAATATTATCAAGCAACCGCTTGGGTTTTTAATATTTTTAATTTGTGCTTTTGCAGAATGTAATAGAACTCCATTCGATTTACCTGAGGCAGAGAATGAATTGATAGGTGGATACCATACCGAATATTCTTCAATGAAATTGGGTTTCTTTCTTTTCGCTGAATACATCAATATGTTTTTGAGTAGCTCTGTAATGGTGAGTTTGTTTTTTGGAGGGTACGATATTCCGTTTGTAAATGATGCATCTTTAGCTGAAAGTATTGGTACGAATTGGGTGGCTTTAATTCATTCAGGAGTATTTTTATTTAAGGCGGCATGTTTTCTTTTCTTATTCATGTGGGTTCGTTGGACTATTCCTCGTTTCCGCTACGATCAATTGATGAACTTGGGATGGAAAATATTAATACCACTGGCGCTAATCAATATGTTGGCAACGGGCGCCTTTATTTTATTACAGCAAAACAACTGGCATTTTTAAACATTAAAATATATTTGCGCATCCATCGTGTTGCAAGAATTTAATAACATATGCAAGCATTAACCAATAGGGCCCAACAAGTAGAACGCAAACCAATGTCATTATTGGAACGCGCTTATTTGCCGGCTATTTTTAGAGGAATGGCCATTACATTTGGTCACATGTTTAAAAAAAGACCTACCATCAATTATCCTGAGGTAACTCGTCCTTTTAGTCCTGTTTTCAGAGGACTACATATTTTAAATAGAGATGAAGAAGGTAGAGAAAACTGCACCGCCTGTGGGTTATGTGCCGTTGCTTGTCCTGCTGAAGCCATTACAATGGAAGCCGCAGAAAGGTCTGCCGGAGAAGAGAATTTATATCGTGAAGAAAAATATGCCGCGAAATATGAAATAAATATGTTGCGCTGTATTTTTTGTGGATTGTGCGAAGAAGCTTGTCCTAAAGATGCAATTTATTTAAGCGAAACCTTTGCTCCAGCAAATTTTCAACGCAAAGGTTTTATTTATGGCAAGGATGATTTATTGATTCCTCATCCGATCACCGAACCAGAAGCTCATGCAAAGGCAAAAGGTGGTAGAGTGAGTTTAAAATAGTTATTTTAAAACATCTTCCTTTCAAAGGGAAAGAATACAACGAAATATGAGTGCAATAGAAATAATGTTTTGGTTTTTAAGTATACTAGCCTTAGGCGCAGCCGTAATGGTGGTTGCCAGTAAAAGTCCAGTGTATAGTATATTATTTTTGATTCTTACTTTTTTTGCAATTTCAGGCCATTATATTTTACTGAATGCACAATTTTTAGCAGTTGTTAATGTAATTGTATATGCTGGGGCAATCATGGTACTGTTTTTATTTGTTGTAATGTTGATGAATTTAAACGCAGAGTCAGAACCCCATCAAAAAAATAAATGGTTATTGTACATTGGTGGCATTTCAGGAGGTAGCCTATTATTGGTAATTGTAGCTGCTTTAAAGAAAACAGTAGCCACTACTCAGTTGGTTCAGATGAATAATGGCGAAGTTGGATTGATCAAAAATTTGGGAATCAAATTATTTACTGATTATGTATTTCCTTTCGAAATAAGTAGTGTTTTATTTTTAAGTGCTATGATTGGAGCGGTAGTCATTTCAAAAAAGGAAGGATAAATATTAAATTAATAAAAGAATATGCCGGTATATTATTACATATTTTTAGCAGTTGCCTTGTTCAGTATTGGAGTCATTGGCGTATTGATTCGTCGCAATGCGATTATAATATTCATGTGTGTAGAATTGATGTTGAATGCTGCCAATTTATTGTTAGTAGCATTTTCAAAAATGCATCACCAAGCATTGATGAAAATAAACCCTACAGCAGCAAGTGATGCGCAAGTATTTGTTTTTTTTATCATGGTAGTGGCGGCAGCAGAAGTTAGTGTGGGGCTTGCAATTATTGTAATGATGTATAGAAATACGCATTCAGTAGATGTAAATTTTTTAAACCGGTTGAAAAACTAAAGTGTTTTTTGCCATTACTGGATGAGAGAGAAAGAATCAATTTTTGAAATAAACTTTTTTAATTAATACAGCTACTTTCTTTAAAAGAAGTAGTTAAAATTTCCCTTAGGGATTTGGGGCTTATGAATAATATTTTACAAATAGTTTGGCTGATACCTATTTTACCATTGATTGGTTTTTTTATCAATGGATTGGGTAGAAATAATTTATCCAAAACCCTTTCAGGATTAGTCGGAAGTGGAGTGATATTGGCGTCTTTTACCATAAGTGTGTATGTCTTTTTAAATGTAAAGGAAGGCAACACCTATCTCATTCATTATTTCGAATTTATTAATACCGTCTCTTTGAATGTGCATTTCGATTTTCAAATTGATCAGCTTTCTTCTCTTTTTTTATTGATTATAACAGGGGTTGGTTTTTTGATTCATGTGTATTCTACCTCTTATATGCACGAAGAGCCAGCAAAAGATTTTGCTAAATATTTTTCCTATCTAAATCTTTTTGTGTTCTCTATGTTGTTACTGGTGATGGGGGGTAATTATATCATTATGTTTATTGGTTGGGAGGGAGTTGGACTTTGTTCTTACTTATTAATTGGGTTCTGGTTTAAAAATAATGACTACACTAATGCAGCCAAAAAGGCTTTCATAATGAATCGAATTGGTGATCTTGGATTTTTACTTGCCGTATTCTGGTTGTTATCAAAAATAGGTTCTGCAGACTTTCACCAGGTGTTTGATAATGTGGCTAAGTTGTCGTCTTTTGACATTAGTGGAATTACCTTACTATTATTTGTAGGAGCTACTGGTAAAAGTGCCCAGATACCATTGTATACTTGGTTGCCAGATGCGATGGCAGGACCTACACCAGTAAGTGCATTAATTCATGCTGCAACGATGGTTACAGCAGGGATTTATATGATTGCCCGTAGTAATATTTTATTTACTATGGCTCCTCTTACTCAAACAGTAATAGCTATTATTGGAATTTCAACCGCTTTAATTGCAGCTACTATTGCGTTGAAACAAAATGATATTAAAAAAGTTTTAGCCTATTCTACTGTGAGCCAATTGGGTTACATGTTTGTAGGTTTAGGAGTGGGAGCTTATACAGGTGCTGTATTTCATGTAATGACGCATGCCTTTTTTAAAGCTTTATTGTTTTTAGGAGCGGGTAGTGTTATTCATGCGATGGGTGGAGAGCAGGATATGAGAAATATGGGTGGATTAAAAAAATACATGAGCATTACTCATATCACTTTTTTATTAGGTTGTTTGGCGATCGCAGGTATGCCACCTTTTTCAGGTTTCTTTTCCAAAGACGAAATTCTTGCTGCTGCATTTGCTCATCAACCCATATTGTGGATTGCCGGTGTTGTAGGTGCATTGCTGACTGCTTTTTATATGTTTAGATTATATGCCATGACCTTCCATGGTCAATTTAGAGGTACCCATGATCAACAACACCATCTTCACGAAAGTCCTGCTGCGATTACTATACCCTTGGTAATTTTAGCGATATTGGCGGTAGTAGGTGGATGGATAGGAATACCGGAAGTATTGATGCATGGAGGACATCGATTGGAAGCTTTTCTTGAGCCTATTTTTGAAAAGAGTAATCAAATTGCGGTAAAGCATGAATTATCTCACGCTACAGAATATACGCTAATGGCGGTGTCGGTGGGTGGAGCATTAATCGCGTTGTTATTTGCTTGGAATAAATTCAGTAAATATCAAAAAGCTGAAATTAACGAAACAGGTATTGGAAAAGTGGTAGCTAATAAATGGTATGTAGATGAATTGTATGACAAAGTGATTGTACAACCATTGCAGTCATTGGCCACTTTTTTCAATCAAGTAATTGAAAAAAATATCATCGATGGCTTGGTCAATGGAGTTGGAAAAGCAGTGCAGTATGGAAGTCGACAAATCCGCTTATTGCAAAGCGGTTTGGTGGGTACCTATATATTGTTAATGGTGGTAGGTATGTTGATATTATTTATTATTCAATTGTTTTTATAAAATATATTTCTGATGTTTGGTAACTACATAACGATTCCACATTTATTGGTTCTTTTTCCTTTGCTTGCGGGATTACTTACTTTTTTTATAAAAAAGGAATCTTCTGCAAAGTCATTCAGTTTATTGGCTGGTCTGATTACTTTGCTGATTTCTATTGCTAGTATCTATTTTCGCAATAATAAAGAATTGAGTGGCCTAACATTTAATTATATGTGGTTAAAATCATTGGGAGCTAGTTTTTCATTAGCCCTAGATGGAATGGGAAGATTACTTACTTTTTTAACTGCACTTTCTTTTCCAATTATCTTGATTGCTAATTATAAAACGATCTATAAAAATGCAAATGTTTTTTATGGTTTGTTTTTATTAGCACAAGCTGGTTTGATGGGTGTATTTTTATCTACCGATGCATTATTGTTTTATTTCTTTTGGGAGTTGGCATTAATACCAGTTTATTTTTTATGTAGTTATTGGGGTGGTAAAAAAAGAATTGCTGCTACCTTTAAATTTTTCATTTATACTTTTACTGGCTCTCTTTTTTTACTGGTGGGTATCATCTATGTTTATTTACACACTGGAGCAACTCGCTATTCGGATCATAATTTCTCTTTAACAGCTTTTCGTGCGGTAGTTTTATATGCCAATCAACAAAACTTTTTCTTTTGGTTATTCTTCATTGCGTTTGCAATTAAGATGCCGATTTTCCCTTTTCATACCTGGCAGCCAGATACCTATGAACAATCACCTACCTCTGTAACGATGATTTTAAGTGGGGTGATGGTAAAGATGGGTTTATTTGGATTGATGAGATGGGTTTTGCCTATTTTCCCAATGGCAGTGGTCAAGTTTGATAACGTGGTGATAGGATTATCTGTTATAGGAATGATCTATGCAAGTTTGATTGCTATCAAACAAGATGATTTAAAAAGGTTAGTAGCTTATTCATCCATTGCGCATATTGGATTAATGAGTGCCGCCATTTTTACTATGCAAACAGTCGCTTTGGAAGGAATGGTGATACAAATGTTTGCCCATGGTATTAATATCATCGGCTTATGGATTGTTATTGATTTGATTGAAAAACAATTAGGAACTAGAAAAATTTCCGAGTTAGGTGGATTAGCACACAAGGCCCCAGTATTGACCATTTTATTAGTTATAATCGCATTTGCAAATATTGCATTACCGCTTACGAATGCATTTGTTGGAGAATTCATGATGTTTAGTGGGTTGTTTAAATTTAATATTTGGTATGCTGCTGTGGCGGGCCTAAGTATTATTTTGGCAGCGGTATATACTTTAAATATGGTTCAAAAAGTTTTTTATGGAAATACTAATTCTTTGACTGAATCGATGAAAGAAATTTCATGGAATGAAAAATTGGTACTGATGGTAATCGTAGTCATGATTTTTTTGATGGGGGTATTTCCACAACCAATATTTGAACTAACAAAAATATCGGTAGCACCAATTTCAACAATATTCAAATAATACTAATATTAAATTATCCCGTCCAATCGGGAGGGTAAAGAAATTATGAATGCAATCTTATTAACAGCAGTTTGGGGTATTATTATGATGTTTGGAGGTGTGTTCTTCAAAAGTAAGCAAACCCCTAAATACTGGGCTATAGCCGGCTTGGTAATAATTATTATTTCGAATTATCTAGAACTTACAACTGGTGCATCTTTTTTCGAAATAGAAACCAAGTACATGCTTTCTTTCAATAGCTTTAATTTAACTTTTATAACGATTGCATTAGTTAGTACTTTATTATATTTTTTATTAAGTGGCAGCGATATCGAAAAAGTAGGGGATAATGTGTCTGAATATTTCGCTTTGATATTTTTTGTTTTATGTGGTGTTTGTCTTTCTGCAACTTACAATACATTATTAATATTATTTCTTGGTATAGAAATCATGTCCATCCCATTGTATATTTTAACTGGATCTGATAAAAGAAATTTGAAAAGCAATGAAGCTGCTTTGAAATATTTTTTGATGGGAGCTTTTTCTACTGGTATTATGTTAATGGGTATCGCATTTCTTTATGGAGGAAATAGTGACGGTTCTTTTTTTATTAATAGCTTCAATTTCGGCGAAGGAAAGATGCCCGTTTTTATTGCTATAGGAATGGTATTTATGTTGATTGCTTTATCCTTTAAAGTGTCTGCTGCTCCATTTCATTTTTGGACTCCGGATGTGTATGAAGGGGCACCTACTGTTTTTACTTCTTTTATGGCTACCGTCGTTAAGATCGCAGGCTTTATTGCTTTTATTCGTTTATTTGAAAACTCATTTGGAAAGGTTCAAGCGCAATGGCAACTATTGGTTTCAGTCATCACCGCAGCAACTCTTTTTATTGGTAACCTAACGGCAGTTTTTCAGCAGAGTGTAAAAAGAATGCTGGCCTATTCTAGCATTGCTCAAGCTGGTTTTATGTTATTAGCTGTTTTTGCCTTAAATAAGACTGCTATGCAGGGTTTAATTTTATATTCTGCTGCCTATAGTTTGGCTACTATTGGCCTTTTTGCGATATTGATTAGGATGTATGATTACACAATCGATGGCTTTAATGGACTGGCAAAGAGCCAGCCTGTACTAGCAGTTACTGCCACCATATTTTTGTTGTCTTTAACCGGTATCCCTCTGACCGCAGGATTCCAAAGCAAATTTTTAATGTTAGTAGCAGCGATTCGTGATGGTCACCATCATTGGTTAGTATTTTGGGCAATCCTTTGCGCTGCAGTAAGTGCCTATTATTATTTTAAAATTATTCAGGCAATGTTTTTTAAGGTAGCTGGACAAGAAGTACAGGAACATGGTTCTATTGCTGAAGGCTCAACCATTACAACTGGTTTTAAAGTCCTTTTAGTCCTAACAGCCATCTTGATAATTTTATTAGGAATATTCCCTTCCTTATTAACTGATTCCTTGCTTTTTTAATTTCATTAATTAAAGGGCGTTTCTTTGAAGTGAATAGGTCTTTCTTTAGATTATTAATCTATTGAAACTCCCAATAAATGACCTCTTAATGCGATTTATATATTCTAAATTACCGCTTATAATCTTTTTTACCGCTATCAACTATTTCGGAATTAACTTTATTGTGAATTAAATTTTCATGAAGACAGCTGACTCTATTACACTTTCTTACAATACGATCAAAAGTAACCGTTTAAGAACAGCGATTACAGTTATCATTATTGCCTTGGGTATAATGGCACTAATAGCTATTATTACAGCGGTAGAAGCGGTTAATCAAAGTCTTACAAAAAGCTTTTCCACTATGGGAGCCAATGCTTTTAGCATTCGCTTTAGGGAGCGGAATATCCAATTCGGTGGTGGGCCTAATCGTCAAGATGCCAAAATCTCCTCTAGAAAGTCGTTGGTTGCTAAAAAGTCTAATGAAGGAAAGGTGATTACTTTTAACGAGGCTAGGGCTTTTAAGGAGCTGTATCCTTTTCCCGCAATGGTGGGTATTGGATTACCAGGGCCAGGGGGAGTTATTGTTAATACAGATGCTAAGAAAACCAACCCAGATATACGCGTTTTAGGCGGAGATGAAAATTATTTGCAATTGAATGGCTATGAACTTTCAGATGGTCGGGATTTTAACGAAGCCGATGTTGAATCAGGAAGAAGCGTTTGTATTATTGGAAATGTAATTGCTCAAAAATTATTTGGCGAAAATACTCAACGTGCCCTTGATAAAATCATTAGTGTGTCCAACACAAAGTATCGAGTAATAGGTATTTTGAAAGATAAGGGTAGTAGTGCTTTTATGAATTCAGATAAAGTGGTGATCACCACTTATAACAATATTAGGCGAATGTTTGGTTTTGAAGGAAAGTCTTACAATATATCAGTGATGGTAAGTGATTTAAAAATGATGGAGGTGGCTATTGGAGAGGCAAAAGGAACTTTTAGACCGGTACGTAAATTGGACATCAAGGAGGAGGATAATTTTTATATTGACCAAAGTGATAGCATCGCGCAATCTTTGATGAAAAATTTGGGTTTTTTAAAATATGCAACACTAGCCATCGCCCTAATTACCTTAATTGGAGCAGCCATTGGTTTAATGAATATTATGCTAGTCGCTGTAAATGAGCGAACTAAAGAAATAGGGCTGATTAAGTCATTAGGTGGCAAAGCTGCTGAAGTGAGGGCTCAGTTCTTATGGGAATCTATTTTAATAAGTCTGATGGGTGCCTTTGTTGGCATCATATCTGGTATTTTATTTGGGAATATAGTTGCTGTAATTCTTAAAACAGGTTTTGTTATCCCTTGGCTTTGGATTTGTATAGGGGTAATCGTATGTTCATTAGTAGGCCTTTTAGCGGGTCTTTATCCAGCCTACAAGGCATCTAAGCTCGATCCTATTGTGGCTTTACGCTATGAATAGAAATCTCTAAAATTGCGCTATTTTAACCATTTGAATTTAATATTTTATTAATATTTTCCACATAATATTAATAATGGTTTATTTTTTTTTATTGAGGTTGTTTCATTCAATTATTTTATTAACTTGTGCCTCACTAAAATATTTCTATTTATCATTTGATGGTAGGAATAGTTTTTTTGCTTAGCATTGTAAAACGAAATTTTTTTAAAAACCAATTTTCAAATTAACACACAAAAACGAACGTTATGGCAGAAACAAAATCAACTGCAAATGTAAAACCATCTACATCAGCACAAGTAAAAAAATCTAGTAATGCTATCTCATGGATTGCTCCATTGGTTTGTATCATAGTTGGATATGCTTTCTGGAGATTTATTTTAGGAGACGCATCTGGATTTACAAAACCAGGTTCTGGCGCATTTTGGCCATCTCATGAAGGTCCAAAAGGTGCATTAAATAAAATGTATTTAGGAGGTATCATTGTACCCGTACTTATTGGTTGCCTTTTAATCGTTGTTACTTTTGTAATCGAAAGAATGTTAACGATCACTAAAGCTACTGGAACAGGAAGTAATGCTGATTTTGTTCGTAAAGTACAATATCATCTTGCAAACAAAAATGTGGATGCAGCTTTGGCAGAATGTGATAAACAAAAAGGATCTGTAGGAAATGTAATGAAGGCTGGATTACATCGTTATAAAGAAATGATTAGCAATACAGAATTATCTACTGATCAAAAAATAATGGCTATTCAAAAAGAAGTAGAAGAAGCTACCTCTTTAGAATTACCGATGTTAGAAAAAAACTTAGTTTTCTTATCAACACTTGCTTCTGTTGCAACCTTAATTGGTTTGTTAGGAACGGTGGTAGGTATGATCAAGGCGTTCTCTGCATTAGGAGAAGATTCAGGTGGTGGTGCTGCAGCAACTCAATTGTCTGTTGGTATCTCTGAAGCCTTGTATAACACCGCTTTAGGTATTGGTACATCTGCATTGGCTATTATATTTTATAACGTGTTCACTACTCGTATTGATGGAATTACTTACGGTATTGACGAGTCTGGTTTTACATTAACGCAAAGTTTTGGTTCACTTTACAAATAATTTGTATAGTGATTTCAATTATTTAGCATCCAATAGTAAAACAATAAAAATATTTTAAAATGCCAAAAGTTAAATTACCTAGAAAGAGTACGGCGGTGGATATGACTGCGATGTGTGATGTGGCTTTTTTGCTGTTGTCCTTTTTTATCCTGGCAACCAAAACTAAACCACCCGAAGCGGTAACGGTAGTAACACCTTCTTCTATATCTACTAGAATTGCTAAAGATGATGCCATATTAGTTACTTTAAACAAAGACGGTAAAGTTTACCTGATGTTAGGTGACAGGGCTAAAAAGCAAGCAATCTTGGAGGATATTAATACCACAAAGGCTTTAGGATTGACTCCAGAAGAAATGACTAAACTTAGAAAAATGGAATTTTACGGAATGCCATTTAATAAGATGAAAAGCATGTTACAATTGGAAACTCCAATGGAACCAAAACAAATGGAGGGTATACCTGTAGGTGACAGCTTGAACAATGAGTTATCTGATTGGGTAGGAAGTGTCGTGAGGTCTTATTCAGGTGAAAGTATGGACAATCTGAATTTACTGGTAAAGGGAGATAATGCTTCAAAGTATCCTACTTTTAAATACATTAAAGATGCGTTTAAGAGAAATGATATTTTTAAGTTCAAGATTGTAACCAATCCAGAAGGTGTTCCAGCTGATTCAGAATTAGCTTTGAACCCTCCAAAAAAATAACAATAACCCAACGTTTGCTTTTCAGTAAAAAGGGAAGCAACTTAAAACTACCGATATGGCAGAATTGGATACATCGTCCGGCGGCGGACATAAAAAAGGGCCTGGCGTAAAAAAGGCCAAAAAAGCAAGTACCAGGGTTGACTTGACACCTATGGTGGATTTGGGATTTCTTTTGATTACATTCTTCGTTTTTACAACAACGATGAGCACGCCAACGGCGATGTCTATGAATGAACCAAAAGAGGATCCAAATAACCAGTTGAAAGTTAAAAATTCTGGAGCAATGACTTTGTTATTGGGAAAAGATGATCAAGTATATTATTATTTCGGTGAATTGTCTGCTACAGATGCGTCTAACCAATTTAAAAGCAGCAATTTCAAAGATATTCGTCAGGTGATCCTCGATAAAAAGAAAGCTACTCCTATTGGAGATTTGATGTACATCATTAAATCAGATAAGGAAGCTACCTTTAAAAATGCGATTGATATCCTTGATGAAATGGCTATTAATGCTGTTCCTCCTGGGCACTATGCTGAGGTGGAAATGAGTGATACTGAAGCTCAGTTAATTAAGCTGACTGAAGACGCTAATGGCATTAAATAATTTATGTAACTAGTTACGTTTTTATATCTAACTAACAAAGTCTTTAACAATGGAAATAAATAAAATTTTAACTGCCGACATCCTCGATATTATCTTCGATGGAAAAAATAAGGAGTACGGAGCTTATGATCTTCGGAAAACCTATAATAGCCGTTTAAAGAACGCCGTCATTATTACTGTTTCATTGGTATTATTGGCTTTACTCGGAACTATTTTATCCGATTTTATATCAAAAAATTCAAAGGTTGAAATTGAGGTATTGGATACCCAGATGGCAGAAGTTAAGAAAAATGACGCGCCACCTCCACCACCGCCTCCTCCTCCTCCAAAAGCACCACCACCACCCGAAATTAATCAGGTGAAATTTACCCCTCCAAAAATTGTGAAGGATGAAGAGGTGAAGGAAGATGAGAAAATCGAGGAAATTAAAGAAGACCAGGTAATCAGCACCAAAACGGTGGAAAGTGATAATAAAACACAGATTGTTGCTCCCGTTGAGGATAAAGGGACTCAGGTAGTTGAAGCTCCTAAAACTGATGATGAGGATAAGATTTTTACCAAAGTAGAAAACGAAGCTCAGTTTCCAGGTGGTACAGCTGCATGGGTAAGGTATCTTCAGAAAAATCTGAATGCAAACACTCCAGTTGATAATGGTGCTCGCTCAGGTACTTACCAAGTAATTGTTAAGTTTATCGTGAGTAAAGATGGTTCTATCAGTGATGTTCAGCCTGAAACCAAGCATGGTTATGGAATGGAAGAAGAAGCAATTAAGATTATTAAGCGTGGTCCAAAATGGACTCCAGCCCTACAAAATGGTAGAAATGTAAATGCCTACCGTCGTCAACCGATTACTTTTGTTGTGGAAGAACAATAATAACCACTTTTAAATTTTTCATATCCCTCTACATTTTTTGTAGGGGGATTTTTTTTACTAAAAAATGCTTCTTTGATTTTGATTCTTTCGAATTCAGAGATGGTATCTTTGTTTCATGTTACAGAAAATCTCAGGCTGGGATGATACGATTGTTGCACTGGCTACACCACCAGGTGTAGGGGCTATTGGTGTAATTAGGTTAAGTGGTAAAAATGCTTTTGATATAGCCAATTTATTATTTGCTCCTAAAGATCTGATGAATCAAAAATCACATACTATTCATGTTGGTATGCTGAGTGATGAAGGATTAAATATCGACGAGGTAGTAGTTTCTTTGTTTAAAGGTCCAAAGAGCTATACTGGGGAAGACGTAATTGAAATAGGCTGTCATGGTAGTCCTTATGTGCAACAGCAAATAATAGGAGCTTGTATTCGAAAAGGAGCGCGCATAGCTAAACCTGGCGAATTTACTCAACGTGCTTTTTTGAATGGCAAGTTGGATCTTACCCAGGCCGAAGCAGTAGCAGATTTAATTGCGAGTAATACAGCGGCATCGCAAAAAACTGCCTTGCATAATATTCGCGGTGGATTTAGTATCGTGTTAAAGGAATTACGAGAGCAGCTGATTGGGTTTTCAGCTTTGATAGAACTAGAACTTGATTTTAGTGAAGAAGATGTAGAATTTGCTGATCGCGCTAAATTTGATGCTATTATTCAGTCAGCTCAAATTACAACGCAGCAATTATTGGAGTCTTTTCAGTTGGGAAATGTTATAAAAAATGGAGTTACCGTTGCGATCATAGGTAAACCCAATGCAGGGAAAAGCACTTTGCTCAATACCTTGTTAAATGAAAACAGAGCCATTGTAAGCGAGATCGCTGGGACAACTAGAGATACGATTGAAGAAGTTATTAATATCAAAGGTATTTTATTTCGATTGATAGACACAGCGGGTATTCGACACAATAGTACGGATGTGATTGAATTAGTAGGAATAGAAAAGAGTTTGGAGAAAATGCAGCAGGCTGATGTCATTCTGTATATTTTTGATATCAATGAAATGGAATCAGCTGAATTAACTGAGCGGGTTAGGGAATTTGAAAAATTAAATAAGCAATTTGTATTGGCAGGTAATAAAGCAGATATTGCTACAATAGATGTAGCCGAAAAATTTGGTGCTGCGCAAAAGATCTTTTCGATTTCTGCCAAAAATAAAATGGGGATTGAGCAAATCAAAGATGCCCTGTTTGACTCTACTGTTGGCGAAATACCGGTCACTGAAAATGTGGTAGTAACCAATGCCCGCCACTTTAGTGCCTTGCAGCAGGTTAACCAATCACTGACAGATATAAAACAGGGACTTGATTCGGGTAGAGCTACCGATCTAGTTGCTTTGGATATTCGTCGTTGTTTGCATTTTATTTCTGAAATTACAGGTGATATTTCTAACGAAGATGTGTTGGATTTTATTTTTTCTAAGTTTTGTATCGGAAAGTAATTCAATGAATCATACTTTTTAAAACTATTTTAATGACTATAGGAAATTTAGAGGTCGCAGAGAATGTATTTCCTGAAAAAATGTATTGGAAAGAAGCTAAAAGAGCCTGCGCATCTTTAGGAGAGGGGTGGCGATTACCCACTAAAGATGAACTAAATATTTTGTTCGAAAACAAGGATAAAATAGGGGGATTTATTGAGAATTACTATTGGAGTTCTACAGAAACAAAAGGGGTATACAGTGCATGGATACAGCTTTTTGATGATGTGGGTGTTCAGTTCAATTCCTATGTGAAGGGGTTTAAATATAATGCTCGAGCGGTTCGGGATCTGCAATAAATTAGCTAATTTGATAGCTCACTTAATAGTAACCAGTCGTAAACTTTATAAACTTTTAATTATTTTCAACCATGAATTTAAAAATAAATCACTTGCAGCATGTCGGTATTCCAGTTACTGATATTGAAATTTCTCAGTCCTTTTATGAGCGATTGGGATTTCAAAGAGCAATGAATGCTACTTTTATGCACGAAGGTGAGCAGGGCAAAGTGTCAATGATGAAGCGAGAGGGGATTATTATTGAATTATACCAAATGCCCGAGGCTGAACTGGTTAACGTTAGACAAAGAAAGGATGGAAGAATTGATCATATTGCCTTTGATGTGGATGATATCAATGAAACATTTAATCTACTAAAAAATGAAGGCTTTTCAATTATTGAAGAACAACCCGTTTTTTTAAATTTTTGGGTTAAGGGCTGTAAATATTTTTATATCCTCGGACCTGATGGCGAAAGATTAGAGTTCTGTCAAATTTTATAGACCATTTAACTTCAAATTGATTTAAACTTTTAAATTATCAGGAAAATATAAATTAGCTAAATTAGAAAATTCATCCCCTCGCATAAAAATTGAAATATCTACTTCTGAATAATTATTTTTTCCAGTAGCCGCTAATAATTCATTGGCAGCATGTAAGGTGTTTTTATGAAAGTGATACACCCTTTCAAATTTTTCTCTCACCACCAACCCTTTCATTAGCATCTTATCCTGTGTAGCAATGCCTGTAGGGCATTCATTGTTATTGCATCGCAAAGCTTGAATACAACCCAGTGAAAACAAAAATCCTCTAGCACTATTACAAATATCTGCACCCAAAGCAATAGCTCTTAAAATGGAATAACCTGAAATGATTTTGCCACTGCAGATAATTCGAATTTTATCTCTTATTCCTAAATTGATCAATGTTTTGTTTACAAATATTAATGCTGGCTCAAAGGGCATTCCAACTCCGTCAGAAAATTCTGGAGGTGCTGCACCTGTTCCTCCTTCAGCTCCATCCACTGTTATAAAATCAGGATAACAGTTTTGTTGAATCATCTCTTTACACAAGTCTTCAAACTCACTCGTTTCTCCAATGCAAAGTTTAAAACCAATGGGTTTTCCATTAGACAACTGACGCAATTGAGCTATGAATTCAATCATTCCTTTATAATCTTTAAATGCTGAGTGGCTAGGTGGAGACAGAATGGTAGTGAAAGGCGCTACACCCCTAATTTTAGCAATTTCGAGCGTATTTTTTTGTGCAGGAAGTACACCACCATGACCCGGTTTTGCACCTTGTGAAAGCTTTATTTCAATCATTTTCACCGCAGGCAAATTAGCCTTTTCAGAAAATTTGTCTGCATCAAAATTACCCTCCTTATCTCTGCATCCAAAATAGCCAGTCCCTATTTGCCAAGTAATATCTCCGCCTTGCAAATGAAAGGCAGTCAATCCGCCTTCTCCTGTATTGTGGTAGAACTTACCCTTTTGTGCACCTTGATTTAAAGCTTTAATAGCATTTTCACTGAGTGATCCAAAACTCATGGCCGAAATATTCAGTAAGGAGGCTGAATAAGGTTTTTTACAATCTGGGCCTCCAACTAGAATCCTTGGAAGTTCTTCTTTTACCTTAGAAGGAAACATCGAGTGTTTTATTCCTTCATAATTTGGTTGGTTCAAATGTAATTGCGTTCCAAAGGGGGTAGACGAATCGATATTTTTTGATCTTCGATAAATTAAAGACCGCTCATTTCTTGAAAATGGTTTTCCATCTGTAGAACGTTCAATAAAATATTGTTGTATTTCAGGGGAAATCATTTCAAATAGATACCTGAAATAGCCTATTACAGGGAAGTTTCTTAAGATAGTATGTTTGGTTTGATTAGCATTTTGAAATCCAACGACTAATAAGATGAGAAAAATTACAGGAATAACAGGCCCTATAATTTGATAGAAATATAGAAAAATGGAGATGCCTGTTAGGACAATTCCGTAAATGAAAAATTGTTTTCTCATGATGGATAAATATTAATTTATTGCTAATGGCTCTTTTACATAAAGCAGCGCTTGGCTTATTAAAACTATTGATTTTACTACCCTTTGCAAAAACTAATTATTAAAAAGTTCTATTTTAATTAATTTTTAACTTTTAGTAAAACGTTAGCCTCCACTTATCATTAAATCATTGATTTGTTTTCTCTCTGTTATTTTATAAGATGGTTAGCTATTGTAATCGCTTAAATTTCTAAAAATCAATTCAATTATTTTATTTGAATCTGATTTTATTTAAAATTTCTACCCGAAATTTGTAAAAGCTTCCGTATTTTATATGAAAAAAATATTTACCCTTTTACTGATTTTTTTGAATGGCCATTTGCTGGCACAGAAAGTAGTTCAGATAAAACATGCTAGTTATACTTCTTTTTTTTGCATCGAAAAATATTATCCTCTGATGGTTGAATGGTGGGAGACAACTGCTAAAGCGGATTGTGCAACTCCTACTGCTAGGAAAGACAAATTTAAGCCAGACCCATTACTTCCTATAGAAACTAATTTAAAAGACGATTATGTGCATTCAGGAACAGACCGAGGACATATGTGTCCAGCTGCGATCAATAAATGTAAGGGTGAGAAGGAAATGGAAGAATGTTTTTATTTTTCTAATATGGCCCCACAGTATCATTCCTTAAATGCAGGAGACTGGGAAGCATTGGAACGGTTTACGAGAAAAACGGCTATTCAAAAAGATAGTATTCATGTATGGGCAGGTAATATTGGGGAATCAAAAAAAATTGGAAAAGTTTCTGTGCCAACGCAATGCTGGAAAGTGATACATATTTTACATACTAAAGAATACAAGGCTTACCTGTTTAATAATGATTTGTCTAAGCCAGATGGTATTGCAAATAACGAAGTAACGGTTCACCATATCGAACAATTAACTGGCTTCAAATTTTTATAAGCAAACACCTCATCATAAAATCTATTTTAATCACTCACTGCTATTTTAAAGGCGAGGCTGAAAAATGAATAGGGTTGACTTTTTGGATCGCTATTGCTGAACTTCCATTCTTGCCCATCAATGGAAATAAGCATTGAATTAGTCCCCACCACTTCCCCTAAACCAATCAATGATTGGGGGCATTCTAATCTAAATCCATAATGTTGTCCTTTGTATAGATGTAAGCCAGGAGTACTGATTGACTTCCAATTTTCACTGTCCCTGACTTGGAGAAAAACACTCGTTGATAGGATCGGGAGTCCCCAGGTTTTGGTATTGTCATTGAAAGGATGAACGGTCAAAGTTATTTTGGCAGGGTGAAGCACCAGACTGGTATAAATATCAATTCCTTGAATAGCTACATCAGCCGTTGAAAAAAAGGTTTGGCCTCTTTTGGTGTCATTCATTTCGTTGTTATATCGACCAATCCAACTGGTGGAAGTAGGGTTGAGCTGACTCACCATAAATTTACTATTCGAAGGGTTTTGTATTGTTTTCATGGTTTACTTTTATTTTAGCGCGGTGGGGATGAACACTCAGTAAAACGATAAAAGACAATCGTTTTCGGGATGCTCATTTACACCTCTTCCAATAACCGCTATATTGCTAACCATTATTTGAGTCAAATATTTTGCGAAAGAGGTCTTTACTTTTGTTAAATCGATTTTCTTCTATTGAGTTAGCTAATGAAAGGGTGGTTTTTCTCAATAAATCAAAAAGGCTTGCTATGGCAATAAAGCTTACCTTTAATATAGTGTTTTCTTCAATTAAAATCAATGAACTGATTTCTTTGGTAAAAAAAGAAATTTTAAAAACCCAAACATGTACACTTACATCTGGAATAAATACCTGCCAGTAATTAGGATTTTATTAAAAAAATCTGCAGCTGGAGACCAACTACTTAGTTTAAACCGTGAGGATTTTGAAAGAGCGGGTACAGGAAGAAAGGCGGGTTATAAATTTACTATTGAATTTACAGAAGGAAAGGTAAGTAATGTGATCAGTGGTTCAGATTTAGCTAGTCATTTGGCAGCAGCTATGCTAGAAGATTCGGCTACTAAAATTGTTTTGTTAACGGGACATTTTCAAGTGATTTTGAATACAAAATTTCAAATTACCGTAAAAAATATTACTCCTCAGTCAGTTGCATCCATTTCGGATGTGGAAGTAGGAAAGGATTAATCGAGTATTTTTGCAATTTATCATTTAATCACCCATTCGTATTTTGAAGTTTAAAGATTTTGGTTTTGATAACCGATTATTGGAAGGAATAGAGGCATCTGGATATGATGAAGCGACACCTGTTCAAGAACAAGTAATCCCTTTAGTATTAGCAGGAAAGGATGTTATTGCATCTGCACAAACAGGAACAGGAAAGACCGCAGCATTTTTACTTCCCCTTATCAATAATATTATTTCGTCTCCGCTGAATCAACAGAGCATCACCGCATTGGTGATAGTGCCTACTAGAGAATTAGCTATTCAAATAGCGCAGCATATGGAAGGGCTTTCTTATTTCACTTCTGTAAGTTCTATTGCAGTTTACGGCGGAGGAGATGGTAACGCATTTGTTCAAGAAAAAAAGGCGTTGAGTGCTGGAGCAGATGTAGTTATCTGTACTCCTGGAAAAATGTTGGCTCATATTAACATGGGTTATGTTAAGTTTCAGGGACTCCAATATTTGGTTCTTGATGAAGCGGATAGAATGCTAGATATGGGATTTTATGATGACATCATGCGCATCATCCACGCGCTACCTCGAAAGCGCCAAAATTTATTATTTTCTGCCACCATGCCTCATAAGATTAGGGAATTGGCAAGAACTATTCTTCATCAGCCAGAGGAAGTGAGCATTTCAATTAGTAAGCCGAATGAAAAAATTACGCAGCTTGCTTATGTGGTTTATGAAACACAAAAAATACCCTTGGTAAAATATATTTTACATCAAAAGAGCTTTACTTCGGTATTGATATTTTGTAGTAGCAAACAAAGTGTGAAGCAATTAACCCGCGATTTAAAAAGAACTAATTTGCCAGTAGATGAAATCCATAGCGATTTAGAACAGGATAAAAGAGAAGAGGTGTTAATGCATTTTAAAAGTGGACGAATTCAAATTTTAGTAGCTACCGATATTTTAAGTAGAGGAATCGATATCGACAATATTGGTATGGTATTAAATTATGATGTACCTCATGATGGAGAAGATTATGTTCATCGAATTGGTCGAACCGCTAGAGCTGCTGCCGAGGGAACTGCTATCACCTTTGTTAGCGAACGAGAGCAAAGAAAATTGGCAGCGATTGAAAAATTATTAGGAAAACCAGTTCCAAAAGTAGCCGTGCCTGAGCAATTTGGCGAAGCGCCAGCTTATAATCCCAATGCATTTAGTTCAAGCGGAGGGCAAAGAAATGGTCCTCGACCTCAAAACACTCAAAGAAGGACCCCTCGTTAAATTTTATTGCCCAATTAATTTGAATAAAGGGACTATCTAAACTATTCCAACTCATTTTCTACTATTCAATTATTGTTGAATAGTACACTCAACCCGAGCAGGGGATTGTATTTTGACAAATCATTGGGTATTTGCATTTAAAGTAGTAGAGTATATTTGTAAAAAAATATTTTAACCATCTCGCAAGTCAATAACATATTATCCAATCCGATAGAATATTTGAAGGGGGTAGGACCCCTTAAGGGAGCCTTGTTGAAAAAAGAGGCTAATATTTTCACCTTCAAAGACTTGCTTGAATATTATCCCTTTCGTCATATTGATAAAACTCGGGTAGATAAAATTGCGGAGCTTAACCCTTCAACAGAATATGCTCAGGTAGCAGGCCGTTTGTCTCGCTTTGAAATAATTGGTGAAAAAAGAGCTAAAAGATTAGTTGCTTATATAAAAGACGCTACCGGAGAAATTGAACTTACCTGGTTTCAAGGAATTAGCTGGGTAGAAAAAACGCTTCATCCTGGAGACCTTTATTTGGTTTTTGGAAAGTTGAGTTTTTTTATGAACAAAGCGCAAATTGTACATCCTGAAATTGAAATATTTACTCCTGAAAAAGCGGGAGGAAAAAAATTCCTTGAACCAATTTATCCTTCTACAGAAAAGTTAAAAGCAAGGGGAGTTAGTGGAAGGGCAATGGGTAAACTTACCTTTTCCTTGTTGCAGCTTTTATCTCAAAAAGATTTTCCCGAAAATCTTCCTGAGTCAGTAGTGACTCAATATCGTTTTATTTCTAGATGGGAGGCTTTTTGTTCTATTCATTTTCCTGCATCCGATGATATGTACACCCATGCAGTGAGGCGGTTGAAGTTCGAAGAATTATTTTTTGCTCAATTACGATTGGGTATGCTTAGAAGTACGCGCCATCGATTTAGTAAAGGTTGGATCTTTGATAAAGTAGGAACATTATTTACTACATTTTATAATCAATATTTACCTTTTCAATTAACTAATGCTCAAAAAAGAGTGTTAAAGGAAATCAGAAAAGATGCAGGTGCTGGAAAGCAAATGAATAGACTGCTTCAGGGAGATGTTGGAAGTGGAAAAACTATTGTAGCCTTACTAAGTATGTTGATTGCTGCTGATAATGGTTTTCAGAGTGTGATCATGGCGCCCACAGAAATTTTAGCACAACAACATTTTAGAAGTATTGCTGAATTGCTCAAAGAAATGCCCATCTCGGTTAAGTTACTTACTGGATCTACTGTTGCTAAACAACGAAAAGAAATTTTAAGTGCATGCGAAGACGGATCCTTATCAATATTAATTGGAACTCATGCAGTGATAGAAGATAAAGTACTCTTTAAAAATCTAGGATTTGCAGTGATTGATGAGCAGCATAAGTTTGGGGTAGCTCAAAGAGCTAAATTATGGAAAAAAAATTCACTCCCTCCTCATGTCTTGGTTATGACGGCAACGCCTATCCCAAGAACCCTAGCCTTAACAGCCTATGGTGATCTTGATTATAGTGTAATTGATGAGTTGCCACCAGGAAGAAAGCCTATTGAAACGATTCATCAATTTGAGAATAAACGTCCACAGGTAATGGATTTTATAAAAAAGGAAATTACAAAAGGCCGTCAGGTATATATCGTATATCCATTAATTGAAGACTCTGCAACCTTGGATTACGAAAATTTGATGAAAGGATTTGAAGAGGTAAAATCTTTTTTTCCTGAACCAAAATATTGGATTAGCATGGTTCATGGAAGACAGAAGGGAGAGCAAAAGCAAACGAATATGCAGAGATTTGTAACGGGCGATACACAAATAATGGTGAGTACCACTGTAATCGAAGTGGGGGTAAATGTACCCAATGCCTCAGTGATGGTAATAGAAAGTGCTGAAAAATTTGGTCTATCGCAATTGCATCAGTTAAGAGGAAGGGTAGGAAGAGGCAGTGAAAAAAGTTTTTGCATTTTATTAACAGGAAATAAAATATCTCAAGATGGAAGGGAAAGGCTTAAGATTTTATGTGCTACTAATGATGGCTTTAAAGTAGCTGAAAAAGATCTTGAAATAAGGGGCCCTGGTGATATTGAGGGCACAAGACAAAGTGGGTTATTGAACTTTAAAATTGCCAATATTATTCAAGATAGGACAATGCTGGAAGTAGCTAAAAATATTACTACTCAAATAGTTGAAATTGACCCAGATTTAAATTTGGCAGAAAATTTGCAGGTTAAGGAGTATCTCCAAATTCAAAATGGCAAAACAGTATGGAGTAAAATATCATAATTTAGGCTATTCTATGATTAAACTTTACATTGTTTAATTGGTCATAGTTCAGTAAATTGTAAAAAACTTTTTTTGAAATTTATCACATCATATTTCCATCTATTTCTAGGCCTTTTTTTATCAATGGTCATTGCGTTACCTTCTTTGGCGCAATTGCAGTTTATTGAAAATAAAGGGCAGTGGAATAGTAAAGTTAATTTTAAAGCAGAGGTGGAGTCAGGTGCTTTCTATATGGAGCAAAATGGTTTTACAGTATTGCTTCACAATACGAATGATTTGAAAGCGATGGCTGATTTAATCCATGGTCGTTTAGCACCGGTACAATTAGAGTATGAAAAGCATAGAAGGATTGCTACTGTTCCCAAAAGTTCAACTTTACATTCTCATGCTTATCGCGTTCGTTTTGACGGCGCCCTGAAAAATGTGTCCATTTTTCCTGATAAATCTTTACCCACTTTCAACAATTATTTTCTAGGAAATGACCCTGCAAAGTGGCAAAGTAATTGTAAAATTTATCAGGCGATTACTTATAGAAATATGTATCCCAATATTGATGTGAGGTATTATACGGATGCTGGAAAATTAAAGTATGACATTATAGTTAGACCAGGAGGTAATGTAAATGACATTGCATTAAAATACGATGGGGTTGATAAGCTTGAAGTTAGAAATAAAGAATTGGTAGTGGTGACTTCTGTTGGTGAAGTAAAAGAATTGTATCCCTATAGTTACCAGCTTCAAAAAGGGATCAGACAAACCCTAGATTGCAAGTATTCAGTTACTGGCAATACTGTAAGATTTAAAATAAAAGATTATCTCCCAAATGAAACCATCGTAATTGACCCTACCTTGATTTTTGCTTCTTTTACCGGTAGCTCAACAGATAATTGGGGATATACTGCAACCCCAGGACCTGATGGAAGTATGTTTGCAGGGGGAATTTCATATGGCGACGGATATCCAGTGTCTGTGGGTGCTTTTGATAAAACTTTTAATGGGGGATTGAATGAAGACTCTAATGGGCCTTATGACATAGCTATCATTAAATTTTCTCCCGATGGGGCGAATAGAATTTTTGCAACTTATTTAGGGGGTGCCGGTAATGAACAACCGCACAGTATGATTTGTGATGCGCAAGGGAATTTAATTATTGCGGGAAGAACTAGCTCCACTGATTATCCTAAAACATCTCCTTTGATTGGTCCTGGTGGGGGATATGACATTGTGGTTACAAAATTAAATGCGAATGGTAATTTATTGTTGGGCTCTATTGCTATTGGTGGTACTGGAGATGATGGTATAAATGTTCGAAAGAAATTTGATACACCTGATGGAGCAGAGACCACTCGAAGAAACTATGGGGATGATGCTCGTAGTGAGGTAATACTCGATCGGAATAATAATATTTATGTTGCCTCTTGTACAAAATCTTCCAACTTTCCGGTAGCTGGTTCCAATATTCAAAATTTATTTGGTGGAGGAAAACAAGATGGAGTAATTCTAGCATTTAATTCAAATCTTTCAACAAGAATATTTAGTACTTATTTTGGCGGAAATGGAACGGACGCTTGTTTTGTTTTATCTATCAATCCGCTTACTGGAAATGTTTATGTAGCTGGAGGTACCAGTAGCACTGACTTGCCTGGTAATAAAACGAATGTCGTTAATACTACTTTTCAAGGAAGCGATGTGGATGGTTTTGTTACACAAATAGCACCCGATGGCTCTTCGATAATTAAAACTTCTTATATGGGTACCAGTGGGAATGATCTCGTATATGGTATTCAGTTTGATAAATTTGGTTTTCCCTATATTACTGGGACTACCACTGGAAATTGGCCGATTGTAAACGCCGCATATAGTAATTCAGGTGCAAAACAGTTTATCAGTAAGTTGCAACCTGATTTATCTTCTTTTGTTTACTCCACTGTATTTGGTACCAACTCTGCTATACCCAATTTATCTATTACTGCTTTTTTAGTAGATCGATGTCAAAATGTATATGTATCGGGTTGGGGTGGTAAATTTAATAATGATAGGGGCTATCCAAATGCTGGGACCTTGGGCTTACCCATTACGAATGATGCCATTTCGCCCAAGACAACTGATGGAAATGATTTTTACTTTTTCGTTCTAGAGAAAAATGCCAACAGTCAATTATTTGGGAGTTTTTATGGACAAAAAGGAGGCTTCGATGACCATGTAGATGGTGGTACCAGTCGCTTTGATGCGAATGGAATAATCTATCAGGCTATTTGTGCTAACTGTGGTGGAAGAAACGATCCATTGGTTGTTTTTCCGACTACAGCAGGTGTTTGGGCTACCAGAAATGGATCTCCTAACTGTAATGAAGCAGCTGTTAAAATCGAAATGAATTTTGGTGGGGTAGGAGCTAGTATTAAAGCAACTGTCAATGGAATAATCGATACCGTTGGTTGTGTTCCAATGACGGTTAAATTTTCTGATACACTTTCAAAGGGTAAAATGTATATATGGGATTATGGAGATCCTGCTGATCCTAAAAAAGATACTACCTATGCACCTAATAGTTTTTCTTCCCATGTTTATACTACCGTCGGAATTTTTCAGGCTAAGGTAATTTCTGTAGATTCTTTAACTTGTAATATTTCAGATACCGCTATTACAATGGTAAGGGTAAGTAATAATTTGATCAAACCTGATTTTTTCGGTACTAAAAATGGAGGATGCCAAAGCTTAACCTTTCAATTTAAAAATACCAGCACTGCAATATTACCTTCCTATACCAACAAAACTTTTTTGTGGGATTTTGGTGACAATACGCCTACTCAACGGGCAGGTATTGAAGATGTTTTTCATACCTATGCTGCTAGCGGAACGTATATTGTAAAATTATTGACCGATGATGTGAGTTTCTGTAATGCACCGATTACTGTTACTGATACTATTCGTTTAGCCGACACCGTGAGAGCAGGTTTTCAAACACCTGATAAAGGTTGTCTACCTTATCTCGCTAATTTTAAGAACACTACAGTTGGTGGTATTGATTTTCTTTGGAATTTTGGTGATGGAACCACTTCAACAGAAGTAAATCCAGTTCATCTTTATGCGGCTTCAGGAACCTATACAGTAACGTTAACTGCTACTGACTTATCTACTTGTAATCGTACAGATAAATTTACTTCTACTATTAGCGTTTATAATATCCCAGTAGCGGGTTTTAGTTTTTCTCCCAACCCAACGAAACCTAATAGGCCAGTAGATTTTAAAAATCTATCCATTGGTGCAAATAATTATTTGTGGATATTTGGAGACGAAAAAACCTCCACGCTTGAAAATCCTACGCATTTATTTAATGCTACCGGGACTTTTAAAACTTGTTTAGTCGCATTTAACGAAGCAGGTTGTTCCGATACAACTTGTCTAGATATTGCTATAGTTGTATTACCCGTATTGGATGTACCCAATGCGTTTACTCCCGATAAATTTGGACCCAATGGTATTATAAAAGTTGTAGGTTATGGAATTGCCAAAATGGATTGGAAAATATACAATCGTTGGGGTCAAAATGTATTCTCTTCTTCTAGTCAGTCAATTGGTTGGGATGGAAAATTTAATGGAGCTGGTCAACCTATGGATGTATACAGTTATACTTTGGACGTTGAATTTTCAGATGGCAAGAAATTAAGAAAAACGGGCGATATTTCATTACTTCGCTAACTTTACTATTGGGTAAGAATTTTAAAATGAAAAAAAGCATAAAAATAGTATTCCTATTGTTGGTCTGTTGCCATCTTTTGGGTAATACCTATGCCCAGGATCTTCATTTTTCTCAGTTTTATAATTCTGTTCTTACTACCAATCCTGCCAATACCGGATTTATACCAGATGCTGATTATAGATTAGGAGCGCATTACCGGAATCAATATTCCTCACTAATGGCAGCACCCTATAAAACGATTAGTGTTTTTGGAGATGCCCAATTAATGCGAAACCAAATTGAAAATGGCTGGCTTGGAATTGGAGGAGTCATTTTGAGTGATGTTGCGGGTGCCGGTGGATTAAAGTCAACTAAAATCTATGGATCCTTGGCTTATCATCAACAATTGGCCAATAGTAGTTTATTAAGTGCAGGTTTTAATTTAGGTTGGGCTAATAAACGTATTGACGCTTCTAAACTCAGTTTCCCCGATCAATTTGATGGAAAATTTTTTGATAACACCTTGCCCTCCTCTGTAGTTCTTTCCAACAGTGCCGTTAGTTTCTTAGATGTGCAGGCAGGTTTAAATTACGCCTACTTTCCCACAGAGGAAGTTTACATCAATGGAGGATATTCTATTCATCATTTAAATCGCCCTCAAGAAACTTTTTTTTCTGGATCGGCTGATAGCAGTAGAGTTCCAATTCGGCACATTGGATTTCTAAATGCTTTATTAAAGCTTTCGGATAGACTCATAATTAATCCTAATGTATATTATACTAATCAATCAAAATCTAGTGAACTTTTGCTAGGAATGAATGCGAATTATAATTTAACTGAATCAGGCGATAAGCAGTTTATTATGGGCCTCTATTATCGTGCAGGGGATGCGGTGATACCTATGGTTGGTTTTGAATTAAATAATATTCGTTTTACTTTTAGTTATGATGCTACTACTTCTTCACTTAATAATTTTAATAATCTAAGGGGAGCCAATGAATTTAGTATGATTAAAAAGGGTTTTTATAATGAAAGTAATAGTGTTACCCGTCAAGCTTTTTGTCCTAAATTTTAATTGAATATCCAAATAAAGAAAATGCGAAAAGTATCCTTATTGCTCAGTTTATGCTGTATTGTTTTAGTATCAACAGCACAGGATGAAAATCCAGCCGGATTCAAAAAATCAAATTTATTTACTGGAGGTAATGTTACCGCCTCTTTCTATACCGGAGGAACCGTCTTGGGCGTAAGCCCTCATCTGGGTTATAGCCTTACTCCATGGCTAGATGCTGCAGCGAGTTTGAATTTTATTTATACAGGTCAAACAGATATCTATAATAGTAAACTAAGACAAACGAATATAGGTCCGGGCGCTTTTGTTCGACTATTTCCTGTCAACTTTTTGTTTACTCAATTTCAATACGAACATAATTTTCAAAGTATAAAAGTTATTCAATCTGGATCTAGCCCCTATAAATTAAAAAATGATGTAAATAGTTTCTTAGTAGGAGCGGGCTATAGTAGTAGCCGGCAGAAGGGGTCTAATTCTTATTATTATTTATCCGTAATGTTTGATGCGCTTCAACTTCCAGGTTCTCCTTATGTTGATAATTACGGCAGGTTAATACCAGTGATTCGCGCGGGATTTAATATCGCTTTATTTAGGTAGGAAATGAGTAAGTCGATTTAGGAAACCTTGAATATTTCAGAAGGATTCGATATAACAGTAAAAGCTTCTTCCATAGTTGAATAAAGAAAGTTTTCTTTTACCATATTTTTTATATGAGCAAATAGGGAGTCGTAAAATCCAGCCGTATTTAAAATAAAAATAGGTTTATTGTGAATACTGAGTTGGTTCCAAGTGAGCATTTCGAAAAGCTCATCTAATGTGCCAAAGCCACCTGGTAATATAATTGCTGCATCACTTTTTTCATACATCATCCTTTTTCGAATATGCATATTTTCTACCACTATCAACTCTGATATGCCTTCATGGTGTTGTTCCCATCCCATCAAGGCCTCAGGAATAATACCAATTACTTGTCCATTTTTTTCCATTACTCCATTGGCCACTGCTCCCATAATTCCTTTATTTCCACCGCCGTAGATTAATAAAACAGTATGCTCAGCTAGTAAATTACCCAGCTTACTTGCCTGCTCTTCAAATAAGGGGTTATTTCCAGATTTGCTTCCACAAAAAACAGCAATTGATTTAAACTCCATATATCTTTACTTATTATTTATAGGCAAAGGCACGATTTTTTTTTATATTTTCAATGATATTGTTTCAAAATATATTTTTATGTCTCCGGTAATTTTATTCTCTTTCGTCATTGGGTATTTTGTATTACTGTTATTAGTAGCTTATTATACCAGCCGTAATGCTAATAATGACTCTTTCTTTATTGGTAATCGTAATAGTAATTGGGTGCTTGTTGCTTTTGGAATGATTGGTACTTCATTGAGTGGAGTAACCTTTGTAAGCGTGCCAGGTGCTGTGGGTGATGCCGCTGCTAATGGATTTAAGGGCTTTGCTTATCTGCAAGTGGCTATTGGTTATTTGATTGGATATATGGTTATTGCTTTTGTTTTGTTGCCCTTGTATTACCGGTTAAACCTTACTTCAATTTATAACTATCTTTTGCAAAGATTTGGTAAGGTTGCGTATAAAACAGGAGCCCTTTTTTTTATTATTAGCCGGACTGTTGGCGCTACAGCAAGACTGTATCTAGTCATTAATGTTTTGCAGTTCTTTATTCTCGATCAGTTAGGTGTTCCATTTGTAATTACTGCAGCAGTCATATTGCTCATGATTCTTTTGTATACTTTTGAAGGAGGCGTTAGAACAATTGTGTATACGGATACTTTACAGACTACCTTGATGATAGTAGGATTGCTGATTTGCATTTTTTATATACTCAATAATCTCCATCTGTCTTCTTCAGAAGCGTTCACCCAACTGGGGAATAAAGGATATCTATCCATTTTCAATACCGATGTCAATAGTAAAGGTTTTTTTGTTAAACAAATTGTTGGAGGCGCCTTTATTACTATTGCCATGACTGGACTTGATCAGGAAATGATGCAAAAAAATATTAGTGTTAAGAGATTGGTCGACTCTCAAAAGAATGTAATAACACTGGCAGTAATTTTAGTTTCAGTGTTGTGTTTATTTTTATTCTTGGGAGGGTTGCTGTATTTATATGGTAATGCAAATGGTGGTTTTTATCAAGATGTTTTAGTAAATGGAAAAATGGTAAAACAATTTATTGTAAATGACACCAATATAATAGGTGACAAGGCTTTTCCTTCAATTGTACTTCATTTTTTCCCCCCTGCAGTAGGAATTATATTTATTATTGCTTTGATATCTGCTTTGTTTCCGAGTGCTGATGGTGCTTTGACGGCTTTAACCTCTTCTTTTTGTATCGATATTATTGGGTTAAAAGAACGTAATGATTTGGATGAAAAGCAACAGAAAAAATGGAGACTATCTGTTCACCTATGTTTTACGATATTATTTTTAATCTGTATTATGGGATTTAAAATATTGAATGACAATAGTATTATTGACAAAATATTAGACCTCGCTGGATATACTTATGGTCCATTGTTGGGTTTGTTTGCACTAGGTATTTTCACTAAAAGACAATTGCCTAATTCTTGGGTAGTAACCTTGATATGCCTGATAGCACCATTGCTTTCCTATATCATCAGTGTGAATGCTAAAAATTGGTTAAATGGTTATCAAATTGGTATTGAGCTTTTAATTATAAATGGCATCCTTACCTTTGCAGGATTATGGCTAATCGGCCATTCTAATAGTGTACAATCGAAGGCTCAATAAATATAGTATGGAATTGGTAAATGCTCTTGCAGAAAAATATGCCCAAATGGTTTCTTCACCTGAAGATAGTTTGATTCGCAAGGTATCAGAAGAAACCATGGAAAATCATACTCATGCCCATATGTTGAGTGGTCATGTACAAGGTGCTTTTTTAACTACTTTGAGTAAATTACTTCAGCCACAAAGGATTTTAGAGGTCGGCACATTTACTGGCTATAGTGCATTGTGCTTGGCGAAGGGATTAACTAAAGAGGGTGTTTTACATACTATTGAATTAAGAGAAGAAGATGCAGCAGTTGCTAATAAGTATTTTCAACAATCCCCTGATAAAGAAAAAATTATACTTCATATTGGCAATGCGATGGAGATTATTCCTTCTTTGCAAGAGAGTTGGGATATTGTTTTTATAGATGCAGATAAATTGGGCTACATTGATTATTACGAATTAGTTTTCCCCTATTTAAAACATAATGGACTAATTATTGCTGACAATGTATTATTTCATGGACAGGTGCTAGAAGAAAATATTACTGGAAAAAATGCAGTAGCAATTCATGCGTTTAATCAGCATGTAAAAAAAGATACCAGAGTAGATCAAACCTTATTGACCCTAAGAGATGGGTTACTGTTAATAAGAAAATTGTAAACAAGCCATTTTCTTAAAGGTAAAAAAATATTTTTTTTTAATATTATTCATCAATGATTCAAACCGGCGCAGTTATAAAAAAAGTTCAACTGATATTATTGGCTATTGGTTCGATGTTATCTATCCATGCTCAAACCATTTCAGCTGAACAATATATTGAACAATATAAGGATATAGCAATGCTGGAAATGAAGCGGATGAGCGTGCCAGCAGCTATTACCTTAGCACAAGGCCTATTGGAATCAGAAAGTGGTAATAGTGAATTGGTAAAAAAATCTAATAATCATTTCGGAATTAAATGTAAAAGCAATTGGACTGGGGAAGGAGTAACGCACGACGATGATTCCTTGGGTGAATGCTTTAGAAAGTACGCCACTGCAGAAGAATCTTTTAGAGATCATAGTAATTTTTTAAAAGCAGGAAAGCATTATTCTTTTCTATTTGATTTAGATCCTACAGATTATAGAGGGTGGGCTAATGGGTTAAAGAAGGCAGGCTATGCAACAAACCCAAAATACCCAGTCATTTTAATTAATTATATCGAGAAATATAATTTACAGCGATTTACTATTGGAGCTGCAGAGGAGCTAACTAATTCGGATACAAAAAAATCTAAAGACGATCCACCGTTGGTAGATCAAAAGACTTCGGTAGCAATTGCTGCACTTCCAGTAGATCGAAGTGCTTTGGGGGAAGGAGAATTAATTCTTTTAGGAGAACCTGATGTAGTGAATATTGTTAATGGAAGTAAGTGTATAAAGGCTTTAAAAGGAACCTCTTTATTAGCTATTGCTACCCGTTATAAAATTTCTTTGCAACGACTTTTGGATATCAACGAACTAGAAGATGGGCTTCTTGACGAAGACCAGTTAATCTTTTTGCAAAAAAAATCTACAAAGGGAAACAAAGATTTCGTAGTAGTTAGAAAAAATGAAACCTATTATTCCATTGCTCAAAATAATGGTATTCAATTGGAAAGCATTTTGGAATATAATCATTTGGAGGAAGATGCTGATGTTCTGTCTGGAACAAAAGTGTATTTGAAACCCTTTGAACAGTTGAGTCAAATAAAAAATAATTCAGCTCGAAGTTCTGGAACTATTTTTCATCAAGTGAAAGCTAAGGAAGGGTTATACGGAATTGCACAAAAATATAATGTTACCGTAGATCAATTGAAAATTTGGAATAAGCTAAGTAGTGAAAATTTACAAATAGGACAGCAGTTGATAGTAGGCAAGTAATTTTTCTAAAGCCTTTTTTTTTATTATTCAATTTTATAACAATAAAATATTTTTTATGTCTAATGTGGTAGTGAATGATAAAACATTTCAGCCTTTCATCAGTTCAGAGGAAATTCATGAGCGAATAAAGGTAATGGGTAAGCAAATTGACAAAGATTATGAAGGAAAGCGCCCTTTGTTTATTGCTATTTTGAATGGTTCCTTTATGTTCGCTTCCGATTTGTTTAAATCAATCTCAATTGAAGCAGAAATATGTTTTATAAAACTGGCTTCTTACAAAGGCACTTCATCAACGGGAAACTTAATTACTTCTATTGGTTTGGATGAGTCCTTGGTTAATAGAGAGGTAGTAATTATTGAGGATATTATAGATACAGGCAATACGCTGCATCAATTTTTACCTCAGATTCAAAATCAACAGCCAGCTTCTCTAAAAATTGCAGCTTTATTAAATAAGCCTACTGCGATGAAATACCCTATCAATATTGACTATTTAGGCTTTAGCGTGCCTGATAAATTTCTTTTAGGATTCGGATTGGATTATGACGGACTGGGCAGAAATCTTCCTCAAATTTATCAGCTAGTGAATGAATAAGCGTAATTATCCAATATCTACTAACAATTTAAATTATGAAAAGGGTAATCTGCTTTTAAGTTGAATATATTTTAAGTAAATATCTCTCTTACTTTATCAAAGAATGATTTATCTCCTTTCTCTGGTTTCGGTTTAAAATTTTCACTTGCTTGCATACTTTCTAGCATTGATTTTTCTTCAGCAGAAAGATTTTGTGGAGTCCAAATATTAACGTGAATTAATTGATCCCCTTTTTCATAGCTATTAACAGCGGGGAAACCTTTTCCTTTTAGTCTAAATATTTTTCCACTTTGTGTTCCCGGTGGAATTTTAATTTTGGCTTTACCATCAATAGTTGGAACTTCTACATTAGTTCCGAAAACTGCATCTGGAAATGTAATGTGTAAATCAAAAGCTACATTTAGCCCATCTCTATGCAATTCTGCATGTGCTTCCTCCTCAATTAATATAATTAAATCACCATTAGCTCCACCTCTTTCTCCAGCATTTCCTTTGCCACTCATGCTAAGCTGCATTCCTTCTTGAACACCAGCAGGTATTTCAATGGTAACAGTTTCTTCCCCATAAACCCTTCCTTCGCCTTTGCAGGTGGTACATTTGTTAGCGATGGTACTTCCCTCTCCGTTACAAGTAGAACAGGTAGTTACCGTCTGCATCTGCCCTAAAAAGGTGTTTTGTACTTTTCTAACTTGCCCGCTTCCATTACAAGTGCTACAAGTTTGTAAACTGTTTTTATCTTTTGCTCCACTACCTGAGCAGGTAGTACAGCTTACATGTTTTTTTACCTTAACCGTCTTAGAAGCGCCTTTGGCCATCTCTTCGTAGTTAAGTTTTATTTTTATCCTTAGGTTCGAACCTCTTACACCTCTTGATCTTCCACCAGACGAACGTCGACCTCCATTTCCAAAAAAGCTACCAAATGGACTCTCATCACCAAAAATATCTCCAAACTGACTGAAAATATCATCCATATTCATACTGCCACCACTAAATCCACCACCTCCACCACCTCGACCTTGGCTAAATGCATTATGTCCAAAGCGGTCGTATTGAGCCCTTTTATCAGTATCGCTTAATATTTCATAAGCTTCCGCTGCCTCTTTAAATTTTTCTTCTGAAGCCTTGTCTCCTGGATTTCTATCAGGGTGAAATTGCATAGCAACCTTGCGATATGCTTTCTTAATCTCATCCTGGGTGGATGATTTTGAAACGCCTAGTATTTCATAAAAATCTTTTTTCATAATGTGGATTAGTAATTAGCTAAACAGCTAAATTGAAAATATAAAATGGTAATAATTCCTCGTTGCTGTTTTAAAATGCTAATAAATAATTTATTTCCCTACCACCACTTTTGCAAAGCGGATGATTTTATCGTTCAAATAATAACCTTTTTGTACCTCATCTACCACCTTGTCCACTAGTGTAGGATTAGGTGCGGGGATTTCAGTAATCGCCTCATGCTTCTCTACGTCAAAATCAGTTTCAATACTCTCCATCGGTTTAAGTCCTTTTGATTGCATGGTATTTCTAAGTTTACCAAATACCAATTGAATACCTTCCCTGATCTGTTGAAGATCTTCGCTGGTTTGAATTTGCTTTTCAGCACGATCACAATCATCTAAAACGTCTAATAAAGAAGTGATGACCTCTTTTCCCGCAGTCTGAATAAGTTCTATTCTTTCCTTGGCATTACGACGCTTGAAGTTATCAAATTCAGCGAATAGGCGAATATATTTGTCTTTTTGTTCATTTAATTCTGCCTGAAGTTTTTCTACCGCATTTTCGGGTTCAGGATTGTTTGCATCAGTTTTTTCAGCAATAGCTTCTTCAGCAGTAGTAGCGGCATCTGAAAAACCTTTTAATGCTTCTGCCAGTGCCTCTTCTTCTGGGGTAATTTTTGTCTTTTCTTCCATAAAATCTATTAATTCGTTTATATCACAGCCCTCAGTGGAGGGTTAGGGTAAAATTATTTGCAAATGTACGATTGTCAAACATTTTGCCAAGCCTAGTTTTCAGCCAAAATGTCAATTTTTAAGGATATAGGGTAAACTGGTTTCAAACTGACTGACAGCTGTTTGCTTTAGTTATCTTTGTAGGATGAAAAGCCTTTTTCTTAATAAAAATGTTAGTGGCAGGGTAGAAAGTGGCCATCCCTGGATTTTCGCCAATGAAATTAATAGGGGGAAAGCCTTGGATGCAGCTGCCAAAGCAGGTGAAATCGTCAATGTATTCACCCACGATAAAAAATTCATCGGGAAGGGGTATGTAAATCCGCAGTCTCAAATAATGGTTCGTTTATTGACTCGAGATAAGGATAAAGAAATCAACGATGATTTTTTTTATGATACGATTCTACAAGCTTGGGCTTACCGACAAAAATTAGGGTATGTTGAAAATTGTCGTTTAATTTTTGGAGAAGCGGATGAGTTACCGCAATTGATCATTGATAAATTCAATGATTACTTTGTTATTCAAACCTTGGCATTAGGAATAGATATTTGGAAACCTTCTATAGTAAAAGCCCTAGAAAAGATTTTTTCACCCAAAGGGATTTATGAAAGAAATGATGTTCCAGTAAGAGAATTAGAAGGAATGGAGCAACACAAAGGATTTCTTTCAGCACCTTTTGATACCAATATTATCATTCATGAAAATGGCATCAAATTTCATGTAGATATTGAAGGAGGTCAAAAGACGGGCTACTTTTTAGATCAACAAGATAATCGAAAAGCAATACAAAATATAGTGAAAGGAGCAGATGTATTAGGTGCATTTTGTTATACCGGTTCCTTTGAAATAAGTGCTGCTGTGTATGGAGCCAAATCGGTTACAGGAATAGATATTTCTCAGAGTGCAATTGAAATGTGTAATAAAAATGCGCTTCTCAATAAAGTAGAAGGCATCTGTAAATTTGAATATATCAATGCTTTTGATATACTCAAAGAATGGACTAAAGAGGGTAAGCAATGGGATGTAGTAATGCTCGACCCACCTTCTTTTACAAAGAGTAGAAGTAGTATTGATAAAGCAGTAGCAGGCTATAAGGAAATTAATTTAAGAGGTATTAAGTTGGTGAAACCAGGTGGATTTTTAGTGACTTCTAGTTGTACTAATTTGGTAAAACCAGAACTTTTTTTAGATATTATTGGGATGGCTGCAAAGGATGCAAAAAGAAAAATTCGTCAGGTAGTTTTCAATAGTCAATCTGCTGACCATCCAATCATTAGGGATCAAGAGAATACGAATTACCTAAAATTTTTGATTGTGCAAGTTTTGTAATCACCTATCTGAAAAATTGATTTTTGCGAAGTGCATTTGAGCGTTAGTTGCCGTAGGCTAGTAAACTGGCTGAGATTATTTGACTACCTGGAATTTTCCAGATTCAATGATATTCCCTTTTTTATCGCGTAGTTGAAAAATATAAATTCCTCGGTAAAAACTGTTCAAGGAAAGATTGATGATTTGTGAACCTGGGGCAAACTCCTCCATTTTCTTTCCCATGAAATTAAAAAGTATCAAGGAATAGGATTGGTCATATCCTTTTTGAAGTTCAAAATTGATATAAGAAGATGCTGGATTGGGGAAAAACTTAATCATTTTGGCAGACTCATCTACTGAATTAACAGATTTGTTTTGGGCATAACTGGAAATACAGGTGCCCAAAAGAAAAATTAATATGGTCAATAGCTGTTTCAGAATGGTAAAAGTAATCAATTCTATGAAAAAAGCAATCGGCAGGGTTTCAAACTAGGGCCCTGCCGATTAATTTTAGAAAAAATTCTATTGGAAATCTAGCATTAAATGCTTTGTAAAGTACTTTGGATAGCAGTAAAGTCTGGCAAATCTCCTGGAGTGGCACAAACTTCTGCATATTTTACATTTCCGTCTTTATCAATTACAAAGGCGGCTCTTTTACTTACTCCTTGCATTTCAAAGGCTGGGAAAGTATCATACAATACCTCAAATGCTTTAGCTGCTGACTTGTTAAAATCACTTAGCAAAGGAAAATTAAGGCTTTGCTCTTGTTTGAACTTATCTAAAACAAATAAGGAATCCACAGAAATACCCAAAACCTGTGCATTGGTATCATTGTAAGCTGAAATATTATCTCTAACACTGCACAGCTCTTTTGTACAAACCCCTGTGAAAGCAAGTGGAAAAAATAGAATCACTACATTTTTACCTTTTAATTCACTCAGGGTTACTTTGTTTTTATCACTGTCAAATAATGTAAAATCTGGGGCTGCTTGCCCAATCGCTATTGCCATAATTTAATTTTTAATGATGAATAGTAGAGAATTAATTTAGTTGCAAAGTTAGGGGTTACTTAATATTTTTTCAGCAAGTTTATTTTATTATTTAGTTAATTATTCCTTTTAACTTTTTTAGTAAATCTTCCTAAATAAAAGAACCTTAGTATTCATTGACTTTTGTTTGATTTAAATAAAAAGCTACTTGGATAGATTCGTTTTTTCTTTGTTAGCGACGCTATTGTATATTTTGTGTACAGCGTCTAATTTAGTTATAAAAATACTCCTGCCGTGGGTACCTACTACTAACTCATTTTCTCTTTGCTGAATTACAAGGTCATGTATGGGTACCCTTGGTAGATGGTTATCCATGTTCATAAAGCTTTTGCCTAAATCAAAAGAAGTATATAGTCCATTGTCACTGCCAACATAAAGTATATTTTCAATCAGAGGATCTTCTTTCACCACATTCAGCGGTTCTAAAGGTAAATCAGTGCCTATTTGTTTCCAGGTAGTTCCATAATCTTCACTCATATAAATCCATGCGGAGAAATTGTCGTACCGATATCCATTTAATGTTACTAATACTCTTCCTTCTTTATGACTAGAGGCGGCTACTTTGCTGACCCATAAATTTTCTGGCAAACCCTTGTTTACCAAGGTCCAATTATAACCACCATCCTTACTAACTTGAATGTTTCCATCATCAGTTCCAATATAAAGTAAGCCAAATTTTAGGGGAGATTCGCAAATACTAGTGATCGTTCCATAAGGCACTGTTCCGGTTTTTTTACCTTTAGTTAAATCATCACTTAAGGTTTGTAAATTTTCAGCTTTATTTAAGCTGCGATGAATTTTATTTGATCCGTAATAAAATACATCTTGGTTATGCCTACTAAGTAAAATAGGTGTTTGCCAATTGTACCTTAATTTAGTTTCTCCTAAATCATGCATGGGATGAATGGAGAGATATTTATCATTGTCTAGATTCTTTCGACTGTAAAAACCAAATTGAGATCCAGAATAAATTGTTTTGTTATCTCTTGTATCCACCTGTACTTGCATGCCGTCACCACCACCGATTGATTTCCATTCAAACTCTTCTGGTTCGGTTTCTTTATTTTTCTTTGCAAACGAAAAGCCCATATTTTCTGATGCGGTTTGAGAGGAACCTACCCAAGTTCCATTGTCTTGAAGACCACCATAAACATTATAAGGTTTTGCATTGTCTGTGGTGATGCCGTAAAATTGTCCTGCAGGTACACTGGTTACTTTAAACCATTTTTTTCCATTGTCGTAGGTGATATTACACCCTCCATCATTTCCTGCAATCCAATGACTGTCCTTATTGGGATTAATCCAACAGCTATGCCAATCACCATGGGTATTATCTTTATCAACGGCTGTAAAAGTTTTACCTCCATCCTTACTAACGATGATGCTTGTCCCAAAACTGATTACTTTATTTTCATCTGTAGGGGATACATATATTTTTCCAAAGTAGTAACCGTAGCTACTGAATACTCTAATTGGTTTGGTATTAACTTTCTTCCAACTCTTACCCGCATCATCACTTCTGTATATTTCACAGCCTTTGATTCCATTGTTTTGAAATCCATCTTCTGCAACTAGCCAATCATAAATGGAAGAAGGTTTAAGTTCGTTCGATTCAATCGAAGCTTTAATTTTTTTTGAATTATATTTATTAGGAAAATCATTATCTGTTAGAAAGCTATCTAGTTTAGCATTATTGAGAGTTAATAGTTCTTCTTTGGATATATTTTTAAAATCTGCTGTTGTATATTTAGTCGTATCTATTTTTTTTGTACTCGTATCTCGTAGAGAGGAATTATTATCTACTACTGCATAAAGAATTTGTGGATTTTTTTGAAATACAGCTATGCCAATTCTGCCTACACTATCACCTGTAGGAAAGCCGCTTCCTTTTTCTGTAATCAGTTGCCAATGGTTACCCCCATCAGCCGATTTGTAAATACCACTTGTTTTTCCTGTTGGTGTAAAATCCCAAGCACTTCTGGTTCTATACCAAGTGCAGGCGTATAATTCATCAGGATTTTGTAAGTTAATATCCATCTCCACTGCACCAGTATTTTGGTCGATAGCCAAGGTTTGAGTCCATGATTTTCCGCCATTTATTGTTTTATAAACACCTCTTTCTTTATTTGGCGAGTATAAATGGCCTAGTACAGCTACCCAAGCAATATTTTCATTGGTAGGGTGTAAAATAATTTCACCGATATGATGACTTTCTGGAAGACCTAAGTACTCCCAATTTTTCCCATTGTCTACAGATTTAAATACTCCTGTTCCGCTATAACTACTTCTGCTACTATTTACTTCCCCTGTTCCAACCCATATTATTCTGGATTGATTGGTGCTGTTCGGTTTCCAATTCACCGCTATATCTCCAATGGTGAAAGCGTCTTCTTGTTCGAAAATTGGATCAAAACTTAATCCATTATTGGTAGTATGCCAAAGTCCACCACTTGCATAAGCGGCATAAAATTCTGTCGGATCATATGGATTTACTTCAATGTCGACCACCCTTCCATTCATTTGGGTAGGACCAATATTTCGAAAGGCAATGTTTTTTAATAAGGAGTTCTTAGCTTCAGATTTTCTTTTTTGAAGACTACTAAGTCTTTCTTTTGCGTTGGTTGGCTTTATTTGAGCTAATGTTGTTAAAAAAAAGCTATTCAGTAATAGGATTGTAAAAGAAAAACTAAGTTTGTAGTGGTATTTCATTTAGTAAAATATTTTTTATGAAAAATTCATTATTGAAATTATGTCAATTAATTTTAATTGGAATAGGGCTATTCTTTTTTTTATTGAGCGGAAAAGCCCAGTATAAAACTTATTCATTATCTCCGGATGGGGATACATTGAATGTAATTGATAAAAATGGCTTAAAGCAAGGCAGGTGGGTGACTACCGTGGGAGAAATTAGGGGAGAACCTGGCTATGATGAGGAGGGACTTTACAAGGACAATGAAAAAATGGGTCCATGGAGAAAGTATACTAGCGCTGGTGATATTTTAGCGATTGAAAATTTCCGTCTGGGAGGTAAGGATGGCAAACAGGAATATTTTAATTTTCTAGGTATTTTACAAAGGCAGGAAGAATGGAAAGGTTATAATCCCGATTTCCTTTTTGATACGATTGCTGTTTATGGTAATGAAAACAATGAAATTATATCTTACAAAATAGTAAAGGCTCAGCCTTACAGTGTGAAAAATGGAGAATGGAAGTATTTTGATGCCGAGGGTAAATTAATCAAGACAGAAAAATATGATCGAGGAAGATTATTAACAGAACCGGATAAAAAAATTGCTGTCACGGAGACCAAGAAAGTAGATACTCCCGAAAAAGAGAAAGCAAAGACAAAAGAAATTTTAGATTACGAAAAAAAATATAGCAAAAAGAAACGGCAACAATTAGAGAGAGATGGTAAAACAGGTTTATAAAATGCCATAAAATAGTTAAATAAAAAAAGGATGACTAGCCTCCATAAGCCGGTCATCCTTTTTTATGATTAAGTTATTTATTTTTTAATTTCTCTCTGCATAGGGTTTACGCTTCCAGTTGCAGCGCCTCTTCCTATACCTTGTCCAGACTTATACAATCTAAATTTACTAGGATTGATTAAAGTAGGCCAACTGTTATTACTTTCATTAATATCTGCTGTTTCTCTCAATGGATCCAATTTGATTGAGGCAACTTCTTTGTCTTTTAAGAATGCTTTTGTCACATTGTTTTCATCTTTTCTCCAAATCTGAGCAGGTATTCTATCAATTTCTTTGGTTCCGTCTTTGTAGGTCCATTCAATAATGATAGGCATGATGAGTCCTCCTTTGTTACTAAAGCTCAATTCATACAAATTCTTATTGCCAGCAATTGACATTTTCTCTTCATTGGTAAGACTTTGAGCAGTACTCATTGTCTGAGGTTTAGTTGGTGCAAGGGTAGTATCCACGGCTACTAAATCCCTATCGTATCTCCAGTAAAAATCCCTTAAGCTAGTATCAGCATCTGTTGCAAAAACTATATTCTTATCCTCTCTATTTCTAATTTTTGAAATATCCTCAAAAGAATTTAGTAAAGGTTTCGGAAAGAATCTTGAACTCATACCCATTGGTCTGCGGCGGCCTCCAGTAGGACTTCTTTGAGGGGTGTTATCTAGACTAAGATTAGCCCATTTTACACTATCTAAGGAAATGTCACAAGGTTCGATTCCGTAAAACCATCCTCTCCAAAACCAATCCAAATCTTCTCCACTAGCATCTTCCATTGTTCTAAATAAATCAGCCGGTGTAGGATGTTTAAATGCCCAACGTCTTGCATATTCTTTAAAAGCGTAATCAAAAAGATTTCTTCCAATGATCGTTTCTCTTAAAATATTTAAACCAGTTGAAGGTTTAGTATAAGCATTTGGACCAAACTGAATAATGTTTTCACTGTTAGTCATGATTGGTTCTAATTGATCTTTCGGCAACTCCATGTAATCAATGATCTTGAATGCGGCGCCTTTTGCAACAGGGAATTTATTGTCCCAAAGTTCTTCAGCTAGATACTCACAAAATGAATTAAGCCCTTCATCCATCCAAGTCCATTGTCTTTCATCACTATTGATGATCATTGGAAAGAAATTATGACCTACTTCGTGTATTACTACTCCAAGCATTCCATTTTTTGTTGCCTCACTATAAGTACCATCCTTTTCACATCTTCCATAATTAAAGCAAATCATCGGGTACTCCATACCGTTGGAAGCTTCAATACTTTGAGCTACTGGATAAGGGTAAGGGATAGTGAATTTTGAGTAAGTTTGAATAGTGTGTGCTACTGCTTTTGTACTAAATTTTCTGTAAAGATTATATGCTTCTTTACCGTATGCACTCATGCACATTACTTTTTTACCTTCTACTTTTACAGGCATTGCATCCCAAATAAATTTACGGCTGCTACCCCATGCAAAATCACGTACCATTTCAGCTTTAAATATCCAGGTCTTTTTGGTAGTCAATTTTTGTTTTTCTCTTGCAGTAGCTTCAGCTAATGTTACAATTTCTGAAACCTCTTTGGCTGTTTGAGCTTTTTGCCAACGAGCATATTGTGTTGGAGAAAGTACTTGTTGAAAATTTTGTCCTTCGCCTGTAGCTAATACCACATGATCTGAAGGAACTGTAATCGCTACTTTAAAATTACCAAAGGTGAGCGCAAATTCGCCACTTCCAGCAAACTGGTGATTTTGCCAACCTTGAAAATCACTATAAACACATAGGCGCGGATACCATTGACTCATTGTGTATAGATCATTTCCATCTTCAGGAAAATATTCATATCCTCCACGACCATAATATTTCATTCGATCAGTTATGAAATAATTCCATTCGATTTTTAAAATAAATTGCTGACCTGGTTTTAAGGTGGTTGGCAAGTCAACACGCATCATAGTTTTATTGATGGTATAATTTAGCGCCTTTCCAGTAGCATCCGTAAGCTTAGTAATGTTATCACCATATTCCTTATCGGTTTTGCCACCGAATTGTTTGATATCCTCTTCTGATAAGCTTTTGGGCATCTCGTCACTAACTGGATAACCAGCGTTGTTTTTGGAACTATGTTGGTTTTCATCCAGCTGTATCCAAAGATAGGTAAGGGGATCAGGCGAATTGTTGTAATAGGTAATGGTTTCTTTTCCAGATAATTTACGATTAGGTTCGTCTAGTTCACAAACAATATCATAGTCACAACGTTGTTGCCAATATTGAGGACCTGGTGCACCACTGGCTGTCCTGTATTCATTGGGCGTAGGAAGAATGGTTCCTAACTGCTCAAATTTATTACCATGATTACTGCCTGGATTATTTTTAATATCCTGTGCATTAACAAATACTGTCAAGGTCAGTAAAATGAAAAGAGAAATTAATTTTTTCATCGATGTTAAATTTATTTTTTTCATTATTAAGTCTATCTTTTAAAAACTTGTTGGTATATGTTGGAAATAATTAAATTATTGATTAGTGAATCATTTATCTATAAAGGCCATCTTTCGGCAGCCATAATTAGTGCTAGAAAAATTGAAAAAACGGACAAGGCACCAATCCACCATTTTCTACTCAGCCCAATTTTAGTTACCCATAAATAACTGGTCAATAAAACTATCGATACGACTATTATTTGACCTACTTCTAGACCGAAATTAAAGCTTATTAACGGAATTACAATATCCTGGTTCTTTGCCAACATAAATCTTATGGTATTGGCAAATCCCATACCGTGAATGAGCCCAAAAAGTAATGCAATCAAGTAATTGGTTTTAAATGCCGACTCATTTACTTTGGGAGGTATTAAATTAAAGATGCCGGTTACTACAATAGTGCAAGGGATAAGAAATTCCACCCATTTTTCACTGAATCGAATGATATCGTAAACACTTAAAGCTAATGTGAGCGAATGGCCTATCGTAAATGCAGTTACTAAAATGAGTACATTTTTCCAATTAACCACCCTATAAATAGCTGCTAGCGCGATAATAAAAAGAAGATGATCTAGGGCATCCCAACTGATGATATGGGTCCAACCTGTTTTAAAATAAAATAGAAAATCTTCCATAAGATAATAGTTGCTTTATTGTTGCTATTTTTGTTTTTCAAATATCCTTCATCGTAAGGTAAAAAGAAAAATTTATTTTAAATGGCATCTATACTTTATAAATGGTTGATAGCGTTTGCATTATCTAATTTCGGACTTAATCACCATCCAATTTTTGTGAGCGTTACTGAAATTGAGCATAATGCTGTTGAAAAGACAGTAGAAATTAGCTGTAAGCTCTTTGTAGATGATTTTGAAAAGACATTGCGAAAAAATTATAATACAAGGGTCGACCTGTTGGATGCTAAGCTAAAAGGTGAAATGAATCGATTAGTGAATGATTATATTCAAAAGCATTTTTCTATATCAATTGGGGGTAAAAAAGTCAACTTGCAATTTTTGGGTTTTGAAATTCAAGAAGAGGGAGCCATTAGCTTTTTTGAAGTCAAAAATATTCCAAAGGTTGAAAATATTGAATTAGTCAATAATATACTCTATGAATTCAACGCTCAACAAATGGGCATTATTCATATTATGGTAAATGGTGTTCGTAAAAGTAGCCGACTAGATAATCCGATTGAGAAGGTTAGTTTCTCTTTTTAAAAAAAATCTGATTTTTTTGAATTAAGGTAGCTGTAGGTTGTATAAAATTAAAATGGGCAACAACTTTGTAATATTCTAAAAGCAACTACTCCTCTAAACCCTCTTTTAATTCTTCTGAAATTTTTACTATTAATTTATCGATACGCTGTCCATCCATATCTACAATTTCAAATTGAAATCCCCGCCATTCAAAGGTTTCTCCTGTAATAGGAATTCGCTCTAGTTCGTGTAAAACAAAACCAGCAATGGTATCAAGTTCATGTTCTCCTTCGTTCATCCATTCCGTCTTTTCAAATCGACTTAGAAAGTCATAGAAGGTTATTTGAGCATCTACTAAATAGCTGCCATCATTGCGTTTCACTATTTCGTATTCTTCTTGACCTGTTTGAGGAACATCCCCTACAATAGCTTCTAATATATCATTGAGCGTAAGCATACCTTCCAAAGTGCCATATTCGTTAACGATAAAGCAGCTATGGATTTTTGATTGTTTTATTTTTTCAAGTACTTGGTAAGGACTATTGTTTTCAGGCACAAATAGAGCTGGTTTGGCAAGGTCCTTTAAAACAGTGGAAGGGTGAGCTTTTAATAAATCCTTGATATAGATGATACCTTGAATATCATCAACCGTTTTATCACAAACAGGGTAGGTAGAGTAATTGATTTGTTCGTGTTGTTCTGTAATGGTCTGAACGGTATCAAGAATATCAAACCAAAGAATTTCAGTTCGGTGGGTCATTAGGGAAGTAATATTTCTGTCGCCTAAATGAAAAACTCTTTCGATAATATCCTTCTCCTCCTCCTCAATAGTACCATGTTCACTGCCTTCAGTAATCATCGCTTTAATTTCTTCTTCTGTAATGGCGCTGTCTGTGGAGGCTTTAATATTGAAAAGTTTGAAAATAATTTTTGTAATATTATTTAATAACCAAACTATAGGATAAGCAACAGAGGATAAAAAATTCATTGGTCCTGCTACCACACGGGCAATTTTTTCTGCCCTAATTAATCCTAATCTTTTAGGGACTAGTTCTCCTAAAATAATCGATAAAAAGGTAACTATTATTACGATTAAAACGGTGGATAAGGTATCGGCAAAGGGTTTAAAAAATTCAATTTTTTCAAGATAAGGCTTCAAATCCTCACTAAATTTCTCTCCAGAGTAAACCCCCGTTAAAATTGAAATCAATGTAATGCCAATTTGGGCAGTTGACAAAAATTTATCAGGATTTTCGGTGAGGTGTAAAGCTGCTTTTGCCTTAAGGTCACCTTTATTACTCAAGCTTTCTAGTCGGCCTTTTCTTGCACTTACTAATGCAATCTCGCTCATTACAAACAGTCCATTTATAAGGATCAAAAGCAGTAAAATTAGAATTTCCATTATGATAGAATTATTAAATCTTAAAAGATTAATGAAATTGTTTTCTTAGTGTAAGCAATTTAAATGTTTTAGCCATTACTTTATTTTAATAATAGCAAATTTATCCAATTCATTTTCTCTTTTTTCTGGATTGATGAATTTTAAAGATAGTCTGGTTACTGGATAATCAACTCCGCTTAGCAGTAAAGTAAAGGCTTTTCCGTTTTCCTTTAGTATTGGCAAGTTTTTTTCTTTGGTTAAAAGGTAATCTCCAGATGATATTTCATTTAATGATTTTTTTTCTCCAATGATTCCTTTAGCATAAAAGTGAAGGCTTCTCCATATTGGAAATTGATATATAAATATATTGTTGGTAGGGATATTGTTTTTTGAAATCCATTTCCCTACAGTACTGCCTGCCTGAAAATTTAACAAGGAAGGATAAAAAAAAGTATTTAAGAAAAAGTTTAAGCCAATGGTAGTATAAAGACAAATGATCAAAAGTGAGTGAGGTGATTTTTTTATTTTTAAAAATAGTATAATAAATCCAATGAATACTGCTATGGCAAGAAAGGACACCAGTAGGCTTATTGATTGAAAAGGCCAAGCCATTAGCGTAATTAAAATCAACCAAAGTAAAATGAATAAAACGAAATGAGCGTAAAGTAATGGATTGAATATTTTTCTTTTATTGTTTGCTACTAACCAATCGTTTAAAAATCGTGCAGTAATTATTGCAGCAAATGGAAAGGCAACAAAAATGTAATGAGGCAATTGAAATTTACTAATCCCTAGTGAAAGATAGGTCAACAGGAATCCGCCAATTGCAATTCCTTCCTGATTTTTAGATAGTAAGAATTTTTGACTAATGATTTCTTTCATTTGAATGATACATCCAATGATAAATAGTAAAATCCAGGGCAAAAAAGACCAAAGCATATTTTGCAAAAGAAAGAAAATATTGCTGTTATTATTCCATGGAGATTCGCCAGTAATTCTACCAAAGCTTTGGGTCCAATAAAAGAATTTCAATCCTGAAACATTTTTACTTCCATTCACTATTTTCTCAGGGTGCATATCAAACTGTTGATACAAACCCCAGCTCATTGGAATTAAGCAAATAGAAATCACCAGGGCGCCAAGTAAATATTGCCATTTAAAAATGAGTGAAAATTTCCTTTGTAATAAAATATGTGATCCAAAGGCAAAAATTGGAACTATTAATGCAATAGGCCCTTTGGTCATCATGCCAAAAGCTATACCCATGCAGCCTATGATGAAATGAATTAATTTCTTTTGTTGAAACCATTCTGCAATTTGCCAAACACTAAATATCACCCATCCCATTAAAATCGTATCGGTTCTTATGTCATGGTTCATTAAAATAAAACCTTGACAAGAAGCTAAGATGATTGCAGATAATATGGACGTACTTTTTTCATAAAATAAACTAGATAATTTATAAGTAGAAAATACAGCTAGTACTGCAAATAAGAATGACGGTAACCGATAAGCGAAATTATTGACGCCAAATAATTTTAAACTGAATGAACTAATCCAAAAAAGAAAAGGAGGTTTATCTAAGTAATCATTTCCTAAATCAACTACTTGAAGGTAATTTCCGCTCGCCATCATTTCCCGACTCATTGAAGCGTATTGTGCTGCATCAATATCCATAATGTCAATTCCAAATCCAATGAAGCAGATTAGTGCAAGGGAAGTGAAAATAATATATAGGTTTTTATTGTTTGTCATAAATTATTTCACCGAAGGCGATCCGATTTTTTGGGTGAAAACTTTTGCAGTACAATATCCAATTGCACATCCAAGGATTGCTCCTCCTATAATGTCAAAAGGAAAATGTACTCCTACGTATACTTGTGCGTATGAAATTAAGGCTGCCCATAAAAAGAATAAATACGTATAATTGCCCCAACTATCTTTCATAGTAATGTAAATGAACATCGCAATTCCAAAATGATTAGCTGCATGTGATGAAGTAAAACTTCCGTTTTGTCCGCAGTTGGGTAAAAGTAAACGGATAGTATCTGCTATCTCCAAATCATTACAGGGTCTTTTTCTTCCAATTAATGGCTTAATAATTCTGCTACTGATAAGGTCAGTTGATGCTGCAGTTAATCCCATTCCAATAATCCAACTTAAGGCCTTTTTTGGGAAGTTATAAATTGCATAAATAATAAAAAAAAGATACAGTGGAATCCATGATAAAGGTTCACGAAAAAAAGGCAGTACAGTATCAAAAAATGAATTGGCAGAACTTTGATTGATTTTAGAAAACAACCACTTGTCAAAGTTGATGAGCTTATTAAACATAATAATTACTTATTCCTGGTTTATAAAATAAATAAGGAACTAAAAGTATTCACTTGATTATTTAGCATGAAGGGTTATAAATATTGAGCTTTTTATTAAACTATAATACAATATGTTAAAAATACATGTTTTTTAATTAAATAAACAAATCCAGTGCATTCTAGGGCTAGATTCAATTTTGTTATTAAACGGCTAAATTATTTGGGCCAGACTAAATACGCATTAATATTATTGTTTTTTTATTCAACAGTAGTTTTAAAGTTATAATTTGCAGAATCATAAAATCATTTTACACTGAGTTTAAATCAGTAGACAACCTTTCAATTTTTTACATTTAATGAACAAACTTTCGATTGTAATACCTGCCTATAATGAGGCTAAAACTATTCAAGAGGTGCTTCAAAAAGTATTAGATGTGGAGTTGCCTGAGGGATTTCAAAAAGAAATTTTACTTATCAATGATAGTTCAACTGATCAAACCGAAGGAGTGGTTCAAGGATTTATTGATTCACATAAGGAGGCAGAAATTAAGTATTTTAAACATGAGGTGAATCAGGGAAAGGGGGCGGCCATCCATACTGGTATTGTAGAAGCGACAGGCAATTATATTATTATTCAGGATGCAGATCTTGAGTACGATCCATCAGAATATACAATATTATTAGATCCAATTATTAACGGAAGAGCAGATGTTGTTTTTGGAAGTAGATTCATTGGTGGCAAACCGCATAGAATTTTATTCTTTTGGCATACAATAGGAAATAAGCTGTTGACCTTTGCCTCCAACTTATTTTCAAATCTGAATCTAACGGATATGGAGACATGCTACAAGTTGTTTAGAGCTGATATTATTAAATCAATTCAATTAAAGGAAAAACGGTTCGGATTTGAACCTGAGGTTACTCAAAAAATTGCTCGTATTAAAGGAATTCGTATTTATGAAGTGGGGATTTCTTATTATGGCCGGACCTATGAAGAAGGAAAAAAAATTAATTGGAAAGATGGATTCAGAGCACTGTATTGTATTTTAAAATATGGCTTATTTAAAATGTAATTTAAACCTTCACCTATCCAATAAGTCCTCCGATTTTAAATTGATTTATTGTCAGCATGAATGAGTATCCACGAAAAGCTGTTGTATGAACAGTTATGGGGCAATCGGAAACCATTTTTAATCGACGATGGTATTCTTTTGATAACTGTGGTTTTATCCAAAAAATTTGATGTATAATGCAATCGAGCCGTATAGGGCGGTAGTCCAAAAAATACCTTTAGCAGTTTTATCGATTCTAGCATTGACGAATAATGTAAATAACAAAGCATTTACAAAAAGAGATACGCTGATCCATGCGGTTATCAAGTTATGATTCATGGTCATCCATTGATACATTTCTTTCAGCGTGAAGCTGTTGTATCTTAAAAATTTAAAAATAGAAAATCCAATAAGCGGGCCAATGAGTCCCAATAGAATTCCTAGTAAGAAATTATCTTTTTTAAAGGTTATTTTATTTTCCAATTTTTTTCTAATGTTTGTTTGAGTTGGTAATTGGTTAAATCAAATTGAATAGGAACTACACTTACATAATTATTTTTTAGTGCCCATACATCGGTATCTTTTCCTTTATCCATATTCACAAATTCACCTGTAAGCCAGTAATATTTTTTTCCTTGAGGGTCTTTGCGTTCTTTAAAATCTTCTTCATATTTCGCATAGGCCTGTCTGCAAATTTTTATCCCTTTAATTTGTTCTACTGGAACTGAGGGAATATTTACATTCAATAGCATATGTTTATCCATCTTCTTAAGCAGTAGGCTGCTGACAATTTTTGTTACATAATGTTTTGCTGGTCCAAAATCGGCTTCGTAATTGTAGTTCAATAAAGAAAATCCAATACTTGGGATACTTTCGATGGAGGCTTCCATTGCGGCACTCATGGTTCCACTATAAATAACATTGATAGAATGATTAGCCCCATGATTGATACCGCTTAAACACAGATCGGGTTTACGATGTAAAATTTTGTCTACTGCAAGTTTAACACAGTCAACAGGAGTTCCACTGGTTTGCCATGCTTCTACACCCTCAAAAAGGTCTATTTTATTCATTCGCAGCGGCTGACCAATGGTAATCGCATGGCCCATAGCGCTCTGGGGTTTATCGGGAGCTACTACTATTATTTTGCCCAGTCCTTTTACCGCTTCTACTAAATTACGGATACCCGGTGCAGTTATACCATCATCATTAGTAATTAAAATAGTAGGTAGTGCGGTTGATTTTGCCATACTTGAAAAGCATTTATTAAAATCGAAATTAATTAAACCATCTGAAGTAGGGTCTTTCAATCAATTGTCTGAAGGGCCATGGAATAGAAATAAAAATTAGTAGCAGTGCAATGCCAAAGAATATCAGCATACGTTTATGTTTAGCAGGGTCGGTTTGAGCTTTTTTAACTGAAGCTCTTCCAATATGAACGAGTACCCAGGCTATTATGAGTACACTCATATGCTCCATCGTAAAAAAACGACTGTTAGCGTCTTTCATATTATTTCCCAAATCTTTTAGGCGTTCAAACCATCCGTTAAAAAAATACAAAATTAACCCAATCAACAGTTGAATATCACAACTGATCATGAACAGTAAATTACTTCTATTATCATTGGAGGAAAAGGTTCTTTTGGAGAAAAAACCAGTTAGCGCATTGACTAGTGTCCATAGGCCGAAAATTAAAACAGCCCAACGAAAAAGGCTATGTAATATTAGTACTATTTGCATATATTTTTTTTACAAAAGTAAGCACTAGGCCGCTCATCTCTTAAAATTTATTAGGACTATAAAAAAGACCACTAAAAAATAAAATATTTGGAATAACTAAAAAAGTTAGTATATTTGTACTAATCAAATTAGTTATACTATGTCACAGGCTGGCCAAAATCTAAAATATCTGCGTAAACTACGTGGATGGACACAGGAGGAATTTGCAGTTAAACTTGGAATTAAACGATCGCTTATAGGCGCTTATGAGGAGGAAAGGGCAGATCCAAGGCTTGAAGTACTAGAAATTGTGGGGGATACTTTCAAGCTTAGTTTAGACGAATTGTTATTAAAGGACCTCAGTAATACGGGGGATAGTTTTTTGGCCAAGCGTAGGCAGCAAAAAATGATGACCGTTGATAGGAATCTTATTCATTTTGTACCCGTAAAAGCTGCCGCTGGTTACCTTGCTGGATATGCAGACAGTGAGTTTATTGACGAGTTGAATACCTTTACGCTTCCCATGTTGGCAGGTGGAAATTATCGAGCATTTGAAATAATTGGTGATAGTATGATGCCTACACCTAGTGGAAGTATTATTGTGGGAGAAAAGGTAGACGATTCGGAAGATGTTAAAAATGACCAAGCATATATTGTGGTTAGTCGAAATGAGGGAATAGTCTATAAGAGAATAGTAAAGAATAATCGTTTAAAAAATAAGTTGACCTTGGTAAGTGATAACCCCCAATATCAGCCTTACCAGGTAAATGCAGAAGACATCGTAGAACTTTGGCAGGCACAAATGGTAATTAGTAAAGTAAGTGCCCAACAACGCTGGGATATGAATTCTTTAGCAACGATGGTGAATAATCTTCAAAGTCAAGTTACTACCTTAAAAAAGAAAATGAACTAGTTTCTTCAGGTGTAATTTAATTTTTTAACATCATCATGATATTGTCAAAAAGATTGGTCCCTTTATTGAAGGCTGGGCTGGCGTTTGCATAGTGCAAAATGATCTACGTATAATTTAATTGATTACTAAATCTATATACCTACTGTTCATATACGATAAAGGGCTAGCACTGTATTGTTTGTGAGAAAAAACTTAGAATCTAGTCCGTGAATTTTCATAATTTTCAAATTCAGATACATCGCTTAACATTAAAAAACAACAATTATGATCAAATTACAAATCGTTGGCAATCTTGGTAAAGATTGCATCGTAAAAGAAGTGAACGGAAAAAATGTAATTAATTTCAGTGTAGCGCATACAGAGCGTTACAAAGACAGTCAAGGAAATCAAAAGGAAAGAACCACCTGGGTAGAATGTGCCTACTGGACAGATAAAACTGCCGTAGCTCAATATTTGACTAGAGGCAGAACGGTTTATGCGGAGGGCTCTCCGGAGGCAGATGCCTACATGAATAAGGAAAATCAAGCTGCAGCTACCTTAAGAATGAGGGTACAAAGTGTACAATTACTTGGTGGGACTGGGGGAGAGGGTTCAGCTCAAAATAATGGAGCAATGTCTGGTGCAGCAGCGGGTTCAAGCGCATCACGCTCTTCGGTTTCAACTGAAGCAGGGGCAGATGATTTACCTTTCTAGTAAAAATTTATCCTTCAAAAAAAAGCGAAGCCTTTGCTTCGCTTTTTTTTATGACCTTATGTTTCATTCTTCTATAATATTGGCTGAAGGTTTTCTTTCTTGGATATTAATTAATTAGCTAGGTTAAATTTTTGACTTTCGAATTAAATCAATATCCCCTAACATCTAAAGTTGACTTCTTTATTTCTCTAAAAGTCTTTTTGGTTAGCCAACCAACTACTTTTAATATTTGCGGTTATTATTTTAACTTTTTATTCATACTGATTTATATTTTTCCTCGTTTATGAATACCAATTACTAATTTATTACTCCAATAATTGAATAAGCTAAGAAACTATTACATTTGTTATAAATTACCTATTCCATGATTGATATTATTTTACAAGTAGATTCCCTCAGTACTGCTGCAAGCTCCGCCGGTAAAGTGGAGTCTGTTTGGAGTTTATTGGGCAAAGGTGGCCCACTCATGATACCCATGGGTATTTTATTTGCTCTGGCTGTCTTCTTTTTTATTGAAAGATTACTAGCGATTAACAGGGCAGGTAAAATTGATGATAATTTTATGCGTATCATTCGTGATCATATTATTACCGGCAATGTAACTGCTGCAAAAAGTCTTGCAAAAAATACCGATAACCCAGTTGCTAGAATGATAGAAAAAGGTATTCAGCGAATCGGAAAGCCAATTGATGCAATTGAAAAAAGCATGGAAAATGTAGGCAGACTTGAAATGTACAAAATGGAAAAAAATCTTTCTATCCTTTCTGTAATTTCTCGTATCGCACCCTTGTTTGGTTTTGTAGGAACCATTGTAGGGTTGGTATTATTGCTTAAGCAATTTGCTACCATTAGTAATCCCTCCGTAAGTCAAATTGCTGATGCGATGTATGTTAAATTAATTACCAGTGCAAGTGGATTGATTATTGGTATGCTGGCTTATCTCGGATACAGCTACCTAGATACGCAAATTAACCGAACAGCTAATCGGATGGAATCTGCTAGCAGTGATTTTATCGATATGCTTCAAGAACCACAGAAATAACTAATTGATAAGAAGGTTTAATTAAATTCAACCTTAAGAAATCTTTATCAATATAAACTATCATTCATAAATGAGCTTTAGAAGAAATAATTTAAGACAGCATCATGACGAAGTGGATACAGGTCCATTGAATGATATTTTATTTATCCTTTTGATGTTCTTTTTAATGATCTCAACATTAGCTAATCCTAATGTTATTAAAATGAGTGTACCTCGAGCAACCAGTGATACTAAGACTAAACAAAGTGTAGTAGTAAGTGTAGATAAGGATAAAAATATTTATGTTGGAGCAAGGTTGATCCCTTCTGATTCGCTAGAATCTGCATTAAGGCAATACATTAATCAAGGAGATAGCATTAAGCCAGCAGTAGTAATTAATGCTGATTCGGTGGCTCATTGGGGTGAAATTGTTCGAGTAATGAAAGTGGCTCGTCGATTAGGTGCTTCCACTTCCGCTACGGTTACAGGAAATGAATAAGTAATTCCTTAATTTAAATAAGAATCGATCATTTTCTATTTATGAGTAACATTCGATCTTTTCCGAAAATATCTTTTTTAATTATTACTTGGTAATCCAATTCAAAAATTGAGGCGGTTTGTTTTGCAAAATCCTCATGTACTTCTACAAAGATCTTTCCATTAGGCAAAAGATGGGATTTTCCAAAGGCGGCTATTTTTTCGTAAAATATAAATGGAGAACTGTCCGATACAAAAAGGGCTTGGTGTGGCTCATACTCAGTTACATTTTTATCCAATATTTTCTTTTCTTGAATAGGAATGTAGGGAGGGTTGCTAATAATCATATCAACCTTGGGTAATTTTTCCCAAGTAGTTTCATTTAAAAAATCAATTTCAATAAAATTAATATCGGCTTTATGCTGAAGGGCATTTTCCTTGGCTACTATTAACGCTCCTTCACTTATATCAACTGCATGAACTATACTATTGGTTAAATTAATTTTTAAAGCGGTAGCGATGCATCCACTTCCAGTACCAATATCTAGTATCGATAAAATTTTTGAAAATTCAGGGGTGTCCTTTTTATTATTATAATCATCTAGCACTAGTTGAACAAGCTCTTCAGTTTCTGGTCTTGGAATAAGTACTTGATTATTTACTGTAAGTTTCATTTTGAAAAACCAGGCTTCTCCTAAAACATATTGAATCGGTTTGTGTTGAAGCAGTTCACTAAGACAGGTATTTAGTTGAGTAATTATTTCGGTTTCGATAGGCTGTACTGGGTTTTTGATGAGGTCTGATTTTTTAACACCTGCTATTTTTTCAAATACCCAATCCGTTATAGTCATCGCTTCATTGGAACTATAAATTTGCTCTAATTCACTTAAATACTGTCTGTAAATTTGTTGATTTGTCATTAAAGCAAACATAGTTAATTTTTCTATTCATACTTTTGTTACTTGAATAGTCATGAAACATATATGCGTCGTTGTTTTGAACTAGCAAAACAAGGGGAAGGTAAGGTAGCGCCTAATCCAATGGTTGGTGCTATATTGGTATTCAATGATAGTATAATCGGGGAGGGCTATCATAATGAATTCGGTAAAGAACATGCAGAAGTTAATTGTATTAATAGTGTGGCGAATGAACATTTGCACCTTGTCAATCAATCCACCTTATATGTTTCTCTAGAGCCTTGTGCTCATTTTGGAAAAACTCCACCTTGTACAAATTTAATTATCGAAAAAAAAATACCTAGGGTAGTCATTGGTTGTCAAGATAGCTTTTTGAAAGTAGATGGAAAAGGAATTGAAGCGATGAGGAAGGCAGGCATTGAAGTGATTGGTCCAGTTTTGGAAAAGGAAGCACTGGATCTAAACAAAAGGTTTTTTACTTTTCATGCTACGCTTCGTCCCTATATAATTTTGAAATGGGCACAGACCGCAAATGAAATGATTGCTCATCAAAATGATACTCGATTATTGATTAGCAGTGAATCAACTAATCGCCAAGTTCATAAATGGCGAAGCGAGGAAGCTTCTATTTTAGTGGGTTCTACTACTGCTTTGCTGGATAACCCTTCTCTTACGAATCGTCTATGGCCTGGAAAAAGTCCCATTCGTTTAGTTATAGATAGAAATTTAAGCATTCAATCCACCGCTCATTTATTGGATGGTAGCGTTAAAACAATTGTTTTTAATTCCATCAAACAAGAGGAAGTTGGTGCAATTTTGTATTATAAAATATTGGACAATAATAGCTGGGTCTTACCCATCACGGAAGCACTGTATCAGATGAATATTCAAAGTTTATTGGTGGAAGGGGGAGCCATCCTGTTGCAGTCTTTTATTGATGAGAATTGTTGGGATGAAGCTAGAGTGATTACCAATACTGAAATGGAAGTACCTGTAGGACTCAAAGCCCCTGTTCTTATCAATGCAGAAAAATACTTTAGTGAGACCATCGAAAAGGATAGCATCCAATATTATCGTAGGATAACGACTAGTTGATTTGTTGAATTGCTTTTTAATAATTGTTATTTATAATTTTTCAATTCGTAGATTGGGATACTTTTGAAGTGTTTTGAAATTTATTTTAGCGCTTACATTTTTTTCAATAATTATGAATGAAGCAGAATCTTATAAAACGATTGATCAACCTGCTGTAGCAGAGTATAAGGATAGAGGAAGTAAATTTTTGGCTTTTGCTAATCCTATTTTAAAAGTAGAAGATTTTAAAAAGCAACTTCAATATCTTAAGAAAGAACATCCTAAAGCTTCGCACCATTGTTTTGCTTATCGAATTGGAACGGATGGAAATACCTTTAGGGTAAGTGATGATGGGGAGCCCGCTGGATCTGCAGGTAAACCTATATTGGGTCAAATTGATAGTAAAGAACTAACTAATATTGCTGTAATTGTGGTAAGATATTTTGGAGGTAGCTTATTAGGCGTTCCAGGGTTAATCAATTCATACAAAACAGTAACCAGTTTAGTTTTACAACTTACACCGATAGTTAAAAAACAAATTGAAGAAAATTATATTGTTAATTTTGATTATACCTTGGTTAATGAGGTGATGATAATTTTAAAACAATGCAATTGTACCATAATCAGTCAGGATATGCAGTTATTTTGTAACATTGCAACCGGTATTCCTAAAAGCCGTCTAACTGAAGTGTTGTATCGGTTGAAAGAATTACAAAATGTGGACACAAAAAAACTTGTCTAAAATATTGTTTTGTTTTAATTTTCTAAAAATAATTTAACGATGGGAACAGAAAAAAAATACACTAGTTTTTGGAGTTTTTATCCCTATTATCTTACTGAGCATAGTGATGCGAAAAACAGATTTTTGCATTTTGTTGGAACCGCTTTAATTATCGTTTTTTTACTTTCAGGGATTATTTTAAAAAACTGGCAATTGATTATTGCCATCCCTTTTTGCGGTTATGGATTTGCTTGGGTAGGTCATTTTTTTATCGAAAAGAATCGACCTGCTACTTTTACTTATCCACTGTATAGTTTAGGTAGCGATTTCGTAATGTTTTGGCATATACTCACTGGACAGATAAAAAAGAAAATAGCAGCAGCGAAGGATCAAATTCAGCCCTAATTATTGGAATAGTGGTAGATACTAAATTGATTCAAACAAAATGGATTAGACTATTTAATGCTATTATCCATTAAATACCCACTCATTTCTTGTTGATATTCTTGGGCAACTAATCTTGCTTTTGCAGCAAAATCTTCCTTTTCACTCGCATAGATGATAGCGCGACTTGCGTTTACTAAAAGACCACAATCTTTATTCAAGCCATATTTTGAAACATCTTTCAAACTACCTCCTTGAGCACCTACACCAGGAACTAATAAGAAATTGTCAGGTATAATATTTCTTATTCCTTCAAAGTCGGACGCCTTGGTTGCGCCGGTTACAAACATTAAATTACCGGGTGTGCCCCATCCAGCAATTTTTTCTATCACTCTTTGGTAAAGTGCCATTGGTTTAGACTTTTCCAATGATGAATCATTTAAAATAAGTTGTTGGAAGTCGTCCGATCCTTTATTACTAGTTAAACCTAATACAATGGTCCATTTATTTTCATATTCTAAAAATGGCCTTACGCTATCCTCGCCCATGTAGGGTGCAACTGTGATGGCATCAAAATTCATTGCTTCAAAAAAAGCCCTGGCATATTGAGTTGAAGTGTTTCCAATATCTCCCCGTTTTGCGTCTGCAATGGTAAACTGTTCGGCAGGAATATAGTCAACTGTTTTTTGCATAGCTTCCCATCCTTTTAGTCCCATAGCTTCATAAAAAGCAGTGTTGATTTTGTAGCTAACGCAAAGATCTTGAGTGGCATCAATAATTTGTTTATTGAATTCAAAGATTGCATCTGGATGAGATTGTAAATGTTTGGGAATTTTAGTAAGGTCAGTATCCAATCCTACACAGAGATAGGATTTTTTATCTTGAATTTGCTGAAGAAGCTGTTGCCTTGTCATAGTGCAAAGTTAATTGGTAAAAGATTAATTTTTACAATGCAAACATTTGAATAATTCTTGAAATATTTTTTTACAGTCAAACTGCATTGCTAACTATGAATTATTTCAAGCAAAAAGGTATAGTGATTTATTTTACTACTTGAATTTCTGTAGGCGCCATATTTGCATTTCTCATAGCAATTCCTCTTGCGGCATTACCAGCAAAGTCCAGAAAGGCTTTTTTGGTAAGTTCATCATCACCAGCCATAATAGGTATACCGCTGTCGCCACCTTCCCGAATAGATTGTACAATTGGTATTTGTCCTAGAAAAGGTATATCAAATTCTTCTGCTAAATTTTTTCCTCCGTTTTTACCAAAAATAAAATATTGATTATTAGGTAATTCAGCTGGAGTGAAATAACTCATATTTTCTACTAGTCCAATTACTGGCACTTTTAATTGGGCTTGTCCAAACATGGCAATCCCTTTTTTAGCATCAGCCAAGGCAACCAGTTGTGGTGTGGTAACTACAATCACTCCGGTAACGGGTACAGTTTGAACGATGGTTAGGTGAATATCGCCAGTACCTGGAGGCATATCGATCACTAGATAGTCTAATTCGCCCCAGTTTACTTCACTCACGAATTGTTTGATAGCACTGCTAACCATGGGACCACGCCATATAACTGCCTGTTTTTCGTCTATCAAGAGTCCGATACTCATCATTTTGATACCAAATTTTTCAATCGGCTCTATTAATCCTTTACCATCTACTTCAGTCATCATCGGACGCTCGCCCCTTACGCCAAACATAATATGTTGGCTAGGACCGTAAATATCAGCATCCATTAATCCAACTTTTGCGCCACCTTTTGCCAATGCAAGGGCCAGATTACTGGAAATGGTACTTTTTCCCACTCCACCCTTGCCACTTACTACAGCTATAATATTTTTTACCCCTCCTAAAATTAACTTAGCATCCTTTCTGTTGGTACTAGTATTGCTTGTAAAGTTCACAGTAACCTCCGCTTCTTTGTCTACTAATATTTTAACAGCATTGATACAGGCATTCATTATCATGTCTTTTAAAGGACAAGCAGGGGTGGTAAGCACCACGGTAAAAGAAACTTTTTTCCCTTCAATGGCGATGTCTTTTACCATATTGAGGGTTACTAGATCTTTTCCCAAATCTGGTTCCTGCACATTACTGAGCGCTTTAAGGATGTCTTCGTTTGTCATCGTTCAATTATTTGTTAAAATGCTATTTAGTTTGTAAAATTAATCAATGAAGACTTTACTTTGTTGATTAATTGTATAATGTTGTTATTTTGGATACTCAGCATTATATTATTACTTTAGCACCTTCGAAAAACGTTTTTTAAAACTGCAATTTTAACAATATTGGTAATTGGCTACTGAGCTTATCTATTGCAAATTAATTGAGAATGATTTTTTGAGGATAATTATGAATGGTTAAGGGGTTTTGCCTACTTAAAATGATGGGTTTTATCCGATTATGAAATAACTATAGGTGTAGCTTTGAGCAGCCTTTAAGTAAATAGAAAATGACTAAAATTTTATCTTTATTCTTGATGGCAAGCTGTCTTTTGCCTTTCACTTCTAAAGCACAGTTTGAGACTTTTAAAGACTCTGTAGTGCAACTTTATGGAGTTGTGATGACGGCAGATAGTTTGCAAGGCTTACCTTCAGTGAGTGTGGTGGTGAAGGGGCAAAATAGGGGTACTGTTACTAATAACCAGGGAGTTTTCAGTATAGTTGTTTTAAAAGGGGATCAAATTGAATTTTCTAGTGTAGGTTTTAAGCCCAAATTAATTACCGTTCCTAAGGATATAGACGGAAACCAGTATAGTGTATTGCAACTAATGGTCAACGATACGGTTTATCTAGCAGCTACTATTATCAAGTCTAGGCCTTCTAGGGAACAATTTGAGAGAGATTTTCTTAAAACAGTTGTGCCCGATGATAAATTGGAAATAGCTCGTAAAAATAATGACGAGAGTCGAAGAAGGCTTTTAATGGCCACCTTACCCATTGATGGAAAGGAAGCTGCGGGAAGGTACCTCACTCAACAGGCGGTAAAATCTTATTATACTGGCCAGGTTCCTCCAATGAATATTTTTAATCCATTTGCTTGGAATGAGTTCATTCAAGCATGGAAAAGGGGTGACTATAAAAAGAAATAATCTTGTTCAACTTCTCTATGAAAAATTAAAATACAGCATGTATATTCGGAACGATATTTAATTTTTTCATTTCAGTCAATATGCTTTTAGCTATGAGCGAATCTAACATCACTTCGAAGCCTATACTGTTGGGTAAAAATTATTTTCTCATTGGTTTTATGGGAACGGGTAAATCTCATTGGGGTAAATTATGGGCAGCTGCTAATAAGCTAACATTTATTGATTTGGATGAGTTAATTGAGCAGGATGAGCAAACCACTATAGCTGAAATTTTTGAAGTAAAAGGGGAAGCTTATTTCCGAAATCTAGAAAAAGAGGCCTTGAGAAAATGTGGAGATTTGCAAAATACTTTAATTGCTTGTGGGGGAGGTACACCCTGTTTTTTTGAAAATATGCAATGGATGAATGAACATGGAATCACCATCTATATCAGTTCTAAGCCAATTCAAATATTGGATCGGGTGATGGAGGAAAAGGAAAAGCGGCCTTTGTTAAAAAAATTAAATGAAGGTGAAATTCTTTTTTATATAGAACAAAAACTAAAAGAACGAGAGCCATTTTATTCCCAAGCTAAAATAAAAGTGGACTCGAAAAGCTTGAATGAAAATTCATTTGCTGAAATCGCTTCAAGTATTCATCTATAAATTATTTATTATGCAAACCCTTTTTCTTAAAACTGCTGCTTTATTAGGAGCTCTTGCAGTAGCATTAGGTGCTTTTGGCGCTCATACTTTAAAAAAAATATTGAGTGATCAATATCTGCAAGTTTTTGAAACGGCCGTTCGCTATCAATTTTACCATGTTTTCGCATTATTAACGGTAGCTATTTTATTCAAACAATTCCCCAACAGCCAATTGATTTGGTCTGGCCGATTATTTTGTCTGGGTATTTTATTATTTAGTGGCTCACTTTATCTGATGACTGTATTGGAAGCATTGGGACAGCAGGGATTTAAGTGGATAGGAGCGATCACCCCTTTGGGTGGACTTTGTTTAATTGCGGGATGGGTTTTAATGGCAGTAGGTATTGTGAAAGGCTAATCTAATTTATTTTTTATAGTTACCAGTGTGCCATTATTATTTTCTACACTAAATTCAAGCTGCATATCTTCCATTCTTTTTTTTATATTTTTCAATCCATTTCCGAATTTTCTAAAATTTTCTGGATGAATTCCTATTCCATTATCATGGATGGTAAGTATTAAATAATTACCATCTATTTTTAAATTCACCTTAACCGCTGTCGCTTGAGCATGTTTAATGATATTATTGAGTATTTCCTTTATAGCTAAAAAAATGTTTCTTCTTTTTTTGCCATTTACTGTTGTGTCAGGTATATTTTCATCAACATTCATTTGGTAGCTGATTCCAGCGTCTTCAAAATAGCTAAGTCCATAGTTTCTTAGGTAAGCTATCATATTATGTAAAGTGTCATTCTCAGGGCTCATCGTCCAGATGATCGAATTCATATTATTGATTAATTCGTTGGCCGAAGAAGATATTTTCTCAATTTCAGGGATTACATTTTTTCCCATTCTGTTTTTTGCTAATTCGCTATATAATCTGATGGTGGTAATGCCTGCTCCTAGGTCATCATGCATTTCCATGCTGATTCGATTTCGCTCATTCTGTTGTGACTGTAAAAGAGCTATCTGAATTTCATAATTTTTATTTTCCCATTCTTTTTTTAATGCTTCTTGTTCTTTAATCATGGCTATTAATGAATTCTTTTCTTTATGTGCCACACCTATTAAAAATACAGCTAACAATCCTACGAGTCCTATTTCTAAGAATACCATCGAATTGTCAAAAATTCCACCCTTGGGAAGTAAATCTAAGTGGATGAAATAAGAGATAATAGCGCAGATGACTAGTATTAAATTACTTATTGCGATGTAGTTTATTAATAAATTATTATTAAAAAAATAAAAGAGAATGTATAAAATTGCAATGACAGTCATGTATATTTTAGTGTTGTTTTTAACTGCTTCTTGCAAAATAAAATTATTGGTAAAATAAACTATATAGGTGAAGGATATTAAAGTGACAATCAATAAATATTTTTCTATTTGAAGAATTATATTGATTAAGGGTAGTTTAAATTTTGTTTCAAGAAATTCTCTTGAAAATTCAATATAAAAAATAGTGCCAAATACTAATAGTGTAAATTGTAAATATTCACTAAAAAAACTACTTAATTCGCCACTTTGGCGCTTGAGAAGTGCATTTAGAAAAATCATTAAACACATTGAGCTGGAGTATAAAAAAATATATAAGTAGGTTTTTTTGTTAATACTCGCAATCATTTTACTTAAACAATAGCCCATCATCATTAGTAAGATGCCACAAGTAATATAGGAAATTACAGGGTATCCACTTCCTTTATAGTGCCTTATCAGTTTGAATTTCTCAAGATTGTCTGGACTAATAAATGTTGGCGTTAGTTCATTTTTTGCTCTTTTACTGAAATTAATTTTTACAATGAATGTTGCCTTTTCTCTTCCGGTTAATTGTATAGGTTGGTAACCGTCTTTTCGACTTTCATCCTTAAGCTGAATGAATTTATTATTCATCAGCAATTTGTAAATTTTAATCTTTTTGATATAGGTTTCTGCTAAAAAATATATTTTTTTTGATGTATCCTGAGTATTTTCTAGAAAATATTTTAAATATATAGTACTGGTAGTCCAGCTATTGGGTATATTCTTTCCAAGATTGAAATTGGAATTGGGTGACCACTTTTCATTTAAAATGCTCTCAATAGGTAAACTATTAGTGCTATCTATCAATATTTCATATTGATCACTGATTTTAAATAAATCTATAGTACTGATATTTACGATATTGCTGTCATTAGGAAACTGAGCAAATATGCCGCTGGTAAATAGGCAAAGGAAGCAGCAAAGTAATAATTTGTTCAAAGCATATCGTTTTTTCAAACTTACATCAAATATTGCATTTCCGACTAATCTCCCCCATCGAAATTGAAGGGTTTTTGAGTAATGGTTTTTAATTATCTTTGTCTCAATGGCTAATAAAGTTAAATCTACCAAGTCGGATGCTCCTATTGAGGAGACATTTAAATCTGATATCGAAGAAAAGGTTGCTGTTAAACAGTTACTAAAAGATGAGCGTACGCATAAAATTGCAGGAGCTATCTTCTTGCTAATTGCATTTATGTTGTTTATTGCGTTCTCTTCTTATCTTTTCACTTGGGCTGAAGATCAAGATAAATTTAGTTATCGAATGTTATTGGCAAATGATATTAAAGTCGAAAACTTGCTCGGCACATTAGGAGCTTTTTTATCTGAAATCTTTATTCGCCATGGTTTTGGAATTGCATCTTATCTTTTTTGTACTACTTTTTTTGTATTAGGAGTTAATTTATTTTTTGAAAAAAAAGTATTTTCATTCCGCCGAAATCTGAAATATTTAATTATCGGATTGCCTTTATTGAGTGTGGCAGCTTCCGTAATAATGAAGGGAAATAGATTCCCTTTTGGAGGTTCTGCTGGTGATGCAAGTAGGGAATGGTTGTATATGCGCTTAGGTCAAGTGGGCACAGTTGCCTTGTTGGCAGTTAGTTTGTTAGGTTATATTATATGGCGTTTTAACCCAGTGTTTTCCTTGCCATCTAAACAAATGTTAGCCAAAGGAGCCCAGGACGAAACTGAATCAACTGAGTCGGCAATTAATGATGCGGAAGAGGTTTCAACAGGTAACGAAGTAAAGGGGAATTACTTAAAGTCAGATGGAGCCATGCTTTTGATCGATGATCAATTGAATGATTCTCATCAGCATGACATTCAAATTGTTGAAAAAGAAACTCCCTTAGCAGAACCAAAAGTAGACGAGCCAATCTTTTTTGAACCTCCAGTTGAACCAAAACAATCTAAAAATAAAGAGGAGTTACCTTCATTAGAACTAGAAATTAAAAACATACCAGAAAAGGAAGATGCCGATGAGCAATTAATTTCAAAGCCTAAACATGCTTCATTGGGTACTCCCTATGATCCAATATTAGATCTGAGAGATTATAAATATCCAACCCTCGATTTATTAGAAGCTCATGGTAGTGAAAAAATTGTACAAGATCCTAATGAGCTAGAAACTAATAAGACACAGATCTTAAATACACTAAAGAACTACGATATTTCGATTCAAAAAATTACTGCTACCGTTGGTCCAACGGTTACTTTGTACGAAATTATTCCAGCAGCAGGTGTTAGAATATCTAGGATCAAAAATTTGGAAGATGACATTGCGCTGAGTCTGGCAGCATTAGGTATTAGAATTATTGCCCCCATCCCTGGAAAGGGAACTATAGGAATAGAAGTACCCAATACGAAGAAGACAATCGTGAGTATGCGCACATTGCTTTCTTCGGATAAATTTCAAAACAATAATTTTTCTCTACCGATAGCTATTGGTAAAAAGATAGATAATGAAAATTTTATAGTAGACCTTGCAAGCATGCCGCATTTATTGATGGCAGGTGCTACTGGTCAAGGTAAATCTGTAGGGCTTAATGCAATTTTAGTTTCATTATTATATAAAAAACATCCTTCCCAACTTAAGTTTGTTTTGGTAGATCCTAAAAAAGTGGAACTGAGTATTTATAAAACTATTGAAAAACACTTTTTAGCAAAGCTGCCTGGTGAAGAAGATGCAATTATTACCGATACCAAAAAAGTAGTACATACACTGAATGCCTTGTGTATTGAAATGGATAATCGATACGATCTTTTAAAGGAAGCTGGCTGTAGAAATATCAGGGAGTATAACGAGAAATTTGTAGCAAGAAAATTAAGTCCTGAAAAAGGCCACCAATTTTTACCATTCATTGTTTTGGTAGTGGATGAATTTGCTGATTTGATTATGACAGCAGGTAAAGAGGTTGAAATGCCTATTGCAAGATTAGCTCAATTGGCTAGGGCAGTAGGGGTTCACTTAATCATTGCTACCCAGCGCCCAAGCGTAAATATTATTACTGGTACTATAAAGGCGAATTTTCCTGCAAGAATTGCCTTTAAGGTAAGTAGTAAAATAGATAGTCGTACAATATTAGACGCAGGTGGAGCAGAACAATTGATAGGTAAAGGGGATATGTTGATAAGTCATAACGGTGAGTTAGTGCGTTTGCAATGTGCTTTTGTGGATACTCCTGAAGTAGATAAAATTGTTGATTTTATAGGAAGTCAGCGCGGTTATACGCAAGCTTTTTTATTGCCTGAATATGTAGATGAAAAAGAAATGGAGGGAAAGGATTTTGATCTAAATGATAAAGATCCTTTGTTTGAAGATGCTGCTAGATTAATTGTTGCCAGTCAAAGCGGAAGCACCTCATTATTACAGAGAAGAATGAAACTTGGCTATAATAGAGCAGGAAGATTAATGGATCAATTAGAAGCAGCGGGTGTGGTAGGTCCCAATCAAGGAAGTAAAGTAAGAGATGTATTAATTAAAACGGAGGCTGAATTACAAGAATATTTAAATAGAACGATATAACTAGATTTTTATCGTTTAATTTATTCCAATACTTTTTCCATTTGCATACTTCTAGAACCCTTCACCAGTAACTTCGCTCCATGATAAGCTTGTTGTTGAAGCCAGTCTTTTGCTTCCGCTACATTTTGAAAGAAGAGATATTTATGATTGATTACTTTCTCAAAATCTCCTCCTACCAATACTACGGCTTTCCACCGATATTGATCAATTAGCTTTACGATAGAGTGGTGTTCTGCAACACTTTCATTTCCAAGTTCCATCATACCGCCTAATAGTAATATTTTTTCATCTCCCTCCATTGTTGCAAAATTTTCAATAGCAGCCTTCATGCTAGAGGGATTGGCATTGTAAGCATCTAAAATTATTTCGTTGCCATCTTTTTGAATGAATTGGGATCTGCTATTGGAAGGGATATAATTTTCTAGTGCTTGTTGAATAGATTGATCGGGTACTGAAAAATATTTCCCAATAGTCACCGCTACTAGTATATTAGGAAGGTTATATTCACCTACTAACTTGGTTTTAATTTTTTTTATTTCAGTGCCCTTAGTCATTTCTACTTGCAGAAAATGCCCCGACTTATCCACCTTTCCAGTAATTTCAGCATCTTGGGTTCCATAAGTTTTGATTGCAGAAATTCCAGCACTTATTTTTTTAAGGTAATCATAGTCATTCATTATGAAAGCGGTGCCTCCAACTATTTTCAAGTAATCAAATAATTCTCCTTTTCCTTTGATAACTCCTTCTGCTCCGCCAAATCCTTCTAGATGGGCCTTGCCGCAATTAGTGATAATACCATGGGTGGGTAAGGTATATTCGCAATAACTAGCTATTTCTTTTTGATGATTAGCTCCCATTTCAATTACTGCTATTTCTGCATCTTTTTTTACAGATAAAATGGTGAGTGGAATGCCGATATGGTTATTCAAATTCCCTAGGGTACAGTAGGTTTTATAAGTAGTTGACAATACTTCATTTACCAGCTCTTTGGTGGTAGTTTTACCGTTACTACCTGTGATGGCTAAAAATGGGATGGTAAATTGTTGTCGATGATACTTCGCTAAATCTTGCAATAATTGAAGGGAATTGTTTGTTTCAATTATTCTATTATCAGTAAAATGAATTGGCTCATCAATGATCACGTAGGCAGCCCCAGCATCTAGTGCTTGTTTGGCAAAATGATTACCATTAAAGTTGGGCCCCTTTAAGGCAAAAAATAAATCCCCAGACTTTAATTTTCTCGTATCTGTTTGGATTGAGGGGTGTTGTAGAAAAATAGCATATAATTCTTGTAGAAGCATGACTCAAAAATAAGGCAGATCAAATTATTTTCAATAATAAAAAAGAATCAGTTGATCCTCGATGGGCATATAAATAAAAACCCCTTCAGCTTACCGAAGGGGTTTTTATTTATATGAATTAATTTAAATTTTCTTTTTGCTATTTTGTTTTCGCTTTCCAAAGATATTCCCCTCTTTAAATCCAGGACCTTCTGAAGAACCTAAATAAGTTTGGGCACATCTAAAACCGATGCTACTAGAAGATTGATCTTCATCTAAAAATCTTCTAGAACCTGGCGAAAGCCAATATGGTCTATCATTCCAACTACCGCCTTTGAATACTCTTGAATGATCGCTAATTAATGTGCTGGCTCCTGTAGAGTAGGTTGAAGTACTTAAAGAATCACCATCCATATAGCCAAGGGCATTGTTATGCTGATAGTTTCTTCTGTTTTTAACTTCTGAATCTTTTATGTCAGTTTTCTTCAATCTTCCAAGAGAATCTCTTTCTAATTCGCCGCCACTTCCTTTAAAAAATTTCTGAAATCTATTACCACGGAAGTAGTTAAAATCTTCTCCATCTGAAGGCGTTAATGGTCTATATACATCCATTACCCACTCCGACACGTTACCACTCATGTTATAGACACCAAAGGCATTAGGATAAAAAGCTTTGATGCTTCCAGGTATAGCGGAACGGTCATTCAAACCTCCTGCAATACCCATATTATCTCCACTTCCACGCTTAAAGTTCGCTAAAAATTTCCCCTGCCAACTGCCTCTTCTATTATCTCTTAATCCATTCGGATTATGACTCCATGAATATATTTGTTGATTAGAAATCAATTCCTCACCTGTTTTACCTTCTTTCTTTCTTGGGTTAGGGTTTTGATCTAATAAGCCATAAGCAGCATATTCCCATTCAGCTTCTGTAGGTAAGCGGTAGCCAATATTAAGAATTCCATCTTCTATTTTGACTGTTGTTCTAGGTTTACCATTGATATCATTAAATTCTGATTTTCTAGGTTTACCTCTTCCCTGAATTAATTCAGGATTCATGATATAAGTATCTGTATTAAAAGTAGCATCTGCGCCACCACCTTTCATTTCTTTTTTAGCAAAATCTTTTTTAAGGTATCCCTTTCCAATTAAGGTTAACTCATTAACTCTGTCAGTTCTCCAAATACAAAAATCATGTGCCTGCAACCAGGAAACACCCACTACTGGGTAATAATTGTAAGAAGGATGGCGGAAATAATATTCTACAAAAGGTTCATTGTAAGCAAGTTCTTCACGCCATACAAGTGTATCTGGTAGTGCTTTTGCAAGAACAGCTGTGTCTGCACTAAATGTATTTTCAAGCCAATAAATATATTCTCTGTAATGAACGTTGGCTACTTCAGTTTCATCAATAAAAAAGGAAGGAACGGTAATTCTTTTGGGTGTATTGTTCCAGTCAGCCATTACATCATCTTCTTTAGCACCCATTACAAAAGTACCCCCTTGAACAAAGATTAAGCCTGGACCAGCCTTTGGAGCTTTCATTTTGGCTACATGAAAATTACCCTGATTTTTATCATCATAATTCCATCCAGTAACAGATGATTTACCTTTTTTCTTTCCAAAAATACCTCCATTCTTACAAGCTCCTAATGTGGTAATTAGTATTGCAAGGAGAAATAAATTTTTTATATAAATCATTTTATACATGTGCATACAATTTGCAGCTTGATTAACGAATGATTGCCTTAGATATTGTGCTACCTAGGTAAACTTGGTTGCGAATATAAATAATTTAAAGGATATGGACTCATATTGAGCGGTGATTTTATAGATATTTACTAATTTTTGTCATTTCAATTATATTTTTTGGAAATTGACATTCAAATTCACTGATTTTAAGTCTAAAGCATCTTTACCAACTAGCTATTTATTATAAAAAATTAGTATATAAAATAGCGGATGAATGATGGTTGCTATAAGGCTTATTAACTTTACTATTAGTGTATAATTTCTTAAAAAAATATCATTTTTTACTATTATTTTTAACAAGATGTTATATCTTTGATCATCGTTCAGGGATATTCCTGAATATTTTAAACCTCTAAATTATAGCTTATCGATTCTAAGTCTACCTAACCAAGACAAAATACAGAATGAAAAAGGCTATAATTAAACTAACAGGGTTAGTTATTTTACTGGTAAGTGCCACCAGTCAAGTTCAGGCGCAGGATCCTACTATAAACGTTGTAACCTCAGCAGTTCCTTTCTTAAGAATTTCACCTGATGCTAGAAGTGGAGGAATGGGAGACGTAGGTATTGCTACTTCACCAGACGCTAATTCAGCATTTTGGAATTTAGCTAAAACTCCATTTAATGTTAATAAAGGAGGTATTTCGGTTACTTACACCCCTTGGTTAAAAGATCTTGGATTGAATGATGTTTATCTAGCTTCATTGTCTGGATATTATAAGTTAGATGAAGATCAAGCCATCTCCAGTTCTTTAAGATATTTTAGTTTAGGAAGTATTCAATTTACTGATAATCTGGGTAATGATTTAAGTTCTTATAGGCCAAGGGAGTTTGCCTTTGATGCAGGATACTCAAGAAAATTGTCTAGTAATCTATCATTAGGTATTGCATTAAGGTATATTAATTCAAACCTTGCAAGTGGCACTATCAATGGAGTTTCTTATAAAGCAGGCTCTTCTATTGCTGGAGATTTGAGTCTTTTTCACACGGGAGTTAAGGCGAGTGGATCTGGTTTAAACTATGGAGTTACTTTGAGTAATTTGGGTTCAAAGATTTCCTATACAAGTGATGCCAATCAAAAGGATTTTATTCCTGCTAGCCTTGGCTTGGGTGTTGCTTATACCAAAGCAATTGATCCAATTAATAAAATTACTTTCGGTCTAGATATTCATAAATTATTAGTGCCTACGCCTCCATTAGTGGGCGATAGCGCTGGATTAGTGAGCTATCGTAGCAAAGGAGTAGTAGGTAGTTGGTTTAGCTCATTGGGTGATGCACCTGGTGGATTTTCTGAAGAATTGAAAGAATTTCAGACATCTTTAGGGGTGGAATACTGGTATAATAATCAGTTTGCTATACGTACAGGCTATTTTTATGAAAGTCCTACAAAAGGGAATAGACAATATTTTACGCTAGGAGCAGGTCTAAAGTATAGCACTTATGGAATCAATTTCTCTTACCTTCTTCCATCTGGATCTGGGGTAAGTCGTAATCCATTGTCTAATACTGTGCGATTTAGCGTGGTATTTGACTTTGCTGAAGGGAAAAAGTAATTTAAAATATTTCAGTTTAAAAAGCGTTTCGATTTAGGTCGAAACGCTTTTTTATTTTTAAACTAACGTACCTTCGGTATTAATCAATTATAAATAATATGAGTTTGAGAATAGGGTTTGGTATTGATTTTCATCAACTAGTTACTGATAGAGAGTTTTGGTTAGGGGGTGTTAAAATAGATCATCCCAAAGGAGCACTTGGCCATAGTGATGCAGATGTATTGTTGCATGCTATTTGTGATGCGATGTTGGGTGCAGCCTGTCTAGGTGATATTGGAGTTCATTTTCCTGATACCGATGCTGCCTTGAAAAATATTGATAGTAAAATATTACTTAAAAAAAGTTTTGATCTCATCAACAATGCCGGTTATACCATCGTAAATATCGATAGCACACTGTGTTTGCAGGCGCCAAAAATTAAAGAGTATGTTCCAGCAATGCAAAAAGTGATCGCTGAAATTTTATCCTTACAAATAACAGATGTATCTATTAAAGCTACTACAACTGAAAAAATGGGTTTTGTTGGAAGGGAGGAAGGATTGGTGGCTTACGCATCCATTTTGTTAAATAAAAAAGCAGATGGAGTGCAGTAAAAAACAACTATCAAAAAGGCTAAACTCATTACCTTTGCTATCATTAAATTGACTAATTTTTTTTGGATCCTGTTATAAAATTCTTTAAGAATTAGTTGGGCGTAGAAATAAAAAACGAGATATTATATGAATACAATTGCTGTAAACATTATCAACAAATCTTCCAATGAATTACCAGTATATGCAACCGAAGGTTCAGCTGGTATGGATTTAAGAGCCAATTTGGATCAACCGATAACTTTGCAATCATTGGAAAGAACCTTAATACCTACTGGTTTATTTATTGAATTGCCAGATGGATATGAAGCACAAATAAGGCCTAGAAGTGGACTGGCAATAAAACAAGGGATTACTTGCCTGAATACTCCTGGCACCATTGATAGTGATTATAGAGGTGAATTAAAAGTGATACTGATTAATTTGAGTAATGAACCACAAGTCTTGTCTCATGGCGATCGAATTGCTCAAATGGTGATAAGTTCTGTAGATAAAGCAAACCTTATTTTGGTTGATGAAATCAATAGTACACAAAGAGGAGAAGGTGGTTTTGGTCATACAGGTAAAAAATAAATTCAGAAGAAGTAAAAATGAAATATCCAACTAATAATAGCATTCATTTCCTGGTGCTGCTTTTCACGTTGCTGGTGGTAGTTAGTTCTGTCGGTTGTAAGACCGCAAAAAAAATACAGGCAGCCGTAGATAAAAAGGATAGCACCTCAATAAATATTACCCAACCAGTTAACTACGATTCAATTTTAGTAATTAAAAATGCATTGCAAGATGTGTATAGTAAAAAAATTGAGTTCAAGACTTTTTCTGCAAAAATCAAAGTTGAATATGAAGATGTAAAAGGAAAGCAGCCTAATATAACGGCCTACGTTCGTGCTATAAAAGATAGTCTAATATGGATTTCAGGTTATGCAACAGTTTTTAATGTAGAGGCATTTAGAATTCTAATTAAAAAAGATAGCGTTATTGTTTTGGATAAAATTAATAAGGAAGTGAAGTTAAGATCGATTGACTTTTTGCAGGAAGTAACTGAAATACCTTTTGATTTTAAAACACTTCAAAATCTGTTAATTGGTAATCCAATTTTTTTAGATGACAATGTAATTTCTTATAAAGAAACAGAGTCGAAAATATTATTAGCAACTCTTGGGCAATATTTTAAACACTTATTAACGCTCAACAAATCAGATCGTTTATTAGTTCATAGTAAATTAGATGACGTGAATATAGTTAGGAATCGAACTGCTGATATAACTTATGGGGATTACGAAAATAATGATGGAGTCAACTTTTCAACTTCTAGAGAAATAACGGTTTCTGAAAAAAACAAATTGGATGTTCAGCTAAATTTCAAACAGTATCAATTTGATAAAGAACTTACAATTTTTTTTAATATACCCGCTAATTATACTCGAAAGTAAAATGGAGTTTTATAAATAATGGGATACTTTAAATTGTTTTATAAATTCTGGGGCTGAGCGGTGGAATGAACACAAACCACTTGTTTTTTTGTTATTCTTGTAAAATCTAAATATGATTAAAAGTTTTTTTTTATTACTGCTCTCTTTTTTTATAAGACACTCTTTATTAGCTCAGTCTACCGCACAACAGGAGTTGGAAAAACAAAGACTAGAATTGAAAAGGGAAATTGAGCAGACACAAGAGTTACTGGATAAAAATAAAAAAAGCACTAAAGAAAGTTTAGGGCAACTTTCTCTCATCAATCGTAAGTTGAATTTGCAGGAAAATATCATTGAAAATATCAGTAAGGATATTAATTTGCTTGACAATTCAATTTATAAATCACAACGAGATATCAACCGGTTACAAGTTTTATTGGATACCCTTAAACAGGAGTATGCCAAAAGCATGTTGTATGCATATAAGAATAGAAGCAATTCCGATTTTTTAAATTTTATATTTTCAGCATCTAGTTTCAATGATGCGATTAAAAGGGTAACCTACTTAAAGAGTTATAGAAATTATCGAGAATTGCAAGGGGATAATATTTTGCGAACCAAAGTGCTATTAAATCAGCGAATTGAAGAGATGAGTGGAAATAAGGAGAAAAAAGGGCAGGTATTGCAAATTCAAAGTAAAGAATTGTCTGTACTAGAAGTTCAGCAACAGGAGAAAAATCAAATAGTAAAAAAGCTGAAGGAACAAGGTAAGGAATTGAACAATCAGATTGCAGCTAAGAAAAAGCAAATGCAAAAAGTAAGTAACGCTATTGCAGCAGCTATTAAAAGGGCGCAAGAAATGGCAAGAAAAGAAGCCTTAGCTAAAGCGTTGGAAGAAAAGGCAAAGCGTGATGCGGATGAAAAGGCTGCAGAAAAAAGCCGGTTAGCATTAGCGAAAGGAAATAATACTCCAGTTGCAAAATCAGTTCCGCTGAAACCTGAAAAGGCTTTACCCATTAGTGTTAGACAAGAAAGTATCTTGCTAGGAAATGATGCGGAAGTGAAATTAAATGCAAATTTTATTAGTAATAAAGGGTCATTACCTTGGCCAGTCGATAAAGGCTATATGATTATGCGATTTGGTCCACAAAAACTCGATATTGGTGTTACCGTTGATAATCCAGGTATAACCATTGGAAGTGAAATTGGCACATCGGTAAAAGCATTATTTGATGGAGAAGTTTCTTCGGTTACCAATATTGAAAACATGCAAGTAGTGATCATTAAGCATGGAGCTTATTTTTCCACCTATAGTAATTTATCAGGCGTTCATCTTTCTAGAGGACAGGATATTCATACTGGACAAATCGTAGGAAAAGTTGCTCCAAATGACGAAGGAATTGGTTCGATTGACCTTATTATAAGTAATGAAAAAAGTAATCTGAATCCAGAAGGCTGGCTGAGACGAAGATAATTATTTAATTAAACGCTGATAAAGTTCTTCATATTTTGGAACTATATTTTCTATGTCGAACTTTTTAGCCTGTAATAGTGCATTGGCTTTAAATTGATCATGCGTTTCTTTATTCTGTAAAATGTATAGCCCATTTTTACTCATATCTTCTACATCTCCTATTTCACTCATGAAGCCGCAATAGCCATTAATAATTATTTCGGGTAAGCCACCGGCATTAGTAGATATTACCGGTACTTCTGCAGCTAATGCTTCTAATGCTGCAAGACCAAAGCTTTCATATTCACTGGTCAGTAAAAAAAGGTCGGCTACGGGTAAAATATCTTCCATTTGTTCTTGCTTGCCTAAAAATTTAACATTATCAACTAATGGACTTTTTCTTGCTTCTGCTTCTGCGGCAGAACGTTCGGGGCCATCACCTAATAGCAATAATTTAGCAGGAATTTTTTCATTGATTAGAAAAAAAGTTTTTACTACATCCTCCACCCGCTTTATTTTTCTAAAATTACTTGCATGCACAATAATTTTTTCACCATTTGGGGCAATTAATTTTTTAAACTCGTCGATTGGTTTTTTATTAAATCGAGTTACGTCTACGAAATTGTGAATCACTTCAATTTCTTTTTCTATATCAAAATTTTTATAGGTTTCAGCTTTGAGATTATCGGATACTGCAGTAAGGATATCGCTTTCATCCATCGAAAAGGTAACTACTGGGCGATAGGTTTTATCTCTACCTACTAAAGTTATATCAGTGCCATGTAAAGTGGTTATTACAGGAATTTGAATACCTTGTTTGGCTAAAATTTGCTTGGCTATATAGGCAGCAGAAGCATGTGGTATTGCATAATGTACATGAAGTAACTGAATATTATTATTGGTAATTACATCCACCATCATACTAGACAGCGCAGTTTCGTAAGGAGGATAATCAAATAAGGGATAGGTGGGAACCCTTACTTCGTGATAAAAAATATTGCCATGAAAATGACTTAACCTTACTGGTTGTTGGTAAGTAATAAAGTGAATCTGGTGTCCTTTATCAGCAAGGGCTTTTCCTAATTCAGTTGCTAGTACTCCACTTCCCCCAAAGGTGGGATAACATACAATGGCTATGTTCATACAATTTATTTTATGTAATGTTGATCATGAACTAGCCTTAATGTAAAGTCCAAAGGCTTTTCAGGAATGTTTTCATTTGAATCGATCAACTTACTTCATTAATTGGAGTAGTTGATTTAGATAGCCGATGAAAACTGTTGCAATTTACCGATTTATTATGGTCGATATCTTTAATTATATATTACATTTGAAACACTAAATTTGTTAACTTAAATTCAGTTATGCTACAAAAAACCGTCATCCTAGTTCTTGCTTCCTTACTTAGTTTGGTTGCTACTGCCCAAAAAGAAGATTCTATCGCATTCAAAAAGATTGCTGATAATATATTGATTCATGGTACGGCTTATGAAAACCTAAGGCATATTTGTAAAAAAATTGGCCCAAGATTGAGCGGATCAGCTCAAGCTCAAAAGGCAGTGGAGGCTACCGCCAAAATGTTACGAGATGCAGGAGCAGATACGGTTTATCTGCAACCATGTATGGTCCCTCATTGGGTTAGGGGAGTAAAAGAAGTAGGCTATATTACTCTTCCTAATGGAACTAAATACCCGTTAAATCTTTGCTCACTTGGTAATTCAGAAGGTACAGGACTGAAGGGAATAAATGCTTCAATAGTTCAAGTTAATAATTTTGAACAATTAAATCAATTGGGTAAAAAGGGTATAAAAGGAAAAATTGTTTTCTTTAATTTCGAAATGAACCCTACCTATATAGCTACTTTTAATGCCTATGGAGAGAGTGGCCGTTCTAGAACTGCTGGGCCTTCTTTAGCTGCAAGTTACGGAGCTGTAGGAGTAATGGTTCGTTCTTTGGCAAGTAATTTCGACGACTATCCACATACAGGCGTTACAATTTATAATGATTCTTTTCCTAAAATACCTGCTGTTGCCATTAGTACTAATAATGCCATTTGGTTAACCAAGCAATTAGCCAAGAATCAAACACTAACAGCTTATTTTAAAAACACCTGTACTATGTTGCCGGATGCACCATCATTTAATGTAGTCGGAGAAATTAGGGGTAGCATACTTCCAAAGGAAATTATTACTGTTGGCGGTCATTTAGATAGTTGGGATCTAGCGGAGGGTGCCCAGGATGACGGGGCTGGATGTGTGCAGAGCATTGAGGTAATTAGAGTTTTTAAGGCTACCGGTATTCGTCCAAAAAGAACTGTTCGTGCGGTCATGTTTATGAATGAAGAAAATGGAGGAAGGGGAGGTGACAAATATCTTGAATTGGCTTTATTAAATAAGGAGAATCATTTTTTTGCTTTAGAAAGCGACGCAGGTGGTTTTACCCCCCGAGGATTTTCTCTTGAAATGAAAGAAGAGCAAATTAATAAGATTAAGGAATGGAAAAATTTATTTTATCCTTATGGGGTATATGATTTTTCAGCCGCTGGAAGTGGAGCTGATATCGGTCCTTTAAAAGTTACTGGTGCAGCATTGGCAGGACTCAGACCAGATAGTCAACGTTACTTTGATGTACATCATGCTTCAACAGATATTTTTGAAAATGTAAGCCGAAGAGAACTGCATATGGGCGCTTTAAATATGGCTGGCCTTATCTATTTGGTGGACAAGTACGGATTATAATCAAGGACTCAATTTGTCTATTATGGAAGAAAGTACGCGAATCAATACCCTCAAAAGAAAAATGCCTGGCTATAAAAAAATCATGTATTCCCTATTTTTTTGTTTACTCATTGGATTGTCAATCTATGGGTATTGGAAATACTATTTTACATTTAGCGAAGGGTATCGAACTGGGTTAATTCAAAAATTATCTTTTAGAGGGAATTTCTTTAAAACCTATGAAGGCGAGCTGGTATTAAGCAGTATAGTTTCTTCTACCAGTGTAGCATTAGCCTCAGAAAAATTTTATTTTTCAGTGCCAAATGACAGTATTGCGAATGTTTTGCAAAACTTTGAGGGAAAGCAAGTGAAATTGCATTATGTACAAAAGAATCATTCCCTTTGCTGGAGAGGCGATAGTGAATATTTAGTAGATGGGGTGATCGATCAATCCAATTCAAAATAACATTCTAACCGGCCTGTAATAAAAATATAACGGGCTTTTTATGAAAGTCGATTTTTTCTTTTTGCCAATCAGCTACTGTTTTCGTTTTAATAAATTCATTTATACTCGTAAGCTCTGCAGCAATACAAATCCTTGTAGTAGCCTTACATGTTTTTAACAAGGTTTCTATTAATTGATTATTTCTGTAGGGAGTTTCAATAAATATTTCGGCACTATTTTTTTTGGCTGATGTAGTTTCCATTTCCTTGATAGTTTTTATTCGTTCGTTGTTATCAATGGGAAGATATCCTACAAATTCAAATTGCTGCCCGTTCATTCCGCTTGCCATTAATGCCAAAAGAATTGAACTTGGCCCTACTAGTGGTTTTACAGTAATATTTAATTGCTGAGCAAGTTCAATCAATATTTGTCCAGGGTCAGCAATTCCAGGACATCCAGCTTCGCTAATAATAGCAATATTTTTTCCTTCTTTTATTTTTTGTCGGAAGCTTATTTTTTGTTCTTCCTCGGCTTTGTGAATAGTAAACCATTCAAAATCATCAATTACTATGTCCTTGCAAATACTTTTTAAAAATCGTCGGGTGGTGCGTTCATTTTCTGCAAAAATCACTTGGCAATCTTTCACAGCATCGATTAAATAAGTTGGAATCGTATGCATTGCTAAATCATCTAATACAGAGGGTACTAAATACACTTTACTCATAGTGGGATTCTTTTAATGAGAAGTAAATCATTGGATAATTCGAATAAAGGAGGTTGTGGTTTACCAATTTTTACCTAGATTATTAATTTATTCACGAGTTTTATACAAACTAATAGTAGCTGCAATAACAGAATAGCTAGGGGCTAATACCCACCCAAGGCCTACTATAAGGTGCATTAGGTAAAATACGATTCCATTTCCAATCGCTAATCCTTTATGTTCGCTGATAAATGCAATGCTTTGGGAAGCGGATAATTTATTTCTTTCGCAGCTATAATCGAGCATTGAAAATCCTAGATAATACGCCTCAATTAATATGGCAAAAAATGGAGTAAACCACCCAATAAAAGGAATGAATGATAAAATTAAGATGGATAAAATATAGACGGTTTGCCATAAAGAGTTGCGTAATACCAATTTTACGCTTCTAGCAATATCTTTCATTAATTGACTGAAACTAAATGGAAATTCTTTGTTCTCCATAATCGCTCCAGTCTTTTCACTTAGGTAAGAGAAAACAGGCGAACCGATAATTAGAAATATATATTTGAATAACGAAAAGTAAAATAGCATTAATACCAGTTGAAGAATTACCTGCCCGAAAATAAATAGAAACTTAAGCCAACTTTCTTCGAGTGTAAGCATCCATTTTTTTAAGCCAGTCAATGAAAACAAAAGATCAATTGCGTTTCCACTGCTTATCCAAAATAAGTAGATGCCTAATCCAAATAACAAGGAATATATAATTCCAGGTATTAAAATCCATTTCCAAAGGCGATGCTTACTGATAAACAAATGAGCCAAGTAATAAGATTGAAAGGCTGTGAAAATATCTTTTAACATATGGATAGCAAAGCTTTTTCTGTTAATTATTAATAGACCTCATTGAAAGCTATTCGTATTTTAATATTGATTCGGGGGCAAACAATAAATTAATTTATTAAAAAGCCTAATGGATTGAAATACCGTCCTGCAATTTAGTTGAAATAATTTACGATTGGGCGCAATAAATGGAAAACAGCGTGCGCGTTAATGTAAAATCGATTAAAATTTTGGACAAGGAATACTTTTTATTTGACTAGATTTCTTGATATAAATTAGGGAAAATTCGGAGCCCCCTCTACTTACGGTAGCAGCTTTGAGACTCGATGAATTAATATCGTAACTAGCACCAATTCTTAGCCCTTTCACTTCAATGCCTACATATGGTATCAGTGCATCATTCATTCTAATCCAGCTACCAAAATAGACACTGCTAGGATGATCAGAATCACCATTTAAATTAGCAGCGATAGCAGCACCCGCTAATGTTTCACTTGCATTATTTTGTATCTGATGTATAACAGAGGTATTGAGAGACAATTGGTCGTTCATTGGAAAGGAATAACCTCCATGGATAGTTACCCTAGAAGATAGATTCCATACTTTGTCAATGAAGCTGAGATTGGGCCTATTGATATGATAGATGGAGGCACCCAAATAATAATTATCCGAACCTGTACTTGATCCAGAAAACAAAATACCAGCATTTACATCTAGATAATTCTGAGTATCTCCATTATTTAATCTTTCTGCTGTGGATCCAGTAAAACCATTTTGAGTTAATTGGTCTTCAAAAGTTAGTTTATTGAAGTCAAGCATTGTGCTGCTATAGGTAGTCTGAAAACCTGCTCCCAAGGTATTGTATCCATTCTCATCTAGCGACTTATGGTAACTTAGCGACAATGAACCATAATTAAGTTTCAATGCAGCGTCTGCACTCTGATCACTTAAAGCAGAAAATCCAATTCCAAAAACATCTCCTTCACCAATTTTATTTTTCAACAAATTGAAATCAGCAGAAGCTCCAGTAGTTATATAGGCTTTGGGTATGGAAGGCCATTGATTTCGGTGAATGGCAGTCATTCTTATATCCCCATCAAATTTGCCAGTAAATGCAGGATTAATAGTGAGTGGAGAGGCGAAAAATTGAGAAAAATGAGGATCCTGCCCTTTTACAAAAAAGAAAAGTAGCATAGCCCCTGATAGTATAATTAATTTTCTCTTCATTTAAATTGTAGTAAATAATTTTTCACGCAATAATGAATAAATTATTATAAGGATTCACCCCTGCAAGTTCGGTCTATTATTTTATAAAAATTACTTCCTGTTCATTTAGCTTTTAGTAAGATATTTATTATTTATATATTATATGAAATGAAAGGATAAAAATAATTTCAATTATTCAATTCTTTTCTAGGATTGTATTTTGGGTCCAAAAGCAAGGTCTCCTGCATCTCCTAAACCCGGAACGATATAGCCCTTAGCTGTTAATTCGTCATCAATATCGCCACACCAAATGATTGCATTAGCATGAGCTTTTAAAACAAATTCAAGGCCAACTGTACAGGCAATAGCACAGACTATATGTAGCTCTTTTATATCTCCTTCTTGTTTCAAATATTGAATCACTTTTACGAGTGAAGCGCCAGTTGCAATCATTGGGTCACTAATAATGACTACTTTATCTTCTATTTCAGGACAACTCATATATCCAAGTTGTATATCGAAACTTCCATCTAAATGGTGTTTTCGATAAGCACTTATAAAGGCATTTTCGGCCTTATCGAAATAATTAAGTAGTCCATTGTGCATGCCAAGGCCAGCTCTAAGTATAGTGGCTAATACTGGTTGAGACTGCAATACGCTGCAGTTCGCTATGCCTAATGGAGTAGTAACCTCTTTATTTTTCGAGGACAATTTTTTGCTGATTTCGTATGCCGCTACTTCTCCTATTCGTTCTAGATTTCTTCTAAAGCGCATTTGGTCAGTCTGTATATCTTGGTCTCTTAACTCAGCAATCCAATTGCTTACTAATGAATGCTGTTCACTTAAATTAATGATCATTTTTTTAGATAGATTTTTATAGTTCTTTATTTACAGTGAATTAGTATTACAATTTACCAAAAAATTTAAAACTATCTCCATCAAAAAGACCTAGATCACTAAGTTTAATATGAGGAATTACTAATAGTGCCATAAAAGATAAAGTCATGAATGGTGCTGCTAGTGTTGATCCCAGCTCATTTTTCACCATTTTGTCAATGGCTATATAGGAATTAGCTACTTGATAACCATCTTCATTGCTCATTAAGCCAGCAATAGGTAAGGCTACTATCAGTTCTTTTTGAGTTGAAACACAACTAACTCCTCCTTGTGTTTGAATTACTAGGTTGACTGCTTTACACATACTTTCATCATCAACACCCACCGCAATAATGTTATGACTATCATGAGCAACAGTAGAAGCAATGGCTCCCTGTTTTAATCCGAAGTTTTTAACAAAGGCCTTGGATATGGGTGCTTTTGTGTATCGATTGATTACAACTAGTTTTAAAATATCATTGCTAACATCGCTAACTATTTCGCCTGATTCAATTTTAGGGGCAACCAAGAGTCGATTAGTAATTAATTGTCCTTCTAACGCCTCTATTACTAAAATTTCTTTTTCATTTTCATGTTTTACCGAAAAGTCTTTTACAACTTGTTGGCTGCAATTAAAATGATTAATCGTTTTCGATACATTACATTGTATAAAAGATTGCCCTTTTTCTGCCACCAATTCACCATCGATATAATTTTGTAGTACTGTAAAATTGATCAGATCTTCTACTACTATAAAATCAGCCGAATCATTGACTCTTAATAGACCTACCTCCAAATTATAATGCAAAACTGGATTGAGGCAAGCAGCTTTCAAAACCTTAAATGGATGAACACCCTTTGCGATGGCTCTTGAGCACAATAGGTTAATATGTCCATCTACCAAACTGTCCGGATGTTTATCATCACTACAAAACATGATGTCATCAGGAAACTCATTCAATAAATCAATCAGTGCTTCAAAATTTTTTGCAGCACTTCCTTCCCTAATTAAAATTTTCATTCCATTTTGTAGTTTTTCCAAAGCCTCTTCCTTTGTAAAACATTCGTGGTCGGTACTGATTCCTGCATTTATATAATCAGTAGCATTTTTTCCCCTTAGTCCGGGCGCGTGGCCATCTATCGGTTTGTTATATTTTTTAGCAGAAGCGATTTTTTGCATCACTTCTTTATCGCCAAATAAAACACCTGGGAAATTCATCATTTCACTCAAGTATTTAATTTCTTTTTTCTGTAATAAAGTATCTACATCCTCTGGAGTTAAGACCGCACCCGCTGTTTCAAAAACGGTAGCAGGAACGCAACTAGGTGCACCGAAATTAAATTTGAAAGGAACGGTTTTGCCATTGTCAATCATGAACTCAACACCTTCCATTCCACAAACATTGGCAATTTCATGAGGATCACTAACGGTCGCTACTGTGCCATGAACAACGGCAAGTTTTGCAAATTCACTCGGAACTAGCATGGAGCTTTCTATATGTACATGACTATCTATAAAACCAGGAATAATAAATGCAGTTTGCATCTTAGTTTCTGGTTCTAGAAGCTTTATTGCTACAATCTTTTTTTGATCTATTGTGATCTCACCAAAAAAAATATTTTGGTTAAAAAGGTCTACAATATTTCCATATATTTTCTGAGACATTTTTTAAAACGATAATTGAAACAAATATAAGTCAGTTGGTTTGAATGAATAGTAGGTAATTAAAGTAAGTTCTAATATAAGTTTACGGGGTAAATAACTTTTACAACCTGATAAATTATCGGGCTATATTAAAACTAAGCTATCATTATAGAACGAATGTTATTTTGCAAAAATTAGCATAGTATTTCTAGTGCTTAATAATAGATTTACAAAAAATTTGCAAGTATTAATGGCTATGCTAATTGATAATGTTAAAAAGTCCTTAATATTATTTTATAAAATGTAATTAGCAACAAAATCAGGCTTTGAGGTGTTATATTCCTTGGATTGCAAAACATCGGTTAGAGCTAGCTAAATTCACTTTAAACAATTTTTTTGCTAAATCTTCCTTTCTATTCAATAAATTCGAAATCTTTTTAAATCAATAATAATCAACTAGTATGAAAAAATTAACCATTGGTCTATTCGCAATTGCAGCGTTGATAAGCATCCAGTCAATTAAAGCACAAACTTTGGATGAAGTCGTTAGTAACTATGAACTTGCTAATGGAGGCAAAGAAAAGCTGATGTCATTAAAATCAGTTAAAATGACGGGAAGTTTGAATATTCAAGGATATGAAGTAGGAGTTACAGTGACTACTGTTAACGGCGTAGGCACTCGTAATGATATTGCTGTTCCAGGAATGGGAGAAGGTTTTCAGGTAGTGAATACCAAAAAAGGCTGGGACTTTATGCCTTTTAGAGGACAAAACAGTCCTGAAGAGATTTCTCAGGAACAGTTGAAATACGCTCAAGGTTTATTGGATTTACAGGGCTTGCTAGTAAACTACAAGGAAAAAGGAAATCAGCTAGAATTAGTGGGAAAAGAAAATGTAGCAGGTTCAGCATGTTTTAAAATAAAGGTGACCAGCAAAAACGGTAAAGTGTATACCTTGTTTATAGATGCTAAAACCTATTATCGTGTAAAGTTAGTTGGCAAAGGAAGTTCTCCTTCTGGAGAAGTAGATATTGAAGTTTCTTACAGTGATTACAAAAAAACAGAGGATGGATACGTATTTCCTTATGTTCAAACGATTGAAGCGGGAAGTATAGTTTTCAAATCAATCGAAGTAAATAAGCCGGTGGACGAAAAAATATTCACAGTTGACTAGTTTGTGTTGGTTAAATTTTCCTCTTATTTATCTAGTCTTAACATAAATAATGATGGGATAACCTTCATTAACAAGAAGATTTGAGGTTGTTATTGATCAAATCGTTTGAGAAAGCTCGAAATTCGGGCTTTTTTTTTGTGGCTTTTTTGTTACCTTTGCAAAGTTTTAAAACAAATAAAATATTTTAAATATGAGTACAGTAAAAGTTGCTATCAATGGATTCGGACGTATCGGCCGTTTAGTATTTCGCCAAATATATAATATGCAGGGAATTGATGTCGTTGCCATCAATGATCTAACAAGTCCTGCTGTGTTGGCACATCTATTAAAATATGACAGTGCTCAGGGTCGTTTTGGACAAGAGGTAACTGCAACTGAAAATTCAATCATTGTAAATGGTCATGAAGTAAAAATATATGCTCAAAAGGATCCTGCACAAATTCCATGGGGTACTCACCAAGTAGATGTAGTGATTGAAAGCACAGGTTTCTTTACAGATAAAGCAAAAGCAGAAGCGCATATTACTGCAGGTGCAAAAAGAGTGGTTATTTCAGCTCCAGCAACTGGTGATTTGAAAACCGTAGTTTTTAATGTTAACCATAATATTTTAGATGGAAGTGAAACGATCATCAGTTGTGCAAGTTGTACTACTAACTGTCTTGCACCGATGGCTAAAGTTTTGAATGATCAATTTGGAATAGCCACTGCTATTATGACTACCATTCATGCTTACACGAACGATCAGAATACATTAGATGCTCCTCATCCTAAAAATGATTTGCGTAGAGCGAGAGCTGCTGCTGCCAATATTGTTCCAAATAGTACTGGTGCCGCAAAAGCAATTGGCCTTGTATTACCTGAATTAAAAGGAAAATTAGATGGAAGTGCTCAAAGGGTTCCAGTAATTACAGGATCACTTACTGAGTTGACAAGTATTTTAGAAAAAACGGTTACTATTGAACAAGTGAATGCGGCTATGAAAGCAGCAAGTAACGAGAGCTTTGGATATACTGAAGATGAAATTGTAAGTTCCGATGTAATTGGTACTAATTTCGGTTCACTTTTTGATGCAACTCAAACTAAGGTAATGGCAGCCGGCGACAAACAATTGGTTAAAACAGTTAGCTGGTATGATAATGAAATGAGTTATGTTTCTCAATTGGTAAGAACTGTAAATTATTTTGCAGGCCTTATCAATAAATAATTTATTTAGCATTAAAATTTTGAATTGCGGGCAATATTATTTTAGAATGCTATTTAGTTAATTTTTAAAATCAACTAATCATGAGCATTGGAGTTTTATATCCCAATTATCCAGTTCTTTTTTAAATATTTTAATAAGTAAGGCTCTCTTTTGGGAGCCTTACTTAATTGTATCAAATTTAAAAATTAGTTCCATTTTAAGGAATATTAGGAATTATGAGTAGTAAATTTTCCAATTATAATTTTAAGGGGTTAAAAGCCTTAGTAAGAGTAGACTTCAATGTCCCTTTGGATGCTGAATTTAATATTACAGATGACACTAGGATGTCTGCAACTATTCCAACCATAAAAAAGATATTGACGGATGGTGGAAGTGTTATTTTAATGAGTCATTTTGGAAGACCAAAAGAAGGTCCTACTGATAAGTATTCATTGAAGCATTTGGTGAAACATTTAGAATTTTTATTGAATGAAAATGAGCAATCAAGTACTCCTGTATTTTTTGCAAATGACTGTATTGGTGAACAGGCATTTCATTTTGCAAATGCATTGAAAGCAGGTGAAGTATTATTGCTAGAAAATCTTCGGTTTTATAAAGAAGAAGAAAAGGGTGACGAATCATTTGCAGAAAAATTGAGCAAGTTGGGAGAGGTATATGTAAATGATGCTTTTGGAACCGCTCATAGGGCACATGCTTCTACTGCAGTAATTGCAAAGTATTTTACTGCTGATAAAAAGATATTTGGATTACTAATGGAAGGTGAAGTGATTAGTGCAGAAAAAGTTTTGCATCATTCAGAAAAACCTTTTGTAGCAATTATTGGTGGAGCAAAGGTTTCAGATAAAATTTTAATTATTGAAAATTTATTGGAAAGGGCTACTGATATTATTATTGGAGGTGGAATGGCATATACTTTTTTAAAGGCAAGTGGGGGGCAAATAGGTAATTCGCTTTGCGAAGATGATCGAATGCAAACCGCTCTTGATATTTTAGAAAAGGCAAAACAAAAAAACGTACAAATTCATTTACCACAAGATTCAATTATTGCTGACAAGTTTGCCGCTGATGCAGCAACTCAAGTGATGGAGAGTAATTCAATACCTTCAGGATGGATGGGATTAGATATTGGGCCTAAGGCAGTCGAAGTATTTAGCGATGTCATTCAACGATCGAAAACTATTTTGTGGAATGGTCCGATGGGAGTTTTTGAAATGGAGAAATTCCAAAATGGCACAAAGTCTGTTGCTTTAGCAGTGGCAGCTGCAACTGCTAAAGGCGCATTCAGTTTGGTGGGTGGTGGCGATAGTGTAGCAGCAGTAAATCAATTTAAATTAGCTGATAGGGTAAGTTATGTGAGTACAGGAGGGGGAGCGATGCTTGAATATTTTGAAGGAAAAGTATTGCCAGGTATAGCAGCGATTAAGTAATCGTTTTAGATAAAGAATTGTTACTTTTTTAATTTTTTAGGTATTTATTGGCCCTAAGCACTACATTTAACCTAAATTAACCCTATTCAAAACAGATATTTTTACTTTTCTCTAAAGGAATCAATTAAACACATAATATTTAACATTAAAAATTAAAACTCATGAAACGGACTGGACTTATTATTTTAGGCGTTGTAGCTCTTCTTGTACTTTGGGTAATTAGTGCTCGTAATGGAATGGCAACCTCAGAAATTGACATCAATGGCAAATGGGGACAAGTACAGACTCAGTATAATAGAAAAGCGAAATTGTATGAAAATATAGTAAATACTATTAAAGGCGCTGCGCGTAATGAAGATACCACATTGATTAAAATTGTTCAGATGCGTTCTAGGGTACCTAATATTAGCCCTGAATCTAACCCTCAACAGGTTGCAGAAGCAGACAAGCAATTAAATTCAATTGGACGTGCCGCATTGAGTATTAATGTTGAGTCCTATCCAACTTTGCAAGCAACTGGGTTGTACAGAGATTTACAGGCTCAAATTGAAGGGACTGAAAATCGTGTTACTGTAGCATTGGGTGATTGGAATACTGCCATTACTAATTTCAATACTAAAATCATTCGTTTCCCTAGTAATATCATTGCAGGAATTTTTGGCTACCAACAGAAAAAGAATTACGAAGCAGCTGCAGGAGCAGAGGATACCAAAGTAGATTTTAGTAAATAATAAAACATTTCATTTTGGGAATATTTTCCTTCTTTAAAAAGAAAGCATTTTTTTCTGAGCAGGATCAGGCTCGGATAGTTACTGCTATATCTTCTGCAGAAAAATCGACTAGCGGAGAAATAAGGCTATTTGTGGAAAGTAAAAATCCATACATGAATCCGTTGGAGAGGGCTGCAGAAATTTTCTTTCAATTGAAAATGGAGCGAACAGAGGATCGAAATGGGGTGCTTTTATATATTGCTATGAAAGATCGTGAGCTGGCCTTATTTGGTGATGAGGGTATTCACAAAAAAGTGGGAACTCAATATTGGGAGAATGCTGTTCAAAAAATGATAAGCCAATTTTCAAACCAGGAAATTGCTTCAGGAATAGAACAGTGTATTCTTCAAGTTGGTCAAACCTTACAAGATACATTCCCCTACAATTCGTTGACTGATAAAAATGAGTTGTCAGATGATATCGTATTTGGAAAATAAAAACATAGTAGTAAAATAGATTAATATTCCATGAAAAAAATCGCCTGTTTATTTTTATTTTTTATCATCTGTGCGGTGGCTTTTGCTCAAAGTGGATTTAATGCGAAAGACCTACTTAAAACTCCAACAGGTACTCAACGGCTAGTGAATGATTATACGGGGGTTTTAACAAGTGATCAAAAGCAGGCCTTAGAAAATAAATTAGTCCAATTTGATGATAGTACTTCTACTCAAATTGTAGTAGTAATTGTACCCAATATTGGCGATTTTGAAATAGCAGATTTTGGGGTTAAATTAGGGAGAGCCTGGGGTGTAGGGGGGAAAGAATTTAGTAATGGAATTGTTTTACTAATTTCTAAAGATGATCGAAAATTAAATATTTCAACAGGTTATGGTGTTGAAGGCGCACTGCCCGATGTTACCTGTAAGCATATTATTGAAGAATTAATAGTCCCCAATTTTAAGGGAAATGATTATTATCGGGGAATAGAGGAAGGCACTGATGCTATTATTAAGGCTACTAAAGGAGAATATAAAGTAGACGCCAAATACTCCAAGAAAGGAAAGAAAGGAGGGATTGGTAAAATAATTTTCTATATTGTTTTTATCATTATTTTTATGGCAATTAGTTCAGGTAGAAGAGGCGGTGGCGGCTCCTTGATGAGTAATGGAGGGGCATTTCTTTTAGGTAGTGCACTGGGCGGTGGCGGAGGAGGCGGTGGATCTAGCTCAGGAGGATTTGGTGGCTTTGGAGGTGGAAGTTTTGGAGGTGGCGGTAGTAGTGGAAGTTGGTAAAATATAAAACATAAAAAAAGTCCCAGCTAATTTGCTGGGACTTTTTTTTTACCTCTAATCATTGAGATTAATTAATTTATTGTAATGGAAGGGGGACTTCTGTTAAAGCACCATCATTTTTTTGTTAAATGGTCAAACCATTACTATAATGAGTATTTTTGTCTTCTAAGCAAAATGCAAATGAAGTATTTACCAGTTTTATTGATTATCCTTTTTATTGTTTTGGTGCCAAGCTTGAAAGCCCAGCAAAACCATTTTATTTATATTCAGAATGAAAATCATCAGTCTTTTTATGTAAAGCTGGATAAAAAAACATATAACTCTTCTGCTTCTGGGTATGTCATTTTACCTAAACTAAAAGACGGAACCTACCAGCTTTCTATTGGGTTTCCAAAAACTGGTGTTAAGGAACAAAATATGGTTTGTACAATCGACAGAACAGATATTGGTTTCATATTAAAGAATTTCGAAAGCAAAGGGTGGGGATTATTCAACTTACAAACGTTGGATGTAATAATGGATAATAGTGCGGCTAGTCCAAACACTATTGCAGTAGTTAATAAAAATGATGCTTTTTCAAATATGCTTTCCGAAGTAGTCAATGATTCTACTATTAGGCAAGCCGAGCCAATAATTATCGAGACTAGTAAAGTAAAGGTTGAAGAGAAAGAAAAGAAGTCAGCTGATTTGGTGGCCATTCAAGAGACTCCTATCGTACCAAAACCAAAGGTTGAAATTAATAATAATGTCTCAGCGCCCATTAGTAAAACAGTTGACAGTACAAAACTAATAAAGGGTAATTCGGCGGCTTCAGGATTAACAAAGTCTAATATTAGTCGTAGTATGACAAAAAAGGATGCAGCAGGCACTACTATGATTTTTGTAGATAAAATGAAGGGAGGGGTGGATACGATTACGGTATTTATTGCTGAAGATAAATTGCCTGTTACTATTGTTGATCAAAAGCCAGCCGACACGAAACTACCAGTAGTAGAAGTGCAGCCGACTGTTTCAATTCAGGAGGATAAGGCTGTAAAACCACGTTTTATAGATATTGAACTACCGGTAAGTAAGGGAGGAGCTTCGGATAAAATACCTGCAGCAAATGTTATACCTGTCAGTAAAGAATCAAGTAGTGCAAGCGTTAGTAAGGATCCAGTTGATTTGCCGGTAGCGCAGGTACGCCAGACTTTGAAGGTTAATTCAAATTGTACAGTGCTAGCTTCTGAAGAAGATCTGATGAAGTTGAGAAAACGAATAATGGCAGCGGGAAGTGATGAAGAGAAGTTAAAGGTTACCAAAAAGTATTTAAAAGCAAAGTGTTTTATGGTAGAACAGATCAGGAATTTGAGTGTTTTATTTTTAAAGGAGGATGCTAGGGTTTCCTATTTTGAAATTGCTTATCCTTTTGTCTTTGACTCAAATAATTTCATAAAATTACAAAATCAGTTAACAGACCCTAATTATATTAATCGTTTTCAATCAATGATTAGAAACTAAAAAATTCACTCTAAAATAGTTTGAATATTAAAGAGTGTGTAAGTTACTATGCTACGTTATTTTATTGAAGTTTTTTATAAGGGCACCCATTATTCTGGTTTTCAAATTCAGCAAAACGCCAATTCTATTCAGGCGGAAGTTGAGCAGGCGCTATCCATTTTTTTAAAAGGGGAGGTTTCATTAACAGGGTCCTCCCGCACTGATGCAGGGGTTCATGCCTTGAGTAATTATTTTCATTTTGATTCTGTTTTATTAGTGAATTATACTCCAGAAAGTATTTCAAAAATGGTGTATAATTTAAATGCTATTTTGCCAGACGATATTGTTATTAAGCAAATTTACCAGGTTAAAAGTGATGCTCATTGTAGGTTTGATGCCATTAGTAGAGCGTACAAATATTTTATTTATCAGCAGAAAGATCCTTTTTTATCTGATCGGGCGTTTTATTATCCTTACCCCCTCGATATAGCATTGTTAAATGCTGCCGCAACGGCTATACAGTCTTACAAGGATTTCACCTCATTTTCTAAGAAGAATACCCAGGTAGCTCATTTTGAATGTAGTATTTTAAAGAGTGAGTGGGTTTTTGAAAATAATTTTCTAGCCTACAATGTAGAGGCGAATCGATTTCTTCGTGGAATGGTGAAGGGTTTGGTAGGCACTATGCTTAAAGTGGGCACAGGAAAGCTATCTGTAGCAGAATTTTGCTCAATTGTGGAGGGTAAGGACTGTTCCAAAGCCGATTTTTCCGTTCCTCCACACGGCCTTTGTCTAATTACGGTATCTTATTAGTTCCAAGTCTTCCTTTTTTTCGGGTGTACACTTCATTATTATTCAACTGTAATTTAACTGGTTTGAGCAGATAAGGCTTAAACAGTTAGGGATACTTTAAAATAATTTAAAGATTGACAAGGTTCTATTAGCTAGTGTAGGCGACAGTTTCAGTGTTTTCTGTTTTTTTTGAGGGAAAAAAGGGTATTTTTTTTGTAAAAAAACTTGGGTAGTATACAATATGAAGTTATCTTTGCCGTCCGCTATCAAAAAATGGCGAAAGTTCTTAATAAAAAAGGCCCATTACATTTCAAGTTTTTTATAAAATAATTGAAATAAAATTGGGTGGTTGTGTAAATACCCTTACCTTTGCACTCCCAAATAAAAAAGGGGTAGTTCTTTAAAACAAAATATTCTCAAACAGTCATGAAATTGGAAAAGTATTTTTCTAAAATCACGAATTAAATTTGGGTAATAATAATAAGCTCATTACTTTTGCACTCCGTTAAAAAAACGGGGTCATTAAATTGGCTTAAAGTTCTTTGAAAGATTGGAAACAACAGCAAGAATCTTCGGATTCAAAAAAGCAAACCTAGCAAACAATAATTTAGAATTTGAATAATTAGTTTCTTCTTTGAAATTACATTAGTCAGATTAAACAACACATTTACAATGGAGAGTTTGATCATGGCTCAGGATGAACGCTAGCGGCAGGCTTAATACATGCAAGTCGAGGGGCAGCACAGGTAGCAATACTGGGTGGCGACCGGCAAACGGGTGCGGAACACGTACGCAACCTTCCCATAACTGGTGAATAGCCTTCCGAAAGGGAGATTAATACACCGTAACATAACGAGATGGCATCATCTTGTTATTATAGCTTCGGCGGTTTTGGATGGGCGTGCGCCTGATTAGGTAGTTGGCGGGGTAACGGCCCACCAAGCCTCCGATCAGTAACTGGTGTGAGAGCACGACCAGTCACACGGGCACTGAGACACGGGCCCGACTCCTACGGGAGGCAGCAGTAAGGAATATTGGTCAATGGACGCAAGTCTGAACCAGCTATGCCGCGTGAAGGATTAAGGTCCTCTGGATTGTAAACTTCTTTTATCTGGGACGAAAAAAGGTCTTTCTAGATCACTTGACGGTACCAGATGAATAAGCACCGGCTAACTCCGTGCCAGCAGCCGCGGTAATACGGAGGGTGCAAGCGTATCCGGATTCACTGGGTTTAAAGGGTGCGTAGGCGGG
>JAURKC010000014.1 GCA_030831945.1 Ferruginibacter sp.
TCTTTCTTCCATTGGTTGTCGCATCACCTCTAAAACTGTTCGCTTAAACTCAGGAAGTTCATCTAAAAATAATACACCGTTATGGGCCAATGAAATTTCTCCTGGTTGAGGATTGCCTCCACCACCTACGAGCGCTACATCAGAGATCGTATGGTGTGGGCTTCGATAAGGTCTTTTGGAAATGAGGGTGGCATTTTCTGGTAACTTACCTGCTACACTGTGAATTTTTGTAGTTTCCAACGCTTCCTGAAGTGAAAGGGGTGGAAGGATGGTCGGTAAGCGTTTTGCTAGCATTGTTTTACCAGCTCCTGGCGGTCCAATTAAAATGGCATTATGCCCGCCTGCTGCTGCAATCTCTAAAGCCCTTTTTATATTTTCTTGTCCTTTCACATCACAAAAGTCGATGTCAAATTCGCTTTGCGCGTAGGCAAATTCTTGTCTTGTATTTACTGTTGTAGGAGTAAGCGTTGTTTCATCTTTAAAAAAATCAATTACTTCGTTTAGGTGTTCAACCCCAAATACTGCTAGGTTATTTACCATCGCAGCTTCTCTTGCATTTTGTTTCGGAACTATTAGCCCTTTGAAATTTTCTTTTCTAGCTTGTATGGCGATAGGTAGTGCACCTTTAATCGATCTAACGGTGCCGTCTAGACTGAGTTCCCCCATTATGACATAGTCGGTAAGTTTTTCAGGATTAACAAGTTGATTGCTAGCACCCAATGTGGCCATTGCTATTGGAAGATCAAAAGCAGTACCGCTTTTTCGAATATCTGCAGGGGCAAGGTTTACAATTAACCTTGTTCTTGGCATAAAAAAATTATTGTCCTTAATGGCGCTTTCTACCCTCAACAAACTTTCTTTCACAGCTCCATCAGGCAGTCCTACAATGATCGCATCTGATTTTCCTTGATTATTAATATTTACTTCTACTGCAATAGTAATTGCTTCTACCCCATAAACTGCACTGCCGAAAGTTTTTACCAACATAAATGAAAGAATAAAATAGTGAAAAGAACTGATTGAAAGATAAGCAATCAATTTTCTAAAAATTCACTTATTTTATTTCTTGCATTTCCACTAATTTTTTATAAAAACCGTTTTGGGAGATTAAAGAATCATGGGTACCTCTTTCAATGATGGATCCTTGTTGTAATACAATAATTTCATCTGCATTACTGATGGTACTCAGTCGGTGGGCGATCACTAAGGAAGTCCGATCTTGCATTAAGTTAACAATAGCATCTTGCACTAAACGTTCGCTCTCAGTATCTAATGAGGAAGTGGCTTCATCAAGAATTAGTATCGGAGGGTTTTGTAATACTGCTCTGGCAATGGTAATCCGTTGGCGCTCACCACCACTTAGCTTCATTCCTCGGTCGCCGATATTAGTAGCATATTTATCCTCCTTACGTTGAATAAATTGGTGTGCATTAGCAATGGTAGCAGCCTCTATGATCTCTTCCATGGAAGCATTGATATTGCCTAACGCAATATTGTTTGCAATAGAATCATTAAATAAAATAGCTTCCTGAGTTACTATGCTCATTTGTTGCCGTAGTGATTGAAGGGTAAAGTCTTTGATATTTACTCCGTCAATTAAAATAGCTCCCTCACTTACATCGTGAAAGCGAGGAATCAGATCTGCTAAGGTTGATTTCCCAGCCCCAGAGGATCCTACCAATGCAACTGTTTTACCTTTTTCAATTACAAAACTGATATTCTTCAAAATCGGTTTATCATCGTAACTAAAACTTACATTTTTAAACTCAATCGATTGATTAAAACCATTTAAAATTGACGCATTGGCTTTTTCTTCTATCTGTATAGGTGAATTTAAAATCTCTTCAATTCTCACAACAGCCCCCATTCCTTTTTGCATGCTTGAAATGGTGGTAGATAAATTCTTTGCAGGATTGATAATCATTGCAAACAATAAAATAAATGCCATCAAATCACCACCAGTAAGTTGGGCGTCTTCGCTAAAAACAAATCGACCTCCAATATATAAAATAGCGCAAAGTACCGTTACACCTAATACCTCTGTAATAGGGCTCGCCAAATCACGACGCAGTGTCATTTTATTTAGTAATGAAAAAAGTTTTTCATTGCCTTCACTAAATTTGTTGAGCATTCTTTCCTCGGCTCTAAAAGCTTTAATAACTTTTATACTACTAAGGGTTTCTTCTACATGTGATATATTTTCTCCTTGTGCTACAGAGTGTGCAGTAGATTGTTTTTTTAATCGCTTGCTAATTTTGCCAATAAATAAGGCTGTAATCGGTAAAAATATAAGAAGAAATAAAGAAAGCTGAGGGCTTAGCAAAATCATTGAAATTAAAAAAGAAATAATGATCAAGGGGTCTTTCACTAATCCCTCTAAGGCAGTAAAAATAGAACCCTGGACTTCATTAATGTCTCCAGTCATCCGACTCATTAAGTCTCCCTTTTTTTGTTCTGTAAAAAAGCTGACGGGTAATTGTAAAATTTTGGTGTATAATCTTAATCGAAAATCTGCTAAAATTTGGCTTCGAACGGGTGTTGAAATATATAGGGATAGATATACAAAAAGATTTTTAAGCAAAATTGAAACAATCATTAAAGCGCAAATCACGCCAAGGGCATAGAGAGAACCATGGTTATTAATCAACAGTTGAAAAAAGTCATTAAATCTGCCTAGTGATTTTGCTTTAACGCCAGGAATTGAACTATCTGTCTTGAAAATGATGTTCATGAAAGGGGCTAAAGCATTGATGGAAAGTAGGGAGAATAGCGTAGCCAAGGTGGTAAAAAAAAGGTATAATACCAGTTTTTTTCTTGGAATGTGTATGTATTTAAATATTCTTAAAAAACTCAACATAGGACCCTTCTTTCTTTATAAGTTGCAAATTTACATTGATTAGGCAATAAGCAGACAGATATTTACTAAAAGCTAGTACCCAATTGCCTACTAGTCTATTTTTATATCTAGCCGGGTGATTTTTTGATAGTATTAAATCGGTTGCTTTTTTTGATAATTAAGTCTAGTAAATCGTTGATGTCAGTTTATTATTTATGCTATTTAATATGAATTGACTGCTTTGTGTAAAAAATAGTCCTCAGTTGAATTATAATTTTTCAAGCAATTCAACTACACCTTCTTTTTTTAATATAAAGTAACCCAAACGATCAACACTGATTCCTTCTTTCAATTGATAGTTAAAAAATAGTTGATCTCCCTTTACTAAAGTTTCAAAATAATTGAAACGAATGTTTGGAAAAATTTTAAGTTCGTCACCTATTTCATAGAGGTGCGTACTTAAAATGAACAAAGAGTTTTTCATTTTAAGAAGTCCTTTAATAACAGTGGTGGAGCATTTCATCGCATCTTCCACATTGGTTCCCTTAAAAAGTTCATCTATTAGAATAAGCCATTTTCTTCCATCAGAAATTTTTTCTACTGTGGACTTAATACGATGCACTTCGTTATAAAAATAACTTTCTCCTTTAAGCAAATTGTCGGTTACATTGATATTACTAAGTAAACCATCGAAGAGACTTAATTTCATATTTTTTGCAGGAACTCCCATTCCAATATGAGCTAAAAATACAGCCGTACCCACCGATTTAATAAGGGTGCTTTTACCAGCCATATTAGCACCAGTCAAAAATAAAAAATTACTCTGTTCGTCAAGGCTTAAGTCATACCCAGTGGGGCTATTTAATTGCAGATGGTAAAGCCCTTTTGCTTGAAGAAATGGGCGGTCTATTTCTACCAATTCCGGAAAATTTAGCTGATACTCCTTTACGGCCATTGCCATGCCATACCAGGCATCTAGTTGAGCATAATAGTTAAGCAACTCCTGCATATTTCTTTTGAACTGATATTTTAGAAAATGGCCTAAATGCAATTGTTGAGCGATGGAAAGATTTGTTGCTTTATTATTTTTTTTGATGATTTGGAATTCATCCTGTTCAATAATAGCTTTTACGGCTGCTAATACTTTTTTTATGGGCGCAGGAGATTGGGGAGTTAAAAAAATATTGATTAACTGCTGCATTCCTTTTATAAAATCAAAACTATGTCCTACAGAGTATTCCACTAGTGAAAAGTCTGCTCGGTTAAATAATTTATAGCTATGCGCACTAATCTTGGATGCGTTTTTAGGTATTAATTCTACAGAGGTTTGATAGAATTTTTCAATCATCATGATTGAACCATTACTAATTTGATTGGGCCATAATTCCAAATCATCTAAAATAGCTTGTAAGGTTTGTTGAACCCCTTCTATTGCTTCAATGCTTTTCAATGGGCGCTTAAAATTTTCGAACAACTGATCCCTACCGCCTATTGTTCGGCATAAATTGAGGTGATGAAATACCGAAAATTCACCTTCGGTATCAATTAAAGAAAGGTCGCTTAGGGTTGTTTTATCTATTTCCATGCTGCGAGAATAATAGCAATTTTAAGACTATCAGCTATTCAGATCTAGTAGAATATTACTAAATCTGAAAAGGTTTTATTGTGTTCAATTTTCGAAACTAATGTTTAAATGTCATTCTTTTCCCCTTGTTCGTCTCCTCCCAAATTCCATTATCATAAACCATTGTTCCGTTTACAAAAGTCTTCTCTATCTGAGCAGCAAACTCAAAGCCTTCAAGTGGACTCCATCCGCATTTGTATAAAAGATTTTCTTTTTTTGCAGTAGTAGTTTTTTGTAAGTTCGCAATTACAAGATCTGCAAAATAGCCTTCCCTGATGTAACCTCTATTTTCTATATGGAAACATTCAGCTACGGAATGACTCATTTTTTGAACTATTTTTTCAAGACTAATCTTACCCAATTGATGGTAATGAAGCATTAATAACATTGAATGTTGAACAAGTGGTAACCCCGCGTGTGCATGCTCATAGTCACCCGATTTTTCTGTAAGCAAATGGGGTGCATGGTCTGTGGCAATTACGTCCAAATGGTCGTCCAATAAAGCTTTCCATAAGGCCTCTTTATTGTTAGGTGATTTTATTGCCGGATTACATTTTATTTTATAGCCTAGTTGATTGTAGTCGTCAGAAGTAAAATGAAGGTGATGAATACATACTTCGGAGGTAATTCTTTTGTCTTTCAAGGGCAACATATTGCCGAATAACTGAATTTCTTTTTCAGTACTGATATGCAAAATATGTAATCGGGTATTGTATTTTTTAGCAATTTGAATTGCAGTGAGTGATGATTCATAACAAGCATTGTCATCTCTGATTAATGCGTGGTCTGAAGCAGTCAATACACCTTTTTCTTTTTTTATCCTTTCATAGTTTTCTTTAATAATTTTTTCGTCTTCACAATGAGTTGCAATAAGTAACTCAGTTTCTCTAAATATTTTTTCAAGTGTCCCAAAATTGTCCACTAGCATATTTCCAGTACTAGCACCCATAAAAATTTTTACTCCACAAATATTAGCTTTATGTTGATTTACTTTTAGCACTTCGTCTGCATTGGTATTACTTACTCCCATAAAAAAGGAGTAGTTAGCTAGAGAACCTTGAGAAGCTATTTGATATTTGTCTTCTAGCAATGTTGGAGTGAGCGCGTTGGGAATTGTATTCGGCATTTCCATAAAACTCGTTACACCTCCAGCAACAGCGGCTTTACTTTCACTATAAATGGTTGCTTTATGGGTAAGGCCAGGTTCCCTAAAATGGACTTGGTCGTCAATTGCTCCAGGTAATAGATGCTTCCCTTCTCCATTTATTTCTGTCACCTTGCCTTTTTCAGAAAGCTGGCTTCCTATTTTCTCTATTCTTTCCCCGTTGATTAGCAGGTCCAGGTGTTCAATTTTCCCTTCATTGACTAGGCTAATATTTTTAATAAGGTATTTACTCATATATTAAATTATTTATATATATTTAAGTTTCTAAAGATTTCCGCTACTAAAAACTACGATGCAAATTATTAAAAGCTTATCCAATTTATTATTTTTTATTTTGCCTACCTTTTTATTCGCCCAATCTACTTTCTTACCCCAAGGAGATAAGGCTTATCGATTATTAGATCGGTTAGAAAATAATGCAGCCAGTAGGCGTTGTATTTGAATACTCGCGGTTTTAATATAAGCGGAAGGATTGAGAACAAGATTGTTTTATTTCAAGTATTACTGATAACCAAGAGCGCGGACCTAAATTTTTTTAGCCAAATGTGTTGGCTGTCCGCTCAGTTCCTGGCGGAGGATATTTCCAAAATTATAAAACCTTCGGCATTGGTTACTTTGATGGAAGAGGATATATCACATTCAATACCGCTAAGTATATTGATATACAGTTTGGCTATGATTATAGCAAAAAGATTATTCAACGATCAGTGAAAAAGAAATCATTCGGGAGTATATTTTGTCAAAATTGCTTGAAAATATTAATGAGGGATCCCTACTATGTAAATTGCTAAGGCCCCAACTTACCTTTAGCTCAGGTGACAATACGAAATAAGGATAGTATATATGGAATCCAATACCACCCTCAATGCTATAATCAAGTTTATTGAGTTTGATTAGACCTTCAGCATTACTTTTCCCGGCATTAGAGGCCATATCGTAATCAAACTTTACCCCTGCAATCGTATAAACTTTTAAGTTATCTATTCGATCGCTACTGAATTTTAATTGAAAGGGAAAATTTAAAGTAATGGATTGCACTTTTTTAGTGGTGATGGTATCTTCACCAACTGGGAAGTCTGGATATTTAAGGGTGTATTGAAATGCTTTTTCACTGAAAGTAAGGTTGAGTGGATAAGTCCTTAAATCAAAGTGCTCACTTAAATTTAAATTGACGAGCCATGCTAAATTGATACCGGTACTATTGATACTCTCGATAACGTTTACACTATCTTGATATAAAAACTTAGGGTGGTGGGTAAAATTAAAATGAGATCTGTTCATTCCTAGATTGATTCCAAAGTGGTAAGTTTTGTTATCGTGATCAGGTAAGTTCATTGTAGCATAGCGCAGTTGGGCAATTCCTCTAGAAGAGCCAATCAGTAATAAAAGAATACAGTAAATTATTTTTCTCCGCAATAAATGCTGCATATTCCAAAACTCAGAGGTTTACAATAAGTGTTGATGTATCCGAGGTTATCTAAGATAATTGTAAAATTTTTTCCTTCGGGAAATTTTTTAATTGATTCATCCAAATATTTATACGCATCGCGATTTTTTGAAAATAATTTCCCCATTCCAGGAGCCACCACGTTCATATAAATTTTGTATAAGGGCTTCACCAGGATGGTTTTAGGTTGGCTGAATTCTAGTACAACTAATTTCCCTCCTGGCTTTAGTACTCTTAAAATTTCTTTCAGCCCATTTTCTAAATGTTGAAAATTTCGAACGCCAAAAGCTACCGTAACTGCATCAAACGAATTATCAGCTGCATTTATTGTTTCGCAATCCCCTTTTAATAATTCAATTATTTTTTCAAGGCCAAGTTTTTCAATTTTTTTTCTACCAAAATTGAGCATGCCTTCACTGATATCTATTCCTATTATTTTTTCGGGTTGTAAAATACTGGCGGTCATAATAGCAACATCTGCCGTTCCGGTTGCCACATCTAGTATTATTTTGGGGTCTAAGTTTTTAAGTTGCCTAATGGCCTTTTTTCGCCATAAAATATCGATTCCGCCACTTAAAAAGCGGTTCAAAAAATCATATCGGTAGGCAATATGGTCAAACATATTGGCTACCTGTTCTTTTTTTGAAAGCGTAGAATCCTGCTGAGGGACCACATTATCGTGCGCAAATTGTTTCATAGGGGCAAAGATACGTCAGAAGGGGTATGGATTACCTATCCCTTCTGACGTATCTTTGCCAGATGATTATCAAATCTGCTAAATATATTATCAGTAGTCCTGATTTCGAGAAATGCCCTCTTCCCGATAAAAAAGAATATGCATTTATCGGTCGCAGTAATGTGGGTAAATCATCTCTAATTAATATGCTTACTGGTAATGATAAACTAGCTAAAACTTCCGCAACGCCAGGAAAGACTCAGCTAATTAATCATTTTGAAATCACTTCGGCTTCGGCAATCAATAGTGGTAAGGACGGGCAAAATTTTAAATGGTACCTAGTGGATTTGCCAGGTTATGGTTTCGCTAAAGTAAGTATCCGTAGCAGAAGACGCTGGGAACAAATGATTGAGGGGTATCTGAGAAAAAGAGAAAATTTAGTGATGGTTTTTGTGTTAATAGATGCCCGACATACCCCACAAAAAATAGACCTTGATTTTTTAAATCAATTGGATAAATGGGAGATACCCTTTACCATGATTTTTACTAAAGCGGATAAGGAAACACAATCGGTTGTAGCCAAAAATGTAAAACTTTTTTTAGATCGATTGAGAAAAACCTGGCAGTTTTTACCTCAGCATTTTGTAAGTAGTGCTACTAAAAAATTAGGAAAAGATAAGATATTGAAGTTGATTGATGAAACGAATGAATCAAATAAGTAGTAATCACTTGTTATTAAATATCTGTTTTCATAAAGCAAAAGCCATCATTAAAAATTATATTCAATGATGGCTTTTGTGTACAATAAATTTTTCTTATAAAAAATTAATTTAGCAGTATTACTTTTTCCATAATATCGCCACCTCTTATTTCAGTTATTATCTCAATACCTTCTGTAACTTTTCCAAAGCAGGTATGAACGCCATCTAGATGTTGGGTGCCTGTTCTATTGTGACAAATAAAGAATTGTGATCCTCCAGTATTTGGACCTCTGTGAGCCATTGACATTACCCCACGGTCATGATATTGTTTATCACCTCTTGTCTCGCATTGAATGGTATATCCTGGACCACCAGCACCTGTACCATTTGGACAGCCACCCTGAATCATGAAATTTGGAATCACTCGGTGAAAACTTAGCCCATTATAAAAGCCCTCGTTAATAAGTTTTTTAAAATTTGCTACAGCTATAGGGGCTGCATCATCATATAGCTCGAAATTCAAAATACCCTTATTGGTATGAATTTGACCCTTGGTAAGTACTGTTTCGCTCATATTGTATGTTTTTTTATGCTGCAAAGATATCTAATCTTACTTCAATACTTCACCAGTTTTTTTATTCAAATTAGTCATTGGCCTTTATTAAAAAGAGGATATTTCCAATCCATTCTATGAAATTTGTTACAAATAATAAAGAGAGCTAAGGTGGAGTATGTTAAAAGCACAATTTTTTTATGGGGAAGTCTAGTTGACCATTTTATTGGCACAACTACTGCTGGCAAATGCTTCGGGTTTAGCTTTAAAAGCAAATCCCATTCCTAAAATATATCCCATTGCCTCTCTTAATGCTTCGTTACTTTTAAATTGAGCATTCGTATTTATATCGGCATGAACTTCCATGTCTACATCATACAGTGTGAAAAGATCACAAAGCTCGTAAGCAATTTCAATACTCTTTGCAACCTCTACCAGCATTCTTTCCTTGATGCTATATTTCAATAAGGTATTCTCATTATGAATGTACATGAATCCACCACGCCCTTCGCGTAAAAAAACAATAACTGTGGCAAACTCAGTCTCCAATCCTTTTACTTGACTGTCAGTGCCAATACATACTTTTAATTTACAGCCTGCATCTATTTCTTTTACAATTGCTTCCTCCACTGCTGTTTTAATGGGTAGTTGAATGGGATCTCCATTGAATTTTCTCCATAACATAAAAAGGGGCTTTCTTAAAATTAAGGAAAAATTAGATATACTTCTACTGGCTTTACGATTATTTAACCTTGATGAGTCCTGTTTGCAAGTATTATGGCATTTTGGGATAGCCAATATCAATACTGATCAGTACTTAATAAAACCAGCGTGCAGGCTTCAAGGCAGTGAATTCCATTTTGTTGAGCAAGGTCAACTAATTCATCATTCTCTGTACCTGGATTGAAAATGATTCTTTTGGGATGAAGGGAAAGGATGTAATCGTAATAGCCCTTTTGGTTTAAAGGATTTAAGTAAAGGGTAATCGTATCAATATTTTCAAATTTCTTTTTCTCAGTTGCTATTTCAATATTTCCGATGGTGCCCTTTTTTAATCCTAGCGCAATGACAGGATATTGATGGGCATTTAATTTTTGAACTGCTAAATAACTATATCTTATGGGGTTTTCAGAAGCTCCAATAACTAAAGTTTTTTTCTTTACCATAAATTTTTATTGAAGGTATTATAAAAAATGTTCACTCAATGCTGGACTGGGGACCATGCATTTTTCTTTTTTTCCAAACCAATGGTATCGGTTTTTTGCTATCAATTGATAGATTCCATTTCTAATAAATGTTGGAACAATTATAAATCCATACATCAGCGGCCACCCAGCAGTTAAATGCTTGCAAATTTTTAGTGTAGCTGTTGATTGAGTATAAGCCTCTCCTTTTTCAATGAAAACAATTGAATGGTTTGATTGGGTAGTTAAATTAAATTGTTGAAGTATTTCCTTACCTTTTTCGGTTTGAAAGGCAACGAATTTGATCATCGATTTTTTATCTCTTTTAATAATAAAAATTACTGCACTATTGCAAAGGCTACAAATGCCATCGAATACTATAATTGGGTTGCTATTCATTTATTTTTAGTCGCAATTAATTTGGAGATAAAATCTTTTACTGATTAGATTTTGTCTCCAAATTCTTTAAGAAAAAAAGGCGCTGATTGTATAATCAGCGCCTCAAATATTTATAATCAAAAACTTACACTAGCATGTTGATAGGGTTTTCCAAAAACTTTTTCAGTGTCTGTAAAAACGCTGCACCTACTGCTCCGTCTACACTTCTGTGGTCACAGCTTAGGGTAAGTTTCATTACATTGGTTACCGCAAATCCATCTCCTTTTTTTACTACTTTTTCTTTGATAGCGCCTACTGCTAAAATAGCACTGTCTGGCGGGTTGATGATGGCAGTAAATTCTTCTATATCCATCATCCCTAAATTTGAAATGGTAAATGTGTTACCACTAAACTCGGCGGGTTGAAGTTTTTTATCTTTTGCTTTGCCATATAATTCCTTTGCATCAGCGGCAATTTGTGATAATGATTTTTGATCAGCAAAGCGTATCACTGGAACAATCAATCCTTCTGGAAGTGCAAGGGCAGATCCAATGTGAATATGGTGATTGTGTCTAATAAAATCGCCCATCCAGCTGCTATTCACATCTGGGTGCAATCGAAGCGCCATTGCAGTTGATTTTATTATCATGTCATTAAAGGAAATTTTAACCGGACTCACTTCATTCATGCTAGCTCTTGCTGTAATTGCATTATCCATATTGATCTCCATCGTTAGATAAAAATGGGGTGCAGTGAATTTGCTTTCACCTAATCTCCTTGCAATCACTTTACGCATTTGTGTTAAGGCAGTATCCGTATAACTTTCTTGACCATTGGCTACAAAAGCAGGGGCAGTTGCCTTTGCTATTTGTGGAGTGGAGGAACTTGCTTGCGGAGCTGAAGACGCTGAGGGTACATAACTGTCAATGTCTTTTTTAGTAATTCTACCATGATCCCCCGTTCCATTTACTTTATTGAGGTCGATACCTTTATCGGCTGCTAATTTTTTAGCAAGTGGGGAAGCTTTCACTCTGTCGTTGGATGAATCCGCTGATTCAGTTTCTTTTATCGATGCATCTGTAGCATTAGATGCGGCAGTAACACTTGGTTGAGAAGTAGGTACAACGGCTGAATTTGCTCCAGATTTTTCTGCTGCAACATAAGCACTTATATCGGTTCCTTTTTTTCCTACAATTGCGATAATCTCATTAATCTTAGCAGCAGAACCAGCTTCTACACCGATATAAAGCAATGTCCCTTCCTCATATCCTACCACTTCCATAGTAGCTTTATCTGTTTCTACATCAGCTAATACATCATCGCTTTTTACAAAATCACCTACCTTTTTATTCCAAGCAACAATTTTCCCTTCCGTCATGGTATCGCTTAGTAAAGGCATTCTGATTTCACGGGTTCCCGCCGGTAATTCTACTTTAGCAGCGGCAGGACTAGCAACAGTAGTAGGTTTGTTTTCAGCAACCTCTTCTTTGGTTGCTTGGGGAGTAGCGTCTTTAGCAGCGCTTAGGGCAGATTCAAATTCTTCGCCGGCTTTTCCAATTACCGCTAAAATACCTTCCACTTTTACAGCCTTCCCTTTTTCCACACCGATGTATAATAAAACCCCGTCATTAAAACTTTCAAGTTCCATGGTGGCTTTGTCAGTTTCCACTTCGGCCAATAAATCGCCCGATTTTACTTTGTCGCCTACCTTTTTATGCCACTCTACTATTACACCTTCCGTCATAGTATCACTCATCCGGGGCATGCGAATCACTTCTGCCATATTTTTTATTGTTTTATATTGGAAGCCGAAATTAATGCAAAAATGGGAATTATATGCGCTATAATTAGGTCAGTTTTTTAAAAAGAGAACTTAAAATGGGGCTTACTACTTAGTTTTTTAAGAAAAACACCCTAGTTAAATAGTCCAAAACTGAAAATTATAGCCTGCCTAATAGAGGGCTGCAAAACTTACCTTATTCCAACTCTAATTTCAATCTTTCTTTTAGCTCTTTTACTAAAGGGTACTCTTCAATGATTTTTAGGTATTGTTGTTTTCTATTTAATATAATTTCTCCGTTTCCAGCCGGTTCTTCTTTTTCAATCACTGCCACTTGGTAAACCAATGTTCTATTATTGAAATAATCCTGAATATGGGTTACCAAATCAGCCCTTTCCACTTCAATAAAAGCTTTATGAATTTCTCCTTGAGTAACAATTTCAATGGTATTGCTGTCAATCACTTTTAACGCTGCAGCCTTGAAATTAGTAATGGCAGAATAATTATTATTCGTCCTAAGTTTTTCAATAAATAAGTTCCAACAAGATTGAAGCTCTTCTTCATTTAGAGGCTTCACTTCTGTATCGCCCTCTTTATTTTTATTGGTAATCTTATTTCGTATACTCAGTAATGAGCCTAATGATGTTTTAGTTTCAGTAGCGTTAGTAGCAGGCTTTTCAAAACTTTTATCCTTTGTGGTAATTGATTCCTGAGTAACTGTTTTTTTTATTTCTTTAGGAGCTTCAATAATTAATTTTGCTTCTGCTATCGGCTTAGATTTTTGGGTTTCAGTAGTCGAAGCGATTTGATTTAAAATAGGGCTAGAAACAATAGGCAATGCTCTAAAGGAAACTGTTTTCGCTCCTTCAATTATTTTTTTTTTACTTACAGCTCCTTCGTTATTTACCAATTCCAATGCTTGTTGGAGATAGCTTAATTTAATGATTGTCAATTCTACATGTAAACGCTTATTGCGTGCCTGCTTGTAATTTATTTCTGCTTCATTCAAAATATTTAATGCACTCACTATAAAAGCAGGGGAAATTTTTTGTGCGATTTGTAGATATTTTTGTTTGAAATCTTCTGCCACTTCTAATAGCATCGCTACTTTTGGGTCACGACTTACCAATAAGTTTCTTAAAAATTCTGCAAAACCATTTAATACTAGATCACCTTCAAATCCTTTTCTATTAATTTCATCAAACATAAGTAGCGCACTACTTAAATCTTGCTGTTGCACAAAATCCAACAACTGAAAATAATAATCTTCATCTAAAATATTTAGATGTTCTAGGGTGTTTTTATACGTAACAGCACCATTTGTAAAACTGACTATTTTATCGAGAATACTCAAAGAGTCTCTCATGCATCCTTCGCTTTTTTGAGCAATTACGTGAAGGGCTGTTTTCTCTGCTGTAATCGATTCTTTTTCACAGATCTCTTGTAAATGTTCAACAGTATCATTATTGGTGATGCGTTTGAAATCAAATATCTGGCAGCGACTTAAAATAGTAGGTAATATTTTATGCTTTTCCGTGGTAGCTAAAATAAAGATTGCATAGGGTGGCGGCTCCTCCAAAGTTTTTAAGAAAGCATTGAATGCAGAAGAGCTAAGCATATGAACCTCATCTACGATATATACTTTGTATTTACCAGCCTGAGGTGCAAAACGAACTTGTTCAACTAAGCTCCTAATATCATCTACCGAATTATTACTTGCTGCATCTAGTTCATGAATATTTAAAGATGTGCCTGCATCAAATGAAACACAACTGTTACAGCTATTACAAGCTTCACCATCTTTAGTCCGCGTTTCACAGTTAATAGTTTTTGCTAAAATTCTTGCACAAGTGGTTTTACCAACACCTCTTGGACCACAAAATAAAAAAGCATGCGCAAGCTGATTATTTTTAATAGCATTTTTAAGCGTGGTGGTAATATGAGATTGTCCAACTACTGTTGAAAAAATTTGTGGTCGATATTTTCTTGCTGAAACAATGAATTTGTCCATATGGTAAAATTGCCCAAAGGCAGACTTAATTTGACTATTTATTATAGTTGCAAGTTAGTAAACCCTTCCCTCATTTTGATAAAAAGCTATCTACATAGTAGACACCTTTTTTGGAATAAATGACCAATTATTTCATCATAGAATTGGAAATCTAGCTTTAATTAGCAATTAAAGCATCGGGTGACGTTTAAATTCTTTCGTTTGGTCGAATAAATACCTATAAGTAGTAAGATTTCTACTACGAAAGGTTTCACCTAGTCCTTCCGCTACATTGATCATTTTAGGGTTAAAATCACCGATCCATTGCATTTCATATTGAGTGTAGGCTACACTAGCGTGTTGAATGACCTTGGCGGCCTCACCAATCATGTAAGAATCAATACCCTTTCCCTGCCATTCAGGAACCACTCCAAAAACAATACCACTAAATTTTTTATTAGGCTTAAATTTCTTAATCCATAAAAACTTTAGTTTATGGAACAGATCAAATTTTCCATTTAAATATTTAAACCACTGATTTAAGTCGGGAATATTTACAAACATGGCTATCGGTTCATTTTTTACATAGGCAAACCAAATAAGTCTTTCATCCATTACAGGCTTCATCTTTTTAAATAGAATCAGTACCTGTTCTTTAGCCATCTGTTTTAATCCTCCATGACCTGCCCATGCTTTGTTGTATACAGTGGCGAAATCATTTGCAAAGGATTCAAATTGGTCTTTTTTTATGTGTTTAGAACTGAAGTCGGGATTGATATCATAAAAAGCATGGCGCTCATGAATCTTTGATTGCAGGGGTGCCTTTGGATGAAGTCCAAAACAAACCTGGTGAAAAAAAACTTTAAAACCATAGTCTTCAAATAGGTCCTTATAATAAGGAGGATTATAATTCATCCCATACAAGGGTTCATCAAAACCTGCAGTTACCAGTCCCCACCATTTGTCTCTTTCTCCAAAATTGATTGGCCCATCCATTGCTTCCATTCCTTTTTGAATGAGCCAATGCTTGGCATTATCAAGTAATAAATCGGCTGCTTCCTGGTTGTTGATGGATTCAAAAAATCCTATGCCACCCACTGGAATATCATCGCCTTTGTTTCTATATTTTTGGTTGATAAATGCGGCAATTCGGCCTATAAGTTTGCCTTCATTGTCCTTCAATATCCAGCGTTCAACTTCCCCAAATCTAAATGCCTTATTTTTTTTTGTATCAAAAACTTCATTGATATCCTTGTCAAGGGGCCTGATCCATTTAGGGTCGTTCTTATATAATTCCACTGCTACTTGTAAAAATTGTTGTGCGGTTCTAGGGTCGTTAACAGGAATTAATTGCATATATCAAGTATAATGAAGGCAAATGTAAGTTTTTAGCAGAAGGAGAGCTTGAAAAAGCAGCAAGAATTTACTTACAAAATTTTTTATCATGACGCTCATCTTTCAGATGAACTCTTTTAGCAGGGGTTTAGTAATTAAACTAAATTTTAATAAAAAATTAGTGGTTGATTTAATAGGCAATAGGAATGAATGAAGTAGGGGCATAAAAAAAGAGAACTAAAAGTCCTCTTTTTTATTGATTCATGATAATTTATTTACTAGAACTCATTTTCGCTTCTATGCTTAGGGTAGCATGCGGAACAGCACGTAACCTTGCTTTATCGATGAGTTTTCCAGTAACGCGGCAAATGCCATAAGTTTTATTTTCAATGCGCATGATTGCTTTTTCGAGGTGATCAATAAAAGTAATCTGACGACTAGCCATCTGACTTAATTGTTCCCTTTCCATACTTAGACTACCATCTTCCATAGTCATATAACGGTTATCGCTTTCATCTCCGCCAAGTTCATCTTTACGGGTAATTAGACCATGTAAATAAGACAATTCCTTTTTAGCAGCCTCCAACTTGCGCTGAATTAGCTCTCTAAATTCATTCAATTCACCATCGCTATAACGCTGAGAAGGAGCTCCAGGATCTCTTTGAGCCTTGTCTAAAACAGACTTCGTAAATTCTGGTTGGTATTTCCTAACCGTTTTGGTAGAAATTTTTGGAATTACTACTGGTTTTGCTGCAGGCACCTTAATATCTTTTGCTTTTACCTCTGGAACAGGTTTTACTGCAACTACCTTTATAATGGGTTGTTTTACTGGCACTTTTGTTTCAACTTTTTTTATTGGAGCTGGTTTAACAGCTTTTGGAGGAGTAACTTTCACCGATTTTGTATTTTTGGTAATCGGTTTTTTTACAGGAACTGGTGCCTTTTTAGCTGGAGCAACTTTTGAAGGAGCTGCTTTTGCTATTGGTTTTACTGGTTTTTTAGGGGCAACTTTAGCTGCAGGCTTTTTTGGAGCAACTTTTGCAGGTGCTTTTTTAGCAGGAGCTTTTTTTGCAATGGGCTTAGCTGCTGGCTTTTTAGCTACAGGTTTAGCGATTATTTTCTTGGGAGCAGGTTTCTTTGCAGCCACTTTTTTTGGAGCTGTTTTTTTAGCAGGCGCTGGTTTAACCGCCTTTTTAGGGGCAGATTTCACGGGTTTAGCGGTTTTTTTTGCTATAGATTTTGCTTTTGCTTTTACTGCTTTTGACGGCAGCTGCTTTTTTGTTGCCATACTAATTTGAATTTTTAAGTACGTTCACCTTCAATATAGCATCATTCACTTCGATTTCGACACCCTGGTTTAAAACGGGATAAAAGGCAAGCGAATCTGCCAGAATTTCCGCGCAAATATAATCTTTATATTGAATTAATGAAAGTTGCACCCCAGCATTTTCCAAAACAGCTACATTTATCCTGTCTGTAAGCTCAAATCCGCTGTCTTTTCTGATATTTTGGATTTTATTGATGAATTCTCTCGCATCTCCCTCTTTTTTAAGATCTTCAGTGATCGTAATGTCAAGGGCAACTGTTAATGAGCCCTTGCTAGCTAACTCATATCCCTTAATTTCATCCGTAGTAACCTCCAAATCTTCACTATTAATGATAATGGGGTCTTCTTTTGTTTGTAAATGATCAGGATTCAATAGGAAATCTCCAGCTAATACCTTGTCGATGGTGATATTATTAAATTTGCTAATTTCATCAGCAGCCCATTTCATTTTTGGCCCCAGCTTTTTACCGAGGGTTTTAAAATTGGCTTTTGCCTTTTTCTGGATAAAATCATTTTCGGCACTTAAAATTTCAATTTCCTTAATGTTGGTTTCCGCCTTTATTATAGTAGACACCTTTTTTATCCTTTCAGCCATTTCAGTATCCATTGCAGGAATCAGCACTTTTTGAAGTGGCTGGCGCACCTTAATATTTACTTTCTTACGTAAGGATAGTATCAATGAGCAAGTATCTTGTGCTAATTGCATTCTTTTTTCCAAATCTGCATCTATTGCAGCTTCATTGATGGTTGGAAAATCGGTATGATGAACGGATTCATTTGAAAAACGACCCGATACTTTATTTAGATTTAAGAAAAGCCAATCTGCAAAGAAAGGAGCAATGGGCGCCATCAGTCTAGTTAAGGTTTCCAGACATTCATATAAAGTTTGGTAGGCTGAAATTTTATCCTGCTCATATTCGCCTTTCCAAAATCTTCTGCGGCATAATCTAACATACCAATTACTCAAATGAGTATCAACAAAATCTTCTATAGACCTTCCAGCCTGAGTAGGTTCATATTCATCTAAGTTTTGCTGTACATTTTTTATTAATGAATTCAACGAAGAAAGAATCCATTGATCAATTTCAGGTCTATCTTTTATTGGAATCAAGGATTCTTTAAAAGCAAATCCATCCACATTGGCGTACAGGGCAAAAAATTGATACGTATTATAAAGGGTGCCAAAAAATTTACGTTGCACCTCCTTGATTCCTTCAGTATCAAATTTCAAACTATCCCATGGCGAAGCATTAGTAATAAGGTACCAGCGAGTAGCATCAGCACCAAATGTATTAATAGTTTCAAATGGGTCAACCACGTTGCCGAGGCGCTTACTCATTTTATTTCCATTCTTATCGAGTACTAAACCATTACTGACTACAGTTTTATAGGCAACGCTATCAAACAACAATACCCCCAAAGCATGTAAAGTGTAAAACCATCCTCTAGTTTGGTCAACTCCTTCTGCAATAAAATCAGCTGGAAATGCACCATTGGCGCCCTTGCCATTAAGTGGGGAATTAGCTGAAGCAGCATGGTATTGCCAAAAATTCTCAGTGCTTAATGGACCAAATTCGTTAGAGCTGCTATCAGGTAAACCCCATTGTGCATAAGGCATCGCACCACTATCGAACCAAACATCTACTAGGTCTGGTACCCTTTTCATTGGCAAACCTTTTGAACTGACTAATAGAATAGTATCAACAAATGGTTTATGTAAATCTAACAATGCATTATTTAAAAATGATTGGTTGGTATCGCCACCCAATTGCTCTGCAGCTTTTTTTATTTCAGTTTTTAATTCATCAATAGAGCCAATACATTTTTCTTCGGATCCGTCTTCTGTTCTCCAAATGGGAAGAGGTGTTCCCCAGTAACGGCTCCGACTCAGATTCCAATCAACCATATTCTCTAGCCAATTACCAAAGCGACCCGTACCAGTTGCTGCAGGTTTCCATTGAATCGTTTTATTAAGTTCCACCATCCGGTCTTTTACAGCAGTGGTTTTGATAAACCATGCATCCAGCGGATAATAGATTATCGGTTTATCTGTTCTCCAGCAATGAGGATAGCTATGCTCATACTTCTCGACCTTAAAGGCTCGATTTTCTTTTTTAAGTTTTACGCTGATATCGATGTTTACATCGATATATTGAGGATCATCTTGATAATTTTTTACAAAGCGACCACTAAATTCACCAGTGCCTTCTACAAACTTTCCCTGCTTATCTACTAATGTTAAAATCCCTAAGTTATTCTTCTTCCCTACTTTGTAATCATCTGCACCAAAAGCAGGAGCCGTATGTACAATACCCGTTCCATCTTCGGTAGTAACAAAATCTCCTAAAATGATTTTGAAAGGAGCAGCATCTGGTGTAATTTCTTTTATCTGTTCAATGGTATTTGCAGCAGAAGGAAGTAGTTGCTCGTAATGGATTCCATCTAATTCCTTTCCTTTACATTCAACCAATATTTTCCAAGGCAATACTTTATCACCTTCTTTGTATGAATCAAAGTCGCCATTTTCTGCTTCTGGTTTAAAGTACTTATTCAAAAGTGCCTTTGCAAGAATAACATGAATAGGTAAATAGGTATAAGGGTTAAAGGTTTTAATTAAAACGTAATCAATGTTAGGGCCAACGGTTAATCCAAGGTTAGACGGAAGTGTCCAAGGAGTAGTGGTCCATGCCATGAAGAAAGCCTCGCCGCCAACTTCCATTGCATCAAAAATTTTTGCAACTATTGGGTTTTTGGAGTTGATATTTTCAGAAGGATTAGGCAAGCGAAACATCGCTACCACACTGGTATCCTTTACATCTTTGTAAGTACCAGGTTGGTTTAATTCATGCGAACTAAGTCCTGTACCTGCAGCGGGAGAATAGGGTTGAATGCTTACACTTTCGTATAAGTAACCTTTTTTGTGTAATTGACTTAAGGTCCACCAAAGGGTTTCAACATAATTATTTTCAAAAGTTACATAGGGGTTTTTGAGATCTACCCAATAGCCCATTTTATGGGTAATATCGTCCCATTTGTCTTTAAACTTTAGGACTTCTTTACGGCAGGTAGCGTTGTAATCTTCAATGGTAATTTTTTTACCAATATCCTCTTTAGTAATGCCTAATAATTTTTCTACTCCTAATTCAACGGGTAGACCATGAGTATCCCAGCCACCCTTTCTTTTTACCTGAAAACCTTGCATGGTTTTGTAGCGGCAAACCAAATCTTTTAGGGTTCTTGAAATTACATGGTGAATGCCGGGCATACCATTCGCACTTGGAGGGCCTTCGTAAAATACAAAAGGAGTTTTGCCTTCCCTTAAGGCTACACTGTTTTCAAAGACATTGTTTTTCTCCCAATGACTCAAAAGCTCATTACCGATGGCAGGTAAATTTAATTGCTGGTATTCTTGATATTTGGCGCTCATATAATCTTGCGGTCAGTAGTATAAAATGTGTGCAAAGGTAAGCAATAGACTCGTTGGAAATACAACCCCATGCCGCTTTTAGCCTATAAATTGTTTTCGTTAAAAAATTAGCACTATTGAAGGTGTAGGGGTTACAATTGAAGGAAGCGTATGTTTTTTCAAAAACTCAACTCTTCCAGAATAGGAAGGATAATAAATTACATAAGTTTTTGAAGCTTTGGGGACTGCTTTTGAAATAGGCAAATTAAAAAATATCAATATTGTGGGCTACTCAAATGAACCTTTATCGAAGTAATAATTCACAAGGCTTAATGCCTGTATGTTTTTTAAATGCAGTGCTAAAATGAGAGATGGAGGAATAACCCAGCATAAGAGAAACTTCCGTTACACTGAGGCCTTTGTCGTACAATAAATATTTAGCATGTTCCATCCGTTGACTCTGATAAAAATCAAAGATCGTGGTACCAAATAATTCTTTAAAACCCTTTTTAAGATAACATTCGTTGATAGCAACTTTTCGGCTCAATTCCTTAATGGTAAGCGGTTCGCCGATATGTTGCAACAAAACTTCTCTCGCCTTGGTGATCTTTTCACGGTCATCGGCGTTAGCCAAAAATTTGCATGTAAATATTTTTTCATTATCGCCAAACATACAATCCATACTGTATAAAAGCAGTATTTGCGTTTGAGCATTAATGAAAATATTTTCAAGAGAATCAGAATAGCTATGGTTCAATAAGGCTTCAATTGCCTTTCTTATATTACCGTAAAGAGGCAAGGTTTTTGAAAATGAATTAGTATGGGTGAATGATAATACCTCGTCCGAAATATTGAGTTGTTTTTTACCTTTTACAAATTGGGTAAGGTAGGATGGTTTAAAACTAAAACTAAGTAGGTCTACACTTTCTACTTTTTCGATACATCCCTTGGAGGCATTGAATTTGCAGGAATCGCATTCTGTATGTTTTTGGCGACAATAAACATTTCCGGAAACACAAAATCTTAATTCTAAATAATTAGCTTCTGCATTATTTTTTTCATAATGATAGACCAACATACCCGTATCTTCTACGCTCCATTGTGACTGCTTTTTGTAGCGGGTAATGGTGTAGTGGACCGATCCTGGGACCGATCTTTCAATTTCCTGCAGTACTTCCAGCTCATTATAAAGCAGCGGAGGTAGCTGGTCAATTTTTACCTGTTTTGGACTTGAGTACATAGATAAATTTCGGTACAAATATAAGCTAAAATCGAGCTCCATTTTCTGGAATCTGTCAGTTTAGTGTCATTTCATCACGCTAGAAATCCTTTATGCCTATCAGGGTAATTGTTAGTTAAAAGATCGCCATTGAGCGGTAGGTTTAAAACAGTCAAAATGCCTTAATAATTCTCTCGCTTTAGGTGGTAAGGAGCTTTTTAAAAATACACCCCAAAAGCTGTGGAAATCTTTGGGGAAACTTATCGGCATAGAGAGTGTTTTAAGTGCCTTTTGAGGCTGCTTTTCCTTATATTTGCAACATATCAATTTTGATAATCTTAAAGCGAATTTGCCTACCAACATGAGCACAGAAAATGATGAAGTAGTTATTCCAGATATTAATGGCTACGGTGCCGATAGTATCCAGGTTTTAGAAGGTTTAGAAGCAGTAAGAAAACGTCCCGCTATGTACATTGGTGATATCGGCATTAAAGGGCTGCATCACCTGGTATATGAAGTAGTTGATAACTCAATTGATGAAGCCCTTGCAGGTCATTGTCAAAATATTATGGTTACCATCAATGAAGATAATTCAATCACCGTGAGTGATGATGGTAGAGGTATTCCAACAGGATTGCATACAAAGGAAAATAGAAGTGCCCTAGAAGTAGTAATGACGGTATTGCATGCTGGTGGAAAATTTGATAAAGATTCTTATAAAGTATCTGGTGGATTACATGGAGTAGGGGTGAGTTGCGTGAATGCTTTGAGTAGCAAATTACATGTTACTGTAAATAGGGATGGAAAGATTTTTGAACAAGAATATGCTAAGGGTGTTCCAAAATATTCGGTACGTGAAATCGGTGAATCTGATAAACATGGAACTAGAGTTCAGTTCTGGCCCGACCTGACCATTTTTTCATCTGGGGTTTATGTTAGGGAAATTTTGGAAGGACGTTTGAGAGAGCTAGCTTTTTTAAATAGAAAAATCACCATTATTATTAATGATTTGCGAGAGGTGGATGAGGAAGGAAAAACTTACACAAAAACTTTTTATAGCGAAGGTGGTATTGTTGAGTTTGTAGAAATGCTAGATAAAAATGCGAACAGAAATGCATTATTGCCTACGGTGATTTATTGTGATGGTTATGATGCAACAAGCAACGTAACCGTGGAAGTAGCCATGATTTATAATACTGGTTACCAAGAACATTTGTTTAGTTATGTAAACAATATCAATACCATTGAAGGAGGAACCCATGTAGCTGGTTTTCGCCGTTCCATTACTCGTGTATTTAAAAGTTATGGCGAAAGGGAAGGGATGTTTGAGAAGGCTAAAGTTGAGATTGAGGGGGATGATTTTAGAGAAGGTTTAAGTGCCATTATTTCTGTAAAAGTGCCAGAGCCTCAGTTTGAGGGTCAAACCAAAACTAAATTGGGAAATAATGAGGTGATGGGAGTGGTGGATAGTACTTTAAGCAGAGTGTTGAACGCGTACTTGGAAGAAAATCCAAAAGATGCTAAAACCATTATACAGAAAGTTATTTTAGCCGCACAAGCAAGAGCAGCTGCTAAAAGAGCTAGGGAAATGGTTCAACGTAAGAGTGTGCTTACTGGCGGTGGATTACCTGGTAAACTAGCCGATTGTAGTGACAAGGATCCTAATCGTTGCGAATTATATTTGGTGGAAGGAGATTCTGCTGGTGGTACCGCTAAGCAAGGAAGAGACAGAAGTTATCAAGCTATTCTTCCATTGAGAGGTAAAATTCTGAATGTAGAAAAAGCAATGGAGCATAAGATATATGACAATGAAGAGATTCGGAATATGTTTACTGCATTAGGTGTTAAAATTGGTACTCCCGAAGATCCTAAGGCATTGGATTTGTCTAAACTACGCTATCATAAGTTGATTATTATGACCGATGCTGATGTGGATGGAAGTCATATTGCTACGCTTATTTTAACTTTTATATTCAGGTATATGAAAGAATTAGTGGAGCAAGGGTATGTATACATTGCACAGCCGCCATTATACCTTGTAAAAAAAGGTAAGGATCAAGATTATGCTTGGACAGATGCTGAACGTAAAGGACTGATTGCCAGATTTGGTCAAGGAAAAGATGATAGCGTTACTACCCAACGTTATAAAGGTTTGGGAGAAATGAATGCTGAACAATTATGGGAGACTACGATGAATCCAGCAACCCGAACGCTTAAGCAGGTTACCATTTCAAGTGCAGCAGAAGCAGATCTAATTTTTAGTATGTTAATGGGAGATGAAGTTCCTCCAAGGAGAGAGTTTATTGAGACCCATGCTAAATATGCAAAGATTGACGTGTAATTAATAGAAAATATTATTTATATCAATAGCTCCTAAATTAAAGGAGCTATTTTTTTTTGTCATAATAACGCTAAAACCTATTCTAAACCCTTTATTAGAACGTTTTGGCTTGTCTGCTGAGCCTTAGATGAGTAGTAAAATAAGCGTTTTCCTACTCCTGCTGCTTAATGCCTTATCCCACTTCTAAATCTAGGTGCCTAACCGTTGAATTTAGCCGTTTTACCTATTTTTTTGCCAAAACCAATATTTTTAGTAGCTTGTACCCTGAAGTTTACTACTTCATACTTATTAACTAACCATAAATTCTACAAAATGTCAAAAATGTTAACAGCTTATTGCATGAAAACAAAGGAAAAAAACGTTCCAATGCAGGATGCAGTAATCACCAAAACAGCCCGTGGCGGATACATGGCACAGGGTAATGATGGAAAAGGCAATAAAATGACCACCATGCTTGCTGAAGCAACTGCTTTAGAGGCAGTTAAAAATGGCGTAGCTAAAAAAGGCTGGTAATTTTTATCACTCAATTTATTCGAGCCATTCGCTAATAGCGGATGGCTTTTTTTATATTCAATTGGTTGGACTGTTGATTGTCAATTAGAAACTTGAAAGAGTATTCATTACAATTTGATAAAGCCAAGGTGCTTGGAATATTTGACTAGTAAATAAGTAAAAACAATTGCCCCTATTACATCAATAGAATAATGGACATGCTGAACAAGTACTAATAAACCTACGAGAAGAGAGGTAAATAACGCAAATAGCTTATCGTTCTTTTTTTGTAGACACAGGTAAAACATAAATAGGTTAGAAGTATGACCTGAAAAAAACAGGTCCTTGGTAATAAATACACTACTGCCCCCATAAGTAAGACTAGTTATAGGATCCTTTAATACGATCAGACCGTTGGGAGGATCTAGCGGTATTATCGAAATAGTGATTATTCTGGACAGGGTGATTAGGATTAAAAAATACAGGGTCATCAAAAAAATGGCAGGTTGCTGAATGCATCTTGTAAGAACTAGCAGAGAGGTAGACCATACCAATATGAAAATGAGTATAGAAAAATCCATTGAAGGGATCTGTTGCAATAGCCAATCATTTAATACAATTCCTTGTCTTGCTTCAATTATAGAAAAAAAGGGGGGTAATAAAAAAAGAATAGCTGCAAATAGAAGCACGCCTATAATAACTTTTTTTCTAAATAAGCTATTTGCCCATGCTTCGCTCCAGCTGCTATTACTATAATACGGATTAGAAATATAATTTTCCACTTTGCGAAATTAAAGGCTCTTTTTATAAAAAGCGTTTTTTTGCTTAAATTTTTAGAGGATTAGATTTTCTTGTCAATGAAGCTTTTCATACGATGTAGAAATTCAAAAAGAGAAGTCATATCCGTAACTTCCTCTACTACCAGTATACCATTTTTCCCTACTTGTTTCAATTTAGCCTTATTGGTTTGTTTTTGCAAAAATTGCAAAATGCCATTAAATATTTCACTTTGGAAATAGGGAGAATCTGGATTACTTACGAAGAAACATTTTAGGGTATCGTTTTTAAGTATCATTTTTTCAAACCCTAATTCTACAGCAATTTTACGACAACGAACAGTGATAAATAGATCTTCCACAGCGGCAGGTATTGGGCCAAATCGATCGGTCATTTCATTATGAAATTCGCTCAGGTTATTTTCAGTTTCACAATTGTCTAATCGGCTGTATAAACTTAATCTTTCGGTAATGCTTTCAACGTAAGTATCGGGTATTAATATTTCTAAATCCGTATCAATGCTACAGTCTTTTACAAAATCATCTTGTTGCTGAATCTCTTCTTTAAAAAGTTCTTTAAATTCAGATCTTTTTAATTCTTTGACTGCTTCATCCAGAATTTTCTGATACATTTCAAAACCAATTTCTGCAATAAATCCACTTTGTTCGCCACCCAACATATTGCCGGCGCCACGAATGTCTAAGTCTCGCATCGCTATCTGGAATCCACTTCCAAGATCACTATATTGCTCCAATGTGCTCAATCTTTTTCTGCTATCGGTAGGTAAGGTACTCATTGGAGGAGCTAGTAAATAGCAAAAAGCTTTTTTATTACTTCTGCCTACTCTTCCTCTTAATTGATGTAAATCACTTAATCCAAATTGATGGGCATTGTTTACGATGATCGTATTTACATTCGGAATATCTACACCGCTTTCTACAATATTGGTACAAACCAGCACATCGTATTTTTTATCCATAAAGTCTAAGATGGTATCCTCTAGTTGATCACCATCCATTTGACCATGTGCAAAGGCAATACTAATATCAGGACAAAGTCCTTGAATCAAGCCCTTCATTTCTGCAAGGCCATTGACTCGGTTATGTATAAAAAATACTTGCCCACCTCTTTCGGTTTCGTAATATATAATGTCTCTTATAGCATCTTCGTTAAATACCATTACCTCCGTTTGTATCGGCTGCCTACTGGGTGGAGGGGTATTAATAATACTTAAATCACGCGCACCCATTAAACTGAATTGAAGTGTTCTCGGTATAGGCGTTGCCGTTAGTGTCAACGAATCAACAGTAGTGCGTAGTTGTTTTAATTTTTCTTTTGCGGTAACTCCAAATTTCTGCTCTTCATCAATAATCATTAAGCCTAAATCTTTAAACTGTACGTCCTTACTTAATATAGCATGTGTACCAATGATGATATCAATTTTTCCTTCTGCAACTTTTTTAAGTGTTTCTTTTTTTTCTTTTGCCGTTTTAAAACGGTTGATAAAATCTACGGTTACTGGAAAATCTTTTAATCGCTCGCCGAAAGTCTTAAAGTGTTGGTACGCTAAAATTGTGGTAGGAACTAATACTGCAGCCTGTTTACCATCACAACAAGTTTTAAACGCAGCTCTTATGGCTACTTCTGTTTTACCAAATCCAACATCACCACACACCAATCGATCCATTGGAGAAGGTCTTTCCATATCTCTTTTAACATCCTCTACTGCCTTGCCTTGGTCAGGCGTATCCTCATAAATAAAAGAAGCCTCTAGTTCCGTTTGTAAATAATTATCAGGGCTATGCATAAAACCAGGCTGACTCTTTCTTTGTGCATACAATTTGATCAGATCGGTAGCAATATCTTTAACTTGTTTTTTTGTTTTCTCTTTTAATTTGTTCCAAACATCGCTTCCTAGCTTATTCATCTTAGGCACACTACCTTCCTTGCCACTGTATTTTCCAATTTTATGTAAGGAGGATATATTTACATATAAAAGGTCCCCGTCTTTATACTGAATCCTAACGGATTCCTGCATTCTGCCATTCGCTTCAATTTTCTGGAGACCACTAAATACACCTACTCCATGGTCAATATGCGTTACATAATCACCGGGTTGCAGTTCACGCAGTGTTTTTAGCGTAAGCGCTTTATTTTTACTAAAAGCCTGCTTGACTTTGTATTTATGATACCGTTGAAAAATTTCATGATCCGTATAGCAAACCAATTTTAAGTCTTCATCAATAAAACCTTCGTGAATAGAAGTAGGGATAGGGGTAACAGGAATTTCAGCTTGTAAATCAGTAAAAATGATATGTAGTCTTTCAAGCTGTTTTGGATTATCAGCAAAAAGAAAAATATTGTAATGGTTGCTTTCAAATTCTTTTAAATTTTTTATTAGCAGATCGAATTGTCTGTTGAAAGCGGGTTGTGATTGAATGGAGTATTTTAATACAACCGATTGCTCTTTTGGAAAGAGAGGAGCAAAATAACTTTTCGCTCCAAATTCTATCACGTGCCGTTGTAAAATTTGTGTCTCAATCAATTGCGCATTGGTAAAGTCATATTCACTCACTTCTGCTTTTTCATTTATTTCGTGGTCGTCTTCATTGGGTAACTTTCGGTGATCAATATTCGTATCTACGACAGCTAAATATAGTTCCAGATCTTCTTGTTGCTGTTCAATTTTTTCTTTAATGAATTGCCAGTCTGCTGTCCATATGACTGTGTTTTCAGGTAAAAACTCGAGTAGCGAAACCTTATTTTCAGCATCACCTCCAAAGGCTTTGGGAAGAGATTCTACATTGGGAATAATATTTACTTGCAGCAGCTTACGTTCACTCAATTGTGACTCTGGATCAAATATCCGAATGCTATCCACCTCATTGCCGAACAATTCAATTCGATAAGGCTTTTCATTGCCAAAAGAATAAATATCGAGTATGCCTCCCCGTATGGCAAACTGTCCAGGTTCATAAACAAAATCAGTTCTTTCAAAGCCGTAGTCTACAAATTTGGATAGTATGCTATTTACATCCAGTGACTCACTCTGTTTGATTGAAATGATGTTTTGGATTAAAGTATTGGGTAATACTACCTTTTCAAATAAGGCTTCTGGATAGGTGATTAATACTTTCTTATTAGTACCACTGGCAATTTTTGTTAACGCCTCTGTCCTTAGCATTACATGGCTACTATTGAGTAGCCGATAATTTTTCTTGTTTTTAAATGAAGAGGGGAAATAAAAAATATCTAATGCCTGCGTAAGATTTTCAAATGTATTATGAAAATAGGCCGCTTCTTCAGCGTCTCTTAAAATAATGAGGTGATTGAGTTGACTAGTGGCTGAATGGTTAAAAACGGAGGATAGAACGAATTCAGTGGCACTGCCCCGAAGTCCAGATAGATGAATTTGCTGCATTTTAGACAAAGTAATCCTGTCCGCAATTTGAAAACAGCGGGGGTCTTTTGCATATTCTTTCAACAACAACTCCAAATTCATCCTTTGGCAAAGATAAGTATACATGGATGAAATTGAAAAGTAAGATTGCTTTCATTTGGATGTATTGACATATAAATTTTCCGAATCACCCCTTGCAGATAGGCTAATATATTCTCTATGATAAAAATGACTACCTAATTGGGGTCCTCCTAAATTTGAAACAGTATTTTTTTTCTAAAAATTGATCGTACCTATTACATAATCAGTAAATTGGTGTTTCAAATTGTTTATATGGCAGTTCAACCATGGCGAATAGGAAAGGTTATTAAGATTGAGAATGAAACTACTGATACAAGAAGATTCTGGTTTCAGGTTCCAGAATTGGAATCTTTTGACTTTAAACCTGGGCAGTTTGTCACGCTCGATCTTCCCATTCATGAAAAACCTAACAAACGTTGGCGGAGTTATTCAATTGCCTCTTGTCCAGATGGAACTAATGTGTTTGAACTGGTCATTGTTTTGGATAAAAACGGAGCAGGAACACCGTATCTTTTTAATGAAGTAACTATTGGTTCGGAAATAACATTGCGTGGGCCACAGGGGGTATTTACGCTCAATGAGCCAATCGATGAAGATTTGGTTTTGATTTGCACAGGCACAGGGATTGCTCCATTTAGAAGTATGATTCAACATATAAAAAACAATCAGATCCCGCATAAGAATATTTATCTTGTTTTTGGTTGCCGAACACAAAGTAGCCTGTTGTATTTTGAAGAAATGAAAGCCCTTCAAAATGAAATCGCCGATTTTCATTATGTGCCTACTTTATCTAGAGAACAATGGGATGGCAATACTGGATATGTTCATTCGGCGTACGAATTATTATGTATTGATAAGCAACCTGCGAAATTTTTTCTTTGCGGATGGAAGGGTATGATTGACGAAGCTAGAAAGAGAATCGTTGAAATGGGGTATGATAAAAAAGCAATTCACTTTGAAATTTATGGCTAAACTGTAAATTAAGGTAGTTAAAAGATTTTTTTGTGACTGAGGCGATGTTCAAACTCAGCAATAAATATATTCGTTGTTGATTTTTTGAGTGAATTTGTATGATTGTTTTTGCTAACTTGTGTATCTAATGAATCATTAATTTAATTTGATTTTTATGGGTGCTTCCTCTATGATTGTCTTGATTATTGCTGCATTAACATTTTCATCTATTGCTATAGTAGTTTCCAAATTTGTAACCAAAGCGACTTCTAATCCTCAAAAAGGCCAGCCCTATGAATGTGGTATTCCTACTACGGGTAAAACCTGGGCACAGCTTAATGTAGGGTATTATTTATTTGCTTTGATATTTTTAATTTTTGATGTGGAGCTAGTGTTTTTATTTCCTTGGGCCGTTGTGGTAAAAAAAGTGGGTTGGATGGCCTTGGTTGAGATTGTAATTTTCTTTTTTATTCTATTCATGGGTTTTTTATATGCGCACAAAAAAGGTGCATTGAAGTGGGTGTAAGGCTGCTTTTTGCATAAGACTTACACAATCGAGGTTTAGATATTTAAATAATGTTGTTGAAATATTTTTAAAAGGAAGAATAATCATCGATAATAAAAACAATGGAAATCACTTCGAATCATTCAATTGACAAATCGGTTTCTCCTGCCGTGGAAAATTCTTTTCCTGGTCAAATTCATGAGACACCAGGCGGTGGAATTGTATTGAGTAAGCTTGATGACGTAATTAATTGGGCAAGATCTAATTCATTGTGGCCACTTACATTTGCTACTAGCTGCTGTGGAATTGAAATGATGTCTGTAGCTGCTGCTAAATATGATTTTTCCCGTTTTGGATTTGAAGTAGCAAGAGCCTCGCCACGTCAGGCAGATGTAATAATCATTGCAGGTACCATTGTAAACAAAATGGCTCCCGTTTTAAAAAGATTATATGATCAAATGGCTGATCCTAAGTATGTAATTGCAATGGGAGCCTGCGCTATTAGTGGCGGTCCATTTTTTTACAATACCTACTCAGTTGTAAAAGGAGCGGATCATGTGATACCAGTAGATGTTTATGTAGCTGGTTGTCCGCCCCGACCTGAAGCACTTTTACATGCATTGATAAGTTTGCAAGAAAAAATTAAAAGTGGACAGACTAGAGAACAGATTCAAGTACCTAAGCCAGCAGCTGGAGGGGATATATTACACCAGCTTTAATTGATTTTATTTTATGACCATTGAAGCACTAAAGGAAAAAATTACTGCGCTATTACCATCGGTACTTTTCGAGGAAGGAGGCCAGTGGCCTACGATTCTGGTTGAGCCTGCTGATTGGCATAAAGTAGCAGTTTTACTTCGCCAAGACGATTCCTTGAGTTTTGATTTTCTTTTTTGCCTTACCTGTATTGATTGGAAGACTCATCTTACCATGGTCTATCATTTAGATGCTACTAGCTATCGACATAATTTAGTGGTGAAAGTAAAGGTAGAAAAAGTGAATCCTGCAATTGAAACAGTCAGCGATATTTGGCAGACAGCTAATTTTCATGAGCGGGAAGTGTATGAAATGTTTGGTGTAAATTTTTTAAATCATCCTGATTTGAGATTACTGATTTTGCCAGATGGTTGGGAAGGTAAAAACCCGTTGTTAAAAGATTTTGAAGATCCTATCAACATGATCAAATTGTAGTTGATTTATAAATCGAAACAAAGAAATTAGGTTGATTAAAATAATATTTTATAACAAAATGTTCTCGTTGTTATTAAGTAAAAAATATGGTTGAAGAAATTGGTAGTACAGCCGCCGGAGATATTATAATTAATGTGGGTCCACAGCATCCTGCTACCCATGGAGTATTACATTTGGTCATTACCATCAATGGTGAAACCATTCAAAAAGTAGAACCACATCTTGGTTATATTCATCGCTCTATAGAAAAAATGTGTGAGAGCTTAACTTACCGCCAGTTTATTTATGTAACGAGTAGAATGGATTATTTGTCTTCACATATTAATAACCATGCTTGTGCGCTTTGTGTAGAAAAGGGTTTGCAAATTGAAGTCCCCTCAAGAGCTCAGGTAATTAGAGTTTTGATGGATGAGCTAACAAGAATTGCCTCTCATGAATTATGGTGGGGAGCCATGGCAATGGATTTGGGGGCTTTCACACCTTTTTTTCATGCCTTTAGAGAAAGAGAAGCAATCAATGATATAATGGAAGAAACTTGCGGAGCGAGGCTTACCATGAATTATATGGTGCCTGGTGGGGTAATGCAAGATATTCATCCAAATTTTCAAAGCAGGGTAAAGGAATTTATTGCTTTGTTTAAGTCTAAGGTGAGTGAATATAATGAACTAGTTACTGGCAATATTATTTTTCAAAATAGAATGAAGGGAGTTGGAAATTTGTCGGCTGCTGATGCTATTTCATTTGGTTGCACTGGCCCAACGGCAAGGGGAAGCGGAGTGTCTTGTGATATCAGAAAATTGTACCCTTATGAAATATATGACACGTTAAATTTTGAAGAAATATTGGAAACCGGAGGTGACTCATTTGCTAGATATATGGTAAGGGTTCGAGAAATGAGTCAGTCAATCAGTATCATTGAACAACTCATTGATAATATTCCTGAAGGTGATTTTCAAGCCAAAACAAAAGCAGTACTAAAATTGCCGAAGGGTGAGTTTTATCAACGTGTTGAAACTGCGAGAGGAGAGTTTGGAGTTTATATTGTGAGTGAAGGGGGAACTACTCCATATAGAATAAAATATCGTTCTCCTGGATTTTCAAATCTTTCCGCACTTGATCACATGGCTAGAGGCAGTAAATTAGGTGACCTAGTGGCAATGATGGGAACATTGGATTTGGTGATTCCAGATATTGATCGGTAACCAATAATAATTTTCATTGAAGCGGGGTGATGAGGTAAATTAAATTTTTAGGATTTGAATAAATTGAAATAAAGAAAATGATTGCACTATAAGATGTGGAGCTTCTCTAAAATATCGAAACTAATACATAGTTGGTTAAGTGTAAACTTTTCACCTACCTGGACAATGGTCATCGAAATGGTGATAGCCGGTATTGCAGTGATAACGCTATTTGCATTGTTAGGGCTAGTATTAGTGCTTATGGAAAGAAGGGTGGCGGCGTGGATCCAAATTCGTTTAGGACCCAATAGGGTGGGACCAGGTGGCATGTTGCAATCGCTTGCTGATACACTCAAATTATTAGTAAAAGAAGGAATGACTCCTGATGGCGCAGATAAATTTTTATTTAATCTCGCCCCTTTTATTGCGATGATGGTGGCTATGTTGTTAATGGCGCCTATCGCTTTTGCTAGTGATTTTCAATTGTGGAATCTTAATATTGGCGTATTATATGTAACCGCTATCTCTTCATTGATGGTGATCAGTATTTTAATGGCGGGCTGGGCAAGTAACAATAAATACTCCTTGATGGGTGCAATGAGAAGTGGCGCCCAAATAGTTAGTTATGAATTATCAGCTGGCTTATCTATTATGTCAATCGTGGTGTTATCAGGTAGTTTAAATCTAAATGAAATTATTCTATCACAAGCAGATGGCTGGTGGATATTTAAAGGGCATATCCCTGTTGTGATTGCTTTTATTATTTTCATTATCGCTGTAACTGCTGAAACTAATCGGGCTCCATTTGATTTGGCAGAAGCTGAATCAGAACTTACGGCAGGGTTTCATACGGAGTATTCAGGAATGAAGTTTGCCCTGTTTTTTCTAGCAGAATATATCAATGTGTTTATTGTGTGTGCTATCGGTGCTACATTGTTTCTGGGTGGTTGGATGCCCTTTCATATCGGCCACTGGCAAGCTTTTAATCACGTGATGGATTTCATTCCTTCTAGTATTTGGTTCTTTGGCAAAACATTTTTTCTGATATTTTTAATTATGTGGTTTAGGTGGACTTTCCCCCGATTACGTATTGATCAGTTGTTGGATTTAGAATGGAAATATTTATTACCTATCAGTATGTTTAATGTTTTATTAATAACACTGATGGCTATTTTGGGTTGGCATTTTTAGGAAAGCTGAAAATGCAAAAGCATAGTAAAGTACTAGGATAAAAATTGAAAATAATTTATGTTTATTTTAAAATATATCAAGGAAGTTTTTAGCGGTCTAAAATCATTGGCCGTTGGGCTTCGCCGTACTTTATATTATTTCTCTCACCACAAAGAAATTATTACTCAGCAATACCCTGATAATAGGGATACCTTGGTTTTTCCTGATCGGTTCAAAGGAGAAGTAGTAATGGTACACGATGATAATAATGAGCATGCTTGCACAGGCTGCACAGCCTGTGAATTAGCTTGTCCTAATGCAACTATTAAGATTATTACCAAATTTGACATTACACCTGAAGGCAAAAAGAAAAAGGCGATTGATAAATTTGTCTATCACTTAGAGCTTTGTACGATGTGTAATCTTTGTGTGGTGGCATGCCCAACAGACGCGATCAAAATGGCACAAACATTTGAACATAGTGTATTTAATCGTGCTGAACTTACCAAGGTTTTAAATAAACCGGATTCTAAAATTAGGGAGGGAGTGGAATAATTTTTTGGATGGAAAAGGGCAGCGTGATTGAAATTTTTAAAAAACTATTTTATATAACAATAATTCAATGAGCGGATCAACTATTATTTTTTACCTCCTATCAATACTTACCTTGGTGAGCGGTATTCTTTCGGTTACTACCCGACAAATATTTAGGGCAGCCATTTTTTTATTGTTTTCCCTAATTGGTATTGCAGGATTATACTTTTGGATGCAATATGAATTTATAGCAGCTGTTCAAATTGTAGTGTATGTAGGAGGGATTACGGTGTTGATTATTTTCTCCATTTTTTTAACCCAGCAGGCAGGGGAGTTATTGCCTCAGCAAAATAAAAAGAGAGTTTTATTGGCTTTATTGGCTGCTTTTTGTGGTTTTGCTTTGACATTGTTGCAGATTATTCAGCACTCGTTTAATAAAACTTCGGAGACTCCTATTTTACCTACTATGGAAAATATTGGCAATCAAATGCTGGGGATAGAAGAGAATGGATTTTCCTTGCCTTTTGAAGTGGTTAGTATTTTACTATTAGCTGCTATGATTGGTTGTATTGTAATTGCTTTACGTTCAAAACCGACTACTGTATGATGGAGCCAGGATTGTATCATGTATTATTTATCAGTACTGCCCTTTTTTTTATAGGGGTATTCGGCTTTCTTACTCGCCGAAATTTAATTACTATGTTAATGAGTATTGAGTTGGTCCTAAACAGTGTTAATATAAATTTCATTGCATTCAATAAATATGTATGGCCTAATCAATTAGATGGTTTATTTTTTTCAATTTTTGTTATTGCAATTGCTGCAGCAGAAGCAGCAGTTGCTATTGCAATCATCATTAATTTATACAGAAGCCATCAATCTATTGATGTTGAAAATGCAGAAGATTTAAAATTTTAAAAGCGCTCCTTTTTTGTTAAATTAAAGGAGAAAGACTATTTATCATATTATGAATGAATTTTTACAAATACAATTATTGGGTATTTTTTCTTTAGGAATGAATCTTGGATGGGCGTTAGTAATGATTCCTTTACTACCCTTACTCGGCTTTCTTTTGCTTGGTTTGTTTGGAAAAAAATTCCTGAAACAGTCTGCAGGTATTTTTGCAACCTTATTATTAGCCGCTTCGGCCTTTTTATCTTTGCATACCGCCTACGGATATTTTTTCAAGTATGGTAAATCAGAAGGAATATATCAAAAAATAGTCCCTATTCAATTTACCTGGCTTCAGTTTTCTCCAGGCGTATCGATTGATTTAGGAATTCTTCTTGATCCTATTTCGGTGATGATGCTGGTAGTAGTTACGTTCATTTCTTTGATGGTTCATGTGTATAGTTTAGCTTACATGAAAGGGGAAGAAAGATTTCCTACCTATTATTCTTTTCTAGGCTTATTTACTTTTTCAATGCTTGGATTGGTAATGTCTTCCAATATTTTTCAACTGTATATTTTTTGGGAATTAGTGGGGGTTTCTTCTTTTCTTTTAATTGGCTATTACTATGATCGACCAAGCGCTGTGGCTGCTTGTAAAAAAGCGTTTATCATAACCCGTTTTGCTGATCTAGGATTTTTAATTGGCATTTTGATATTATCTTTTTATGGTGGAACATTGGATTTTAATACCCTGATTGAAAAATTAACTAGTACTGATTCAACAGAATTTAAAACCATTGTGTCAGCTTCTTTTATGGGTATTTCTGCACTTACTTGGGCACTCGTATTAGTGTTCATTGGTGGAGCGGGAAAAAGTGCTCTATTTCCCTTGCATGTATGGCTACCCGATGCGATGGAAGGTCCTACACCTGTGTCGGCTTTGATTCACGCAGCAACGATGGTAGTGGCTGGAGTGTTTTTAGTAGCCAGATTATTTCCTGTTTTCAGCATGTCGGAGGTAGCGTTAATGGTGGTAAGCATTATTGGAATTATTTCTGCTTTATTCGCCGCACTGATTGCCTGCACCCAAACGGATATTAAAAGAGTATTAGCTTATTCGACTATGTCGCAGATAGGTTTTATGATGTTTTCTTTAGGAGTATCTGGTCAAGGTGGAGAAAGCGGACTAGGTTTTACTGCCGCAATGTTTCACTTGTTTACTCATGCTCTTTTTAAAGCATTATTATTTTTAGGCGCAGGTTCAGTTATTCATTTTATTCATAGTAATGAAATGAAAGATATGGGAGGCCTAAGAAAGCATCTACCGATTACGCATATTACTTTTTTAATTGCTTGTCTTGCCATTTCTGGTGTGCCTCCTTTTGCCGGGTTCTTTAGTAAGGAGGAGATATTGTTAGCTGCTTATCATCACAATGCAACTATTTATTGGATTGCATTGGCTACTTCTGGATTGACTTCCTTTTATATGTTTCGTTTATATTTTTCTATATTTTGGAACAAAGAACACATCGCTCATGGAGAAGCGCATGGTGAAGGTGGCTTTGTAATGATGCTGCCGCTGATAGTATTGTCAGTAGGTGCTGCTGCAGCAGGGTTTATTCCATTTGGTGAATATGTGAGTGCTGATGGAAAGGCTCTAGAGTCTGTATTCCATTTACAATTTTCTATTGCTCCTGTGGCCTTGGGCTTAGCGGGAATTTTTACAGCAATGTGGATGTATAAAAAACAAAATAATCGGCCTGATACTATCGCCCATTCAATGAATAGCTTTTACAAACTTGCTTATCACAAATTTTATGTGGATGAATTGTATTTATTTGTAACTAAGAAAATATTGTTCAATTTAATTGGAAAACCAGCTGCTTGGTTTGATAAAAATGTGGTGAATGGATTAGTTAATGGGACAGGAAATTTTACACTTTTTATTTCTGAAAAAGCAAAAGGGTTTCAATCTGGCAAAGTTCAGCAATATGCTATTTACTTTTTGGCCGGGATGATTGGGCTTGCAGTCTTGTTTATTTACATTTGGAAATAGACAATTACTGAAAGTCAATTTATTAATGGATTCAATTGAGTACTAGAATTAAATTAGTTTAAACAGTTTATTTATAAACGATTACATGAATTTAACTTTATTAATACTACTTCCCTTGCTTACTGCAGTAGTAATTCTGTTGATGCGCAGTGGTGTGCAGGTGAAATGGAGTGCTTTTATTGGTGCGTCAGCACAATTTATTTTAGCCTTAATTTTATTTTTTGCATTTCGGAAAGAGAGGGCATTGGGTAATGAGGCTCAAATGCTTTTTGAACTTCAATATAAATGGTTTCCTTCTTGGCATATCAGTTTTCATTTAGGGGTGGATGGAATTTCAGTTGCTATGATATTGTTAACGGCATTTGTAGTAATAGCAGGGGTATTGGTTTCTTGGAATGTAGAAAAAATGACCAAGGAATTTTATCTATTGCTTATCCTTTTGAGTTTAGGTGCTTATGGATTTTTTATATCGCTGGATCTGTTTATTCTTTTTTTCTTTCTTGAGATTGCAGTAATTCCAAAGTACTTGTTAATTGGAATATGGGGAAGTGGAAAAAAAGACTATGCCGCCAATAAGCTTGCACTGATGTTAATGGGAGGGTCAGCATTGGTGTTAGTTGGTTTGTTAGGTCTTTATTTCGGAGGCACTGAAAATACCTTTGACTTGCTGTTACTTTCAAAAATGCAGATTCCTGTACTTGTTCAGAAAATTTGTTTTCCATTATTATTTGTTGGGTTTGGAGTATTTACTGCATTGTTTCCATTTCATACCTGGGTGCCTGATGGCCACTCTTCTGCTCCAACAGCAGGATCGATGTTTTTAGCGGGGATCTCTATGAAACTCGGTGGCTATGGCTGTTTGAGGGTAGCTACCTATTTATTGCCTGAAGGAGCAAGGGAATATGCCAACATAATTATTGTTCTTTCGGCGATTGCAATTTTATATGGTGCCTTTGCTACGATGATGCAGAAGGACTTGAAATATATCAATGCGTATTCTTCTGTTAGCCATTGTGGCTTTGTATTATTAGGCATTGGTATGTTAACTAAAACAGCTATCGCTGGCGCCGTTATGCAAATGGTTTCTCATGGATTAATGACTGCTCTTTTCTTTGCAGTAATCGGAATGATTTATGAACGTACACATACTAGAGAGGTAAATGAAATGGGTGGATTGATAAAAGTGATGCCATTTATAACCACTGTTTTATTTATTGTAGGGCTTTGTTCCTTAGGTCTACCTGGATTGAGTGGTTTTGTTGCAGAGATGACTGTATTTATGGGTGCTTGGCAAAATCCTGATCCTTTTCATCGTGTTGCAACTATTGCAGCTTGTATGTCAATCGTAGTAACTGCGGTGTATATTTTGCGAGCAATAGGTCAAACAGCAATGGGCCCAATAAGTGAGCGTTATCTTTCATTGCAAGATGCTAGATGGAATGAAAAGCTGGCTGCAATAATTTTAATTGCAGGAATTATAGCCATTGGAATTACCCCATTTTGGCTGAATGACTTGGTAACGCCAGCTGCAGATATAATTATGCAAAAAGTTGCTGGTAAATAAATATAATAATGGAGTTTACCGAATTGAGAATAACAGGATTTTATGGTTTTTCAAATTCCTAATCTGAAAATGTATGTTGAACGACTTTTTACTTTTAATGAAAGCTGAGTTAGTGCTTGCTTTTATTTTATTCTTGCTGCTAATTTTAAAAGTTGGCAAAGAGATTACAAATGAACGTTTGTTGGCTCTTATTCAGCTATTATTATTAGGTAATTTTATTTTTGGTTTTTTCTTCATTGAGAACGGCAGCTTGTTTGGTGGTATGTTTACCACTAATGGACTGATAGCCTTTCAAAAAAGTATAATTAGTTTAGGTATATATCTGATCTCTTTATTATTTTCAGATTGGCTCAAAAAGAGTGAACACTTGCCTGAATTTTTTATTTTGCTTTTATCCGCAGTGCTGGGCATGTTCTTCTTGATTTCTAGTGGAAATTTACTCATGTTTTATTTATCACTTGAGTTGGCTACCATTCCAGTAGCTGCGATGGCGAATTTCGATTTAGATAAAAAAATATCTTCTGAGGCTTCGATGAAAATGATTTTATCCTCTGCTTTATCTTCTGGTGTTTTATTGTTTGGTATTTCATTGATTTATGGAGCCACTGGTACGATTAGTTTTGATCAAATTCCAGCCTTATTGGATGGAAACGGTCTTCAAATACTTGCCTTTGTTTTTTTGTTTACTGCTTTTGCATTTAAACTGTCTATCGTTCCTTTTCATTTATGGACGGCAGATGTTTATGAGGGATCGCCCATTGCTGTTACTTCTTTTTTATCAGTTATTTCAAAAGGGGCAATCACTTTTATTTTACTTACTACTTTATATAAAGTATTTGCGCCGATACATGACTTATGGTACAATATGGTGATGTTATTATCAGTCATTACAATGGTGGTAGGTAACCTATTTGCTTTGAGGCAGCAAAATATTAAACGATTCCTTGCCTTTTCTTCAATCGCTCAGGTGGGCTTTATCTTGTTGGGTATAAGTAGCCATTCGATGGAGGGAACTTCTTCTGTTGTATATTTTGTATTGATTTATGTATTTTCAAATTTGGCTGCTTTTGGAGTGGCGGGTGCAATATCACAGACAGCTGGTAAAGAACGAATAGAAGATTATAAAGGTTTATATCAGACCAATCCATTGATTAGTTGGGTGCTCGCCTTGTCATTATTCTCTTTGGCAGGTATTCCACCTACGGCTGGTTTTTTTGGCAAATTATTTTTAATCACAGCGGGGGCTTCTAAAGGAAATTATTTTTTTATTACAGTAGCAGCACTCAATATGATCATTTCTCTCTATTATTATCTTCGAATAGTTAGAGCAGTATTTATGGATACTAATCCTCAACCTATTCCAAAAATAAACCTGGATCCTGCTACTAAATTGGGAATGATCATCTGCGGAGCAGGAATTATTTTTATAGGATTATTAAGTTGGGTGTATGATTACATTACTACACTTTCATTATAACAAACGTATATGGCAATCAATAAAAATCACGAATTTGAAGAATTGGACGGAGTGAAATGTGCTATCGTAGAAAAAAATGTTTCTCCAGTAAGAGTTGAATTTTTGAAAAAATTGCTCGAGTATAATAAATTTAAGGTAGTGGTAATTCCTTCACCTCCTCCAAAAGCAGCACCAGCACTTACAACCAGTGAAGAAGAGGGAGGTCAGCCGATAGAATCAACATCCATTCCAGTTGAAACTTTCACTGTAGGAGTAACAGACTATACATTCAATTCTGTGAATGCAATTTTCGGAAGATTATTGCATACCCCAGATGGCCATGTAGTAACACTTGCTTATTGGCAACAAAAAGAATTAGTAAGTCATGATGAAATACCTTATTTCGAAATTGATCGTGGCTAGTCTAACTAATCTTATCTAGTACTAGTTTCTTCACTTCTGACAAGGCAATTCTTTCCTGTGTCATAGAATCTCTGTAGCGAATGGTCACCGTATTATCTTCTTTCGTTTGGTGGTCTATAGTAACGCAAAAAGGTGTTCCAATAGCATCCATACGACGATAACGTTTGCCAATAGCATCTTTCTCTTCGTAAAAACACATAAAACTTCCTTTGCAATCATCCATTAATTCTCTTGCTATTTCGGGTAGTCCATCTTTTTTAAGTAAAGGTAAAATGGCAAGTTTAGTAGGAGCTATTTTTGCTGGTATTCTCAATACAACTCGGCTATCTTCTGTACCATCTTCTTTTATCCATTTTTCGTTGGCATAAGCAAGGCTGATGATTGTTAAGAATAACCGGTCTAGTCCAACTGAGGTTTCAACTACATACGGAATGTAATTCCCATAAGGTTTTCCTTCATTGTTAAGATCATTATCAAAATATTGAATCTTCTTTTTACTATAGGTTTGATGTTGAGTTAAATCAAAATCTGTGCGACTATGAATTCCTTCTAATTCCTTCCATCCGAAAGGGAATTCAAATTCAATATCTAGAGCAGCATCTGCATAGTGAGCTAATTTGACATGATCGTGGAAGCGTAATTTTTCAGTCGGTATACCGAGGCTTTCATGCCATTTTTTTCTTTCTGTCTTCCAAAAATTGTACCATTCCATTTGGGTGCCAGGTCGAACAAAAAATTGCATTTCCATTTGTTCAAATTCGCGCATTCTGAAAATAAATTGTCGAGCTACGATTTCATTTCTAAATGCTTTTCCTGTTTGGGCAATACCAAATGGGATTTTCATTCGACCTGTTTTTTGTACGTTTAAAAAGTTTACAAAAATCCCTTGAGCAGTTTCAGGCCTTAAATAAATAGTATCACTTTCTCCCGCTACACTACCAATTTGCGTATTAAACATTAAGTTAAACTCGCGAATTTCAGTCCAGTTGCAAGTTTTACTAATGGCACATTTAATTTTATTGTCTTCTATCAATTTTTTCAGACCAGCATAATCGCTTGCTGCAATCAGGGCGTCCATGGTAGTCAATATTTCATCGGCAAGTTTTTCATTACCAGCAATTTTTTGCTCTTCAGCAAATCCTTCAATGAGATGGTCTACACGATATCTTTTGTTGCTATCTTTATTATCAATCATCGGGTCGCTGAAATTATCAACGTGTCCACTTGCCTTCCAGGTGGTAGGGTGCATAAAAATCGCAGCATCGATGCCAACAATATTATCATGAAGCTGTGTCATGCTTTTCCACCAATAGTCGCGGATATTCTTTTTTAATTGCGCACCCATTTGACCATAGTCATATACTGCGGCTAAGCCATCATATATTTCCGAGGATTGGAAAATATATCCATACTCTTTACAATGCGAAATCAGTTCCGGGAAATTATTTGCTTCATTTGCCATAATGCTTGCAAAGTTAAGGTAGTAAAATTGTTTTTGAACTAGGCCTATTAAATACTCAGTAGAATTTTGAAATCTTTTATAGGTAAGCTGCTTCAGTCGAACTAATTATTGGGGTGGATTTAACTTCGAATTTTCTTTATGACGAAGCGCATCTCTATTATTTTTTTTATCAAAATTTTTCTCGAGAGCTGTGGTTAAATCAACACCGGTTTGGTTGGCTAAGCAAATGAGCACCCAAAGTACGTCTGCCATCTCGTCTGCTAAATCATTGTTTTTATCTGATTCTTTAAAAGACTGTTCTCCGTAGGTTCTAACCATTATCCTTGATAGTTCTCCCACCTCTTCCATCAAAATTCCTAGGTTGGTCATTTCACTAAAATAGCGGACTCCAATTGTTTTTATCCACTCATCTACTTTGCTTTGGGCTTCTTTAATTTCCATAGTCTTATTTTAAAAATTTGGTAAGGTAAAATTGAGTTACTCTCTTTTTTTGGTATCCATTAGGATGGTTACTGGTCCATCATTCACTAATGCTACTTTCATATCTGCACCAAACTTACCGGTAAATATCTTTTTTCCAAGTTCCAGCTCAAGCTGTACAATCATTTTTTCATAAAGGGGAATTGCATCGGCAGCCTTGCTGGCGCGAATATAAGATGGTCGATTGCCCTTTTTTGTACTCGCTTGAAGTGTAAATTGGCTTACTAATAAAAGATCTCCTTCAAAATCTTTCAATGAAATGTTGGGCACCTTATGCTCATCATCGAAAATACGTAGATGAATTATTTTTTTACTCAGCCAATCAATATCTTCATCGGAATCTGCATCTTCTATACCTATAAAAACTAGTAAGCCTTTATTTATTTCCGAATGGACTTCTCCATTAATGGTAACTCCAGCATTCATTACCCTTTGTATTACGGCTCTCATATTATAAAGTTAATAAGCTTTACATTTCAACCCTATTTTGATAAAGGCAATTTAAAAATATAACAAAGGGTTTAAAGACCTACAGTTATAGAATGTTTATTGCAAGGCCTACTATCAATTTGTGAATGGTAGTAACAGAGATTGAGGAAGCTAATACTAAATAGGGAGTAAAAAAAATCAACTTTTGTTATTTTCGTTTTGTTGTTTTTCTATTTTGTTGACTCTCTGGGCCAAAGCGTCTAAATTACGAAAATGAACAAAAGATTTTCTATACTTGCTAGCTTCAAAAGCAGGCGAACCCATATAAACTTCACCCGAATTGGTAATACTTTTTGAGATACCAGATTGTGCACTAATAATCGTATTATCTGCGATTGTTAAATGCCCTACAATTCCAACCTGTCCACTAAACATGCAATTTTTTCCAATTTTTGTCGACCCTGCTACAACTCCACTGGCAGCGAAATAAGTATTTTCTCCCACTTCTACATTATGGGCAATATGAATGAGGTTATCAAATTTCACTCCTTTGCGTAAAATAGTTGAACCAAGGGTAGCTCTGTCAATAGCACAATTGGCACCAATTTCAACATCGTCTTCAATGATTACATTTCCAATCTGAGCCACCTTCTTATGATTATTCTCTGGATTAAATCCAAATCCATCACTTCCAATCACTGTTCCAGAATGTATGATACAATTTTTTCCAATTTGAGTTTCTGAATAAATTTTAACTCCAGCAAAAAGAGTTGTATTGTCACCGATAACTGCATTATCTCCAATGTACACTTGAGGATAAATTTTAACATTGTTACCGATGGTTGCATTTTCACCTACAAAAGAAAATTCACCTGCATAAATATCGCTTCCCACTTTAGCAGTCTCTGAAATAAAAGATAATTTCGAAATACCTTTTTTATTCAACTTTACTTGATTGTACATTTCTAGCAGTTGAGCAAAAGCGATAGCAGCATTTTCTACTCTGATTAAGGTGGTCGATACTGGCCCTGTTAGAACAAGCGATTGGTTAACGATTACTATGGAAGCATTGGTTCCATAAATATATTGGTTATAATGAGGGTTTGATAAAAATGAAATTGATCCAGGAACTCCCTCTTCTATTTTAGATAATTTAGTGATTGATACATTGGCATCTCCTTCAATCTGACCATTCAGCAGACCAGCAATTTGTGTGGCAGTATATTCCATTTTTTTAGCTTGTTTTAATTGTAACGGCCAATCAACAGTTGTAATATTAAAAGAAGTATAATTTACGAAAGACCCTTTACTCCAGTCATTCGATTGCTTTCTTGATCCCAGACTTTTAGTTTAAAACATTCGCTAACCGATTTGGGAGAAAGCGAAGTGGTTTTACAGTTTTGCAATTCTGCAATCTTTTTCATTGTTTCAGGCAAACGGTAAAAAGGAATTTTTGAATTCAGGTGATGAATATGGTGGTATCCAATATTTCCGGTAAACCATTCCATAATCGGGTGCATTTTCATATAACTAGATGATTCAAGCGCAGCTTTTTCATATACCCAATTTCCATTTTCATAAAACTCTACCCCAGGGAAATTATGTTGAGCATAAAATAAATAAGCGCCTATTCCTAAAGATATGAAGAACGGCAAAAAAAACATGAAAAACCAAGCCTGCCATCCAATGAAAATAAATAAGAGGGCTGCCACTGTAAAATGAACTACCAATGCTATCAATGAGTCAAAGTGTTTACGAGGATTGCTAACAAACGACTTTACACACATACCTAAAATAAACATTGAAAAATATCCTAGTAAAATGGTAAGCGGATGACGAGTTGCCAGATAGGTGAATTTCTGATAACCAGTCATTTCTTGATATTTTTTTTTCGTCACGATTGGATAAGATCCAATACTAGCACTGAATAGCTTTGAGTTGTGATTGTGATGGTGATCATGAGATCTTTTCCAAATGCTAGTAGGTGAAAGCATGTACATTCCAACTATAGTCATAATTACTTCAGCAACTGGAGAATTGGTTAAGATGGAATGGTGCTGATGATCATGGTATAAAATAAACATTCTAATCAATAATAGTCCTGCTAAAACACTGCATACTATTTTCATAGCTAGTATTGGAAGCGCTAGGGTACTTCCAAGTAATATTATCAAAAGAATTATTGTCGAAATAGTATGAAACCAACTTCTATTTCTAATTTCTTTTGCAAATGGTTTAGTCGCTAATATAAGGTCTTTCCCAAGAAGCATTATCGGATATTTAAAATGCAAGTTACTTTATTTAGCGTTTATTTACGCTGGTGTTTCCATCTTTTATGAGTCCATAGCCAGGTTTCCGGTTGATCAATGATATCGGCCTCGAGCTTTTTAGTGTGTTTTTCAGTTATTTCACCTTCTATTTTACTGTATGGTGGACTTTGTAAACATTCAGCTAGTAAGGTGTAATAACCTCTGGCCAATTTTTTTATAGAAACAAAAACAATTGGATATTGAAGCTTTTGAGCAATTTTTTCTGTGCCAGTGAATACGGCAGTATCCTGGTTTAAAAAATTCATCCAATGAGCATTCTTTGGATTGGGTGATTGGTCTGCTATGAAAGCAGTTGCTGTTAACAAATGATTATTTTTCATCATTTGTCTGAAAGTCTCTCTCATCGGTATCAGCTTGCTTCCAAACCTTTCCCTCATTTTACAGATTAATTGATTGAAATATTTATTTTCCAATGGGTGATAAATCACGTAAAGTTGGTGTTCGCAACAAAGACTAAATGCATTTCCGCCCCATTCCCAATTACCCTTATGCCCCATTACTATAATGATACTTTTATTTTGCTGAGCTAGCTGTTTAAATAATTTCTCGGCCGAAGGATCAATAGAACAATGCCGCAGCATTTTTTTTCTGCTGATGGTCAGCGTCTTAAATGTTTCTATTAATAGGTCACAGAAATATTTCAAAAATTCTTTATGAATACGATTTATTTCAGCAGTATTTTTTTCTGGAAATGCATTGGTTAAGTTGGTTAGAATTACCTTTTTTCGATAACCAATTACATAGAACAATATGACATAAAAGAAATCAGATAAAATATACAGTAAGCGGAATGGCAATACAGATAGTAGATAGATAAAGGGTATCGATAAATAATAAATAATTGCTGACAAGGAGGAAGTGATTGATTTAACACAACGAAAATAAATTATTTAAGTTATTTAAATTTTTTATTAACTAATATTTAATTCTACCAGCTGTTTTTTTCTACTCTTTACTAATGTAATCCCTTATAATGAGGGTTTTACAAGAAGTTTCATTTCATTATTTTGTTTACTATTTAAGGGTTATCTCATTTAAATTGAATGTACATTAAAAAGGGAGCAATTGGGCACTAGCGATCATTTTCGGCTATTGATTATATTTGTAGCATGACATCTCAATTTTTCACCTACAATAAGGGTAAGGTAATACAGGCACTTCGCTATCATTTTATTAGTCGGCAGGAAATTAAACTAATGATCATCATTGTAAACGTATTTTCAATAGTTGCTGCGGGATTATTCTTTTTTCAAAAGGTTTCTCCGATGGCGTTTTTAGTAAGTTCGGTTTTGTGGTTTACGATGATGCTTGCTTTTTGGTTTTTATTGCCCTTGACTATTTATAAGAAATCGCTCACTTTTAAGCAGCGACTGAAGGCCACTTTTGGTAAGGAAGAATTTACTATTGAGAATGAAAAAGGTAGTAGAGGCTGGACTTGGAACGAATTTACTGCCACCATGGAAAGCCCTCATTTTTTTCATTTATATTTTGATACTAGATCTTTTTTTATAGTACCCAAAGAAGCTTTTTTGGAGGAGGAAATAAACTTGATAAGAAAGGTTTTAGTCGAAAAGATAAAAAAATAAGTAGGGTCGATCTTGAGCAGACTAGATCTTTTTAGTGTACTTATCGTAAATTTTTTTTCATCATATGGTGGGGGATATTGACTTCTAGAAACCCTTCTCCCTCTATCTTATAGTCGTATTTTTCATAAAACCCTAAGGCGGTATCTCGGGCATTCATGGTAAGGGTTATGTAGCCCTTGTCTCTAGCAATGTTTTCAGCAAATTGTATAATCGTTTCTCCGATTCCCTTACCCTGCATGTTTTTTAGCACAGCCATTTGCCGCAGCTTTACATTGTTTTCATTGATTTTAGTGAGTATGCAGCAGCCTGTCATTTCCTCCTCGTCAAATGCACCAATTAAAATGTCGTTTTTTTCTATTGCTAATTCTTCTGGTGAAAAACTAAGTCCAAGTGGCTTTCGCAATATTTCAAGACGAAGCGCTACCATTTGCTGGTGTTCTTTGCTACCATGATATATTTGTTTTAAACCCATAACACAATATAGTGAAATCTTTCATTTTTATGAATGCCGCTAGAAGCCTTTATGTTAGAGAATTTCTTTATGAATAAGGCAGCTAGGTATTCATGAAAATCAGTTGATTATTTCAATAATAAAATTGTCTTATGCAAATTATTATTTATATAATAGCAAAATAGATTGGTTAAAATGAACATATGATAAAAAATAAATTTTGATCATTTATATATAGAGGATATAAAAATTTCAGATAGTAAAGAACCATTTTTAAGTCATCTTTGAGTGGGAATATTAGAATAAATTTTATTATAACTTATATTTCTTTGTATTTATCTCAAAAAGTATATTTTTGCACCAGATTAACTAAATATTATAATTATGTCAGACATTGCAACAAGAGTAAAGAAAATAATTGTTGACAAATTAGGTGTAGATGAAGCGGAGGTAACTCCAGAAGCTTCTTTTACTAATGATTTAGGTGCCGATAGTTTGGACACCGTAGAACTAATCATGGAATTTGAAAAAGAATTTAACATTTCTATTCCAGATGAACAAGCTGAAACCATTACAACTGTTGGTCAAGCTGTTACTTACCTTGAAGAACACGCTAAGTAGTCATCTCTGTTTTAATCATCGCAGGCAAATTTATGGATCTAAAGAGAGTTGTTGTAACCGGATTGGGGGCCCTCACTCCATTAGGAAAAACCGTTGCTGAATATTGGCAGGCTTTATCTGATGGTGTAAATGGCTGTGATTATATTAAACAATTCGATGCTTCTAAATTTAAAACCAGATTTGCCTGCGAGGTTAAAGATTTTGATCCCACTTTTTATTTAGACCGAAAAGAAGCCCGTAAAATAGATCGATTTACTCAGTTTGCAATTATCGCAAGTGATGAAGCTGTAAAAGATGCAGGCATTAATAAAGATAATGTAGATGTAGACAGGGTAGGTGTAATTTTCGCGAGCGGTATTGGCGGTTTAATTACCTTTCAGGAAGAAGTACTCAACTTTGCTTCCGGAGATGGAACTCCTCGTTTCAATCCTTTCTTTATTCCCAAAATGATTTTAGATATTGCCGCAGGGCAAATTTCAATTCGTCATGGATTTAGGGGACCTAATTATGCTGTAGTGAGCGCTTGTGCTTCTTCAACTAATGCAATTATAGATGCTTTTGATAATATTAGAATTGGAAGAGCAGATATAATTCTTACTGGTGGAAGCGAAGCGGTTATCAATGCTGCAGGGGTAGGTGGATTTAATGCTATGAAAGCTTTAAGTGAAAGAAATGATGACCCATCAACTGCTAGTCGACCTTTTGATAAAGATCGCGATGGATTTGTTGTAGGGGAGGGTGCTGGTGCACTTGTTCTGGAAAGTTTAGATCATGCGCTTGCTCGTGGTGCTAAAATCTATTGTGAAATTGCCGGCGGAGGTGCTTCTGCTGACGCACATCATATTACAGCTCCACATCCAGAAGGGCTAGGAGCAAAAAATGTAATGCACACTGCACTTAAAGATGCGGGTATGAATCCAGAAGATATTGATTACATCAATGTTCATGGTACTTCTACTCCTTTGGGTGATATTGCGGAGTCTAAAGCTATTTTAAATGTTTTTGGTAAACATGCTTATCATTTAAATATCAGTTCTACCAAAAGTATGACTGGTCATAGTCTTGGTGCTGCTGGTGCTATTGAAGCACTCGCTTGTATTATGGCGGTTACCAAAAATATTATTCCACCTACTATCAATCACTTTACAGACGATCCAGAATTAGATCCTCAACTCAATTTTACTTTCAATAAAGCTCAACATAGAACAGTGAATGCTGCATTGAGTAATACATTTGGTTTCGGAGGTCACAACGCTTCTGTAATTGTAAAAAAATACCAACCTTAATAGCATTCTTTTTAGTTTTTCCCCTCATTAGTTAGTAGTATGAATTTTTGCATTGGTTATTCTTTGCCACTGTTTCTTGCAAATGGATTGCCACATTATGCTTAGTGTAATTAGCCTATTGTAAATAGTGGTGGGTCATTGCTAAGTTTTATATTTTTTCATTGCATTCATTATCAGTAATTTCGATTAAACATTTTTTAAATTTTGCAATTCTTACTAAACTTTTTTTACGGAGATAAAATAAAGAAAGAGTTTAAAAAACAACTTTCTAATGTACTAGGGTTTACTCCTGGTGAACTCAACTTGTATAGAACTGCCTTAAGTCATCGTTCAGTGAGAGAAGGAGCTGATGAAAACAATGAGCGACTTGAATTTTTAGGGGATGCAGTACTTAGTTCTATTGTGGCTCATTATCTTTTTAGAAAATATCCATATCGAGGCGAAGGTTTTTTAACTGAGATGAGAAGTAAAATGGTTAATCGTCAGCAGCTCAATGATATTGGAATTAAAATGGGGCTAAAAAAAATCACTATTTATAATAAACACGATAGCTCTTTAAAAATATCTCAAATTTTTGGAAATACATTAGAGGCTTTAATAGGTGCAGTATACTTAGATAAAGGCTATGCGAAAACTCAGCACTGGGTAGAAAAAAATATTATTTCTACTCACTTATTTATGGATGATTTGGAAGGCATTGAAATTAATATTAAAAATAAATTATACGGCTGGGCAAATAAAAATGGAAAGCTGCTAGAGTTTGATACGCTAGAGGAAAAATTTGAAAATGGCAGGAGGTTGTTTACAATTGGTGCTACAGTAGATGGGGAACTGGTAGCAGAAGGAAAAGGATACAATAAAAAGGATGCGAGTCAAGTAGCAGCTCAACTAGCTGTAGATAAATTAGGTTTATAGTTGACTATTCAATCCAATTTTTTCTAATGATATAGTTTTCTTCTGTCTAATCAATCGATGAGGCTTTTATAAAAATTTTTTCAATCAATATGACTTTTGGAATTCTAGGAAGTGGAAGCTGGGGAACGGCAATAGCAAAGATCTTAACTGATAATGGACAGGTCATTCATTGGTGGAATAGAAGTGAGCAAGCGATTCAACAATTGATGGAGACAAAGCATAACTCACCTTATTTAAGTACTACCAATTTTAATACTGATTTATTAAGACTTACTACAGATCCTGGGGAAGTAATCAGAAAGTCTGACTGTATAGTTGTAGCGATTCCTTCAGCCTATGTAAGCTCCATATTATTTCCTTTGGATAAAAATATATTTATCGAAAAAAAAATCATCAGTGCCATCAAGGGTATTTTACCAGAGAAAAATCTTTTGTTCAATGATTTTCTACAAATCGAATTTGATTTTCCACTTGAAAATTATTTTTCTGTCTTGGGACCTTGTCATGCAGAAGAAATAGCAGAAGAAAAGTTGTCTTATCTTACTTTTTCTGGAATAGACAAAATAGCAACAAATGCAATTGCTGCAAAATTTAAAACACAATATCTCAATACGGTTGAAAATGAAGATATCTATGGTGTTCAATTTGCAGCAGTTTTAAAAAATATTTATGCTGTCGGTGCAGGTATCGCTCATGGTTTAGATTATGGAGATAATTATTTAAGTGTGTTGATTGCCAATAGTGCCAATGAAATGGCAGGCTTTTTAAAAAAAGCAGGAATAAAAAATATCGAAGTTGGTCAAGAGGAATCATCTTCCCTTTCATCAATCAGTAGACCAAATAATTATGCAGCATCTGTTTATTTGGGAGATTTATTAGTTACTTGTTATTCATTATACAGTCGCAATAGAACCTTCGGTAAAATGATTGGAATGGGACATGAAGTAAAATCTGCTCAACTTGAAATGAGTATGGTGGCTGAAGGTTATCCTGCTAGTAAAAGTATTTATCAGATTAACAAGGGTATTCTTGCTACTATGCCGATTGCTGAAACGGTTTATAAAATTCTGTGGGAAAATCTTCCTGCCCGGGAAGGCTTTTCCAAAATTGAATCCATATTGGTGTAGCGTCTATTGTTTAGAAAAATAGATCTGCTGCAATACCATCTGCGAATAGCTTACCCTGTTTGGTCAAAATCAGTCTATTATTTTGCTGAATAATTTTTTCTGACTGTATATATTTTTTGCTAGCGTTTAGTAATTGATTAACATGATTTGTTCCAAATAGGCTGTTTATTTTTTCAAGGTCGAGCCCTTCTATGGTTCTTAAGGAGGTCATGATATACTCATTGATTGATTGTGTTGAAGTGAGCGTCTCTTCTTCAGATGGGATAGAATTTTTTTTCAAAGACTGAATGTATAAAGCATTATTGGAAACATTCCATTTTCTTTTTATTCCGTCATAACTATGTGCAGCAGGTCCAAATCCATAATATTTTTTACCCTGCCAATAGCTACTATTGTGCTTACTTCTCTTCCCCGGTTTTGAAAAATTACTAATTTCATAATGCTCGTAGCCAGCTTGTTCCATTTGATTCATTAATAACACAAATTGTTCAGCTTGTTTTTCGGCATCAACCGATTCTTTTTTGTTTTGTGCGATCATTTTGTGCAAAGCGGTTTTAGGCTCTACAGTAAGTGCGTAGCAGGAGATATGGGGTATGTTTTTATTAATAACGGTATCAATTGTATTTAACCAATCTTGATTATTTAATAAAGGGGAGCCATAGATTAAATCAATTGAATAGTCGGAAAATCCTGCATTTTTTATTTCATCTATACAGCGTAGAGAATCAGCTGAGGAGTGTGCCCTATTCATCCAAACGAGTTCCTGATCTAAAAAGGATTGCACGCCTACACTTAATCGATTAATTCCTGCTTTTTTCCATAGTTGTAATTTTTCAGCAGTAATATCATCTGGATTAGCTTCTAGTGTAATCTCTGCATCTTTAGCAATTTCAAATTTCGAAAATAAGCTTGCTAAAATGTTGTTCAGCTCTTTGATAGATAAAAGGCTTGGAGTTCCACCACCAAAATAAATAGTTTCACATAATTCCTTCTCAGATGAATGGTTAGCTTTTTCAGTGACAAGGTGAATCTCTTTTATCATTGCAGCAATCAGTTCATCTTTTAACTGCAGAGAGGTCGAAAAATGAAAATTACAATAGTTGCAAGCCTGTTTGCAAAAGGGAATATGAATATAAATACCTGCCAAATGATTGTTGTTGTTTTAGTAAACTTAAAATATCGAGTCTGGAATGAGAATGAAGTTGATTACAAAGATAACATCTTTCATTTCCAGATATTTTTTGGTTATCTACGATTCAATTAGGGAGTAATATTCAAAGGGTATTTAAAGGGGAGGGCGATCTATCTGATTGCTCTGTTCCGTTTGATAGATTTAGATAATTTAATTATTCCTATTTAAAATCAGTATATTTTTGTTTTAATTTATTACCAATTGAAGCAGATTATATTATTTGTAAATATTGTATGGCTGCCTGTTTTGCTTTTTGCTCAACAGTTAGACAGTAGTCTGATAGGTAAAGATGCTGTAAATAAAATAAGGGATAGTATTGCTTTACCGAAGAGTCTGCTCTTGTTGCCAGACTCTTCAAGGATAGTTGAAAATAAGGTTGGTCAATTGACCTACTCCTATGATGAGGCGTTTAATAAAATGCTGGCAGCCAACCAATATCTAAACAGTACTTCAAAACCGGTAGCTTGGGATATTCAAGAAAAAAAACGTGTTCCAAAAGACAGACTATTTTATTTAGTGTCCCTAATTGTATTGCTTCTGGCTTTTTTGAGATTTGTTTATACTCGATACTTTAATAATCTTTTTAGCTTTTTCTTTAATGCTTCCTTAAGACAAAGCCAGTTAATTGAGCAGTTGTTACAAGCTAAACTGCAATCGCTTTTGTTTAATTTGTTATTTATATTTTCGGGAGGACTCTATATTTATTTACTATTAATGAATAAGCATTGGGTTGACAACCTCGATTTTTGGCAAATATTGGCTTATTGCACCTTAAGTTTAGGATTACTTTATCTGATTAAATTTTTTACTATAAAATTTACAGGGTGGATTACAGGATTAAAAGAAGTAACGAATAATTATGTATTTATTGTTTTTTTATTCAATAAGGTAATAGGTATTTTTTTACTTCCTTTTATTGTGATAATCGCATTTTCTATGCCGGTTTTAGCTAATTCAGCTGTTATAATTTCTCTTTTGTTGGTGGGGATTTTATTTTTATTGCGTTTTTTGAGGTCATATGCCTTATTACCCAATCAGTTAAAAGTAAGTGGATTTCACTTTATATTGTATATCATAGGGGTTGAAATACTGCCGGTTTTAATAGTTTACAAGGGACTCGTGGTTTTATTAAGTAAAAATCTATAATTTTGCATTGAACATTCATTTTATCCCGTACGGTTGGTCATATGAAAAAAAAACCTGAATCAATAAATAGCGTGATAAAAAAAATCCTCATTACTCAGCCTAGGCCAGACGGCGACCGATCGCCTTATTTTGATCTTGCCAAAAAGCATAATATAGAATTACATTTTTTTCCTTTCATTGTAGTTGACAGTATCTCTGCTAAGGAATTCCGCAAACAAAAAATTGATATCATTAATTATACGGCTGTTATTTTCACAAGTCGTCATGCGATAGATAATTTCTTTCGTACTTGTGAAGAGTTGAAGACTAATATTTCTCAGGACACAAAGTACTTTTGTATTACTGAGGCCGTTGCACTTTATCTACAGAAATTTATTTTATATAGAAAGCGTAAAGTGTTTTATGGTGCAGATGGAACTAACAAAAGCTTTTTTGAAGTAATTAATAAACATAAGGATAATGAAAAATTTCTTTATCCCTGTTCAGAATCCTTTGATAGTGAAATCACTAATTGGCTTAAAGACCATCATTGCGAATATGCTACGCCTATCATGTATAGAATTATTAGTAATGATATTAAAGAAGTGATTGCTCAAAATTTTGATGTGATTTGTCTATTTACACCGGGTGGAGTAAAAAGCTTACTTGAAAATTTCCCTAAATTCAAACAGAACGGAACTAAAATAGGCGTATTTGGTGTCAATACTTTTAAAGCCGCAGAAGAAGCTGGGCTTACGCTTCATATAAAAGCTCCCCAGCCCCAAGCTCCTAGTATGGTAAGTGCCTTAGAACTTTACCTTTCTTCGAACAAGAAGAAATAATTTTTTTTCATTTTTCTTTCTCTCTTACTTTCATTTAAAGGCTGTATTTTATAATTGCAAAAAAGTAATAAAATTTATGCATTCTACTTTTACCAATCGATTGATTAATGAAACTAGTCCCTATCTGCTTCAGCATGCACATAATCCAGTAGAATGGTTTCCATGGGGAGATGAGGCGCTAGAAAAGGCTAAACAAGAAGATAAAATCATTTTGGTAAGTATAGGATATTCTGCTTGTCATTGGTGTCATGTGATGGAGAGGGAAAGTTTTGAAAATGAGCCGGTGGCTAAGCTGATGAATGAAAATTTTGTAAATATTAAAGTAGATCGTGAGGAGCGCCCCGATTTAGATCATATCTACATGGATGCTGTTCAGGCTATAGCTGGAAACGGAGGCTGGCCGCTGAATGTTTTTTTAACCCCTCAAGCAAAACCTTTTTACGGCGGTACATATTTCCCTCCTCAAAAAGCATACAATAGATCTTCCTGGACGGATGTTTTAAATAGTATTTTACAAGCATGGAAGGAAAGAAAAAATGAAATTGAGGCCCAAGCGGAAAATCTAACCGATCATTTATTAAGGGCTAATAGTTTTGGTGCTATTGCAAATACAATCGAACCCAATAAAGAACAGGAGTTAATAACCATTGAGCAGTGTGATCAAATGTTTACGACCATCATGAAAACTGCGGATACTCAATGGGGTGGTTTTGGCAAGTCTCCTAAATTTCCTCAAACATTTACAATTCAATATTTATTGCGCTATCATTATTTTACTGAAAACAAGGAGGCTTTACAACAGGCTTTGCTTTCGATTGATAAGATGCTAATGGGTGGTATTTATGACCATATTGCAGGAGGGTTAGCACGCTATAGTACTGATGAAGAATGGTTAGCACCTCATTTTGAAAAAATGCTTTATGACAATGCATTGCTTATAAATATTTTGTGCGATGCCTATCAAATCACTGCGGATAAAAAATATGCCGATGCGATCCGGAAAACGATTGCTTTTGTTGAAACCGAATTAATGAGTTCCGAAGGTGGTTTTTATGCAGCCTTGGATGCAGATAGTGAGGGAGAAGAGGGAAAGTATTATGTATGGCAAAAGAAAGAAGTCGATACTATTTTAGGTGAAGATGCTGAATTGTTTTGTGCTTTTTTTGATATCAGTGAAGCAGGTAATTGGGAAGAAAAAAATATACTTCGAAATCTTCAGTCAATTGAAGATTTTACAATAGCAAGGGGACTAGAGAAAGAAACATTTGAAAAAACTGTTCAACAATGTCTTCATAAATTATCTCTTCAAAGGACTAGTCGAATCAAGCCTTCATTGGATGACAAAATAATTTTGGGATGGAATGCTTTAATGTTACAATCGATTGCAAAAGCGGCGGTGGTATTGGCAGATCCTACTTATCAAAAGATAGCGGCAACTAATTTTATTTTTTTACAAAATAAATTCACCCCTGTAGAGAATAGCTTACAACTAATGCATACTTACAAAAATGGAATAAGTAAGTATGTAGCTTTTTTGGATGATTACGCCTATCTAATTGCTGCATTACTTCAATTATATAAGACAAGTTTGTCAGAAAATTATTTGTTAAAGGCTTTTGATTATTGCAGTTATGTTATTGAAAATTTCAGTGACGAGGAGTCTTGTTTTTTCTATTTTACTCATCAGGATCAAAAGGATGTTATTGTTCGAAAAAAGGAGATATACGATGGAGCAACTCCTTCAGGAAATTCGGTAATGGCGGAAAATCTTTTGCAACTCGCCATTATTTTTGATAATGCGCAATGGAGAGATAGAGCTAATCAAATGATAAAGATTATTTCGAATTCAACGCTGAAATATCCTGGTTCTTTTGGTATATGGGCTTCTTTACTGCTTTATCAAGTAATGGGGGTAAATGAAATTGTGGTGATTGGTTCAAATTATGCTACAATATCAAATGATATATTATCAAAATATGTACCCAATTTGGTGATAATGGGGTCGGAAAAAGAGCAGGAAGCCTTTCCATTGTTAGCGGCAAAGCCCTCGGGACCATCAGATAATATCTTTTTATGTAAGAATTATAGCTGTTTGGCACCTTTTTTAAGTACTAAATCCTTGTTTTTAGAAATTGAAAAAAGCAATAAAATTAGCAGAAACTAACACAATTTTTTATAATCTAATTCGTTTTACTTGGCGGTAGTTTAAATTTAGACTAAAAAAAATGTTTTAAATACTTACTGAACTTAGTTAAATTCAAAATAATCCTTACATTTGTCGAGCTTTTTAAAAATGATATCAATGATAAATAGGGCTTTAGCTATTATAATTCTAATCTCTTTTTGTTTTTTGTCTAGCTGTAAAATGCTTGGAAAAAACAAGAAAGGGAAGGCTTTGCCATCCGATGGACAACTATACGGAGTAGAGCCTTCAAGGAATTGGTCGCTTCCCAAGCCTCCGGGAATGATTTATATTCCGCCTGGAACTTTTCATATGGGCCCTAGTGATGAGGACATGAACTTTGCCTATACTGCTAGAAATAAACAGGTTTCAATCAATTCTTTTTGGATGGATGCTACCGAAATTACCAATAATGAATATCGGCAGTTTACGAATTGGGTAAGAGACTCTATCGCAGCGAAGCTAATGGGATATGTCAAAGCTGGAACGGAAGGCGTAGAAACAATCGACTGGAAAAAAGCCAAAACTATCAAGTGGGGTGATAAGGCAACGATGGAGAAGGTAGATGCAATGATACTTACGCCTGATAATCGTATTTTTAATAAAAAGGAAATTGATCCTACCAAATTAGTTTTTCACTCTGAAATATTTGATTTCAAAGAAGCGGCTAAAAGCCCTAAGGGTGTTCAGCGGTCAAAATTTATCGTTAAGAAGGATTTACAAATTTACCCAGACACACTATGCTGGGTAAGAGATTTCGCTTATTCTTACAATGAGCCAATGGCTAAAAAATATTATAGTCATCCTGCATTTGGAAATTATCCTGTGGTAGGTATTTCTTGGAAACAAGCCACTGCATTTTGTGAATGGAGAACTCAATATTTAAATGGATTTTTGGAATCAAAGAAAAGAATGACAGAATCTGATTTCAGACTACCAACTGAGTCGCAATGGGAATATGCAGCTCGAGGTGGTCGTTCTCAATCTCCTTATCCATGGGGAGGTCCTTATTTAAGAAATAGAAAGGGATGTCTTTTGGCGAATTTTAAACCGGGAAGGGGTAATTACCCTGAAGATGGAGGTTTTTATACAGTAAGAGCAGATGCTTACTGGCCAAATGATTTCGGATTATATAATATGTCGGGTAATGTGGCAGAATGGACTTCTTCTTTATTTTATGAAGGTGGTTATAGTTTTCAGCATGATATGAATCCTGAGGTACGTTGGAATGCAAAAGAATCTGACCCTCCTCGAATGAAGAGAAAGGTAACGCGTGGAGGAAGTTGGAAAGATGTTGGGTATTATTTGCAGACGAGTGCACGTACTTATGAATATCAGGATACCTCTAAATCCTATATTGGATTTAGGTGTGTAATTGATCTTCCCCCAGCAAATAAAAAGGGGAAATAAATAGATTTTTAAAATTAATTCCCGAACTTTCCTAAAGATTGTTGTAAATATACTTTGATGTAGGTATCCTAACAATTGAAATAAAAAACAAAAATTTAACATTTAAAATTCAAAAATTATGTCAGCCGCTGGTCAATCCCGTCCAATAGATCGAATACTAAATATTTTTGTTTCTGCAGCAGCCGTTCCGGTATTGTTGGGAGCACTTTTCAAAATTACCCACGCACCTGGTGCGGACATTTGGTTAAAAATTGGATTGTGGACTGAGTCTATCATCTTTTTGGGATATGCGTTATTATATGTGTTTTCACCGCCACCTGAAGGACCTGCGGCACCAGCTGCTGTTCCAGTTGAAACTGGAAATCCTGCTTTAAAGAGCATGGATAAAATGTTGCAAGAAGCAGATATCACTCCTGCAAACATGAAAAAATTAAGTGAAGGTTTCGCTAAATTAGGAACTACTGTAGGAAGTTTTGCTGAAATGGGTGAAACTGTTAAATCAACCAATGAACTAGGTGCAAAGGCAAAGGAAGCTACATTCGCTTTAGGTTCAATGTCTACTGCATTTAGTAACAGTGCAGCTGCTATGTCTTCATTTAATTCAGCGACTGAAAGTACAAAAGCCTTTCATGAGCAAGTACAAGTATTAACCAAGAACCTAGGTAGTTTAAATACTATTTATGAGCTTGAATTAAAAGAAAGTAATAATCATCTTAAAGCGTTGAATAGTTTTTATGGTAAAATGGCTGAGGCTAGTACTGTAATGATGAGCAGCGTTGATGATGCTACCAAAACTAAGGATCAAATTAATATATTAGCTGGAAATCTTACTAGATTAAATTCTATTTACGGCAATATGTTGAGTGCAATGCAAATGAAGAATTCATAGGCTTTAAAAGCTGATAAACTTAGTAGAGATACAATTAAACAGTATTTTATTAGGTAAGCAGTAGACATTTATAATTTAAATTTATAACAACCATAAATCCAAAATACTATGGCTTTACCTAAAGAGCCCCGGCAGAAGATGATCAACTTGATGTATTTAGTGTTAACAGCATTGTTAGCAATGAATGTGTCGAGCGAGATTTTGAATGCCTTTAAAGTGGTTGATTTGAGCTTACAAAATTCGAATGCTAACTTAACGGCAGCTAACGAAACGATGTATAAATCATTGGCCGAAAATTTAGCAGATCCAAAGACAGCTGAAAAGGCAAAAGTTTGGGAGCCTAAGGCTGCAGAAGCTAAAAAGCTTTCAGACGAGATGAACACTTATATAGAGGGGTTGAAGAAATCACTGAAACAGGCTTCAGGTTTGGAAATCCGTGATGGTAAAGAAACCTTTAAAGAAGATAATATGGATGCAACATCCCGATTATTTGATACAGAAGGTAAAGGAAAAGAGTTAGAAGCAAAATTGAAAGCTTATAAAATAGCGATGTTAAAAATTGACTCATCAATAGAAAGTAAGTTTGGTAAAACTTTACCTGTAGATGTAGATCCCCCGATTGGTCAAGATGGAGAAAAAAAGGAATTTACTTATGCCTATTTCCATATGACACCTACTGTGGCTGGTTTGACCTTGTTGAGTAAGTTTCAGAATAACATTAAAAATGCTGAAAATCAGGTGGTAACTTTTTGTCATGAACAAATTGGTGCGGTAAAAGTTAGATTTGACAAAACAGGTGTATTAGTTGGACAAAGTTCTAATTATGTAATGCCTGGACAAGAAGTTGAAATTACTGCTGGTGTTGCAGCTTATAGTTCTGAAGCAGCCCCTCAGATTAGTATTGGTGGATCAAGTGTTGCTGCAGTAGAAGGTAAGGGTTCTTACAAATTGACAGCAAGCGGTGCTGGAGTTAAAAAAGTTCCTGTTGTGGTTAATTATTTAGATCAGGATGGAAATAAACAGACTAAAACGATAGATGTTGAATACACTGTTGGAACTCCAGGTGGTGCAGCTATTATGCTTGATAAAATGAATGTATTTTATATTGGTGTTGATAACCCAATCACTATTTCTTCTGGTTCAGGTTGGGACAAAACAACTGTTTCTATGACTGGAGGTACTTTAAGTGGTTCCAATGGAAATCGTATTGCAAGAGTTACCACAATAGGAAAGGCTAACATTACTGTTACTGCAGATGGTAAAACAACTCCATTTGATTTTAGAGTGAAAGAAATACCCAATCCAATATTTAAAGTTGGACCAGGTGGAACAAGAATGACATCAGGAAGTTTTAAAGCACAGCAATATTGTCGTGCTGAATTAGAAAACTTTGATTTTGCGGCTAACTTTTCTGTTGTATCAGCAACTGTTTATTTTTCTGGCGCTAATTTTGCCAATGTACAAACAGCAGAATTAAAAGGAAATAACCTTGCTCCGATTGCTTCTTTAATGCAAAGAGCAATGCCCGGTACAAGTGTTACTTTCGATAACGTAAAGGTTCAGGGTCCAGATGGAAGACAGCGTGATATTCAAGGTGTTGGTATAGTGTTATACTAAAAAATTATAAAAATTGGGCTATGTATAGGCATTCTTTAAAATTAATATTGTTGTTATTGAGCTTTGCTGCATTCACGAATTGCGCGGAGGCTCAAAAAGCAAAGACAAAGAAGAAGGCAGTTCAGACTGCGCCTACTCCGCCGCCGCCAGCTCCGGTTCCTGTAGTAGATACAGTGAAGCCCGCTGTGGTGATTGCTCCACCTCCCGTTCCAAAGGTGGATAGTTTACCGGTGCCCAAATTAAAAAAATCACTTCGTCCAGATAATGGTGCTGATACTGACATGGGAATTAAGGAAAGATTTCCTTTACCTTATGAACATTTAAGGGCTGATGATGCTGTTTATCGCCATAAAATATGGCGTGAAATTGATGCAAGGGAAAAGGTCAATCTCCCTTTCATGTATTCTGCCGATGAAGATAATGGTAACCAACGCTTTCTTTCAATATTAATGAAAGCAATTCAAGATACGCTTGTAACTGCCTTTGATGCTATTGATGATAGGTTCACCACTCCTATGACAATTGCACAGGTAAATAATAAGATAAGGGATGCTCCTGAGATGGTTGATATTTATGATTCTGCCGGTGTGAGTATTGGAAAGAAAGAAACACCAAGAGAAGTAAACTTAGATTCCTTTTATAAATTCAGAATAAAAGAAGAAGTCATTTTTGATAAGGAAAGCTCTAGGCTTTTTTGGAGAATATTGGGAATTGCCCCACTTAAAAAGGTAGTTACCACATCAGGTGAAAATTTGGGAGATTCTGAAATGTTCTGGATCTATTACCCTGATTTGAGACCAGTTTTGTCTAGATATGACGTTTATAATGGAAAGAATTTTGGTGGAAGAATGAGTTGGGAAGATTTATTTGAAAGTAGAATGTTTAGTGGACGCATTACTAAAACTACCATTGATAACCCATTTGATATTCCAATTAAACTTCAAAAAGGTTTAGTAGATAATGGTGTTTTCCAGTTGTTAGAAGGAGAGCGTCTTAAGGAGAAGGTATTTAATTACGAGCAGGATTTGTGGAAGTATTAATCTTCTTTTAAAAATAGTTTAAAGGGCACCAGTTAATTCTTGTTGCCCTTTTTTATTTATTTTAGGTTTAAAAAAACCAATCATTAGAGTTTATACTTACTTATTTATAAAAAAATAAAAAAGACCATGACCTTGTTTTCTAAAATTATTAAAGGGGAAATACCTTGTTACAAAATTGCAGAGAGCGATCTTTTTTTTGCCTTCTTAGATATTTTCCCATTGGTAAAAGGACATGTTTTAATAGTATCTAAGACAGAGACGGATAAATTTTTTGATTTATCAGAGGATTACTTATCAGCCATATTGTTATTCGCTAAGCCAATTGCTCAAGCTATAGAGCAATCATTTGACTGTAATCGATGTGGCATCTCGGTTGTAGGCCTAGAAGTACCTCACGCTCATCTGCATTTGGTGCCTATTCATTCTGCAGACGATTTGAACTTTACCCGTGATAAATTAAAATTGTCGGTGGAAGAGTTTAAGGAAATTCAGCAAAAAATTATAGCGGCTATTCAATAATTTTTTCTTTCTCACTAGAAGTAGTGCACTACTTTTTTAATCTCGAAGGATTCTTTTTTAAAAAATCTTCCCAACCATTTACTTTACTTCCTGATTTGGAAAGTACTGAGTTTTCTTGAAAATAATGACAAACGGCTACTGCGAGTGCATCAGATGCATCGAAATAGGCAGGGTCATCTTTGAAATTTAATAAGCGTTGCAGCATTTTTAACACTTGCTCCTTGCTAGCATTTCCATTGCCCGTAATGGATTGTTTTATTTTTTTTGGCGCATACTCAGTTACTTCTAAACCATGACGCATAGCCGCCGCAATAGCTACCCCTTGAGCACGACCAAGCTTTAACATGCTCTGAACGTTTTTTCCAAAAAAGGGGGCTTCAATCGCAAAAACAGCTGGTTTAAATTGACTGATTAAATCACTTACCGTATTGTAAATGAGTTCCAATTTTTTATAAGGATCATCTAGCTTGCCAGGTTTTAAAATATTCATTTCAATTAGCTTGATAGTACTTCCACTTATTTCAATGAGCCCATAGCCCATCACAACAGTGCCTGGGTCGATTCCTAAAATTATTTTTGAATTTTTTTTCAATCAATTATTCGTTAGTTGATAAACTGGATATTAAAATAATTCTAGAGTAAAAGCTAAAAATTATTAAGCTAAAGGTATTAATTATACGCATCTAAATCACTTAATTCAGTGATTAAATAGGCTTTTTCTACCTTGTATTTTACAGCGTTAAAAATAATGAAACATAAGTTTCTCTTTTCTACCTTTGTGCCTGTACCCAAAACAAATGAAACCCTATTGAACAAGAAAGCTAAAATATTTATAAACTACTTTTTTGGACCTGCGGTGTTCATTTTATTAATGGGAAGTCTGTACAGGCAAATTAGCCATCAGCCAGATTTTTTCAATCAATGGGGGCAAATAAGTAATGAGTGGAATAGCTGGAAATTTTGGATAGCCATCCTACTAGTTTTTGTTAACTGGTTGATTGAGTCTTTGAAATGGCAATTGCTCGTACAACAACTTCAATCATTTTCATTTACCGAGGCAGTAAAATCTGTCCTTTCAGGATGTGCGGTTACCTTGCTTACGCCCAACAGGGTCGGTGAATTTGGGGGTAGAGTGCTATATGTACAATCAGACCATCGACTAAAGGCAATTTCCTTGAGTTTGGTGGGAAGCTTTAGCCAGCTACTGATTACTATGTTAATGGGTTGTTTAGGCTTATGTATTGTTAATTATTTTGATAACAGGGTATTAAATTTTTTACCCGAATGGCTTAGAAGTGCCTTATTGTTTTTGTCTATTGTTTTAGCCTTGATTTTTTTCTTGCTTTATTTTCGGTTGACTTGGATAGTTAGCATGATTGAGCGAATTCCTTTTTTACATAAGACGGTTAGACATATTAGCGTACTAAATGAATTCAGTTTTCCGCTTCTATTTAAAATTTTATTTTTATCTTTTGTCCGTTATATTGTATTTATTTTGCAATATGTTTTATTGTTGCAGGTGATGCAAGTAGAACTAGCAGGTTGGCTTTGTTTTTGTTTATTAACTATCTTTTATATGGCTATGGCAATTATTCCTTCTTTAGGAATTGTTGAGTTGCCTATAAGATTAACAGCAGCATGGGTTATTTTTAAAATATACACTACCAATGAATTGGGGATAGGAGCAGCTTCTCTGGGTATTTGGTTAATCAATGTAGTGGTTCCTGCTGTAATAGGAGGTCTATTAATGATAAATATTAAAATTGTAAAGGAAAGATGAGGCTACTTTTAAAATTTGTAATAATGCTGGTAATTTTTTCAGCGTTTACTCAGCAAACCAAAGCGCCAGCTAATATCTTTTGTGGTATAAAGAATACAGCGTTTAAGGAAGGAGAAGTAATTACCATGAAAGTTTTTTATAATTCAATGGGGATCTATATTGGAGCAGGTGAGGCAACTTTTACTTCAAGCTTAGAAAGATTTAATGGCAAAACAGTTTATCATTGCGTGGGCGAGGGAAAATCTTATTCCTTTTTTGATAATTTTTTTAAAGTAAGAGATCGCTACGAAACGTATATAGACACTGCCAATTTATTTCCAGTGAAGTTTATTCGAAATGTAGATGAAGGAGGATATAAAATATATAATAATGTAACGTTTAATCATACTGCAGGAACTGCCGTTAGTACCAATGGAGTATTTAAGACGCCCAATTGTATCCAAGATGTAGTCAGTTCTATATACTATGCGCGCAATATAAATTTTGATCAGTATAAAGCTGGTGACAAAATCCCATTTGACATGTTTTTAGATGACGAGGTCTATCATTTATATATTAGATACCTTGGAAAAGAAATTATCAAAACTCGTTATGGTAAGTTTAGGGCTATCAAATTTAAGCCGCTGCTAATAAAGGGAACCATGTTTCAAGGCGGTGAAAAAATGATTGCTTGGGTAAGTGACGACCCTAACCATTTGATATTGAGAGTAGAGAGTCCGATCGTTGTGGGAAATGTAAAAGTAGATATGTATGGGTATAAAAATCTTCGTTATCCACTGACCTCTTTGTTGAATTTTAGGTAGCTATATAAAATTCTATTGTAAAGTATTCAATTTAAAATATCCTTTTGGTCTAATTCCTTTTTCCGTTAATTCCAACTTGCAACATTCATTTTCTGGGTCATGTTGAAAAAATAAAATATGATCATTTTTAAGTGCCCACTCTAAAAATATTTTTTTCTCTTGTAAGGTGACTATAGGAAACATATCGTAGGCCATTACAAATGGTAAGGGTATGTGAGCACCTGAAGGCAATAGGTCTGCCATAAATACAATCGATTTCCCCTTCCAGTTGATTACTGGTAACATCATTGCAGCAGTATGGCCATTCACTACAATAAAGGATAAATTCTGCACAATGCCAGAAGGAAGAATAGTGATGGATTGTAAATTATCTTCATTAGGTAAATTGGATAAATCCACCATTTTTAATTGACCGCTTTCCTTAATGGGCAAAATATTTTCTTTCAAAAAACTTGCTTTTTCTCTATCATTCGGGTGGGTAGCCCAATGCCAATGCTTTTCATTACTCCAGTAAGTAGCATTTTTAAAAGCGGGTAAAAGTTGATTGTCTTCTCTGATAATACTTCCACCACAATGATCAAAGTGAAGATGGGTTAATACTACATCTGTAATATCATCTTTTGTAAATCCATATTTTGCGAGGGAACTGTCTATTGTATCCTTACCATGCAGAAAGTAGTGTCCAAAAAATTTGGCATCTTGTTTATCCCCCATACCAGTATCGATTAAGATAAGTCGATCGCCTTCTTCAATTAACAAAGATCTCAAGGCCCAACTACACATATTGTTTTCATCGGCAGGGTTTAGTTTATTCCAAATACTTTTAGGGACAACTCCAAACATGGCTCCGCCATCTAATTTGAAATTGCCTAAATGGATAGTATACAAATTCATTTAATTCGATTTTTGTTGCAGTGACTTTTCTTTCATCACTGTCGATAATAGCATGACAAAACCGATAACAAAAAATATAACCAAGGACAAAATTGAATTCCGAATACTACTAATGCCTTCAATGAATCCAAAAGTGAATAAGCCTATAACGATGGCAAGCTTTTCTGTGACATCATAAAAGCTAAAAAAGGAAGCGGTGTCTTTTGTTTCTGGCATTAGTTTACTGTACGTAGATCTACTGAGGGATTGTATTCCACCCATTACTAATCCAACCACTGATGCGATGATATAAAAATGAGTTTCAGTAGTAATGAAGTAGCCTGCAATGCAAACTCCAATCCAGAGTAAAACAGTAAAAATCAAAATATTAAAATTGCCAAATCTGGAAGATAATTTTGACATTCCAAGGGCGCCTATAATAGCCACTATTTGAATAATCACTGCAGTAATGATCAGTTGCTGGTCTGGTAATTTGAGTTCTTTTATTCCAAAGTCAATTGCAACTAACATAACGGTCTGGACACCCATACTATAAAAAAAGAAAGCCGTTAGAAAGCGTTTTAATATCGGCAAATGAACCATCTGCTCCCAAACAATTTTCAACTCATGAAAACCATTCACCAATACATGTTTTTTTGATTTTCTTTCACTTTTTGTTGAGGTGGGGAGCGCATTAAATGTGATTTGAGCAAAACTAATCCACCAAATACCTACTAATAAAAAAGTTATTTTAATTGCCATTGTCTTATCATCCATCCCCATCACTAAGCCAAACCCTATCAATTGCATAATTACACTACCTAAATAGCCCATGCTGAATCCCTTTGCACTTATACGATCACGGTCTTCTTCTGCAGCGATTTCAGGTAGATAAGAATTGTAAAAAACCTGACTTCCATAAAACCCGATACCTGCAAACATAAAACACAAGAGACCTAGTAGGATATTGGATTGATCGAAAAAAAACAAAAGCGAACAGCTTGCTGCACCTAGGTAGCAGAAGAATCGCATAAAACTTTTCTTATTTCCTTTATAATCGGCTACAGAGGAGAGGATGGGAGATAAAAGTGCAATCACTAGAAAACCTGTCGCAAGAACATAATCTTTTAATTCTGTATTCACAAAGCGCCTTCCTAAAAATACAATTCCGTCAGGAAAGTTTTTAAGACTAGTAACTGCAGCATAGTAGGCAGGGAAAAAAGTGGTCGTGATCACTAAGTTGTAAACTGAGTTAGCCCAATCGTACATGGCCCATCCAGCAATAATTTTTTTAGAGGCGGTTTTCATATCGTAGCTCAATTATTTGATTGATAAAATGATTAGGCTTTATGAAAATAAGCATTTTATCAATTCGGATCTATACCAAAATGACTATTTAATTATCCCTTGGTAGATAAGCACTAGCATGATGACACCTACAATGATGCGATAAACTCCCCAAATTCGAAATCCGTATTTTTTTAAGAAGCCAATAAATAATTTAATGGCTAATACCGCTACAATAAAGGCTACTACATTTCCAATTACTAGCAGTTGAATTTCTTTTGCTGAGAAGCCTCCCGATTCTTTAAAAAACTTCAATAATTTATAACCCGTTGCTGCAAGCATAGTAGGGACAGCTAAAAAGAAGGAGAATTCAGCAGCTGCATTGCGGGTTAGTTTTTGTTGCATTCCTCCAATGATAGAGGCAGCACTTCTACTCACTCCTGGTATCATGGCAATGCATTGCCAAAGTCCAATAATACCAGCTTGTTTAAATCCAACTTCTTTTTCCGAATGTATAGAAGGGTTTTTTAATAATTTTTCAATGAATAATAAAACAATACCACCGAGCAAGAGTGAAATTGCAACGGTGAGTGCACTCTCCAAGAGAAGATCTATTTTTTTAGAAAACAACCATCCAAAAACTAGCGCAGGAATTACACCAGCAATTAGTTTTAAATAAAATTGCCCGTTTTTAAAGTCGAAGAATTTTTTCCAGTAAAGCACTACCACGGCTAGAATGGCACCTAATTGAATGGCCACTGTAAATACTTTTGTAAATTCAGTCGATGGAATAGCTAGCAATTTTTCAGCAATAATCATATGGCCTGTTGAAGAAATCGGTAGAAACTCAGTCAAACCTTCTACTATAGCAATGATAATAGATTCTATTGTCGTCATTGTATGAAATTTAAAAAATGATTATTCTGCAAATTATGAACTTTCTAGTTAAACATTTTTAGTCTAAAATAAAAGATGCGATATTTTTAATATCGCATCTTTTATTATTATTTAATGGAGGAGTCTTTATTTTTGAGAAGCGGTGGGCTTCTTCATGATAGCAAATATTTCAATTAAGAATCCAGCAATGATCAAAAGAGGAGCAATGGTTATTCTGGTTGTACTATACACCTCATTATCATTAAATACTTTTGGATCAGCACTTTTGCCGCCAGCCATCAAAAAAAATCCAATGGCTAATACAATCAATCCAGCTAACATTAAGAGATAATTTTGTTTATTAAATAATCCCTTACTATCCGTTTGTTTTTTATCTATGCTCATTTTTTTATTTTTAATTATGTAAATAAAAGTAATATTTTTTAATTAGAACCTAGATTAATAAAGGTCATCTAGTTTCATTTGTAAATATTTTAACACGGATCGGTGAGTGCTTAGTAATGAAATAGAAACCCCCAATATCAAAATTCCGGCAATAATTATTGCCATATTGCTTGGATCTCTCAAAAGACGTAACCAAGGCACAAAACTTTCGACCAATAAAATAAATCCAAAAACAGTTATAATGGCAATAAATGCTGCGATTAAGCCATTAATGACTGCTTTTATATTGAGTGGTTTAGCAATAAAGCCTCTTGTAGCCCCTACCATTTGCATTGTTTTGATTAAAAAACGATTACTGTACATTGCTAAACGGATGGTATTATCTATTGAAATAATTACGATAATAGAAAGTATAATCGCAAATACTAATATACCAGCAGCAATATATTTTGTGTAAGAACTGACATAACCAACAGTTTCTTTAGGGTATTGAAATTCGGAAATTGTTCCACTGAAATTAGTTTCAAGAAAACTGCTCAATACACTCAGACTATCCTTGTTCATGTAGTCAGCTTTTACAAAAAAATCTATACTTTCAGGTAAGGGGTTGTTAGTAATGAATTTTTTCCAGGAGCTATCGTTTTCAGCATTCCATTTTTGGATGGCGTTCTCCTTGGTTACATACTCTGAAGATTTCACGTAGGGAAGTGAAGCAAGGTAATTTTGGAGTGAGTCCACTTGTTTTTTACTAGCAGCAGGGGTTATCCAGGCATGTACCTGAATATTTTCCCTGAACATCTCTCCTGATTTTTTTAGGTTTAAGAACAACCAGCCTACTATGCCAAATAAAAATAAAACTAGCGCTACTCCAATAATGGCGTATCCATAGGATGGTTTATTGCGCTTAGAGGTGGTTAATTTTCCAAATTGAGCCATGGGTTAATTATATTTTTCTTACTATTTATATATAAGCTGTAAGTAGAAAGGGCTTAATTATTTGACTAGGTGAAATTAAGTTAAAATTTCACTCAGTCAACCGAGCAAAAGTAACAAATTTTACCTGCTTTACTGTATTTTTGCCCCTTACAAATTAATTACCTTTTTAGTCTTTTATTGACCTAATCTTTTTAGCGGATAGATTGGTCTTAGAATTTCCCTTTTGCTGATGAATAGCTACTGGGCTAATATAGTAACAATCAATATACAATCGATAAGAATAGATGGAATACAGATTTAATGACATAGAGCAAAAGTGGCAAGGCAACTGGAAGGAAAATAAAGTATATAGGGTTTCTAACGATTCTTCTAAACCTAAGTATTATGTACTCGACATGTTTCCCTACCCAAGTGGGGCTGGTCTACATGTAGGCCATCCAATGGGATATATTGCAAGTGATATTTATAGTCGATATAAAAGATTGAAAGGTTTTAATGTACTGCACCCAATGGGCTATGATAGCTTTGGTCTTCCTGCTGAGCAGTATGCTTTAGAAACTGGCCAACACCCTTCTGTAACGACTGAAAAAAATATTTCCACCTTCAGAGGTCAGCTTGATAAGATAGGATTTAGTTATGATTGGGATAGAGAAGTAAGAACAAGCGAACCTGATTATTATAGGTGGACGCAGTGGATTTTTTTACAAATATTTGATAGTTGGTATAATCGAATTTCCAATAAAGCAGAACGTATTGCAACCTTATTGAAAATTTTTGAACTAGAAGGAAATAAGCATCATGTTTGTCCAGGTGATAAAGCGTATCAGTTTTCTGCAGAGCAATGGAAATTGTTTGCTGATAAAGAAAGGCAAGAAATATTAATGGAATACCGCTTGAGCTTTAGTGCTTATGGCGAAGTAAATTGGTGTGAGGCGCTTGGAACTGTATTGGCAAATGATGAAGTAGTCAATGGAGTAAGTGAGCGGGGTGGCCATTTGGTAGAGAAAAAGAAAATGCGTCAGTGGTATTTGCGTATAACGGAATATGCTGATCGACTATTGGAAGGATTGGAGAGGATTGAATTTAGTGATGCAATGAAGGAAATGCAAAAGAACTGGATCGGGAAGAGTCAGGGTGCTGAAATGGATTTTGCTATCAAAAATTTTTCTACTCCATTAAGAGTTTATACCACTAGACCAGATACAATTTATGGTGTAGATTTTATGGTAGTAGCCCCCGAACATGAATTGGTTAGCCAAATTACCTCTGCCAATCAAAAAGAAGAAATAGAAAAATATTTGACCTATGTAAAAAGTAGAAGTGAACGGGAACGCCTAGCCGAAGTAAAGCAAATTACAGGATGTTTTACCGGAGCTTATGCCATCAATCCATTCGATGGAAGGGAAATTCCTATTTGGATTGCAGAATATGTTTTGGCAGGATATGGAACAGGAGCTATTATGGCGGTGCCTTGTGGTGATCAGCGTGACTTTGGATTTGCGCGTCATTTTAATATACCTATTACTAATATTATTGGCGAGCATTTTACTGGCGAAGCGGCTAATCCAACTAAAGAAGCCATCTTACATCATTCTGGATTTTTGAATGGACTGATGATGAAGGATGCCATCGGTGTGGCGATAAATAAATTAGAGGAGATGGGTATTGGAACGCGTAAAGTCAATTTCAGAATGCGTGATGCTGGATTTAGCCGTCAACGTTATTGGGGGGAGCCATTTCCCATCATTTGGAGCGATGGTATTGCCTTGCCATTGGATGCTGCTGAATTGCCTTTGGAATTACCTCATGTAGACACTTACGGACCTGGTCCAGATGGAGAAGGCCCGCTGGCTAATATTACTGACTGGGTAAATCTTCAAGATAAAAAATCGGCTAGACGTGAAACATCGACTATGCCTGGTTATGCTGGCTCATCTTGGTATTTCCTTCGTTACATGGATCCTAAAAATCAAAACGCTTTTTGCGATAAAAAGGCCAGTGATTATTGGGGGCAGGTAGATATTTATATTGGAGGTACTGAACATGCTGTAGGGCATTTGCTTTATAGTCGTATGTGGACAAAAATACTATTCGACCTAGGTTATATTGGACATGACGAACCATTTAAAAAATTGCTTAACCAGGGAATGATTCAAGGTAGTAGTAGGTTTGTTTTCAGAGTAAGAAATACCAATATTTTTATGTCATCCAATAGGATTGGAAGTGTAATCAGTGAGGATGAAAAATCATCTACTGGCTTAACTAGTTTATCCTGTGAAGTTGATCAAATACATGTGGATGTTAACATGGTCGATGGCGTTGAATTGGATCTAGAACAGTTTAAAAAATGGAAGAATGGAGAGTATGCTGCTGCTCAATTTATATTGGAGGAAGGTAAATATATCTGCGGTGTTGAAACTGAAAAAATGTCAAAGTCAAAATACAATACGGTTAATCCAGATGTATTAGTAGATAAATTTGGTGCCGATACATTCCGTATGTACGAAATGTTTTTGGGACCGGTAGAGCAAAGTAAACCTTGGGATTCAAAGGGTATTGAAGGGGTTCATCGTTTTTTACGTAAACTTTGGAGACTATTTTATGACGATCTAAAGGGAAAGGTTTGGAATGATGAAAAGCCTACGGATGCTGAATTAAAAGTGCTTCATCGAACGATTAAAAAAATTGAAGAAGACACAGAAAGATTTAGTTTTAATACGGCAGTGAGTAGTTTCATGATTTGTGTAAATGAACTAGCAGAAATGAAATGCCACAAAAAAGAAATCTTAGAACCCTTGTTATTATTATTATCTCCTTATGCTCCTCACATCAGTGAAGAACTTTGTAGTTTATTAGGGTCAACTATTTCACCTGCATTAGGTGATAGTAAGGGTTCTGTTTATCCAGTTTTTAATCCTGCCTTGCTGGTGGAAAGTTCAAAAGAATATCCAGTTTCTATCAATGGAAAGGTTCGAACAAATATTGTCATTTCTTTGGATGCTTCTCAAGCGGATGTTGAACAAATCATTTTGCAGAATGAAGTGATTAAAAAATGGTTAGAGGGAAATGCGCCTAAAAAAATTATCTATGTAAAGAATAAGATGGTGAATGTGGTGATTTAAAAAAGCATAGCCAATCTTTTTATTTTCCATCCAATGGTTTTTTTAAAATGCGAAAAATCATTTTTTCTTAAGCAGCATAGCGTAAAATAAATTACGTAGTATTGGATTGAAAATCATTTCTATCAATTCTATCATTACTGTTATATATTTGAGTTCCCTGTTAATAACAGGGAAATTTTTTATGAATGAAATAAGTAGTTTATTACAAAAACATCGGGAGGAATTTCATCCGGTAGTTGATTTTTCTGCTACAGCGGATAAAATTTGTCGATTGAATTTATCAGTCGATAATCCTGTGTTAGCGCAAGCTGGGATAAAAGAAAGTCAACCACTTTCTAATTATATTCAGACTCAACTGCTACAATCTGGTGCTAAATATGGTATAGGCGGATATGCTGAGAATAGAGCGATTTACAATATGGACCATTTTTCAAATGGCAAAGAGCCAAGGACTCTTCATCTTGGAATAGATATTTGGGGTCCAGTAGGATCGGAAGTATTTGCACCTGTCGGTGGAATGGTGCACAGTTTTGCTTTTAATAACAATGAGGGGGATTACGGAGCTACCATTATTTTGCAACATCAGTTGGAGACTGTTGTATTTCATACTTTATATGGCCATGTAAGTTTATCCGATTTAGCTCAATTACACGAGGGACAATATATTAATCGGGGGGAAATAATTGCTCATTTTGGAGATTTCAACGAAAACGGTAATTGGCCTCCCCATCTTCACTTTCAGGTAATTGGTGATATGTATTTGAAAAAGGGCGATTTTCCAGGGGTTTGTGCTATTAGTGAGCAGGAAAAATATCTTTCCAACTGTCCCGATCCAAATTTTATATTGAATAAAATGGAGCAAATCCATTAATTGGAATTGCATTTAAAAGAATCATTATTGAATAGGGGCATTATTTTAAAAAACACCTAGTTGATAATGAACTTTATTTTTAATAAATTGTACTGTATAATGGCTAAAGTACCCAAAATAGCTAACTTTACAGCGCAAATAAATCAGCATGGAAATTAAAGCAGGCAAATTATTAAGTAATATCGATAGTCCTGATGATTTAAAGAAGATTCCCAAGGAACAATTACATCAGGTTTGTGATGAATTGCGTCAGTATATTATTGATGTGGTAAGTGTTCATGGTGGACATTTTGCAGCAAGTTTGGGTGTGGTTGAATTGAGTGTTGCACTTCATTATATTTATAATACGCCCTATGATCAATTAGTATGGGACGTTGGCCACCAGGCATACGGACACAAAATTTTAACGGGTAGAAGAGATAGTTTTCCAAGTAATAGAAAATACAAAGGGCTGAGTGGTTTTCCAAATCGCTCGGAGAGTGATTATGATACTTTTGGAGTGGGACATTCTTCTACTTCAATTAGTGCGGCACTAGGAATGGCTATGGCCAGTTATTCGAAAGGAGAAAAGGATCGTCAGCATATTGCTGTAATTGGAGATGGCGCCATGACAGCAGGTCTTGCTTTTGAAGCAATGAATCATGCTGGTTCAACTAAGAGTAATATTTTAATTATACTGAATGACAATTGCATGAGCATTGATCCCAATGTAGGTGCATTGAAGGAATACCTTACTGATATTACCACCTCTCACACCTACAATAAGGTGAAGGATGATGTTTGGAATTTATTAGGAAAGTTGCCGGTTGGAAAACATTTTTCACGTTCAATGGCACAGAAATTAACCGATGGGTTAAAGGGGATGCTCAGTAGTAGTGCTAATTTATTTGAAGCGCTTAATCTCCGATATTTTGGTCCAATAGATGGACATAATATTTCAAAGCTGGTAGATACCCTTCATGATCTAAAAGATATACCTGGCCCCAAAATTTTACATATTAAAACGGTAAAAGGAAAAGGATATGAACTAGCTGAAAAAGATCAAACGAAATGGCATGCTCCTGGTTTGTTTGATAAAATTACGGGTGAGATTGTAAAGAAAAAATTTGATATACCACAACCGCCCAAGTATCAGGATGTGTTTGGCTATACGATGATTGAATTAGCAGAAAAGAATGAGTCGATCATGGGGGTTACACCAGCCATGCCGAGTGGATCTTCTCTAAAATATATGATGGAAAAAATGCCTGACCGTGCTTTTGATGTCGGTATTTGTGAACAGCATGCAGTTACGCTCAGTGCAGGTTTGGCTACTCAGGGTATGCGCGTATTTTGCAATGTTTATTCCACCTTTATGCAAAGAGCCTACGACATGGTGATTCATGATGTAGCGATTCAAAACCTTCCAGTAGTTTTTTGTTTAGACAGAGCAGGCTTGGTTGGAGAAGATGGTGCTACCCATCATGGTTGTTATGATATAGCCTATATGCGTTGTATACCTAACATGATCATCAGCGCTCCTATGAATGAAAGAGAGTTAAGGAATTTGATGTATACAGCCCAATTACCAACAACGGTTAGCCCTTTTGTAATACGTTATCCCCGCGGTGAGGGCGTGATGCCAGAATGGAAAACTCCTTTTGAATCATTGGAAATTGGAAAAGGAAGAAAATTAAAAGATGGTCAGCATATCGCTATTTTATCATTTGGGCATCCCGGTAATTTTGCAGCTGCTGCTATTCGTGATGTAAAGGCTGAAGGAATTAATCCAGCTCATTATGATATGCGTTTTGTAAAACCAATTGATGAAGCGCTCTTGCACGAAGTATTTGCAAAGTTTAGTAAAATTATTACCATTGAAGACGGAACAGTAGTAGGAGGTTTTGGAACTGCTGTATTAGAATTTATGAATCAACATGGTTATCATGCGGAGGTAAAAATAATGGGAATTCCTGATCGTTTAGTGGAGCATGGAACACCAAGAGAATTATACAATGAAATTGGACTAAACTCCCAAGCCGTTGCGGAAGTTTTGAGAGAATGGATGAAGGAAATGAAAATAGTTACTACTCAATTTCAATAAGACGTACTTTCAGTTTTGATATTTCATACGATCGATTGTATGAAATATCAAAACTGATTAATTCATTGGAATTTCAATAGCCAATAATTCTGCATCTTCAGTTGCAGTAATATCAAAATTATCTATTTCAGAGATCCCCAATGCATCCCTTCTGCCAACAGAAACTCCATTTACATTTACTGCGCCATTAATTACAACTAAGTAAACGCCGTTACCTTTAAATGCATTGGTATAAGATAAGGTATTTCCCAAAGTTAAATTGGTTAATGAAAAACGGGCATCCTGATTAATCCATAAAGCTTTGTCTTCTTCTTTAGGAGAAACTACTATCTGCCATTGGTTAATGCGGTCAGCTATGTCAAAGCTTCGCTGGTCATAGCGAGGGGTAATATTTCTTTGTTTAGGGAAGACCCATATTTGAAAAAGGGTTACAGGGTCCGTTGCAGATGCATTAGCTTCTGAATGTTCAACACCAGTTCCAGCACTCATAATCTGAATATCTCCCGCTTGTATCAGCCCAGCTCCACCCGTACTGTCACGATGTTCTAGTGCACCTGTAAAGGGAATGGTTACGATTTCCATATTGTTATGCGGATGGGTTTGAAACTTTCCTCCACCAGCAATGAAATCGTCATTTAGTACTCTTAGCATTCCAAAATGTACCTTTTCTGGATGGTAATACTGACCAAAACTAAAATAAAAATTAGGCTTCAACCAACCATAGTCTGCAGTACCTCTCTCTGAAGCTTTGTGTAAGATTGTTTTCATTTTTTTGATTTTTTGCCCTTATTCTTCTTGCCAATCTTCGGTGGGTAGGAAGTAGGTATAGATTTTTTAAAATCGGTTTGTTTAGCGAATAGGTAGATATAAAATTACTGAAAAAGGAAATTTTGTTTTTAAATATCAGTAATTTATCCGCGATCCAAATTTTTAAAAGCTGGTCATCTCGTTGTAATCAAGAGGGGTAGAATTATCTTCTTCTCTATTTTCGTTGTACTCAATGATGAAATTATTTCTTCCTTCACCTGAAACCAGTATCATATATTTTTGTTGAACCAATTCTAGCAAGCTTAAAAAAAGAAAGATTGCATGAATTCGATTTTCACATACATCAAATATTTTTTCAAAGGAGACCGTTCTTTCTTTTTTACAGGTTTCGAGCATAAATTCTCTACTTTGTTCCATGGTGTAGTTATACTGAACTACCGTATGGACTGGCTGATTATTACGATCTTTTAGTCGAAGGGCTACTTTTTCAAAAGCCTTCATTAGTTTGAAAAGAGTGACCGTCTGAATCTCGGTCCCTTCTCCAAATTCTTCACCAATTTGTGACAGCTCTTTCTGAAGATTTCCTCTTTTGATCATCAACATTCTGATCTCTTCCATTTCAGCCATTTTAAGAGAGGCTTCCTTAAATCTTTTGTATTCTAGAATCTTGTTGATTAATTCCTGTCTAGGATCAATTTCATTACCGTGTAAATCAACTTCTTTTCGAGGTATCAGCATCTTTGCTTTAATACGCATTAGCGTACTGATAAATAAAATAAACTCACTACTTAATTCAATATTAAGTTTTTCTGATTGGTGTATAAAATCGAGGAAATCGTTTGTTATTTTAGTAATGGGAATATTATAAATATCAAGTTCATCTCTTTCAATAAAAAAAAGTAACAAGTCGAATGGACCTTCAAATTGGTCCAACTTTATCTGATAATTAGCCGTATTCAATGTGTAATAAATTTAGTTGTTTGTGAACTGGGCAAATGTATAGAAACTTATTAGAGATTTGCCACTTTGATCATAGCCAACTATGTTTTGTGGATAATACCTTGCATTTAGGGAATTACTTTTAGGCAAATTTTATACTCCCCTTCAATTGAAGAGATAATTTAATACCTAAGGCACTGTTATTTTTTTAAGCATCCCTAATTTCCATTAGTAATTGGTCGGTATTGGAAGGGCCAGGTGAAGGCAGATTGGGTTGCTTTTTTTAATCATACGATTGATTGACTGAAGGGTAATGAATAGTATCAATGAAATAATGGCAAATTGAGTGGCTGCAGCAATAAAATTGCCCTATTTCACATTACGCCAACTTAGCTTATCGAGGTTTTCTACATGAGCAGCATTCAGGGCTGGAGTTAATAGCAGCGGGGTGATCACATCACTAAATAGAGATGAAATAGTACTTCCAAAAGAACTGCCGATTACAACTGCCACCGCCAGATCAATAATATTACCTTTGGTTATAAATTCTTTGAATTCATTTAAAAATTTCATGTTTTATATTTTAGTAGTAAATGTTTGTTGAAGCAACCAGTGCTAGTTATTAAATATAATATTTTTTTAATTTGTAAATGCATTCTTTTTCATTAATTAAAAGCAACTTTGTAGCGTGAAGAAAAATTGGATCAACTGGTTACTTTTTGGAGCATTGTCCATTATCTGGGGAAGTAGCTTTATTCTAATGAAAATATCCTTGGATAATCATCTGGGACCTTATCAAATCGCCTCTTTAAGGATTGTTTTTGCCGGTTTGATATTATTACCGATTACGATAAAAAATATTAGACTGATACCACGAAATAAGCTTTTTTTAGTTTTCTTGTCTGGTACACTGGGGAGTTTATTACCCGCTTTTTTATTTTGTTTGGCAGAAGAGGGTATTGAAAGTTCTTTAGCAGGAACACTGAATTGTCTTACTCCTATTTTTGTGATTATTACTGGAGCCATTTTTTATAAGACTAGCACTTCAATGAATAAAATTGCTGGAATTTTAATAGCCTTTATCGGTAGCATTTTATTGTTGTTTAGCAAGGGGCATTTACAGGAAAATCAGCAACTTATATTTGTTTCTTTTGTTGTGTTGGCTGCGTTTTTATATGGCCTTAATGTGAATATGGTATCTCGACATTTATTGATGATTCCTTCATTGCATCTAGCAGCTATATCACTTTCTCTAAATGCAATTCCTGCTTTGTTGATACTAATATTGACTAGTTTTTTTAATCTGTCATTTGCAAATCCATCGCTATTAATCGCAGTAGGAGGTGCAGCATTTCTAGGGATAGTTGGAACCGCATTCGCTACTATCTTATTTTATACATTGGTAAAAAGAGCAGGAGGTATTTTTGCAAGCACGGTAACTTATGGAATTCCATTTGTTGCCATTGGGTGGGGAATTGTTTATGGAGAGGTATATGACTTTAAGCAAATAATTTGCCTGTTGATCATTTTATTTGGAGTGTACTGGGGAAATAAAAAAAAGGTTAGCCAATAAAAAACCTCCTATTGGTAGGAGGTTTTTTAAACTAAATTAAAATATAAATTAATTATTTTTTAGCGGCTTTTAATTTATCAAAGTCTTGAGCACTTAATACATCTCCAGTAAGAGTAATGCTTTTAACCTCATCAATTCCAGCAAATTTAACAGTCAAATGTTTATCAAAATGACCAGGACTAGCTGCATTGTAAGTTGCATTGATAGTACCATTTTTTCCAGCTGCAATAGGCGCTTTGGTATAATCTGAAATAGTACATCCACAAGTCGGATTAGCTTGTTCAATAATTAAAGGTTGATTACTAATATTGGTAAGCGTAAAAGTTCCTTTAGTAGGTACGCCTTGTTTAATATTTCCTAGGTTAATCGTTTCAGCAGCAAATTTTGCTACATCAGCCACTTTTTTTTGAGCAAATGAACTAGCTGTCATGGTGAAAAACAAAGAAGCTAAAAAGATTTTTTTCATTATTATTTATTTTTTGATGATGGTTAGTTTTAGATAAATTTTAGGCTATAGATCTTGATTTAACTAGCATATTACAGTGCATTTCTTACAGCCCTTACATAGCATTTGTTGGTCTTGTCATCAGTAAGACGGCTTCCATAACTGAAATATTGCATCCAAGCAACACGTATTGCAGGAATTGCCTCTGTGGAGCTCCAGTATGCAACTGTAGTAAATCCACCAATTTCATTTCTATTAATGTACATTGAATTTAATTCATCTTTGGATGGCAATCTCCAACCTTCTCCCAATGCTTCACAAGCTTTTTTAGCTTCGGCCCAATTCATTTGATTAGGGAAGTCTTTTTCGGCTACTTGTAATGTATATTGAATAGGAATTGGTTTGAGTTTACCAATAATATTCGTTTGAGCATTTGCTCTGTTGAAAGAGCTAAACAGTAATATTGCCGAAAACAAAAAGGTAATTGGAATAATTTGTTTTTTCATGGTGTTTTGATTTATTTTGGACTACTAATGTACTACAATAATGTAATTTAGCGTATATTTTAAGAATTAATTTAGTATTTATACGTTTTTTTTATAATACAATAATTCATATTATTAACTAAAAGTATTGATATAAGTCCATATTACCCATTTTATCGAAAAAATTCTCTTTACAACCCTAAAAGGACTCAAAACAAATTTATTAAAAATCAATAAATTCCTAACAAATTGTTTTTTGATTATCAAATTTTTAACAATCCTCACAAGTATAATTTACATTTGTTAAATGGATACAGTAAATTCCAATGACACCTCATTGCTGGAGAATTTAAGTTTTGATAATTTTCGCAATGAGGTATTAAATGATTACCGGGTAGCTTGCGAAAGTAGAGAGACCAGTTTACTGGGGCGAAAAGAGGTTTTAACTGGTAAAGCTAAATTTGGAATATTTGGTGATGGCAAGGAAGTAGCTCAGGTGGCGGTTGCCAAATTTTTTAAACCGGGCGACTTTAGGGCGGGATATTATCGTGACCAGACCTTTATGTTTGCTGCTGGCGTTGCCACGGTAGAACAATATTTTTCTCAATTATTTTCTGATCCCAATATTGCGCATGACCCCTTTAGTGCAGGTCGGCAGATGAATGCTCATTTTTCTACTAAAACGGTCGATGAAAATGGAGATTGGCTTGACCTAGTGAATATAAAAAACAGTAGTAGTGATATGGCACCTACTGCAGGACAAGTGCCCAGAGCATTGGGATTGGCAATGGCGTCAAAGCTTTTTCGTAACTCTCCCGTTTACAGTAAACATACTCATTTGAGTGATAATGGAAATGAAATTTGTTTTTGTACAATCGGAGATGCTTCAACTTCAGAAGGGCATTTTTGGGAAGGAGTGAATGCAGCTGGAGTGCTACAAATTCCTTTGGCTGTTTTTATTTGGGATGATGGATATGGCATTTCAGTTCCAAAAGAAATTCAAACTACTAAAGGTTCTATATCCACTGCTATCCGCGGAATGGAAAAAATGGAAGGTACCAATGGAGTTGATATTTACAATTTAAAAGGTTGGGATTACGCCGGTATGTGTGAAGTGCTTGAACCAGCTATTCAAAAAATAAGAGATACGCATACTCCTGCAATTTTTCATATTGAAGAGATTACTCAACCTCAAGGTCACTCCACTTCTGGAAGCCATGAAAGATATAAAAGCGCCGAACGCTTAGCATGGGAAAAACAATGGGATTGTAACCTGCAAATGAGGACTTGGATTGTAGAAAATTCATTGGCAGACGAGGAAGAACTGTTAGAAATAGAGCTGACTGCTAAGCAGATGGTTAAAGAAAGTAAACAGAATGCTTGGGATAAATATTTACTTCCTCTTAAGCAACAAGTACAAGCAGGTATTAAATTAATGAAGGACTTAGCTACTAACTTACCTTCAGAAAATGCGCCTATTATTCTTAAAATGGCGGAAGATTTAGAGGCTAGTAAAGAGCCCCTTCGTCGTGATTTAATGAAATGTTTAGCTACCTGTTTGGATATTGCAGGAAGAAATAATGCCGCTACGGAACTAAGCAATTATTATGATGAATTGGCTACAAAAAATGCTAGTTTATATAATACACTGCTTTATAATGAGGGACCAAAGTCTGCCTTGAAGGTGAAAGAAATTAAACCGGAGTTTGACGAGGAGGCTAAAATGGTCAATGGTTATGAAGTGCTTAATAAATACTTTGATCAGTTATTTGAAAGCAATGATAAGGTAACTGCTTTTGGCGAAGATGTTGGTTTGATAGGAGATGTTAATCAAGGGTTTAGTGGACTTCAAGAAAAGCATGGTAAACTGCGCATTTTTGATACAGGTATTCGTGAGTTATCTATCATGGGACAAGGAATTGGCTTAGCATTGCGAGGATTAAGGCCTATTGCTGAAATTCAATATCTTGACTACATGTTGTATGGTCTTCAGACTTTAAGTGATGATTGCGCTACTACTCATTATCGTACAGCAGGTGGACAAAGTTGTCCCCTCATCGTTCGTACAAGAGGGCATCGTTTAGAAGGTATCTGGCATAGCGGCTCACCAATGGGAATGATTATTAATTCGTTGAGAGGAATGTACATCTGTGTGCCTCGCAACATGGTGCAAGCTGCAGGAATGTACAATACTCTTCTTCAATCCAATGACCCTGCGTTGATGATTGAATGTTTGAATGGTTATCGTTTGAAAGAAAAGTTACCGACTAATTTATTGACTTATACCGTACCGCTTGGAGTGCCAGAAATTGTTAAAGAAGGTAGAGATATTTCCATCGTTAGCTATGGCGCTACTTTGAGAATAGTTATGGAGGCCGCGGAAACTTTACAAAAAATGCAAATCAGTTGTGAAGTGATTGATGTGCAAACTTTATTGCCTTTCGATAGTAATCATCAAATTGTATTGTCGTTAAAGAAAACTAACCGAATTCTTTTTGTAGATGAAGATGTGCCAGGTGGTGCAGCTGCCTTTATGTTTAATAAAGTGATGGAAGAACAAGGTGGATACAAGTACTTAGACATTTCTCCTAGAACCCTTACGGCTAAGGCTCATAGACCTTCTTACTCTAGCGATGGAGATTATTTCAGCAAGCCTAATACCGAAGATGTAGTAAGAGTAGTGAAGGAAATGATGGCTGAATAAAAATAAATCTTACAACTGAATACCTGATTTTTTGGGAAAGCGAATTGAAATGCTTTATTTAATTTTCATCAGTAGTAATTTATTTTAATTCAACTACTGTAAGTTTTTTTTCATATTTATTTTATGCAAAAGTTAACTCTCTATCAAGTAGATGCATTCACTAACCGAGTTTTTGGGGGAAATCCTGCGGCAGTGATCCCTTTAGAAAACTGGTTAGATGATCGATTGATGCAATCGATAGCGGAAGAAAATAATTTATCGGAAACCGTTTTTTTTGTGCCTAAGGAAAATGGATATCATATCAGATGGTTTACTCCTGAATTTGAAATTGATTTATGTGGTCACGCTACCTTGGCAAGTGCATTTGTGCTATATGAATTTTTAGGGTATTCAAAAAACGAATTAGTTTTTTATTCGAAAAGTGGTGAATTATTAATCACTCGAAAAGGTAATCAATTTCAACTCAATTTTCCTTCTCGAATGCCAGAGAGAGTGACTGAATATCCTGAGCAACTTTTATTGGGACTAGGAATAAAGGAACCCTTGGGTGTTTATAAAAGCCGGGATTATGTGGTGGAAGTTGCTACCGAAAAAGAAGTGATGAATTTGAAAATCGATTTGTCTTTTATTAATCAAATTGATGTAGTAGGAATTATTGTAACTGCTCCAGGCAAAGATTGTGATTTTGTTTCTAGATTCCTTATGCCCAATTGCACTATAGTTGAAGATCCTGTTACTGGATCGGCTCATTCAACCCTTATTCCATTTTGGGCTGAAAAATTAGGCAAGGATTCTTTGCATGCAAAACAGCTCTCCAAAAGAGGCGGTGAGTTATGGTGTCAAAACGCAGGCGACAGGGTACTCATGAGCGGTAACTGTGTGTTTTTTATGAAAGGCGAAATCCAAGTATAAGAATAGATTTCCCATCCTTCTATTTCATATTGTGATACACTTTCTGAACGTCTTCGTCTTGCTCTAGTTTATCAATCAATTTAAATACGTCTTGAGCAGATTCTTCATCTAACTCGGTGGTATTCGTTGGAATTCGAGTAAGTTCTGCAGAGATTACTTCAATCTTTCTTTCTTCTAGAGCTTTTGCCATATGACCAAATTCTGTAAAAGTTGCCCTGATAATAATATTTCCTTCACTGTCCTCACCTATTTCTTCAAGGCCAAAGTCGATCAACTCTAATTCTAACTCTTCAATATTTAGCCCGGAATTTTTAACCTTAAATTCTCCCAATCTGTTAAAAGTAAATGCCACACTACCACTCGTACCTAAACTACCACCGCTTTTTGTGAAATGCATTCTCACATTTGCAACCGTTCTAGTTGCATTGTCTGTGGCAGTTTCTACTAACAATGCTACTCCATGGGGTGCATATCCTTCGTAAGTAATTTCTTCATAATTGCTAGTGTCTTTACCCATCGCCCTTTTAATAGCTGCTTCCACACGATCCTTAGGCATACCACAAGCCTTTGCATTGATATAACACCTTCTAAGCGCAGGATTGTTATCTGGTTCTGGACCACCATTTTTTACCGCAATAACAATTTCTTTTCCAATTCGGGTAAAATTTTTAGCCATTTTATCCCAACGGGCAAACATGGAACTTTTTCTAACTTCAAATATCCTTCCCATAAATTAAATTGAGGTTGATTGATTTGCTACTGGCTTAAATGATAAATCAAAACCTTCTTGCGATGTTATTTTAACCATTAGCAATGCAAATTTAGGGAAAATCATTTTTTTGTAATCATTATGCGTTTTTATAATAAGGGCAGAGTTGATTTACTATGGAAAATTGCTTTTTGTTTATGACTTTTGGAAAAGCTGATTTTGAATCTTCTTTTCTGTCTATAATTTCAAAAAACAATTTTGGCGATTACCGCTACTTTATTTCCTAATTTTATTATTCATGAGCCAACCATTATTATCTGTCCAAAATTTATGCATTGATTTTAATACTGCAGATAAGGGAGTGACTGCTGTAAAAAATATTTCATTTACTGTAGCTGCAGGTGAAATGGTTGCTATTGTTGGAGAATCAGGTTCTGGAAAATCCGTTACTGCTTTATCGGTATTGAAATTATTGCCCACAAAAACTTCGGTAAAAGGCAAGCTGTTTTTTTTAAGCAAGGGTAAAGACAGCCTTGATCTGCTAGAAGCTACGGATAAAGTAATGACTAGTATTCGTGGCAAAGACATTGCAATGATTTTTCAGGAACCAATGTCTAGCCTAAATCCTTTGTTGACTTGCGGGTATCAAATGATAGAAGCCATTCAATTGCATGAGCAAATTTCAAGCGTAGCGGCTAAAAAAAGAGCCATCGATTTATTTAAAAAAGTGAATTTGCCATTTCCTGAAACTATCATCAATCGTTATCCTCATCAGTTAAGTGGTGGACAAAAGCAGCGAGTGATGATTGCAATGGCTATTAGTTGTAATCCTTCTTTATTAATTGCAGATGAACCTACTACTGCATTGGATGTAACTGTGCAAAAAACTATTTTACAACTGATCAAAGAGTTGCAACTGCAAATGGGATTAGGAGTTATTTTTATAACGCATGATTTGTCGATGGTATCTGAAATTGCAGATAGCGTAATCGTAATGTACCAGGGAGAAATTGTAGAACAGGGAATTGCATCCGAAGTACTACAAAATCCCAAACATCCGTACACGAAGGCTTTGATGGCTTGTAGACCTTCCTTACACCCAAAAGGGGAGCGGCTTCCAGTGGTAAGTGATTTTTTAGTTCCTCAGAATAAAAACAATGAAAAACCGATATTACTTGATACTCAGTCTATAGGATTATATAATTCCACACCTGCTGAAATTGTTTTGCAAGTGGAGAATCTCACCATGCATTTCTTCGAAAAAAAGAGTTGGTTTAAAAAATCTGTTCCGACAATCAAGGCGCTAGATGGGATAAATTTAACGATAAAAAAAGGAGAGATTGTTGGCTTGGTGGGAGAGAGTGGTTGTGGAAAAACAACGCTGGTTAAAGCTATCCTTCAATTGATAAAACCCAGTTCAGGTAAAATTATTTTAAATGGAATGAACTTGCCAGATTTATCGAAAATGGCTATGCGGTCTATTAGAAAAGATTTGCAAATTGTTTTTCAGGATCCTTATGGCTCTTTAAATCCTCGGCTTACCATTGGAGCCGCAATTGAAGAGCCCTTGAAAGTACATGGTATTTTTAAAAATCAGGAGCAAAGAAAAAACAGGGTGTTGGAATTGCTGGATAAAGTGAAATTGCAACCCGAACATTTTAATCGATATCCTCATGAGTTTAGTGGTGGACAGCGACAGCGGATTTGCATTGCTAGAGCTTTGGCATTGAACCCTTCTTTTTTAATATTTGATGAAAGTGTTAGCGCTTTAGATGTGAGTGTTCAGGCTCAGGTGCTTAATTTGCTGAACGACTTAAGGCTTGAATTTGGATTTACTGCTATTTTTATTTCCCATGATCTGTCGGTAGTTCGGTATATCAGTGACAGAATTTTGGTAATGGAAAAGGGTAAAATCATTGAAGCCGGTAATTCGGATGATATCTGGTTTTCACCCCAAAATGAGTATACTAAAAAGTTAATTTCCGCCATACCCGGCAATTTGGCCATTGGAAAGCCAAGTATTGAATAAGTTCCTAGAAGTTGAAATGGCCTGTTTATTAAATGCCGTCCTTTTTTATTAAATCTGGCTAAAAATTACTAACTTCGCGCTCTTTAAAATCATGCCGTAACATGATAAGTGCCTTAATAGGCTACATATCTCTGTAATACTTACAGTACAAGGTCTGATTATCACTTAAAAATTATTGATCAATATGAAATTAAGCCAATTTCGATTCGACCTTCCCCTTAATCTAATTGCTCAAAATCCCACTAAAAGAAGGGAAGATAGCCGAATGATGGTGGTGCATCGTAAAACTGGTGTGATTGAAGACCGTAATTTTCGTGATATTATCGAGTATTTCGATGATAAGGATGTGATGGTTGTAAATAACACCAAAGTATTTCCAGCTAGAATGTATGGCCGTAAAGAAAAAACCGGTGCTAAAATTGAAGTGTTTTTGTTAAGAGAACTGAATAAACCCAATCGTTTGTGGGATGTAATTGTTGATCCAGCCCGTAAAATTCGTGTGGGTAATAAATTATATTTTGGTGAAAATGATGAGCTAGTTGCAGAGGTAATTGATAATACCACCAGTCGTGGTCGTACGATTCGTTTTTTATGGGATGGTACTGAAGATGAGTTTAGAGTAATGCTTGATTTTATGGGTGAAACTCCGTTGCCGAAATATATCAAGCGTAAGCCAGATGAAGAAGATAAGGAACGTTATCAAACAGTCTATGCAAAACATGAAGGTGCTGTAGCAGCGCCCACTGCAGGTTTGCATTATAGCAAGGAATTAATTAAAAGACTTGAAATTAAAGGTATTCGTTTTGCAGAAGTTACCCTTCACACAGGTTTGGGTACATTTAGGCCGATAGAAGTAGAAGATTTGAGTAAGCATAAAATGGATGCAGAATATTATGGCATTGATGATACCGCTTGTCAGATCGTTAATAAAGCAAGATCAGAAGGAAGAAGAATTTGTTCAGTAGGAACCACTACAATGCGTACAATGGAATCTTCTTTTACTGCACAAAAATTATTAAAGCCTTCTGAAGGTTGGACGAATATGTTTATTCATCCTCCTTATAATTTCTCTATCGCAGATGCTTTAGTAACTAATTTTCATTTACCTAAAACCAGTTTATTGATTATGACCTGTGCTTTTGCAGGGTATGAATTGATGATGGAATCTTATAAAAAAGCAATTAAAGATAAATATCGCTTCTTCAGTTATGGAGATGCCATGTTGGTTATTTAGAAGCTAACCTAGTTTATAAACTCCCCAAATTTGGGGAGTTTTTTTTGTGCCTTATGGTAAAGTTTCTCCATTGGAGACTTTCGGGAAATTTGTCTTTGAAATAATCTTAGGTCTTCAATTAAAATGAATTTTAGTAACTTGATTTTTAAACTTAGTATTATGACAAAGATTCAGCAACTGCTTTCTGCCTATGGAGAGAGTCATACCAATAGCACCAATAAAGCCATCCATTGGATTTGCGTACCTACTATCTTTTTTTCGATTGTTGGATTTTTTTATGTGATAGAGCTACCTTATATAATTGCAGGTATTCAGCTAAACCTTGCCATGGTAATGATGTTGGTTTTAGTTGTTTACTATTTTGTACTTAGTAAAACCCTTTGGATAGGGATGCTCTTTTTTGGAATGCTTTGTTTATGGATTTGTTATTACTTTCAGACGAATGGATGGATACCTCTTTTGAAGTTTTGCTTGATACTCTTTGCTATTTCTTGGGTGGCTCAGTTTTATGGGCATAAGATTGAAGGCAAAAAACCGTCCTTTCTAAAAGATATACAGTTCTTGCTAATTGGTCCCGCTTGGCTGATGAGTTTTATTTATAAGAAAATAGGAATACCCTTATAAATTTACTCAAGACCAAATAAATCGATATTCAAAGATTGTAAGGTTTGAATTTTATGACTGGTATCAATCAAAATAGAAATATTGTGATGACTACCTCCATAGCTAACCATTCGAACTGGAATTTTCTTAATTGATTTAAACAATTTTTCCATCACTTCTTCAGTTTGCATTATTTCATTACCTACAATCGAAACAATACTTTGGTTGGTATCTATTTCTACTGTTCCAAATGGCTCCAACTCTTTAATGATTGCTGATAAATAAGTATCGTTATCAATAGTAAGTGATACAGCTACCTCTGAAGTGGTAATCATATCAATCGAGGTGCGATATTTTTCAAACACTTCAAATATTTTTCTTAAAAATCCATAAGCGAGAAGCATTCTACTACTTTTTATTTTGATAGCAGTAATCCCATCTTTTGCTGCAACCGCTTTTATACCCACGCTTCCAGCTTGTTGAGTGATCAAAGTACCTTTGGCTTCTGGCTGCATTGTGTTCAATAATTTCACTGGTACATTATACATCTGTGCAGGCCAAATACTTGCAGGGTGTAAAATTTTGGCGCCAAAATAAGCTAGTTCAGCAGCCTCGTCAAAACTCAATTGTTCAATCGCTACGGTTCTTTTTACAATCCTTGGATCATTATTATGCATACCGTCAATATCGGTCCAAATTTCGCAGACACTAGCATTGATGGCAGCTGCAATTAATGAAGCACTGTAATCACTACCCCCTCTTTTTAAATTATCTACTTCACCTTTTGAGTTGCGACTGATATAGCCTTGGGTAATGAATATTTTTTTATCCTGATTGCTTTGTAAAAGTTGAGAAAGTTTTGTTTTAATAATGCTAATCTGCGGTTCGTCATAATTATCAATCGTCATAAAATCAAGTGCAGGAATCAGCAAGTGGTCTATACCTTTTTCAGTTAAGTATATGGAGAATAATTTAGTGCTGAGTAATTCACCCTGGGCTAAAATGTCCTTGTTGAGCGCTTCACTAAAAGAGATTTTTAAAATGATATGTAAAAATTCAAAATGTTCTTGGATAATAGCCGCTGCTTTTTCAGTTCCGGCTGGACTGCTAACTAATTCGCTACAAAATTTTTTATAATGATCTTCAAGCGCAGTGATTTGAGATTTTGCACTCTCTCGATCACCTTGTGATAAAGCGTAACTAATAGATACTAGCGCATTGGTGGTACCACTCAATGCGGACAATACTACAATTTTGGACTCTTGGTCCTTTGTAATCAACATTGCAACTTCGTGCATCCTTTCCGGCTTCCCAACACTGGTGCCGCCAAATTTCATAATTTTCATAATAACTAATTCGTTTCTAGTGAAGCAAACTTTTAACGTGAAACAATCTTTCAGCGGGCAAAATTACCGCATAAAAACCCCCTTTCAAAAAAAAAGGGAATATGTTTACAACTAATGAATAGCACTATTGTAATTCAAGATTATATTTTTCGCCTAAAATTTTCAAATCTTCTATAACGGCTGGCAGTAATGGGATGCCCTTATTCCTTCTTTCGGCTTCCATTTCTCTTTCTGGTTCACCAGGGATAATTACACTTCTTTCGCCCGGTACTGTTTGGGCCGATCGAAAACGCTGTATCCATTTATCCATATGTACTTTAAACTCCTCTGCAGGTCTAAAAGCGTCAATGCGCATTGCGCCAAAAAAATGTCCTATTCCTTCGCCTGGTAAATTTTCAGGCATAGGTACATAGGCCGGGAAGGGAGGTACCCAAGGGCCATAATTGGCACCACTTAAAATAGCTGAAAAAATATCTACTATAGATCCTAGCATATATCCTTTATGGCTACCATGCTCTTTATCACCTCCTAAAGGCAGTAACGCACCACCGTTTTTTAATTCGTTGGCATTATTACTGGAAGCACCCTCTTTTGTTTGGACCCATCCTTCAGGGGCATCTTCATTTTTACGTTGAAGAATTTCTAATTTTCCATTGGCTGCAGTGGTAGTTGCAAAATCGGCTACAAAAGCAGGTTCAGTGCCTGCAGGAATGGCTACTGCAATCGGATTGGTGCCTAGTAATCTTTCTACAGAAAAAGTGGGAGCTACTAATGCCGATGCATTGGTCATTGCAATACCAATCATATCATTATCAAGTGCCATCATTGCATGATAACCAGCAATGCCAAAATGATTACTATTCTTAACACTTACCCAGCCGGTACCTACGTTTTTTGCTTTATTGATAGCTACTTGCATTGCTGCAGGCGCAACTACTAATCCCAATCCTTTATCTCCATCTATCACTGCTGTGGAGGGCGTTTCATGTACCACTTGAATAGAAGGATTAGCATTGATCCTTCCTACTTCCCAAAGTCTCACATAGCCTGTTAATCTAGCAATGCCATGGCTATCCACTCCTCTTAAATCAGCTGATAAAAGCACTTCAGCAGCTGCTGCTGCATTCGCTTCACTCGAACCTATTTGTAGGAAAATTTTTTTTGCAAAAAGATAAAGTTGTTGATAGGAATATATTGTTTGCTTCATAAAGTGATTAATGGATTTTTAAGTAGAGAGGGCAGCTATTTTTTTGAATCAATTTTGTAAAATAGATGACCAGTACAACCAATCATGAATTTCAATGAATAAATAGTAGATGAAAAATTAAAATTGAAGATGTCTTACTGTTAATCCATTATTAATAAGTTGTTTTAAAGAATCCACTCCAATTTTTAAATGTCGCTCTACAAATTCTGAGGTAACCTTATTATCACTGGCTTCTGTTTTTACTCCCTCTGGTACCATTGGACTATCACTTACTAATAAAAGTGCTCCTGTTGAAATTTTATTAAAAAATCCAACTGAAAAAATGGTAGCGGTCTCCATGTCAATTGCATAGGCTCTAATACGTTGTAGGTATTCTTTAAATACATCATCATGTTCCCAAACACGACGATTAGTTGTGTATACAGTGCCTGTCCAATAATCACATGAATAATCGCGAATGGTAGTGGAGATTGCTTTTTGAAGCATAAAGGAGGGTAAAGCAGGCACTTCAGGTGGAAAATAATCATTGCTAGTTCCTTCCCCTCTAATCGCAGCAATGGGTAAAATTAAATCACCAATGGTATTTCTTTTTTTTAAGCCACCGCATTTTCCCAAAAATAATATTGCTTTGGGTGATATGGCAGTCAGTAAATCCATGATCGTTGCAGCGCCTGGACTTCCCATTCCAAAATTGATGATCGTAATATTGTTAGCAGTAGCACATTGCATTGGCCTATCAGTTCCGACTACTGCTACATTATTCATTGTTGCAAAAAGCTGAACGTAATTAGAAAAATTGGTCAATAAAATATATTGTCCGAAATTTTCTAATTTTTCTCCGGTGTATCGAGGTAGCCAATTTTCTACGATGCTTTCCTTTGTTTTCATTAATTAAAAATTTTTTCAACTAATTATTTGTCTTAAGGTTTCAGTAATTCAATTATTTTCGTAACTCAATAGTTGTTTTTATTAATTCCTGTCAACAAATATTCATTGTTAAAAGTACAAAATCTTTTCTGCTAGCTTATGATTAAGATTGAATATCCTTCCTACCAGCCCAAAATAAAAAATCAGCTAGGAAAGGAATATATCTACGATGAAATTCGAAAGCAGTGGATTATGCTTACCCCAGAGGAATGGGTGCGACAAAATTTTTTGCAATATTTGATTCAGGTAAAAAAATATCCCGCTACTCTTATCGCAGTTGAAAAGGAAATTCAGTTGCGAGACCTTGCTAAGCGATTTGATGTGGTAGTGTATGATCAAAACACTCAACCTTGGATGATCATTGAATGTAAAGAAATGGCAGTGACCTTAAATGAACAGGTATTAAATCAAGCCCTTCGTTATAATATTACTTTACAGGTTCCTCATATTGTGATTACCAATGGAACGCACTGTTTTGGTTTTTCAGCAAAACTGGGGGTATTGGAGGAGCTGAGTAATTTGCCTGAATTTAATCTTTAAGACCTGATTGATTCAGGTTAGATTACCATGATTTCTTTTTCTTTTGCTTCTAGGTGTTTTTCAACCATAGCGGTGAATCGGTTGGTAAATTCTTGAATTTCGGCCTCAGCATCTTTTGCTGCATCCTCGCTGATGACCGCATCCTTTTGTAATTTTTTTATTTGCTCAATTCCTTCTCTTCTGATGTTGCGTATGGAAACTTTTCCTTGTTCGCCTTCTGCATTACATTTTTTTACAAGCTCCTTTCTTCTTTCTTCAGTAAGTGGCGGAAGATATAAGCGGATAAAATTTCCGTCATTTTGCGGATTGATGCCAATATTGCTAGCAATGATTGCCCTTTCAATAGGTTGAAGCATTTTCTTTTCCCAAGGTTGAACAGAAATTGTTCTTGCATCCAGTACTGAAATATTGGCTATTTGGGCTAATGGAGTAGGAGCTCCATAGTAATCAGCAACAATGCCATCCAGCATATTTGGATTAGCCTTGCCTGCCCTTATTTTTATAAGTTCGGTCTCCAGGTGATTGATCGCCTTTTTCATTAATGATTCTGTATCCAGTTTAATTAATTCCAATTCTTCTGACATAAAATAAAAATTAAGGTATCTGCAAAACTAAAGAAAAGAATATTAGGCAGGCAAATTATCCCTTTTTATCTCTAAATTTTTATTGGTCTTGTTTTGAAGGAGGGTTGGGGATTAGTTTATTTTCAGGTGTTATTGTTAAAATATCATCCTTGATACCAAGAAAAAAAATAGTAATGGTCGCTGCAGCAAAATATTGTAATTCTCTATTACCATGGGAGGTCATTAAAAGTAGCGATAGTATAAAGCCTGCAAAAACACCTAGTCCGCCTAGAGTAGGTATTCCAGTAGTGTGAATTTTTAGTTCATCCGGTTCATCAAATAATTTCTTCTCTCTAGTAACCTGGATGATAGTAGTTATGGCTAAAATAGTCACTAAAAAAGAGAGGGTTACACTAAAAAGAATAGTATACATGGTTGGGGAGCATTCAAAATGGTTCAAGAAAGAAATTCGGTAAACTTAGTACAACGGAGGCTGACACATTAATCATATACAACATAATTAAAATATGTTGTATTTAAAAGTAAACTACAGAAAATCTTAGCATAGCATTAAAATAAAACCCAATATATATTCGGCGTATTGATTGGAATGGGTAGGGTTTTTAGGAAATAATCGATGCGTTATAATTTTTACTTTGCTTATGTAGGTATTTAAAGTAGGTTTGCATCGCATAAACAAATAAAAATGAGTGATTTAAAAGGAATAGCAAGTCAAGTACGTAGAGATATCGTAAGGATGGTACATGGAGTTCAAAGTGGGCATCCAGGCGGATCTTTGGGATGTGCTGATTATTTAACTGCACTGTATTTTGACATTATGAAACATGATCCTAAGTTTGATATGAATGGTGCTGGAGAAGATTTATTTTTTCTAAGTAATGGTCATATTTCACCTCTTTTTTACAGTGTATTGGCGAGAAGCGGTTATTTTCCTGTAGCGGAACTTTCTACCTTTCGTAAGTTGGATAGTCGACTTCAAGGGCATCCAACTACACATGAGCATTTACCGGGTGTAAGAGTGGCGAGTGGTTCATTGGGTCAGGGAATGAGCGTAGCTTTAGGTGCAGCGATGGCCAAAAAGCTGAATAAAGATGCAGGAATTATTTATTCATTGCACGGTGATGGAGAATTGAATGAAGGACAAAATTGGGAAGCAATTTTATTTGCTGCACATAAAAAAGTAGATAATTTAATTGCTGCAATCGATTGGAATGGACAGCAAATTGATGGCCCTACTAGTATGGTAATGGATCTAGGTGATCTTGCATCCAAGTTTGAATCTTTTGGTTGGACGGTATTAACCATTGAAAAAGGAAATGATATGGATGAAATCGTTGCTGGTCTTCGTCAAGCCAAAACCTATGTTGGTAAAGGAAAGCCCATTGTTATTTTGATGAAAACTGAAATGGGTAAGGGTGTAGATTTTATGGAAGGTAGCCATGCTTGGCACGGTATTGCACCTAATGACGAACAATTAAAAACTGCACTTGCTCAATTAACTGAAACACTGGGTGATTATTAAAAATATTCCAGATAAAACAAAAAACGCTTTCTACTAGAAAGCGTTTTTTGTTTTGGCCTTACTAATACTATCTTAATTCAATGAGTTGAACAGCTGCTTTACGAGCAGGAAACCAAGCTGCTAAAAATGAGATGAATGTTACAGTTGATAAGACTAATATAAAATCTGCCGCCTGCATTTTCACAGGAAAATAATCAATTAAAAAAGAGCCTCCTTGTAATTTAAAGAAGTGAAATTTTATTTGTAAAAGACAAATCAATATAGCCATCAGTAATCCAGTAAATGCTCCGATGGCAGCTAAAAGAAGCCCCTCACTAAGGAAAATTTTTAGTATCATGGCTTTGTCGGCCCCCATACTTTGTAATACACTAATGTCTTTTTTCTTTTCTAAAACTAGCATGGTTAAAGCGCTAATCATATTAAATGCTGCAATAAATAAAATGAGTGTTAGCACTGCATAGATCGCCCATTTTTCTATTTTCATCGTATTGTAAAGGCTACTATTTTGTTCGTACTTTGATTGCACTTTAAAATTGCTACCCAGTAAATCAGCAAGTTGTTTTTGACTATTCGTTAAATTAGAGGGGTCATTTAGTTTTATTTCAACAGCACTATATTCATCGATTGCAAAACCAATTTGATTTTTGACAAAGTTCAGATTAGTGATAGCATATTTATTATCAAAGTCTTGTTGAATAGCGAAAACCCCCGTTGCTTTTATACTTCCTTCACTAAGGGATTGGAGAGGATCGGTTACCGAAACTTTTCCTTTTTTGGGTAAAATAATGGTTAGTTCTGGAGCACTTGAATTATTGGAAACGTTTACTCCTGCAGCATTTTGAATGCCGGCACCCAATATTAACCCAGGTTCATTTACATCACCGATATTAAATTTCCCAACAAAGGTTTTTTCTGCTACCCCACATACTTGATGGTAATTTTCGTCTACCCCTTTAAGGTATACGATAGTTTGTAAATCGTTGTTTTGGAGCAATGCCTTTTCTTCTGCTATGAGTGATACAACTTGGACACCTGGATTTTTTTTTATTTGCTGAATTTGATCATTCGTCAGTATAAATGTTTTCCCTTTTTGAGGAATAATTTTTATGTCCGTATAAAAAGAAGAATACAGAGATTTTACTAATCCTTCAAAGCCATTGAACACACTCAAAACGAGAATCTGGCAGGCAGTTGCAAATGCGATTACCCCTACCGTTACCCAGGAAATCCAATTAATGGCATTGGCGCTTTTTTTTGCTTTAAAATATCTCCAGGCAAAGGTTAGATACATATCCTAAACCCCAAGGGGTGTTTTGAAAAGAGGTGAGGTAACGGTGACTATTAATCGATTATTGGGAATTTTATTTTGATGAATTACTATCTTCTTTTTTTATTTTTTCGAATAGCTCTTCCATTTTAAAAACATAATCTAAGGTGTCATCTATAAAAAATCTCAGTTCAGGAATACTGCGAAGCTGATGGCGAACCCTTACCCCTAGTTCCTTGCGGATTTCTTTATTTTTTTCTTCAAATTTCAATAAGGCTCCTTGCGTATCCTTTATCTGAAACATGCTCAGATAAACTCTTGCTTCAAATAGATCGGGCGTTATTTTTACATTGGAAATGGAGATCATTCCTCCATCCATCATCAATAGGTTAAAACGGCGAAATATGTCATTCAGTTCTTCATTGATCAACCCTGCAACCTGTTTCTGTCTTTTAGTTTCTGTCGTCATATAATTTATTACTGTAGGGCAAAATTACTTTTTTATTGTGATTACTTGGTTTATTACTCAATCGGTCAATGAAGCGCTATCTCGGGCAGTGGGTTTTAAAGCAAAATGGAGTCGTTCTAGGGCTGAAATCGTCAATAATTGCAATAAAATTGATTCAAGTAAAATATAGCCTATGAAATTTCAAATTTTAATCCCTATTCCTTACCTTTGCGGCCTGAAAATAGACCTAAATACAATAAAATCTTGTTTATGGCCAATACCGGTAAAATAAAGTCAATCATTGGTGCCGTTGTAGACGTGCAATTTGATAGTGATAGTAACCTTCCAGAAATTTTAAATTCACTGGAGTTGAAACGTGATAACGGGGATACTTTGGTGCTGGAAGTACAGCAACATCTAGGGGAAGACAGTGTTCGTACCATTGCGATGGATGGAACCGAAGGTCTAGTTAGAGGAATGGTAGTAATTGATACTGGCAAACCGATAGCAATGCCTGTGGGAGACGCTATTAAAGGTCGTTTGTTTAATGTAACTGGAGATGCAATTGATGGTTTACCTCAGGTAAGCAAGGTAGGCGGACGTCCTATTCATGCTAAGCCGCCCTTATTTGAAAATTTAAGTACAGCGAACGAAATATTATTTACTGGTATTAAAGTAATCGATCTTATTGAGCCTTATGCAAAAGGTGGTAAGATTGGATTGTTTGGTGGTGCTGGTGTGGGAAAAACAGTATTGATTCAGGAGTTGATTAATAATATTGCGAAAGCTTACAGTGGCGTATCGGTTTTTGCAGGTGTTGGAGAGCGTACCAGAGAAGGAAATGATTTGATGAGAGAGATGATCGAAGCTGGAATTATGAACTATGGCGATAAGTTTAAGCATAGTATGGAAGAAGGCGGATGGGATTTAAGTGCGGTGAATATGGATGATTTGAAAGAGTCTAAAGCAACCTTCGTATTTGGACAAATGAACGAACCTCCTGGAGCAAGAGCTCGTGTGGCTTTAAGTGGATTAACGATTGCTGAATATTTCCGTGATGGAGATGGAACAGGACAAGGAAAAGACATTTTATTTTTCGTAGATAATATCTTCCGTTTTACTCAAGCGGGTTCAGAGGTTTCTGCCTTACTTGGTCGTATGCCTAGTGCGGTGGGATATCAACCTACCTTGGCTACTGAAATGGGCTTGATGCAAGAAAGGATTACTTCTACTAAAAATGGTTCTATTACTTCAGTGCAAGCGGTATATGTACCTGCAGATGATTTAACTGATCCGGCTCCAGCTACTACCTTTGCGCATTTGGATGCTACAACGGTATTGAGTAGAAAGATTGCGGATCTTGGTATCTATCCTGCGGTGGATCCATTAGATTCTACTTCTAGAATTTTAACTCCATTAATCGTTGGCGATGAGCATTATAATACTGCCAACAGAGTTAAATTAATTTTACAACGTTATAAAGAGTTACAAGATATTATTGCAATCCTTGGATTGGATGAATTAAGTGATGATGATAAGCAAACGGTTTCAAGAGCGCGTAAAGTACAACGTTTCTTGAGTCAGCCTTTCTTTGTTGCTGAACAATTTACCGGTTTAAAAGGAGTGCTAGTTCCAATTGAAGATACCATTCGCGGATTTAATGCTATTATGGATGGAGAAGTGGATGATTATCCTGAAGCAGCATTTAACTTAGTAGGTACGCTTGAAGATGCGATTGAAAAAGGTAAGAAAATGATGGCAGCAGCAACTGCGTAAATCTTTTCAAAAAACTTTTTTAAGTAGTATTGAAGTCGATAAATAATTATTCACCAATAAACTAGGTTCTCTTTTCGAGACAAGGGTATGATTTTAGAAATATTAACTCCTGAAAAAAAGATATTTAGTGGCGAGGTCTACGGTGTACAGTTACCTGGAATCACTGGTTCTTTCGAAGTATTAGATAAACATGCTCCGATGGTGGGTGCGTTGAAGGCGGGCAAACTTAAAGTACTTACTGATAAAGTAGCTACCAGTTCTTATTCTATTCTAAGTGGTTTTGTGGAGGTATTGAATAATAAAACGATCGTACTAATAGAAGGTGCTGAAGAACTTTAATACTTTCTATCAATAAAATATTAGCCCCTCTTGAGGGGCTTTTTTATTGCTATCATTTTTTTAGAAAGGGAAAGTTTGATACTAATCTTTCATTAGCCTATTTGTTTTTTGAGTTGTAAATGAGACCAAGCTGTGAATGGAAATAGTAATAGCAGCCCCCAAAAAACGAGTTGACTACTAAATAAAAACAATGAAAGAGTAATGCCTACAACATAGAGTGGGTAAATAAAAAACAATAGCACTACAATGATCGAGTCGAAATGATCTGTATCCTTTGATTTTTTTGAAATGATTGCTCTTAAAGGATAGTAGAGTGGAGCATGTAAAATCCATCCAGTAATAGCGGGCAGGAAGAGTATTATTTTTTTTAATGTAGATATTGGGATAAAAAAATGTTGATGTAATTTTTCTTTGTCTGATTTTTCAATTTCAACTACAAAGTTTGAAAGTTGTTGTTGAGCTAGGTGATTAAAAGATTGGATGGCTTTCCCATAACCTTCTTTTAAATTGATTTCTTTTGCAGTAATAAAGTCACCTAAAAATAGATGAATATTTTTACCAAACTTTTTGAATGAACTATAATTTATCCCAATGGGTAATACTTTTAGCGGGATACCTTCTTCCCAGCTACTAATGGCTAATCTTGCTGTTCCTTTCATTAACGGTCGTAGGTGCCATTCATTGATACATCTACCTTCAATAAAAATTAGTACAATACCATTTTGATTAAATATTTTTTTGCAACGATCAAAAGTGCTGTAGTTATCAGTTAAATTTTCTGCTCCTTCACTGATTCGATAGACGGGTAATATTTTAAGGGATACTAAAATTTTAGTAATCCATTTTCCATTAAATGCATCTCCTCTTGCAAGGGAGTAAATCGGTTGCTTGAATAAGGTGCACAAGATAATTGCATCTAGAAAAGAATTTGGATGGTTTACAGCAAGAAGGAGTGGACCATCAATTTTAAATAATTCTTTTTTATTGATTTGAATATCTCTGCAATAGAATTTGATAGCAGCTCTTGCAATAATTTTTACAAATTGGTATAGCATTCGTTCGAGATAAGCATTGGATTGAGCCCTATTGAATGATCAGATTGTTCAACAAATGTAAGTCAAAATATATCAGTTTATAAAGTCGCGGAGTGGCTTAATTGAGTTGAGGGTCGATAGGGAAGTTGACCATCATTTCATAATCTCCACCAAGTTGAAGCAGGCTGTCTTTCCATATTTTTTCAGGAAATGGGTGAAAAATTAAATTACTGGTAGCCTTTGCCGTTATCCATGTTTTTTCTTTTAATTCATCTTTGAGTTGACCTTTACTCCAGCCGCTGTATCCAATAAAAAAAAGAATTTTACTAAGGTCTAGCTGATTTTTTTTGATGAGTTGGGTAACGATTTCAAAATCTCCTCCCCAATAAATTCCTTTCATTATTTCTTGCCCACCTGGAATTAAATCGGGGTATTGGTGTAAGAAATGGATCGTATTTACCTGAACGGGCCCTCCGTAGAACACGGGAATGGGGAATCCTTCGAAATTGGGCATTAAAGCATCAAGCTTTTCTTCGAAGGGTTTATTTAAAACAAAACCAACTGTACCCTCTTTGTCGTGTTCACATAGTATTACAACCGACCTCATAAAATGGGGATCCTTTAAGAAGGGTTCTGCAATTAATAATATTCCAGGAGCAGGCGAAATCATCTTTCTAAATTAATTGATTATTGCTCCCCCCACTAATTTTGTTGTAAGTTTTTTATAACCAAGATTCTAAAACCTTCGTTAAAATATTTTTTTAGAGATTAAAAATTAATTTAGTAGCTATTATTGATTTACTTTTATAAGAATGAAACGTATTTTCCCGGTCATAACGGTCTTGATTTTGCTTTCCCTCTTAGGAATTATTTTTTTTCAGATTTTATGGATTAAGGGAACCCTCGAGTTAGAAGAGCAGAAATTTTATGAGCATGTAAGTTTGGCAACTTCACAGGCAGCTACTGATCTGATGGAGGAGAAGGGGAATCTGATGCCTTTAAAAAGAAAAAGCGAAGCTTTATTTAGAAGTGAAAGTCAGCTGGAAATTTTTAGGCCTACTGTAGCTCAAAAATATAGTGGGGATGAAATTTATCGTATCATCAGAAAAGCATTCGATAAAAAAAATCTAAGAAATGTTCCTTTTGAATTTGCCATTAGTCCCACTTCTTTAATTGGAGAGGAAGTGCAATCAGCCAATTTTTATAAATTATATTCAGATTCAGCCAATAATAAACTTCATGTGATTCAATTAGAGTCGCCCGCAGGAAGCCTTGCGGAAGGTATCTCTCCACAGGAAGTTTTAATTGTGACAGTTCCTCATGCAAGAAAACTCATTTGGCAATCACTTACCTGGTTTATCATTGGAGCAATTATTTTTCTTTTGATTATTATTACTGCCTTCTTTCTTACGGTGAGGGCTTTGTTAAAGCAAAAAAAGCTGAGTGAAATAAAATCTGATTTTATCAATAATATGACCCATGAATTTAAAACACCACTAGCTACGATTTCTCTTGCTGTGGATGCTTTAAAGAACGAAAAAGTAATCAATGATCGTGACAAAATGAATTACTTTACCGGAATTATCAAGGAAGAAAATAAGCGAATGAATAGACAGGTAGAAACTATTCTTCAAGCTGCATTGCTTGACAGGCAGCTGGTTCAGTTGAATCTTAAAAAAATGCATGCACACGATTTGATCAATAGTGCCTTAAGTAATATTAATCTTCAAGTAGATGAGATTCATGGCCGTTTGGAAGTGAATCTGAAGGCCGCTGATGATTTTATTTTAGCAGATGATGTACACTTTACTAACCTCATTAGTAACCTGCTGGATAATGCCGTGAAGTATTCAAAAGATGATCTTCGGATTATAATCAGTACTCAAACTGAAGGCAACCGATTTAAGGTTAAAATTGAGGATAATGGAATTGGTATGACTAAGGAAACAGTGAATAGAATTTTTGAAAAATTTTACCGTGCTCACAACGGCAATCTTCATAATGTAAAAGGCTTTGGACTTGGACTTAATTATGTAAAAATGATGGTTGATTCACATCATGGCAACATAAAAGTTGAAAGTGTTTTGGGTAAAGGAAGTAGTTTTTTACTGAGCTTCCCATTGGTGAAAAATTAGCACCCCCTCTTGTTATTTCCTGATAGATTTTGACGGATCAACTGTTCCAATTGTTGGACAGGAATTTGCTTTTGTGCTTCTTTTATTTTTACAATTCTTACCTGCATTTTAGTGCCCTTGATTTGATGGGATAGGGCATTGTTATTAGCCCTTTTTTTACTGCCTTTTTCGTAATCCACAGGTTATACACTTCTATTCACAGCTTATTCACTCCTAGAACACCCTATATACTGCTTAAACTTATACTGAGTGGGCATTTCCGCTTGTGGATAAAAATGTTTATATCATTTTAGATGTAAAAGTGGGAAAAGGTGTTATTTTGTGGTAATAATTGACACATATTAAACAACTTATTAAATGATTGGTTTTTTAGGCGAATATGAGGCTACGATGGATGCCAAGGGGCGTTTCCTTTTGCCAGCAGGCTTTAAAAAGCAGCTGTCGGAGGAAGGCGCAAGCCAATTCGTGATCAATCGGGGCATTGAAGCTTGCCTAAGTTTATATCCTATGCAAAGTTGGGAGCCAATTTTTGCGGAGGTGAGTAAGTTGAATGATTTTGACCCTAAGGTTAGACAGTTTCGTAGATATTTTTTAAATGGGGCTACCCAGTTAGAGTTAGATACGGCTGGAAGGTTATTAATTCCAAAGGCCTTAATGGAATATGCTGGATTAGAAAAAGATGTAGTGCTGGTATCTGCTGTCAATAAAATTGAAATATGGGATGCGGGTAAGTATAAAATGTTCTTTGAATCTTTTTCACCAGAGTCTTATAGTAATCTGGCTAATGAAGTGATGAACAAAAACGATGAAAAACTGAAAAGCTGACATGTTGAAAAAAACGCCTACTGACGAAAGCAATTTGCCTCTCCATTCATCAGCGGATCAGTTGGATTATCATATACCCGTTCTACTTCAAGAAACTATCGATGGATTACATGTAAAGGCAGATGGAATTTATGTGGATTGCACTTTTGGTGGAGGTGGACATAGCAAGGCTTTATTGGCACAATTAGGGGAAAAGGGAATTCTTGTTGCCTTTGACCAAGATGAAGATGCTAGAAAAAACCTTCCCACTGATAGTAGAGTAATTTTTGTTCCACAAAATTTTCGTCATTTGCAACGCTTCTTGCGCTTACATAAAATTACTCAGGTCGATGGCATCCTGGCTGATCTAGGGGTTTCTAGTCATCAATTTGATAAGGCCGACCGTGGATTTTCTATTCGTTTTGATGCCGCATTAGATATGCGAATGGATCAGCGACAAAAAACTACCGCAGCAGATATTCTCAAGCAATTTACTGAACTACAGTTACACAAAATGTTGGAACAATATGGTGAAGTTACCAATGCAAAAACATTGGCAAAGACAATTGTTCAGCAAAGGGGATTGATGCCAATCAAAACTATCCAACAATTTAAACAAGCTGTGGAGTCTGTAGTAAAAGGGAATCCTCAAAAATATTTCGCTCAAGTTTTCCAAGCATTAAGAATAGAAGTAAATGATGAAATGGGTGCATTAAAAGAATTATTGCAGCAAACCCCCAGTTTGTTAAAATCTGGCGGGAGAATAGCCATCATTACTTTTCATTCATTAGAAGATAGAATGGTGAAGAATTTTTTTAAAACAGGAAGTTTTTCTGAAGAAGTAATAGATGACTTATACGGAGGTAAACCAGAAAGTCAATTTAAGATCCTTACTAAAAAACCAATCTTACCGACTGATATTGAAACAAGGAGAAATAAAAGATCTAGAAGTGCAAAACTGAGATTGGTAGAAAAAAAATAGTCACTGTAATAGTTGTTCAACCACTACTTACAAGTGATTCATAATTAATAAAAATGTTTGAAGATAAGTATATACAGAAGGAAGAGCCGATTGCGGTGAAAAGGGATTGGAAAATTATTCTAAGCCATAAGTGGGTCGTTAAGAATATCCCCTTCTTTCTTTTCTTGGCTGTTTTAGCGGTGTTGTATATCTATAATGGCCATCATTCTGACAAGTTAATTAGAAAGATGGGAGAAACAGAAAAGCATATTAAGGAGTTAGAGTTTGAATTTAAAACAATTAAGAGTGAGGTTATTTTCAGAAGTAAAGCGAGTGAATTAATAAAAGCAGTTGAACCGCTAGGGCTAAAAGAAATGACCACTGCTCCTGTTGTTTTATTACAAGGTAAATCTGAGTAGCAGTGGTTGTGATGAAAGTGTTTTAAATGAAAAGATAAGTGGCATAGGAAAATTAAAAAGTATTTTAAAATAATAAGCGAGCTTAAAAAATAAAGGTATTGGATATTAAAAAAGACATATTGTGGCGAGTATATCTCTGTTTTATAGGGATTATATTACTGGGTGCAGTTGTATTAGGCAGAGCTTTTTTCTTACAACAGGTTCAAGGAGCTTATTGGAAAAGTATGGGAGATAGTCTGCATTTAAAATATGTTCCACTTGTTGCCGAGCGGGGTACTATTTTTAGTGAGGATGGAAATATGTTAAGCACTTCTATTCCAATTTTTGATGTATACGTAGATTTTGGAGCGGATGGCCTAAGAGAAAAAAACGGAAAACGTTTCAAGCAATATTCGGACACCTTAAGTAGCTGTTTAGCCAATCTTTTTAAAGATAAATCTAAGGAAGACTATTTGAATGAACTTCAATTGGCCTATAAGAATGTAGACCGTTATTATACACTTAAGAAAAAAATTACCTTTTTAGAATATGAGCAGTTGAGAGAATTTCCTTTAGTAAAATTAGGAAGGAATAAAAGTGGTTTTATGATTGACCCGCGTGATAAGCGAATCAATCCATATGCATTGTTGGCTAGTAGAACCATTGGTTTATCTAGAGATAATGCGAAGTTAAATGTGGGTCTTGAACAGAGTTATGATAGTTTATTACGTGGTAGAACTGGTCAGCGATTGATGCGTTATATCGCGGGGGCTTATATGCCAGTTGAAGGTGCTGAAGTAGAGCCTGAAAATGGAAAAGATATTATCACCACGCTGGATACGTACATACAGGACATTACTGAAAGTGCATTGATGAAGATGATGGTGAATAACAATTCTAATCATGGTACAGCCATAGTGATGGAAACCGCTACTGGAAAGATTAAAGCAATTGCAAACCTAGGTAAACAACCCGATGGGACTTATGTGGAAGATTTAAATTATGGAATTGCAAAGGCTACTGAGCCGGGTTCTATTTTTAAACTCGCTACCTTATTAAGTTTGTTAGAAGATAAGTATGTGACAAAAAATTCGATTATAGATTGTGAAGGTGGTACTAAATCTTTTTACGGATTAAAAATTAAAGATGCACATTTAGGAGCAGGTTCAATTACAGTTAAAGAGGCCTTTTCTGCAAGTAGTAATGTTGCATTTGCAAAATTAGCCGATCAGTATTATCACAATGACCCTTCAAAATTTTTAGCGCACTTACATCGTTTACGTTTAGACACCTTAACAGGTATTGATATTACAGCTGCCTCTGCAAAACCAACCATAAAAACCCCAAAAAATAGAAGCTGGTCAAAAACTACTATTCCTTATATGGCGCATGGATATGAGGAACTACTTACTCCATTACACTTACTAATGGTATACAATGCAGTTGCCAATAATGGTACTATGATGCAGCCCTATTTGGTTAATTCAGTAAATCAATATGGAGTAGAAGTGAAAAGGATTTTACCAAAGGTGTTGGTAAATAAAATATGCAGTGATGAGACGCTTGCACAATTAAAAGAGTGTTTGAAAGCAGTGGTGGATAGTTTGCATGGAACAGGTCATAAAGTATTATACGATACGAATTATTCTATCTCTGGAAAAACGGGCACTGCAGTAACTGCATTAGATAATCGAGGTTATAATAAAGGCAATAAAATTTACCAAGCCTCTTTTATGGGCTATTTCCCATCCGAAAAACCAGTTTATACCATCGCTATAGTTATTCAAAATAGTGCTCAATCGAAATTGATATATGGAGCGGATGTTTCTGGTAAAGTATTTAAGGAAATAAGTGATAAGATTTATGCTCGTTATTTAAGTCATCAAAAATTTAAGCGAAGTCTTACTCCTGATACTTTACAATATCGTTATTATGGAATGAAAAATGAATTGAATTCAATTTTCAGTCAATTGAATTTACCCTTTGTAGATTCTGCCATTGGAGGGTATTGGAGAACAATGCAAATGAAAGATAACGCAGCTGTTTTTAATTTACCTGAATCAGCTAGTGCTGCTGCTTTAGTTATTCCTAGTGTGGTGGGTATGGGTTTAAAGGATGCAGTGTACTTAATGGAAAACAAGGGATTAAAGGTAATGGCTACAGGGAGAGGAAGAGTTTTTAGTCAATCAATAGAAGCAGGCACTTCATTTATAAAAGGACAAACCGTAACACTATTTTTAAATTGATTTTAGCAGATCTACTATATAAAGTTAGCATTAGAGCGGTATTGGGTAATACTAATGTCGAAGTGAATGATTTACAAATCGATTCAAGAAAAGTTGGTGATGCTAGTTGTTTTATAGCTATCAAGGGTAGCGTTATTGATGGACATCAGTTTATTGATACTGCAATTAAAAATGGTGCTAAAGCGATTCTATGTGAGGTGCTTCCTAGTGAAGTGAGTGACAAAGTAACTTATGTCCAAGTTCAAAATAGTGCTATAGCTGTTGGTTTTATTAGTCATAATTTTTATGGAGCGCCTTCAGAAAAGATTAAGTTGGTAGGGGTTACAGGAACTAATGGTAAAACAACTATTGTTACGCTGTTATGGAAATTATTTACTGCATTAGGAAATAAATGTGGCTTGATTAGTACTATTCAAAATCAAATTGGAGATACCGTTTTACTTTCTACTCATACTACTCCTGATGCCATTAGCATAAATTCATTATTGCGTAAAATGGTAGATGCAGGCTGCCAATATGTTTTCATGGAATGTAGTAGCCATGCAATTCATCAGCACCGTATTGCAGGATTACAATTTGCCGGAGCACTATTTAGTAATATCAGTCACGATCATCTTGATTATCATTCAACTTTTGATGAATATATCAGCGTAAAAAAATCTTGGTTTGATGGACTTCCTTCTACTGCATTTGCTATTAGTAATGCAGATGACAAAAGAGGTAGAGTAATGCTACAGAATACCCTGGCGAAGAAATATTATTATAGCCTTACAACAATGGCTGAATGTAAAGGAAAGATTCTTGATAATAGTCTGAGTGGTTTACATATGTTGGTAAATGATATTGATGTTTATTTTAGAATGATTGGTGAGTTTAATGCTTATAATTTATTAGCAGTATTTGAAGCTGCGGTTTGTTTGGGTCAGGATAAAAATTTGATTTTACAAGTATTGAGCAGTTTGGATGGTGCTGAAGGAAGATTTGATTATATGGTTAGTAGCCGGGATAAAATAATTGGCATTATAGATTATGCCCATACGCCCGATGCCTTATTGAATGTATTGGCAACGATTAAAAAATTACGTCAAGGTAATGAGCGAATTATAACAGTAGTGGGATGTGGTGGCGATAGAGATAAAACCAAGCGTCCAATGATGGCGGCAGTAGCCTGTGAATATAGTGATCAAGTAATCTTTACATCTGATAATCCAAGAACTGAAGATCCTCTTGAAATATTACGTGAAATGGAATTAGGCGTAAATGTAGTAGCTAGAAAAAAATACATCACTATCGCTGACAGAAAGGAAGCTATTAAAACAGCTGTAAGACTTGCTTTAAAAGAAGATATCATTTTAGTAGCAGGAAAAGGACATGAGAAATACCAAGAGATTCAATCAATAAAATATGATTTTGATGACAAGCAGTTATTGAATGAGATGTTTGAATTGATGGAGAAATAGTTGAGTGAGTTGATTAACACTTAGGTGGAGTGTAGAAATAAATTTTAAAAGTAATAAAAGAGCAAATTTAAAAATATGCTGTATCATTTATTTCATTGGCTTACTGAATCGGGATATAAATTTCCTGGAAGTAATTTGTTTGCCTTTATTACTTTTCGTGTGATGTTGGCAGTTATTTTAAGTCTATTCATCACGACGGTATATGGTAAAAAACTAATTGCATTTCTTCAAAAAAAGCAGTTAGGAGAAACGGTTAGAGAATTAGGTTTAGCGGGTGAGCAGCAAAAAAAAGGGACTCCTACAATGGGAGGACTCATCATCATTTTAGCTATTTTAATACCTACTTTATTATTGGCAAACCTCGACAAGGTTTATATCCGCTTGATGTTGCTTTGTACGGTTTGGTTGGGTACGATTGGATTTATTGATGATTATTTAAAAATTCGCTCTAAGCGTCTTGCACTTGCTAAGGGTGCCGATTACAAAAAAAGCAATAGTGATGGATTGGCTGGACGATTTAAAATATTTGGTCAGGTTATGTTGGGAATCATTGTGGGCGCTACGCTATATTTTACTCAAAGTGTAGTGGTGCAAAGAGAAGTGTATAATCCTGATTTTTCTTTAGTGAAAGACTCTGTATTGCGACCAGGTGAAAAATTAATGAGTGATAGTTTTAATGTAGTAGCGATTGATGGGAAAAAGCATCTTTTTGTAAAGGTAAAATCTCCTATCACAACTATTCCTTTTGTGAAAACGCATGAATTTAATTATGCCAAATTGTTGCCTAAGAACCTACAAGACTACACCTATATACTTTATATCCTTATTGTAATATTTATAGTAACTGCGGTAAGTAATGGCGCCAATATAACAGATGGCTTAGATGGTTTAGCTACTGGAGTGAGTGCTATTATTGGAATTAGTCTAGGCATTTTTGCATACGTGAGTGGTAATATAAAGTTTGCAGAATACCTCAATATAATGTACATCCCTAATCTAGGTGAGTTATCAATTTTTATTGCTGCATTTGTTGGTGCATGTATCGGGTTTCTTTGGTACAATTCTTATCCTGCGCAAGTTTTTATGGGAGACACGGGTAGTCTTGCCTTGGGTGGCATCATTGCTGCATTAGCAATTATTGTTCGTAAAGAATTATTGATTCCAATTTTTTGCGGAGTTTTTTTGATAGAAAATTTAAGTGTAATGATTCAGGTAGCCTATTTCAAATATACGAAGCGAAAGTATGGCGAAGGGCGAAGGGTATTTTTAATGAGCCCGCTGCATCATCATTATCAAAAATTAGGTTATCATGAAAGTAAAATTGCAGTTAGATTTTGGATTGTTACCATTCTATGTGTAGTAGTGGCAATCGTTACATTGAAATTGAGATAAAAAAGGATGAAGAAAAAGTTAGTCATATTAGGAGCAGGTGAAAGTGGTGTTGGTACTGCTCTATTGGCTATAAAGCAAGGATATGAAGTATTTGTAAGTGATGGAGGAAAAATAAAAGAGGAGTATAAAAATGAATTGAAAACCAATGGGATTGACTTTGAAGAATTAGGACATGCAGAAGAAAAGATTCTCAATGCAGATGAAGTAATGAAAAGTCCAGGTATTCCAGAAAAAAATGAATTAGTAAAAAAAATAAGACAAAAAGGGATTTCCATAATCAGTGAAATTGAATTTGCGTTTAGGTATAAAGGGGATAGTAGAATAATTGCTATAACGGGGAGTAACGGAAAAACCACCACCACAGCGCTTACATGGCATATTTGTAAAAATGCTGGAATGGATTGTGCAATGGTTGGAAATATCGGATACTCTTTTGCAAGACAATTGGCTCTTGATCCAAAATCTTTATATGTGATAGAGATTAGCTCTTTTCAATTAGATGATATAAAAACTTTTCGTCCAGATGTGGCGATACTGACGAATATCACTGAAGACCATCTAGATAGGTATGATTATAAAATGCAAAACTATGTAGATAGTAAGTTTAGGATAGTAGAAAATCAGCAGGTCAACGATGTATTCATTTTCAATTTAGATGATACAATTACTAATCAAAATATAAATAAATATTCCATTCAATCAACTTTATATCCTATTACAATGAGTAAAGAACTACCACAGGGTGCGTACCTGACAAACGCTCAGATGCACTTAAAATGGAAAGCGGAGGAAATGCATATGAGCATAGAAGATTTTGCTTTGAAAGGAAAACACAACCAGTACAACAGTATGGCTGCAAGTTTAGGTGCTACGGCTGTTGGTATCAAGAAAGAAATTATCAGGGAGTCCCTACAAACTTTCCAAAGTTTAGAACACCGCATGGAGCCAGTGGCTAAAATAAAGGGGGTGCAATTTATTAATGATTCAAAAGCTACTAATGTCAATAGTACTTGGTTTGCATTAGAGAGTATTGATAAGCCAACCATTCTAATATTGGGTGGAGTAGATAAGGGTAACGATTACTCGCTTTTAAATGATTTAGTTAAGGAAAAAGTAAAAGCCATCGTTTGCATGGGGGTTGATAACCGTAAGATACATGAAGCTTTTGGAGATATTGTTTCATTAATTGTTAATGCTAGTTCTGCTGAGGAGGCGGTTAAAGCAGCATTTCATTTTTCGGATAAGGGAGATGTTGTATTGCTAAGTCCAGCTTGCGCAAGTTTTGATCTCTTTAAAAATTATGAGGATAGAGGAAATCAATTCAAACATGCTGTAAAAAATTTATAAGAAAATCTAATTCGATGCCTATTGGCAAAGAATAAAAACAAAACAGTCAATCGATCTCCAACTAGTAGGAGAAAAATATGTCAGAGCAAAAATCTATATTAAAAAAATTGTTTGGAATTCCACCAATCGAAGAAGGAGTCTTTAATACTTCTATAAGAGGAGTTGAAGGGATGAGTGGTAATCTTGTGCGGAAGACTAGTGGAGATAAAGTAATATGGGCGATTGTGATTATTCTTTCATTGATTAGCTTATTAGTAGTTTATAGTAGTACTGGCTCATTGGCTTATAAATACAGTAAGAGTACCGAGAGTTATCTTTTTAAACAATTTGCATTAATTATATCAGGTGTAATCTTTATATACTTTGCCCATCGGGTCAATTACACTTTCTACTCTAGGGTAGCCAAAATATTATTTTTAATCTCTATTCCTTTATTAATCTACACGTATTTTTTTGGTACAACTTTAAATGAAGGTAGTCGTTGGATTAAACTTCCTGTAATTAATCAAACTTTTCAAACATCTGATCTTGCCAAGTTAGCACTGTTTATGTATTTGAGCCGACAATTGAGTAGAAAGCAACTAGTCATTAAAGATTTTAAGAAAGGATTTTTACCCATAATTATTCCGATTCTCGTTATATGTATTTTAATTGCTCCAGCTAATTTATCTACTGCAATATTAGTAGCTGGTACAAGTTTTATGCTAATGTTTATTGGTCGTGCAAATGCCAAGCACCTGATATTAACGATTACTATCGCAATCATTCCAATTATACTGCTAACACTGGTAGCAGTTAAATATTATGATAAGGCGGAAGGGAAATCAAAAGATTTGCCAGCCATATTTTCTTCTGGAAGAGTTCCTACCTGGATTAGTCGTATTCAAACATTTATTTACACAGGTAAGGGAGATGGTGGAGAAAAGACCTATCAGATTAACCAGGCAAAGATTGCAATTGCCAGTGGAGGTTGGTTTGGAAGAGGACCAGGAAATAGTAATGCTCGTAATTTTTTACCTCACTCTTACAGTGATTTTATTTTCGCTATCATATTAGAAGAGTATGGATTATTAGGAGGGGCGTTTATTGTTTTTATTTATTTATTGTTTTTGTATCGATGTATAAGGTTGTATAGAAAATGTCCATTTGCATTTGGTGCTTTTCTTGCATTAGCCTTGAGTTTTACTTTGGTGATTCAAGCATTTGCTAATATGGGAGTGAATGTAAATATATTTCCTAACACAGGCGTTACCCTGCCGTTAGTAAGTATGGGCGGAAGTAGTTTTCTTTTTACTTGTTTGTCTATAGGAATTATTTTAAGTGTAGCTAGAAATGTAGAACAGCAGGAAAGTCCAGCTTCACTTGCAGTAGTTAAAGAAGAAGTGTAAAAAAATTGATTGTATAATAGTAATGAAAGAAAAAGTAGCCGATAGCATTTTAGGAAATTCCACTTTTGGAAGCCGAATAGCCCGCATCATTATTGCAGGTGGGGGAACCGGCGGACATATTTTTCCAGCTATTGCTATCGCTAAAGCGATTGTCAGATTACAACCACAAACACAAATTTTGTTTGTAGGGGCGTCGGGCAAAATGGAAATGGAAAAAGTGCCCTTAGCTGGATTTCGTATTGAAGGATTAACAATAGCTGGATTTAATAGAAGCTCTTTGATTAAAAATATTAGTTTACCCTTTAAGTTGTTAAAGAGTTTTTTTCAAGTCAGTAACATTTTTAAATCCTTTAAGCCTACTGCAGTAATTGGAGTGGGAGGGTATTCAAGTTTTCCTGTTCTTCGTTATGCTCAAGCAAAAGGGGTAGATACATTTATTCATGAAAGTAATTCTTATGCGGGTAAGTCGAATCGAATGTTAGGAAAAAATGCTACTAAGATTTTTGTTGCTATTGATGGAATGGGTAAGTTTTTTCCTTCCAATAAAATTATTCAAACTGGCAATCCTGTTAGAGAAGCTATCGTTAACAGTAAGCTATCGAGAGAAGAGGCAATTTTATTTTTCGGACTTGATCCTAATAAGAAAACAGTTCTTGCTATTGGTGGAAGTTTGGGTGCTAAAAATATCAATGAAGCTTTGGCTAAGGGTATCAGTGAATTTGAGAAAAATGACTTACAACTTATTTGGCAAACTGGAAAACCCTTTGTGGAAAAAGGAAGAGAGATAGCGAATGGCAAATCAAATATTTGGGTAAATGATTTTATTACTCAAATGGAAAATGCTTATGGGGCTGCGGATATAGTAATTAGTAGAAGTGGTGCGATGTCGATTGCTGAATTAGCGGTGATGAAAAAGCCAGCCGTATTAGTTCCTTTTCCGTTTGCAGCCGAAGACCACCAAACAGTGAATGCACAAAGATTGGTAGATAAAAATGCAGCAATAATGATACCTGATTCGGCGGCATTCGATCAATTAGTATCGACGGTAGTTGAGCTTTCAAAGAACGATGATAAGCAGCAAGCGTTAAAGGAAAATATTAGCGAGTTGGCAGTAAATAATGCGGATGAAGTAATTGCTTTAGAGATTTTAAACGCTTTAAATAAGCGTAGTTAATAAAAAGTATCAAAAATATCAATGAAAATATTTAATCAATTGTTATCATTTTTAGGAGCATCTTATCCCCTTAAGGAAGGAGTTGAACCAGCAGTCTATTTTCTGGGTATCGGAGGAATAGGCATGAGCGCATTGGCAAGATATTTTCAATCACAGGGTGTCAAAGTAAGTGGATATGATAAAACAGAGACTGTACTTACGAGACAACTTTCTGCTGAGGGTATCGCTATTCATTATGAAGATAAAATTGAATGGATTAATAAAGATGCTCAATTGGTTATTTATACACCGGCTGTACCGAAAGATAGTATTGAATTAAATTTTTATCAGCAAAATAATTATACGGTTGTTAAGAGAAGCGAAGTATTAGGGGCCATTACCAATGCAGCTTTCAATATTTGTATTGCAGGTACACATGGTAAAACAACTACCAGTACTATGGTTGGACATATTCTTCGTCATAGCAAGTATGGTTGCAATGCTTTTCTTGGGGGTATTTCAGTTAATTATGGTACTAATTTCTGGAGTGATAGTAAAAATGTTTGTGTTGTAGAAGCGGATGAATATGATAGAAGTTTTTTGAAGTTAAGTCCAGATATCGCCATTATTAGTTCAATGGATGCGGATCATTTGGATATATATGGTACAGCGGAAAATATGGAGCAGGCGTTTATCGACTTTTCAAAAAAGGTTAAACCAGGCGGATTGTTGATTAGTAAATACGGGTTGAATAGAGCGGCAGATTTAGGTGCGGACCAAATGTTAACCTATCATTTAACCGACAATAAGGCCAATGTTTTTGCAAGCAATATTATTATTCAAAATGGTAGTTACCAATTTGATATTGAATGGAATGATTTCAATGGGGGTAATTGGATGCTAAAAGGGGTAGTGTTAAATATGGGGGGTAAACATAATATCGAAAATATGCTTGCAGCAATCGCTGTAGCCCATCATATTGGAGTGGAGGATAAGAAAATTATTGATGCGGTAGCTGATTTCAAAGGGGTAAAGCGGCGCTTTGAATATATTTTAAAATCGAGTCATCAAGTTTTCATCGATGATTATGCGCATCATCCGGAGGAGTTAAGGGCTTTGATAACTGGTGCAAAGAATCTATTTCCAGATAAAAAGTGTACCGTGGTTTTCCAGCCGCATTTGTTTAGTAGAACTAGGGATTTTGTGGATGGTTTTGCAGAAGTCTTAGATCTTGCTGATGAAATCATTCTTTTACCGATATATCCTGCAAGGGAATTACCAATGGAAGGGGTTAGTAGTCAAATGATTTTGGATAGGATGCATAGTGAAGATAGAATGTTATTGAGCAAGGAAAATCTATTAAAGCATTTTTCGTCAGAAAAAGATGCGCAGGTAGAAGAGGGCTTTACAGGAAATATGGTGATTACAGCAGGTGCTGGAGATATCGATACGTTGGTTGAACCAATTAAAGAAATATTAATCAATAAAAATTAATCAAAATATCCCTTTAAAGAAATAGTAATAGAGGGTTGATTATATGGTAAAAAAGAAAATTATAATAAATGTTTTGCTAGCCATTTTTTGGACTGCCTTAGGTACGGGAACTATTGTTTTGCTAGCTGCAGCAATACGTATTAAGGATTCAAAAAAATGTACTGGAGTAGAGATTACTATCAAAGCAGTGAGTAATAACTTTTTTGTAGATAAAGCAGATATACTTAAAATTATTGCTTCTAATACGAATGGTGACTTAAAAGATAATAAAGTGAGTTCTTTTGATTTGAAAGGAATTGAGTTAGAACTTGAAAAAAATATTTGGATTAAAAATGCACAATTGTTTTTTGATAATAATGAGAAGTTACAAGTAAACGTTACAGAGAGGGAGCCAGTCGCTAGGGTATTTAGTAGCTATGGAACTACTTTTTATGTGGACAAAGAGGTTTCAATGCTTCCATTGAGTGATAAGTTTTCAGCTAGACTGCCGGTTTTTACAAATTTTCCATCTGATAAAAAAGTGCTCTTGCCGTCAGACAGTAGTTTGTTAAGGGATATTATTTCAATCAGTCAAGCGATTCAAAAAGATTCATTTTATATGGCGATGATTGAGCAGATTGATATAACGCCTCAACATACTTTTGAAATGTTGCCTAAATTAGGTAATACACTTATTGTAGTTGGAGATGCAAAAAATATAGAAAAAAAATTAGCTAAACTCCGTTTGTTTTATAAAGAGATTGTAGTAAATGCTGGATGGAGTAAGTATAGTGAAATTAATATTCAGTACAATAATCAAGTGGTAGCAAAAAGAAAGGGTGTCGAAGATGTGCGGGCAGATTCATTGCGCACTTTGCAATTAATTCAGTTGATAGCTGAGAATGCTAAAAAGTTATCAGAAGACTCTTTGCAAACGATTATTCAGGACACTGAGAAAAATTCGCCTAATGCTAATATGATTTTGCAGTCAATTGAGCGAGATGAAAATAGTGATTCTATTCCCGTGTTGGAGCCTATTTCTTCAAAGGGAAATATTGAAAATAAAATGCCCGCAGCAGTTGGAAAACAGAACTTGGATAAAACTAAAAAGACAAATCAAGCATTACCTAAAACAGTAGTAAAAAAACATTCATTATAAAGTATCAATTTTTATAAACACACACAAACATACAATTATGACTCAAGAACAAAACACAACAAATGATAGCGGAGTGGTAAATACCAATCCTGTTATTGTTGGCCTTGACATTGGCACTACTAAAATAGCTGCTATTGCTGGTCGGAAAAATGAATACGGCAAACTAGAAATTCTTGGTTTTGGCCGTGCTAATAGTAATGGCGTTCAGCATGGAATGGTATTAAACATTGATCAAACCATTAAGGCAATTGAAATGGCTTTGAAAAATTGTTATGATTCCAATCCTAATTTATCGATTGAAGAAGTGTATGTTGGTATTGCAGGCCATCATATTAAGAGTTTGCAAACTCGTGGTGATATTGTTCGTCAAGCTACTGAAGAAGAAATTCGCCAGGAGGAAGTAGATCGCTTAGTTGCTGATCAATATAGAACTTACATTCCTGCAGGAGATCAAATTATTGATGTTATTCCGCAAGAGTTTACAGTGGACAATTTCCAAAATATTCCTAATCCTATTGGGTATAGCGGAGTGAAAGTGGGGGCAAATTTTCATATAATTACTGGCGACAAAAACGCTATTCGCAATATTAATAGAAGTGTAGAAAAAGCAGGATTGTCTACTAAAGATTTGGTTTTACAACCATTAGCATCAGCTGCTGCAGTAATGTGTGAACAAGATTTAGAGGCAGGTGTGGCAATAGTAGATATTGGAGGCGGTACCACAGATCTAGCCGTATTCTACGAAGGAATATTAAAACACACCGCTGTTATTCCTTTTGGAGGAGAAAATATTACCAATGACATTAAGAATGGTCTAGGTGTTTTAAAAACACAGGCTGAGCAAATGAAAATTCAGTTTGGCAGTGCCTTGAGTGATGAGGCAAAATCTAATGCATTCATTACTATCCCTGGATTACGCGGTATGCAGTCTAAGGAAATTAGTGTAAAAAATCTTGCAGCAATTGTTCAGGCTAGAATGAGTGAAATCATGGATTTTGTTAGCTATCATTTAAAGCAGGTAGGTTTAGATACTCGTTTATTGAATGGTGGAATTATTTTAACTGGTGGAGGATCACAATTGAAACACTTGATTCAGTTAACTGAATATGTTACCGGACTCAATGCAAGAATTGGTTATCCAAATGAACATTTAGCTGGTGGACATATTGATGAGTTAACCAAGCCAATGTACAGTACTTGTATTGGTTTAATATTAAAAGGGTATAATGATTATGAAAATAAAAATAGGCCTTTGGATGAATCATTTCATAAAATAACTGTCCCTAATTCATTAAGAAGAAAAACTGCTTCAGAAGATTTGGAAGCGTCAATAGCGGGTGAAGAATTTGATCAACTATCAAGTAATAAAAAAATAAACGAGCGTAAATCTTTAAAGGGATTTATGGATTCTTTCAAAATTGGCTTGATTGATTTGTTCAAAGAAGAGGAAGACGGAAAATTATAAGTCGTTACAAATTTTAAAAATAAATATACTAACCAATTAACAACAGTACTTTCAATTTGCTGCCTTACTAACAGAAAATAAAGAACGTACTTAAATAGTAACCATTATGATACATTTTGATTTACCTAAAGAGCAATCATCCATCATCAAGGTAATTGGTGTAGGTGGAGGCGGAAGCAATGCTGTAAACCATATGTTTTCGCAAAACATCGAAGGCGTAAATTTTATCATCTGTAATACAGATGCACAGGCGATTGCTCAAAGTAAAGTACCCAATAAAATTCAGTTAGGACCCCATCTGACGCAAGGTTTGGGCGCTGGCGCAAATCCTGCAATCGGTCGTCAGGCTACTGAAGAAAGTCTGGAAGAGATCAAGCGAATTTTGGAAGTAAATACCAAAATGGCATTTATTACTGCCGGTATGGGTGGCGGAACAGGTACTGGGGGTGCTCCTATTTTAGCAAAAATTTGTAAGGATTTAGGAATTCTAACAGTGGGTATTGTAACGACTCCATTTGCTTATGAAGGAAAGAAACGTTTGGCTCAAGCAGAGGAGGGAGTTAGAATGATGAAAGATCATGTTGATACCTTATTAGTTATCAGTAATGATAAACTACGTCATCAGTTTGGAAATTTAAAGATGAAAGAAGCTTTTGAAAAAGCGGATAATGTACTAGCTACTGCAGCAAAGTGTATTACAGACGTAATTAATAGCACTGGTCAAATCAATGTCGATTTTGCGGATGTGTGCACTGTAATGAGTAATGGCGGCGTGGCAATTTTGGGTAGTGCCATCGCAGCAGGTGAAAATAGAGCACAGGTAGCTATTGAAAATGCATTGAATTCACCTTTATTAAATGACAGTGAAATACGTGGTGCAAGATGGATTTTAATCAATATTAATTCTGCAGAAGGAGAACATGAGTTTACCATGGATGAAGTGGAGATTATACAAAATTATTTGATTAGTAAAGCAGGAGAAGACAGTGATGTAATTTTAGGATTAGGATATGACAATACTTTAGCAGAAGGAATTAGTATCACCTTGATTGCTACTGGCTTTGAACATAAAGATCCTTTTGCAAAAAAGAGTAGTATTTCTAAAGAAGAAAAAAAGGATGAAAAAATAGTAATGACTTTGGAAATGCCTGTAAAGGAAGAGAAAAAAATACTTCACCAACATAGTCTACCATTTGAAGAAAATTTAGCACCTGAAGTAGCTGAAGCGCCGGTGGTAGAAATACCTAAGGCACCTGAACCAGTTATTTCAGAATCAATGATGCCTACCTTAGTGGTTGAAACTATTCAAGAACCAATAATTGAACCAGTAGTTGAAATTGCACCAGCAACGAATGATACACAAAAAGTATTTTTTGAAATTTCTTCTGTTGCAGATCAGGCTCCAGTGATTGAATTTGATATTCCTGTGAGTATGCCTTCGCCAGAAAGAAAATCAACCACCAATGCTGATGAAATTACTGCCATTAGGAAACAAAATGAAGTTACTGCTACTAATATAACTGCGGGTGGATATTTAGAAAAACCTGTCAATATTTATATTTCTGAACCAAAAAATCCAGCACCACCAGTTCAAGATTTGGCTATCACTTCATTTGAAGAAGAAGAGGAAGAGGTGGAGGAAGCAGCTGCAATGGAAATGCAAATGGTAATTAAAGAGGAGTATTTGATGGAGGAGGAAATGGAAAATGTAGTTGAAAGCCAGCAAATTGTAATGGCTAGAACAGAGGAGCCATCGATACCTGATGAAACGGAAGAGCTTAGACGCCGTGCGATGGATCGTATAGCTAAGCTGCGTAATCTATCTTTTAATATCAATGCTGCTGATCCAAATAATGAGTTTGAATCAGTACCGGCTTACCTTAGAAGAAATATGGAGCTTCATAATTCTATTGCAGATGTTGAAAGTTTTTATAGTAATTACACAGTTAAATCCGATGATAATAATTTGATTGAACCTGGCTCAATAAATTCCTTTTTAGATGGTAAAAAGCCAGATTAAAATATCGATAATTTTTTGTGATTAGGATTTGTTGATTTGATTTTAATTTGTATTGTTTGTGAAGCCCCTTGCTGAAAAGTGAGGGGCTTGTGTTTTGGGGAGTATTATTTATTGAATCATTCTCTTGATGCCGTTTCTATTGCCTATTTTTGCTTCCACTATGCAACTCTTTAAAATTACCAGCCGAATAATTGTTACTTGTAGCAATCGGCTATCGCCATTTTTACAACAAGAAATTGTTGAGCTAGGTTTTACTCCTATTCGTGTTTTTAAAACAGGCGTAGAGTTAAAGGGTACTTTAGAAGATTGTATGCGGCTCAATTTAAATCTTCGTTGTGCTAGTCAGGTTTTATTTTCTATCAATGAATTTGCTGCACGAAATGCTGAAGAATTATATAATCATTTATTGCATTTAGAATGGGAAGATATTATTGCAGCGGATGGGTATTTTTCCATCACTAGTAATGTTGATAATGATACGATTAATAATTCTTTGTTTGCCAATGTGAAAGTAAAGGATGCCATAGCAGATCGATTTAGAAATCGAACAGGCCAGCGTCCTAATTCTGGCCCTGAGTTGGATAAAGTGGTGATTCATTTATATTGGAAGGAAGATGTAGCTGAAATATTTATTGATACTTCAGGTGAAACCCTTTCTAAACACGGCTATAGAAAAATTCCAGGAAAGGCGCCCATGTTGGAGGCACTAGCTGCAGCTACTTTATTAGCTACTAAGTGGGATAGAAAATCTCCCTTCATTAATCCAATGTGCGGTTCTTCTACCTTAGCGATAGAAGCTGCATTGTTGGCTACTCATCGAATGCCTGGATTATTTAGAAATAATTATGCATTCATGCATTTAGTTGGATTTGATTTTGATCTGTATGCAGCACAAAGAAAAAAATTAGCGGAAGCCATTATCAATGTGAGGGATTTAAAAATTATTGCCACTGATATAAGTAGTGATGCAGTAAATATTTCAAAGATTAATGCCGCTGCTGCAGGCGTAGAAGATTTGATTGAATTTGCAATAGGCGATTTTGCAACTACTCCGATTCCAGCGGATCAAAGTGGCGTTATTTATTTTAATCCAGAATATGGAGATCGCTTGGGTGTAGAAGCTGAACTAGAAATTACTTATGGTAGAATCGGAGATTTTATGAAGCAACAATGTAAGGGTTATGCCGGTTATATTTTTACTGGGAATTTAGAGCTTGCAAAAAAAATTGGACTCAAACCAAAAAGGCGCATCGAATTTTATACTAGTAAAATTGATTGCAGATTGTTTGAATATGAGTTGTATGCAGGTACAAAAAGAATTGATATTACTCAAGCTTGAGCCTAGCAATTATTTTTTAAGAAGCGGTATCATAAGCCCATTCAACTAATGTAGCGCCCCAAGTAAATCCACCTCCAAACGCAGCTAACACAATTTTGTCTCCCTTATGTAATTGCTTTTCCCATTCCCATAAACACAAGGGTATGGTAGCGGCAGTAGTATTACCATATCGTTGAATATTCAACATTACTTTATCATGTGATAATCCCATTCTATTTGCAGTTGCATCTATGATTCTTTTATTGGCTTGATGTGGTACAAGCCAAGCGATATCTTCGCCTGTTAAGTGGTTGCGTTCTAGCAAATCATAAGCAGCATCAGCCATACCTGTCACAGCGGCTTTAAATACTTGCTGACCTGCTTGGTAAATGTTATGCTCTTTTGCTAATATAGTTTCCATGCTAGCAGGCTTTAATGAACCACCCGCTTTCATATTCAAAAAATCTTTTCCGCTACCATCACTTTTTAATAAACTGTCTTTTACTCCATTGCCATCGGTAGAGGGTTCTAGTAAAACTGCGCCTGCACCATCTCCAAAAAGTATACAAGTAGTTCTGTCGGTATAGTCGACAATTGCACTCATTTTATCTGCACCCACCACCACTACTTTTTTATATCGCCCACTTTCAATCAATGAAGAACCGGTGGTTAGTCCAAATAAAAATCCAGAACAGGCAGCACTCAAATCGAATCCCCAAGCATTTACCGCTCCTATTTTATCACAAACAATATTGGCAGTAGCAGGAAAAACCATGTCAGGCGTTATCGTTGCTACAATCATACAGTCGATTTCATCGGGTTGAATGCCTCTTTTTTTACATAATTCCAATACTGCGGGTGCGCACATATCCGAAGTGGCCAGACCTTCACCTTTTAAAATTCTTCTTTCTTCCACACCTGTTCTTGTCTTGATCCATTCGTCATTGGTATCAATCATCGTCTCCAAAATAGCATTGGTAAGTCTATATTCAGGAACATATCCGCCTACTGAAGTAATTGCCGCTGTAATTTTTTGCATATAAGAAAAAAGGTTTATATTTTAGTGGGTATTACTTACCCTCTCTAAGTGGCAAAAATACGTTAAAAAGCGCTAGGTTGGATTTTGTCGCTTCGCTCACGAATAATCCTTATTTTCGCATAAGATTTAAATTTATTATGTACGCATATTTACAGGGAAAATTTTCACTTAAAAACCCCGCTCAGGTTTATATTGATGTAAATGGGGTTGGATATGAAGTAAATATTAGTTTAAATACATATACTTACATACAAAATTCTGATGCTGGAAAGCTCTATACTTATCTTCAAATTAAGGAAGATGGCCACACTTTGTTTGGCTTTTTTGATAGGGGTGAAAAGGAAATGTTTATTCAATTAATCAGTGTTTCGGGTGTGGGAGCATCGACTGCTAGAATGATGTTATCGCATTTAAAACCAGACGAATTGAGTACCGCCATTCAGCAGGGCAATGTAAGATTGCTGGAGAGTATTAAAGGAATAGGAAAAAAAACAGCGGAAAGATTAGTGTTGGAGTTAAGAGATAAAGTCAATAAAATTGAAAGTATTGTTCATTCGCAAGAAACACCAAGTAGTAGTTTTCAGCAGGATGCGCTGAATGCCTTGGTGGCCTTAGGAATTACAAGAGCGCAGGCTGAAAATGCCATTAAAAAAATTACAACTACTGATACTAATATCCTCAATCTTGAAGAATTAATTAAAAAAGCACTTAAAGCCATTTGATAGAACTCTACATTAACTAATTACTGGATGTTTCGTAAAGGAAATTTAACGACCGAATTGATTGGCCTTAGATCGTTGTGCTTTATATTCTTCTTGTCTATTTCTCTGTCGCTTACTGCAGAAAATAATAAGTTGCCTGTTACTTCCTTGCCTGTACTGATCAATTCAAGAGATACGATGCCTTTTCCTTTTCCTCTTTATGAGCGCAAAGGTGATGGGTTAATTGATTCTAAGAAGAGTACCTTCGATTTTAAAAATCCTCCCAATATTAAAGATTCTGTTGCCTATGATTTTAGGACAGGTTTATATACGGTGTATGAAAAAATAGGGAATAAATATTACAAGACTCCCACCACTTATACGGCTGCTGAATATTGGCAACTGCGAGGTAGGCAGACAGAAGTAGACTATTTTAAAAAGAGAGCCAATACCATGAATTTGCTTAATCGCAAATTAACTAAACCACGGTTATCCTTGTACGATAATTTGTTTAATCGTCTTTTTGGAAATGGAAAAATTGATATTAGTCCCCAAGGGAACGTGGATATAACTGCTGGCTATCAAGGACAGAATGTACTGAATCCTACACTTCCAGAGAGAGCTAGAAAAAATGGAGGTTTTGATTTTGACATGAATGCCCAAGTGAATGTAAACGCTAACATTGGTGATAAATTAAAGTTCCCTATCAATTATAATACGCTTGCTAATTTTGGTCAGGAAAATCAATTGAAATTAGATTACAGTGGCATTGATGATGAAATTATAAAGCGAATAGAAGCGGGAACAGTTCAATTCCCTTCTCGCAGTACCTTAATCCCGGGAGCACAACAATTATTTGGATTAAAAACACAATTGCAGTTTGGTAAATTAAATGTAACGGCGGTATTAGCCAATCAAAAATCACAGCGACAATCTGTAAACTTACAAGGGGGAGCTGCTGCTCAGGTAATTGATATCAAAGCGGATGAGTATGAAGAAAATAGACACTTTTTATTAGGACAATATTTCAAGGATAACTATAATAAAGTATTGTCCAAATTACCTGCTGTAACTACTCCCGTTCAAATACTTCGTTTGGATGTGTGGGTGACCAATCGCAATGGAAGTACTACTAACACTAGAGATATTGTTGGTTTGATGGATTTAGGAGAAAAAAATCCTTACCTAAGTTCACTCATCACTTCAGGAAATTTACCCGACAATAAAACCAATAATCTTTATGCTCAAATAATTTCTAATACGGGGAATAGAAATCCTGCATTGGTGGTGAGTAATTTACAAATGCTAGGACTTTCACCGGTTCAAGATTTTGAAAAAACATTTGCAAGAAAACTTGACTCTACACAATATATTTTTAATAAGCAAGCAGGGTATATTTCATTGAGTCAGCCTTTGCAAGCAGATGAAGTATTGGGGGTAGCATATCAATATTCTTATAATGGTAAAATATATTCGGTAGGTGAATTTTCGCAAGATTTACCTCCAGATAGTACCTCCGCTACGCAAAAGGTTTTATTCTTAAAATTATTAAAAGCTACTTCTCAAAGAACGGCACTTCCTATTTGGAAGTTGATGATGAAAAATGTTTACTCGGTAGGGTATGGCACTTTAACGGCTACCGATTTCAAACTAAATGTTTTATATCAAGAACCTGGGCTTGGGTGGAAACGCTATGTTCCTTTTGGAAATAAAAATGTGGGTTCGCCTATTATCTCATTGGTAAATTTGGATAGGTTGAATAGTCAGCTGGATCCACAGCCAGATGGAGTTTTTGATTATGTGGAAGGCTTTACTGTTATTTCTCAATACAGTAGAATTGTATTTCCAGTATTGGAACCCTTTGGCCGAGATTTGGCGAGTCAAGTTTATTCATCTCCTCCTGCTTCTGCGAAAGATACCTTGTATTATGCCTTGTATGATTCTATTAAGGCAGTAGCTCAGCAATATCCTAATCTGAATCGTTTTGTTATGAAAGGTTCAGCCCGTACCTCTGGGTCTTCTGATATCAGCATCGGGTATAACATTCCTCGTGGTAGCGTTACCGTTAGTGCCGGTGGACAAACATTGATTGAGGGAGCGGATTATGATATTAATTATGATCTTGGAACGATTAAGGTAACCAATCAAGCGATACTCAATGCAGGTTTGCCAGTGCAAGTAAATTTTGAGAACAATGCTGCTTTTGGAATGCAGCAAAGAAATTACATGGGCTTACGGATGGATTATTTAGCCAAAAACAAATTGAAAGAGCAGTTGTCCATTGGCGGAACAGTGGTTCGTTTAGGGGAGCGTCCATTTTTTACTAAAAATAATTTGGGTGAAGATCCGATTAGAAATTCAATGTACGGGTTGGATGTAAATTATAAAAAGGAAACGCCTCGGATAACTAAATTGTTAGACAAGCTTCCTTTTTATTCAACGACTGCAGCTTCTTCCATTAATGCCTACGCGGAGGGTGCTTTTTTGCAACCAGGTCATGCTCCTCAAATTGGAAAGGGGGCTGCAGGAACAGTTTATATTGATGATTTTGAAGGAAGTAAATCGGGTATTGATCTTCGTTTTCCTGCTATCAGTTGGGCAATGGCTTCTGTACCTCAAAAGGCAACGGATGCTGGTGGTAATCTACTTTTTCCTGAGGCTATCTTAAATAATAATATTGATTATGGAAAGAAGAGAGCAAAGTTAGCTTGGTATCAAATTGAACCAGCCTTGCAAGCGTTTAAGGGAGTGAATAATCCTTTAAGTGATAACAGAACTGAGTTAAGTGATCCAAGAGTTAGGCTGGTGAAACAGAGTGAAATATTTCCACAAAGAACAACCGATTTTGGACAAAATCAGTTGATTACTTTTGACCTTGCTTTTTATCCTTCGGAAAAGGGGCCTTATAATTACGAATCTTCTCCTTTGGCAATTGATGCAAACCATCGTTTAAAAAATCCTAAACAAAAATGGGGTGGATTGATGCGCAATATTGATCAGACAGATTTTGAAACAGCCAATATTGAGTTTATTGAATGTTGGATACAAGATCCTTTCATCAATACTGCTCAGCGGCCTAATGCAGATAAGTCAGCTGGGGGTAAATTATATTTTAATCTTGGAAATATTTCTGAAGATATTCTTAAAGATGGAAGAAGATTTTATGAAAATGGATTGCCTACTCCTACGGCTTCTTCTCAGGTAGACATTGCTTCTGTTTGGGGAAGAGTGCCACTCAATCCTATTCAAGTAACCAACGCATTTAGTAATAATGCCGATGATAGAAAATATCAGGACCTTGGCTTTGATGGAAATAATAGTGATTCTGAAAAAGTTAAGAGAGCTCCTTATCTAGCGCAACTGCAGGGAACCCTTAGTGGCGCTGCCTATCAAGCGGCATCGAAAGATCCTTCTTCAGATGATTATATACATTATCGAGATGCAGCTTTTACAGGATCAGATGGAATTGTGAAACGCTACAAAAATTTTAATAACCAAGAAGGAAATTCAAAAGTAAATGACGGTTCAGCATTTTCTTCAGCGGCTACCTTATATCCTGATGCAGAAGATTTGAATAGGGATAATACCATGAATGAATCGGAAGAGTATTTTCAATACATAGTAGATGTTAAACCTTCTACTGATCCATCCATGCAAATTGGTGTAAATTATATTGTAGATAAAAAGACCGTTAATGTTACTGGATTGCCAGATGGAACGAGTAGACTAGAAACTTGGTATCAATTTAGAATTCCAATTGGTGCCTATACCAACAAGATTGGAAATATACCTGATTTTAAATCCATTCGTTTTATGAGAATGTTTTTAACAGGTTTTGAAGAAGAGGTAGTGATGCGTTTTGGTAAATTAGAATTAACTAGAAATATGTGGAGGAAGTTTCCTAATAAAATTGATTCTTCTGGAATTTATTCTCCTATCAATACGAGTGCTTCCTTAAATATTAATGGAGTAAATATTGAAGAAAATGATAAGCGAACTCCACTCGCTTACCGGACTCCAAGGGAAATTAAACGCCAACAAATACTAAGTAATAATGGTGTAAATCTTTTGCAAAACGAGCAGAGTATGTCATTACAATTTTGCGGTTTAGGTAAGGGAGATGCAAGAGGGGTACAACAAACATTTGCTAATAGAGATATAAGGCAATATGGAAAATTGTCAATGTATATTCATGCTGAAAATAATGTAAAAACTGCTAACGGGATTAAGGATCGCGATTTAAATGCAATCATCAGAATAGGAACTGATTTTGTAAGTAATTATTTCGAAATAAAAATACCCTTATACATCACTCCCTTATCGGCTAATATATTAGATCCTAATTCTGATAAATATAATGATACCCTTTGGAGAGCTATCAATAGCTTGAATCTAGACCTCAGTATTTTACCAAAACTAAAACAGGAAAGAAATATTAGGGGCGTATCGACTACCATGTATAGGAAGTTGCAATCTAATGGGCAGACTTATTCCATATTAGGTGATCCAAATTTAGGAGAAGTAAGAGGCATATTAATTGGAGTAGAAAACAGTAGTAATAGTTCCGCTTGTGGCGAAATGTGGGTCAATGAATTACGCCTTAATTCTATTAATGAAAATGGCGGATGGGCTGCTATGGCAAAAATCAATATGTCATTAGCGGATTTAGGAACTATATCAGGATCTATTTCAAATCACACTGCTGGTTTTGGTACGCTGGAGCAGCGCGTTAATGAAAGGTATCGAGATAATTTTACTCAAATGGATGTAGCAGCAAATATTGAGTTGGGTAAATTATTGCCCAAGCAAGCAGCTGTTTCCATTCCAATGTTTGCTAGTTATACTCAGGCTATCAGTAAGCCTGAATATGATCCTTATGATATGGACATTCGCCTAAAAGATAAGATAGGTGTTTCTCCTGCAAGTAAAAGAGATTCTATTAACAATGCAGCTATTGATTTTACCAGTACTAAAACATTGAATTTTACGAATGTTAAAAAAACTAGGACTAGTAAAAAAAGTCCAAAGCTATATGACCTTTCTAATGTAGATGTCAGTTATTCCTATATTAATATCACAGCCCATAATCCATTGATTGAAAATAATGAAATCACTCGTCATCGAGGTGGTCTTGGTTATAATTTTGCTCCACAGCCTAAGTACTTAGAACCACTTAAGAAGATTCCTTTTTTAGTTAAAAGAAAAACTCATTGGTTTGATTTATTGAAAGATATAAATCTTAATCCTATGCCATCACAATTAAGTTTCAGAGCAGATATTCATCGGCAGTTTGGCGCAGTAAGGCCAAGGTCTGTGGGTTCTGATAAATATAAAATTCCAGAGACTTACGATAAATATTTGACCTTTCAGCGCGACTTTATTTTTCGTTGGGGTTTAACACGTTCTATTAATGTTGATTTTACTGCTAATAATAATTCTAGGGTAGATGAACCTGCAGGCAGATTAGAAACGGCTCTTCAAAAAGATAGTCTTTGGTCTAATTTGTTAAAGGGTGGACGTAATACTTTGTACAGCCATTCTGCCAATGCTTCTTATACATTGCCTACTGCAAAGTTTCCTTTACTTGAATGGACAACTTTTAATGTAAAATATCAAGCAACCTATCGTTGGATTGGCGCATCAAGATTAGCGGTTGAGTTAGGAAATATTTTAGAAAATGGTCAAAGTCAAGAGGCAACTGCTCAGCTTGATTTTACTAGATTATATAATAAATTAAGATTTTTCCGCGCTATTGAACAGCCAAATTCAGGACAAAAAAAGAATCGAGAAGTTACTAGAGATTCTATTTTTAAATCAATTACTAAGGCAGGTGTTACTACTAAAAAGTTTAAGCGCATTAAAGTGACCAAGCTAAAGGATCCTAATTTTTTGCCTGATATTGGAACAGTTGGAAGAGTCTTTGGTAAATTGATTAGCAGTGTTAAGCAGGTGAATGTTTCTTTATCTGAAAATGCAAATACTCGTTTACCTGGCTATTTGGATAGTACGCAATATGTTGGTCAGAATTTCCGAAGTATGCAACCTGGTTTTGATTTTATTTCAGGGCAGCAGCCAGATACTAATTGGCTGAATAACGCTGCAAGAAAGGGCTTGATTAGTGCAGATACTTTATTCAATAGTATTTTGCAACAAAGTTTTGATCAACGGTTAAATCTAACTGCCCAGCTAGAGCCCTTTAGGGATCTAAATATTAGTGTGAGTTTGAATAAAACTTTCAATAAAAATTATTCAGAATTATTTAAAGATACCACTGGTACCGGAAGACAATTCAGTCACCTGAGTCCTTATGGAGGAGGTGGATTTGATGTGAGTTATATTTCCTACAAAACATTATTTGGAAATTTTGATCCCAATCAGATTTCTGAAACCTTCCTTAGTTTTCAAAACAGCCGAAAGACTATTTCTCAAAGATTGGGTGCATTGAATAAATACAATGATGGTAGACCATTAGAGGCGAATGGTTATGCTTATGGATATAATAAATATGCGATTGATGTTTTGATTCCTGCATTTATTGCTGCCTACTCAGGTCAAGATCCCAATAGTGTTGCTTTAATCAAACAAAGTAATGCGAATATCAAGTCCAATCCATTTAGTAAAATTTTGCCAAGGCCTAATTGGAAATTAGATTATAACGGATTAAGCAGGGTGAAGGGGTTAGAAAAGATTTTTACCAATGTCACTTTATCTCATGGATACAATGGAAGTTTGAGTATGAATGGATTTACCTCCGCATTATTATATCAAGATGTGTCTCGCTATGGTTATCCATCTTTTTTTGATACCATTTCAAAAAATTATATTCCTTATTTCATGTTGCCTAACATTACTATCCAAGAGCAGTTTGCTCCATTGGTGGGGGTGGACATGACCTTTACCAATCAGTTTCAGTTTAAGATTGATTATACCAAACAAAGAACACTTAGTTTAAGTCTGGTAGATTTTCAATTAAGTGAAACAAGGAGCACAGAATTTGCTATAGGTGCTGGATATCGTAAGCGTGGACTTAAATTACTAGGTGGATTAAAATTGCCTAAATTTTTAAGTAAGGATGGAGGTAGTAAATTAGACAATGAAATCAATTTCAGATTTGACTTAAAAGTTAGAGACAATGTAACGGTAAATAATCGCTTGGATCAAAATTCTACTTTGCCAACTGGTGGCAGTAAAGAAATTACCCTTTCACCTACCATTGATTATTTTTTGAATAGTCGGATCAATATCAAACTCTTTTTTGATCAGCGTAGGGTGAACCCCTATATTTCTTCCAGTGCGCCAATGACCAATACAAGGGCGGGGGTTCAGTTGAGGATATCGCTGGCGCAGTAATAAGGATTTTATTAAAATGAGAATTTATCAAAGCTCATCTATTACTAACCATCCAATTAGCTTCTAATTTTTTGAATACAATTAGTAGTAGATTATTGAAATTTATTATGATAAGTGACTTGAAATTAGTTCACTATTCTGAATTTGAGACAGGTTACAGCTGTTTCTGACCCCCTAATTGTTATTTAGTTTGTATTTTCGCTCACCTTAAAGTTTATTTTTCATTCCTAATAAAAACCATCATGAAAACCAAGTTGCTATTTTTGACTGCATTCATACTACTTGCAGTAGCTAGTTCATTTGCTCAAATTACTACCACAGGTATTGCAATTCAAGGTATCGCAAGGGACGCGGCTACCAACAACGCAATTGTTAGCAGCTCCATCGGTTTAAAATTCACCGTTTATTATGGGGCTACACCAACGAATGCGATTTCACCTATTTCTGTAACGCTAACGACGGATGCTTTTGGTGTTTTTTCTTATACATTGGATGTATCAGCCATAGAAAATAAAATTTTCTACGATAATCAGTTAATGCTTAAAATAGAACAAACAAGTCCAACTAGTGGGGTTATTTCTGATGAAAAGTTAAATTTTGTTCCCTATGCGGTTTCTGCCAGTAATGGGGTACCAACGGGTTCTATCATGCCCTTTGTTGGTCCAACAGCGCCTAGAGGTTGGGCTTTATGTGATGGCTCGCTATTACCAAATTCTGCTGGTGAATTGAAGATCTTATTACAATCAAATTATGCACCTGATTTAAGAGGAATGTTTATGAGAGGAGCTGGAACTAATTCAAATTCTTCATACAATAATAATGTTGGCCCTGCTGTCCAAGCGTTTCAGAATGAATTGCTTAAATCACACGACGCTACAATACAGCCACATGGTCATCAGCTAAACGACGGAGGTCATAGTCACACAGGGCCCGTTAAAGGAGGCAGTGGAGGAGGTACTAATTTTGGCAATGGAGACGGTGGTGATCCTAGTAATAACTATGGCACAAGCAGAAACGTAACAGGCATAACGATTAGTAATTCTGCTACATTAACTGCAACTTATACTGGTGGTTCTGAAACCCGACCAGTAAACTATGGGGTTAACTATATTATAAAATTATAATTACCAATCTAGTTGGAAGGTTAATAAAACCGGTTTTTACTTTACAAGGGTCTTGTAACCCTTCAGATTCATTCAATAAATATAGCAGTACGCTTTCTATTATGAAAAAAATAATTGTAACCTTTTTCATTACAATGCTCTGTTTAGGGCTATGGGCACAGAATGACAAGGGTGCTAAATTTGTTTTTGTGTCTCAGGCGGTTCAATTTAACACTACCACAGACAAAAAATATACTATACAGGTGGGGCTACCAATATTAGGCCAAAAAGTTTCTTCGAGTGTTACTACTCGAACTATTACCCCTGCGGATATTCGATTTCCATGGAATATTTTATACTTGTACTCTACTTTTTCAGAAGAATTCTTTGAAGTGTCGAAGGGATATTTTGGAGACAAAATTCTCGTTAGTTGGAGTTTAAAAAACAATAAAACTAGTATAACTTCCATTGAAATTTTCCGAAGAGAATACAGCCCGCTTTCGCCGAAGAGTTGGGGTTCCGCAATTGCCACTGTAGCTACTTCTGTAACTTCCTACGAAGATAAATATGTAGAAGGGGGGGTATTATATGAATATAAAATACTTGCCAAGGGTATTAATGGTAGCGAAATATTATATGGCAATTACATAACGGGCGTTGGTTTTAGAAGTCCTACCGCGATCGTAACGGGCAATATCAATTACAAGGGGGGCAATCCAGTTAAAGATGTAATCGTTAGAGCCACTTCAAATGGAGGCTCCAGCGGAAAATTGACTGCGCTGATGATACCTGACACCAGCCAACTTTTCATCAGCAATGTCAGTAAAACGATCACTAACGCCACTACCTTAGAGGCATGGGTTAAACCCGCTACTGCTTTTACCGACGATGCAGGAACCGCCATTCGCTTATTTAAATTAGGAACTAATTCAGATCTCAATCGCTCTATTGAAGTAACCGTCAATTTAAAGGCGAGTTCCAAAATATTGGAGGTAAATATAGGCGGAAGCATCTATCAATTAAAAAATTATTTCCCTTCCGGAAATACCAATGCAAGGGGAGATGATGAGTTGATGCCAGTCACGAGTTTTAATTCTAATTTCGTCCATTTTTCGGTCATCTTGAATGATGGCAATGTTCCAACTTTGTTTATCAATGGGCGCCCAATCAGTGAAACCTATAGATTGTCGACCCATAATAGATTACTAGGAGATACAATTAATTATACAGCACCCTATTTTTTGGTGGTGGTACCCACACTAACCAATTCATTGGCATTATCAGGGGTAGGTTCAAAATGGGATAATTTATCAGTGGGGGGTAGCCGAAAATCTTTTATAGATGAAATAAAGGTATGGAATGCTGCAGTAGACACCTTAAAAATCAGGACTGATTTCAAAAGATTTATTAGCGGAAACAATGTAAATCTAGTAAGCTATATACCAGCCAGTGAAGGGGCTGGAAGTTTTGCGTATGATTTGTCTAGAACGGGGTTTGTTTATAATAAAAACAACGCAAAATTAGGAGAAGGTATTGCTTGGACATCAGCTGCAGGAAATACACCCACCTTTTCTCAATTGGGAGTATTAGGAATTACTGACATCAATGGTAATTATGAAATCAATTCTATTCCTTATTCCGGAGTTGGAGAGTCATTTACCATTACCCCTATGTATGGACAGCACAAGTTTGAGGCTACGCAACAATTGGTTTATTTAGGACAAGGATCTGAAGTAGCGAATAAAATTGATTTTATTGATAAATCCTCTTTCAGTTTTAAAGGCAAGGTTTTATTTGATACCAGAGGAGTATTTCCTTCACTTGTGGATCTCAACAGTTCTAATAGTAATCCCTCCTTTAGTGGACTTACCGAAGGGGATCAATATATTGATGGACCAGGTATATTAGATAATGGATATAATTATTATCAAAAGGGAGTGAATAAATATTCCAAGGGTGAGTATTGGATGAAGAACAAGGGTACCGTTTCCAATCCCGATTATTATTTGGAAAGGTATAGCAAAATTTATGTAGAAGGAGCTTATGTGTACGTCGATGGTAATATTGTATTAGATGCTAATAACCTACCGGTACTTACTGATAAGGAAGGTTATTTTGATGTGAGTGTTCCGATCGGAAATCATTCTATCACTTTAAAAAAAGATGGACATGGTTTTACTTATGGGGGTAGGTATCCTGCCGCAAGTTCTAGTTTCAAAGAGTTTTTTGAAGATTCCAATGAGCCGGTTGTTTTTATTGATACTACCCGGGTTACGGTAGTCGGAAAAGTAGTGGGCGGCTCAGTAGAAGCTAAGAAAAAAATCGGTTTCGGAGAGAATGGTTTACAAACACAATCTATCAGTACGAATGCAACAGGTGGAACTACCCTCATTGAAGTGAGTGCAAAAAATAATATTGGAGTAGCTAAACTGGTTTTGGGTTATAAGCAAGGGGGAGCTACTCCCACTGAAATGACTCGTTGTACTTTTTCAACAAATAAAACCTCTGGTGAATATCGCATGGCATTATTGCCTTTGCAGTATGAACTGCTAGCAGAAAATTTAACTATTCCTAAACAGGCTACTATTTCTGTTATCAAAGCCGGCACGGCTGAAACGTTGGATTTTTCAAAAGTAGACTCAACTAAAAGGCCTCAGTTTAAATATTTAAATTTTGGCGCTACCGATTCTAGTATCGTATATGGCAAATCCTATCATTATGAGAAGAATTTTATTTATCGATCCATACCTGTGTTGAGCGTAACTAAACAAAGTTCAGATCCAACTATACGTGTAAGCGGAGTAGATAAATCCACCACCAATTTTACAAATCCTGTTTATAAACAATTTCATCCCTATCTAATAGAGTTAAAAAGGTTTGAGCGATATACGAATTATGATTCAGTTGTTAGCATTACAAGTGAGGTTCCTGTAACTGATGGACAATTGAAGTTTACGAACAATTTGGCTTTAGCCAATAATACAGAAAGGGTTACTGAGGATCCTATTGATAAAAGTATCATAACCTATCATTTCCAAGCAGGGTTACCTTCGATAACACCTCCTTTTACTAAAACAATCTCTCTTAAATATAGAATCAATGAAATAGATTATGATGTAGAAGGTTTAAAAACTACTGGAATTATTTTAGGCGGCGCCTCTGATGGAAGTCAAACTTTTGTTACCCAGGCTCCGGATATTCCAGCAATTATTTTACGTGACCCTCCAGGGTCTAATAGTTTTGCTTCTATTGAACAAGGAGAATCTATCTCCTTTAGCTCGGAGTCTTCCTTCGCTCACCAAGAGGGGGTTAATGAGGATATTACGATTGGTGGTGGAATGGTTTTTGAACTACAGGGAGGAATGGTTCCAACACCAAAGTTAACCATTGAAACAAAAAATTCTTTTTCGCTTGGTATAGGTATTACTAATACTTCAAAAGATGGAAAGAATGTAACTAGTACCTATAGTTTTAATAAAACATTATCTACTAGTAGAGAAAATCAATTTGTGGGTGCTGATGGCGACTTATATATTGGTAACTCAAGAAATATATTTTATGGAGCCTATGATAATATTGAAGCCTCTAGTACCATACCAAAAAAGTATGTAAATGGAGTTGCTAGGCAGTTAGATACAACTGAATATGTTAATTTGGGTACAGGGAATGCCCCCATTTATATATGTAAACAGAAGGCGCTAAGTTTTGTAGACAAGCCTACAGAAACTTTTTTTGTGTATTCTCAAAAGCATATTTTGACTACTTTGATTCCTGAGTATGAATTATTTATTTCAACTAATTTAAATGGACCCAATCCAAATTCTGCAGAGAATGTAAAAAAGAGGCAGGAATATGCAGAAAAAATAAGGTTATGGAAAAAAGTAATTTTGGATAATGAAAAAGCTAAATGGTTGGCAAAAAATAATCGAGCAAAATACAAGGAAACAATTAATAATGTAATTACTGATTTTATAAATGATGTTGACAGTGTATATGATTCCAAATCAGATCCGGTAGCCAAATCAAAATTACAAGATCAGCTGAAGGAATCTGATTCGATAACCAACCTACTGAATACCTATTTTGAAAAAAACATTTCATTTGACGCAGGGGTGGGAGAGTATACACAAAGTATAGAAACCAGCGTCGTTACAGATGAGTCTACAGCTTATAATTTAGTCCTGGATGAATCTGTGAGTTTGGCATTAGGGCATACGGTTAATAAAGTGGGGATTGAATCTAAAACGAAGGCATTTTTTCAGCAGGATATTAACTCTACATTGTCCGAAGTCAATTCAAATAAAACCAAAATAAGCTATACATTAAGGGATGGTGATCCTGCCAATTTTTTGAGTGTTGATGTAGTGAATGCTTTTGATGGGAATGGTCCTATATTCTCAACTCTAGGGGGTAGAACATCTTGTCCTTATGAAGGGGAGGAGACCTCCAAGTTTTTTCCGGATACCACCTTTAGGAATTATTTCACCACTCGCTTTTCTTATGACTCTGAAAGTGCACTAACTAATCTACCGATACTAGATTACGCGTTAGAGAGTCGATTTGATTTATATACCAATTTAGTAAAGGCGCCACTTAATTTCGCTACACAGAAAGTAGAAGTTCCAATCCTTGCCGTCACTAATAACAATATGACGAATGTTTTGGAGGGAAAGAAAGCAGAGTTTGAATTGAAATTAACCAACAACAGTGCTGCAGGTGTAGATGCAGTCTTCAAATTAGTAATTGATAATATCACCAATCCCAACAACGCGTTAATTAATATTGAACCAAACGGAACGCTGGTTACAGTACCTTACGGGAAAGAAGTGATTTACAAAATGACATTGGGGAAATCAATTTCGGATGTGTATAACTATGATAGTATTAAAGTGAGGTTAGAATCGCTTTGTGATGGAAAAGTGGTGAGTTCATCGGTGTATGTTTCTGCAAAATTTGTACCCTCTTGTTCTCAAGTAATTGTAAGTGTTCCATTGAGCAATTGGGTGTATAATAAAGAAACGGCTTTCAATGCGGATAGAACTACCAAGCCTTTACTAATTAATCTAATGGGGTACAGTACGAATTTTTCCAGTTTCAAAAAAATTGATTTGGAGTACCGTTTGTCTACAGCTCCCAATTGGACTCGATTGCATACTTATTATAAAACCAAAGCATTCTTAGATGCAGGAACTGAAATAAGTGGAAAAGATACTATTGGTTCCCAAACTACGCTATCTTATGCTTTCAACATAGCTAATCTATCCTTGCCAGATGGTGTTTACGAAATTAGAGCAAGGAGCACTTGTACAAATAATACCGAATTTATTTCGGATCTAAGTACGGGCAGGGTCGACCTTACAGCACCTGTAAAATTTGGCACCCCTTTACCGATCGATGGAATACTTGGTTCGGGTGAAGATTTAAAAGTGAGTTTCAACGAGCCTGTTACCTACAACACGGCGGTTAGCTTGATTGAAATTAAAGGGCAAACCAATCAATTAAAAATTGATCACAATGTTTCCTTACACTTTGAAGGTGTAGGAAATACGGCGGTGATCACCGATCCAAAAATTGCAGCAGGTGATTTCACGCTGGAGTACTGGATGAAAAATAGTACCACAGCAACTAACGCTACGATATTCAATCAAACTGGAGGGGTAAAAATTGAATTGGTAAACGGAAAAATCCGAGCGACCATTAATGGTATTACTGCAGAAGGATCCATAGCTGCTGATGCATTGTTTCATCATTACACATTTACCTATACAAACAGTACCAACAAACTAAGTATTTATGTAGATAACCAAGAGATTGTTAGTAAAACCGGCACTGAAAATCTTTCCGTTCCAAACAACGATGCTTTGGTAATTGGTGGAAACAGTTTTACAGGAAATATACACGACCTGCGAATATGGAATAAAGCTATCAGCCTAACGGAGGCCTATGCAAAAATGTATAACCGACTATCAGGCAACGAAGCTAATTTAGTGGGCTATTGGCCAATGGATGAGGGTATGGGAACTATTGCAAATGATAAAGCAAGATTCAAGCATGCAGTGGTGAATGCCAGCTGGGATATTAAACCTAGAGGAACCTCTTATGCATTTGCTAACAATCAGTCCTTAAAACTGGATAATGTTTCCTATGTTCAATTGACAAAAGAAATGGATGCTACTATTTCTTTTTGGATTAAAACAGCTGCAGGCCAAAATGCTACGATATTTTCTAACGGTAAGGGAGATGGGTCAGATCTTAATCAGCCAGGTGGCAATGATAATAAATGGGCCATTCATCTCAATAGTGCCGGAAATATAACATTCAATAGCGAAGGAAAATTATATAATTTAACGACTCAGTCAATTGCCGATGATAGCTGGCATCATGTTAGTCTCTTGTTGAACAGACAAGGAACTTTAAAAACTTTGGTAGACGCTAAAGAAGTGTCTTCTAATTTGATGGATTCAATTGGTGGTTTTTCAGGAAATCGAATTTGGCTAGGAGCGCGTGGTGCCCAAGACCCGGCAGGAAATGAAACAGTAGATCAGTATTTTGCAGGAAAAATTGATGAGTTTCAGTTATGGAATACACTTAGAAATGTAGAACAAATCAGCAGGGATCGTTACTATGAAGTTGATCAGCAAAAGAGCATTGGCTTATTGTTATATGCAAGAATGAATGAGCCAGACCCTACAACTGTAGATGGTCCAAGATATTTTCATGCTTATAGTAATAACACGGTTATTTCTGATGTTGCCCAGTTGAGTAGTGGCCTAGTTAATTATTCTAGTGATGCTCCTGCTATTAAACCTGAAAGGGAATTAATTAATTTTAAAGTAAATCGGGTCATCAGTAATAATGATATGATCATTGAACCTGAGGTTACTGATAAGGCTTCTTTAGAAGGACAAGTAGTTGACATTACCGTACACAGAATGTTTGATGCTGCAAATAATATGCAACAATCGCCTATTACATGGACAGCTTATTACCGGACCAATGAAGTGAGTTGGTATGCAGATGGCTATAATGATATTGTTGATATAGTGAAGGCGGCGGGTGCTTCTAAAAGTTTTGAGATTACTTTATTAAACAAGGGAGGTAAATCTCATCCGTTTACTATTTCAAATATTCCTAAATGGTTAAGCTTAAGTAAAACTACTGGAACTATAGGGCCAGATAGTAAGGTGTTTATCACGGCGACCATTGAAAAAGATTTCACTCCTGGCCAATACATTGAGAACTTGAATTTACAAACCGATTTTAGTTTTGATGAAAAGCTGCAAATTAAATTAAGGGTTCTGGGTAATGAACCAAATTGGACAGTCAATACCGCAGCCTTTGATAAGAGCATGGCTATTGTGGGAAGGATAAAAATTGATGGCGTATTTTCTGATGACTCCTATGATCAGATTGCTGCGTTTAACAATGATACCGTAAGAGGTGTTGTTAAATTAACGTTTAATCCATCGTATAATCAGTATTATGCTTTCTTGACGGTTTACAGCAAAGTAAAATCAGTTGAAAAAATTAGTTTTAAAATTTGGGATGCTTCACAAGGAAAAATTATTGAAGCTACCTTAGATGGAAGTCTTGCTATTGATTTTGTAGATAATGGAATAATGGGGACCTTAAGTAAGCCGGTAATTTTTGCAAATACCAATAGTGTAGAACAAAATATACCTCTAAACAAGGGGTGGACTTGGGTGTCGATGAATGTGAACGATCCTAATTTTAATAATCTTAATGTATTAACTAAAAATTTACAGTTAGAGACAGAGGATCGAATTACCAATGGAAGTGATTTTGATTTGTATTCTAAAAATATAGCCTCGCCTTCTTGGTCAGGATCTATCAGTAGTAATGGAGGTATTTCTTCGGCTAAAATGTACAAAGTGTCTTTAGCGAATGAACAATCATTAACTATAAAAGGTATTCCTGTTAATCTTGCTTCATGGAGTTTTCCGATTACCGTAGACTGGAACTGGCTACCTTATCCAATTGCACAAAACCAGCTTACGACTGAGGCGCTGGCATATTTTGATGCAAGTGATGGAGATGTAATAAAATCTCAAAACTTATTTGCTATTTACGATCCAAAAGTAGGATGGTATGGTACTTTAAAATATTTAGAAGCTGGAAAAGGGTACATGCTAAAATCTACAAAGGCACAAACATTTAGGTATCCTATTTATTTAGCTAAACCAATGGGCATCGATAAACCAAAAGGTATTGAGTCTGTAGGAGTGGGTGGAATACCTATTGCAACAGCAGTAGAAAATCAAGCTGCAATGCAAGAAGAATTTAAACAGTATGCTCAAAACATGAGTGCCGTTGTATCATTGCCGAAAGGGTATAATGGATTATTCGTTTATGATGATAGAGGAGTTTTAAAGGGAGTAGCTTCTCGTAAAAGCGATGCTGAACTTACCTATATTACTATCTATGGTGAATCGAATCAAAACTTATACTTTCATGTCGGTCAGGGTAGTAACAAGAAAAAGTCTTCTACCATTTTTAGTTTTACAAGCAATGGTGTATTGGGTACTATCTCAAAACCAGTAGTGCTGGCATTTGCTGAGCAAAATACGGATAGGGCTGAAAATGTTAGAATCTATCCTAATCCACTTGATACCGAATTAACAATCGAGTTGAGGGCCAATGAAAGTCAGACAGCAACGATAAAAATTTATTCTATTGCAGGGCAATTAGTTTTTGATAAAAATGTAACTGTGCAAAAAGGTTTGAATAGAGTAAAAATTTCTCCAAATATTTCAAACGGAGTTTATTGGTTGCAAACCGAAATGAATGGGCAAATAAAAGTTACAAAAGTGATTAAACAATCAGTGTCAAATAAATAACTTTTTTGTATGATATTTAAAGGATCCATATTTACTATGACAAGAAGGTTATTCTTTATGTTATTGTTGTTGCTATTGTTTACGACATCATTTGCTCAGGCACCTAATTGGGTAGTGAATGGAAATAGTTTTCAGTACTCTATGACCTTTGTAGGCTTTTTGAATATGGATGGGGTAACACTGAGTAGCACCAATGATAAAGTAGCAGCTTTTGTTAATGGAGAATGTAGGGGTGTTACTAATTTAATTTATGTAGCGAGTCAAAAAGGTTATTATGCTTACTTAACTGTATTTTCAAATGTTAATGGTGAAATCGTAAATTTTAAAATATATAATTCTGTAAATAATGCAGTTAAGGATATTGGTGTAGCCAAAACCTTTGAAATTGGGCAGAATTACGGCAACTTGTTTCAAGCATTTAGTTTTGCAAATCCTGCTTTAAGTTCCGCTGCTGAAATTTTGGATTTTAATTTCAAGGATATTGTTCGCAAAGGCATTCAGTTTGATGGTTCAAAAGTTATGATTACGCTTGATAAAATGCAATCAGTAGTTTCATTAAATAGTCTCTTTACTTTGAGTCCAGGAGCAAGTGCATATATTGGAACAGCTCCACAATTATCAGGTTCTAATTCTATCAATTTTACCAATCCAGTTGTATTCAAAGTATTGTCTCAAGATCAATCGGTATTGAAAGAGTGGATAGTATCGGTGCAGCCACCCATCTTTTATTATAGGAAGAATGTAGTTTGTTATGCTAAGGGAGCAATCAAAGTGGTTTGTCCATGGGAAGGCACTTCGGTGGCATTACAATTTAATGGACAGACCTTAGCATCACAAACGATTGTTAATGGGGAAACCACCTTCACTAATTTAATTGCCGGTGTTTATAAAGTCATCACTTTAGGTGTAGTGAAGGAAATTAATGTTATTCAAAAATAATGCAGCTTTTAAATTAAAGGAGTATAAAAATAGTTGGCTCAAAATATATCATTTATGAAATGTAATTTTTATATCGTATGGTTGGTAATTATTATTTCAACTTTAGGTTGTAATAAAGATGATACGTCAACCCCAATGCTGACGACACAAAGTATTTCGTTTGTTTATGAAAATGGTAAACCTATTGAGCCAGGAGACTGTATTAAACCAACAATTAATTATGCTATTTCAATCACAACAAAATTAAAAGGACTGCCAATTGGTAAAGGAATAGTTGTAAAGTATATACTAAATGGTGTAGCCGACGAAGTTACAGTAACCAATGGAGGTACTGTCACAAAAAAAGTTACGTTGATCAATGGACTCAATGTAGCCAAAGCGCTTGAAACAAATCAGGAGGCTAATATTTTCCTCGATATGCAGGACTTCGAACTAGTTAATTAAAAATTGAGTACAACTAAATTTCCTCCTCGAAATTAGTAAAGCCCTCTTCTTACTGTCTCCTATTTACATTTTAGTGTATTTGCGTTTGTAAAAAAAATCTTACATTGGAAGATCATAATTTTTGAACGCACAAAAAAAATTATTATTCTGTGTGTTTTTTCACTTCAAACGATGTCTATATGAAAAGTAAAAATCTAATTTTTAGTTTACTATTAGTAGCTATGTCACTAGGAACAGCCTGGGCTATTCGTGGTCAATTTGGTCATGAACATGGTGCAGCATGGGCTGGTGCTTTAGGATCACTGAGTGTTTTATTGGTTTCAAAACGTAAAGACTGGTTAGCAAAAGCACTTTATGCTACGCTAGCGGGTGCCTTAGGTTGGGGCCTTGGAGGAATTATGAGTTATGGCCTTGTAGTGGGTTATGGGAGAGCAGATGATTTTGGAAATACATTGTATGGTTTGGAAATGTTGTTGGTAATTGGAGGACTGTATGGTTTTATGGGAGGTGGATTTTTTGGATTGGCACTTTCTGATACCAAGAAAAACCCAATTAAATGGGCTCCCTTAATTGTGGAAATGGCATTAGGTGGAATTTTATTTTATTATTTTTTAATTAATCAATATGGTTGGAAAGTGAATCCTCCTCGGTCTGAAGTATGGGCGGTATGTTTAGGGGTAGCTGTAGCCTTGACTTGGAATTTGATAAGAAATAAAAATTATGTTGCTTTAAGGGTAGCTATTTTCTCATCCTTGGGTGCTGGTTTCGGATTTGCTTTTGGTAATTTCTTACAAGTACTCGGTTCGGTTTCCGAAATCCATTTTAATTTTTGGAATGTAATGGAATACTCTTTAGGTTTCTTTGGCGGAATTGGATTGGCTTATGGTACGCTCACTGCTGAATGGGAACCAGAAGAACAAGAAAATTCAGTTGGTAAGAAGCAGTGGTTCCATTTACTAATGCTGGTTTTGATCATTCCTTACATCATGTGGCAACAAAATTTTGAATGGGAAAGAATACAATCCACCTATGTAAAATTATTGGCTACAGACGATCAGTCGGTTTATAATTTAGTAATATATGGTTCTTTGATATTGACCTTGGTGATGGGTATTTATTGGGTGGCAAAATTCAGAAAAACAGTTGCATTTTCATTTGAAGAAGTAAGGAAGTTTTTCTTTGGCCATTGGTTGTTATATATTTTACTTAGTTACATAGTAACCGGTGCTATTATTAGTACCTATAGGATAGAACAATATTTATATTTGATTAATTTTTTCATTATTCTGTTGCTTATTAATCGTGCCAATGGTGAATTTAAACCAGCGCCATTCAGTTATGTCAAAGTGTTTAAAGTTTTTGGAGCGATTATACTATTTATTTCTTTATTAGCATTTATTTTGATCCAGACTCACGGAGAATTAAAAGGTTCGCATAAAAGATTTGGAGAGGAGCCTGCAGTAAAAGATTCGATTGCAAAATAACTTAAAGTCAAAAATCCCTTGTACCACGGTTAGCCTGTGTTACAAGGGATTTTTTTATTACTGCTCTATTTAGTCGACTCTCAAAAAATCGTAAGCACTTATTTGGTAAAGCTTTTAATTAAAATTAATTGATAAAGAACTAACAAGTAATTAGTTAAATGATTAATAATCTATTTTTTAAAAAAAAGTTAACTATCTAGGTCTGAAATTCCTTTCGGAATAGAGTGCTTTTACTTTTTTGCCTTGATGCAAAAAAGTAACAAAAAAAATCAAGCCTGCGAATAAAAAGGCTGAAATTGTAAATATCAGCCTAAAATCAAGGAACTCGCCGGCAGAGTAAGTTGATTTAAAGGGTGTGCCGGCTCAGACAGCCTTGATTTTTTAACGGCTGCTATTCAAAATTTCTAGCACCTTTTATTAGAGGGCGTCAAAATGAAGATCGACTAACTATTAGTGCTAAATTAAAACAATACGTTACTGTAAAGAGAGTGCCTCCGCCGCGGCGGATTGATTTTTTAACGGCTGCTATTCAAAGTTTCTAGCACTTTTTATTCGAGGGCGTCAAATTGAAGATCGACTAACTATTAGTGCTAAATTAAAACAATGCGATACTGTAAAGAGAGTGCCTCCGCCGCGGCGGATTGATTTTTTAACGGCTGCTATTTACAATTTCTAGCACTTTTTATTCGAGGGCGTCAAATTGAAGATCGACTAACTATTAGTGCTAAATTAAAACA
>JAURKC010000015.1 GCA_030831945.1 Ferruginibacter sp.
ATCTGCAACTTTTGTGCTTCACCCCATTTGCGTCTAATAGTGCTCATATTTTTTAAATTTAGTGACTTTTTAATAAGTCAAACTATTTCTAAAAATTTGTACAGCTATTTAGGGGGCTAGGACACGTATGTTCATACAAAAACTATTATCCTTAAACCTAAATAGAGAATTCAATCATAAATCCTTTACAAAAAATAAAATAATGAAAACAATCACTTTTTTATTACTCGCTTTTAGTCTAAACTGCTTTAGTCAAACAGAGGAAGAGTTTTTTAATAGTGGAATAAAAAAAAATAAAGCTGGAGATTATCAGGGAGCAATAGAGGATTATACAAAAGCTTTAGGTCTTAATCCAAAAAATTCATACTCTTTTTATAATAGAGGAAATTCTAAAAGTAATCTGAAAGATTATGCTGGGGCTATAGCGGATTTCACTGAGTCAATTGTACTTAATTCTAAAGATGCTGATGCTTATTTTAACCGTGCGAATGCAAATTATAACTTAAATAATACCAATGATGCACTATCAGATTATAGTAAAGCAATTTTACTTAATCCAAAAAAAGCAAGTCATTACTTTGGCAGAGGAGTTTTAAAAAATGAATTAAAAGATTATATCGGTGCAATTTCAGATTTCTCTACTTCAATAAAATTTGATCCAAAAAATGGCAAATTTTATTTTTATAGGGGGCTCTCAAAAGGGGATTTGCAAAATTTAAGAGGTGCTATTTTAGACTATTCAAAAGCAATAGAACTTAATTCCAAAGATGCAAATTCATATTTTAACAGGGGAACTGCAAAAAATGAATTAAAAGATTATAAAGGAGCAATAATGGACTTCACAAAGTCAATTGAGCTTAATCCAAAAGATGCAGCATCTTATTATTCCAATGGAAAAGCAAAAAGTGAAATTAAAGATTATCAAGGAGCAATAGTAGACTTTAGCAAGTCAATCGAATTTAATCCAAATGATGAGGAATCTTACCTTAAAAGAGGAATGGCAAAAGATGATTTAGGTGATTTTCAAGGCGCTATTATAGACTATAATACGGCTATAGAACTAAATCCGAAGAATTCAACAGCCTATTTTAACGAGGCGGTTACAAAAAATAAAATTGCAGATTACAAAGGTGCAATTGCAGATTATTCAAAAGTAATTGAAATTAATCCCGAAGATATAGATTCATATTTTAACAGAGGGGAAGCAAAAATTAATATAGATGACTATATGGGAGCGATAGAAGATTTTAGTATAGTCATAAAATTTAAACCTAAAGATGCCCTTGCTTATAATAGAAGAGGTATTGCTAAATTTAATTTAGAAGATTATACTGGTTCAATTGAAGATCTTAGCTTGTTTATAAAATTAAATCCCAATTATGCAGAAGTTTATTATCAAAGAGCTAATGCAAAAGATAAAATAAAAAATTACATAGGTGCTATAGCTGATTTCACATCAGCAATAAGATTGAACCCTAAGGTTGCGTCGTTATATTATGAAAGAGGTTGTTCGAAGGAAAGAATGAAGGATAATAGAGGAGCAATAGCTGACTACTCTAAAGTTATTGAACTTAATCCTGATTATCGAAATGTTTATTTGAAAAGAGGTTTTGCAAAATCTAAATTGGAAGATTGGAAAGGTGCAATTGTTGACTTTAATAAAACATTACAATTGGATCCAAAAGAAGTGTTAGCTTATTGCGGCAGTGGAATTTCTAAAATAATGTTGCAACAAAAAGATGCCGGATGTCAGGATCTTCAAAGGGCAGTTGATTTAGGTTATAATGAAGCTATTAATATTATAAAGCAATTTTGCAAGTAAATTCAAATACTTTATTAAATTATACAACAGATCAATAATAATTTTTTTAAAATTTAATAAAATTTATGAAACTAACTATTTCTTCATTCTTCTATTTGTTAATGCTTCAATTACAAGCTCAAACACCTACTATTTTTCAATTTTCCTTTGACAAGTCTATTCTTTCAACTACTTCAAAAGAGCAACTAAGGAATTTTGTAAAAGAAAATCCGACAATTACCTCCGCTAAAATTGAACTTTATGGTCATTGCGATTCCTCAGGTCCATCTACCTATAATGTCCGTCTTTCAATTCGGAGGGTAGAAACTGTACATCAGTTCCTATTATCAGAAGGCGTTGCAGATTCTGTTATTATAGTAAAAAAAGGGTACGGAGAAAATAAGCCACTTAATGATAATGCTACCAAAGAGCAGCGCAGCTTAAATAGAAGAGTAGAACTGATTTTTGCAAACACTGGGTTGGGTACTACCTTAACCGTAGATCAAATATTATCCGGTGCTAAAATTAGTTCAGGTGATAAAATAACACTGAAAAACATCAATTTCATTGGTGGATATCATTATTTTATCAACGAATCTTTACCCGCGCTGACTGAATTACTGAAGGTGATGAGATCAAATCCTAAAATGGTTATTCGCGTAGAGGGACATATTTGTTGTGGAACTTCAGATGAGGGGGATGGGATTGACCTTGGAACTGAAATTAAAAACTTATCGGTTGCTCGTGCAAAAGCAGTGCAGGAATACTTGATAAATAATGGAATTGAAGCAAATCGAATCAGTTCTGCAGGTTTTGGACACACCAAGCCACTTTTCCCATACCCAGAAAAAAAAGCAGAGGAAGAACTGGCAAACCGACGGGTGGAGATTGTTATCATTTCAATGCAATAAGTTTCTGTTCATTGTTGTGCAAAAGAAATTACAACTTAATTTAAATCGATTCTTTAAACGAACAGCCCCAGCTGCTTATTGCAACCAGGGCTTTTCGTCTAAATGAATCAATAATCTTCCAGGTAAGCAAAAGTTGATTCCCAGTCAATATTACAGTTTGGAAAATTTTCCCTCATGAATGCAATGATGGTTTCTAACATTGGCTTATTCATCCAATACTCTCCACTTAATTCAACTACAAAATTTGATAAGTGATTTCCAAATCCTGGCATTTTAACTGTTTTGATTACATCTTCGACCTTTACATTGAAAAACGGAAAATCCATTTCATCCTCCGCTCCAGATATAATTACTAGGTCATCTTTAATCTCTAAATTGATCATTTTGTTTATTTTATTATTAAAAAAATATTCTTTATTACCACTGTTGTCTATAAAAATGCTCAAATTGATAATGGCAGATCTGCAGTGATGGCAGATTGTCTATTAGGGAACTCTCTAATTCTTAAATTCATTGGCCATTCAGACATATTGCCGCCATGGGGATGTTTTAACCCCATTGTTTTTCGCAAATGGCTGCCAAGTTGCTTATTAAACACCGCGACAGTGGTATTTTCCTTTAAATCTTTAATTATCCTTTCTAGCCAGGCAATTTCTCCAGGTCTATATCTGTATGCTCCAAATTCATTTCCTGTTTCAAAGCCTAAAATCAGCCATTTGAAACTGTCAATAATTCTTACACCATTTTCATCTTCTACTAAGAAATCGATTTCTTCCAAAAGAGGTTCAGCAGAAATAAAACGTAGTTTGGCAGGAATTTTTGAAAGTGTAGTTGCCCGGTGCATATATTTTTGAGTTTCAATGCTCGTTCCTAACCAAACATTATCCCACCCCTCTCCCCAATCAGCAGGCAGGCATTCTTTAATACGCTCAGGTCTTTTGGTAAGTATTTGCCATTTGTGTTGAGGGGTCCGCCTGATTACATCCCAAGCATCTTCACGCCAAATATCTGCCTCTTCAATAAAGAAATCACTCATACTACAAGTGAATATCATTGTAGGTTCTTTCCAATAAAGTGCCTCGTAAAATTTGGCATCACTTGACCTTCTAACTACCGATCCACTTTGTCCATTTTGATCTTTCAAACGATACATGTAGCAAAACCGGCAGCCCAAGCTGACACGTTCACAACCAGTCCAAAAATTGACTGTGTTATCAGTCCATTGTATAAAACTTTTTTTCATATTTAGTAATTTTAAATTTTAAAAAAAATCCACTACGCCCTGTAAACCATTTTACCAAAACGCAGTGGTTATAAATAATTACGATGATCTGCCATCTGCCACATCTGCCACTAACCCTTTTTGATAAAACCCTTTTTTCGGAGATACCAACTTTCCATTTTCTAGCAATTCTTTTAAATATCGATTAATACTTCGGTCTGAAACCTTCATTTTTGCTTGGAGAGGAGCTGTTTCCTTTGTTCGAAATTCCTTTGGTAGCAATTCAAAAAATTCCTCTACCCTTGATGAAGAGTCATCCTTTTTCTCCCCTGGAAGCATTTTGAAAAGTTCAATGCTTGATTTGTATGATTGTGCCACCATCCAGTTCGCAATTTCAAAATCAATATCATTGCAATAGACAACCGAACTCTTTTCTTGACATTCAAAATACCTTACCATTCTAAATATCGCAGCCAACCTCACAATCATGTTAGAATGGCGTTTTGCTACACTAGTGGCAAATTCACCAGCATCTTCAAAACTTTCCTTGAGCCTTGCTTCACCAGTTAAATTAATTTGCTCCCATTGACTATCTGTAAATTTGACTTCGATACTTTTGCCTTTAAAAAAATGATACATATTGTAAAATTCAACGTCCATTTTCTCAAAATCCTCGTTCAATGGTTTACAACTCTCGCAAGGCTGAACGTCTTTCCAACTCAAAGGTGCAGAACCAGTTGCAATCATAAATCTGCTGAATAAGCCATCTTCATTCGAGTGAAATAAATTTGGAATTTGAGAATTGGTTCCAGTTAGCAGCATAGCAATTTTGGGATTTGATATTTCTAAATGCTCAGAATTATTCTTTCTCATTTGAGAAATATTTTCGTTGTGAAACGCTTTTCTTAAGATCATTGAATTGTCACGTCCAAACTGATTATTCATCATATTAGTAAACGAATCAATTTCAGTTTCAAAAATCAGTGCTATTTCTTCACCATCATTTTCTGCCAGCTGTTCTGTTAATTTTGAAGCCGTTGTGTTACCTGGAACCAATAAGACCCTAAGATTTGGTTTTTTAGGCATTTCACCTGGTGGATTCCCCTTGCCTACATTTTTTTCGTAGATCTTCATTTCTATTCTGTATTGAGCCATGCTTTGATTATTAATTTTCTTCTGCTCATCTATTATTTTACGTAATACGAGCGGAAGTAAAGCAAGTTTTCCTTTTCCTGATGCTGGTGGATAAGCCATCATCAACATTAGTGCAGGATGATTGACTTTTCCTCCATAATTTATCCAAACCTTCGGCATTAGGGCTCCAGATATAATCGATATTGCATAGAGAGTCATTTTCTTTTCTTCATCTGTATCCATCAGATACACGCTTTTGGCTATTAATTTTGGCAGCCTGCCAACAACTGTATAAAAATCAGGTAGCTTTATTTCATCTGCGGCTTTTGTTTTGTAAACCTCTGGGTGAGTTCCAGTATCAGGTTTGTTTTCTACTTTCATATCTCTTGTTTATTAATTTTGTTATTATTGTCGGAGCAGAGCCTTTTTTGGATACTCCGACTTGTTATTAAATGTTTTCTGAAATAATTGATGACAAAATATTAATATGATGTTAGCATTAATGCCTACCCACCTTACCTAGCTTGAAAATTTTAAATGTCTGTTGCGTCGTTTACAACTTTCAAATTTTTTCTTTTATCCAAAACAGCCCAAACATAGCATCCGCTCTTTTTCAATCTTATAAATTTATTGGCCGCTAATGCCTTTCCAATGTGTTGAACTGAAGTATGGGTTACTGGCAATTTTTCACGTGCCTTTAATACCTGAGCAATTTTTGTTGAACTATAGAAATGCGTTGCATTCTCCACAGTACATAATGCAAAGTGATTCATTAGGATTTCTTCTTCCATATATGATTTGTTGAATTGGGTATTGCTTTCTTGGATTTCTTTTATTTCCACCTGATCGAACCAAAATTGAAATCCACTATTAAAAAGGGCAAGCGCTTGGGAAAAGAGATTTTCTGTGCTCAGTTTGTGATTATAATCGATTTCTGTAACCTCAAAACACAAGAATCTTCTTGATCCGGTTTCATCCTTCAAAAATTCCTTGTGGTTAATGGAACCAATGAATGAAGCCCGTCGAGGCATTATTTCAAAAACACTTCCATAAGGGCGACGTATGCGAATAGTTTCCCTTGTCATCAAACTCTTTAAGTCTCCAATATTCTTTTTACCTAAGTTTTCAAGTTCGTCCATATCAATTAAAAGGCATTCGGCAATTTGGGTAATACTATCTTTATTTGACATATTAATATTGCCTGAAAAAAAGTATTCCCTAAGAGATTTCGGTACCATCGTACTTATCCATCTTGTCTTTCCTAGGCCTTGTGCGCCACAAAAAATTGGAGCGACGTGGTTCACTATTTTGGGGTCAATTAAGCTGGCGCAAACAGCTACAATCCATTTTTTAAAACACTTCTTCCAGAGGTCTTGATTGGTAGCTTTTATAGTTTCTGCCCATTCATCAATAAAGTCTGTTTCCCCATCCCAATTTGGCAAAGTATTAATGTACTCAATAAACGGATCAACTTTTAGCGTGAATGTAGACTTCAATATTTGTATCAATTGAATCTTAGTACATGGTATCGCTTGCATTTTAAGGTTACGAAGGATCGTATTAAAATCATAATCAGCCATTTCAGTGTACTGGCCGTAATTAGCAATGCGCCAAAATAGTCGTCCATTAACTACATTAAAGTAAAAATCATAATTGCTCCGGAGGTGTTGCTCCAATTCATCATCAGCGTATACTTCTTGTTGAGGTATTGTTTTGTTAATATTTAATAATTCCATTTTGTTTGTTTTGTGCACTTCTGTTATTTTTAGAGGTGCTTTTCTTAAAATTGTTTATTCCGTTTTTCGATGGCTATTATTGTTCATCTAGAGGTTCCACGGTACCTAGTTTGTAACTTATATATGTTAAAGGAGGAATTTGGCGTTACTACAACCTCCGTTACAGATTGTATCTACTGCCTTTCTTTACGTTGAGGTTTTAAAAATTCGGTGATGTTGTTTGTGAGTTCAGCTTTGGTATCATAGCTGTGGCCTTCAAGCCAAAGGTCAATTGCCTCTTGTTTGAAAAGTAGTTTTTTGCCTGTCTTAATAAATGGAATTTGGCGATCCATTGTTTTCTTGTAAATTGTTGACTTGCTCATCTTTAAATAGTCTGACAATTCATCAACTGCGAAATATACCATAATGCCTGAATTACCGTTTTTTCTTAATCGTACTTAAATAAATTACGTTTAAGGCGGTAACAGAATGCATTGCGCAAGAAAAAAGCCAACAGAAAGTGGAGGTAAGAATGGAGGTAAGAATTTACTAGATCGTCAAATCAGGTTATCTTCAATAAGCGAATCAATCAATTTTTTAAACTTTGAGTCACTAGCATTATACTTATGTATATGCTTATGATAGGAATTTATGCTAAAAGGTCTTTTTCTAAATGTAAAGGCTTGGCAGTCCAAAATGGCAGGGGCTGAATAACCTAGACAAACTGACAGCTTATAAATAAGGTAGTAAGCTGCTTCGATATTATTTAAAAAATCAATTTGGGTATCTATTTTTTCAAATTGATTGAGAATGAAATTTTTAAAAGTGGTTTCAACACTGCCGGCACTAATAAAATTAAAGAATTCTTTACCTGACTCTTTTTTCAGAGATACAATTTTAGCTGCTATACCTATCTTTAAGCTTCTGACCTCAATGTTGTAAGTTTCGAGATTCTGCGATAGTAAAAATTCTTTTACCTCATGCGATATTTTTAAATTATACGAAGGAAATTGTAAATAAATTCGGGTAATTATTTCGTGAAGAGACGCATTGATTATTTTAGTATACTTTGTAATACCCAATTTCGTTATGTGCTGAGTGGGCAAACTAACCAATATCTCAATTTGATTTTCTAAATATGCCTTAACGCTATGTTTAAATTTTGAGCTTAGCACATGTTCATTTAACAGATATAATGAATCATGTACCTTTTCTTTTAGAAATCGATTAAATTCAATTTCAAAAACTACAACTACCGTTCTCCAATTATTAACAGGACCGGTAAATTCATCAAAGGATATTTCCTCTTCGTAATCATATGAAAAGCTTTCATTCGATAAATTAACATTACTCCATGGTAATGAATTCCAACATGAATTCCAATTTGAAAATTCGTCATTTGAGGGGTAAAAATTATCATGAAAGTCATTAAGGAGATCAGCAAAATTTGTTTGCAAAAAAAAATTTAGTGGGAATTTGACCGTCGAACCGACAATTTTTGATGCAAATAAGTGGTTCATTTGACTATAATTTTTTTATTTTGAAGTTTTCTAAAATGCCGTTAGGGCCTTAGCCATTTCTTTTTTAATATCGTCTGGAAGTGTATTTATGTAAGATTGGGTAGTATTTACACTTTCGTGTCCAAGTGCCTCTTTTATAAATTCTACACTAGCGCCGGATCTTATCATCACTGTGCTGAAAGAGTGCCTAGCATAATATGTTGAACATACTTTATTAATCCCCACTTTTTTTGCGATAATCCCCATATACTTATTTACCATTTTAATGAATTGTTGTAAAACTTTATGTTGTTTTTCCAGCGAATCTTCAGGGTTCAGTATAGGGAAGATATGATTTTCTTTCTTTTTATCAGGCTTGCCCCATTTGTTAATTACATTTTTTATTTCATCAGTTTGAAAGATTGTAATAGGGGTTGCCACCTTGCTTGTGTTTTTTGTCTTTGCCCGAATGAACCTAATGTACTCACCATCAATATCCTTGTATTTCAGATTAGCAATATCTTTAAAATTCATTCCATTAGCCAAATAGCTGAAAATCCAAAAATTAAGTGCCTTTTCTTCCCATGACCCGATATCCGGTGTGTAATCAAACAAAAGCTTTATTTCAGCTATAATTAGCGCCTTCTTTATGTTTTTACTCGTTGGTATTTGGTATTTATGTTTGTTTTTATTTCCAAAAGGGTAGTTGAAGTCCTTGGATAAAACTTCATCAGCTATTGCGTTATTGATGACAGATCTGAGTGGGCGTAAGTAAAAACCAACAGTTGATATTGATTTTTCATTTTCTATGAGCCATGATTCGTAATTCTCCAAGAATTCAACAGTAATTTCAAAAAAGGTAAGTGTCGGTTTAAATTTTTTAAGCGAATTTAAACTGCAATTATAGTTTGATGCAGTTCCTATATTTCCCTTTTTCTTGTATAAGTTAATTTTTTCCATGTAATACGCGTATACATCATCTCTTACTCTCTGGTCACTATATAGTTTTTTTGAAAAAAGGGCAAAGTCAAATACAGGTAACTCATCAATTATTTTGTTCGCCTTTTGATCAAGTGCATCTAGCTTCAATTTCAATTTCTTAAAATCAGCCTTAGGGTTCTTTCCTCGTACCATGTCAAACTCGGCTGGTGTTAGGCTTAAATCTGCAGGATAATATTTTTGCTTCCTATTATAGGTTATCCTGAGTTTAACTGGCGACTTTCCATTTTTCAATGGTTTGCGCGTATCAATAATAATTGTTGTAGTTGCTTTCATGGAGTTTTAAATTTGCATACAATTTGCATACAAAGTTGGTGAAAAATAGAATACAAAAGATATTATAAGAAATATTTATTTTTATTAAACTCAATACTGGTAAGTATTTTGAAAGAAAAAGAAAAAATTGGATAAGACAGGAATGCAGAAGAAATGGTAAAAATTCTGACTGTTAATCAGAGGGTCTCCCGTTCAAGTCGGGAAGGGGGAGCTTGATAATCAACCACTTACACAAAAATGTAGGTGGTTTTTTTATGTCCCGGCCAGGTTCGTGCCAGGTTTTGATTTTTTTGAGGGAAAACAGGGGTGAAGGGAGGTGTGGGGGTGGAATAAATGGAAACTGATCGACAACCCATTTTTTATAACTTTTAATAAGATAAAAAGGTCGGCATTTACTTAACAAAATTGAATGTTCAATTTAAAGCCTCAATCATTTATAATTTAGACGGTTGGCCTTTTATAATTTTCGAATTTAATCTAACATCCGGAAAATTAATTTAGGTCAATAAATGTTACTTATAAATCGAAATAAATATTTTTCCATATCTTATTTTTATTAATAATTTAAATTTTATGATAATTATAAATAAATTTTATTAAGTTTATTTTTTATAACAAAAATGAATCCTTTGTCTAACTTTCTCTGTTTTTTTTACAAAAAACAATCAACAATTCTTATTATTTTTCTACTAATAGGGATGATTTCTTTCTCTCAAATTACATCGCCTTATGCAATTAACATTGCAGGTAACCAGGTTACTAGGGGCAGTTATGCTATTGAGTGGAGTGTTGGTGAATCAGCTGCCATAAATATCATGGACAACAGTGATCAATATGTTTTTACCAATGGATTATTACAATACAATGTAGAAAACCAGACGGAAACTAATTTGGTAGCTTCTTTTTTAACCAATGAAATAAGAATGTATCCCAATCCTGTAAAAAATGAATTGTATATCAATATTCTTCATGCCAGTAAGGGTAATGACTTAATAGAGTTGTTGGATGAAAAGGGAACTAAATTAAAAGAGAAGATAGTTGTATACAATGGCATGGGAGCTTTAGAAATATGGAACCTAGCGGGGCTTAAAGCAGGACAGTATTTTGTAAATATCCGCCATACGCATCCAGTAACAGGAAGACTAATTAAAAAGGGCGCCTATAAAATTTTAAAAACTAATTAATGGTGAATGATGTTTGGACTAAACCTCTAAACCCGAATTTAAAAGGACAAACAATAAACATACTCGTCTAAACCCGAATTTAAAATAACCAATAAATTTAATTCTCGCCTAAACCCGAATTAAAAAGATCTAACAAACCAAACACCCCACTAAACCATGCATCCAATATCGCTATTTAAAGCCACAGTGCTTTCAATTTTCATTCTACTATTCGTAAGTTTTTCAGCCTTTTCGCAGGCTCCTAATTTATTAAACTACCAAGGGGTAGCAAGAAATACAGTGGGAAATCCATTGCCTAATCAGACGATGAAACTTCGTTTGTCGATTCATGATTTATTACCATCGGGAGCAGTGGTGTATTCAGAAATTAGACAGATTACCACTAATCTAGGTGGACTATTTTCGGTACAGATAGGAAGTGCAGGTGCTAGCAGTAGCACTGGTACAATTGCTGGGGTAAACTGGATTGTGGGGAATAAGTTTTTACAGGTAGAATTAGATCCAGCATCTAATAATAATTATTTAGACATTGGTACGGTACAGTTGGTGAGTGTTCCCTATGCTTTTGGAGCAGGCACTGCAGCTACTGTAAAAACGAATGCAAATTTAACAGGTGTAGTAACGAGTTCAGGAAATCAAACATCTATTGCGAATGGAGCAATCACAAGTGATATGATTGCAACACTGAATAAATCGAAAGTAGGATTGGATTTAGTAAATAATACAAGTGATGCAGCGAAGCCGATTAGTACATTAGCGCAAGCAGCTTTGGATGCTAAGGTAGACAAAGTAGTTGGCAGGGATTTATCAACAAATGATTACACAACGAACGAAAAGACAAAACTTGCAGCTATTACAGGAACCAATACAGGTGATCAGGATTTAAGTCCTTATGCAACAAGGGCAGGGGTTGATTCAATTAGTTCAGGAGTATCCGCATTATTGAATACCAAAGCAAATATTGAGTCTCCAGTATTTACTGGCACTATTACAATTCCAACATTGATAGCTGGAACCAATCAATACCCAACTACTAAGGGTACTAGTGGACAGGTGTTAACTACCAATGGTAGTGGAACTTTAACATGGACTACAGTTTCAGGTGGGGTACCATATAGTGGTGCAACAGGTGCTGTTAATTTAGGGGCATATGATTTAACGGTCAATGGATTAACAGTAGGAAAAGGAGCTGGGAATAATAACTCTACAAATACTGCAAGTGGTGTGAGTGCACTTCGAAACAACACAACAGGTGGTTCTAACACAGCAACAGGTTTCAACTCACTTTATAGCAATACAACAGGAAATAGTAACGTTGCAAGTGGGGTGAATGCACTTTATCGCAACACCACAGGAAGCAATAACACAGCAGATGGCCATTCTTCTCTCTCTAACAATACTACTGGCAATTCTAACACTGCAAGTGGGATGTCCTCGCTTGCAAGCAACACAACAGGATCTAATAACACTGCAAATGGAAGTAACTCGCTATATAGTAACACTACAGGGGGTAGTAACACAACAAGTGGATTCAACTCACTACAATTTAACACAACAGGAACTAATAACACAGCAACTGGTATGAGTACACTTCGTAACAACACCGAGGGGAATTTTAATACAGCAATTGGATGGATTTCACTTTTTAATAATACCACTGGTTTAAATAACACAGCAAGTGGAAGCGAAGCGCTTTATGCCAACACCACAGGAGGTAATAACACTGCAAGTGGGTACAACGCCCTTCGCACCAACACTACTGGCTCTAATAACACAGCCCTTGGATACAATGCTGATGTTGCATCTAATAGTTTATACAATGCTACAGCAATAGGTTATAATTCATCAGTAACAGCTAGCAATACTATTCAACTTGGAAATTCTAGTGTTACCAATGTAAAAACTAGTGGAACTCTTACCACAGGGACGGTTACTTATCCAAATACCCATGGTACCAGCGGTCAGGTATTAAGTACTACGGGTAGTGGAACGCTTACATGGACAACTGCTTCTGGTGGTGGTTCTCAGTGGACAAGTTCTTCTAATAATATTTATTATTCTACAGGTAATGTGGGCATAGGCACCAACTCACCTTCCTCAAAACTTCACTTAGTGGGAGCTGGAGCGAGTGGAGATAGAAATAATATGCTTCGTATTGAAAGTGATAACAACGCCTCCCTAACCTTAAAGAACACGAATGCCAATGCGGGTGGCGGCGAATACCAACTTTTTACCTCAAGTAGTAATAGCAACCCATCCCTTGGAGCAGGGTCACTTGCTATCTATTACGATCACCCCTCTGCCGCAGCCTACCGGTTTTCCATAAATACGGCTGGTAATGTAGGAATAGGAACGGGCATGCCCACAGAAAAGCTTGATGTCTTAGGAAATGTAAAAACAAGTGGAACTATTACCGCAGGGGCAGTTACTTATCCTAATACCCATGGAACTAGTGGACAAGTTTTAACATCAACAGGTAGTGGTACTTTAACATGGACGGGGACACATTATATAGGAGAATCTTATGGTGGTGGTATAGTATTTTATGTATATGACAATGGTAAACATGGTTTAATAGCTGCAATATCAGATCAAAGTTCCGGAATAAGGTGGTATGGTGGTACAAATACAAATACTAGAGCAAGAGGAGATGGGGTAGGCGCAGGATTAAAAAATACTGCAATAATTATTGCAAATCAAGGAGCTGGAGATGGTAATGCATTTGCTGCAACGGTTTGTAATGAGTATTATGTAACTGTTGATGGTGTAACTTATGGTGATTGGTACTTACCTTCAAAGCATGAACTTAATTTGCTTTTTTTAAAAAAAACAGTGGTTGGTGGTTTTGCGAGTCTCTACTATTGGAGTTCTACGGAGTACGACGACGGCGAGGCGTGGAACCAGGGTTTCGACTTTGGTTCTCAATTCCGCGACCCTAAGCACGTCACGTACTATGTTCGCGCCATTAGGGCTTTTTAACCATTTAACTATTTGACAATTTATAAAGTCCGCGAAGCGGACGTATTTTTAAACAGAAATTATACTAAGCCATCCTCCTAAACGAGGGTGGTTTTTTATTTAAGTGGGTGTTTATGTAGAGGTTGATTTTCCGAGAGTAAACCGAGAATAGATCTGAATAGTCATGAACGTTAGTAGCCTATTTTATTTCGTAACGAATATTATTTAAATTCAATATAGTTAAAAATATAACTTATTAATCCGGCCAGGTTCCGGGCCAGGTTTTCACCAAAATCAGGTTAAAAGAGGTGAAATATGAGAAATATAAATCTATTTCAATGTTGTATCCTATTGATTATCAATGAAAGAAAATATATAGAATACCCCCAGAAATCCTGTTAATCAGAGGGTCTCCCGTTCAAGTCGGGAAGGGGGAGCAAGAGTACACAAGGCGACAGAAATGTCGCCTTTTTTGTTGTCCGTCAGAGAGTTAGGCTAGTTGCATCTTTTTTTTAATAACTTGTTATTTGCTTCAAGTGGTGTTCCAAGTGAATAACATAATCATCAATTAAATATTGTACAGATAGCAATTCCCCTCTAATTGAACAATTTAAGGATAAATGGTTTTTGGGCATATTTTCAATAATGCTAATCAAATGCTTGTTGTATGTTGTCCAAAATAATATCAGATTCTTTGAATCAATTTGCTGATAAAAATTAAATCGATTCCAATTCTCTTGGTCGTAAACAATTTCAGGATTAGGTTCAAATTGAGCCCTTACAAACCTTTGGTGGTTATTAGTTGCGCTATCAATTAAGTGGCCTAAAATTTCTTTTTTACTCCATTTATTATTTTGTTCTTTCTTTGAAAACTCATTGTCATCAATCTGATTTAATAAATCAGGAATAATGTCACATAAAAATCGAAGCCTTTCAACAGAATTTATGGTCGTATCCATTTAGTATTATAATTGATTATTTACAAAGGTAATATTATACAGACTTCATTAAACCGCTTCTTAACCGTTTAATTTCCTAATAGTAACATACTCAATCATCGCATTATAGTTGCATCTTTCGCCGAAAAGGGGAGCAGATATAAAGATAAAAGGGTTATACTTTGATAGTATGACCCTTTTTTAGTTCAAAAATCTAGCACCTACTATTTAATACATCATCCTTGAACTGAAATAGCTGTTTCTTCATTTCCTTAATCTCCTTCATCTTTTGTTCTAAAGAAATCAGTTTGTCATCAAGAATTTCAAGCTTTTGTTTCTTGGTATATTTCTTATTGTACCAAGCGTCAATGATTTGACCAATTTCTTTGATAGTAAACCCAACCGATTTAGCATCACTAATGAATTCCAATTTTTCAATCGTTACATCGTCATAATGAAAGTAATTATTTGACTTGATTGATTCATCTTGTTTTCCCTCTATTAACCCCGACTTTTCATAAAAGCGAATGGTGTGGGTAGAAATCCCAGTTTTTTTAGATAGTTCGTTTATTAACATAGTGCAAATATAGCATGTTGAAAAATAAATATCAAGTATAGACTATACTCTAATGTTGCTGGTTTCACATTATGCTGATAATTTTGCAGCTAAACCATTATATAAATACAATGAAAAAAACAATCTTAATTACAGGTGCAAGCAGTGGTATAGGGAAAGAAACCGCTAAATTCTTTCAAAAAAAAGGATGGAATGTTGTTGCTACCATGAGAAATCCTCAAATGGAAACAGAATTAACTAGCCTAAAAAATGTTATTGTAACGAAACTTGATGTATTAGACCAAGATTCCATAAAACAAGCGATAACTTATGGAATTGAAAAATTCGAAAGAATTGACGTTTTGTTAAATAACGCAGGCTATGGAGCCTACGGTCCACTAGAATCCTTTCCAAGAGAAAAGATATTACGTCAATTCAATACCAATGTCATTGGACTTTTAGATGTTACAAGAGCCATACTTCCGCACTTCAGAGATAATAAAAATGGAATAATTATGAATGTTTCATCAATGGGTGGTAAAATGACTTTCCCATTAGGCTCGCTTTACCATGGTACAAAATTCGCAGTAGAAGGTATTTCTGAATCTCTAAGATATGAGGTAGAACAATTTGGAGGTAAAGTAAAAATAATTGAACCAGGTTCAATTGCTACAGATTTTGCAGGTCGTTCTTTTGATTTTAACAATGATGAAAAATTGAGTGCCTATCAAAATATTGTCACAAAAATTATGACCGCATTTCCCGAAATGCTTAAAAAGTCATCGTCAGCGAATGTGGTTACTGAGGTCATTTTTGAGGCTGCAACGGATGGAACAAATAGATTAAGATACATGGCAGGTAAAGACGCTAAACTATACAATCTATTAAAAAATATTTTCGGATATAGCTTTATTTACAAAATGAATAAAAAGTTTTTTAAATTATAAGGTATGAATCCAATTGTGAAATATTTTACAGGAGAAAGACAAGAGAGCTTTCTGTTTTTAGGGTTAGGGCTTTTGGGTTTAACTTTTGCTATTGCATTCATATCTGTTATAAGAACATCGTTTTTTAAAGGAATAGCAATTCCCTTTCTATTGGTTTCCGCTTTAGAAATTATCATTGGCCTAACTCTAATTTATCGAAGTCCCAAAGATATTATAAGGGTAGAAACCTATTTGTCGGAAAAAACCGAAATGGTTCAAAAAGTAGAAATTCCAAGAATGGAAAAGGTTATGCAAAATTTTGTACTTTTTAGATATACTGAAATCACATTAATAATCATAGGTATGATTCTCATGTACGGTGCTAGGCAAAATTCCCTATGGAATGGTATTGGAGTAGGTTTGTTTATTCAATCAAGTATAGTCTTAATATTAGATTTCTTTGCAGAACGACGAGGAGAAATTTATCTTGAATACTTAAAGTCAATAATTGAAAAATGATAATCTTATGACATTTAAGCCTTCAATTTCCTTATAGTTACATACTCTATCATCGAATTATAGCTGTAACTTTCGTCAATAAGGGGAGCAAGAGTGCACAAGGCGACAGTAATGTCGCCTTTTTTGTTGTCCATCAGTGAGTTAGGGTAGTTGCATCTTTTTGTTTTTCTTTGATTAACTTCAGTACTTAAATAATCAAACGAATATAAAAATGAAAAAAATTGCCCTCTTATCACTTTTGCTTCTACCATTACTTGGTTTTGCACAAAACACCCAATATACGGTTACCTCTTTTTTACCTGAAGGGCCATTGGCTCCTAATACACATTATATTGGTGAGGCTTGGTTAAG
>JAURKC010000016.1 GCA_030831945.1 Ferruginibacter sp.
AGTTCAAAACTGGTACCCAGGGGATAAGGAAGGAAAAGGGGGGATTTATAATTTTGTAACCAAGAGAGGTATTTGTGATGGCGCTCATTCCAAATTATCTTGGACCCAAGTAGAAACAGGATCTGCTGTTACTTGGAAATACCCTTCAGTTGTTTTGAAAGGCGATTATTCCATTGGAGAATTTTACTCTGTCGCCGTGACAAATAATTACCAACAAGCTGATACCGGTACTAAAATGATTCATTTGGGTAAGCATTCAAAATCAAGAATAGTATCAAAAGGAATTTCAGCAGGTTTTTCTCAAAATTCTTACCGAGGTCTGGTACAAATATCCAAAAGAGCTGAACATTCTAAAAACTTTAGTCAATGCGATTCTTTATTACTAGGTGATAAATGTGGCGCTCATACCTTTCCCTATCTTGAAGTTAAAAATCCAACAGCTTCTGTTGAACATGAGGCCACAACTTCTAAAATTGGTGAGGATCAGATTTTTTATTGCAATCAAAGGGGTTTGTCAACAGAAACAGCTATTGCCTTAATCGTAAATGGTTATGCAAAAGAAGTTTTAAACCAACTTCCTATGGAATTTGCCGTGGAAGCACAGAAATTATTAGCTATATCTTTGGAGGGTTCAGTCGGATAATTTTACCCCACCCGTATGTAAAGCGATTATTTTTGAATTTTCTGGAAAGTAATTTTGTCTAATTAAATCGCACAAGCCATAAAACATTCTTCCTGTATAGATGGGTTCAATCATGATGCCATGTTTTGTATGAAAAGATTTACAAAATTCTGTTAAAACATTTGATTCTTTCGCATACTTGCCAAAAACGTAATTCTCATTAATGGCTAAGTATTTTTCAATTCCAAGTTGCTTAAAATTGCTTTCAATTTCATTTTTATTGTTCAAGGTAAGTATTCCTATGGTTTTCATTTTGGAATATTGACTTAATCCAATGGCAGTCGTACCCGTTCCTACTGCAGTAATGATATATTCAGCCTTGATTTGTTCATTCATCTCATTTATTAAGCATTCCACTCCAATAACTCCTAATTCCGAAAATCCACCTTCTGGTATTATGAGAACATTTTCTAATGCTATTTCTTTGGGGATTACTTTTTTACGGTAATTTTCTCTGTCAAGAAAGTACAATTTCATACCCCATTCTGATATTTGTTTTAAAAACGGGTTGCTATTTTTTGACAATTCATTTCCTCTAATTAAACCTATCGTATTAATGTTTAGCTGTTGGCCCAAAAAAGCCAATGCATATAAATGGTTGGAATAAGCTCCACCAAAACTAATTATGGAATTAGATTTATTTTTTTGTGCTAAATCAATATATTCTTTTAATTTGCGCCATTTATTGCCTGAAATGATTGAATGTATTAAGTCGTCTCTTTTGACAAATACTTGAATATTTTTTTCCTTCCATTCATCTTCAAAAATTTCTTGAATCGGGGAGGGTAGTTGTAAATGCTTTAATATAAATTCAGAAATGTCCATTGACGAAGAATTAGATCCAGTTGAATCCGAAGATGACTTATTTGAGCACTTTAATTTTGTTGTCGACAAAGGTCAACAATTACTTAGAATAGATAAATATTTACAACTAAAAATTTCAAATTTTAGTCGTTCTAAAATTCAATTAGGCATTGATACAGGTTCTGTAAAAGTGAATGGTGAGGTCATAAAGTCTAATTACCGAGTTAAGCCCTTAGATTCTATTTCAATTTCCTTTTCTCAACCACCTCGAGATAAAGATTTATATCCTGAAAATATAGCTATAAACATCATCTATGAAGATGAAGATGTTCTAATAGTGGACAAAGCAGCTGGTATGGTGGTTCATCCCGCGCATGGCAATTGGTCTGGTACTTTAGTGAATGCTCTACTCTATCATTGCCAACAACTTCCCGGTAAACAAGAAGTAAGGCCTGGTTTAGTTCATAGAATTGATAAAGATACATCAGGAATCCTCATGGTGGCTAAATCAGAATTCGCTTTAACGTATTTAGCTAAACAATTTTTTGATCACACCATTCAAAGAACGTATTTTGCGATTTGTTGGGGCGTGCCCAAAATTCCAATTGGAACTTTAAGAGGTAAAATTGCACGAAATCCTAAAGATCGAAAAGTGATGACCATTTTACCGGAAGATCACGAAGATGGTAAAATAGCGATATCACATTATGAGGTTGTGGAATCTTTTGGTTTTTGTTCATTACTTAAATTTCAATTAGAAACCGGTCGAACACATCAAATTAGAGCCCATGCTTTATCTATGGGACATCCATTAATATCTGATAGTTCTTATGGGGGTGATAAAATCAGGTATATGAGTCATATGGCTAATTTTAAATCATTTGTTGAAAATATGTTTCAAACATGCCCCAGACAAGCATTACATGCATTTTCATTAGGATTTGAACATCCTACCACTAAAGAATGGATTTATTTTGAGCGAAAATTTCCAAACGATATGGAAGACTTATTGACTAAATTAAGAAATGCTACCAATGGATAAAATTACCTTACGCAGAGCTGAAAAAGAAGATATACCGCTAATTTTTTCATTAGTAAAAGAATTAGCTTTATTTGAACGGGCGCCTGATGAAGTTACTGCCTCGATGGAAGATTATGAAATAAATGGTTTTTCAGATAATGCCCTTTTTGATGCCTTTCTTTTATTTGAAAATGATCAATTAGCTGGTTTCTCTCTTTGGTATTTTCGTTTTTCTACCTGGAAAGGTAAAAGATTGTATTTAGAAGATTTATTTGTTAAAAGCGAATTTCGATCTAAAGGATATGGAAAGTTATTAATGGAAGCTACTATTGCTGAAGCTAAGGCAACAAATTCCAAGGGACTTATGTGGCAAGTATTGGATTGGAATACATCTGCGATTGATTTCTATAAAAAGTACGGAGCTCGCTTTGACTCTGAATGGGTTAATGTGCACATCGACTTGTAAAAGGATAGATGTTTATAGAGTTTCTATCAATAAAAAAAAAGTTGTTCTAATATCTCCGCTAAATTTTTTGTTCGCTTAATCTAAATTTGGATAAAAAGCTCGCTATAACTCCAAGGAATACTAGTAGGTATAAAGCTTTATTTAAGCCCCAATAATCGGATAAATAACCAATAATGACGGGTCCTATAAGGAATCCAACATAGGCGATCGTAGAAACGCTGGCTATTGCAACAGACGGTGAAATATTTTTTGCTCTTCCAGCTTCAGAATATATAATAGGTATAATCGTTGAAATTCCTATTCCAGCGATCAAACACCCAATGATCATGATGTATTCGTTGGTCGTTATCAAGGTAATACTTAAGCCAGCGCTAATGAGAATGCCGTTTAAAAATAAGATATTTTTGATAGAAAACATCTTACTTACATAGTCACCCAATGATCGACCTATCACCATAGATAAAGCAAAAGACGTAAAACCAATGGTAGTTGGAAATGTAGTTATAAAGGTTGATTCTTTAAAGTATAAGGTTATCCAATCGGCCATAGCACCCTCACATAGCATTCCACAAAAAGCAATAAATGATAAGGTAAATAAGTGTGGCCCTAAATCATAAAATGATTTTTTTTCCCCTCCTTGTTTTTCTTGGTTCTTTTTAAAATGATCTGGTAATAAATGGGATATGAATAATGGAATGGATATAAGATTAAGTACTCCTATTAGTAATAAGTGATTAAAACTTGAAACCTGATAATTTAAAATGATACCACCACAAAAGGCTCCTAGCATTAGACCCAATGAAAAAAGAGCATGAAAACTTGACATGATTTGTTTATTCAATGTAGTTTCTAGGGTTACTACTTGAGTGTTCATGGCAATATTTAAAATATCTCCAGCCATTCCAAACAAAAATAGACTTATAAATAATCCGAAGGAATTAGGTGAATATCCTAAGATTGGCATTATAAATATGTACATAATAATGGCTGTCAAACATATCCATTTTGACTCATATTTCGTGATTAACCAACCGGCCAGTGGTAGTGATATGAGTGATCCTATGGGCAATCCCATTAATATAGTTCCTAATTCAGAATCAGATAAATGTAGTTTATCTTTGAAATCTGGAATTCTGGTAGCCCAACTTGCAAAGTTTATTCCACAGAGGAAAAATAGTAAACTAATGGACGCCCTATTTTTAAGCATTAAAATTTTATTATAATAAAAGATTGGCGACTGAATCCCATGTGTCAACACGCTGGTATTCGCCTATATGTAAATTGTGTGGAGCCGTAAATAGTAGGGGGGTGCCAAGGAAGCTTTTTAAATTCTTCTCATGATCATCGATTAAATAATCAGCCTGAATCATATACTTATGTCCACAAAAAACAATATGGGTCCATGAAATGAATGGAAAATGTTGTTTCATCCAAATCAATTTTTCCTTTAAAGATTCAGGGAATTCAGTAGCCGCTGAAACAATAAATATTTCATATTTTTCACTCAATTTTTTTACTACTTCAACTGCTTGTTCTTTGATGGGTACATCTAGAAAAAATCCTGGTTGCCAGAGAAATGAGTTATTAGCTAAATAATCTTTAAGAAATAGTTCCCTAGCTAATTGGTTTGACATTAATTCTTCGTAAGAATAATTTTTATCTAATAAACCATTAATTGTTTGAATGATTTTGACGGTAGTATCTGCCAAAACATCATCCATATCGATTGCAATTCTCTTCATATGGAACATAAAAAAACTCCCCAAATATGGGGAGTTTTAAACTAATAATGAAATTTAATTTACATCATACCGCCCATTCCACCACCACCAGGTGCATGGTTGTGCGCTGGCTCGTTGGCTGGTCGATCAGCTATAACACATTCAGTCGTCAATAGAAGTCCAGCAATAGATGCTGCATTTTCTAAGGCTAAACGTGTTACTTTCGTAGGATCTATAATACCTGCTGCGATCATATTTTCATATTTGTCCTCGCGTGCATTATAACCAAAATCGTCTTTACCTGCACGAACTGCATTTACAACGACAGAAGCTTCACCGCCTGCATTGGCAACGATAGTTCTTAATGGAGACTCTACTGCTTGACGAATAATATTTATCCCTGTGATTTGGTCTTCATTTTCGCCTTTCAATTTATCCAAAGAACCAATGGCACGAATTAATGCGACACCACCACCAGCAATAATACCTTCTTCAACAGCTGCTCTTGTTGCGTGCAATGCATCATCTACTCGATCTTTTTTCTCCTTCATTTCCACCTCAGTAGCGGCACCGATATACAGGATAGCGACCCCACCGGATAATTTAGCTAAGCGCTCTTGTAATTTCTCACGATCATAATCAGAAGTAGTATTTTCTATCTGAGATTTGATTTGATTAACTCGGTTATTGATATCATCTTTTGAGCCAGATCCATTGACAATTGTCGTATTATCTTTATCAATAATTATTTTATCTGCTTGGCCTAAATATTCGATCGTAGCATTCTCTAATTTAAATCCTCTTTCTTCTGCGATAACAGTTCCACCAGTTAAAATAGCGATATCCTCTAACATTGCTTTTCTGCGATCTCCAAAACCTGGAGCCTTAACAGCAGCAACTTTCAAAGCACCACGAATCTTATTGACTACTAGAGTAGCTAATGCTTCTCCATCTACATCTTCTGAAATAATTAAAAGGGGACGACCTGTTTGAGCAACTACTTCTAATACAGGAAGTAATTCTTTCATGGATGACACTTTTTTCTCTGAGATTAAAATAAAAGGCTTCTCTAATTCTACTTCCATTTTGTCAGTGTTAGTAACAAAATAGGCAGATAAATATCCTCTGTCAAATTGCATCCCTTCTACTGTTTTAACTTCAGTTTCCGTTCCTCTTGCTTCTTCAACGGTTATAACTCCTTCACGACCTACCTTATCCATTGCTGAAGAAATCATTTTACCGATTTCTGAATCATTATTCGCAGAAATAGTAGCTACTTGAGCAATTTCGTTTGAGGTTGTAATTGGACGTGATTGCTTTTTTAGATCTTTAACAATCGCATCTACTGCTTTCTCAATTCCTTTTTTAAGGTCCATTGGATTTGCACCTGCAGCCACATTTTTAGATCCAATCGTATAGATGGATTGTGCCAAAACAGTTGCTGTTGTGGTACCATCTCCTGCTTGGTCAGCCGTTTTAGATGCCACTTCTTTTACTAATTGAGCTCCCATGTTCTCAACTGCATCTTCTAACTCAATTTCTTTTGCTACCGTTACACCATCTTTTGTAATCTGTGGTGAACCAAATTTTTTGTCAATAATAACGTTACGACCTTTAGGTCCTAATGTAACTTTAACAGCATTAGCAAGGGTATCAACCCCTCTTTTCATTTTTTCGCGAGCTTCGCTGTCAAAAAATAATTCCTTAGCCATGTGATTAATTCTTTATTTGTGATTTTAAAATAATTTGATTTATAAAACTGCAAAAATGTCTGATTCCCGCATGATTAAATAATCTTTTCCCTCAATAGTGATTTCAGTTCCAGAATATTTGCCATACAATACATCATCACCTACCTTAACAGTGATAGGTTCATCTTTTTTTCCATTGCCAACTGCTACGACGATACCTTTTTGTGGTTTTTCTTTCGCAGTATCTGGAATGATAATTCCAAATGCAGTTTTTTCTTCAGCTGCAGCCGGTTCAACAATAACCCTGTCTGCTAAGGGCTTAATAGTTAACTTTGACATGTTTTATGAATTTAGGTTTTTAAACATATAAATAACTCTTACATTAAAGAGTTGCGGCATTACATATCAACATGTATGCCATTGAATAATAACTGAAAATTTGTCAGTAATTACTTGCCCATTGGCTTAGGTGCAGGTGCTGTAGGAATCGTTTTTCCTGCTGCTTTTTCTACATTAACTGATTGAACAGAATCCGGTGAATTAGAGGAAATTGTAAAATTTGTTAATAAAACCAAAACTAAGATGGTAATTGAAAATCCCCAAGTAAGTTGCTCAACTAAATCACCTGTTTTTTGCACACCAAACATCTGCGTGGCACCTGTAGGATTGAATTCTCCATTAATACCTCCTCCTTTTGGATTTTGAACCAAAATAAGTATGATTAATAAGGCTGAGAATATGACGATAAGGGAAATTAATAAAGTAAACATAGGTAATTAATTATTTATTTTTAAAGCTATTTCAGAAATTCGAGTTGCAAAGTAAAGCCTTTTTTCAGGTTTAGCCAAACTTAATTTTTCATATATTTTTATTGCTAAATCATATTTTCCCTGTTTTTCCAAGATAATCGCATAGGACTCTGTCGTAGGTGCTTGAAAAGAGACCTCAGAAAAGTCTACATCGTCTATAATTTCGTTATCGGTAGTATTTTTTTTAACCTTTGTAATTGTTGGCATTTTTAATAAAAATTCTTCTATTAATTGCGATTGGGTATTGTTTGAATTATCTACTCTCGTGTTTTTTTCAAATAGGTTTTCTGTTTCAATAAATTCGATGTCACGAATGGACAAAAAATAATTTAATCTCGAATTCGATTTGAGTGCTATTTTTCTTTGAGTGTTTGAATTATTTTTTTCATTCCAATGTAACAAATAAAAAAATGGATATTTTTCTTTATCAGCGTGGAATAATGCTAAATCTTCTCGATTTGTACGATCAAATCGATGAAGCAAAAACCACAATTTTTGAGATTTTTCTAAATTCATTACCAATCGCCAGCTATTTTATTGAAAAGATCTAAAATAATTTGATCAACTAATTTGGGTACAAGACCTTTTTCAACTTGTGTTAATGTTTGATTTTGCGGAAAATCCTGATAAAAACTAAATTCTTGATCAAAGTTTTTGGTTTCATCTAAGCGATTAACCAAAGTGAATTGAATTCTTAAGGTCAATCTGTTCAATCCGGCTTTGTCATCGGAGGTAGGGGCTTGAGGTGTCATTTCATACCCAGTAATGCTACCTTCTAATAATAAGTCTGGATTTTGATTGATGATTTTTAAGGTTGTATTTCTTTGGAAGTATTCTTTTACTTTTTCATTAATTGTTAAACCCAAGTTCGTAGGACCTCCAGCGGTCTCCATTCGAATATTATTTATCTGAATAGTTTTCAAGTCCTGAGAAAGACTAGCTCCTTTAAAACTGTAGCAAGAACTAAATAAAAAAGCGCTTATTAAGCCAATGAATATATTCTTATACATTATCCTCCAGGTCATATTGCTTGATTTTTCGATATAAGGTTCTCTCAGAAATCCCCAAATCTTTAGCAGCATATTTACGTTTATTTTTATTTTTCTTTAATGCCCTAATGATGATTTCTTTTTCTTGTTTTTCTAAAGAAAGAGTCACATCTGAAGTGGTAATA
>JAURKC010000017.1 GCA_030831945.1 Ferruginibacter sp.
GAACGTCTCAAGACAGTTCGGTCCCTATCTGTGATGGGCGCTAGTAAATTGAGAGGACATGACCTTAGTACGAGAGGACCGGGTCGTATGTACCGCTGGTGTATCTGTTGTGCCGCCAGGTGCAATGCAGAGTAGCTACGTACAGCAAGGATAAACGCTGAAAGCATCTAAGCGTGAAACCTTCCTCAAGATGAGTTTACTTTTAAGGGCCGTGGTAGACTACCACGTTGATAGGCTATAGGTATAAGGGTGGTAACATCGAAGCCGAGTAGTACTAATTACCCGTAAGCTTTATTTTTTATTTTCTGCGCAAGCAGTTCAATAAAAACTGATTTACTCAATATTCAACTTTCCCAATATGTACATTATTACAATGTTTAGTTGCAACCGCTAGTAGTTTAACTATTGCTTAGCTCTTGTTGCCCACTTCGCATTAACCGTCTTATGGTGGTTTTGCCAAGGGTGTTCACCTCTTCCCATACCGAACAGAGAAGTTAAGCCCCTTATGGCCGATGGTACTGGTATTCCAACCGGGAGAGTAGGTAGCTGCCATATTCATTTAAACCCAATCAATTTATTTTGATTGGGTTTTTTTATGCCCTTAACTCAAGGATGATTTATTCTGAAGTCTTTGTATACCGATCCGCCGCGGCGGATAAGCCCCTTATGAGTGGTGTTACTGGTATTCCAACCGGGAGCCCCGATTTTGATCGGGGTGTAATCCGATAGCTGATTTATTTAATTTAAACCCAATCAATTTATTTTGATTGGTTTTTTTTATGCCCTTAACTCAAGGATGATTTATTCTCAAGTCTATGTATACCGATCCGCCGCGGCGGATAAGCCCCTTATGAGTGGTGTTACTGGTATTCCAACCGGGAGCCCCGATTTTGAACGGGATGTAATCCGGCAGCTGATTTATTTATTTTAAAACCCAATCAATTTATTTTGATTGGGTTTTTTTATGCCCTTAACTCAAGGATGATTTATTCTCAAGTCTTCCTGTACCGATCCGCCGCGGCGGATAAGCCCCTTATGAGTGGTGTTACTGGTATTCTAACCAGGAGTCCCGATTTTGAACAGGGTGTAATCCGGCAGCTGATTTATTTAATTTAAACCCAATCAATTTATTTTGATTGGGTTTTTTATGCCCTTAACTCAAGGATGATTTATTCTCAAGTCTATGTATACCGATCCGCCGCGGCGGATAAGCCCCTTATGAGTGGTGTTACTGGTATTCCAACCGGGAATCCCGATTTTGAACGGGGTGTAATCCAGTAGCTGATTTATTTAATTTAAACCCAATCTATTTGTTTTGATTATTTTTTAATGCCTGTATTTTTGAATAAATTATTTACAGCCTAGAATATTTTATTCAATTCATAATGATTTAAATTACTCATTGAATATTAATATGCTAATTTTGAAAAAAATCCATTATTATGAAAATGAATCGAATTAATTATCTTTTTCTACTTGTTGTTATACTCATTTCATTTTCATGTCAAAAATCAATTGATCCAATTGCTGATACACCAACAACTCCTACAACTCCTACTACTATCACTACCAAGTACCCTTTAGCATTAAGTCCTAATAATTTACTGGTTTCAATACAGGTACCTTCTGCTACTTTTAGTTTTGCCAATGATAGTTATTATGGCATATTTTCTAGTGTTGATTCTGTGAAGGTTTTTTCTGATATCATTTATCAACGTTTTAAAGATAATTTCGATTTTATTTTTATCATAACCAATAACGCCACACATCTTTCTAATCAACCTTACGGAGTAAATTTTGGCGTTTCAAATAGTGTGAAGGGAACAGGTGCGGCTATTTTTAAAAATGGATGGGGATCCACTTCTGCAAAATTAAAATCATTTATGTTTCTCCCCTATAAAGATGCCATTAGTTACGGACCTACCCTACATGAAATCTGTCACAATTGGTCAAATTATATTCCCAAAGGAATATTTAAAACCATTGATGGCAACCAGGCAAGTTTGCCAGAAATTGATGCTTTAGATGGCCACTGGGGCGTGGCAAGTACGAATGGGCAGTTGGGTGGTTTCGATTTAGCTACTTTACAAACCTTAACCGATGCCCCAAATCATTACCATGCTCAAAGTGGAACAAATACATCTTTTGGTTTATTTGCAAATGGGGGTAACTCTCTTGCTTATTCGCCGTTGGAATTGTATATGATGGGGCTAGCACCTAAATCTGAAGTTCCTGATATTACCGTTTTTTCTGGCATTACAATAGATGCTAATGATTTTTTTAATAAGGGTAATTTCTTTGCAACTTCTAAGCGATCACTTAGTCTAGATCAAATTATTACGCAAAGTGGAATCGGAGAACGTGTACCTGATTATCAATCCGCTCAAAAAGAATTTAGAGCAATAGTAGCTGTAGTTTCTCCCACTGCATTAACTACAGCGGAGTGGACTAGTTATGAAAAATCAATCACTGATTTTTTCAAAAAATCTAATGACGAAACTTCTTTATTTAATTTTTATGAAGCTACTAAAGGAAGAGGCTGGATTAAAGCAGATCAATTAAATTTAGAATCAAAATAATTCTTCGCAGATTTTTTTTCAATCTTAAATAGTAAATCCAGGATATTCTATCTATGAATTTATCCTGTGTATGCAGCATCTAATTACTGCTAACCATCTTATTTTTTTATTTTTAATTTTTCTAAATTAGTTTTCAATTTCTTCTGAAAAATTTCACATTATTCCTTCATCCGAAAAGCTGAAATAGCCTTCCTCACTTACTATTAAGTGATCGATTACTGCAATGTCATGGTATTTTGCAGCTTCCTTTATTTTTTGTGTTACTTGCTCATCCGCTTTGCTAGGTTTTAAATTGCCTGAGGGGTGATTATGAAAAAGCACAATTGATGTAGCACTCTCTTCTAAAGCTTTTTTTAAAATTATTCTATTGTCTACCACCGTTCCAGTAATACCTCCTATGCTTTTTATTTCAAAATGATTCACTTTATTTGATTGGTTTAAATAGATTACACCAAAAACTTCGTGGAGATAATCTTTGATATTCATTCTAACAAAGTCAGCAATGTCTTCACTTTTTCTGAAGGTCTTTTTTTCAAGAAAGGGGTTCTTATTCCTTCTTCTTCCTAATTCAATTGCTGCCATTATTGTAATGGCTTTTGCTAATCCAATACCTTTAATCTGTTGATATTTTTGTAGAGAAAATTTGCCTAATTCATTCAAATTATTATTACCCATTAGTAATACTTCTTTAGCAATATCTACAGCTGATTTTTCTTTGTGTCCATTATTAATCAGAATAGCTATTAATTCTGAATCACTTAAGCAAACCGCTCCTTTAAGTAGTAATTTTTCTCTAGGCCGGTCGTCTATTGCCCAGTTTTTTATAGAAGTGGATGGTTTGTTGATATTTTTCATCTTTTTAAATTTTACATCCCTATTTAAATGATAATTTTACAGTGTCTTATTTCCCTTCACCTACCAATATAAAAAATATGTCATATAATGCAAAGCTTTTTTCGGGTACAGGTTCTCAATATCTTTCAGAAGCGATAGCAAAACAATTTGGTGAGCCTTTGGGCAAGGTGAATATTCAGCGTTTTAGTGATGGTGAAATAGGGGTAGAGTTTCAAGAGAGTATTAGAGGTCAATTTGTTTTTTTAATTCAAAGCACCTTTGCTCCAACTGATAATTTGATGGAACTCTTGCTGATGATTGATGCTGCTAAAAGAGCATCTGCCTATAAAGTGATTGCAGTAATGCCTTATTATGGTTATGCCAGGCAAGATAGAAAAGACAAACCAAGGGTAGCGATTGGATCAAAATTGGTAGCCAATATGTTGACTGCTGCAGGTGCAGACAGGGTAGTTACAATGGATTTACATGCTCCTCAAATTCAGGGGTATTTTGACATACCGGTGGATCATTTGGATTCTTCTGCTATATTTATTCCTTATATTGAAAGTTTGAAGCTTGAGAACTTGACTTTTGCAGCTCCTGATGTAGGAAGTGCAAACAGAATCCGTGAGGTGGCCTCTTATTTTGAAAGTGAAATGGTTATTTGCGACAAGCACCGAAAGCGTGCTAATGAAATCGCAAGTATGGTAGTAATAGGTGATGTAACCGATAGGGATATAGTGTTGATTGATGACATCTGTGATACTGGAGGTACATTAGCTAAAAGTGCAGGCCTTTTGAAGGAAAAGGGGGCTAGAAGTGTAAGGGCATTTTGTACTCATCCTGTTTTAAGTGGAAAAGCCTATGAGAATATCGAAAATAGCGTTTTAGAGGAATTGGTGGTTTGTGATACCATTCCGGTTAAGCAAATAGGAAGTAAAATAAAGGTAGTGTCTACCGCTGAGCTATTTGCTATCGCCATCCGTAACGCATTGGAGAATAAGAGCATAAATGGACTATTTTTAAGAAGTCGCATGGCTAATAAAAATATTTGATTTATCCAGCTTTAACTGCCATTTAATTTATCAAATATCCTTTCAAATCCAGCTTTTTTCCTTACCTTCGCGCCTCATAAAAATTAAATTAAATGAAAACAATTACAATCGAAGGACAAATCAGGACCGAATTTGGCAAAAAAGCCACCCGCCAACTTCGCCTTGAGGAAAAAGTGCCAGCTGTAATTTACGGAGGTGCTAAGGAGATCAATTTTGCTGCTCCTGCTACTGCTTTTAAAAACATCGTGTATACACCCCAATTTATGGTTGTATTAGCTAAAATTGATGGAAAAGATTACAGATGTGTACTTAAAGATCTTCAATTTGACAAAGTTAGTGATGAACTGATTCATGTTGACTTTTTAGAACTAGTTGAAGACAAAAAGGTAATCGTTACAATTCCACTTAAGTTTACTGGAGCTCCTGCAGGGGTTAAGGCGGGTGGTAAACTGGTTACCAAAATAAAAAGTTTGAAAGTTAAACTGTTACCAAAATATTTGTGTGAAAACATCGAATTGGATTTGACTAATTTGCAGTTAAATGAAAATATTCGTGTACAGGATGTGAAAGCAGATAATATGGAAATTTTGAATTCACCTCGTATTCCAATTGCTTCAATTACAATGACTCGTCAATTGAAACAGGAAGAGGCTGCTGCTCCTAAAGCTGCTGCTGCTCCTAAGGCTGCTCCTGCCGCGGCTGCACCTGCTGCTAAAAAATAAGCAAAACTTGTTTTATATTTAAAAAGCCTCGAATTTTCGGGGCTTTTTAAATTAATACTAACTTCAAACGATAACTCTAAAGTTTAATTACCTTTGCTCACTAAATTATAACTATGGGAATGGATAGAAATACCGTGATTGGATTTGTGTTGATCGGAATACTTTTAATGGGGATGTTTTATTTTAACAGTCAAGAAAATCAGGCTTACCTAGTTCAGCAAAAAAGAGTGGCTGATTCTATAGCTAAACTGCGACCAAAAGTAGATCCAGTTAAAGTGTTGAAAGATTCCTTGACTGCAGATACAATGCGTAAGCTACAGTCTGCGGGTGGTTTTCAAGGGTCTCTAAATCAAACTGAACAATTAACTGTTGTTGAAAATGAGGTAATGAAGGTAACCTTCACTAATAAGGGAGCTCAGCCCAGAAGAGTAGAGTTAAAAAAGTACAAAACCTATGAAGGCAAACCTGTAATATTACAAAATAGCGTGTTCAATAAAATTTCCTATTCAATCAATTCTGGAAATCAACAAACAGCTGCCACTAGCGATTTATTATTTACCTCAGCCCCTATAATTACCAATGCAGATAATAGCCAAACAGTGAGTTTTTCGGTAAAAGATTCATCTGGAAAACAAGAGGTAAAGCACGTTTTTATAATGCGTCCAAATGAATATATGATTGATTTTTCAATTAACCTTGAAGGAGCTGATCAATTGACTACACAGCAATCTATTAATTTATTGTGGCAAACTCAAACTGAGCGAATTGAAAAAGATTTGACTTATGAAAAGGAACAAACCCATATTGCACAGGTAAGTGATGGGAAATTTGATTTTGAAATGTTAGGTTCAGGCAATACTCAAAAACATGATAAGCCGTTAGATTGGGTAGCCGTAAAGCAGCAGTTCTTTATTTCTAGTTTGGTGAATAAAAATAAATTTTCTTCAGCTGAAGTTAAATGGATGGCACCTTCTGATACAGGGTTATCGATTATTGGCCAAACAACTGCTAATTTCAGAGTCAATGTGCCTTCGGGAAGGACCGCTCAAATTCCATTACAAATTTATTATGGTCCGAGTGATTACAATATTTTAAAAGCCTATGGAAATCAATTGGAGAATATTGTACCCTATGGTAGTGGTGTGTTTGCATTTGTAAAATACATCAACAGACATTTCCTATTGCCTGTTTTTGATTTGCTTAGAAAAAATGTCGCCAGTATGGGGATTGTTATTTTATTATTGACTCTTTTTATTCGGTTACTCACTTCACCCATACTCTATAAAAGTTATGTAAGTGGCGCTAAAATGAAGGCACTTAAACCAGAAATAGATAAACTAAAGGATAAACATGGAGAAGATAAGCAAGCCTTTAGTATGGACCAGATGAAGTTATGGAAATCAGCGGGAGTAAGCCCATTAGGGGGATGCTTACCTGCATTATTACAAATTCCTATCTTCATGTCTTTATATTATTTCTTTCAAAGTAATATTTCGTTGAGGGGAGAAAATTTTCTTTGGGCAAAGGATTTAGCTGCTTATGATTCTATTTACAATATGCCATTTAGCATTCCATTTTATGGAGATCATATCAGTTTGTTTACAATAACTGCTACCCTTACTAGTTTGCTTATTTCTATTTATAGTATGAGTAGTATGCAGGATAATTCTAACCCTGTGATGAAATACATGCCCTATATATTTCCTGTAATGTTATTGGGGGTATTTAACAACCTTCCTTCGGCCCTTACATGGTATTACACTATTTCAAATACCATTACTCTTATACTTCAGATAATCATTCAGCAGTATATTATTGATCATGATAAGATTTTGGCGCAAATAGAAATCAATAGAAAAAAACCTGTAAAGCAAAGTAAACTTCAAGAAAAAATACAGGCTATGCAGGAAGCCAATCAAAAGGTTCAAGATTTAAAAAATAAAACTAAAAAATAATCAATTCAATAAAATTAAAACAGCCTGCTTCCGCCTATCAGCGTTGCAGGCTGTTTTAATTTTCAGTTGGTTTGGAAAAAGATTTTGTTATCTTTATTAAAACAGGGTCAAATGAAAACGATTACCATATTTATTTCTTTTGTATTTATGTTGCAGAGCGTAATTTGCTTTGCTCAAAAAACAATTTCAGAGGGTACTATTATTTATGAAATTTCACTTCAGTCTAGAAATAAAGAAATTAAATTAGCTGAAGGATTTGCTGGCGCTACCTCCACTAGATATTTAAAGGGAGGACTCAGCAGAACTGATATGAAAACTGCTCTAGGAACCGAAACGACTATCTATAATTCTAAAACAGGCAATGCGGCTATATTGAAAGAATACAGCGGTCAAAAGTTAATGATTCTATTGTCTAAGGAAAATTGGGAAGAAAAAAATAAAAACTTGGAAGGATTAGTATTTGAAAATTCTAGTGAAACTAAAGTAGTGGGAGGTTATAATTGCAAGAAAGCGATTGCTAAATTGAAAGATGGATCATCCTTATCAGTTTTTTATACTCCTGATTTAGTGGCTATCAATAAGGAATATGACCGATCTTTTTTGAATTTACCAGGTTTTCCTTTAGAGTATGAACTAGAGACCGCCAAATTATTTTTTAAGTATAAATTGTCTTCTATAGATTTCAATACGGTACCTGCCTTGAAATTTGAATATCCTCAAACTGGATATCGAGTGATGACTTATGAAGAAACTAAAAAAGGGAAAGTAGGAGAGTAAAAATAATCTGTATAAATTTATTGTACTGTTTTTCATAAGACAGCTGAAATTAAAAAGCCCCTCAGAATTTAACTAAGGGGCTTTTTAATTATAAAATTTAATTATTTTCTAATGATGATTTTAATACCGGTATATCCTGGTTTAATTTCGGTAACGGTTAATTTATTTTTGTAAGGAACAATGTAAATAGTGTTTCCTTTTTGGTAAGTAGAAATAGAGTTGTTAATTATCGCACTTCCTTGATTAGCATGATAACTTAATAAACTTCCTTTATAGGCTAATCCAGTTTTTAGATTAAATCCGATAGCGTTCTTTAAGTTCGATGGGATATTTAAATTAAGGGTAATCTTATTTTTCATTTTTTTCCCAAATACCCTATCGGCAAATGCTTCTGAAACTACACTGAAAAGTATAGTAAAAGCTAGTAGTTTTTTGGTGAAAGTATTCATTTAAATAAGTTTAACTGTTACAAATATAATTCAATTTTTGTTTGGTAGGAATCAATTTCTTTGTTTTTTGACTTTTTTTAGGTCTAAAGGTTTAAAACAACCTTAAAAAATTGAAATTTTGCTTTAAATGACGTATTTTACAGCAACCCCTTAGCCCATGAGTAATTACCCATATCGACAAGATCGGGAAGAATTGAAAGAATTATTGCTCCAGTACCATAATCTCAAAACTGGTATTAGTCACAGCTTTATTGACGAAGATGCTTTTGAGAAAATTATCGACTATTTTGACGAGAAAGATCAGTTAGATCAATCCCTAGAGGCTGCCGAGTTTGCCGTAGAGCAGTATCCTTATTCTAGCTCATTATTACTGAAAAAATGTGATTTGCTCATTGCAAGCAAAAAATACAAACAGGCACTTTATTTTTTGGACCAGGCAGCTTTGCTGGATAACAGAGATATCAACCTGTATATTTTGAGAACGGATGCTTTACTTGCTTTGGATCAGCATAGTAAGGCGGCTAGCGTTTTGGAAACAGCATTGGATTCTTTTGAAGGGGAAGAGAAAATAGAACTCCTTTTTGAACTAGCAGATGTTCATGATGATTACGAAAATTTTGACAAGGTTTTTGATTGTATGAAAATGATCTTGGAGCAGGATCCTTTGAATGAAGAGGCGTTGTATAAAATTTGTTTTTGGACTGACTTTACTGGCAGAAACGAAGAGGGTATTCGGCTTCATCAACAGATTATTGAAGAGCATCCTTTTAGTGAGTTGGCTTGGTTTAATTTGGCTGCAGCCTATCAGGGAATAAAGTTATATGAGAAAGCGATTGATGCCTATAAGTATGCTATTGCGATTGATGAAAAGTTCGACTATGCTTGGCGTAATATGGGGGATGCCTATTTGCGATTAAGGAAATATAAAGATGCGATTGAAGCTTTGCAAAAAGTGCTAGAATTAGCCAGGCCAGAGGATGTTATTTACGAGGCGATTGCCCATTGTTATGATAAGCTTCATAATTATGCACAGGCTAGGTCTAATTATCGAAAAGCTACTCACCTAAATCAAGAAGATACCCAGCTTTTTTATAAAATAGCTTGTACCTATATGAATGAAGGCACCTGGGAAAGCGCTATCAAGAATTTGCAGATCGCCATGAGAGTTCATAAAATGCAGCCTGATTTTAATCTTGCAATGGGACAGTGTTTGATGGAGCAAGGCAAAATTGAGCAGGCAGTTCAATATTTTGGTAATGTGGTCCGCACAAAACCCAAGAATGTTAATGGTTGGGTGGAATTGTTAAAGTGCTTATACAATGCCAAGTGTTATGAAGAGGGATTAGAATATGTAGATCATGCAATGGTTTTAACTAATAGTAAACCGATATTTATTTACTATAAAAGTGCCTTTTTATTTGCCCTAGGCAAATCAAAGGAAGCGATACTTCAATTGGAATTAGGAATGGATAAAAATCCTAAACTGATTAAAAAGTTAATTGAACTGAGTCCTTCTTTATTACAGAATCAGTCGGTGGTAGATGTGATTGCCCGTTTAAAAAAAGGGAAATCAATTTAATTGCTTTACTTTCCATTTAATACGCTTTGTTTATATTTGCGTCTTCATTAAAAATCCTATATGAATTTCAATTTAACACAAATGCCTGAACGAACTGTAAGGCCTCGTCAACATGGTATTACAATGGTGATGGATAAGGGATTGAGTGTTCAGGAAGCTAAAAATTTCATGAGCGTATCTTATCCTCATGTAGATGTTGTAAAATTGGGCTTTGGCACTTCCTATGTCACACCTACTTTGAAAGAAAAACTAGAAGTTTATCGATCCTACGATGTTCCAGTTTATTTTGGAGGCACTTTGTTTGAAGCTTTTTTAATAAGAAATCAATTTGAAGATTATATCAATGTTTGCAAGGAATTTGGCATCAGCTACATGGAAGTAAGTGATGGTTCAATTTCTATTCCTCACGCTGAAAAATGTGGATATATTGAAAAATTGACCAAGTATGGAACTGTTTTGAGTGAAGTGGGGAGCAAGGATGCAGCTCATATTATTCCACCATACAAATGGATTGAATTAATGCGGGCTGAATTAGAAGCGGGTTCTACCTATGTAATTGCAGAAGCAAGGGAAGCGGGCAACGTAGGTATTTATCGGGGTTCAGGAGAAGTGAGAGAAGGGTTGGTACAAGAAATACTTACCCAGATACCAGAACAAAAAATTTTGTGGGAAGCACCACAAAAGGCTCAGCAACTTTATTTTCTTGAACTTATTGGATGTAATGTAAATCTAGGAAATATTGCTCCTAATGAAGTGATTGCATTGGAGACTATGCGCATTGGATTAAGAGGAGATACATTTGAATTATATCTCAACAAATAATAGGAGAATGAAACTATATGGTTTAATTGGTTATCCTTTGGGTCATTCTTTTTCTAAACAATATTTCACTGAAAAATTTGAGCGGGAGGGAATTGAAGATGCTTATTTTGAATCTTTTCCCATTCCTACAATTACCGAATTCCCTAACTTACTCGCTGCTAATCCACAACTTTTAGGAATGGGGGTTACTATTCCCTACAAAGAACAGGTGCTTCAATTTGTGACAGAACAATCAGATGAGGTAAAAAAAATTGGCGCTACTAACAGTATTAAAATTTCAGGAAATAAACTAATTGCCTACAATACTGATATTATTGGCTTTGAACAATCCTTTTGCAAACGAATAGAATCCCATCATAATAAGGCATTGGTGCTAGGAACGGGCGGTTCATCTAAGGCCGTGCAATATGTATTGGAAAAGCTCGGAATCGAATTTTTGATTGTTACCCGGCAAGTTGGTTTGAATGGAAATTTTATTCCTTATAATGCTATTGATCAAAAGATGATGTCTGACTATTCGGTAATAATTAATTGTACGCCAGTGGGAATGCATCCGAATGAAAACTCAGCTCCTGAAATACCTTATCATTTAATTAGCCCTCAACATTATTTATATGATTTGGTTTACAAACCTGCTAAAACACTTTTTTTACAAAAGGGAGAAGAGCGTGGCGCTACCACAGAAAATGGTTATGATATGTTATTGATACAGGCAGAGGCAAGTTGGAAAATTTGGAATAATCTTTAAACTATTTTGCTTGTAATATTTGTTGTAAACTATCGGGAACACTTACAGTTTTTTTAAGTTCATATTGATAGCATACCATCCCTGTCTTTGCCTTAGCTAATATTACTTTTTCCTGGTTTCTTTCGGTACTGAGTTGATAGAAAAGTTCAAAGCTCACCCTGGCTATTTCGCCTGCTGCAATTTCAATTAAAATTCCTTCTCCATAATAGGCCTCTCTCTTAAATTCAATTCCTAGGTCTGCCATGATGAGTCCTGTTCCACCCGCATCCATTTCACTAAAGTTGTTTTGTTGTAACCACTGTATTCGGGCCTCATGAATCAATGATACGAAGGAATCATTACCAACATGGTTTCCATAATTGATGTCTCCGATTCGAACTTTTAATTTTATTGCTGCAATAACGGGGTGGGGGAAATCAATTTTTATTCTAGCCATTGGTATGTTTTGTAGCGAAAGGTTTTAAAATTGGTTGATTTGTTTCATTTGGACTATCGATCTTAAAAAATGTATTTTAAATCAATTCTTCTTTTACTTCTCCTACTAAAAAAACACTTCCACAAACGATAATGAGGTCATTCTGAATGGCGCTGTTTTTAGCTGCTCGAATGGCTTCATTTACATCTTCAAAATGAAAACCTTGTAAACCCAATTCGGTAGCTTTCATCATCAACTCATTTGAAGGGATTGCCCTTGGTATATGGGCAGCTGTGAAATAATAATTTGCATCTTTTGGCAGTAAGGTTAACACCTTTGATAATTCTTTGTCTTTAGCCATACCTAGAACAAAGTGTAATTTATTTTTTAAAGCACCACTATGAATGGATGCTAGAAAGATTTCGGTTTGAGAAAGTAACTGCTTCATTCCATCTTCATTGTGCGCCACATCTAGCACTAGGAAGGGTTTTTCGGCTATCAACTCCCATCTTCCATGTAATCCAGTTAATTTTTTTACATTAGCGAGTGCCTCTATTTTAATTTCTTTCGGGATAATATATCCTTGTTTTTTCAATTCTTTTTCTACACAAAGTATGGTCAATAAATTATTTAATTGGTAGTGGCCATTGAGGTCGAGTGAGTATAAAGTTGCTTCATTATTTTCTTTATCAATGATGGTGCAATCGAGTTGACGAAGGCCATCTTTACAATCGACTATTGAATATTCGTTTTGAGCAAAGTAAATGGGCGCATTACACTCGGTTGCTTTTGTTTCAAATACATTTTTAGTTTCCTGAATATATTCTCCTATTACTACAGGCACTGATTGTTTAATAATACCTGCTTTTTCACCAGCAATTTTAACTAGGGTATCTCCTAAGATATTCATGTGATCGAATCCTATATTAGTGATCACAGACAGAATGGGCTTAATGATGTTGGTGCTGTCCAATCTTCCACCCAAACCTGTTTCAATGATGGCAATATCTACTTCTTGTTGAGCAAAGTAATCAAATGCCATCGCCATGGTTAATTCAAAAAAAGAAGGTTGTATTTTTTCTACTAAAGAATGGGTTCTTTTTACAAAATCAATAACAAATGATTCACTCACCATTTCGCCATTTATTTTGATCCGTTCTTTAAAATCATTTAAATGGGGTGAAGTATATAAACCAGTTTTGTAGCCTGCTTCTTGTAAAATGGAAGCAAGCATGTGACTAGTGCTACCTTTTCCATTGGTACCAGCAATATGAATGCTCTTGAATTTTTTTTGAGGATTATCTAGTGCTTCACAGATAGCGATAGCATTATGAAGATCTTCTTTGTAGGCCGCCGCACCAATCCTACTATACATGGGTAGCTGAGAAAATAAATATTCTACTGTTTCTGGATAGGTCATTACTGCAAATATAAAACCTATCCAAAACTAATTGCCATTAGCATTTGATAGGAGAAATTTAATTCTGAATTTTGAAATTGAATACTACGGTAGAAATACCGCCGTCATTGCTTGTTGGAAATTTTAATTCTGCCGCTTTTCTTTTCGCAATGCTAATGATGGTTGATTTTGAAGTAGTGGTTCCTTTAGCTATTACACTGCTTATAAAATTACCAGAAGCACTGTATTTGATGTCTAGAAATACGACCGCATTTTCATTGAAATCATCTTCAAATCTGAGGTCTCTCATATTTATTGGTCGTATTCCTTTCGTTACGCTAATACCTGTTTTGCCTCCGGGACTGTTTCCATAACTATCAGGTTTACCTGAAGGATCTCCTGCATCCCCTTTTCCTCCGGGTTTATTGCCTTGATATCTATATCCATTATCTTCAGTTGCACCATTGCCTTTTCCACTTCCTGGTCCATTATATGTAAGCTTAGGTTTAGCCGGTTTAGGTGAAGGTGGTGCAATGATGGGGGTAGTCTTAATTTTTTTTACATTTTTTTTCTCTAGCTTGATTTCAATCTTTTTTTTCAGGATTTTCTTTTCTGTTTTAGCAATGGGAGCTGCATTTACTTCAGCATTTTCATCTGGTTTTATTTCCTTAGCTTCTGCAGGCTTTGGAGATTCATTTGATGGAGCAGGAGCAGTAACTTCTTGTGAAGGGGCCTTTTCACCTTTGATTAGCGGTTGAATTTCACCCATTCCTTCCTCATTGTTGCCAAGGTTAATTTCTAGTAAGTCTTGCGCTATCGGTACAGGCGGTTGAAGAATGGGCCAGCTGATTAAAAAAGCCAATAGTAGTAAGGTACCACAGATAGCGATGGTATAGGCAAGTGCTTTTTTATTTTTTTCAGCTTCGAATGTAGCGGACATAAATTCTTATAAGTCTTATCAAAGTTATTTGTTTAATACCAAATCTTGCACCACTATATTAAAATATTTAGCGCTACTGAATTCTTTAACAAAATATTTTCGTTACCATAACCAACTGTTCATTCAATTGAAGTCAATTGCTTATCGTGGTAGGGGAAGATGTTCTATTGAAAAATAAAATCTACTGACACCCAAACCTTGAATTTATGTTATAATGATTCTATCAGGCTTTAAAAAAAATATCATAACCAAAACGAATAATTGTTCCAATTACTACAATTAAAAAAAATATTCTGATAAAAGAATTGCCTTTTAAAATCGCTAGTCTTGTTCCAAGAATGGAACCAGTAAAATTACAGATTGCCATTGGGAGGGCATATTGATATAGGATGTGTCCGTTACTGCTGAAAAAAATAATTGAGCCCATATTGGTAGCAAGATTTACAAATTTTGCATGTGCACTGGCTCTAAGAAAATCAAATCCTAGTGCACTTATAAAAAAGAGTACTAAAAAGCTTCCAGCGCCTGGACCAATAAATCCATCATAAAATCCGATGAGTAATGCGAAGGAGGCAGCTATCAGCCATTCGTTTTTTGGTGACTTTGTTTGGGAGGTATTATTGCCAAAGTTTTTTTTTGAGTAGGTATAAATGGCTACTGCAATCAGCACTCCAAAGATGATGGGTTTCATAAAAGTATTACTCACAATGGAAACAGTCTTGGATCCTGCATAAGCAGCTATTAAAGCAATACTGCACATCATAGCCAGTAATTTCCATCTTAATTGAACCCTGCGAGCATATTGCCATGCTGCCATTGAGGTACCAATAAATGAGGGGATTTTAGTGGTGCCCAATAAGGTGGCTACTGGATATTGAGGTAAAGTAATTATGGTAGCAGGAGTTTGTATTAATCCACCACCGCCCACAATGGCATCAATAAAACCTGCAGCAAATGCAGCGATACAGAGTAAAATAATTTCTTGAGGCATTAGTGCTTGTAATTTCTTTCACCAAAAAGTAAGCTTCCGATCCTAACCATATTACTACCCTGTTCAAGTGCAATTTCGTAATCACCACTCATTCCCATACTGAGAATAGTGAATTGAAAATTGTTTGTTTCAGTTGTATTCGCAGTAGCTATTTTATCGGAAGATTTTTTATTACCGTCAAATAAAGATTTTAGATCGGCAAATTCTTTTTTAACTAAATCCTTATCATCGCTGAAGGAAGCCATACCCATTAATCCAACAAGGGTTACATTTTTCCATTGGGTAAATTCATGCAATGCGATTAATTCGCTGGGGTCAAAACCAAATTTGGTTTCTTCTTTTGCAATATGGATTTGGAGAAGACAGTCAATGATGCGATTGTTTTTAGCGGCTTGTTTATCGATTTCCTTCAGAAGTGATAAACTATCTACCCCATGAATTAAATGAACGAAGGGAGCAATATATTTCACCTTATTACTTTGCAGATGACCTAGAAAATGCCAACGAATGTCTTTAGGTAAAAGCGCTGCTTTGTCTACCAATTCTTGTACATAATTTTCTCCAAAATCGCGATGACCTAAATCGTACAAGGCCTGAATGTCTTCTAGGGGTTTTGTTTTGGATACGGCTACTAGAGTAGCCTTGCCATTGAGTTGGTCTTGTAAGTGTTTGTATTTTTCAACATGAATGGCCATAAGTAGGGGCAAAAGTAAATAAAAATAATGGCTAGCTGCCCGGATGGTTATTTTAAAATCAATCTATCAATACCATCTATCGACTTAAAAGAGTGTTGGCGAAAACTAGCCCAATAGTCTAAATAATAATTTTGCTAATTTATTTAGTATTTCTATATTTGCTTTCCTATGTATGCAATTGTAGATATTGAAACCACCGGAGGTCATGCTTCAGCATTTGGCATTACCGAAATTGCCGTTTTTATTCATGATGGTAATCGGATAATAAAACATTTTGAAACACTCATTAATCCTCAGCAAAATATACCGAGCTATATTACTGCCCTTACTGGAATCAATAATGCTATGGTTACCTCTGCGCCTATCTTTGAAGAAATAGCACCTACATTATTTGACATACTGAAGGATCAAATTTTTGTTGCGCATAATGTAAACTTTGATTACTCTTTTATTCATCACCATTTGAAAGTGGCGGGGTATGAGTTAAACGTTAAAAAATTATGTACCGTGCGTTTAGGGAGAAAGGTATTTCCTGGATTACCTTCTTATAGTCTGGGTAAAATTTGTAGGACACTAGATTTGCCCATTGAAAATAGGCATCGGGCAGGGGGAGATGCGCAGGCAACGGTGCTACTTTTTGAACATTATTTAGCGAATGGTGCAGACAAGTATATTAATGAGATGTTGAAAAAAAAATCTGGGGAGCAGTGGCTTCCTATGAATTTATCTTCCTCCGTAATAATGGATCTTCCCACAGGGCCGGGGGTATATTATTTTCATGATGAAAAGGATACTATCATTTATGTTGGAAAGGCAATCAATATAAAAAAGAGAGTGACTAGTCATTTTACCCATCAAGATGCAGACAAAAAAAGGCAGCAATTAATAAGGACTATATTTAAAATAACTTATCAATCCTGTGCTACAGAATTAGAAGCAATTGTTTTAGAAAGTACAGAGATAAAAAAGCTTTGGCCTAAGCATAATACCAGTCAAAAAAAGCCTACTCAAAAGTATGCATTGTATATGTATCAAGATGGAGGTGGATATCAGCGATTAGTAATTGATAAAAAGAAAAAAAATATTCCTTCTTTGTATTCATTTAATTTACTGAGGGAAGGTTGGGCAATGTTAAAAAAAATAGTGCAGCAATTTGAATTGAATGAAAAACTTTGTTTCATTGATAAAACACCTTTTACCAACGATGATAAAGCAAGTTTGGAATCCCCGTCATTGTATAATTTGAAAATTGCTAAAATGCTATCCGCTTTAGAACAACAGCTGCCCACCTTTGCTGTGGTGGATATTGGGAGAAATGAGGCGGAGAAACTTTGCTTATTAATTGAAAGAGGCTGTTTTTGGGGTATGGGATATTTACCTACATCGATGCAGCTCAATAGTGCAAAAGAAATCAAAAGCTTGTTAATTCCTTATCAGGATAATGATACCATTCGTAAAAGCATTTATTCCTTTGCAACACAGTATCCACATAAGCGAGTCAGTTTGCAAAGTTGATATTGGATTTGAATCGGTTGTCAATTAGGCAGATGCAAAAAAATAGGCAGTAGAAAAATATTTATAAAAGAATAAAAAATATGAAGAATCAACAGCGTCAGGGGGTTAGGAGAATTTTAAATTAAGGGTTATTCATTAATAGTCTTTTCCTTTTAAATCTTGAATTTTTTTCTTTCATTGCACACCATTACTTTCGCACCCCTAATAAAAAAAGCCAATCAATTATGTCAGCATTCGTTCAGCCTATTGCGCAAAAGTTATCTATAAAATTACAACAGGTTGAAGCTGTTTTAGCTTTGTTAGCCGAAGGGGCAACGATTCCTTTCATTGCTCGATATCGTAAAGATAAAACGGGTGCCTTGGATGAGGTCCAGATTCAGCAGATACAGGATGAGTTGAAATTTTTGAAAGAGTTTACTGATCGAAAATTGTTTATAGAAAAAACAATTACTGACCAGCAAAAAATGACGCCAGCATTGCAGGCTACAATTGATGCGGCGACGACACTTGCAGCACTAGAAGATATTTATCTGCCTTATAAACCCAAGCGGACTACCAAGGCGCAGACGGCAAGGGCTAAAGGTCTTGAGCCATTGGCTAATTTATTATTGGAGCAAAATAATATTGATGTAATTGCTGTTGCTGCAACTTTTATAACAGAAAATGTATTGGATGCAGAGGCAGCTTTGCAGGGTGCAAGAGATATTATAGCAGAACTGATTAATGAAGATGCACAGGTAAGAGCCAAATTGAGAAAATTATTTGAAGTAGCGGCTACTATTCAAAGTAAGGTGATAACAGATCAAGAGACTGCAGGGATTAAGTATAAGGATTACTTCGATTTTTCTGAGTTGATTGCTAAAATACCCTCTCACAGGATTTTGGCAGTGTTAAGGGGGTTTTTGGAAGGTTATTTAAGAATTACTATTTCACCAGCAGAAGAAAATGCCCTTGAAATACTGGAATCAATTTATATAAAAGGTATGAGTTCTTGCAGTGATCAAATTAAAAAGGCAGCTAAGGATGCTTATCGAAGATTATTGCAACCTAGTTTAGAAACTGAGTTTAGAACCAACTTGAAAGCAAAAGCAGATGAGGATGCTATCAATGTTTTCGCTGAGAATTTACGTCAGTTATTATTAAGTGCACCCATTGGAGGTAAGCGTATTTTGGCAATCGATCCAGGTTACCGAACAGGTTGTAAGGTGGTTTGTCTGGATGAAAAAGGAGGACTTCAAAAAACAGACTTAATTTTTCCGCATGAAAATAATCGGGTGGCAGCAGAAGAAATAAAAATCAAAAATTTGGTTCAGCAATATGGCATTGAAGTATTTGCAATTGGTGATGGAACTGCGGGTAGGGAAACAGAACAATTTATAAAGAAATTAAATCTTGGTCTACCTGTGTTTTTGGTTAATGAGGACGGGGCATCCATTTATTCTGCCTCCGAAATTGCGCGAGAAGAGTTTCCTGATGAAGATATTACGGTGAGGGGGGCGGTTAGTATTGGAAGAAGGTTGATGGATCCATTGGCAGAGTTGGTAAAGCTAGACCCTAAAAGCATTGGTGTGGGCCAGTATCAGCATGATGTGAACCAGTTTCGATTGAAGGAGCGACTAGACGCAACCGTGGTTAGTTGTGTTAACAATGTAGGGGTTAATTTAAACACAGCGAGTAAACATTTGTTGAGTTATGTGAGTGGAATTGGGGGTACAGTAGCGGAAAATATTATCAAGTATCGCAATGAAATTGGTAAGTTTAGCAGCAGGAAGCAATTATTGAAAGTACCTCGTTTGGGAGGTAAAGTTTTTGAGCAGTGTGCAGGTTTTTTGCGTATTCCGGAAGGGGATGATTTACTCGATCAAAGTGCGGTACATCCTGAGGCCTATCCACTGGTGGAGGCGATAGCCAAGGAATTAGGGGTGGAGGTAAAAGCCCTGATAGGTAAGGAAGAGTTATTAAAAACAGTGAATGCAAAAAAATATGCAACGGAGCAAATTGGTGAATTAACTATTCAAGATATTTTGAATGAATTAAAAAAGCCAGGACTAGATCCAAGAAGCGAAGCTCAAGCTTTTGAATTTGCGAATATCTTCAGTATCGATGATGTGAAAGTAGGGATGGAAGTGCCGGGAGTGGTTACTAATATTACCCGATTTGGAGCCTTCGTGGATATAGGGGTAAAGCAAGACGGTTTGGTTCATGTATCAGAAATCTCCCATCAATATATTACCGATCCTAACGAGGTATTAAAGCTAAACCAGCAGGTAAAGGTGAAAGTAATGGAGGTGGATTTAGTGAGAAAGCGGATTGGCCTTTCTATTAAACAAATGACGACTCCCGCAACTGGGGGACAAAAGCGGCCTATTCAGCGGCAAAATAACCCCGTTCAAAAAGGGGCTGATTTACCCATGGATGATGCGCTAGTTGCCCTTAAACAAAGGTTTGGAAGGTGATTTTTTATTAGTATTGAGGGCTCGAAAAGGGTGGAAGTAAGTTTGTTCAATATTTCATGATTTTTTTATACCCAATTGGTGTTAAAAATGTGTAAAAAATCGGTGATTTTGATAGAATACAATGCGCGTAAAGGTTCCAAACGATATTAACAAATTGTGTTATTAACTTTTCATTTTAGAAATTAAAACTGATAGTATTATTGTATTCCCCCTTTATTTTAAGTCTGGTTGGTTTTGTGAGGTAGGTGGGTGAAAAGGCTGGATATGCAAATGCAATCTCTTTTCATCGATTAACCGAAGTGACCGATAGACTTTAAGAGGAGGAAAATAAAAGGAAATTTTCGCAGTCAAAATAGTAGCGAAGCCGAGGCAAATTTTTATGTTTCTTCGACCTGCGATTGTAGCGATTGTGTTTTTATAAACAACTAACAACACCACCCATTATGTCAAACAACACTAGCACCGAATTACTATTAAGAGAAAACAAAGAGCGTTTTGTTTTATTGCCCATCAAATATCCAAAGGTTTGGGAAATGTATAAAAAACATGAAGCCAGTTTTTGGACTGCTGAAGAAATTGATTTGAGTAGCGACCAGAAAGATTGGGATGGTTTGAATGACGGAGAGCGTCATTTCATTTCTCATATTTTGGCTTTTTTCTCAGCGAGTGATGGGATAGTGAATGAGAACCTAGCGGTTAATTTTATGAGTGAAGTGCAGCTTCCAGAAGCAAGGTGTTTTTATGGTTTTCAGATTATGATGGAAAATATTCATTCGGAAACTTATGCTTTACTGATAGATAATTATATCAAAGATCCAAAAGAAAAAGATCGCTTGTTTCATGCAATCGATACCGTGCCGGCAGTAAAGAAAAAAGCAGAATGGGCTTTGCGTTGGATTGACAATGGGAATTTTGCTGAGCGCTTAGTGGCATTTGCTGCTGTAGAAGGTATTTTCTTTAGTGGAAGTTTTTGTTCTATCTTCTGGATGAAGAAGAGAGGCTTGATGCCAGGGTTGACGTTTAGCAATGAATTAATTAGTCGTGATGAGGGTTTACATTGTGAATTTGCTTGTCTTTTGTATAGTATGCTTGAAACTAAATTGAGCAAAGACGCGATATTCGAAATCATTGCAGATGCTGTTGCAATTGAAAAGGAATTCGTAAGCGAAGCTCTTCCAGTAGCATTGATTGGAATGAATGCCAAATTAATGCAACAATATATCGAGTTTGTAGCCGACCGTTGGCTAGCCGAACTAGGTTATCCTAAGATGTTTAATGCTACCAATCCCTTCGATTTCATGGAGATGATTTCCCTGCAGGGGAAGACCAATTTCTTTGAAAAAAGGGTAGGGGATTATCAAAAAGCAGGCGTGATGGGCTCTAAGGAGTCTCAAGCCTTTTCATTGGAAGAAGATTTCTAAAAGTAATTAACACCTGTGGAAATCATTTCAATGAATCTTTTCATTTTAATAATTAGTTTTCCTTTTTGAAAGCAAAAAACAAGTACTACTAACCCTCGATATAAAGTTTAGAAATTTATGCACGTAATTAAAAGAAACGGTAAGACCGAATCCATCAAATTTGATAAGGTAACGGCTCGTATTGAAAAGTTGTCCTACAGTCTAAGTCCTTTGGTTAATCCAATTGACGTAGCAAAAAAAGTAATTGAGGGTATTTATTCCGGGGTGCCTACGACAGAGTTGGATAACCTTGCTGCTGAAACAGCTGCTTCATTAGCAACTAGACATCCTGATTATGCAATTCTTGCTTCTAGAATTGCTGTAAGTAACTTACATAAAAACACCATCAAGTCTTTTTCGGAAACGATGAAGAACTTGTATCTATATATAGATAAGAAAAACGGGAAAAAGACACCTTTAATTGCAGATGATGTTTGGCAAGTGATTGATGCAAATGCTGAATTATTAGATAGTACGATTATTTATGATCGTGACTTCGCTTTCGATTATTTTGGATTTAAAACCCTTGAAAAATCTTACCTACTTAGAATAGACGGAAAAATAGTAGAACGTCCGCAGCATATGTTTATGAGGGTGGCTTTGGGTATTCATAAAGCTGACATCGACAGCGTAATTGCTACCTATAATTTATTGAGTGAGCGTTGGTTTACACATGCTACGCCTACTTTGTTTAATGCCGGCACGCCTAAGGCGCAAATGAGCAGTTGCTTTTTGCTTACCATGAAAGAGGATAGCATTGATGGTATATATGATACGTTAAAACAGACAGCTAAAATATCTCAAAGTGCTGGAGGAATAGGTTTAGCTATTCATGACATCAGAGCTACTGGTAGTTATATTGGCGGTACTAATGGAACCAGTAATGGTATTGTACCAATGTTGAGAGTATTTAATGATACGGCTCGTTATGTTGATCAAGGAGGTGGAAAACGCAAGGGTGCTTTTGCTATTTATATTGAACCATGGCATGCTGATATATTTTCTTTCCTTGATTTAAGAAAAAATCATGGTAAAGAAGAGATGAGAGCAAGAGACTTATTCTATGCTTTGTGGATCTGCGATTTATTTATGAAAAGAGTAGAAGCAGATGGTGAATGGAGTTTGTTCTGTCCTAATGAAGCACCTGGCTTGAGCGATTGTCATGGAGAAGTTTTTGATGCATTGTATACAAAGTACGAGGCTGAAGGAAGAGCAAGAAAAACAATTAAAGCACAAGAACTTTGGTTTGCTATTTTAGATTCTCAAATCGAAACAGGCACACCTTATATGTTGTATAAAGATGCTGCTAATAGCAAGAGCAATCAGCAAAATCTAGGTACCATTAAGAGCAGTAACCTTTGTACAGAGATTATTGAATACACTAGTCCGGATGAAGTAGCCGTTTGTAATTTAGCATCTATCGCTCTACCACGTTTTGTAATCAATGGAAGTTTTGATCAGCAGAAATTATATGATGTAACTTATCAGGTTGCGCTTAATTTGAATAAGATCATTGATAATAACTATTATCCTGTTGAAGAAGCTAGAAACTCAAATCTTCGTCATCGTCCGATTGGATTAGGTGTACAAGGATTGGCCGATGTATTTATATTATTGCGTCTTCCATTTGAGAGTGATCTAGCGAAACTATTGAATAAGAATATTTTTGAAACTATTTACTTTGCTGCAATGACAGCTAGTAAGGATCTCGCTATTAAGGAAGGACCTTATTCAACTTTCCAAGGATCTCCTTTATCAAAAGGTCAGTTCCAATTTGATATGTGGAATGTAGCACCTTCTACTCGCTGGGATTGGGAAAGCTTAAGAAAAGAAGTGATGGAGCATGGTGTTAGAAATAGCTTATTGTTGGCGCCAATGCCTACTGCTTCTACTTCTCAGATTTTGGGTAACAATGAATGTTTTGAACCATACACTTCTAATATTTATTCTAGACGTGTATTGAGTGGTGAATTTATTATTGTGAATAAGCATTTGTTGAAGGACTTGATTAGTTTGGGCTTGTGGAATAATGATATGAAAAACAGAATCATTGCGGCGAACGGATCCATTCAAAATATTAAAGAAATACCGGACGATATCAAAGAATTGTATAAAACAGTTTGGGAAATTAAGCAACGTAATTTAATTGATATGGCAGCCGATAGAGGAGCATTTATCTGTCAGTCGCAATCGCTTAATTTGTTTGTTGACAGTCCAAGTATTTCTAAACTTACTTCTATGCATTTCTACGGCTGGAAGAAAGGACTTAAAACGGGTATGTATTATTTACGCTCACAGGCAGCTACTCAGGCGGTACAGTTTACTATTGAAAAACAAGGTAGTGAAGAGATGGCTCCAGTGATTCCGCAAATTGATGCTACTCCAGAAAATAAGAATAATTTGGATGATATCAATACTGATTTCTCAGGACCTACTTGTAGTATGGAAGATGGTTGTGTGAGTTGTGGTTCTTAGATAAAAATAAATTGAATAGTAACGCAGGTAATTATTACCTGCGTTTTTTTTTGCCTAAATGTTTTTAAAAAAGAATGAAAAAAATCAGGGAAGCGATCTATAAATTCTCATTAATCAGCGTAATGAATTTTTCTCTTGAAATCATTTTAGCACCTAGGCTTTCGAGATGAGCAGTATATACTTGGCAATCAATTAATGAAACCTTTTCTTTTTGCAACTGACGGACATAGTGTATGAATGCAAATTTGCTAGCATTACTTTGTTTGCTAAACATGCTTTCACCAAAAAAAAGGTTACCCAATCTTATTCCATAAAGTCCGCCTACTAATTCTCCATTATGCCAGGCTTCAGCGCTATGTGCATAGCCAAGTTCATGTAGTTTGATATAGGCTTCTTGAATAGCAGGTGATATCCAGGTTCCTTCTTGTTCTTTTCGAGGAGCAGTTTTACAATTTTGGATTACGGTTGAAAAGGCACGGTTGGTGGTGAAACGGAATTTACCGTTGTTTAAAACGGTTTGCATACTTTTAGTAACTCTAATTTTTTCTGGAAAAAGAACAAAACGAGGGTCAGGGCTCCACCAAACTATTGGTTCGCCTTCACTGTACCAGGGAAAAATACCACTGCGGTAGGCCAGCAAAAGTCGCTCAGTGCTCAGGTCTCCACCAATAGCCAGAACACCTTCTTCATCGGCCATAGAAACAGGCGGAAAGAGTACGTCATTGTTCAGTAATACCATGGTGTAAAGTTAAAATTTCTTAGCAGTCTATTTGAGGTGACTAGGGGGTAAGGATTTAATTAGCCATTACTTCAATGGTAGCGCCAATTCCTCGATCGGTAATGGCATCACACATCGGTTTAAGTACATCGTATTCACCTTCTTTAACGGAGTATTTTCCTTTACTATCGATGATGATAGCACATTGTTCAGCTTGTTCCTTGGAATGTCCACATACCTGTATGAGGGTTTCTATCACCCAATCAAAAGAGTTTACTTCATCATTCCATACAATGAGGCTATAGGAATGTTGAATGGCGGTAATGGTTTCAACTTCTTCTTGAAGTTTTGTTTCGTTGTCGGTCGTCATAAGTAATAGAATGTAAAAATAGGCTGAATTATTGTAGTAAATGAAAAGTAAAGCAACATTTTGTTCATTCTCATTGTCTTACTATTTTTAAAAGAATAAATTTACATCCATACCATTCGTTCAACCCAGCCCATGTTAGGAATTAAAAAAAGAAATAAGCATTCTTCAAAGCTGCCTGAAAAGCAGCGGGCTGTTGTATTACCCCTATATGCTGCTAACCGTAGTTTAGGAGTTTTAGTTGAATTGATAGGTAAGATAAGACCAGATAACCCAAAGGATATAGAGCAAGCAGAATCGAGATTTAAGGCGCAATTGTATCAGTTGAGCCAAGATAGAACGGCTCTATTTGGTTTACGTAAGGCGCTACTTTCCCAATTTTTAAAAACTAATATTGTCATTGCGCTTACCGAGAATGGAATTGTGAGTAGTCGTGGATTGGTGCAGGAGTTGATGGGTAAGATTAAACACAAGTTTCTTCCTGAATTACAAGCACCTGATAATTTTTTGTATGTAATCAATAAAATTTTTTACAAAAAAAACGATTTCCATTGGGTAGAAGGAATGGATCCAGATTTGTGGAAACAATTCTTTGAGGGATTGGGTATTCAGATCAGTTTAACTGAGCCAGGATTGATAAAGCAGTTGCAGCAAGCCTTACAACTACTGAGCTATCGCATTACAACGCTTGGTTTGGAAAAAGAAATTATGCATCGGTATGAAAATCCAGGCGATGCGGTCTTTCCATTTTTAGAACAAAACAGGTTGGTGAATGAATACCTTTTTCAAAGTAAATCTGGACAAGAAATAGCTAATCAAACTATACTGTTTACTACTATTACAGAGACTTTACACAATTGTAATCAAAGTATCCATTGGATTAGGGAGCAGCGAATGATCTATGGCACTAGTTTGGCACAGACCTATATTTTAACTCGTTTGCAGCAGCAGATCGATCGGTTATTTATTATTTTGGATGTACTGGATTCAGACAATCATTTTAACACAGAACGTTTTGTAGATTATTTTAAAATGGTCGTTCATAATGAGAACTGCAAGAATTCTATCAAAGAATTTTTGAGTGAAAATACCAGTTACCTAGCCTATCAAATTGCGGAGCATGGCGGCAGAACGGGGGAGAAGTTTATCACGACTACACGAAAGGAATTCTGGAGAATGTTTAGAAGTGCGATGGGTGGGGGAGTCATTATTTCTTTTATTGGGATATGTAAAAATTTATTAGCTAAGATGTCCTTGGCTCCCTTCTGGCAGGGATTTCTTTATAGTACGAACTATTCACTTGGTTTTATTTTAATTCAAGATACCGGTTCTACTTTAGCGACTAAGCAGCCGGCCTATACCGCCAATCATGTGGCGGGTTCTTTTGATGTAAATAAAGAAAATGCAGAACCAGATTTTAGGAACTTGGCGATCACCATTGCAAAAGTTTGTAGAACGCAGCTGGCTTCCTTTGCGGGTAATTTGATAATCGTTTTCCCATTGACCTATTTACTTGCCTGGCTTTATTTTCAGTCAACAGGTACTTTGATTGCGTCGGGGGAAGTGGCAAATAAGTTATTAACTGACCAGCAGCCTTTTCATTCTTTGGCACTTTTATATGCCTGTTTTACTGGTTTCTTTTTGTTTTTGAGTGGACTAGTTGCGGGGTATGTAGAAAATTATGTGGTGTATGGTAAGATAGCCGAAAGGCTTCGCAGTTTGGATTCTTTTAAAAGAAATTTTAGTGAAAAAAGGCGGTACAAAATCATTCATTATTTAGAAAATAATTTAGGCTCTTTAATAGGTAATATTTCCTTAGGTTTCTTTTTGGGTATGGCGGGTTTTTTTGGCAAAATTTTCGGTATTCCCTTTGATATTAGGCATATTACTATTTCGGCGGCCAATACAGCTATTGGTTTTTTGGGATTGAATCATCAGGTGAGTGCCAATGAAATTTGGTATACTTTGTTGGGGGTAGCGGCGATTGGCTTTTTAAATTTCGCCGTAAGTTTTGGCTTAGCCTTTGCAGTTGCATTAAAAAGCCGTGGTATACATTTAAAAGATTACGCAGGTTTTGCAGGTATATTGTGGAGATATATCAAAAAATACCCCCGTGATTTCGTTAAAGCCCCCTCCATTAGAAGGGCAGAGCATTTAAGCTAGTGGCCATATAATTACTAAGTATGGGATAGGGTGGTTTAAATCCTCTATTTATATGAATTAGGCTAAATTAACTGATAAAATATTTTGCAGAAATAATTATCCCCCTATCTTTGCAGTCCGAAATAAAAAAGGGAGTTTAGCTCAGTTGGTTTAGAGCATCTGCCTTACAAGCAGAGGGTCGGCGGTTCGACCCCGTCAACTCCCACACTGATAATCAAGGGTTTAGGAAGATAAAACTTCTTAAACCCTTTTTTGTTGCATACATTTTGCAAAAACTAAATGAAAAAAAATGATAATAGTGACGCAATAAGGTGGCGTAGATAAAATTCAACCTGGCTTCAAATTAACATAGGTGTAAGTTCAAGTAATAAGTACAGCTCTTGTAACTGAACCCGAAGGTGATTGAGCAAAAAATATCACTTTAAGATCTATCAAACAAAATAAATTTGTTAAGTTGTTATAAGTTATGCGTCATGTTTTAGAAGAAACCACTCACTTAAAACAGCCTAATTGAGAACGAGAAATGATTGAAATAAAAAAATATTTCCAAAAAATGGTTCCTATTTCTGAAAAAGATTGGGAGTTCTTTTCATCTAAACTTATAAAACGTGAATTTGCCAAAAAATCAATAATTTTAAAAGTAGGTCATAAAGAAAACTACTTATCTTTTATTGAAAAGGGAATTGTTAGAAAATGTATTCCTCAAGAATTTGATGATTTAACTTTTGAATTTGCATTCGTCAATAATTTTGTGTCCGCATATGATTTTTTCTTGACACAAGAACCATCAACTTACCAGTTAGAAACCTTAACAGACACTATACTCTGGAGTGTATCGTATAATGACTTAGAAATAATTTATGACAAAACGGAAATTGGCAATACTATAGGTAGATTGGCAAGCGAAGACCTGTTTATGAAAAAATCTAAGCGAGAATTATCTTTATTAATCCAATCTGCCCAGGAACGTTATTTGAACCTATTTACAGAACAGCCTGAATTGTTACAATTTATTCCATTAAAGTATATAGCCTCTTATATTGGAGTAACGCCACAGGCACTAAGTAGAATAAGGAAACGTATTTCTTAACCCAAGTTCATTGTTTGAATTTTAGCTTATTAGTAATTTTGAACTCATCAATTAAAA
>JAURKC010000018.1 GCA_030831945.1 Ferruginibacter sp.
ATAACTTACTACAAATCAACGCTTTCATTTTCTTGAAAAATCTTCATAACCCTGAGGTCCCGGGTTCAAATCCCGGTCTCGCTACAAAGCCTGTCACGAAAGTGAGAGGCTTTTTTAATGCGAAACAGCGAAACAAGATTGCTTGATTGAGCGGAGGAGCGTTAAAAAAGACAAACGCAAATCGAAGATTTGTGTTTGAAAGGCTTTGGGTAAGGCGACCTTGGAGGATGACAGCGAACGAAGTGAAGCTGGCAATCCCGTTAAATAGTGGGTCCTTTTTTGTTTTTACGTGAGGTTTTCTATTTTCTTACGAATGCCCTTTAATTACAATCTTCATTATTTTATAGTTCAGTATAAAAAAACGAATTAATTGAAAGAATATAGATCTCCTTAAAAACAATGTAAAATTATTAGGGGTAGGAGGATAATACTGCTCGGAGTATTTTGTTATAATGAGTCTGTTTTCCATTATGTTTTTTTTATTTTTATTCAGGAATCATCCACCAAAATGGCAAACCTTTTGCTTTGTATAAGAACATATAATGCATTAACCACTTTAACCAATGTCCTGCCAATCCTGGTTCGCCCATGGTGGTTTTAATATCTCTTCCCCACTGAGGAAATTTTTCCCAATCGGGTACTACAGGGCTCACAGTCATGGTAGCCGCAGTTCCTTTTCGCATGCCATATCCAGCTGATACAATACAAGCTGCACCCATACGTCCCATTGATGCCTTGTGAATCATTGTGGCATTGCCAGTTTTTATCCAGTTTATGATATTGTCTGCTGTTACCTTGCCCATAATTCCTGAAGGCATACCAGTTCTTGGGGCTGATGCAAAAATGGGTGTACCATTTTTACTTGTCATGGGTTTAGAAATAGAGTGGGGAGGTGCAAATGCAATACCGGGTGCAAAGATGTTAGGATAACTTGGATTTTGATAAGTTTCAGGCCAATCTTTAATAGTCCATTGTTCAAATGGTTTTGGGGTATAGTCTGCATCTACTTTCATAAGTCCACTTAGTGCAAATAATTTATCTGAAATGTCTTTACCTGTTTTATCATAGGCTTTAAATCCATGTCCTGCAAAACCTGGTATGAGCATCGCGAAATCATAGGGCTGTTCTAAATATTCCCCATCTAAATTTTCGTAATAAATTGTATGATCGTCTAATTTTTTCACACCTGCTCTTTTAATCCAGGTAATGTTTCTTTCAACAAAATATGATTCTGCAAACAACTTAGTATTTGAAATAAATCCACCTTTTGGAATAAAGGCGCCACCCATTCCAAAGTCACCTAATTCATATTCATTCGTAATCCAAATTACTTGGGCTTGCTTTTCTAATCCTCTTCTTTTAATTTCAAAATCAACATTTAAAATATACTCAAAGGCGGCACCTTGGCAGGTTGCAGTGGGATAGCCTGTTCCAATGACAAAAATTTGTTTTTCGCCATTTTTCATTTTGTCCAATTTTTCTTGAAATAGTTCCCATGCATGACTGGCATGACCAAAAGTACATACCGATGCAATATTCCCATTTCCAGGAACTAGACCTTCTGTTGCTTCAAAGTTTAATTTTGGTCCCGTAGCATTAATTAAATAATCGTAAGCTACTTTTATTTTTTCACCTTTATTTTCTTCGTTGGTATATTCTACTTCAACAAATCCTGTATTCATATGCTCATCACCTTCAGGGTAAAAACTTTGCGCCTTCGCTTGAATAAATTCAATCCCCCATTTTTTATACAATGGTCTTAAATCAAATTTAATTTCTTCAGGGGTCATTCTACCAACACCCACCCAAATATTGGATGGAATCCATTGATAGTTTGGAGTAGGAGAGATCACTTTTATCTTATGCTCGTTTTTATTGAGTCCTTTTTGAAGGTATGCCGCAGCCGTATGACCAGCAACGCCTGCGCCTAATACAACAATATTTGCCATGTTATCTTGTTTCAGTAAATGTACTTACTGCCTTTGCCAATAGTAGTGATATATATCACAATTGATAATTTAAAATCCAATTAATATCATAACTAGTGTAGCGTGATTTATGTCACAATTAAGATTTTATTATTGATTGAACTTTGTGGTCTAAAATATTAAAATGAAATACATAATAGTTGGCGCAGTGGCAGGTGGAGCAAGCACTGCAGCAAGGTTAAGACGCTTGGATGAGCATGCTGAAATCGTACTATTTGAAAAGGGCGAGTATATTTCTTATGCCAATTGTGGTTTGCCCTATTATATTGGAAATGTAATTACAGATAGAAATAAATTATTTGTACAAACTGCGGCCTCTTTTAATCAAAGATTTAAGATTGATGTTCGAATTCAAACCGAGGTATTAGAAGTGAATGCTGCAACTAAAATCATTAATGCAAGAAATCAGAAAACAGGAGAACTTTACAGTGAAACTTATGATAAATTGGTTTTGTCTCCTGGTGCTGAACCTATGAGGCCGCCTTTATCTGGAATAATGAGTGAAGGGATATTCACATTAAGAAATGTGAATGATACGGATTACATTAAGTCCTATGTTAGTAATAGAGCAATTAAAAAAGCAGTGGTGATTGGTGCTGGTTTTATTGGATTAGAAATGGCCGAAAATTTGCAAGAATTAGGAATGGAAGTGAGTATCATCGAAATGGGTAATCAAATATTAGCGCCATTAGATTTTCCTATTGCAGCCATTGTTCAACAGCATATCCGCAGTAAAGGAGTAGATCTAAGTTTAAATACAGCAGTTACAGGATTTGAGAAAGTAGGTAACCAATTAAAAGTCAATTTAAAATCTGGGGAATCCATAGATGCGGATGTTGTGATATTATCTATTGGAGTAAAGCCAGATACAAAATTAGCAGTAGGGGCAGGTCTTAAAATAGGAGAAACTAGAGGTATATGGGTAAATGAATTCTTACAAACCTCTAACCCTGATATATATGCAGTTGGTGATGCGATTGAATTCACTAACCCAATTACGAATCAAGCCTTAATTACTTATTTAGCAGGTCCTGCCAATAAACAAGGTCGCATTTGTGCTAATAATATAGTGCTAGGAAATGTACAAAGCTATCATGGTTCAATTAATACAGCTATTGTAAAAGTGTTTGATATGACCATTGCTACTGCTGGAACAGCGGCTAAACATTTAACCACTGCCCATATCGAGCATAAGGTTTCCACAACACATAATGGATCTCATGCTAGTTATTATCCTGGTTCAAAACAAATGAGTATCCAAATTGCATTTTCGATAAAAACAGGTCAGTTATTGAGTGCTCAAATTGCAGGTTATGATGGAGTAGATAAAAGGATAGACATTTTATCGTCTATTATTAAAAGAAAAGGCACCATTGATGAAATGGTTGAATTTGAACATGCTTATGCACCTCCTTATTCTTCAGCAAAAGACCCTGTAAATATGGCTGGTTTTGTAGCTGAAAATATTATATTAGATAGGCTCCGTATTTTTTATTGGAATGAGCTACCTACTATAAGCCCTGACGATTTATTAATTGATGTAAGAACTGCAGCTGAATTTGAAAATGGAAAAATACCCAATGCAATCAATATTCCTATTGATGAGATTAGAGATAGATTAGGAGAGATTTCAAAAAATAAAAGAATTTATATTTATTGCGAGGCAGGACTTAGAGGGTACTTAGCACAACGAATACTTTTACAGAATGGCTATGAGCAAGTACAAAACCTATCGGGTGGGTATCAATTATGGAAGGCCGCAAGTACTGAGTTAGCTTTAGTTTCTTAAACTTAGATTAAGTAATAAAAAAGGAGCCATCGTAATTATGGCTCCTTTTTTATTTAGCTATTTTCAACTAAAATTTTGCTACTTTTTTGAATTACTGTTCAAACCTAAAATAGTGTACAAAGGACAAAAACTAACAATACTCGTTAATAAAAAAACACCACCTACTACGAGTAAAACAATACCTGCTGTACCTTCTATGGTTTTAGTAATATAAAGCATTGCAAATGCAATGGCTATAATAATTCTAATTGCTTTGTCTAATGATCCCATATTTGCTTTCATAATATAAAATTTGATGATGAAATAAATTTATTTGTCTTTTTTAA
>JAURKC010000003.1 GCA_030831945.1 Ferruginibacter sp.
ACAATTTTCGTTATCATTTTAGTCATTTATCTGTTCACAAGTTATACTGATATTAAATCAGGCATAATGGACGCTTGGAGTGGGAAGTGATTTATCATTAATATTTTTACAAACAGTAACTAATATTATGAAGAATTCAATTTTATGTCTCATTCTATTTACAACTTCAATAGGGTCATTATTTGCCCAAGATGTGGAGCCATCAAAAAATAAATTTGGCGTTGTATTGTCTACAAATATTTTTGGTTTCGATGATGAATTTAACAAAGTTGATGTAGGAGGCGGTTTTTATTTTCGCAGAAAAATTTCTAAAAGGGTCTCAATCTATACCGAGTTTGATGGTTCAAGCCGTAATTATGGAGATTTGGCATTAATGCCAGGCCAAAGCGGAGAATTTACTACTGGCAATCTTGCCGTCTATATTGGCCCAATGTTTGACATTGGGAAGATGTCGAATTTGAGTTTTGGCGTAGCGGAAAACTATATATTGAGCCCTGAGCTAAAGACAGCAACGGGTACCAAAGACGTAAGTAGCGAAACAACAAATTATTCTTCTCTGTTCTTTGATTTTAGACAACATTTTGGAAATAAATTTAGTTTAGGCACTAGGTATGAATGGGGGATAAATTCAATCTTTAAAAATTCTGATAGAAAAGTATCTACTATCTCATTTAATATGTTTCTTCCTTTGGGAGGGAAAAGAAATCAAAAAAAGGGAAATTAAACTTCCTTCAATTTACACGAAGTTCAATCATTCAATTTTCTGATTTTGGCAAGTTCAACCAATGAAAACGGCTGCAACATTCCGCCTAGTAAGGGAGCAAACAGGAAAGTCATCAGAAATGGTGACTTTTTTCGATTAAAAACCTCCCCTATTACATCCATTCATCGATTTTTGTGGTTCAAGCCCAGTAGTGGGTTTGATGATTTTTCGACCTTTTTCGAGGACCGTTTTACATTAGATTTTCGTTTTGTGCCAAGAATGTGCAAAGAGCGATGAAATTACTTAGGATTATTGTCGCTTATTAAGGTAAAAACCTTTCATGTCAGGTACCGGTAACCTACATTATCTCAAAATATGTTTTTATTTGATTTAAAGACCATATTGGGGTCTTTTTTGCAGCAAATTGAGTCATTTGGATTGTTTTGCTTCACCAATGGGACACAAATTTCAACTGAGCGTTTAAATTACACTAGCAAATGAGTCCGACCGCTTAATTTGAAGATATATCATCTATATAAATTAACGCAATGAAATAATTAGTATAAGATTATAAATTTTGTTCGATTTTAATGGAAGCAATTTTCAAAGATTTTTTAATTTCTATTTCTTTACTTTTATTGCATCGATATTCTGGAAGAAATATGCTTAAGCCTGCAATCACCTTATTATTTTTGAAAATGGGAACAGCAAAACCTTTTACACCTCTTTCTTGCAAGTAAGTTGCAACAAATGCCTCTTCTTTTATTTTTGAAATTGCGTCATTTAGACCTTCCAAAGTTGATGCCTCTTTCCATATAGATGCATCGGGTAATCCATTTTGTTGTAAAAAACTTTTCCTTTCGCCTTCACTAAGATAAGCAAATAGTATTCTGCCACTAGCCGATTCATAAACAGGTCTCTCAGTCTTTAGTTGTACTTGAATGTCACGATCAGAATGAACTGAATGTAATAAAATACGCTTTTGATTTCTAAGTACACCAATTAAACAAGTTTCATTAAGATTTTGGGTTAAATCTGCCATTGTACTACGTGAAGCGGCAATGAGCTCTTGCTCGTAATTTACTTCATTTGTTAACCTGAAGGAAGATGGGCCTAATTTATATCCCTTTTTTTTACCAACATGTTCGACATATCCTTTACTTATTAGCGTATTAATAATATTAGATACTGTTGGCTGCTTCAAGTTTAAAATACTTGAAATTTCGGTAAGCGTCAGAGGTTGCCCCTTTGCTTGAGCAATTAATTCAAGAATTTCAAACGCTTTTAATAAAACTAAAACCATTTACTTTATTATTATTGAAGTAAATGTAATTAATATTTTATTTTTTAAAAAATAGTTACCACCTACAAATTAATAAAAGATCATCAATTTGTTTAATAGGCCCTATTATAGCACTATTATTAAAATAAAAAAAAATAATTATATTTAAATAAAATGTTTAATACATTTGCATTGTAAAATAATTATTCAACTATAATAAAGTATTTATGAAAACAAATAAATTTTCTACAACTTTTGCTTTATTAGTGGGCATTTACTTTTTATGCTCTCTTAGCGCTAATGCACAAACCATTACAGGCTTAGTCAAAGATGCCGAGACAAACGAACCCTTACCGGGAGTAAGTATAACAGTCAAGGGTTCTTCTAAAGGCACATTGACGAATGTCAAAGGTGAGTTTTCCTTGAATATCCCTAATGAAAAAACAGTATTGGTATTTTCATTTGTGGGATATATTGCAAAAGAAATTGAAGCGGGTAATACAACGAAATTAATAGTATCGTTGCAACAAGATTCTCAAGCTTTAGATGAGGTTGTTGTTGTTGGTTATGGAACAGTTAAAAAAAGTGATTTAACAGGTTCGTTGACTTCGGTTAAAGCAAAGGAAATCAATGCGTTTCCAACTACTAATGTGCTGCAGGCATTATCGGGTCGTGCCTCCGGTGTGCAGGTGATTCAAAATACAGGTTCGCCGGGCGGTGCTGTTAGTGTTAGAATTCGTGGAACCAACTCGGTGCAGGGCAGTAATGAACCTCTTTATGTAGTTGATGGATTTCCTACTTCGGGAAACAACCCAACTATATTAAATAATACGGATATCGAGTCTATTGAAATTTTAAAAGATGCCTCGGCTACTGCTATTTATGGTTCACGAGGAGCAAATGGCGTCGTATTAATTACTACCAAACAGGGGAAGGCGGGAAAAGTGCAGGTAGATTACGAAGGGAGTTATAGCGTACAGACCTTAAGAAAAAATTTGGATTTAATGAATGCCAAAGAATATGCCACTTTTTATAACGAACAAGCCACAAATGATAAGGTAGCACCATATTTTACCCAAGCCCAAATAGATGGCTTCGGTGAAGGGTTCGATTGGCAAAATCTAATTTTTCGTAAAGCTCCCATGCAAACACACAACTTAACTGTCAGTGGAGGCAATGAAAAAACACGCTACTCAATTGGAGGAAGTATTTTTGGACAACAGGGGATAATAATCGGTAGCGATTACAACCGTTACTCACTTAGGGCTAATGTTAATACAGAAGTAAGTAAAAAATTCAGTGTCGCTTATGGGGCAACTTTAACTAATATTTCCACCAGCCGACAAAATAATGGGGGCAGTAACAGAGGTGGGTCAATGATATCAGCAGCTATTTCAGCTCCACCCACACTTACCCCATATAATGAAGATGGTACATTTAGGAATCTAGCTATCGCTTATCCTTTTATTTCAAATGTACTTATTAACCCTCTTAACTTTACAAACTATCAAACAGACCTAGTAAATGCTAATCGTGTTTTAGCGAATTTGGCTTTAACGTTTAAGCCGTTTGAAGGGCTGGCGATTAAAATTGCAGGAGGTGTTGAAAATAGTGATGACCGAACCGACGGATATACCACCACCGCTTTTGTCAATTCGCAGGGCTCAGCCAGTGTTTCTACTTCGCAGGGAAGAAGTCTGTTGAGTGAAAATACAGTAAGCTATAATAAAACATTAGGTAAGCACAACTTGTCTTCGGTGGTGGGTTTTACCTATCAAGATTTCTTGAATACATCTTTATCGGGCTCAGGAAATGGTTTTCTAAGTAATGTTACAGAAACGGCAAATTTGAGTTCCGCAGGTATTCCAGGAATTCCGAGTTCAAGCTATTCATTAGCCAGAATTTTATCTGGCTTAGGTCGGGTGAATTATAGCTTTGATAACAAATACCTAGCTACAATGAGTTTTCGTGCTGATGGTTCATCAAGATATAGCCCTGAAAATAAGTGGGGATATTTCCCTTCTGCAGCCTTGGCGTGGCGGATTTCGGAAGAGGATTTTCTGAAAGACAACGCACTCATATCTAATCTTAAATTAAGGTCAAGTTGGGGACAAACCGGAAGCCAGGCTATAAGTCCATATGCAACACTCAATAATCTACTATCAGGGAAAACTGTTTTTGGAGATGCCATTTACAATACGTTTGCACCTGGTACACGCCTTCCAGGCAATTTAAAATGGGAAACTACTGAACAGGCGGACATTGGTATTGATGCATCTTTTGTAAACAACCGATATCACCTTACTGTAGATTATTATATCAAAAATACCCGAGACCTTTTGAATACAGTGCAATTACCCGAGAGCTTTGGTTTTACGAGTACGATAAGAAACGTTGGTGAAATCCAAAACAAAGGCTTAGAAATTACATTTGATGGCCGAGTATTTGATAAAGAATTTAAATGGGATATTGGAGCAAATATTTCGTTTAATCGTAATCAGGTAGTAAAATTATATAATGGATCAGATATTTTAGGTGGATCTATTTCTGTAACGCTTATTAGCGATAATCCCAATTTGCTTCGTGAGGGTCAACCCATGGGAGTATTTTATGGTTATGTAACGGACGGGTACACCAATTTGGGGAGGGAAAAGTATAAGGATTTAAACAATGATGGCTTAATAAACCAATTTGATAAGACGATTATAGGCAATCCTAATCCCGATTTTATTTACGGGTTTAATTCCACCATGAGCTATAAAGGTTTGGAATTGATGTTATTTTTGCAAGGCTCTCAAGGGAACGATTTAGTTAATGTTAGTTCAATTGGAAATACCCTTGACTATGGCTACGGTTTAAATATGCCTCGTGAGGTATTTTATAACCATTGGACAGCATCAAATCCAACAGCAAAATATCCAATCATTTCAAGAGCAAATACGTATAACTTTTCAAACCGATTGGTAGAAGACGGCTCATACCTACGATTACGTAATATACAGTTGGCCTATACTTTACCCTTGAAAAAATGGGGGGTAAATTTACGTACTGCCCAAGTGTATGCCAGCGGCCAAAACCTATTTACGATTACAAAGTATTCTTGGTGGGATCCCGAAACCAACTCACAGGGTGGAGCAAATTCCATTGGTCAGGGTATAGATCATTACAGCTATCCAACCTCTAAATCAATAACATTAGGACTTAGAATTGGATTTTAATTTATTCTTAAATATTTTTTGTTGTTTGACACATTATTAAACTTTAACTAAAAAAATGAAAAATAAATTTTTAGAAGCAGCTTTGGTTTCAATCATTCTTTGCGGACTTAATAGTTGTTCACAATTACTTGAAGAAGCCCCAAAAGCCATTGCAATAGAAACTTTCTATAATACGGCGGGAGAAGTAGAAACAGCAGTCAATGCTTCCTACCAGCAGCTACGTGCAGCGAATAATATAAGTGGACAGCTAGGGGCTCAGTTGGAAGCCTATACAGACTATAGTTATGGACGAGGAAGTTATCTGGTTTTGAGTGATTTCCAAGGCTTGAATAGTACTAATATTTCACGTACAGATGCCGGTTGGACACTCCTTTATTTAGGTATACGAAATGCCAATTTAGTCATCCAAAATGCCCCAAAAGGTTCCAGCATCAGCAAAGCAGATATTGATAAGTATGTATCCGAAGCAAAATTTTTGAGGGCATACCAGTATTTTTGGTTGGTGAGAAACTGGGGGGGCGTACCGTTACGAACGGAAGCTAATCTAAATGAGCCTAATATTAAAAGAAGCACAGTAGATGAGGTATATACGCTTATTATCAATGATTTAAAAGAAGCTGAAAGTAAGTTGCCCGAGAGGTCGACACAAATAGGCAGAGCCACTAAATGGGCAGCCAAGGCAGCATTAGCGGAAGTTTATTTTACTCGAAATCAATATGCTGAAGCAAGGGATAAATCAAATGAAATAATAAAATCTAATCTTTTTTCTCTTGTGCCAGTTACAACAACTAGTGATTTTGATAAAATATTTGGCCCTACAGTTTCAACTACATCAGAAGAGATTTTTTATCTAAAAATGAGTAGAATAGATGGCCAGGGGATGTATTTAGCTATGTTTGCTCAACATCCTGGTACAAAACTTCATGGAGCAGGTGGCTTTTTTGGACATCATTCGGATTCACAAACTAACCCTATATATAAGAATTGGGATAATAATGATCTTAGAAAAGGGTATAACTGGATTAACTGGGACATCGGATTAGGAAAAAATTCAATGCTTTGTAAGAAATTTATTGACCCATTAGCCCCTACAGGAACTGCAGCAGGTTGCGATTTTCCAATTTATCGCTATTCCGATATTTTATTGATGTTCGCAGAAGCGGCATGTCGTGCAGGAAATAAGCCAACTTTAGAATCTGTTGAAGCCCTTAATCAGGTTCATAGAAGAGCATACGGAAAACCTGTATCCATTGCTTCTAATGTTGATTTTAATTTGACTGATTATACAGCGGATTCTTTTAATGATTTAGTCTTAAAGGAAAGGGGCTACGAGACCCAGTATGAAGCAAAACGCTGGTTGGATTTAAAGCGTTTGGGAGTACCTAAATTAAAACAAGTTATAAAAGCTGCTACGGGTAAAGACATTGCAGACAAACATTTATTTTGGCCCATCCCCGTGGGGGAATTGAATTTTAATACAGCACTTGATCCCAAAAAAGATCAAAATCCTGGGTATTAAATAGATTTTCAATCAACTCGCATCTACAGGCAGGGATAAATAATTCCTGCCTGTTCTAGAAAAATTATATATAAAAATTTTGACCTTATTTAACTAGTAATTAACAATTAAATAAAGATACAAAAGCGTAGTTATGAAGGCATTTTTACTTGTCTTTAAGTGATTTTTTAAATATTTGTCGAGGCGATCTAGTAAAATATATTTGTTATATGAAATACTCAATAATTTTATCAACACAGCTGATTTTAATATTTTTTTCCTTTTCGGTTGCTAACCCAAGGACAATAGGATGTAAAATAACAGAAAATGCACTCATTGAAAATGCCATCACAACAATTAAAAATGACATAGAAGGGGGGAGGAGAAATGAAAAATTAAATCATGCTATAGGAAAATCTTTAAGCACAATAAAGGTAAAAATACGCAGGTCTCAAACTAAATCCCCTCGCTATGATTCAGAAAGTTTTGTTCAAGTAAGTTCCAAAAATCATAGGTACTTACAGTTGGGTAATGGTACACCATATATTCCAGTAGGGCCAAATATTTGCTGGCCACGCTTTGAAACAAATGAAGAAAAAGTAATGGCATGGATGGAGAATGACTTCAGGAAGTTGTCGGAAAATGGCGGAAATTATACAAGAATATTTTTAAGTGCCCCCTTTTATGAATTGGAATATAAAAATACTTCCGGATACAATTTTAGAAATACTAACCGAATAGATAGAATTCTGAATCTAGCATCGAAGTATAGAATTAAAATTAAATTTTGTTTCGAACATTTCAGAAAATTGACCAATAGTCCTGCCATATTCCCTGGTTCGATCCCATTTGATAAACCTATTTATCATGTTAGTAATGGCGGCCCTCTTAATACAATGGATGAATATTTTTCTAAAATTCAAGGTAAAGAATTGTTTCTTGAAAAAATGGCGTTTTACTCTAACAAGTATAGAAATAATCCGAATGTATACGGATGGGAATTGTGGAATGAGATAAATGCCGTAAATGCTATTGATACCTTAACATATAATTGGACTAATGAAATGTTAGATCAGGGTCATAAATATTTTCCCAAGCATTTGGTGATGCAATCTCTCGGTAGCTTTGAATGCGAAAAGGATTCTTTTGTGTATAAAAAATATAGTAAAATCCCGAAAAATGATCTTGCTCAAGTGCACCGTTATTTAAATTCGGGTTCTTGCTTAGATATTTGTAAGGGACCAATGGACATACTTACAGCTGATGCAGTAAGGCAAATTCTGTCTTTTAATCCGGGTAAGCCGGTTATACTTTCAGAAACGGGGGCTGTTGAGGCTAATCACTCCGGGCCATCAAAATTGTATGACATTGACAAAGATGGAATTTTGTTACACGACTTATTATTTGCTCCTTTTTTCAGTGGAGCGGCAGCCCCGGGCTCAAGTTGGCATTGGGATTTTTATATAGAAAAAAATAACCTATGGTGGCATTTTGGTCGCTTCAATCAGGCCATTAAAGGAATCAACCCAATAAAGGAAGATTTCCAACCTGTTTTTTCAGAGGATTCGAACCTAAGAATGTATATTTTAAAAGGCAAAAAAACGCTACTATTCTGGTGCCGAGATAAAGCATCTGACTGGCAAACTGAGTTGATTGAAGGGAAACGCCCCCAAAAGCTAAAAAATCTTAAAATCGATCTTTCAAATATGGACATCCCGACCACTGCGTCTATTGAATATTATCTCCCATGGGAAAATAAATGGGTGAAGGGGAAGATAGAAGGAGAAAAGGCTAATTTGCCTGAATTTAACAGGTCGGTAGTTATCCGTATAATTAAAAAATAAGTTAACATAATAAGTTGATTCAATATTAGAAATGTGTGTGATGGGTAGGTAGATAATTTGAAAATATCATCCACCAATATTTTATGAAAATGAAGCAGGATAGTTTCATTGAGAAAAATTAAAAATACATATTTCAAATTATTTTATTCTGGTAAAAAATTGGAAATAATAGAACTTTTATGATATGAAAAAAATAGCTCTGGTTACTGGAGGCTCTCGCGGAATTGGAAAAGCAATTGCTCTTGAATTGGGAGAAAAGGGAATTGACATTATTATAAATTATGTTCGAAATAAAGAAGATGCTGAGATTGTCGTCGACGAATTGACTAAAATGGGCAGAAGAGCCTGTTCCATACAAGCTGATATGGGTAGTGTTGACGATGTATTACGGTTGGGTGAACTCGCTTGGAATAGCTATGGCAGAATCGATTACCTGATTAACAATGCCGGCATTTCTCATACCAAACACATTCTCGACTGCACTCTCGAAGATTTCGAAATGTTTAATAATATTAACTTTCGCGGTACGTTCCTGCTTTCGCAATTTGTTGCCCGAAAAATGATTGAAAGTCAAGTTCAGGGAAGCATATATACCATGACCTCTATAAATGGGATACTTCCAGGTGTTGGTAAAGCGCTTTATGGCGCTACGAAAGGAGCTTTGGAAGTACTTATGAAAGGTATGGCATTAGACCTTTCTCCTCATAATATTAATATTAATACAGTTGTTTTAGGAGCCATAGAAACAGACATGACAGCAGCAGTAATCAAAGATGAGAATTTTCTTAAACGGGTTGAAGCAGGAATACCTTTAAATAGACTGGGCAATACACAAGAGGTTGCAAAGGTTGTCGTTGCACTTCTTACAACCGGAACTTATATGACAGGAAGTTCAATCACCATCGATGGAGGATGGTTGATTAAGAATGGTCATGCAATTCCTTATAAATACAACATATAACACTTTGGAAATATTATTAGAATTTACAAAAACTTAAAATAAATAACTTGCAAATGAAAAGAATACTAATTTTTCTTCTGATAATAGTCCAATCGACTTTTGCCCAACCCTCAAAAAATCTATGGCAACCTTACCGCATTACGGAAAGAGTTGGGGGACAGCATATTGAACTCTCGGGGGATGGCTGGGAACTTTCCCACACTGATAGTCCAATAGAAAATATTAAGGCCCCGAGAAAGGATGCATTTATTACTTCCATTCCTAATTCTGTACAATGGTCGTATTTTAAAGCAGGAAAACTGCCGCATCCCTATCAAAATAAAAATACTGACAAGTACAAATTCATGGATGAAAAGGTTTGGTATTATAAAAAGACCTTTAAAATGCCCAAAAAAAACTCCAAAGACCTGGCATTTTTATGTTTTGAAGGGATAGATTATTTCTCAAAAGTATGGGTAAATGATACTCTTATGGGTGTTCATGAAGGAATGTTTGGGGGTCCCACAATTGAAATAAGCAAATTTCTAAAGGAGGACAACGAAATACTGATAGAGGTTAGAGCAGGAAACTGGGGAAATAAAGGGGAAGATTACGAGCTTTTGCCAAGACTTCCTTCGGGTAATAGGGCGGCGAATAAAAAAGGATACGATCCAAGAAAAACGGGGAAAGTGATAATACCCTGGCTAACGGGCGGAGGAAATGGGGTTGAAATGTTTTTTCCATTAGGAATTTGGCGTGGCGTACGAATAGAAATTATGGGAAATCAACATCTTGAACGCCCATTTCTAACCACAAAAAGTATCAATAAAAAAGAGGTTGAATTGGATTTGAATTTTGAAATTTTTGTTAACAGTCATTCCCTTCTTCACGAAATTCATCCAACCGGTGATGTACAGCTCAACACGAAGGGTGACCAAAAGCGATTAATTTCGCAATTTGAAGCAAAACTTGAAATCACAGACAAATTATCCAACAAGGTTTATACTCATACCATTCCCCTATTGCTGCATGAAGGGAGAAATTGGATGAGACATTCTTTTAAGCTTTCTGATGCGAAATTATGGTATCCCAATGGAATAGGAGATGCTAATTTGTACAATGTGCGGCTGAGCTTGAAAGATAATAACGAAATAAAGGACGAGTTGATTTTTAATTATGGTATTCGCACGATCAACCATTTGCCATCAGCCGGGCCTCAATTAAGCGACCGCTGGTATAATTGGCAATATGAAGTCAATGGTCAAAAACTCTTTGTTAAAGGTATTAATTGGATGTTTTTGGATCCGTTATTGGAAGCCAATGAAGAAAAATACCGATGGCTTTTGGAGTCTGCAAAAAATGCTGGTATTCAGATGATAAGGGTAAATGGAAGCTGTCTGATTGAAAGCGATACTTTTTTTGATATATGTGATGAGCTTGGCTTGATGGTAGAGTCTGATTTTCCATTGGGAAATCAAACAACTCCTCTTTACCCTCAGGACATTTGGGAAGCTCAGGTCGTTCAGAATATAATACGCCTGAGGAATCATCCTTCACTTGTAGTTTGGTCAGGTGGGAATGAATTCAATGCTTATCATAAGGACAATACTGTAGTTATTGGGATTTTGGAACGCAATTTGGCCATCTTTGATGGAACGCGGCCATTCTACAGAACAGATCCGGATGGAGGAACCGCTCACCCTTACCCGGATTTTGATCCTGTTTGGTACAAAATAGTTCATGGAAATAATCCGTGGATTTCTGAGGCGGGAATACATTCCCTTCCTGAGGCGGCACTTTATCGTGAAACAGTTAATCCTGCCGAACTTGAAGGAGGCTTGGGTAATATGTATAAAGAGGATTTCATTAAAACCCATCCCGAATTTGTCCATCATTTTACGGAGTATGGACCAGCTAGAGTCCCTCGAATGTTGAGTAGGGCTTCACACATTATTGACATTTCAGACCCTACACTTGATGAAATTACTGAAGCGAGTCAGATTGGAGCAGGCGAATTTTATCAAATAATGTCTGAAAAATTCCAGAGTAATTATCCAGTAACTACAGGTTTACTTCCTTGGGTATTGATGCGGACATGGCCAACCGCAGGAATACAACTTATTGACGGATTTGGAAATGCTGGAGCGCCCTATTATTTTTTAAAGAGGACATATGAGCCAACGCATGTAGCCATAGATTTACAAAGATTACTTTGGAAATCGGGGGAAGAAATGGATTTGTCCGTGGCAGTAACTCATGCACAGCCTGATCCAATTGAGGAAGCTGAAGTATCTATTACTGTTTTCGATGATACATTCAAACCTGTCAGTAAACTGAGCAAAACAATATCTATAAAAAGTGGCCCAGCTGTTACAAGTGAACAGGTTGGCAAATATACTATTCCTGAAAACTATAAGGACCGGTTTTTATTACTGCTTGCTGAGGTGAGAAATGCGAAAGGGGAAATGCTTTCCCGCTCCTTTTACTATCCAAGGGTCTTAAAGAAAATGGACGATCCGGTTTTTTACAACCAATATGTTTCCGAACCAACTCCCTGGGTTACTTTGGAAAAAGGGCCCTGGCTCAAGCCTGTTATTGGTAAAGCATCCACCAAATTAATGCTTGATATCACTTCCATTCAAAAATTGGATGAAAATAGAAGCCAACTAAAGGTAAAAATAACCAACTCCGGTAAAATCCCTGCCTTTATGACCAAGGTAGATATATTGGGAATTAAGCGGGCAACATTTATGTCAGATAATTATATGTGGCTTTCACCTGGTGAAAATAAGGAAGTTACCATAGATGTTTTATGGAGGGAGTCATCGGTAAAAGATAAGGTTTTAATTTCCGTTGGGGCATGGAATGCAAAAGTAATCTCGAAAAAAATCAACTAATTAAATGAGGTTAATGATGGCACAAATAAAAATTTCGAAGATTTCGAATGGTTTAATAATATCACCTTATATGACAGGAAGTTCAATCACCATCGATGGAGGATGGTTAATTAAGAATGGTCATGCAATTCCTTATAAATACAATATATAACACTTTGGAAATATTATTAGAATTCATAAAACTTAAAATAAATAATTAGCAAATGAAAAGAATACTGATTTTTCTTCTGATAATAGTCC
>JAURKC010000019.1 GCA_030831945.1 Ferruginibacter sp.
AACGGTGACTGCTCAACCAACTTGTGCATTAGCCACAGGAACAATTGCCGTTAGTTCACCTACCATTGGATTAACCTTTAGTATAGATGGAATTGATTATAGTAATACTAACGGAATCTTTACTAGGGTGGCTACTGGAAATTATAGTTTAACTGCTAAAAATACAATTGGTTGTATCAGTGCTGCTGTTAGTTTAACAGTTGACATACAACCTACGATCGACAACAATGCAATCACTTTAAGTTCTGCTGCTGGCACTAATGCTCAATCTACTTGTATCAATACCTCCATTAAGAATATTACCTATTCTACGAGTGGATTTTCAGGAGCTAGTTTTACTGGATTACCAAGCGGCGTTGCTGGAAAATGGTCAGCTAATGTCGTTACCATCAGTGGTACCCCTTCTGTTTCAGGCACATTTAATTATACCGTTACATTAACTGGTGGGTGTATCAATTTAAGTGCTACAGGCGCTATCACTTCGATACCCAATAATACGATCACCCTAAGTTCTTCTGCTGAAACTATTAATCAAACGCTCTGTACCAATACACCGATTGCTACGATCCTCTATGCTGCTACAGGTGCTACAGGCGCTAACTTCAGCGGATTACCTGCTGGTGTGGTTGGAAATTTTTCAGCAAATGGTATCACGATCAGTGGCACTCCTTTAATAGAAGGCGCCTACAATTATACGGTTACACTAACTGGCGGTTGTGGAATGATTACTGCGAGTGGCAACATCATTGCAAAGCCAATTGCAACTTCACCCACCATCACTGCTGGAAGTACGAGCTTTTGCCCTGGAGGAAGTATGCTTTTAACTAGCAGTGCGACCACTGAAAATCAATGGTATAAAAATGGCGTATCAATTGCAGGTGCTAATAAGACAACTTATGCGGCTAATGAAATAGGCAGTTACACCGTAACTAATTTTATTAATGGTTGCAATAGTTTTCCTAGTGTTGCAAAAATAATAACCGCTAATAATATTGTTAGTCCACCAATCATTAGCAGCATTAGTCCCGCTTCTTTTTGTGCAGGTAGTGACATCAAATTATCTAGCAACACTGCTACTGGTATTCAATGGCAACTTAATGGATCAAATATTTTGGGAGCCACCAAAGAAGTTTATTATGCAACCGAAGCAGGTGATTACACGGTATTGGTTACTGCCAACAGTTGTGTCAGTGCACCCACTACTACCACCTATCTTCCAGCACCTAATAAGCCAATAGTTTCTGCCTCCTCTGCTAAAACTTTTTGTATGGGGGACAACGTTATTTTAGTTAGTAATGAAACCGCTGGAAATTTATGGTATAGAGATGGTGTGTTAATTACAGGTGCAACGGGAAGTTCATATACTGCCTCAACCACCGGCGCCTACACTGATTCTTTAACCAACTCAATCGGCTGCAGGGCAGGCTCTGCTCCAATAAATATTTTGGTAAAAGCTGCTCCTCCTAAACCCCTTATCAATTGGAATGGTAGCGTTTTGTCAACGAACTCATCCGCTTCCTCCTTCCAATGGTCAGTTAATAATGTCGCATTATTTGGTGCTACGCAATCAACTTATAAACCGCTTACTATTGGCTTGTATAAAATTCAGGTTACCAATTCAGATGGCTGTAATACTATAAGTGATAGTTTCAACTTAGTGGTTACTGCATTGAATAATCCGGCAACAACTAGTTTAACCAATCTTGCTAGTGTATATCCCAATCCGGCATCACCGATATTACTTGTAAAATTTAAAGAAGTACCGAATACTACGCTCGAAATTAGACTGATGGCGAGTGATGGACGAAGTATTCAAATGGTAAAAACTAAAGAAAAATTAACTACTATCCCCATCAATAATGTGCCTTCTGGTAGATATTATATCAAGATTACTGGAAAGAATTATAATCAAACAGAAACGGTAATTATTAGTAGATGATAATTCTCTTTTGACTGTTCACTGCCCATTCACCATTGCCCTTTCAGCATTCCATCGATAAATATTCTCAAACCTTTCATTTGGTTTATATTTGTTTTATCAATGGCGACTGGCAAAAAATATAAAATTTCAATTCTCACCATCATACTTCTGATGGCATTTTCTTTGGTAAATTATGCCCAAAGAAATTATGCCAGTACCTCTGTTTTATCTGCCGGAAATTGGTATAAAATTGCAATTACAAAAGAAGGAGTTTACAAAATTGATCTTGCCTTTTTATCTCGACTCGGTATCAATACTTCTCAGCTAACCACTAGTTCTATTCAGCTTTTTGGAAATGGCGGTGCCATGCCATCAGAAAAAAATAATACTTCTATCACAGATGATTTAATCGAAAATGCTATTGAAGTAATCGATGGCGGAGATGGTATGCTGAACGGAAATGATTATTTTATTTTTTATGCTCCGGGTCCTCATAGATGGATGAAGGATAGCGTTAATAAAAGATTTCACCACCAAAAGAATTTAGTAAATGATACCTGTTTTTATTTTCTAACGATTGCTGATAAAGGAAAAAGAATTGCAATTCAAAAAAATATAGGACCTTCTAATATTCAAGTTGCCAGTTTTAATGAAAGAATTTTTTATGAGAACGACTCTGTTAATCTTTTAAATAGTGGTAAAAATTGGTACGGAGAAAGTTTTGACAATAACCACTTATCGCATTCTTTTAAAGTTGAAATTCCAAATCTTGAATTGCAGCAACCTGTACATATAAGTACCAGCTTGATTGCTAGAAATATTGGTAGCGCTGGAAAATTTTCCTTGAGCATCAATGGACAAACACCCATCAATATAAACACTGAAGCAGTTTCTGGAAATTTAATAGATGCCTATGCAAAGACTTCTTTTTATGAAACAGCTATTAATTCTGCCGCCAATACCATCAATTTAAATTATACTTTTTCAACTACTACTACTTCCGCTCAGGCTTGGCTAGATTGGTTTGAAGTACAGGGAAGACGCACATTAATTTTGCCGACAGAGAATCAATTGCCATTTAGAGATTGGAATTCTGTTGGACCCAATAAAATTGGTGAATTTATAATTAATAATACTACTAGCGAAACAGAGGTATGGGAGGTGTCTGAACCTTTGCAACCTATAAAAATGAACCTGTCCATAGCAGGCAGTCAATCGAAATTTATAAATGCGACCAATGAATTGAAAGAATATTTTGCATTTACAAAAAATGGATTGACGGCTCCAATTGCAATAGGTAAAATAGCTAACCAAAATTTACACCAATCCTCTTCGGTGGATTACCTAATTATATCACCTAATATTTTTTTATCAGAAGCGCAAAGGTTAGCGAGCTTTCATCAACAACAATATCGATATACCGTTAAAGTAGTTTCAGCAGAACAGATATACAATGAATTTGGTGGAGGTAATATTAGCCCGGTTGCTATTCGAAATTTTATTAAGATGTATTATGACAAAGCTGGAAATGATACCACCAAAAGGCCTCGCTTTGTTTTGCTTTTCGGAGCTGGGTCTTATGCTATTAAGCATTCAATCAATAATAAGAAAAACTTTATACCCTGTTACGAAAGTGATAACTCTTTAGATCCCCTGTCCACTTATACTACGGATGATTTTTACGCTTTACTAAAAGATGAAGATGATTTAAACGCGCTCAGTACTTTCGAAAAATTAGACATCGCAGTAGGCAGGTTACCTATCACTACTGCCTATGAAGCAAGAACTGTAGTAGATAAAATAATTCACTATCATGCTAAAGAAAGTTTAGGTGATTGGAGAAACAATTTAGTTTTTGTTGCGGACGATAAAGACGCAAATACTTTTTTAAACAACGCAGAAAAATTAAGTAAGAAAGCTATTTCTACCAACTCTCTTTTTAATACTAGTAAAATATACGTAGATGCCTATCCGCTAAAAACCATATTAGGCAATTCATCTGCTCCACAAGTTAATCAAGCGATTGTAGAACAATTTTTTTCTGGAAATCTGTTGTTTAATTTTAGTGGTCATGGCAATTTTCAACAGCTTTCTGCTTATGCAATTTTATCAAAACAAGAAGCCAAATTATTTAATAACCCCAATAAATTACCCTTACTAATTACCTCCACTTGTGATTTTGTGCCCTACGATGACCCATCAAAATCTTCCTTAGGAGCCTTGTTATTGCTAAACAATGCCAATGGAGTCATCGGACTTCTCACTACGCCTAGATTAGTATTTGCCACTAGCAATGAAGTGATACACGAAAATTTTATAAAATTTGCTTTAGAAAAAAACACTACGGGTAAATATTTATCATTGGGAGAATCTTTTCGTAAAGCGAAAAATTACACTAGTCAAACTTTTTCAGACATCATCAATAATAGAAAATTTTCCTTAATCGGCGACCCAGGCATACAACTTGCATTTCCAAAAAACGCTATCAAAATTACTCACATCAATCAGCATTTAATTACTGAAAAAGATAGTATGCAAGCAGGAAAAAAATATGAGTTTACCGGTGAAGTTCAAAACGAGTTGGGTGTAGTGAAAGAGGATTTTAATGGAATAGTTTATCCAAAAATATTTGATCTTCCTGCCACAGTGAAAACCTTAGGTAATGATCCAGGCAGTATTGCAACTACTTTTTCTCAACAAACGAATATTTTATTTAAAGGTAAAACAACGGTCAACAAGGGGAAATTTACTTTTAATATGACTGTTCCAAAAGATCTATCATCAAAAGTTGGAAAAGGAAGAATGAGTCTGTATGCTGAAAACGGAATAACAGATGCCAACGGAATGGATAGTTCGTTTTTTATAGGCGGGCTTGGCGCTAATTCCATTGCTGATAATAAGGGCCCAGTAATTCAACCCTATCTCAATAATTATCAATTTATTAATGGAGGTACTGTTAATGATTGCGCACTGTTATTGGTAAAACTTGCTGATAGTTCTGGTATCAATACTATCGGCAATGGACTTGGTCATGATATTACAGCAATCATTGATGGAGATGAACGAACAGTTTATCTATTAAATAATTTTTATGAAACTGAATTAGACAGTTATCAACGAGGAAATATTTTATTTCAGCTACCCTCACTTACCGAAGGAAAGCATCGGATAAAAATAAAGGCTTGGGATAACCAGAATAATTATACAGAAGTGGTACTGGACTTTACTGTTTCTGAAGAAAGACCTTTTAAAATCAGTCACCTCATCAATTACCCTAATCCATTTTCTAGTAAAACGAATTTTTCTTTTGAACACAATCAACCCGGCGAGTCGCTCCAGGTGTCCATCTTAATCTATAGTATAGAGGGGATGTTAGTACAAAAAATTCAAAAAAATATTCAAAATGCTGAGCGTAAGGTAAATGAAATTAGTTTGGAAGCACGGTTTTTGATGGGGGCTAAGTTCAAAAAAGGAATTTACTTTTACCAAATTACGGTAACCAATTCAATGGGGCAGGCAGCTACCGCTTCCCAAAAAATGATGTTGCTTTAAATAGCTAATTATCATTCACCACATCCATTACTATCTACCCACTTAAGACCTATATTTATTTACACACCGTAAATATTAGATAAATTTATAATTACTGCTCCATTTAAAATGATCGACAATAGCGCTCCCCCAATCGCCTACAACCAAAAATTATATAGTCGTAAAAAAAATATTAAAAAATAGCCCAATAGTAAAAGTATTAACTAAATTGAGCGACATTTAAATCTATCATATGTCAAATTTATTTACAAGATCTACTATCGTATTGTTTTTTTCAGGATGCTCCTTCTTGGGATTTTCCCAACGCCCTGAAATTAACCGTTCAGATTCATCTAGATCAAATAACAACCCAAACGCTGCGAATGCAGCCCCAAAAAGTTATAAAGAGGTCATCACCTCCAAAGCTATTTCCACCAAAGGTTTCTTTTTGGTTCATAAAGTAGCTGACAGGTACTTTTTTGAAATTCCAGACTCCCTTATTGGAAGAGAAATTTTAGTAGTGAACCGACTTTCCAAAACACAGGTAGGTATGGGTTATGGTGGAGACCAGATTGGTCAAAAAGTAATTCGCTTTGATAAAGGACCAAAGAATAAAGTTTTTTTACGAACTATATCTTATGCTGTTTATGCAAAAGATTCTACCTCTTCTATGTTTTCGTCTGTTAACAATTCTAATGTACAACCAATAGCGGCTGCATTTGATATCAAGGCGTTTTCAAAAGACTCTGCTGGAAGTGTAATTGATATTACGGACTTTATCAATAGCGATAATGAAGTACTCAATTATGGAAGTTCGGCTAAGTCAGATTTAAAAATTGGAGCCCTTCAACCAGACAAATCTTATGTAAATAGCGTAAAGTCTTACCCAATCAATATTGAGATTAATACTGAAAAAACTTTTGGTAGAATGCCGTCTGCACCTGGTGGTGCTGGTGGAGGACGTGGTATGGGTGGAGGTGGAGCCTCTGGAAACATCACGCTAGAGATGAATAGCTCACTAGTTTTATTACCAAAAATTCCTATGCAGGCAAGACATTTTGATGCAAGGGTAGGTTATTTTACAGTAGGCTATACCGATTTTGATGCAAACCCTCAAGGTGTAAAATCTATCAGTCTGGCTAAACGCTGGCGTGTGGAACCTAAAGAAGCCGATATAGAAAAATATAAAAAAGGTGAGTTAGTGGATGCTAAGAAACCGATCGTTTTTTATATTGACCCCTCTACTCCAAAAAAATGGATCCCTTATTTAATTCAAGGCGTTAATGATTGGCAGGTTGCTTTTGAAAGTGCTGGATTTAAGAATGCAATTTTTGGTAAAAGAGCCCCTACTAAACAAGAAGATAGTACTTGGAGTCTAGACGATGCGCGCAATTCTGCCATCGTTTATAAACCATCCGATATTGCCAATGCAAGTGGTCCTAGTATTTCTGATCCAAGAAGTGGCGAGATCATGGAAAGCCATATCAACTGGTATCATAATGTAATGGAACTGATTCGTAATTGGTACATGATTCAAGCAGGTCCCAACGACTCACGCGCCCGTCAAATGGTTTTTCCTGATGAACTCATGGGTGAATTAATTCGATTTGTTTCCTCACATGAAGTAGGACATACTTTAGGACTTCGTCACAACTTTGGCTCAAGTTCTTCTGTACCAGTAGAGCTACTCCGCAACAAAGCGTGGGTAGAAGCTAATGGACACACTCCTTCCATCATGGACTACGCTCGTTTCAATTATGTGGCTCAACCTGAAGATAATATTTCGCCTAATGGAATATTTGCTCGAATCGGTGATTATGATAAGTGGGCAATTGATTGGGGATATAGAGTATTTCCAGAATACAAAAGTCCAGAAGCTGAAAAATCACATTTAAATGAATGGACAATAAAAAAATTAAAAAACCATCGACTTTGGTGGGGAGATGGAGAAACCAATTCGGATGATCCAAGATCTCAAACAGAAGACTTAACGGATGATGCAGTAAAAGCTAGTAACTATGGTATTAAAAATCTTCAACGCATCATTCCACAATTAGGCGCTTGGACTAAGGAAGAAAATGAAGGCTATGAAAACCTAGGTGATATTTACAGACAAGTGAGTGGCCAATTCAGCCGATATATGGGTCATGTATCTAGGAACATAAGTGGTATTTACAAAACACCAAGAGTAGTAGAAGATCCAGGACCAGTATTTGAATATGAGCCAAAAGCAAAACAAGTAGACGCGATTGACTTTTTAAATAAGCAATTATTCAATACACCTAGCTGGCTAATCAACCAAGATATTGCTTCAAAAACAGGCATCAATCCAATTACAGTAATAGGTGGTATTCAGGATGCAACACTTAATCGATTAATGAGTGCAAATACATTAAGTAAATTGATTGAGGCAGAAACCTCTATTGGTAATAACGCTTACAAAATAACCGATTTGTTTAGCGACCTAAAAAAAGGAATATGGAGTGAACTAAGCAGTCAAAAAGCTATCAGTGTTTATAGAAGAAATTTGCAGAAATCATATGTAGCTATGCTGAATAATTTACTGAATCCTCCTGCTAATAATGGTCTACGTGCAGTTGGAGGCTTTGGTGCGCCGCCAGTTAATACAGATATTTCTGATATTAAAAGTGTGGTAAGAGCTCATCTTGTATCACTCAAACGTGATGTAAATGTTGCAGCAGCAAGTATTGCAGATCCTATGAGCAAGTATCATTTACAAGATGTAGCGAATAGAATTGCTAAAATACTTGATCCAAAAGATTAAGAAAATAAAAAAGCGCCCTGAGAAAAATTAAACCTTTTCTCAGGGCGCTTTTTTTATATGCCTAATCAAGTCAATTAGTTACTGAAAGGTTAATTTAAAAACATTTCATCTACTAATATAAAATAATTATTATTATTCTTCTTTTTATTTTTATCCTTTTCCTTAGCGTTAGCATTGGTATTAACTGTTGGCTTTGCAACAATTTTAAGATAAGAAACCTTGCGAGGTGTAAATACTCCCTCTACAAATTTAAGTGATACTTTTTCCTCCTTTTCTGGTTGCTTAGGTGATATTTTGGTGATAAGCCGCATATTCTTTGAATTGTCTCCTCCCCAAATCTCCACTGTCTTTGGCGGATAAATACCGGTTACTTCTTCTACCATAATATGCATGCCAAAAGAACTTAGCGTTATGGGTGATTTAAATAGACATTCAAGAATTAAATCATTATCCCGAACAGCCGCCCAATAGTTTGCCCATGCAGGATTGTTAGCACCAATGACTCCAAGTTTTTTATTGAAAAAAGTATTTGCACCTTCTGCAAGATGTCTACTATTTAGTTGAGATAACAATGTTGTACTATCCGGCACAAAAGTGTTTTTCAAAAAACTAAACTCCACTGCATCACTTGAATACCAACCTTGCTTGTATACTTTCGCCTTTACATTGGTAGTTTTTGAAATAAATGTATGGTTATTAAATACAGGTGAAGAAATACTGTCCGGCTCTGTTCCGTCAATGGTATATCGAATCTCTGTTCCGTTAATCGGGTGAAATAATGCAACACCGATTGAATCTGAAAAAACTAAGCTTTTGTTTTTTACTTGAGGCGGATTTAATTTAAGTTTCGCTGTTTCATCTATAACAAAGCCTTGAACGAAGTTGATGTTTTTAAAAGTCTTTTGCAACTGCGTAATTTCTTGAGCAGATAGACTGGTGCTCCATAAAGTAACCGTTTCTAGATTTTTAAATTGGCTAATTACATCTTTAAATCCTGCACTAGCTATTTTAGTTCCTGATAAACAAAGCGTATGAAGATATTTTAAAGATGATAGTGCAGCAAGGCCACTGGTAGTAACTTCAGTAAAATTGATATCTAACTTCCGCAGATTTTCAAACATACTGATTTTGTTAAGGTCTTCATTTTTTACAGGCAACTTAGCAAGACTTAAGGATACCACTTGATTTTTAATTTCGCCTAATTCTTCCACCTGTTGAATTTTATAAAGATCCTTATTATAAATTCGTACATCCAAGCCCGGAGATTCTTTAGCAACAGGCAGTATCACTCGATAATCAGAATTAAGTTTGGCGATTATTTTTTCATCCGCTGCAGAGAAATCATACTTATCTTCAGCTGCATCAGGACCCTTCAGCATTTTAGAAGCCAATAATCTAAGCGGATCTATCGGCGATAAGTCCATCACTTTTTGTGTAAAGCTTGCTTGATTTTTAATCCACCAGCCAAGTAAATTAATTTCATCAGGACTAAGCTGAGGTTTACTAGAAGGCGGCATATGTTTTTCATCATCTAAAGGAAGATGTACTCTTTCTAGAAGCAAACTGATTTCTGGATTTCCTGCAACAAAAAGTTGACCGGTTTTACCACCTTTCTTGATAGAGAATGAATCTGCAAAAGATAACTCTCCTTTTTGTTTTTGTAGATTATGACAACTAGCACATTTAGCAGCGAAGATGGGATGAATAATATCATCATACACAATTGCCTTTTCGATTGGTACTAAAGGTTTTTTAATATTAGACAAGATGGGTTGCATAATAAAATTTTCACCATGCGACAACACTCCACCAAAATGACCTGTAAATAAAATAACCCCTATCAATCCAATTCCAGATGACCAAGCGAATGCTTTTTTAAACCAAGGCTTATCATTTATCCAATACATTCCAGATGAAAGAAAAAAGATAGCAGCTCCTGACCATTTATGCCATGCCAATGCTTCTCCAGCATAACCTTCTTCTTTTGAAAGAAACAAGCCCATGATGACTGTTGTGCCGGCTAATAATGCACCAACTAACAAAAGGTTGCGCGCAAATCCATCGAATGAGGTATTCTCTTCTTGGTTACCAGTAAAACGACGCAATCCCAAAATCACACCAAGTATTAAAACTACTATAGGAAAGTGTAGCAATGCCGGATGCATTCTTCCTAAAGGCTGCATCCAAAAGGGGAGGACAATATATTTTGAAAACAATAAAAGAAATAGTGCGAAAACATTCAACACTATTAACGCCTGCTTCGCAACAACATTTAGTTTGTTATTCATTACTATAAGATGATTGAATTCCTAATTAATTAACTGATAAGGTCTCTTACAACTTTACCAGAAACATCCGTTAATTTATAACGACGACCCAGGTGTTTAAAAATAAGTTTTTCATGATCAAGCCCTAATTGATTTAATACGGTCGCTTGAAAGTCATGCACATGAACAGGATCCTTAATAATATTGTAACCCAATTCATCTGTTTCTCCATAAGTAATGCCTGGCTTTATTCCTCCCCCTGCCATCCACACGGTAAAACAACGCGGATGATGATCTCGTCCATAATTTTCTTTGGTGAGTTTTCCTTGCGTAAAACTAGTTCTACCAAATTCACCTCCCCAGATCACTAAAGTTTCATCTAACAAACCACGTTGTTTAAGATCCATCACTAATGCTGCAGAAGCCTGGTCAACATCTTTTGCTTGACTAGCAATTTCAAAAGGAAGATTACCATGTTGATCCCATCCCTGATGATATAACTGTACAAATCGTACTCCTTTTTCTGATAATTTTCTTGCCAACAAACAGTTAGCAGCAAATGTTCCTGGCACTAAACAATCTGGACCATACATATTCACAATACTATCCGGTTCCTTTGATAAATCCATTACCTCCGGCACAGCTGTCTGCATTCGATAAGCCATTTCATATTGCTTTATTCGAGCAGCAATTTCTGGATCACCAAATTGATTGTAAGACATGTTATTTAGTTCAGAGAGATTATCTAACATTTCTCTCCGTTCATTTCTATTAATGCCTTCGTTGTCCTTAATGTATAATACAGGATCTTCTCCTTTACTAAATTGAACACCTTGATGTACGGAATCTAAAAATCCATTAGACCATAATTTTGAATACACGCCTTGTCCATTTCCAATACCTCTTGAAAGTAATACTGTAAAAGAGGGTAGATTTTTATTTTCACTTCCCAAGCCGTAACTCAACCAGGAGCCCATGCTTGGCCGATTGCCTTGTTGCGCTCCTGTTTGAAGAAATGTTAATGCTGGATCATGATTAATCGCCTCAGTATAAATTGATTTAACGAAACAAAGTTCATCAGCAATTTTTGCTGTGTAGGGTAACAGATCGCTCACCCATGCACCTGATTGTCCGTGTTGTTTAAAATCAACAAAAGATCCTACCAGCGGAAAAGAAGACTGACCAGAAGTCATACCCGTTAAGCGTTGGGTACCACGAACTGAAGGCGGTATTTCCTGTCCCGTCAACTCTCTAAGCTTGGGCTTATAATCAAATAGTTCCTGCTGCGAAGGAGCTCCATTTTGAAATAGATAAATTACTCTCTTTGCCTTTGGAGCAAAATGAGGAATACCTGGAGCAAAAGCATTGTCGTCGGTATTGCCACCACCAAAAAGATCTGGCATCAGCAAAGATCCCAATGCCACACTGCCCACTCCCATTCCCATTGTAGAAAGGAAACGTCGACGGGTAGTCGAAAAGCCATGATCAAAAAAATTTTTATCCATACAATAACTTTTATTGGTTGAATGCAATAATTAAATGCATTATGTTTTAGTAATCGTTTCCTCTAGATTATAAATAGTAGATATTACTCTCGTGAGTGCTGCCTGTTTTTTCTGATCTACCCCTTCTATTTGTGGGGATTCGCCAACAGAAAGCAATTTTTTTGCCGACTGTGCATCAATTGAATTGGCCTGTTCCGTGTAATATTTCAATAAAATTTGAATTTCTTCTTCTCTTGGTTTGCGACAAACGATTAATCTAAAGGCTTTTGTTATAGAAGCTTTTACATCTGTATTTTCTTTAAAAAGTTTGCCTGCCAATACTCTAGAAGCTTCCATTACCGTTGGGTCATTCATCATCACTAATGCCTGTAACGGTGTATTCGTTCTTTGTCTTCTTACTTCGCAGATATCTCTATTACTTGCATCAAAGATGCTCATTGATGGAGGTGGAACAGTTCTTTTAATTAATGTATACATTCCACGTCTATACAATTCTTTTCCATGATCTTGTTTATACACTGATAATAATCCTCTACCAGAAGTAGCTCCTTCCCATAAACCATCGGGCTGATAAGGCTTTACACTAGGTCCACCAATATTTGTATTCAATAATCCACTGCTTGACAAAACGATATCTCTTATTAATTCAGCCTCTACGCGATATCTTGGTCCTCGAGCTAACAATATATTTTCAGGATCCTTTGCTAATTTCTCTTTGGTTATTTCTGCCGATTGTCTGTAGGTAGACGACCTCACCATTTGTTTCATCAAGCGCTTAATATCCCAATTGTGTTGGATAAAATCAACCGCCAGCCAATCTAATAATTGAGGGTTAGTAGGCAATTCTCCCTGCATACCAAAATCGCCTGAAGTTTTTACAATGCCTCGGCCAAAAATTTCCTGCCATAATAAATTTACAAACACCCTAGCCGTAAGCGGATTTTCTTTGTCAAAAAGCCAGTTAGCCAAGCCCATTCTGTTTTTAGCATAGCTCGCTTTAAAAGGTAAAATCGATGAAGGCGTTCCTGGCTCTACTTCATCGCCTGGTGCATCATATTGTCCACGCGTTAAAATATGTGTTTTACGAACCGTGTCTTGATCACCCATTACCGATACAATTAACTTATTGGTATCTTCCTTATTAATAAAGGTGAGCATGTTTTTAACATCCTCATTACAGATCTCCATGAAGGGTTTTTTAGCATAGGTATTCGGCCCACCAATCGTTGATTCAATGCCTAATTCTTTTACATTATTGAAAAAAGCAAAAAGCTGATAATAATCTTTCTGAGAAAAAGGATCATATTTATGATCGTGACAATGCGCACATTCTAAGGTTACTCCTAACAAACCTTTTCCAAAAAGATCCGTACGATCAGTTACATACATTAATCTATACTCTTCAGGTATTACTCCTCCCTCTTCTGTTATCTTATGGTTTCTATTAAATCCTGTCGCTAACAATTGCTCTTGAGTATAATCAGGAATTAGATCTCCGGCCAACTGCCAGGTTACAAAATCTTTGTAACTCATATTTTTATTAAACGCATGAATCACCCAATCACGCCAAGGCCATTGAGTTCTGTAACCATCATCTTGATATCCATGGGAGTCTGCATAGCGTGCAAGGTCTAGCCAAATCAAAGACATCTTCTCACCATAGGAAGGCATATTCATTAACTGATCGACTACTTTTTCATAAGCATCCGGACTCTTATCTTCTAGAAAAGAATTCATCATGGTTAATGATGGAGGTAAACCAGTGAGATCAATACTTAGGCGCTTTAATATTCTTTCTTTGTCCGCTTCTTGATTAGGTTGAAGCCCTTTCTGCTCTTGCTGTGCTAAAATGAAATAATCAATTTCATTTCTTGGCCAAGTAGTCCGTGAAACTTTTGGCAGAGCAGCCTTTTTAGGTGCTACAAAGGCCCAATGTTTCTCGTATTTTGCCCCCTGAGAAATCCATCTTTCAAATAGATCTATTTCATGTGGTGTTAACTTCAAGTTCGAATTAGGGGGAGGCATTATTTTGTTAGTATCCTTGGTACTGATCCGCAAAAACAATTCAGACGATTCCGGTTTCCCTGGAACCAATGCATGGGAGGATGGATGTTCTTTTAAAGCTTGATAAGCGCTCTCAGCAAGGTCTAATCGCAAACCTGCTTTACGTTTGTTAGCGTCAGGGCCATGGCATGAAAGACATTTATCAGATAAGATAGGTCTAATGTCAAAGTTATAGCTAACTACGTCTGGCATAGTTGCCGCAACTTGCAAACCACTTTCTTGATTATTACATGCTTGAAATAATCCTGTAACAATTACAAAGAAAGAAATTACCAATACTATTTTAAGTGAAACCTTCATACAGCAAGAATGTTAGTTAATGATATCTCTATTGAATTTTTGTGAAATTCGTAATAAAACTTGAAAAAAATGATCCTTTCCAGCAGTTTTATTGCTTCGATCGCAAAAAATTACACAATAAATATAAGTCAATTTCCTTAATAAATATTCTACCAAAGAGTAGTAGCATTGCATCTGCTAAAAACAATATAAATGAAAGATTAAATATAAGAGATGCATGAATGTTTAACCAAAATCAGTTAAAATTAACCATTGCAGTAATCTTCCTTCAGATTATCTAACTTGCTACCAGTTGTATCACTTAATTTAAGTGCCCAATGTAAACTAACCTGTAAGATTCAGCCTGTCAAGAAATATTTATAAAATTGATGATCACCGACCAGAAAAAGCTTTACGGACTGGACAATTTAAGAGCCGTTGCCATTGCTTTTGTATTCATCTACCATTATATTGGATTAACTAAGGGAGCACCAAAATGGTTCGGCTTTATATCAAAATTTGGTTGGACCGGAGTAGACTTATTTTTTGTGCTCAGCGGTTTTTTAATTTCAGCTCAATTATTTACACAAATTAAAAAGGGTCAACTAATTAATTTTAAGCAATTCTTTCTCAAACGATTTTTCAGGATTGTACCTGCCTATTTATTTATTGTAGGTCTCTATTTTATTTTTCCATTTTTCAGAGAAAAAGAAAGCTTACCGCCACTTTGGAAATTTTTAACTTTCACTCAGAACTTCGGACTGAATATCAAAGATTTTGGAACCTTTTCACATGCATGGTCGCTTTGTGTAGAAGAACATTTTTATTTATTCTTACCCGTTCTACTTGCCTTTTTACAATTCGGAAAAATTATTAATAAATCATATTGGTTATTGATAGGACTTTTCTTAGCTGGATTTATTCTAAGGATTTACAGCTATACTAATGGTTACTTACCTACTACGAATGCACCTAATAGCTCCATTAATTGGTATCAATATGTATACTATCCTACCTACAATCGGTTAGATGGTTTATTAGTAGGGGTAGCCATTGCGGGGATGTATATATTTTATCAATCTGCTTGGAAAAAAATTTCAACCTACGGAAACTTATTTATTTTTTTAGGCGTCGCTATTTTAACTTCTACTTATTTTCTATGCTATGATCAAAAAACGCTGAGTGCTTCTATAGTCGGCTTTCCATTAATAGCAATGGGTTATGGCTGTTTAGTGATAGGGGCTGTCAGTCCTAGTAGTTTTTTATATCAATTCAACTCGAAATTACTTTCGCTAATCGCTACTTTATCTTATGCACTTTATTTAGTACATAAAGGAATCATTCATTTAACCAATTATTTTCTGGACAGATATCAGCTAGATAGTAGCTTGCTGTTTTTTATTTCAATTTTTAATTGCTTATTAATTGCCTACGCAATTCACCTAATAATAGAAAAGCCTTTTCTTAAATTGCGAAATAAAATTCTTGCCCAATAAAATTTGCAAATAAAATATTTTTTATTTCACCACCTTCACTCCCTGTCTTGCCAACAATTTCCATTTTCCTTGTGACTTTTGCCAAACCATCACTAGCATCAAATTGAGTTGTGTACCCTTAGCGGCCCCTTGCATTACCAGTTCAGCATCTTGTCTAACAATTGCTACATCACCTGAAATGCTAATGGTTTGATTGCTAACATCAATCTTTGTATAATCACTAGAACCGCTCGTTATTTTATGCATAAAGTCTTTTTTATCCTCTACACCACCATTGGAGTGACCATAACTTAATTTTTCACTTGTTAAATCACTAAGCGCAGTTTCATTTGCATCTACCATCGCTTGGTGAAACAAATCAACTTGTTTAGCTACTAATTTTTCTGCACTATTTTGAGCGAATAGATTAATCGTAAAAAACAAAAATGCGATGACTACTAAAATCCCTTTCTTACTATTCATAATAAATTTTTTAGTTCCTACTCTATTGGCTTTTCGGATTACGCCCTGATTTTAAAATTAAATTAATTTATAGTGTTTGACTTTGCTGTATTTAATTTATGAAAACTAATATAGGAAGTAAGCAATAATCCAAAGAAAAGCACCGCCATTAATCCATAAGGTACTAAGGAATCGCCTACTGCTAAATGAGCAATGAATGCAGTGATATACATTAGGCCATACCCAACATAGGCCCATTCTTTAAACCGAGCAGGAACAGCTGGAACAATTAATAATACTAAACCTATTAATTGACCAATGCTTACTTCAAGACCTAAATAACGTGGAATCAATAAATGATTGGCTCCGTCAATCGCCATTTGAGAATTCATTTGAATAGCCCCTAAGGAGAATAAGCAAATAATTCCAGTGGTCACCCAATAAATAATTTTTGTTGATTTCATATAGCCCTTATTTTAAAGTCAAGTTAAATGCATTTTTTTAATTTCATCTAATTTGTTTCACATTTTTTTAAATTTTTAATCTGCTTTTCTAATCAATAAATAGTTGCTGCCTTAATGCTAAGGAAATATATAATTAATGAGAACCCATTGAAGAACTCGCTGAAAAATGATAATCACGAATTATCTATTTTGGATAATCCCCTTAACTTTTGTAGGTTTGTTATCAACTCTTTTAGCCTATACCAGGGCTTTTAATTCGGTTGCTTGTTATTCATTTTACCAAATTCATTTCCACATGAAATTCAAATTTTCACTCAATTATTTTTGCAAACTTCTGGACTATAAAAACGTATCAAATTTTGCATGGATTGTTTTTTTATGTTTGGCCATAGGCTTCCCTTTTACTACCCAAGCGCAGACTAATAATGTGGGTACTGCTAGAGATGGAAAACTATTACGGAGTGAGTTGTGGCAACCATTTGATGCTAAAGCAGTGAAAGGAGATTTTTTTGTTGCCCCCAACGGAAACGATTCTTGGTCTGGAACGCTTGAAGCGCCCAATGCAAGCAAAACAGATGGTCCCTTCGCTACCATTAACAGAGCGAAGCTTGCCGTTAAAGAACTTAAATCGAAAGTCTATCTTCCAAAAGACAAACCAATTGATGCGCGTTATGCCGGAACAAATTATCCATTTGGAAAAGGAAAAGATATTGTAGTTTTTATTAGAACTGGTTTTTATCCTTTAAAAGAATCGCTTGTATTTAAGCCAGAAGATGGTGGTGAAAGAGTGGAGACCAACCTTCCATCAGGTGCATTTGAATGGCATCATTTGCGAGATAATTATATTACTTACGCTGCTTATCCAGGAGAAAAACCAGTTATCTCAGGAGCTGTTCCAATAAAAAATTGGAAAAAAGTAGGGAAAGTATGGGTGGCACCTTATGACGGAGATAATGTTTCTACCTTAAATGTAAATGGTAAAAAACAGACCCTAGCTAGGTATCCTAATCAAGACTATTTGACGCTATTAAAAACTCCTGCAAATTCTTCTGAAATACCTTTCAAAGAAGGAGAATTAAAGAATTGGAAAGATATGCAAGACAATCGAATCGTAATTCTTTTGCGCTGGCGTACTGCTTATAATTCAATAGCCAAAGTGGATGAAAAAAATCAAATCGCCTACCTCAAAGAACCAGAAGACGGACCTGGTAAAAACAATGGATTATTAGTGGTTCCTCCACGCTATTATGTGGAAAATGTTAAGGAACTTTTAGATGCTCCAGGTGAATGGTTTTTTGATAAAAACAAACATGAGATCAGCTACATTCCAGAAGAAGGCGTAAATGATCCCAATGAGGTTGACATTTCTGTTCCTCAAATAAACAAGCTAGTGCTTGTTACCGGTAATGAAGAAAAGCCTGTTAGAAATCTTCGCTTTTATGGATTGGCTTTTGAAGGAGCAAAAGAAAACTTTAGAAATTATCCTCACCACTACGAAAATACTGAAGGATGCATTGGTGTTACGTATGAATATGCAACAGATTGTGAATTTGCTTATTCGCAACTTAGAGCTTGTGGCGGAGTAGGAATGTTAGTTGGCGGCGGTTGTTATGGAGTACGTGTATTTAATAATATTTTTGATGGGCTTGAACAAGGCGCTTTAAATATCAGCAGTACCGGCGATTTAAAAAATGGAAAATTAATTCAGATCAATCATCAGACGCTGGTTGATCATAATATTTTTTCTAACTGCGGACAAGGTGGTGGTATCACTTTAGGCGTAGGCGGAACGATACACACCACTATTTCACATAATTATTTTACTAAGTCTGGCCGACCCTATACTATGGATATTGGTGCAGGAGGATTAGAAGGAACCATCACTGGCGATATAGTAGTAGAGTACAACCATTTCGAAGACGTACAAACAGATGCTGATGATGCAGGCGTGATAGTCGTTACAGGTATGACTTATAATTCATCTGTTCGCAACAATATTATTCATCGCGTTCATCGTGGATTCTTTAGTGATAATGTTGCCTTCTGGTTTGATAATTTATCTAGCAACTGGACGGTGAAAAATAATATTTACTTTGACTTAGAACAAGGTGACATGAAAACTTGTGGAACCTACTTAATCAATAATGACTATTCTGATAATTTTTTGATTGAGAATCCAAAAGTTTTGCCTGAAAAATTTATTGAAGGGCTGCCCAACTTTGCTTGTTCTAATCTTCAAGTTACGCTCAATGGTAAACCGATAAAAGGAGTTTTGCCTACGGGAACTTTAGTGAAAGTTAGAGCCGATATACAAAACACGGGTAGTTCAGGAGTGGCTCAGGTATCCTTGCTATTAGATAGGAAACCCATTGAGACTAAGCCTTTCCCCGTAATTAAAGGAAATGTAAGAACGATTGAATTTGAGATTCGATTAAACAACCCAGGAAGTCAAGAGCTTGCAATTGGAGAAACTATTCCTCAAAAGCTTAGAGTAGAAGGAGAAAAACCTAAGTTGTCATTTGATCAACTTCACTTGTCCGAAGAAAGAATTTTAGCAGGTGAGTCGGTTCATATTACTGCTATGGCAAAAAATTTACAAGCAAACGATATTGAAACAGCTATTCATCTTTTTGCTGCGGGGAAAATAGTTAAAACTGAAAAAATAAAATTGAAAGGAAATGAAGTGAGAGAAGTTTCATTTGATCTGATTCCAAAAGTGGGCCTTCAACCATTGCGCGTTGGAAACAGTGATGAGCAAACTTTAACTGTGCTTAAATGCAAAGAGTTGGATCTTACTAAACAAAAACTTTACACCTATCTTTCTGCAAAATCAAAACCAGCTGTAGTAGATGTTTTTCAAAATGAAAACAGATACGTTTTAAAAGCAAGTGGCTGGGATTTTTATCATGCGGAAGATGCCTATGCCACTGTTTACTTGAAAAAATTAAAAGGCGATTTTGTTGCTACTGCAAAAATAAAATCCTTTGGATATCGCACGAGTGAATGGTATAGAAGTGGTCTATTTGTTCGCAATGACATTTCAAAAAGTTTTGATGTTGATCGTGGTAGTCTAGGATCAGTATTAATGTTTAGCACTCCCGGAAGGGCTGGAATTGAATATGACGAATTTGGTAATGGCTGTATGCATAAAGCTGCGAGTGAAAATTTACCTGAAAATTCTCCTACTCCAATATGGATTAAGTTAGAGCGCCATGGAGATCAGTTTACTGGTTATATTAGTCTAGATGGTAAAAATTGGATGATCAAACGTCAAACCAAAAATATTCCTGGAATTGAAAAAGCAGTTGATTTGGGATTAGCCGCAGGTGCGCCAGATCAAAAACAATATACAGTGGAATTTGTAGAGTGGAAAGTGAAGGTGCAAGAATAAATAGATTATTCTAAAAGCTTGGAATAACCTTTTTAATTAAAAATGATATTCCAAGCTTTTTCATCCATATAAACTTTACAGGTATCATTCACCAAAGCGCATTCAATTTTAAAGGTCTCATTTGTTCCTAAAATTGTTCGTTGATAGGTCAATGACCAGCTGGTATTAGTTTTCTGTTTGATTCCAACCTTCTTTAGAGAATAACCAAAGCGAGCATTTGATAATTTTTCTTCGATGCTATTTTTGCTTTTCCCATCTAAAGCTGGGCCATAAATAAAATTACAGACTTTATCATATTGCTGATTCTTATGAAGTACTTGTAAGTAATTTAAAACATTGGTATTATAAAAACATAAAGGGTTCTTAAATAAACAGGATCCAATATTTTGAGCGTATCCTTTATTCAATAAAGAAAAGGTGCAAAATAAAATAAGAAATATAATAGGCCTTGTTTTCATTTTATAATGATGAAATATTTATCAATTAAATCTATTGTGTTATCCCTTTCCAATTGTCTGTTCTAAAAGAGGATGCTGGCAAATCAGCACTATTGTAAAGATTGGCATCTTCTGGATTATTGCTCCACGCATAGCGAACTGCAACTGGATGTAGCACCTCAGAAGAACTTATTTGAAGCGTATTGACTCCAGTGATTTTTCCTGTCGCCCAATGAAACTGATGATCTTCTCCAGCTATTGCAAACCCTTTAAGGTAACCATACTTATCTTTTATCTTTATTCCACTTCCGATTTGATCAAAGGTTAGGGTAACCTTATTCCCTTCCACATTCATTGATTGATAAACAGGACCAGTGTAAACAATATCTTTTTGATAAGCAACTTTCAATCCTGCTAAAGCCAATCTCAATCCTACTGTCTGCTTATTCTTTGGATGAATATCTAAAGCCTCGCCAACATCAGTGGTCACCGCCATTCCTGTATTGGGCAAAGCAAGTGTCATGGTCTGTGCTTCTCTTAATTCAGCCCAATCACTTTCTACAGGTATTGAATCTTGTTTTCTCAAGTTTGCTAATTGAACAAACAAGAAGGGAAAATCTCCTTGATTCCAATGCGCTCTCCAATCTTTAATTAGATCAGGAAATACACGTCGGTATTGCTTAGCCCTTTCTACATTTGATTCCCCTTGATACCATATTGCACCTTTAATTGCGAAGGGAACTAATGGATGAATCATTGCATTGTAAAGCAAGGTTGGATAAGAGTTTGGACTTAATACCGCATTGAATTTTACAATGCCCACTTTGTATTTCCAACTGCCCACCAATGAAATGTTATGATCTCCTGATTGCAAATACAAGGTAGCGGGATTACCGTAAACTCCTCCCATTCCTCCGATATCTTCTATTCGAACAGTAATAATGTTTTTGCCTGTTTTAAGTACGCCAGCATTAATTGGATAGACTCTTGATTTTTCTGCTTGAAGCCTTGTAGAACCAATTAACACACCATTAATATAAGTGCTGTCAGAGTCATTTATTTTAGCAAGATAAAGGGTTGATTTTTGTTTTGCTTCATCTGCACTAAGGGTAATCTCTTTTCTAAACCATACAATTCCATCCACTCCTTGAAGACCATTCGACTCAATATATCCTGGAAGCTCCATCGTTTTCCATGCAGCATCATTATATGCAGGTGCAGCCCAAAGCGCTTGGCCATTTTTCATCCCCTTATCAATAGTAGATGTTTCACCAACTCTTTGCTTCACTTCATTCTCAACCGATTTAGCATAGTCATCTAAATTTACCTTTTTAAGCTGCGCTAGCTGATTGGTAAAATCTGGATTTTGTCCAATCGTTTGTTCGCTAGTCCATGTTTCTGCAATCGTTCCACCCCAAGAGCTATTAATTAATCCAATCGCAACATTTAATTTTTGATGCAGCTCTCTTCCAAAGAAATAGCCTACTGCAGAAAAATTGGATGAAGTAGCAGGTGAACACTGCGACCATTCTCCATCCTGTAGTTTTTCCTGTTGCTGATGGGATATTGTTTTTTTGACAGTAAAAAGTCGAATGTTAGGATAGTTAGATGCTGCCACTTCAGCCTCACCATTTTTAGAGGTAATCAATTGAAACTCCATATTGGATTGTCCTGAACATACCCATACTTCTCCAATCATAACATTTTCAAAACTAAGATTTGTCTTTCCTTGAATAGTTAGTTGATAAGGACCGCCATAATTCATAGCAGGAAGTTTGACATTCCATTTACCCTCCTTATCTGCAGTGGTTGACATACTAGATTGATCTATGGCAACCGTTACTTTTTCACCAGGAGTAGCCCATCCCCAAACTGGAATGGCCATTCCTTTTTGAAGAACCATATTATTACTAAAGTAAGTCGGAACTTTTACTTGAGCAGTTAATGAACCTGCTAACAATAACAATAGTAAGGTTGCCCATTTTTTAGATTTGGAAATCATTCGCATGGTTGGATAAGTTTAATTATAGAAAATATATTACTGCATTTTGTATGTAGAAAAACTACACTAAATAATTGCATTTTCATTCTGGTCGAAGGGGTCAATTATTTTTCGACAAAACAAAGGAAACATTTTAGCAAGCTTTTCTTGATTTAAAGATATGGTTTTAGTACGAATTGATCATGCTATGCAATCCACCATAGTTTTTCTTCTTAATAAAAAAAGGGTTAGCGACTTTTCAATCACCAACCCTTTACAATTCATTTCGATTAATGCTAATCGTTATCTTTTTTAGGTTGCTCTTTTACAAAAGCAGCCCTCACAGGTGATGGTGCTGATTTGCCTTTAAGTCCCTGCCAAAGAATTTCATTCATCACTAAATCTGGTACCCTATCTTCTTTACTCCAATCATATTTTTCAGAAAGGATTGCCATAGCTGATCCAGTTTTGGCTTTGGGGTTTCTGTCATTCAAATTAATATTAGCAGGCAAATGATTAAAAACAGAATTGTCTGGTTGACTAGTGAATGAGCGCCACATAGGTGTAGCAGCCGCATCAAATTGAGTCATTGGAGGAAGACCTAAAATTAATTCCATGGTTCTAAGCATTCCAGAAGTGGTATACATGGTATGGTCAACAAAACTACGTTTTACATAAGGACCTACTACATAAGCTGGACTTCTATGAGCATCGACATGATCAGGTCCATTTTGTGCATCATCTTCTAAAATAAAAACAACTGATTCTTTCCAAATAGTACTCTTACTCAAATGATCAACGAACATACCTACCGCTAAGTCGTTATCTGCTACATGCGAATAAGGAGTTAGACTTCCTGCGCGCATCCCCTCTGTATGGTCGTTACCCATTCTAATGGAATTAAATTTTGGAACCGCATTAATCGCAATCAATGAATCAAAATCTTTTTTCCATTGTCTAAATCTTACTGTATCTCTTACGGCTAATCCATAAGGAGCAAATGCTGCTGCATGTCCTTTTAATGATTCCAATCTTGGTTTTGTACCAAAATCATCCGCAACAAATTCACCATAAGAACGGTAACTCACATTATTTTTGGCACAAAAATCCCAGATAAAACCATCTTTATTGTTACCGATTTTTAAGGTAGCCGACGTTCCATGTGTTCCCCCTTTTCCGCCATAACTAGCTGGCCAGTTTTTTTCTACATAGTCATTTGCATAAGCACCCATACTCCAATTATGTCCATCTGCGCTGACCTCTGCATCTACATAAAAATTATCTAGTAACACATACTCTCTTGCAAACTTGTGTTGATTAGGAGTAACATGATTTCCAAATAATAATAAACTAGTATCACCATTGCCGCCTTTTACATCACTCAATACTTGATCAAAAGTTCTATTTTCTTTGATGATATAAAATACATACTTAATTGGAGACGGATCACCCACTTTCATTGGAATAGGATTACCCGCTTTGCCTTCAGCATTCAATTCTTTTTGCTTTGTGTAGGGCGTATTTTTATATACTGCCTTTGAAAAAATATCTAATTGCGCCTTGGATGGTTCACTAAAAATACTGAGCGACCCCCTGAACAAAGAGCCGATATATTGCACATCTACTGGTTTAGTACTATCTGCAGCATGACTTAATACTACTTGCTTTTTATTGATTGGATTAGGTCCAAAAGGATTGGCATAAGAACTTAAACCCTTACCATTTAATACATATACATTTTTTCCTAAAACTTTTACATTAGTTGGATACCAGCCAACAGGGATAAATCCTTTTGATTTGCTTTTTGAAATTACAGACACATCAAATACTGAAAGGCAATTGTTATCTGCATTAGCAATATATAATGTTTTCTCATCTTCGCTTAATGCTAAACCATTACTGGTTGATCCAGAAGGAGACCCTGGATACAATGCAGCACTCAATGTTTCAACAACTGTATTGTTTTTAGTATTAATTACAGAAACTGAATTGTCTTGCGAATTAGCTACAAAAAGATAATTCCCTTTTTTATTCAACAACAGTTCATTCGGATGATCGCCCACAGCAATCTCTGCAGTAATCTTAGCGCTTTCAATATCGTAAATCAATACTTTTTTATCTCCCCAAAGGCTGATGTACAATATTTTTTTATCCAAAGACAATTTACAAGCGTATACTTCTGCACCCAATTTTAATTGGCTGAGCAGTTGATTAGTAGCTAAGTCAAATACATATAAACTCTTTGCTTCCTTTGTAACTACAAATAATTTTTTATTCACCTTTTCATCTACATCCAATCCTGCAGTACCTATTGCAAAAGGCCAAGCCTTACCTAATAAAAAAGAATCCACCAACTTCATTTTGCTATCATTGATTGAGTACTTATTGACTCGATTATCATGACCGCCTGAAACATAAAGCGATTGATCATTACTGCCAAAAGCTATACCATACCATGCTTTTGGAATAAACATACTATCAACCACTTGAGCTTTTGCAATATCTATTAAATGAATACAATGCGCACTCTGTCCATTATTAGTAACTGCCATCAGTTTTTTATTGTTACTAATCGCCATATTTAATGGCAGGTCGGCCAAACTAATATTTTTACCGATTGGTGTAATTGACCAGCCATTAGGCAATAGCACCCGCTTGGCGTCTAACTGAGCAATTGATTGAGCAAATAATAAGTTACTTGCTGAAATGAAGGTTAATAATAGTGCTAAAATCCAGTTTTTCATTGTTGATTATTTTAAAGGTGGTTGAGTTACAAAATATAGCTGAAGTTATTTCTGAAATTCGAAGTATCCAAAATTTCAAAAATATCAAATTGTTAACAGGTAATCTAGACTGATTTATTATAAAATTACATTCCCTAAATATACGAAAAGCTAGGGAATACTTAGAATGAATGCTGACAGAAAATCTAAATTGCTTTTTTGAAAAGATCTTCAAAATAAAAATACTTTATATTTGTTTAACCTCATTTAACAATACTGAAATTTACTAATGGAATACCGCAAACTAGGAAAGACGAATGAGCAGCTATCCGTTCTAGGATTTGGTGCCTCACCACTGGGAAATGTTTTTGATGTATGCGAAGAAAAAGTTGGTGTGAACGCCGTTCACTATGCGATCGACCATGGTGTAAACTTTTTTGACGTCTCCCCTTTTTACGGAATCACGCTAGCCGAAACAAGATTAGGTAAGGCCTTAGTTGGAAAACGTAAGAATATTTTTTTAGCTACCAAATGCGGTCGCTATGACTTGCGTATTTTTGATTTTTCTGCCAAGCGCATCATGGCAAGTATCGATGAATCTCTTCAAAGATTAAAAACAGACTATGTAGACTTATTTCAACTTCATGATATTGAATTTGTAACTAAGGAACAGATATTAAATGAGGCAATGCCAGCAATTGAAAAAATTAAAGCGGCTGGAAAAACCAGATTTATTGGAATTTCAGGTTTACCCGTTCGCTATTTAGCTGAAATTGCTAGACAAGTAGAGCTAGACACCGTACTTTCTTGGGCACATTATAATTTACTTCAAGATGAAATAAATAATGATTTAGTTCCGCTATCAAAAGAAAAAAATTTTGGATTAATGAATGCTGCGCCACTGATGCAAAGGATCTTATCAGATGCTCCATTACCTGAATGGCATAACGCTCCAAAAGAGATGATAGCCATTCAACCTACATTATTAAAAATTTGTAAAAAATATGGCGTTCGTTTAAGTGATGTAGCCATACGTTATGCGATGGATCATCCACATATCACCACTACCATTGTAGGCATGAATAGCATGAGTAATATTCAACAAAATGTCGCTTCTTTAGATTTTAAAACTCCTCCAGAACTTTTAGAGGAGTTAAACTCAGTAATTGCCCCTGTTAAAAATTTAATGTGGTACGAAGGGCAGCCAGAAAATAATATTCCTCGTCCATAACATTATTATGAAAGCATTATTTCTAACCGCCATCGGCCAAACTGAGATTAAAGAAATTGACAAACCCATTCCAAAGGCGGATGAAGTTTTATTAAAAATTGGGATGGTTGGATTCTGCGGTGGTGACCTAAATGGTTTTAAAGGTCTTTTTGAATTACAAGAATATCCCAATGTATTAGGACATGAAGTAGGAGGCACTATTGAAGCAATGGGAAACCAAGTACCTAACAATTTTAAAATTGGTGATAAGGCTACTGTTTACCCATATTTAAATTGTGGTAAATGTATCTCCTGTAGAAAGGGCAGACGAAATGCTTGTCAGGATAATAAGACAATGGGAGTTAGACGTCCTGGCGCAATGACTCATTACATTAGCATTCATTGGCAAGATTTATTTCTTTCTGAAAAACTTTCATTGAAAGAGCTTGCATTGGTAGAACCTTTAACCGTAGGCTTTCATGCAGCGGCAAGAGGTAGAGTGAGCAGTAAAGACAAAGTAGCAGTGATTGGTTGTGGTATTGTTGGAATGGGAGCGATTGCTTCTGCTGTCAATAGAGGTGCAGAAGTAATTGCAATAGATATCGATGATGCTAAAATGGAGATTACAAAAAAGATTGGAGTAGCACATACTATTAATACCAACAATGAAAATTTACATGAAGCGCTGATGCGGATCACTGACGGCGATGGCCCAGATGTAATTATTGAAGCAGTAGGAAATGCAATTACTTATCGAGCTGCTGTCGATGAAGTAGCTTATACTGGGAGAGTGGTTTGCATTGGCTATGCAAAATCTGCAGTGGAATTTAATTCGGGTATTTTTGTTCGAAAGGAAATTGAAATATTAGGATCAAGAAATTGTACCGATGAATTTCCAGAAGTCATTGCTTATTTAGAAGCGGGCAAATTTCCTGTAGAAGCAGTCATTTCAAAAGTAGTATCGCTAGAGGATGCTGGAGCGGCATTGGCTGATTGGGCAATGAATGCAAAAGGAATTACAAAAATAATGGTCGATTTTGAAAAATAAAATATGATAAAATCTTGTGCAACCATCGCCTTAGTTCCAGCAATAAAATCGGGGCCATGGATTTATTGGGACGATTTAGAAAAAAGTTTGGCGCATGCTTCTTCCTTGGGATTTGATGCAGTAGAACTATTCACTGAATCTTCGAATGCCTTAGATATTGATGCAACTAAATTACTTTTAGAAAAATATAAATTGTCTATTGCAGCGGTAGGTTCGGGTGCTGGAAAAGTGATTCATGGATTTACTTTAACTGATCCCGATAAAGCGATAAGGCAAAAAGCAATTGATTTTATAGCCAACATGATTTCTTTTGGTGCGGCTTTTAATGCGCCTACAATTATTGGATCGATGCAAGGAAATATAGTGGCAGGTGGATCTCGAGATCAAGCAATGCAATGGCTTGCAGAGGGATTAAGTTATTTAGGTAAACATGCTGCAGCGCATCATGTAAAGTTAATTTATGAACCATTAAACCGTTACGAGTCTAATCTGCTCAATACTCTTGAAGAGAGTGTTCAATTTTTAAACAAATACCAAATTAAGCAGGTAGGATTATTAGCCGATTTATTTCACATGAATATAGAAGAAGCTGATATGGCTGCTAGTATTCGAACCTATGGTGATTCCATCATACATGTGCATTTTGCAGATAGCAATCGACGACCCGTAGGTAATGGCCATACTAACCTTAACGAAGTAGCTAAAGCCTTAAAAGAAATAAATTACCAAGGATTTGTTTCTGCTGAAGCATTTGCTTGGCCTAATCCTCAGGCGGCAGCTGAACAAACTATTGAATCCTTTAAAAAATATTTTAAAATTTAAATTATGCAACGATTTTGTTTAGCCTTAGATTTAGTAGATGACGCTGAATTAATTAAAGAATATGAAATATATCATGCTAAGGGTAATGCTTGGCCAGAAGTAACCCAACATGATATTGATGCAGGAGTTTTGAATATAGAAATTTTCAGGACAGGAAATCGGATGTTCATGATTTTAGAAACGGTGGATGAATTTACATTTGAAAAGAAAGCAGCTTTTGATGCAACCAATCCTAAAATTGCTGAATGGGAAGAATTAATGTGGAAATTCCAACAACCACTGCCTTGGGCAAAAAATGGAGAAAAATGGATTTTGATGGATCGGATTTTTAAGTCATAACATAAAACCGTCCATTGTTTTTTAACCTCCGTTGAACTTCCCTTTTTGATAATTAGATTAAGATAAATTATATATAATTTATTTTAATTATTTAAATCCTTATTAATTAAATAATTAAATCGGGAAACTATATTATAAATACTACCCCTTAGTATTTACCCCTAGAATACCCGCTGCATTGGTGTATCCAAATTTTCATCCCTTAGTTTTAAGAATCAGTTCTTGTCAATTTAAATTAATATATTATATTATTTGAATGTTTATATTTTATGCATAAAATGAATAAATATTGAAATAATTTTTTTTAAATAAAGTAATTCTTCTTTATTTTTGTCGAGAAAACAAGAATATACTTCCCATTTTACTATATACTTTTTTTTATTAATATTTAAATTCCAAAGCTATGGCAGTTTCAAAATTAGAGTACATCTGGCTGGATGGTTACAAACCAACTCAATCATTAAGAAGTAAAACAAAAATTGAAAAAGATTTCAGTGGTAAATTAGAAGATTGTGGAGTTTGGTGTTTTGATGGTTCTTCAACAGAACAAGCGCCAGGTGGATCAAGTGATTGTTTGTTAAAACCTGTTTTTATTTGTAAAGATCCTCAGCGCAAAAATGCTTTTTTAGTAATGTGCGAAGTAATGAGTTCAGATGGAACTGCTCATCCAAGTAATGGAAGGGCTACTATCGATGATGATGATAATGATTTCTGGTTTGGATTTGAACAAGAATATTTCTTATGGAATCCTGCTACTAATAAACCATTAGGTTTTCCAGAAGGTGGATACCCTGGACCTCAAGGACCTTACTACTGTTCAGTAGGTGCTAACAATGCTTTCGGAAGAAATATTGTTGAAGAACATTTAGACGCATGTATTGAAGCGGGTTTAAATATTGAAGGTATCAATGCTGAAGTGGCTGCTGGACAATGGGAGTTCCAGATATTTTCTAAAGGTGCAAAAGAAGCGGGTGATCAAATTTGGGTAGCTCGTTATTTATTAGAAAGAATTGGTGAAACATACGGAGTGTCTATTAACTGGCATTGTAAACCATTGGGTACATTAGATTGGAATGGTTCTGGTATGCATGCTAACTTCTCTAATACTACTTTAAGAACTTGTGGTAAAAAAGAATCTTATGATGCCATTTGCGAATCATTCAGACCATTTGTTAAAGAACATATTGAAGTTTATGGAGCAGATAATCATTTAAGATTAACTGGTAAACATGAAACTGCAAGCATTCATGATTTCTCTTTCGGTGTTTCTGACAGAGGCGCTTCTATTCGTATTCCAATTGGTGCGGTAGAGAAAGGATGGAAAGGATGGTTGGAAGATCGTCGTCCAAACTCTGCAGCTGATCCATACAAAGTAGCTGCAAGAATTATCAAAACAGTTAAAACTGCAAAGGTTTAGTAATTCCTAAATATCATTTCCTATAAAAAGAACCCTTACTCATGTAAGGGTTCTTTCGTTTGAGTAGCCAGGTAATTTCAGATCAACTCAACTGGTTTTATTGATCTGCTTTGGATGAAGCATCGTGAGTTGTAAAACAATAGCTGCCAGCACTACGATTCCTAAAATAGCAAAGTCTCTTCCCAAATTGCCTGAATCTGCTGACTTGCCTAAAAAAGTAGTAATGAATGCCCCCGATGATATGCCTACTAAATTCATTAATCCATAACCTGTGGCACGATGACGTGGATGTGCGAACTGACAAAGAATCGGCATATTGCTAACATCGAAAACACCAAAACCAAAACCGAATCCAATCGCACCAATAACAATCGGTACGATGCTACCAGATAATGCTAAGAGTAATAATGAAGGAATAGTTAACGCTAGTCCGATTACGCCAGTGTAAATTCTTCCTTTTAAATTTCGATGAACCCATTTGTCAGAAATATAACCACCCACTAAAACGCCCACTAAAGAAGAAAGCGATAAGGTGATAGTTGATAAAGGTCCAGCATACTCCATCTTAATATGTAAAGAAGAAGAAATTAATGTAGGTAACCAATTTTTGGTTGCCCAACCTGGAAAACTAGGTGAAGCGAAATAAAATAATATAACCCAGAATGAAATGCTTCCTAATAAAGTTTTCATTCCCTTAAAAGATACAACAAATTCTTGAATAAATGTTCCTCGAACAGTTGACTCCTCTTCATCATTACGTTTTTCTTTTAAGAAAATCATTAATACTACACTATAAAGAGTTCCTATTAATCCAAAAACATGGAAAGTGGTTTGCCATGAAAAATTAGTTGAAATCATAGCGCCAAAACCACCCATCGCTTGTCCAAGATAAATACCAGTCATATGAATACCCACTGCTAATGAACGATTTTTTCCTTGATGATAATCCACTATCATAGCCATCGCTGTAGGCATATAAAAAGCCTCGCTTACTCCCATGATCGCTCTTAATACATATAACTGATCAAAAGTTTTTGCATACCCCATTAATAATGTAACCGCAGAAAAAATAAATAAGCTGCCGATAATTAACCATTTGCGATTAACTCTATCTGCAATAATTCCAGAAACAGGACTCATAAAAGCATAGATCCATAAGAAAATTGCCATTAGTATACCAAAATTTTCAGCACTATTTAATTCAGCAAAATCAGGCATCATCGATTGCTTCATAGTAGCAATCATTTGTCGATCTACATAATTAAGAAAAGCAACAAACCAGAGAAGAGCAACTACTACCCAAGGATAAAAATTTTTGTTTTTCATATGCGATACAATTATACTTAATTAAAGATTGGTTTTACCATTCACCTTTTCCTCCGAATTTATTTTTTACATTTTTTCCAAATTCAGTTGCCGCCTCATTAATAGACTTCAATACATCTATCAGTTTTTTTCCCACCGAACTTCGAGCAGCAGGAATAAGAGTTTGGCATTCATTAGCGTCCATGAATCGAACCGCATCCAACAAATTCATTTGATCCTCGTCAGGAATAACTAAAAATCCGTGTTTGTCTGCATGAATCAATTGACCTGGCTCAATTTTTCGACCGAAAACTTCTACCTCGCAATTCCATCTAACTGGACAGCTATAGGCATGACCCACACACATTCCTTTAGCAAGCGCTTTAAATCCTGCATTATTCATTTCATCAACATCTCGAATGGCTCCATCAATGATAGTTCCAACACAACCCAATGCCTTATGAATATTGCTATTCACTTCACCCCAAAATGCTCCATACAATCCTGGTTTATCCAAATCCTGCACTACAACAATTTTTGGTCCTGGTATAGAAGCAACATAAGCTCGATATTGTGCCCATGAATCTGGATTAGTTTTTGGATGCTCCGCATTTCGAGGCTCAATAACCACTGTAACTGCATAACCTATCATTGGGCCCATCTGTGGCATAAAGTCGGTTACTGGTTCTAAATTAAAACCATCCTCATTAGGTCGCTGCTTAGTAACTTGTTCCCAACCGTTATAAACGGAAGGCGTATTCCAACGTTTTAACTCTAACAGTTGCGCATGGGTTAACTGAGTATTCGAATCCATAATACTATTTTTACTTTTTTTAAACTTTAATCACAGAAAAGATAAAGAGCGTAAATATCTAATCATAGCAAATTGTCAATTAGATAAAAAGAATGATTCTAATTTATTAAAAGGTTATTCTCGATTTAAAGATATGTTTAAATTCTTTATGGCCGATTCTAAATCAGTAGGTAAGTTTTTCATGTCGTTCAACCAACTATTTATAGACGATTCATCAAAAGGCATTAATTCAAAATTTCCAATGAGATAGCGTAGGTCTTTTATAAATGAATTGGTTAAGATTGAGTTTAAACAATTTTAGAGTAGATATAAATTTAGTTGAATGATAAGAGATTATTTATATCAGTCATTTAAAAAATATTAAATTAATTGTTGATATAAAGCTGCTGTATCAGTGCGTCTTTTCAAATCAAAAATGGATGAATAAAGTCGGTTATTTACTACTGGAAGGACTATGGTAGCCCTGAATCCTTCAATTTTTCCCTATTTCAGAAACTACTTTTCTAATTGCGTAAACGCTAAGGCCACCAGGGAAATACTTTTGCAGCATGAAATTAAGTGCTGCAAGATTTATTCTTCAATTTGTTTTAACGTTGGGCTTGAGTCAAAATATAATAGGTCAAACAATAAAAAATGACACAGACAGTTCAAAGTGGCAAAGTATGAAAGATGTCACTATTATTGGTCGTAATAGTAAAAGCGATTACCAACCAATGCCTGAAATTGTGGGAACCAATATTTATGCTGGAAAGAAAAGTGCATTAATTGTACTCGAAAATGTTCAAGGCAATATTGCCAATAATACCATGCGCCAAGTTTTAGCAAAAGTTCCGGGCATTCATATTTGGGAAAGCGATCCGAGTGGTATTCAAATTGGTATTGCCGCAAGAGGCTTAAGTCCAAACAGAAGTTGGGAATTTAATATTAGACAAAATGGTTACGATATTTCAGCAGATCCTTTTGGTTATCCCGAAGCGTATTATAATCCTCAACTTCAAGCTGTTCAAAGAATTGAAATTGTTAGAGGGCAGGGTGCACTTCAATATGGCCCTCAATTTGGTGGCATGGTAAACTATATTTTAAAAAATGGAAGTGAAATAAATAAACCTTTTGAATTTGAAACCCAACAAACTATTGGAAGCAATGGATTAATCAATAGCTTTAATGCGATAGGAGGTAAAAAAGGGAAAATAAATTATTATACTTTTTATGACCAAAGAAATGGAGACGGCTGGAGAAACAATAGTGAATTTTTCACCAAATCAAACTTCGGTTCTTTTACTTATAAATTAAACAACCAAGTTTCCGTCACTACTGAATGGATGCATTCCCATATTAGAAGCCAACAAGCTGGTGGTTTAACAGATACTCAAATTCAACAAGATGCTCAACAAAGCTCTAGAAGTAGAAACTGGTTTGACATTACTTGGACTACTCCGGCAGTAACCATCCAATATGAAATAAACAATCATATTCGTTGGAATACAAAAATATTTGGAACAATAGGTAACAGAAACAGTATTGGATTTTTACAAGCTATCACTATAAAAGATAGCATCAATGCCGCTACCAATCAATATAATAATAGAGTTGTCAATTTAGATAAATACAGAAATTATGGTATTGAAAGTAGAATCCTTAGCAATTACTCTATCAAAAAAATGAAAAATACGGTGTCTGGAGGCATTCGATTGTATACAGGCGCTACCCATCGATTAGCTGATGGAAAGGGGAGTACTGGATCAAATTATGATATTAATATTTCAGGACTTTATCCAAGAGATATAATTTTTGAGTCTAATAATATTGCTGGATTTATTGAAAATATCTTTAGATTTTCAGATAAGTTTTATTTAATCCCAGGCATTAGATATGAATGGCTTGAAGGCAGGGCATCCGGAAGAAATGGATTGAGTTCAACTGGGGATGCAATTAACCTTCAAAATATCACAAGAAGTAGAAGCTTTATAATTGGAGGGATTGGATCCGAGTATCATTTAACAAAAAAAACAGAACTGTATGCAAATTTCTCTCAGGCATATAGACCTATTCAATTTGCTAATCTTCAAGCTCCACCAACAACGGATAAGATTGATCCAGATTTAAAAGATGCCAGAGGGTTTAATTTTGATATTGGCTATAGAGGTAAGGTAAAAAATTACTTGCAGTTTGATATTAGCGGATATTTTTTACAATATAATAACCGTATCGGTTCCATCACACCATCAGGTGCTAGCTACAGACTCATGACCAATGTGGGAGCAAGTGCTAATAAAGGCATAGAATCTTACATTGAATTCAATGTAATGAGGGCCTTCTCAAAAAGTGAAGAAATAGATTTTACATTATTTAGTGCTTATTCTTACACTGATGCTAGATACAGTGGTGACCATAAAGACGCTAACACAAAAGGAAAAAAAGTAGAAAATGCACCACAAGATATTCTAAGAACTGGTATTAATTTTGGTTACAAGAAATTTTTGTTTACCCCTCAACTTAGTTTTGTTGGTCATTCTTTTAGCGATGCCAATAATATGATGGCTAGTTCAGCCAATGGCAATGTAGGTCTTATCCCTTCTTACACTATTACTGACTTAACTGCTTCCTATAAATTTTCTAAAAATTTAAATCTAAAGGCAGGTATTAATAATCTATGGGATCTAAGGTACTTCACCAGACGGGCCGGAGGATACCCTGGGCCTGGAGCGATGCCTGCTGATGGTCGTACATTTTTTTTATCTATTAGCGCTAAATTCTAAATTGAATAAATTCGCTTACAATTAATTTACTCCTCGGTCATTACAATCACTTGATGTCAATTAAAAATCAAAAATCTTATAGCAATTGGGTAGACGCTAGCTACAATAAAAAGGATCTATGAATTTTACTTCATAAACCCTTTAATTATTTTTTTTGGCGGTATATATTTATGCTATCTTTTTGAATACCTAAAAGAAAACTCTTTTTGAAAAAAATTATAATAAACAATTAATTCAAAAAGAAAATAATTTTAGTTAGCTTATTCTGCATCATAAAACCTTCTATACAACTGATTAGACATTAAAAGAACATCCTTGTTTTTAGTCGACCAAGCTTTAAATTTTGGATGGTCATGAATTGTTTTATAATCTTTTTCTGAGGTCCAATGCCCAATAGTACAATTTCTATAGATTGAATTAGTATCAGAAGCAGCTAATTTAGAGTAGCTATAATAATTTTTAGGAAATCCAATTTCCTTCATGATTGCATTGATTTCTTTTAGACTAGCTATATAGTTTTTTTCCATAGCCCCATCTTTAATGTCAAAAAAATGCACTGAATTAATTGCTTTTTGAGCAGTAGTAGTCGTGCTAAAGCCTATTGCTCCAAGCACTAATAAAAGGATGATTTTTTTCATATTGTTTGTTTAGGATGAATTTGTAAATTAAATTAATTTCCTGACTCGTAAACAAATTTTTAATAATTTTTTCCTTTGGTTTCTAATTGTGAATACGCTTCTTCCCAGCTTGGTATGGTATCAGATTCATAACCATAAGTTCTCCCTGTAGCTATTGAATGGAATGCTTTCATGGCTTTAAGGTGAACGCCGTTGCTCATAAATGCTAGCATACTATCGCGGTTTTCCCAAGCTGATAAAGTACAATTATATCCATTTATTTTTTTGACGGCACTATACAAATTTCCTTTGGCTGATTTTGCCTCACCAAATGAGGGAATCGCTAAAGTCCAAAATCGTATAAATCCCCAGATGCCTTTTGGCTTAAGTCCTGTTATTGATATATGCATGATAGAATGGATTTAATAAAATAGTATGGAAATTTTATCATCAGAAGATTTTATGCAAAGAAAATAATTTTTGATATAATTCTTGAATTTTGCAATCATAAACTTAGTTTCAGCTGAAAAAGTCTTAGAATATGTAATCTGCAAAGCAAAATGTTCAAATCATTTAATATTGATGTAAATTGGTCCAAATCAAATTAATAACATGAAAACAAAATACCTACTCCTATTTTTAGTCCTTCCATTTATATCATTTGCACAAAATGCAGACTCCATTTGGATCGTAAATAACTACACTAAAAAAGAAGTGATGATTCCAATGCGCGATGGAATAAAACTTTTTACCACCATTTATGCACCCAAAAATAAAAGTGAAAAACATCCTATTCTCTTAATTAGAACACCCTACTCTTGTGCTCCTTATGGTGAAAATAATTTTAGCAGTTTTTGGAATTCTCCAAGAAAAGTATTTTTAAAAGAAAATTATATTTATATCATTCAAGACGTTCGTGGAAGATGGATGAGCGAAGGTATTTTTGAAGATATTAGACCCTATATACCGAATAAGAAACCCGGCCAAGTTGATGAAGCTACCGATACTTATGATGCGATTGATTGGATGGTAAAGCAGATAGAAAATAACAATGGTAATGTGGGTGTGTTTGGAACTTCCTACCCTGGCTTTTATGCAACATTAGCGGCGCATAGTAATCATCCTGCTTTGAAAGCAGTGAGTCCCCAAGCTCCTGTGACAGAGTGGTTTTTAGGAGATGACTTTCATCACAATGGCGCCTTTATGCTAGCGGATGCTTTTGGCTTCTACTCTTCATTTGGAAAGCCAAGACCAAAACCAACTACCGTTGGACCAACTGGTTTTAATTTTACCAATCCTGATGATTTTGATTTTTATTTAAAAACAGGTGCTATAACCAACTTTACAAAATTAATGGGAGATAGTATTGCCTTTTGGAAAGATTTAATGGCACATCCAAATTATGACCAATACTGGCAAATAAGAAATACTAGAAGCAATGTTCAAGATATTAATCCCAATATTGCAACGCTAATTGTAGGTGGCTTGTATGATGCAGAGGATTGTTACGGTGCATGGAATTTATATAAAGCCATAGAAACTAAAGCAAAAAATAATAACAAAATAGTGATGGGTCCATGGTATCATGGTCAGTGGGGTTCCAATGATGGCACCCATTTGGGTAATGTACAATGGGGAAGTAATACGAGTGAATGGTATGGTAAAAATATAGAACTACCATTCTATAATTATTATTTGAAAAATAAAGGAAGTATAGATCAAATCAAAGAAGCGAATATATTTTTTTCTGGAGCTAACGAATGGAAGCAATTACCAGAATGGCCTTTGAAAAATATGAAAATGCAATCCTTTTTATTAAAAGAAAAAGGGGTAATATCAATAGGAAATAAATCCACTCAATTAAGTTCTTATGAAGAATATATAAGCGACCCTGCAAAACCAGTTCCTTATATCTCAGATAATTATATGATGAAAGGAACCCCTAGAAGACATTATAGAGAGTACATGAATGATGATCAAAAATTCACCTCTAGAAGAACCGATGTACTGGTTTATAAGACTCCGCTATTAACCAGTGACCTTACTTTAGCAGGTCCAATTATTGCAGATTTAATGGTAGCAATGACGGGTACAGATGCCGATTTTGTAGTAAAAGTAATTGATGTGTACCCAGAAAATTTTGACTACCAATCTAATAAGAATGACTACTTAATGAGTGGCTATCAACAACTCGTAAGGGCTGAGGTAATGAGAGGTAAGTATAGAAACAGTTTTGAAAAACCTGAGGCTTTTGTTGCTAACAAACCGACCAGTGTTAAATTCACGCTACCAGATGTTGCCCATACGTTTAAGAAAGGTCATCAATTAATGATACAAATACAAAGTAGTTGGTTTCCTTTAGTGGATAGAAACCCACAACAGTTTTTAAATATTTATGAAGCAAATGATAGTGATTTCAAAAAAGCTACTATTCGAATATATAATAATGCCTCTGCGATACAGTTGCCTGTTTTAGCCGATTAATTTATCTATTCATTCCAAAAAAGATCAATAAAAAGGGGGAAGATTTTAGGTGTCATTTCGTCAATGAACTTACAATCTTTCCCCTTTTTAATTTGTTTTATATCTAAATAATTAAGGGAGTCAGGCAGGAGACTAAAATAAAAGAGGGCCTATGAATATGACTTCATAAAACCCTCTTTACAAATTAAAGTATTAATTTATTGGGCAGTTGCAGGTAGATCAGAGTTAGACATATCTCTGTGTAACTTCCATTTTCCAGCCTCTTTTTTCCAAAGACATATATATTTACCCTTGTCTATTTGCGCGCCCTCTTTTGTATTAATTTCTAGCAGGCCTTCTTCTGCAATAAAGTTTTCGTCGCCCCAAACCTCTACTGTAGTTAGTTTAATTTTAGCTCCTGACTGGGCAAACCCACTCCAAAAATTTATTAACTTATCCTTCCCCTTTATGGAAGGAATATTATTTAACATTAAAGAACCGTCCGCAGTATAAGTAGCTGCTATACCTACTGAATCGCCTTTAGCAACAAATTCAGTAATGGCAAGATTGGCTGCTTCAATTTCTTTTTTAGCATTGGCTAAATCAAAGGCTGGTTTAGTAGGAGCTTGACAGGCAAATAAGCTTGTCGCAACGATAGCAGAGAAGAATAGTTTTTTCATTTTGAGGGGTTTAATTATTTAAGTTTAAAATTAAATTTATTAAAAATAAATTAAACCAGAAGACTAACCATAAAAGCAATAAAAAATAGCCCTTGAAAAAAATGGTCAATTGTTTTAAAAAATGTCTATAATGATAATTACTACCATCCAACCGTCTACTTTCTTTGACGAAATATAAAAGTTACTTATAAAGGCTTGATGGCCCGGACAAGGTTTGGATTGAGCTTGCTATTGGAATTCTGAATACCACTGGAGAAATCTTGCGACCAGGCGTAGAAATTGGAGTTTTCCGACGAACTCCAATAGTTGTCAAGGGTAAAAGCGCCAATTTTATCTTTATTAAGATACATTTCATTCAACTCTTCTTTGGTGGGCAAACGCCATCCATCCCCTAAATCAGCACAGGCTTTTTTTGCGGCCTCCCAAGTCATTTTTTCTGCAAAATCACGCGTTGCAATTTCTAAATTACCTATTCTGTTAATACCTGGTGTAGACGAGGCGCTAGGTTGGTTGTTGACAGATGGTATTATATTAACAAGAATATTTACGTCCTCACTTTTAGTACAACTGGTTAGCCAAATGATACCAATGGCAACCAGCATAGATTTCGACAATATGGTAGTAATGTTATTCATTGATAGAACGAAAAATGTTATGCATTATAAATGAACGCCGTCAATAAAAATACTTTTCTCAAATGTAGCACTAAAATAGTTTTATTGATAGAGCAGGATCCGATATTTTTTTAAGCACACTGAGGGATAAATTGCCCCAACAGTTAGCTGATTATTAGCCTTCGGAAAGAGGTGGTTTTTGTTCAACAAAGGAAATCGAATTAAATCTTAACTTACTTTTTTAATCGATTGATTCCCTTCCTCCCATGAATTTAACCGCTTTTAACCCTATTGTCTCCCCCTTTGCCCAAAACTCTGCTTAGATTAAAAAACGTTATTTAAAACATTCTGAAGCTGAAATTGTTTAGTAGTTTAACTAAAAGCAATAAATGTCAACTCAAGTTTCAATCATATTCCCCCATCAATTATATAAGGAACAGCCTGTAATTACTTCTGATAGACCAGTCTATTTGGTGGAGGAATGGCATTTTTTTAATCAATACCAATTTCACAAAGAAAAGCTAGTCTTGCATAGAGCTAGTATGAAATTTTATGAACAGTTTTTAAAAGAGCAGGGTATTATTGTACATTATATTGAATCAATCGAAAAGCATAACAGAATCGAATTGCTTATCGAAAGCCTTCAGGCTAAACATATCAAACACATACATATTGTAGATCCAGTTGATAACTGGTTGTTACGAAAAATTAAATCTAGTTGCGATCTATTAGAGATTGAACTAACCATTTATGATAGTCCAAATTTTTTAAATACTTTAAATCAAGTAGATACTTTTTTTTCTAAAAAGAAAACCTATTTTCAAACAGATTTTTACACCTGGCAAAGAAAGTCGAGAAACATTTTACTTGAAAAAGACGGTAAACCATTGGGCGGAAAATGGACTTATGATGCAGATAACCGATCTAAGTTTCCTAAAAAAGAACTTGCGCCTAAAATACCATCTGCCCCGCTAAACAATTATATAAATGAAGCGGCAATTTATATACAAAATAATTATCCCAATAATTATGGATTAGTAAATAAGGATCATTTATTTGTAATCAATTTTGTTGATGCCGAAAAATGGCTTGAAGAATTTTTACAACACCGATTTGAAAAATTTGGAATATATGAAGATGCAATTGTAGCAAAAGAATCCGTTTTACATCATTCGATTCTTTCTCCCATGCTTAACATTGGTTTAATAAGTCCTGATCATATAGTTGCATGTGCAATAACTTTTTCAAATAAAAATAATATTCCTTTAAATTCTTTAGAAGGCTTTATTAGACAAATAATGGGTTGGCGAGAATTTATCAGGATTGTATATGAGCGAGAAGGATCAAAACAAAGAACTACTAATTACTGGAAATTTACTAGAAAAATTCCGGCAAGTTTTTGGAACGGTACCACAGGTATTGTACCGATTGATATTACCATAAAAAAGGTATTAGCCACTGGATATTGTCATCATATTGAAAGGCTTATGGTACTTGGTAATTTTATGCTCTTATGCGAATTTGATCCAAATGAAGTTTATAAGTGGTTCATGGAAATGTTTATTGATGCCTACGATTGGGTAATGGTACCCAATGTTTATGGCATGACACAGTTTGCGGATGGGGGATTAATGACCACTAAACCCTACATAAGTGGAAGCAATTATTTAATGAAGATGAGTGACTATGAAAAAGGAGAGTGGCAAGAAATTTGGGATGGTTTATTTTGGCGTTTTATGCATGAGCATAGATCCTTTTTCTTAAGCAATCCAAGAATTGGGATGCTGGTACATACTTTTGATAAAATGAATGCTGATAAACAAGCATTGCATTTATTCAATGCTGAAAAATTTTTAAAAGAATTAGATAATCAAAATAAAAGATAAAAATAGAAATAATAGCACCTGCCTTATGCAAGAGGATACTAATTTTTTTACTGCCAATTACGATTCTATTATTGATAAAATAAATGCAATTCATCCTGAGAAATATTCTAAAACAAGGAATTTCTTGAATGGAGAGGTAACTTATTTGTCGCCCTATATTTCAAGAGGTGTGCTATCGACAAAGCAGGTAATGGAAATGGTTTTAAACAATGGCTTTACTTTCTTTCAAAGTGAAAAATTAATTCAAGAGCTTGCATGGCGTGAATATTATCAACGGGTATGGCAGTTTAAAAAAGAACAAATTTGGGATGATTTAAAACAAGTTCAACCAGCTGTTGATCATTATGAAATGTTGGCCTCTTTATTAAACTGTACTACAGGTATTAAAGTAATTGATGAACATATTCAACGTTTATATCAAACAGGTTATATACATAATCATATAAGAATGTATTTAGCTTCGATTACCTGTAATATAGGAAAAGCACATTGGAAAATACCTGCTAAATGGATGTACTATCATTTGTTGGATGGCGATATAGCAAGTAATAATTGCAGTTGGCAGTGGGTGGGTGGCTCATTTTCTTCAAAAAAATATTATTGCAATCAAGATAATATTAACAAGTACACTCATTCACATCAAACGGGTACTTTTCTAGATGCTTCTTATGAACAAATTACCGCTTTAAAAGTACCAGATACTTTATCAGTTTCAACTTCATTGAAACTACACACTATTTTACCAGATACAAAACTTCCTATACTAGATTTGAGTAAACCTACACTCTTATACAACTCATACAATCTAGACCCAAATTGGCGAGCAAAAGAAAATGTCAACAAGGTATTAATTTTAGAGCCATCTCATTTTAATGAAAACCCTGTCAGCGAAAAGGTGTTATATTTCATCCTTGAGCTTTCAAAAAATATTCCAGGCATACAAGTATTTGTCGGAGAAATAGCAGCAATTGTAAAGCTTTATAACGAAAATCATATTGAAACAACGGAAGTAATTATTTCAAAAGAGCATCCGGCATTTGAATACTATCCCGGCATCAAAGATCAGCGAGATTGGTTATTCCCATCAGTCTCGGGCTATCATTCTTCCTTTTTTAATTTTTGGAAAAAATGTGTTCAGTCAATTCAATAAGCACAAAGTGAATGAATATTTAGAGGTGTTTTCGAGGAGATCTGACCCATTACTAGCTTCATTCACCCATACTAATTAAAATATTTATTTCTTAGAATACAACAATCGTCTATATTATTTGTTAGTTCATAAACTAAAGAATCATGACATTTCAAGAACAATTAGATCATTTAATTATAGAAAAGAATACAATACCAGAGGCTTTTGTATTGCCAGAACTTATTGATCAAAAAACCTACTTATCTAACGGGGAGTTAATTACCTGGGATGGTCCAAGCCATGAAGTTTTTTCACCTATTTGTATTCAAACTTCCAATGGAATAGAACGTATAAAAATTGGCTCTTACCCAATTTGTACGGAAAAAGAAGCCAAAATTGCATTAGATGCTGCTTGTGAAGCATATAATGATGGTAGAGGTGAGTGGCCAACCATGTCCGTTTCGGAGCGTATAAAGTGTGTTGAAAATTTTATTACTAAAATGCTTGAGCAAAAAGCAATTGTTGTAAAATTATTGATGTGGGAAATTGGCAAAACCTATGCAGACTCAGAAAAAGAATTTGACAGAACAGTTGAATATATTTATGCAACCATTGAAGCGCTAAAAGATATTGACAGAGATTCGTCAAGATTTACAATAGAACAAGGTATTGTAGCGCAAATTAGGCGATCGCCATTAGGCGTTGTTTTGTGTATGGGACCATTTAATTATCCCCTGAATGAAACTTTTACCACCTTGATACCAGCAATCATTATGGGGAATACCTTGTTATTCAAGGCGCCTAAACATGGAACTTTATTACATTATCCAATGCTTGAAGCATTTAAGTCCTGCTTTCCTAAAGGGGTGGTGAATACAATTTATGGACGTGGTAATGTGATTATACCTGCTTTAATGGAATCTGGAAAAATAAATGTACTTACCTTAATTGGCTCTAGCAAGGTAGCCAATCAATTAAAAAAATTGCATCCAAAAGTAAATCGGCTAAGGGCCATATTAGGATTAGATGCAAAAAATGCAGCCATCGTTTCCAAGGATGCTAATATTTCTTTAGCTGTTAAAGAAACTGTATTGGGATCTCTTTCATTTAATGGACAAAGGTGTACTGCGCTTAAAACAATTTTTGTACATCAATCAATTGCCAATGAATTTATTGAATTATTAAAAGAACAGGTTGCTAAATTACAATTTGGATTGCCTTGGGAAAAAGGAGTGACTTTAACTCCGCTACCTGAACCGGGTAAGCCCGCCTATTTAAATGATTTAATCGAAGACGCAAAACTACATGGAGCAAAAGTGATGAATGAAAATGGAGGGACAATAAAAGAAACTTTCTTTTATCCAGCTATTTTATTTCCTGTAAATCATAAAATGAAAATATACAGTGAAGAGCAGTTTGGTCCAATTATTCCGATTATTCCTTTCGATGATATTGAAGAGCCTATCCAATATATTATTGAATCAACGCATGGTCAACAAGTTAGTTTGTTTTCTCAAAATAAAGCAGAATTAGCAAGCTTGATTGACCCTTTAGTCAATCAAGTGAGTCGGGTGAACATCAATTGCCAATGTCAAAGAGGGCCTGATAGTTTTCCTTTTACTGGTCGGAAAGACAGTGCCGAGGGTACTTTATCTGTGGTGGATGCTTTAAGGTCATTTTCAATTAGATCACTTGTTGCAGCTAAACTGACGGATGAAAATAAAGAAATCATCAATGATATTGTTGCTTCAGATGACTCAAATTTTTTGAGTACGAAGTTTATATTTTAAAGTAGTAAACGCTCTATTAATTGAGGACGTTTAAGACTCCAAAAAAATTTTTTAAATTCAATCATTGAATACAATTAACAATGCCTTAATTGTATTCAATGAAAGTTTGGCTATTTATTTTTTTTGTTAAATGAGTAGTTTAAACTAGCGAAGATAAAATGAAGTTGAATAAAATTATATCGAATCGTTCCGTTTGCTCCACCTTCAAGCAATCTATAACCAAGGTTTCCATGTAAGTTTTTAGTGAAAATATATCTTCCAGATAATGAAAAGTCAATCGCCCTGCCTTTACTTGCAGCGAGGCCTTCGCCAAAAAAATCAATACTCATTTTTTGAGAGATATTCCAATTGGCTAATACGTTAATAAGAGGAGCGAAACCAATACTAAAATTTTCACTTAAAAGTTCTCTATTCTTCAACGATACTCCTGCATCTCTAATTTTTGCAGACAAACCTATACCGAATTTAAAATTGTTTTTATTGACTACTCTTCTATTATAGGTAAAGCGATAAGAATTAAACTTGTAAATAGCTTCTATTGGTAAGTTAGCTTTAAAGTTTTTTCCTTCAAATAATATATCCTTTTCTAATGTTCCAGTTTCTCCGACTTTTAAGGGCGCATAAAGAAATGAAAAGTGATTTTTTTCATTTGATAAATAACCAGCACGCAACCTGAAAAATGGACTTGTTGGAGTCTGAAAATCATTTTTAAGAGAAAATAACGTTCCGTTATTACCGTTGCGAATATCATTTATCTGTGTATAGAAAGCTCCTGATTCAATATTAAAGAAATACTGAGCATTAGAAGGTAAATTGAAGTTCAAACAAATAAAAAGAATCCAAAATCTTGATTGGAGCGCAAGTTTGAAAGTCAAATGATTCATATGGAGTGCCTATTTTTTTGAAGCGTATTGATTAACATTTTACAACGATTAAGGGCCTGGTACTATGGGTAATTTTTACCACTGATAATACGAAGCAATAATTTTGATTTACAATAAATATTTCTACGAAGAACGTCTGCCCTAACAAAGCAAAACTGCTTTTAGCCGTAGTTTATATTTCAATGCTTTAGAACTTGCTTAATAATTTCCAGCATCTTTTTATTTGTTTCTTTGTCTTTTATCGCAATTCTAATTGTATGTTTATTGAAATTGTTTCCCATAGTAGAAACATCCCTTAAAAATAGACCCATTTCTTTGCATTTAGAAACCACTGCTTCAGCGTCAGGACCATTTTCAGGAAGATAACAAAGTACAAAATTGGCTTTACTCTGTAAAACTTCTAAAGAATTAACTTTCGACAATTCTTTAGAGAATTCCTCCCTAAGTAAGTGGGTTTGCTCGTAGCATTTTTCATAATACCGGTCCTCTTTTAAGGCGACTAATGCTGCAATTTGAGCTGGAAGGCTGACTGCCCAAGGGGGAGAAATAGATCTTAACTTTTCAAGTTGAAATGGTGACGCACATAAATAAGCAGCACGAAGTCCACTTAACGCATATACCTTAGACATAGACTTACAAACAATAATATTACTTGTACTAGTAGCAAATTTCTCAAGAGACTGATCTTTTCCGCAGTAGTCGATATAGGTTTCATCAACCCATATTCTAGTACTGGGAGCTACTTGTCTTAATGTATTCTCGAGATTTGTCAAGGGAATATGCTGACCCGTGGGACTATTTGGGTTGACAATAACAATTAAGTCGTAGTTATTCTTCGCTAGGTTTAAAAGTTCTTCTAAGTCTAAAGTGTAATTATTAGCTTTTAGCAAATTGATTCGATCAACTTGGCAACCAATAATATTTTCAAGGACATGGAGATATTCACCATAAGTTGGATCAAGAATCAATACGCGTGATTCTGGCAATAACCATTCTCTAAAAGCAAGAAAAATTAAATCAGAAGAGCCGGAACCCGGAAGAACATTATCTAACTTAAGCCCTCTTGCTTTAGCTATGCCTTTTGCCATGCCTAAACAATCTGTTGGAGGTGAAGTTTTGCAAATCCATGATAAATGATTTTCCAATTCACTTATCAACTGTGGAGGCGGATCAAACCAAGCGTCGAGCACATCTGCATTGATGATATTCATTCTTTTATTGAGGTCATCAAATTCATTTCCGATGGCATCAAAGAAAGCCCCTCCATGATAGCATTTGGCTGGTTTAAAAAAGTCAATCGCCAATTTCCACTCACAGTGCTGCCGTATTTTAATGAAAAAGCTTTTGAAATTCTTCTCAATGAAAGCGTTCAATTCCTCAACTTTCCCTTGTATTAATGTAAAGGTTACTTTACCAGCCTTAACTTCTTTGTTCGTTGCTTCAAAGCCTAGCTTCAAATACATGTCCAGCACTTCAGATCGTCCTATGGCCATTATATTTTCTCCACCAAGGGACTGAATCAATCGAAAAGCAGCCCACATTAGCGCCACTGCAATAGGCTTACCTCGATATGCTTTGAGAACTGTTAATATTCTCATTTCGAATGTACTAGCATCTACTGCGAAAGGTATTTCCTTTCGAGTGAAATATTTATCTATGGAATAATCGTTTTTATCTGGTGGAGTAACACTTATGAAACCAACAATTTCTGCATTTATTTTTGCAATAATATATACATTGAAGTGGTCTAACTTATCTTCAAACATCATTGCTTCATTAGTAGGATGCTGCATTAACTCAGTTGCATAGACTTCATGACGAAGCTGATAAATTTTATTTCTATCAACAGTTGTTGCAAGCGAGATTTCAATTAGATTGTTTTTAATCATATGAATCTAAATTTCCATCAAGATTTTTAATTGCTATGCGTTATTTATTAGTATTCAAAATTACCGCTAAGGTTCTGCGTGCAGGCGCAATGGAGGGTTACGAGGACCTTCACGCGGAACCTCAGCGATTCGGCTTGTATTGTATCCTATTTTTCAGATATAGCAATATAGTTTTTTAATTCAGTTTGTTTTTCTACTTTTTTTATTAAGAAGCCTGCTACGTATTTTGAATTAATTCCACCGAAATTAATTCCTTGACTTGTTAAGTGTTTGCTTTTATCCAACTCTATTGGAGTTAAATTTGTTTGAAGTTAGATAATTCATCAGGTTCCAACAATTCGATTCCTTCGCCTCCATTCACCCCTGTTTTCCCATTAAAAGTTCAAAACTTGGCCAGGACTTGGCCCGAATAAAAAAGGGTCTATGAATTTTACTTCATAAATCCTTTATAATGTTACCCTTCGACTGTGGGCCCATCCCGACAAGTCGGGATGGGCCCGATTTTATTTATGAGGGTTTCTAGTAATATTCCTTTTCTTTTATTGATAACCAATAGGATATGTGATTGAAATAGATTTATATTTCTCATATTTCACCTCTTTTAACCCGTTTTTGGTGAAAATCTTGCCCCGAACCTGGCCGGAAGTTAATGAGTTTAAGATCATCAATATTGAAGTTTTTAATTTGCAATGAGACCATGTATTTCCTTTCAGGGATAGAACCTAAATATAATTTTGGATGGCATTGAAACATGTTAAATAATCCTCCTGGTTGGTGCTGATTGAAACATCTAACTGCACCTGAGTTTATTGTATATTTGTAAGTTATAAACTTTCACTCATTAATATGTTTCCCAATGATGAAGAATATGTTTTATTTATTAGGTGTTCTGTTGTCTTTGGATGGTTATACTCAAACTGGTATTGGAACAACTTCACCTGTTAATAAGTTTCAAGTGGAAACTACCGCAGCAGCTCCTCTTACTTCGGGGTCTGGTTTCAATGGAAACTTAAGATTAGGCGCTACTGGAGCAAATCAAGTTTTAGATTTTGGACTAGGTACAACTTTTGGATGGTTACAAGCAAGACATAAAACTATTTATAGTGAAAATTATTTTTTAGCATTAAATCCTAATGGAGGCAATGTGGGGATTAATAAATCAAATCCTGCAAAAGCACTAGATGTCACAGGTGATATTGCAGTAAGTGGCGCATTAACTGGCGGGAATTTAGTCGCTTCAAAATTAAGCGGTTTTGTTTCTAATATTACATCTATATCAGCGGGAAGAGATTTGTCTTTATCTGACAATGGCACTATTTTGCGTTCAACTGCTACATCAGGAATAACGATCGGTTTACCTGCTTCTGGAATTCCAGAGGGTTTTAATTGTATGTTATTACAAAGTGATATTGGACAAATTACTTTCTCAGGTACATTTTATAATAGAAATGGTTTTAATAAAACCGCAGGCCGCTATTCAATACTAACTATTCTTTATGCAGGTGGGATATACATTGTTTCAGGAGAAATGAGTAATTAAGATGAAGAATTTATTACTATTCTTATTTGTCCTATTTTATTTAAATTCTAATAGTCAGATTCTACCAGTACAATATTCTGTATATGAATCTAATAGAGGTAAGGGTAATGGAAAATTAAATTATAAATTATTCAGCGTATCGACAAGTAGTGCATTTCCTGCAAGTTCTGCCGATTACGACACTTATCTCAGTACCTATGGCACTTTCAGGATAGGTGGTATATTTAATGTATTAACGAATAGTGGCACCATCAACAGCTCAGCGAGTAATTCAACAAATACAATAAACTTTTATTCCTCTGCACAATTTTTAAATTCAATTAATAATCAAAGTCCGCATGTGGGATATGATGGGAATTATTTTTCAGTTATTGTGTCTGGATATTTCATTCCAAAACAGACAGGTACGTATACTTTTTCTGTAGAAGGTGACGATGCTGTTGATTTATTTATTAATAATGTGAATGTGGCAAATCATTATGGTGGACATGGTGCTTCTGCAATAGGTACGCACACAGGAACTATTAATTTAATTGCTGGTAAAAAGTATACTTTAAGAGGCAGATTTCAAGAGCACGCTGGTGGTGAGGTTTTTACATTATTTTGGAAGAAACCTTCAGAATCAAATGGGACTGTTTGGTTTCAGGATTCGGAGGAATTATCTTCAAATGAAGTTGTACCTTCTGGTTTAGTTTATTCATTTGACCCAGGAAATTTTTATAGCTACTCAAAAATAGGAACTGCAAATGCAACCTATAATGATTTGAATAACAATGTGTCAGGCACTTTATTGGATAACACTACTTTTTCTTCCGAAAATGGCAATGTTTTGAATTTCGATACTGATAAGGATGCAGTTGATTTTGGCACAAATATTCCAAATTTTCCTAGTTCAGATATAAGTGTTTTTCTGTGGATTAATGCAACTTCTCTCAGAAATGGTTGGAATATTTTTTTGACAAAATGGTTTAACTTTGAGATAACAACTAGCGTGTCCGATTTTCATTATTCAATTAAAACAAATGGCGGACAAAATTTTCAAAATTTATACACTACCAATGGTAGTGATATGTTTGGGTCAACTCCCATTTCAACTTCTACATGGTATCATATAGGTTTTACAATCTCTAATGGAAATATGCAAATGTATCTTAATGGCCAACCAGATGGTTCATTGAGGTCTAATGCAGGTAGAACCAATTATACTGCTGCTAAATTATTTCTGGGTGATCCAAGGACTGGGGGAGCAGTTACCTTTAATGGGAAAATTGGCACTATTTCTGTTTATAATAGGGCGATAGGTAGAGAAGAAGTTTTTCAGAATTTCAATATCTCCAAACACAGATACGGTTTCCCAAATTAAAACAGTTACACTCGAAATTATCAGTGATTTTAATCTCATTTAATCAGGGTCTAATAATTCCACCCCTTCATCTCAATTCACCCCTGTTTTCCCACTAAAAACACAAAACCTGGCCAGAACTTGGCCGAGACTTAACCCAAATAAAAAGGGTTTACACTTTTAACAGCATAAACCCTTGAAAATGATGCCTTTCGGCTGTGGGCCCACACAGATTTGAACTGTGGACCACCTGATTATGAGTCAGGTGCTCTAACCAACTGAGCTATAGGCCCTTTCTTCAATTATTTTGAAGATTTAGGATGCAAATATACTCAAAGACGATCAATTTAACGCTTCATTAAATTTATTTGACGTTATTTTGCAGCTTCAAGTTTATTTATGAAACAAACATTTTTATTAGTTCTAGCAGTTACTTTATTAGGCACTGCCTTTGGCCAAACAAAAAAAGACTGGAGTAAAGTGGTGACCTCAGGTGCTGGCGATCATTTTATGATTTCTTTCTCCAAAGATGGATGGAATGGAACACCAGATAGCATCGACAAAAGAATGGGTGGTTTTTCGCGTGGACTTAACATCGCCTTCATGCTCAATAAACCTTTCAAAAGCGATGCCCGTTTTAGTGTGGCATTTGGACTAGGCATTAGTCATAGTAGCATATTTTTTAAAAAAACTGATATCGGTTTAAGGTCATCGGCTTCCCTTTTGCCCTTCACCAATCTTGATTCTGCTAACCATTTTAAAAAATACAAATTAGCCACCTCTTTTCTTGAAGCGCCAATAGAAATTCGCTATACCGCTGACCCGGTGAATGAAAAAAAAAGCTGGAAATTTGCTCTAGGTGTTAAAGTAGGTACCATGGTTAATGCGCATACAAAAGGAAAAACGCTCGTAAGCAGAACGAATGGTACCTTGAACTCTTATACCGTAAAGGAAAGTAAAACTTCCTTTTTTAATGGTACCCGACTAGCAGCAACTGCAAGGGTTGGATTAGGTAACTTCTCTCTTTTTGGCACTTATTCTATTACACCACTGCTTAAAGACTTTGCTGGACCTTCTTTTAGACCTTACCAACTTGGACTTTGTATTAGCGGACTCTAATAATAAAAATTTAAATATTTAATCCCGGCCATTAGCCGGGATTTTTAGTTTACAATAGTTTAACTTTGTGACTTATTTTACTACATGAGCGACGAAATTAAACACGAATGTGGGCTTGCTTTCATTCGACTTCGCAAACCTTTTAGTTACTACCAGCAAAAATATGGATCGGTAATGTACGGCCTTAATAAGCTGTATTTATTGATGGAAAAGCAACACAATCGTGGTCAAGATGGTGCTGGTGTTGCTACTGTAAAACTAAATGTAGAGCCTGGCTACCCTTTTTTACATCGCCTTAGAAGCAGTGCCAATCAGCCGATTGCTGATCTTTTTTCTCGCATCGGTCAAGAAATAGAAGAGATAGAAAAATATCAACCGGATATTAAAAATCATCCTGGCCTGATGAAAGGCCATATCAATTACTTGGGCGAATTATTATTAGGCCATCTGCGATATGGCACCCAAGGAAAAAATAATGTAGAGTTTTGCCATCCCTTTATCAAAAGAGATACAATCCCTTCTAGAAACTTAGCCCTAGCTGGTAACTTCAATTTAGTTAATACCGAAGAATTATTTAGCCAAATTGGAATGGAACCAGGTGTTTTTCAAAAACAAAGTGACCTGGCTGCCATGATGGAAGTAATCCACCATTTTATGGTTAAAGCAGATGAAGCTTTTCCTGGCAAACTAGATATCAGTAAAGTGTTGCAAAAAGCTGTACCGCTATTTGATGGCGGATTTAATTTCTGCGGATTAGTAGGTAACGGTAGCGCTTTTGTTGTGAGAGATGCTCATGGTATTCGTCCTTCTTATTATTATATTAATGAGGATGTAATTGTTGCCGCTAGTGAAAGAGCTGCTATCAGAACCGCTTTCAATGTAGGAGAAAATGAAGTGATGGAACTAATGCCCGGATTTGGTTTACTAGTAGATGCTGACGGCAATTATAAAGTTGAACAAATTATGGAAGCTAAGGAAAGAAAAGCCTGTAGCTTCGAACGTATTTATTTTAGCCGCGGTAGTGATGAGAAAATTTATAAAGAAAGAAAAGCGCTAGGTCGTTATTTAAGTGAACCCGTTTTAAAAGCAGTGGACTACGATCTTAGAAATACCATCTTCTCTTTCATCCCTAATACTGCCGAGACTGCCTTTTATGGTCTAGTAAAAGGTGCGGACGACTACCTCAAAAAAATTAAAGTAGAACGAATTTTAAGTTGGGGTAATGATTTTGATGAAGCTAAACTAACTGAAATGATTAGCCGCAAAATCAGGTTCGAAAAAATTGCTATCAAGGATGTAAAACTGCGCACCTTCATTACCGAAGATAGCAGTAGAAATGAAATGGTACAGCACGTGTACGATATCACCTATGGCACAGTTAGAAAAGATATTGATACCCTAGTGGTCATTGATGACTCCATTGTTAGAGGTACTACTTTAAGACAAAGTATCATCCGAATGTTGGCTAGGCTATCACCAAAAAAAATTATCGTAGTTTCTTCTGCTCCTCAAATACGCTATCCAGATTGTTATGGAATTGACATGAGTAAAATGGGAGATTTTATTGCCTTTAGAGCAGCTATCGACCTAATCTATGAAACCAAACAAGAGAGTTTATTAGGAGAGCTGCTATCTCAATGCAAAGAATTAGAGAAGCAAGGTCAACTTCACACTGAAAACGTAGTTAGAAAATTATACAAACCTTTCACAGTAGAACAAGTATCCGATAAAATTGCACAACTGATTACTCCAAAAGAAATTACGATACCAGTAAGTCTGATTTATCAAACCATTGAAACCTTACACCTTGCCTGTCCGACCAACACGGGCGACTGGTATTTTACTGGCAACTATCCAACTCCAGGCGGGAATCGTGTTTGCAATAAAGCCTTCATGAATTATATGGAAGGAAAAGATGTGAGAGGATATTAATACGGATCAGCAGAAATTTATTATTGAAAAATTGTTGGATAAAATGCAGCATTTAGCATCAAAAAAATGCCTTATAAAAAAATTATTTCCATCGATACAAGTGAAAGCAAAATCTTGCTAATTATTCGACATGCAAAAAGCAGTTGGGAATTGGGCACCTTGAGCGATTTTGATCGGCCGCTAAATGATAGAGGTAAAAAAGATGCCCCCATGATGGCCAAAAGATTACTCGATAAAAAAATAAAAATAGATGCCTTTGTTTCGAGTCCTGCTAAAAGAGCAAAAAAAACAGCTGAATTTTTTTGTGAAGAATACAGCCAATCAATTGATTCGATAGCATTCATTGCATCCCTATACCATGCTGGAGTAGATGATTTTTATGCGGTAGCAGAACAGCTCGATGATCGCTTTAATACAGTAGCTATTTTCTCTCATAACCCTGGAATTACTTATTTTGTAAACACGCTTTCTGATCAACTACAAATAGATGACATGCCCACCTGTAGCATATTTGCCATTAAAGTACAAACAAAAAAATGGGGAGAATTTAAACAGGCGAAGAAAGAATTTATATTTTTTGATTACCCCAAAAAAACAGGTTAATCTGAATGTTGAAATGCCAACTTAAATGGCTATAAAATAGTAATATGCCACTACATCTTTACTACCACTCCAATCATTTAACAATTTGGTAATATTAAAAACACATTTATTAAACAATTATTTCAAAAACTTTGCGCCTCAATCAATTTACACCAAAAACCTACAATATATGATGAAAAAATTTAACATAATAACAGTTTTCTTTCTGTTATTAACCCTATTGGGGAAAGCTCAGGAAACAACTTCTGAAATTCAAGGGATTGTTACCGACAGTAAAGGAGCTCCACTAGCTGGTGCTACTATTGTTGCCGAGCATACTCCAACAGGCACAAAGTACACTACCACTAGTAGAAATGATGGTCGCTACAACTTAGCTAACCTTCGTATAGGTGGTCCATATGTAATTACTGAAAATTATGTAGGTTATACTAAACAACAAATAGATAATGTTACCCTTTCATTGGGTATTGTATTTAAAGCTGATTTTGTTACCTCTTCCGTTACTACCGAGTTAGCCAACGTGGTATTAAGTGCAACGAGACAAAACAAAGTTTTCAATAATGGACGTACTGGTCAGCAAGAAATCATCTCTCGTAATCAAATCGAAAGACTTCCTACTATCAATCGTAGTTTACAGGATTTTACAAAATTAGAGCCTACTTCCAACGGCCTTAGCTTTGGTGGACGTAGTAGCCAATACAACAACGTTACTGTAGATGGTGCAAATTTTAATAACTCATTCGGTCTTGCAGGTACCCTTGGTGGTCAGACAAGATCTGAACCTATTAGTTTGGATGCGATTGAGCAAATTCAAGTTAACGTTTCTCCCTATGATGTTCGTCAAGGTGGTTTTACAGGTGCTGGTATCAACACTGTTACAAAAAGTGGAACCAATCAATTGAAAGCATCGGTTTATTCTTATTCAAAAGATGAAAATACTCAAGGCTACAAAGTTGCAAATGCAGTAGTAACTAAAATTCCTATCATATATAATTTAAGAGGTTTTTCACTTGGTGGAGCAATCGTTAAAAACAAAATTTTCTTTTTTGTAAGTGGTGAACAAGTTCGCCAAGAATTACCTGCTACTAGCTTTATTGCCTCTGATGCAAATAATCCAGTAACTCCTGGAATTGTATCAATAGCAAATGCAGATACGCTAAGAAAATTGTCTGAATTTTTACAATCTAAATACGGTTATTCAACAGGAGAATTTCAAGGGTACAATCAAAAAACACAAAGTGATAAAATCACCGCTAAAATTGATTGGAACATCAACGATAAAAATACCCTTACCCTTAAATACAATTTCCTTAAGTCTGCTACCGACCAATTTCCAAGTACTAGTAGAAATGGATTCTCGGGTTTCATAAATGGTCAGCAGCCAGGTAACTTAGCGATGCCTTTTCAAAACAGCGGCTATGTGATCAACAACAACTTCAATATTTTAATAGCTGAATTAAATACTCGTATTAGCAACAAAGCAAACAATAAGTTGCAAGTTGGTTTTACGCAGTTAAGAGACTTCCGTGCTCCTCTAGGAAATACAAATATGCCATTGGTTGATATTTTATTAAGTGGAAATATCTACACTTCTTTTGGTTACGAGCCTTTTACCTACAACAACAAACTAAATTCAGATGTTTTTCAATTTTCTGATAACCTAACCTTGTACAAAGGAAGTCATGAAATTACTGTTGGAACTCAAAATTATTTCAGAAAATATTTAAATGGTTTTGCTCCTGCTTATCAAGGCCTATTTCAATTTAATAGCTTAACTGATTTCTACAATAGTGCTAATGGAGTAAGTGGTGCGAATGCTAGAAACTATGGTGTTCAATATTCTGCTTTAGCAGATGGTTCATTCCCTTATGCAAAAGCTGGTGTAGACGAACTTGGATTATATGGTCAAGATAAATGGAGGGTTACTAATAACTTTACCTTTACTTATGGCTTAAGAATTGATTACTCTACTTACACTGGAACCTTTGATCAGAATCCAAATTTTGCTGCTTTACCTTTTGCTGAAGGCGCAAAGTATGATGTAGGTAAAAAACCTAAGAGTATTCCACTGGTATCACCTAGATTAGGTTTTAACTGGGATGTAAAAGGAGATAAATCTATTCAATTACGTGGTGGTGCTGGTATTTTCTCTGGTCCTCCTCCTTTTGTTTGGATCAGTAATCAAGCTAGTAATAATGGGGTTCAATTTGGATCGATTACTTATTCTGGTGCTAATGCTAAACCTTTCAATACTAACCCTGATGCTTACAAACCAACTTCTGGTTCTGCCAATACAGCTTATGGAATTGCAGTTTCTGATAACGATTTCAAATATCCAAGTGTAATTAAATCTGGCTTGGCATTGGATAAAAAATTCGAAAATGATCTAGTAGTTACTTTGGAAGGAACTTATACAAAAGATATAAATGCAGTTTACTATTCCAATATTAACTTGAATCAAAATGGAACGCAAGCTATTGATTTGATCATGTGGAAAGATAGAGTACGTTATGCTGGAACTTCTGGTAGCAGTAATAAAATTTATTCTGGAGCAGGGGGAGCTTCTGCAATAAATCCAAATATTAATAACGCTATTTTAATGAAGAATACCAATCTTGGATTTTCATATACTGCCACTGGAAGAATTCAAAAATCAGTTGGAAATTTATTTATGAGTGCTGCGTACACTTATTCTAAATCACAAAATGCAGCAGAAGGTGGTAGTACTGCTGGTGGATTATGGAGTGGAAGACCTGTACAAGGAAATCCTAACACTGCTAATATGGCCAATGCATCATGGTTTCAGCCACACAGAGTGGTAGGATTTGCTTCTTACAAATTTGAATATGCAAAACATTATGCAACTAGCATTGGTATCTACTACGAAGCAGCACCTGTTGGCGTTACTTCTTATGTTTATAATGGCGACTTAAATAATGATGGAAATACTGGTAACGATCTTATCTATATTCCAAGAGCTGCAAAAGAAATTTTATTAGTTAAATCTGGATCAGGTGGATTAGGTACTGGTGCAGGTGGTAGTTCTGACCCTCGTACTCCTGCTCAAATTTGGTCACAGTTAAATAACTTTATCAACCAAGATAAATATCTTGCTGCGAATAGAGGAGAAGTTGCTGTTGCCAATTCAGTTGTATTGCCTTTCTTCAAAAAAATGGATCTTAATATTACTCAAGATATTTCTGTTAAGACTGGAAAAGATAGACATACCCTTCGTTTAACAATAGACATTTTGAATGTAGGTAATTTATTAAATAAGCAATGGGGAATCGTTAAATCAACTGTTGCCAATAACTTCTTGAGATATGAAGGACTAGCTGCTGATGGAAGAACGCCTGCGTTCTCTTTCACTTATCAAGATGCCGCTGCACAATTACCTTTAGTGAATAGTTTTTCTAACAGTACAGGTATTGGGTCTCGCTGGCAAATGCAGTTGGGTGTTAGATACATCTTCAACTAAGTTTAAAATAATCTCGCTTAATAAAAATGTCATGGCTAACACCATGACATTTTTATTTTTACATTCATTGTCTTTCAACTCCTAAAAATTATATTACAAACTTCTCTCGATAAATCTACTTCAATCAACGATGATCTGGGCGTAGTTAGTTGACCCTCAAAAAGTCGGGTTAGACAATTTTACAAAAAAGTAGTTTAAACGCCCTCGAATAAAAAGTGATAGAAACATAAATTATCAGCCATTAAAAGTTCAATTCGCCGTGGCGGCGGCACCCCTTTAAATTAGGTAACTCAACGGACAAGTTCCATACAGCTTTACCATTGATTGTAAAAAATTAACCAATCAGTGAACGCCCTCGAATAAAAAGTGCTAGAAATTTGAATTATCAGCCGTTAAAAAAGCACTCTATTCCGAAAGGAATTTCAATCATAAAATGCTTACTTCATTTTAACCTGAAGCATTATCGAATAGCCGCTTACTACATTTTAAAAGTCAACTATTTTAACTACTAATAACTTAACAAGTATAATAATTCCATCAATCAGAAAAAGTAAATTCGGGCATCTCCATTTTAACTCCTCCATTAAGCGCCGATTCATGAGCTAAAATTCCTACACAAGTTATATTAGCAGATTGTTTAGCATTAGGAAAAGGTTGTCTCTTTTCTGCTAATGCACTTAAAAACTCATGTACCAAATGTGGATGTGAACCTCCATGACCAGACCCCTGTATAAATGATAAATGCTGATTATTGTCTCCATCATAAACACCTCCCGTAGTAAAAGATTGTATAGGCTCAGGCAACAAGTGTGCATAATCAGGAATAGTCACTCTTTCAGGAACTTCACCCATATGTACTACTGACTGTTCATGCTCTACCAGTGTCCACTCAAAACTTTTTTTAGAACCATATACATCAAAACTTTCACGATACTGTCGCGCAGTATTAAATAAAGAACGGGTTACTTCTGCTGATAAATCGGAATCACGAAATTGAATATGACAACTTTCTATAGCAAAAGGAGAACCGTATTTAGGAATTAAATGCTCATCAATTCTGCCTGAGCCTACACAAGAAACTGCTCCCGCATCTTTACCAGCAAGCGCAACCACAGGGCCCACGCAGTGTGTAGCATAATGCATAGGTGGCAAACCTTCCCAGTATCCAGGCCAGCCGGCCATTTCCTGTTGATGAGAAGCCCGCAAAAATTGAAGTCTGCCCATATCGCCTCTTTGATACATTTCCTTTACAAAAAGAAACTCTCGACTATACACTACTGTTTCCATCATCATATACATACAGCCAGTTTCCTTTACCGCTTCTACAATCAAACGACAATCTTCTACTGAGGTAGCCATCGGAACCGTACAAGCTACATGCTTGCCAGCACGCAAGGCTTTCAATGATTGCTCCGCATGATTTTGAATCGGTGTATTGATATGCACCACATCAACTAAAGGGTCTTTCAATAGCTCATCATAATCAGTATAGGCTTTTTCAATTTTAAAAGCAGCTGCAACCAATTGTAATTTTTCTTCATTGCGTTGACAAATACCATACATATTTGCTAATGGATGCCGCTGATAAATAGGAATAAATTCTGCCCCAAATCCAAGACCAATGATGGCTACATTAAATGGTTTCATGTAAGTTTTATTAATTTTTTAATGACTATAATTTGAACGCTTTTTAAAATGAAGTTGCTGATTTTATTGAAGCATTAAAAATCGTTCATTCTATTCGTTAGTAAATAAATGTTGCATAAATTTAAGTCCACTCCTTGCAAATTCATCTTGACTGTCAGCGAATGGATGCCAGATACAAACAGCTTCTGCCAGTTCCTGGTTATTAGGTGTAAAACTCTCTATACTAATTACCCCTTTATAATTAATTGCGTTTAACCCTCTTCGATAGTCTGTCCAAGGCGTAGTGCCTGAACCAGGTATACCTCGATGATTTTCAGAAATTTGAAAATGAATTAATCGATCTCCCGCATCTACAATTGCTTGATACGGATTAACCTCTTCGATATTCATATGAAAACTATCGAGCATTATCTTCGCTGCTGGATGATTAATATCGTCCACCATTCGACACACATCTTTGGATGTATTCACTAAGTCAGATTCAAAACGATTCAATGGTTCTAAAGCAAGATAGCAATCATATTGCGCTGCCATTTCACAAGCTTTACGAAGATTCTTTACCGCTAGTTCCCACTCTGCTTTTCTTTTTTCTGGTGGCAACATTCTCGTTTTACCTACCGCAGAATACATCGGACCTGCAACAAATTTAGCCCCCCAATCTTTGCAACATTGTAAACAAGCTGCTATGTATCGAAGGCAATGCTCATGAACGGCAGGGTCTTCATGAGTAAGGTCGCGCGTACTTCCAAAAGCGGCACATACAATAGGCGTTAAATTATATTTATCTAATCCTTTTTTTACTGCTGCATTATCTATTATAGCAGGATCTTCCACCGCAATCTCAATTGCAGTGAAGCCTAAGTCCGCTACTTTTTTAAAAAGTAACTCTATTGAATCCGTTGTAAAAGGTGAGGTCCATAACCAAGTACTCACACCATATTGACTATTCATTGCCATCAATTAATTTATTTAGAAACTACTTTCATCACACCATTCATGATTCGCCAATGACCTGGAAAAGTACATATATAGGGATAGTCGCCGGCTATTGCTGGCACTTTAAAAGTAATGGTATAACTTTTTTGTGGATTCACTAATGGCATTGAGAAAAGTACTTGCCCCATTTTCGGAATATACTGAAGGTCTGCTCCATTTTTTTCTGTAGCTAATTTATCAGCAGCTGCACCCACTCTTTCTGTACTTCCAGGTTGAAGAATCAACAAATTATGTTGCATAAAATCTGGATTCGTTAAGGTCAGTCTTACAATAGTTCCAGCCCTTACTGTGAACTGCTGCATACTATATTTCATCTGCTCTTTTACTACACTTAGGTTAATTAGCTGATCTGCTTTTGTACTATTACTTATTTTATCTTCTTTAGATACAGTAGTGGTAATACCCATCGCTGCATTTAATGCTTTACTTATCCAATGGTCTTTTTTGTTTTCTTGCTTACTATTCATTTCAGAAAGAGCAGCCATTCCTTCTGGAGAGGCTTTGCTATCGGCTATTGCAATAACCACTGCTAGTCTAACACGAAGATCTTTATCACTTAAAACTTTTGCTTTTTTATACCATTGCAACGCATTAATATTATCTTTCAACACCTCAACTGCAGCACGCCTTACTCCTGCAGCAGAATGGGTAAGCGCTTTCTCCGCAACCTTTGAAGCTTCAGGATGACTGCCATCTAAAAGTCCTAATCCATGTAAAGTCCAAAGGGCATGAATAGCGGGTGCATTGATACCCACTTCATCTAATTTTTGATTGAGAATAATTGGATACAATTGGTTTGCAATAGATGCATCACCCATTTCAACTAATAAGCGCTGAGCGGTGGTGCGCCAAAACATATTGTTACTGGATAAGGCAGCAATCAAACCAACTTTATCATTTTTATTCAGCGATATTTTTTTTGCAGGTGTTGCATTTTTATAAACGATTCTATAAATCCTTCCTCGCTCATGATCTCTTAAAGGATTTACATGCGCATTTCCTTTTCCTGTTTCGTAACCAGTTGGTGTTGGATTGTGTTGAATAATAAAATCATACCAATCAGTTACCCATACGTTTCCATCGGGTCCTACCTCTGCTTGAATAGGTGCACACCATTCATCCGCACTCACCAACAAATTTCTTCCATCCCCAATTTCTTTGAAACCAGCACCGCTTTGTTTCAAGTTAATGGTATGAATCAATCGGCCTGTTGGCTCAGTAACAAAAGCTGTCTTATTCCAAAAAGAAGAAGGATATTGTCGAGCAGTATACAAACTGTGACCAGCGGCAGCCGTAAATCCTCCAAACACATCTACCTGTCGTAAATTTTTTGTTACCACATGCATTGGATAATGCGAATCTATTTTCTCTGTTCCAGGATCATCTTTATTTACTTTACTTAATAATCTTTTAGGAACACCAAAAAATACACTGTGCGTATTATTAGCAGTCGAAGCAAAAACATCAAACTCTTCTGAAAAACCTAGCCCCCAAGTATTGTTACTCGTTCCTCCTAAAAATTCAAATTGATTTACTTTTTTTGTATTTGATTTAAAATGATAAATCCCTTGACTAAATTTTTTCACCTCGGTACCAATAGTTCCAGAAAATCCTGAATAGCCTACCGTTCCCCAAATATTATTATCTAATCCATATCTAAGATTAGAAGGGCCTGCATGCGTATCACTTATTCCCCAACCCTTCATAATAGTATCTTTTATATCCGCTCGATCATCTCCATTTTCATCTTTTAGAAAAAGAAAATACGGTGCTTGAGAAACGATGATCCCTCCATTTGAAAAAGTAAAGCTCGTAGGAATATTTAATTTGTCTGCAAATAGTGTGAATTTATCTGCCTTGCCATCACCATCGGTATCTTCTACAATACGGATACGATCATCTCCTTGTTCTTTATCATCTCTCACGGTATTCGGATAATCAATTGTTTCAATCACCCATAAACGTCCTCGCTCATCCCAATTCATATAAATTGGATTAATGATATCCGGCTCAGATGCAAATAACTTCAATTCAAACCCAGCAGGAATTTGTATTTGAGACATAGATTCAGCCGGAGAGAGGGGCGCCTGTAATTTTGGAGCAGGATCTCTCTTTTCATAGTTTGGAATTTTAGCATCGCTATAAGATGGATCCGCTAAAGTTAGTGCAGCCAAATCCTCTACAGCCTTATCACCGACTGCCCAAAGAATTCCATTTTTAACCAAGTTTAAAAATTGAGGATTATTAAAAGTAATTTCATCATGACCATAAGCGGTATAAAAAACTCTACCCTTTCCAAACTCCTGTACCCAAGTATAAGGCTCCCTACGATTACCTTCCTGACGTTCAGAAAGAACTTGTATTTTTTTACTCAGCTTGCTATGAATATACGTTTCATCCTTTGTTAAAAATCCGTCTTCAATTCCTTTCATTACCGGATGGTTTTTTTGTACAATCATTGCAGGAAAAGAATCGTATCCGTGACGAAGAAATTGTCCACCAATTAATTCTACTACTTCTTTTGAATTTCGAAAACACCAAGAGGCACAATGAATTGGAATAAAACCCTTTCCTTCTTTTACAAAACTTAACAAAGCTTTTTCTTGAGCAGCAGTTATAGAATCATAATTAGCATACAATACTAATCCATCATAAAGCTTCAGGTTTTTTTCATTTAAGTCATCCACGCGTGTTGTATAGGTAATATTTATACCTGACTTAAAATATTCTTTCGCCATAATATCTACCAACTGGTCAGCATTATGATGAGTGCCAACATGACCTAAAAAAAGAATTTCTACTCTCCTCGGATTTGATGAATAGTCATTAGCAGTCAACAAGAATGCTGCCATGCAGCAAAGCAATAATTTCGAAATAGATAGCATAAACAAAAGTTAAGTTTAGTAAAGTTGATAAAACGTAAACACATTTCAACAAAAAATTTAAAAGAAGGGACAAGGAATTACTTCCTTTTTAAGAAGACTTCCCCAAGGCTGATAACCGAAGGAAAACTCCATACTATTTTTATTGTAAGCTCCTGTTTTAATGGAGGAGGTATTGATGTCGTAACTAAATGCAGCTTGAACACCGTTCCATTGCAAACCAATATAAGGTATCAAGGCGTCTTTAAGTCTTGCCCAACTACCCAATAATAATTTTTTACCACCACCATTTTCTATTAAATCAAAACTACCTACTGCTCCAAACAATACTTCACTTGCTCCCTGTTGCAAGCAAACAATACTACTAAAATGTAAGTTGGTACTTTCATTCATTGGAATGGTAGCACCAGATTGTATATTCCAGCGTATCGGTTCAATGAAAGTAGCGTCCAATAAATTTGATTTCGCTTGATTGGTGTTATAAGCAGCTAAACCAAAATATACTCGTCTGCCTTCCAAAGATTTTACATTTAACAACAAGCCTGCATTAAAAGAAGTGTAAGACATAGTGGAGGCTTTTGACATCTCAGGGGTAGCCATTCCTGTATTGAATCCACCTGATCCAAATTGACTTTCAAAAGTTAAATTGTATGGATTAATTCTTCTTTGATTATACTGTCCTTGAAACCCTGCACCTAATTCTACATTTCCTTCAGCATCTAATTCCATATTATAAGCCACTGAAAGAGCTGCTCTCTTTACTGAAAAAGCATCCATATTTGAATTGTCAGAACTAGCCAACAAACCGATACCTAACTTTCCGCTAGATGAACTTTCCAACAAAGCTTTTTCAAAAGAAACACCTAAAGATCTAAAAGGGTTTCCATCCTCGGCCCACTGACTTCTGGTGATAGAGGAAAATCGATAGCTTCCTTCAAAATGTCCTGTCAGTGCGGGATTAATAGATAAAGGATTGGCAAAATATTGGGAATATAAATATTGCTGGCCATAGCTAACATGGCCCTTTAAACAGATACAAAGAATCAATATGAATACATTCCTTTTCATAATATAATTTAGCGAATCAAAGTGGTCTTTCCTGTTTTGAGAATATTTTTTCCATCTTGATCTATTGCTTCTACTACCCAAACATAGGTTTCAGAAATTTGTAGCTTACCATTATACGTTCCATTCCACCCAGCATTTTTATCACTGGTTTGATATAATAATTGCCCCCAACGATTATAAACTCTAAAGTTTTTGAGCTCCTTAATTCCTGCTAATAACGGATTCAATTTATCATTAACCCCATCCCCATCTGGAGAAAAACCAGAGGGAACAAAAACAGTATATTCATTAAACACTCTTACCTGAATGGAATCATTGGTAACGCAACCTGCTGCATTCGTAATGCGAATAGTATACAATTGCTGACTCGTTAATGTAGTTGTTGGATTAGGAATAGTTGAACTGCTTAATCCTGTTGATGGACTCCATAAATAAATGTTTCCAATATCTCTTGCTTTCAATGAAAAAGGAATTTTTGATTTTGCATCTACGATACCATAATTAATCCCCTTTGTTGGCGCTTCGATAGCAAGCGTTTTTTTGACGGTGTCTGCCAATTGCGGACAATTAGAAGGTGTTGCAGCAAGAGTAACTGTATAATTTCCTATAAGCTTGTAAGCATATTGACCTTCTTTTAATGTTGCAATATCTCCGTTACCAAAATACCACTTCCATAATACGTTTCCTGAATTGGCAAAATTACTTGTATTGATAAACTTTATCGGCGTGTTTAAACACCTATTATCAAAAGTAAAATTGGCAATAGGTTTTTCAATTAACTGAATCGTTTTTGTATTACTTGAATTATTTACACAACCAAATTGATTGGTCATCATAAATGAATAAGTACCTCCTATTGTTGCTGAATAATTATTAGCAGTTGCTCCAGTAATGGGCAAACCATTATTTAACCATTGATAGGTATAACTATTGGAAGCATTTAAAAGCAGCGTACTTCCGTTACAAATAAAATTTTGTGGTGGAGGTAAAATAGAATCTATCGGCAAAGGATTAACAGTTACCACCAAAGAGGCTCTTGGACTTTCGCATCCATAAATAGTTGTTTGTGTTACATAGAAAGTGTCTTTACCCGCCGATGAGGTAACAGGAGTTGGCCTTGCTATTGCTATTCCGCCTGCTGCTTGATGATACCAATTGATACTATTTGAATTAAGGGATATTGCCTGCAATGAACTTGATATATCATTTTGACAATAAGTAATATTACTAACCACTGGTTTAGCCGGTATTGGATACACGGTTATAGTGGCGGTTTTAGCACCAGTACAGCCATTCACATCCATTCCGTTTACAGTATAGGTAGTAGTTTGAATGGGTACAAAAGGAACTCCATTAACAACACCTCCACTCCAAAAATATACTGCCGCTCCAGATGCGGTAAGGGTAGCAGAAAAACCTGCACACAATGCTGCGCTGTCTGGAAGGGTAGCAATTGAAATAACAGGCAACAAATTAACGGTAACCAGTTTTGCAATACTCGGCGCGCTACTACATCCATTTAAAGTAGTTACTACCGTATAGCTACCAGAATCTGTAACAGTAATTTTTGGGCCAGTCGCTGAATTAATCGGCACCTCATTTTTAAACCACTGATTTCCACTTGCGTAACTGCTAGTAAATTCTACATTTCCTCCAATACAAAATGTGGTAAATCCTGAAGCTATAATAACTGGTGTTGTAGGAATTGGTTGCACTAAAACAGTCAATCTAAAATTATTTCCAACACAAGCCGCTGCTGATGGAGTAACTATATAAATTGCTGATTGAGATAAATTACTTGCACTAAATAAGCTGCCGCTAATTGTGGAAGCGTTAGTACCCGCTGCCTCTCCAGTAACCAGACTCGTTACCGTGGGATTACCCCAACTATAGGTTGTTCCTGTTGGTACAATATCTCCATTTAATCCATTGCTTGGATTATAAATAAATGAACTGCCAGTACAAGTGTTGATGGTAACATTAGCAATTTCTGGAAGTGGTTTAATTGTAACCAATACGCTTTGAGAACAACCTAAAGAATTGGTATAAGTGATGGTGGATGATCCAGCTAAAATTCCTGTCACCAAACCTGTACTACTAACTGTAGCCGTTTCTAAACTGGAGCTGATCCATGGATTTAAAGTTGCCGCAGTGGGTGAACCAGTCAATTGGGTTTGAGAACCCTTACAAACTGATGGTACCCCTGTAATAGTAGGAAGCGCTTTCACCGTAATCACTACATTTTGAGAACAACCAAAAGAACTAGTATAAGTAATTGTACTTGTTCCGGCAGAAACTCCTGTTAGCAAACCAGTATTACTGATCGTTGCTACCGCTGTATTATCGCTAACCCATGGATTATTAGTAGCTGCGGCACCTGAGCCGGTTAATTGTATTTGAGATTCACTACATACAGATAGCACTCCTGAAATAGTAGGAATCGGATTCACCGTAATCACTGCGGTAGTAGCACAACCCACGGAATTGGTATAAGTAATGGTAGAAGTTCCTGCGGAAATTCCTGTTACCAAACCGGTATTACTAACAATGGCTTTGGATGTACTAGAACTTATCCATGCATTGCTATTGGCAGGCGTTCCTGAACCGGTTAATTGGGTTTGAAATCCATTACAAACTGAAAGCAGTCCCGAAATGGAAGGAAATACATTTACAGTAAGGCCAACACTAGTAGTACAACCGTTTGAATTAGTATAGGTAATCGTTGTTGTCCCGGCTACAATGCCCGTTACTAATCCAGTATTACTAACCGTTGCTATTGCATTGTTAGAACTCGTCCAAGGGTTGCTAGTAGCGGCTGTGCCTGTCCCTGTTAATTGGGTTTGAAATCCACTACAAACAATGGTTGTACCAGAAATAATAGGAAGCGCATTTACAGTAACCACCGATGTGGTTGAACATCCTAGCGTATTGGAATAAGTAATATTAGTGGTGCCCGGTGAAATGCCAGTTACCAAACCTGTATTGCTAACAGTGGCTTTGGCAATGCTAGAGCTTACCCATGGGTTGTTATTTATAGGCGTACCCGATCCAGTTAATTGTGTCTGAGATCCAACACAAACAGAGGTGGTACCCGAAATCGGCAATATAGTATTCACTACTCCAGTAACTTCTGTACTCTGACAATTGGTAGTAGTACTCGTTATATATACTTTATAGTTACCTGCGGTAGCTGTTGAAAAACTGGCTACATCCCCTGGAGGAGTTGCTCCAGTTGGAACAGTCCAATTATACGTATAGCTTCCAGCAGGAGACGCAGTTGCATTTAGTGTAGCGGTGGCTCCAGTACAAAAACTAGTATTACCTAAAGAGACAGTTGGTAATGGATTAACTGTTAGGGTAGCATTTTGTGTAGCCGAACATCCCAATCCATCTGTTCCAGTTACGGTATAGGTGGTAGTAGTGATAGGCGATTTATTGATGGAGGCGGTTGTTTCAGAACTATTCCATAAATAGGTAGTAGCTCCACTGGCTGTTAGGGTAGCAACGGATCCTACGCAAATAATTCCGTCATTATTTGTAGTACCACTGTTATCAGTCTTAGCAATATTGATAACCGGTAGTGTGCTGACAGTAACGGTATAATTGACCGTACTGATACAATTAGTTGCATCCATTCCAACTACAGAATAAATGGTAGTGATAGATGGATATTTTGTAATAGACGCAGTTGACTCTCCTGTAACCCATGAATAATTAGTTCCTCCACTCGCCGTTAAAGTAACAGCACCTCCAATACAAAGCTTTGAATCATTAGGTGTACTTCCACTATTATCTGCTTCTGATATTACAATATTTGGTAGTGGCTTTACGATGATTGTTTTAGTCTTAGTAGCAGTACATCCGCTGGTGGCATCCGAAACAGTTACCGAATAGGTAGTGGTAGTGCCAGGAGATTTAGTAATAGTCGTAGTGGTTTCTGAAGTATTCCAAATCAAATTAGTTCCTGCAGCAGCTCCATTAACAGTTAAGGTAACAGCTGTCCCATTGCAAATCGTTGTGTCAGCAGGATTAGTTACAATTGAAAAATTTACAGGATCATTCACATTAATTGCAGACACACTAACTGTTCCATAAGCTCCTACCGAAGGGTCGGTTACCCTAACTTTGATATTTGCAGTAGAAACATTTTTCAATATAAAAGTAGCTCGCCCATTGTTATCCGTGGTAACCACATTAGTAGAAAATGTAGCGGTGCCAGAATCTAAGGATATATTAAGCGGTGTATTGATAATTGGATTATTATTTTGATCGGTCGCTAATAGGGAAATGGTGCTGGTAGGACTGATGCATTTATCAATATTATTACTAGAGCTAAGATTAATAAAAGCAGTTCCTTGTTTAAATACTGTAGTATCACTTATTGGATCATACCTACTGTTCGCATAAGCTGAATAAATAAAATGATTTTCATTAACGCTCCCAGTTGCTGCAGTAAATCCAAAGAAGACGTCGGAATTAGAGAAATTACTAGATAAATTTAAATTAGGAATACTCAATGCTGTAGCGGTAGGTCTTGTAGCGGTGTTAGAAATTCTTACTTCTAATGTACCAGTAACGCCATTATAATCAATCCAAGAATATTTTAAATTACCATCTCGTAACGTTAACGAAGCACCTGTATTTCCATCTAAAAGAGTTGAATTAACATTAGGAGGTCCATTTTGAAAAGGATATCCATTACCTGTATTATGCAAAAACCCATTATAATCTAAAGCAATATGATCATTATTTTCATTTTGATTTGGCCAAGTGTCATATTCGATCGCCAAGGACTTGCCCGAAAGAAATTCATAACCAACTCCACCCCCAGAACTACCCGCTGTATTTGATGCTTGTTGTATGCAAAATGTAAGGCCATCTGCACCCACATTGGTTATTTTAAAAGAAAAGAAAAAACTAAATGAAAAGTCAGCTTTCAATGCTACTTTCTGTTTCCAGAATGCACTTCCTTTTTGTTCGTTAATATTAGGTGTCAACCTCATTACATTGGGACTAATAAAAACCGCATCATTATTTAGTTGCCATCCATTTTGATAAGTAGGAGAAAAATCAGGACAGTAAATAGAAATCCCTGATTTTTGAGCCGCTAGTTGTTTAGGCTGACAGATAAAAACCAAAACAAAAAGAATAAATATTTTAACAAGATATTTCATTAGGAACATTGACTATTTCATTTCGTATTATTCAAAAAGAATTTCATTTTAGTTAAAAATCAATTGGTTACGAATTGAAATAAAATAATTGGCTTGTATTATTATCAAATATACCAATTTTATTAATTGCTAAACTCAACCTGAACTTAGGAAATCGCCTCTTTGGTGAAAAATATCAACTTCGAAAAAAAGAAGCTACGTCTATCTCAAAATAAACCGCCGTGCTAATTGGATTGGAATAATAGGGTGGTATTTCATAAAACCCTGCCTGATGATATAAATGGATGGCAGGGCTCATATAATTAAGCGTATCTAATTTTACCTTTTCATAATTACAATCTCTTGCTAATAATAAGGCCCTTTGCAATAAAGTTTTTCCAACACCTTTATTTTGATATTCAGGAGCTACATACATCCTTTTTAATTCCCCTTCTCTTTCATTAATTCTTCGAATAGCCACACAGCCAAACGCCAATTCATGGTCTCTTACTAATATAATTCCTCCATGCGGTGGCGAATACATTGTTTGCAAGTCAGACAACTCCTCCTCAAAATGTTGGAAATCCAAATTAATATTGATGGCCGCAGCATAAGCCCTAAACATTTCCTGCGCAGCTGCATAATCATTTGCGGTATTGGCAAGAATAAAACTACTCATGTTTACGTTTTTTATTGGAAAGATATACCCCTGTAAAAATGAATGCCCCAGCGATCACTTTGTACCATTCTAAACTTTCATTTAAAAAAATCATCGCAATAATTGCTGCAAATATTGGTTGCAAATAGATATAGGCTCCAGTAATGGATGCTCCTAAAATTTTAATCCCATATAAATTAAATAGATAGGCTAAAAACGTTCCGCCCAATACGATCAATCCCAAACAACCATATTCCATCCATCCAAAATCAGTCCAGTTAATGGCAGTAAATTCATTCCATCCAAAAGGCAGCACACCAAAAAAACCAATCGTAAAAATCATTCTGGTTACTTGAATGGGATTGTATTTCAACATCAACGGTTTTACCATAATAAAATAAATGGTATAGGATAATGCATTAATCAATATTAAGGTATCGCCCAATATTACATTATCACCAGTACCAGAATTTTTTCCCATAGAAATCAATATTACTGCACCGCAAACACCAAGCCCCAATCCAACAATTTGAATAGGGGAAATTCGTTCCTTTAAAAAAATAGCAGCAAAAACGGTGATAAAAATTGGTGCAGACAATATCAATAATACAGCATGAATAGAGTAGGTGAGTGAAAGCCCTTTTAAAAAAAGCATCTGATTAATAGCGATGCCCGTGAGTGCACATATAATAAATCTTGGAAGGTCTGCACGATCAATAGTGCTTTTTACTGGCTTCGCTAAATATAGCATCCAAAATAAAATGGTCGATACCGCCACCCGAATCAAATTAATACCAAAACTTTGTACAAAATGATTCGTAGTCAAGTATTTAACTGCACTCAGATTAATAGAGAAGAAAATGTTGGCACTTAGTAAACCTAAATGCGCTTTCGTTTTTAATTGCACATCAATATTTGTACTGTAAAGTTGCGACTTTAAACTGATTGCACAAATTGATTTACCCTTTTTTTATATTGATCCATATCAAAGTTCGGAATTTCAAAATTAAAATCAGCGGCTACCCTTAACGAATGAGATAAAATAAAATTATGCTGAGCAGCCGAATAAAAAATATTATTATTCATTAAATGATGAGCAAGATACAATTGCTCTGTTTGTCCTGGCGTTGGCACTAGGATTGCTTTTTTTCTAACTTTAATTAAATCCATAATAGTAGTATACCCACTTCTGCAAATGACTAGGTCCGATTGCTGAATGGCTTCATTTAATTGCGCTGCGGTAAGATGATTTTCAATAGTTAATAAAGAAGAGGTGGTAGCGTCTTGTCTTTTCTTTTTTTCATTTTCGAAATCTTGAGGAAGTCCCCTCACCAGCATTACCTTACCATCAAAATTTTTTAACTGTGACAATAATAATTTTTCAAAAATAGTTCGCTGTGGCTCTGGTCCTGATAAAAGTAACAACAAATCATATTTCTTTACTGAATCAGTAATCAATGAAAATCTTGATAAACAACCTACATATTGAATGTTCTTTGGCACCATGCTTGGATGAGAAAGTTCGCCTGCAATATTTTCCTTTCCCTCAAAATCAGGAACCCAACAATGGGTATATTTTTTTATTATCCAGCCATGAATTTTTTGTAGTATTTTTTCGGAAAATCGGTCTCCTGTTTTGATAAGCAACTGGTGCGTAATATAAATAGAAGGAATAGTAGAGTGAAACAATCCAAACCGATTATCAGCAATTACTGCATGAATAGAAAATTGATTCACTGTTTTTTTTAGCCAGCGATGTTCTTGAAAGCTACGTAGCAATATGCGAGGTAACTGAAGCGCCATTTTAATTGGAAGCCAAAACTTTTGCCGACTATAGCGAATTCGATAGCCTTTTAATGGAAGAAACTTGCATTGTGGAAACTCATTTTCTAATAAAAATCTGGTGCCTTTTTCGGCAGCAATATATACCTGGCAATTATTTTCTAAGAGGGAATGAATAATGGGGATGCAACGGGTAGCATGTCCTAATCCCCAGTCGAGAGGAACGACTAAAATGTTATTTTTTTTTAAAAAATGGCTATCTTGCTTATCATTCATGCTACTAATACAATAAATATTGGTGAAAATAGTTTAATTTGATAAATTAGGAATATGAAACATTATTGTAGCGTTGCATTTTTTGGGATTCTGATGGTTTCGGTTTTGATGTCCTCCTGCTTTCTTGTAAAGAAAAATAGCCGGTGCGGCTGTCCAGCTAAAAAAGGATTTGTAGGATACTAGATGTAAAATAACAGTAGTTAAAAAATATTTTCATGAACAAAACAAATAGAGATTTATTGGTATTGTTTAAACAAGAATTACTAAGCCCCCAAGCAATAGAAGAAACGGTGGACTGGCTTCATGAAATACTTCAAACTACCGAGCGACTTAATAATCTAGTAATTGCTCATGAAATCTTGGACCTTAATAAATACAAAGTAATTCATAACCCGCTTACGCTTCGCAATACCCTTCGCAAAGCACCATTAAAGCCATTCATATTTTTGAATTGCAAAAATTAATGCACTTCTTTAAAAGTGAAACTACTTTTTTACTGATTTTTTTTATTACAATTCTTTAAACTCTTTGAAAATTTTCATCGGAGTTGCATCCGCTTTTTGTCGGTACTGCTTCCATTTACTATTAAAAAAAGAATTGGCTTTTTCTACAGCTTCTACAACCACTTTTTCTGCCATTTCAATTAATGTAAATTCCTGTGCATCTGGTATTTTATTTTTAGCCAGTATTTCACCCTTGGCATCATATAAACGACCATTGACAGTAACTTCATAAGGTCCTCCATAGCCCTGCTTTTCATGAGGGGTGCCAAAAATAAAATTGCGAATCTTTTTTATTGAATCGGTCATTCCCTTTCCAAATTTTAGTACGCTATCGGCCTCAGCTCCTTCCACATTCTTTAATTGAGCTTCCACTTTTGCGATGATTTCATCTGCCTCTGTTAAACGATCAGCAATTTCCACCACCTTGCTCGTACTTTTTTCAAGCCTGTTTAATGCCGCTACTTTTGAATCATATACTTGTTGGGATATCGTTTGTCCAGGAGCTGATTGTACAACAATCATCGTAGAGTCTGCTTCTTTTCCTAATGAAATAACCATTTTATAGGTGCCGGGAAAAACTGGCATGTCGCCCAGTGGCTCTGGAGAACTAGCCTTTGGTTTTGGAGAACCTAGCCTTCGAAGACCTTTCGTTTCAAAACCCCAATAATTTCTGTTGAAACCTGTATCTGCTTTTATTTGCATCGTCCTTATCAATTCATTTTGTGGGTTATAAATTTTCACCCAAACTGAATCTGTCTTTGAAGATTTAGCCGTATCTTTTTTAGCTGAAGGTTGAATGTAAAATGAATAGGAGGCGCCGCGACTTCTATTTTTACCATCATACAATCCCCAAGTGCTATATCATATCCCATTTTATTTTTAAACTGAACTTCATAGGCAGTAGGTGCTTCAAAAACTACTAGCTTCTTTTTAGGGGCTCCCCCTCCGTTTGCTGCAAACTTTCTTAAAGGGCGAATATCATCCATTACATAAATCGCTCTTCCAAAAGTGGCAATACAAAGATCTGCCTCCCTTTCTTGAATCGCCAAGTCATAAGTGGAAACTGAAGGATAACCATTTTTCCACTGTTCAAAACTCGTTCCTTTATCAAAGCTTACCCAAAGACCTTTTTCGGTTCCAACAAAAATCAAATTAGGCTGAACGGGATCTTGCAAAACACAAAGCGCATATCCTTGTACGTTAGTGCTTTCTAATATTTGTTCCCAAGATTGCCCAAAATTTGTGGTCCTAAAAATATACGGTTTAAAATCTCCCCTTCTATAATCATTACAAACTATCATTGCCTCGCCCTCCTGATATCGACTTGCCCTTATTTGCGGAATCCATGACCCCATTGGCATTCCTGGAATTTTTCCTCGAAAATTAGTCCAGGTTTTTCCACCATCTTTTGTTAACTGCACATTGCCATCATCCGTACCCACCCAAATCACATTTTTATCTTTAGTAGAAGGTTCAATGCATAAAATAGTATTATAATTTTCAGCACCGGTAATATCTAATGACAGTCCTCCATTCTCATCCTGCTTTTGCTGCGCCGGATTATTGGTGGTTAAATCTGGAGAAATAGTTTGCCATGTATTTCCTTTGTTACTGCTTTTGTGTACAAACTGACTTCCATAATAAATAGTTGCTGCATCATCTGGAGCCTGCGCAAAGGCGGCGTTCCAATTGAAACGCAGTCTAGTCTTTGCATCCAATCCTGGTGGTTGAAGACTATTTTGTTCTCCTGTAGCTATATTATATCTACCCAATCCCCCCATTTGTGACATGGCGTATACCCAGTTGGCATCTTGAGGATCGGGCGACATATCAAAACCGTCACCACCCCAAATATTATCCCAAAAGAAATTTTTAATTCCCCCGTCCATCCAGGTATAAGCAGGCCCACGCCAGCTTCCATTATCTTGCATACCGCCCATTAAATGATAAGGCAATTCATTATCTACACTAATATGATAAAATTGTCCAACAGGTAATTGCTCATCAAATTTCCAAGTACGACCGCGATCACGACTCACGCCAATTCCTCCATCATTACCATCAATAATAAAATTGGGATTAGTAGGATGAATCCAAAATGCATGATGGTCGGGATGAATGCCCGAATAAGGAATCACATTTTGAAATGTTTTACCCCCATCTTCACTCATGCTAATCATTTGATTAATATTATACAAACGATTTTCATTTAAAGGGTCTACCCGAATATCTTGAAAATAAAATGGTCGATTGGTAACATCAACAGCATTGCTATTAACCAATTCCCATTTAAATCCTCCATCATCTGTTTTATACAATCCATTTTTAGTTGCTTCCACTAAAGCATAGATTCGCTTCGGCTGATTGCTTGATATCGTAATGCCTATTCTACCATAATCACCGTCTGGTAAACCTTGTTTTTTGCCTAATTTTTCCCAAGTTTTTCCTCCATCATAGGTCATATATAAACCACTTCCTGGACCGCCACTTTTAAAACTATACGGAGTACGACGGTGCTGCCACATATTTGCAATCAACTTATTCGGATTGCTTGGATCCATTACTAATTCAGCACAGCCACTAGTATCATTGGTATGTAAAATTAATTTCCAGCTATTTCCACCATCAGTAGTTTTATAAACTCCCCTCTGCGGATGTTCTGCATAAGGATTTCCAATTGCTGCTACATAAACCGTGTTGGGTTCTGTAGGATCAATGATTACTCTATGAATATTGCTCGTTTTTTCTAGTCCTTTTAATTGCCAAGTTTTTCCTCCATCTAAACTTTTATAAATTCCTCCACCTAAGTTCAAAGAGTTTCTAGGATTTCCTTCTCCAGTGCCTACCCACAATACAGAGGGGTTGGACTGCTGAATAGCCACTGCTCCAATATTTAAAATAGGTTGGTCGTCAAAAATTGGAAGCCAATTACTTCCGCCATTTTCAGTTTTCCATACCCCTCCTGATGCGGTACCCAAATAAATTATATCCGGATTACTATGCAATGCATCAATAGAAGTAACCCTACCACTCATCCCAGCTGGACCAATGCTTCGTGGTTTTAAGTTGCTCAATTGACTGGTAGTAATTTTCTGCGCAGGTAAATAATTGGCAACAATTAGTAATGCCAAGATTATAATCGACTTTCTCATGACGGTTTTTTTAGACTATGAAGTTGCGGAATATAGAGGAACTGACCAAACAAAAGCCCAGTAAGTAGTCTTTACATTAAACTGGTATAATTATTATTTAGTGAAATTTTTTTCAGCTTTTTTTGCAGCGCTAAAATCTAATATCACTGAATTGATACAATACCTAAGACCAGTTGGGGGAGGTCCATCATCAAAAACATGACCAAGGTGCGATTTACACCTACCGCACATTACCTCTGTACGCTTCATTCCATAAGAATTGTCGGGAGCATATAGAATGCTTCCTTTAGTGATGGGTTCAAAAAAACTAGGCCATCCACAATTGCTGTCAAACTTTCCATTGCTATTAAACAGCGCAAATCCGCAAGCTGCACAGTAATAAGTACCTACTTCCTTATGCTCATAATACTTTCCAGTAAAAGCCCTTTCAGTACCTTTTTCTCTGGCAATTGCATACACATCTGCAGGTAAAATCTTTTTCCATTCCTCATTACTTAGAGGGAGCTTAGTAGTATCCGAATCGGAATACCGATCATTGGTTGGTAGGTTGTTATCCACGGTAGGGGCTATTTTATTGTTGAAGGAACAATTACACCCTATCACTAGGAATATAATTAGCGTTAAAAAATAAATTGAATTTTTCATATACTTTTTCATCATCGGTTGGGAGGTTAGTAAGTTAACAGTTTGCTTTCAAAAAAGTTGAAAAACGCGTCATTTAATCTATAATTTGATTGAGTGGATTGGATCGATAATGAATTAATAGTGTAAAGTTGATGAAAAAAATTCAGCTAATAAATATAAATGTTAAACGGTTTATAAGGTTCATCATTTATCTTTGTTTTTTATCAACCGTAGCAACTATATATGTTAAATCTAATACTCTTCGGACCTCCGGGCAGCGGAAAAGGAACTCAAAGTGAAAAACTGATTATAAAATATGGTTTAAAGCACCTTAGCACTGGAGATTTACTGCGTTCAGAAATAGCACAACAGACTACGCTTGGAATGGAAGCTAAAAACTTTATGGACAAAGGGCAGCTAGTACCAGATGCTGTAGTGATTGGAATGATTCGCTCTGCCATAGAAAATAATCCCGCGGTGAAAGGCTTTTTATTTGACGGTTTTCCTAGAACCGCTGCACAGGCAGCTGCATTAGATCAGTTGATGGAATTAAAAAATACCACTATCAAAATGATGCTTGCCATGGAAGTGGGAGAAAAAGAATTGATGAGTCGTTTATTAAAGCGAGGGGAAACAAGTGGAAGAAGTGACGACACCAACGAAGAGGTAGTAAAAGCAAGAATTGTTGAATATCATAATAAAACTGCAGCAGTGGCTGATTATTACAATCAATTTAAAAAAGTAGTGACTATCAAAGGCGAAGGAAGTATTGATGATATTTTTAACGCCTTATGTAATGAAATTGATCAAAAAATAAAGTAGAAAGAAAAATAACACCACAACTGATGTAACTTATTTTTATCTTCACAGTCTGAAAAAGTTAATCACTATATTTCTATTTTTAACGATCTGCCTCAATCACTTAAATATTGTTGAGGTAATTGTTGATTATTGTAATTTCCCTAATAAAGAAAATACCAAATATTCTAGCTCTTTATCAGACGAAGAAAATACTGAGAAAGAAACTAAAGAAAAAGACCAAATAGAAGAGGAAAAATATTTTACTAAAATCCCTTTTGCAATCATTAAACTCTCTCAACTGTCAGACAAAGAAAAATTCGTCTGTGTCAGCAGCCAATTAAATCTCCACCCCTATCAGGATAAAGAACTGCAGCCCCCAAAAACAGCATAAGTTATTTTCACATTACATCTATCCAGCGCAGCTTTGCTAATTTAATGCAGCAAACGGATAATTGGCGTCAATTAAATATTTTTCCAATTTAGCCTACATCATTTTTAAAAAATAAATTGCAAAAAATAAATTTTTTTGACAACATCTTATGGATTACGTTAGCTATCGAAATAAATTATTAATAATATAAAATAAATAATGAAATCTACATACGAAAAGTTATTTGAAGGAAATAGAAAATGGGTAGCCGATACACTTCAAAGGGACCCAACATTTTTTGAAAAATTGTCCAAGGGCCAAACACCCCCAGTATTATGGATTGGCTGTAGTGACAGCAGAGTTCCGGCGAATGAAATTACCGGCACTTTGCCTGGCGAAATATTTGTACATCGCAATATTGCTAATATGGTTATACACACTGACATGAGTATGTTAAGTGTATTGGATTATTCAGTGAATATTTTAGAGGTAACTGATATTGTGGTTTGTGGTCATTATGGCTGTGGTGGCATTGTAGCAGCTTTAGACAATAAGCCATTAGGTATTGTAGAAAATTGGCTTCGACACATCAAAGATGTATACCGACTTCACCAACGTGAGCTAGATGCCATTAAGGATGAAGAGCTAAAAGCAAATCGTTTAGTAGAATTGAATGTATTAGAACAAGTATTTGATCTTACCAAAACTTCGATTGTACAAAATGCCTGGCGGAATAAGAAAAAATTATCTGTTCACGGATTAGTCTACGATGTTAAAAATGGTATACTGAATGAAATAGGTCATTCAATTAATAATAGCTCTGAGCTACCAAAATATTACCTAGTAGATGAAATTTAAATTCGTAGACTATTTATTAAATGTTCCTTTTAGTAAATTAAGCATTTTTTATAGTAGAAAAAACCAAGTCGTTTAAAAACAACACAATATTAGATTCATTTTTATTGTGACCAAAATCAGTAAGAGAGGGCAAATTATTCATAAAAAAATTTTGAAAATGTGCCATTTCAATAACAGTGGTAGCTAATGATCTTGGATACTTATATTTAGGACTACATTCTAATATTATATTTCCTAGTACCGCACAAAGTTCTTTGTAAGGCTTAAAAAATTGATGTTTATTATCTTCGGCTACCTGCTTTGTTAAATATGCTTTTGAGCCTTCCGAAATAATGATTTGATGCAATAAACTTTCGTTCACATAACTTGTACTTTCATCGTCCTCTACGGTGGTGGCCAATAAGTTAATTACCTTTTTTAATTTTACAACAGGATCGATAATATTGTTAGTTTGAAAAATAATTTGATATTCCAGCCAACACCAATACCAAGCAATTATATAAATAAGTAAGAGATGTTTATTTTCAAAATACCGATAAATTCCAGACTCAGTTGTGCCGATGTCATCAGCTAATTTTTTAAATGTAAATTCCTCAAACCCATATTGCGCAATTAATTGAATACTATGCTTAATAATATTTCTGCCCAATTCTGTATTTTCTGGGTTCCGTAAAAATAAACCCTCATTCATTTTTATTTGTAACTGTAATTTCATTGATCGGCAGCTTTTTCCTAATTCGCTTATTTTACAAATATATGAAGTAATATTTTTACAATTATTTATGATAGCGTTACTATCTTTTTATATAATTTTACTATCTTTACTACACAAATTTTAATATGAATCAAAGTTCCTTGTTTAAAAACTTTAGAAACGATTTTCCAGCAAGCATCGTGGTGTTTTTTGTTGCCCTTCCACTATGCCTTGGTGTCGCTTTAGCATCTGGCGCTCCTCTATTTGCAGGTATAATTGCAGGTATTGTCGGTGGGATTGTAGTTGGATTTGCCAGTGGTTCCCCTTTGGGAGTCAGTGGTCCTGCTGCTGGATTAGCTGTAATCGTTTTAACGTCTACAGCAACACTTGGAGGATCTTGGTCGGCATTTTTAACTGCTGTTGTAATTGCTGGAGTTTTTCAATTGATTTTAGGATTTGCAAAGGCAGGATTCATTGCCTACTTTTTCCCTTCTTCAGTTATCAAAGGAATGCTCACAGGTATTGGACTCCTAATCATACTAAAACAAATACCCCATGCAGTTGGTTGGGATAAAGATGCCTTTGGTGATGATGAATTTTTACAAGCAGACGGACAGAATACCTTTACTGAAATTTTTAAAGCATTCGATTTTATTACGCCCGGCGCCGTAATCATTGGTTTAGTTTCACTGGCAATTCTTATTTTATGGGATAAGGTGTTAAGTAAAAAAAGTAAAGTTTTCAATATCATCAATGGTCCACTAGTTGTGGTGGTGACAGGAATTATACTCTTTAATTTATATAAAAACGGCATCCTTAATTATAGTCTAACTGATAAACAGCTTGTTGCTGTTCCGGTCCCGGTTTCAATCTCAGCCTTCTTCGGTCAGTTTAGTTTTCCCGATTTTTCAACCCTTAAAAATTTTGAAGTTTGGAAAATAGCTATTGTAATTGCAATCGTAGCAAGTTTAGAAACATTGCTTAGTGTGGAGGCTACCGATAAGCTTGACCCTGATAGAAGAATAACGCCTACAAATAGAGAATTAAAGGCTCAAGGTCTTGGAAATATCGTTTCTGGATTAATAGGCGGTTTACCGGTAACCCAAGTTATTGTTCGAAGCAACGCAAATATTTCCTTTGGTGGAAAAAGTAAATTATCTACAATTCTTCATGGTATTTTTTTATTAGTAAGCGCTATCACTATTGCAAATGTTTTAAACATGATTCCATTAGCAAGTCTAGCTGGCATACTTTTAATGGTTGGTTATAAATTAGCAAAGCCAACTCTTTTTAAGGAAATGTATAAATTAGGTTGGGAACAATTTATTCCCTTTACTGCCACCGTGATTGCGATTTTAGCGACTGACTTATTAAAAGGAATTACTGTAGGATTACTTTTTGGTATATTTTATACTCTTCGACATAGCTATCGAAACTCGTTACATTTAAAAGATACCGAAAAAACCGAAAATGGTCAAGAAGTCCATCACATGGAGCTTGCACAAGAAGTCTCGTTTTTTAACAAAGCAAGTGTAATGACCGTTTTAGATGCTATTCCTCCTAATTCAAAAGTAATTATTGATTGCTCTAAGTCTAAATCTATTGCTTATGATGTCATTGAATTGATAAAAAATTATGAAATAAATGCTAAAACCAAAAATATAACAGTAGAAAAAATAGATTTTATAGAGCCCTAATATGAAACTCAAAAAAAGTTCTTTTTCTTTATTGATATTTTTTCTATTGTTAACAATTAATATTAGTGCCCAAAAAAGTAATGTGGGTAACTGGTTTGTTTATCTTGGAAATCAAAAAATAAATAACCAATGGAATTGGCACAATGAACTGCAGTACCGAAACTTTAATTTCTTAGGTGATCTCAATCAGCTGCTCCTAAGAACAGGGATTGGTTATAACCTTACGGAAAATAATAATAATATTTTATTAGGCTATGGTTTTATCAATTCACAAAAGTATATATCCGATTCTAATGAAAAAGTGGGGACAAACGAACATCGAATATATCAGCAGTTTATAACTAAACAAAGTTTTGATAAGGTTTTTCTGCAACACCGTTATAGAATAGAAGAGCGGTTTTTGCCCAACGATTTTCAAATGCGATTTAGATATTTTATCGGAATTAATATTCCGATAAATAAACCGAAAATTGAAAAAAATGCTTTTTACTTATCCGGCTATAATGAAATTTTCATCAATGCTCAACAGCATATTTTCGATAGAAATCGTTTGTATGGAGCAATAGGATATGTTATTAATAAAAATATAAAAATGGAGGGCGGATATATGGCACAAACAGTATCAACAGGCAATAGAAATCAATTTCAAATAGTAGTATTCAATAATATTCCATTCACTAACAATTAAAACGTAAATAATTGAAAACGCTGACTAAAGAAATGCAAACAGCCATTACTCCAGCTATGGCTTTGGAATTATTAAAAGATGGAAACAAACGATTTGTAAACAATCTAAAAATAAATCGTAATCTTTTACAACAAGCGAATGACACTTCAGGCGGACAACATCCCTTTGCTGTAATACTTAGTTGTATAGACAGCAGAACCTCCGCTGAGTTAATTTTTGATCAAGGACTAGGCGATATTTTTAGTATTCGTATTGCAGGCAATATCATCAACGAGGATATTTTAGGCAGTATGGAATTTGGGTGTAAGGTAGCGGGATCAAAAATTATTATAGTGTTAGGCCATACCAAGTGTGGTGCTATAAAAGGCGCCTGCGACCATGTTGAAATGGGTAACCTCACCTCCTTGCTGTCTAAGATTCGCCCAGCAGTTGATGATGAATTAACTATAGCAGAAAATAGAAACTCCAGCAACAGTGAATTTGTAGAAAAAGTAGCGGTTATAAATGTTCAGCGAACAGTTAATTCAATTTTGCAGCGTAGCCCTATTTTAAAAGAAATGATTGAAAGTGGGGAAATAGGAATTGTTGGTGGAACCCATGACATCACAACAGGTCAAGTAGCTTTTTTTTGATGACACATTAATTTCAACTGCTTAAATATAGAAAGCCACCAACTAATCAGTTGGTGGCTTTATCATAATACTCAAAATTTAAATATTCAATCCGCCGCAAGCACTGATCACTTGACCGGTAACATAGCTACTCATTTCACTGGCTAAAAACAATGTAACATTGGCTATATCATCCGCAGTACCAAATCTACCCAGTGAAATGCCTGCCTTGTATTTGTCTGCCCCTTCTCCTTCTTTTAAATAAGAAGTCATGTCGGTTTCTACAAACCCAGGAGCAATCGCATTACAACGAATATTACGACTGCCTATTTCTTTTGCAATACTTTTAGTAAATCCTATCACCCCCGCTTTACTTGCAGCATAACTACTTTGGCCAGCATTACCCATTTCACCAATCACACTGCTCATATTGATAATACTTCCTGATTTGGCTTTCATCATAGGGCGTATTACCTGTTTGGTCATATTAAATACGCTTTTCAAATTGGTTTGCATCACATCATCCCATTGTTCAGGTGTCATGCGCAATAGCAAATTATCTTTTGAAATACCCGCATTGTTTACACAGATATCAATTTGACCAAACTCTTTTACTACGTCATTGACAAAATTTTCACAAGCTGCAAAATCGCCTGCATTACTCTGGTAAGCTTTTGCCTTTACTCCCATAGCTGTTAATTTGTCTTCTAGCATTTTTGCTTTTTCTGCACTACTATCACTTACATAAGTGAAGGCAATATTCGCTCCCTGTTCTGCAAATTTTAATGCTATCCCTTCCCCAATGCCTCTGGCTGCGCCAGTAATAATCGCGACTTTATCTTGTAATAATTTCATGCTTTTTTTATTTAGACAACAAAAGTAAATAAATCAAATGGGGAATTGATTTATTGAATGGAAAGAATTTCTTCTAAAATAACTCGCTCGTTACTTAATCTAGGCACTTTGTGCTGTCCGCCTACTTTATTTTTACTATGTAGCCATTTAGTAAAATGGCCATTTGGTAAAATATGGACGACGGGTAAACGCAAGGCGATATCCTTATGTCTTTTTGCTTCATAGTCACTATTGCTGTTCTTTAAAGCTTGGTCTAATTCAATAATAAATTGCTGTAAATTTTCTGGTGCTTTCTCAAACTCAATTAACCATTCATGTGCACCATTTGCATGCTCACTAAAATAAACCGGGGCTGCGGTATAATCATTTACAATGCTATTTGTTTTTTCTGCTGCAATGGCAATGGCACGGTCACTATTATCAACAATCACTTCCTCTCCAAAAGCATTTATATAATGCTTTAGCCGGCCAGTGACTTTTATTTTATATGGATTAAGTGAGGTGAACTGAACGGTATCACCTACTAAATACCTCCACAAACCTCCAGTAGTACTAATAACTAATGCATAGTTTTTACCAACTGTCACCCTGTCTAGTCCAACAGTTTGTGGATTCTTTTGCTCATATTGATCCACTGGCATAAACTCATAAAATATTCCATGCTCCGTGAAAAGTAGCATTCCGTCATCATCTGGACTTTGTTGTCCGGCAAAAAATCCTTCACTTGCATTATAAATTTCTAGATAATTTATTTTACCGCCTACAATTTTATCAAATTGCTCTCGGTAAGGTACAAAGGATACTCCACCAGTAATATATAACTCTAGATTAGGCCATACCTCTTTAATGGTTGACTTGCCCTTGATTGCCAAAATCCTTTTTAATAAAAGGAGTGTCCAAGTAGGAACCCCTGCCAAAGAAGTCACATTTTCTTCTGCAGTAATCGCAGCCAACTGTTCAATTTTTTCTTCCCACTCATCAAGCAGCGCAATACTTAATTCTGGTGTACGTAACCACTGGCCCCAAAAAGGCGTGTTCTGCATTAATACCGCACTTAAATCCCCATACTGAATTTCTTCATTCATTTTATTTAACTGGTGACTTCCTCCCACTACCAAACTTTTACCCGTTAACAAATCACTTCCAGGAAAATTATTATAATAAGTAGTCAATACATCTTTGGATGCTTTAAAATGATTTTCTTGTAGGCTTTCTTCACTAATGGGAATAAATTTACTTTTATCGGAAGTAGTGCCGCTGCTTTTAGCAAACCAATTAATAGGCGTGTTCCATAAAATATTTTCTTCTCCCTCCATCATACGCTCTACATAAGGCTTTATATCCTCATAAGAATGAATAGGTACATTTTTCTTAAACTCTTTTAAAGTAAATAAAGTGGAGAATTTATACTTTTTACCGAAGGCGGTATGTTGAGCAGCCGTTACCAATTCCTGTAATACCTCTCGCTGGACAGCTACTGGATGTCTACTCCAATTTTCAATACGCCAGAAGCGCATGCGAACAAATCGTGATATTGCAGGTGAAAGTAATTTCATTGGTCATCAGCAAAATACACAATAGTAATGAAAGACAAGAAGTATTATTAAGGTTTGTTGTGTAGTAGCTATTGATTCCCTATCAAACAGGTAGCGCAAAAGCCAAAGCTGATAATATCTAGCTAGAGAAGCTCACTCTTTATCTCATCATTACTTTTGCTAATTTTAGCAGCTTCTAAGTGAAGATAGTCCTTGCGTTTCAATTCAAAATTACGACCAAGATATAAACGACGAACTTGTTCATCCACCGCCAACTCCTCTGCTGTTCCATGCTTGAATATTTTTCCATCAATCAACAGATAAGCCCTGTCGCATATTGAAAGCGTTTCGTTTACATTATGATCCGTTATCAATATTCCAATATTTCTAAATTTCAACTTCGCAATTATTTCCTGAATATCCTCCACCGCTATAGGATCTACTCCCGCAAAAGGCTCATCTAATAAAACAAATTTTGGATCTACCGCCAGCGCTCTTGCAATTTCTGTTCTCCTTCTTTCACCTCCACTTAACGTATCGCCATTATTTTTTCTAACTTGAGTTAACCTAAATTCTTCCAACAATAACTCTAGCTTTTCTTTTTGTTCTAGTTTACTCAGTTGAGTCATTTCCAATACCGCAGTAATATTATCCTCTACGCTTAATTTTCTAAAAACGCTCGCTTCTTGAGGTAGATATCCAATGCCCAGTTTTGCCCGCTGATACATCGGCATTTTAGTAATATTCAAGTCGCCTAAAAACACTTCGCCTTGATCCGGCTTAACTAAACCAACTACCTGATAAAAAGATGTCGTCTTTCCTGCACCGTTAGGTCCCAATAATCCAACGATTTCACCCTGTTGAACATTAAATGAAACTTTATTTACAACCGTACGATTGCCGTAAATTTTTACTAGGTCTTTGGTGGTGATGGTCAGGCTCATGATAGGTAAAATTAAGTTATCTAGGATAATTATAAACATCCAGGGGTATTTAAACTGAAAGGGACCTAGGTAAAGGGGCAGTAGTGAATGGGCAATGGTGAATGGGCAAATCGCGGTGGCTAGTTTTTTTACGTTTTGATAGTAGATTCCCCTGGTAAACGCATTATTACAATCGGTAAATGATAAATCATCCTTTCCAAAAAAAGACTAAGGGGGAAATTCACTATTGACCATTCACCTCATTGACCATTCACCATTCACCACATTGACCATTCACCATTGCCCATTGCCCCGAAACAATCGTTTTAGCTCAAAGGCGGTTTTTTTGCATTTAGCATTTATCTTTGCAGTCATTATACTTTTATGAAAATTACAGATCATATTGCCCAGGCAAAAAAGACATTAGTGTCTTTCGAAATTTTACCTCCGCTAAAAGGAAGAACCATTCAGTCGATTTATGATCATTTAGATCCGCTAATGGAATTTAAACCCTCCTTTATAAATGTCACTTATCACCGAAGTGAAACCATGTTTAAGAAAAAAGGAGATGGCAGCTTTGTAAAGGTAGAAGTAAAAAAACGACCTGGCACGGTAGCCATTTGTGCTGCCATAAAAAATCATTACAATATCGACACCGTTCCTCATTTAATATGTGGCGGATTTAATAAAAGTGTTACAGAAGATGCCTTAATTGATCTTAACTTTTTAGGTATTGACAATGTGCTGGTATTAAGAGGTGATGCTGCAAAAAATGAAACTAATTTTGAAGCCGAACTAGACGGACACGCCTATGCAGTAGATTTATTAAAACAAGTGGCTGATCTCAACAATGGAATTTATCAAGAGGAAGATATAAAGAATGGTGATAAACCCAATTTCTGCATCGGCACCGCAGGGTATCCTGAAAAACATTTTGAAGCACCTAATATGCAAACTGACCTGATGCACCTCAAAGCTAAGGTGGATGCGGGTGCCGACTACATTATGACTCAAATGTTTTTTGATAATAATAAGTTTTATCAATTTGTAAAAGACTGTAGAGCAATTGGTATTGAGGTGCCTATTATACCAGGACTTAAACCCATTACTAACAAAAAACAATTAACCATTTTACCGAAAATATTTCATGTAGATATACCTACTGATCTTTCGGATGCCATCATAAAAGCTAAAACAGATCAAGAGATAGAAGAGATTGGCACGCAATGGTTGATTCAACAGTCAAAAGAATTAAAAGCATTTGGTGTTCCTGTATTACACTACTATACCTTAGGAAAACCAAAAGTAATTTACAATGCAGTAAAAGAAATTGTTTAATTAAATTATACCTCTTTAACAAAAAAGCCAACGACATAAATGTTATTGGCTTTTTTTATTAATATAAAATAAACGTAAGATTGATTTATTGTTTAGGCTTAGCCCCCCATTTCACTTGCAATAATTCATGTAGTTGTTCGATAGTTAATTTTTTTCCAATAATTCTTTTTTCTTTATCGAGCAGATAAATAGTAGGCGTAACGGTAATATCATACAATTGTCTGAAGCCTGGTTTTTTTGCATCTACAATGGCAGCTTCCATTTCCTTTGTCTGGTATACATTTGTCCAATCAGCCATATTATGTTCGCGAATATATTTAGTCCACTCTTTCTTTAAATCATCTTTTGCATCGGCTGATAATACCGCATACATTTTAAGACCATGCTTTTTCCAGCTAGCTCTATAGATAGAATCTATCCTAGGCAACTCCGTCTTACAATGTCCACAAGTAGGATCCCAAAATACAACTAGCGTATAATCGGCTGCTAACTTATACAAAGGAGATGGTTTACCTGCTGTGTCAACCATATCGAGATCCGCAGCCTTTAAACCAATTAAATTTGACATTAACATATACGCCCTGCGACTAATGGCCTCCTGCTGTTTTTCATTGAGCCAACTGGTTAAGCCCTTGCTATGATATTTTTCGAAAAGATGAACTAAGACTGCATCTTGACCCATATACCTAGGATTCATGTATTCATCCGTTAGCCAATTCAACATAAACTTATATACTTCCGGATTATTTCGAGCAAACAACAATTGATAATCTATCTCTTTAATTATACTGTCAGCCTGTGGTGAAAGTACTTCGCGATAATATTTTTCGAACTTAGGAAGAAAAAATGGCGTTCTTATTATGCGATCATCCATCAAAGTAATTCCATCCCAATAATGTGCTTTATAATAATAGTAATTTTCCAAAGAATCATTTCTGGTAATCATTTTTTTATTTAATCCTTGTGGCTCTCTCATTGCACTTAATAAAACCGCCATCATTGATTTGCCATTGTCTTTAATAATCCCCTCGCGATAATCATTTAACTCTTTATTAAATTTTAAATAATTAGCCTCATGCAATACAGAATCTTTTTTAGTAGTCGACTTCATATATCCTTGTCTCTCGTCTTCCAATAACTTGCCCTTACTGGCTATGTATTGTTGATACTGCTGAAACAATATATTTTCCTTGGAGCCGGTAACTACTGTTTTACCGATCAGGTCGGTAGTATCTATTTTTATAGAAATTTGTTGTTCCTTATCAACAAAAAAATCAACTGAAATTCTTTTGCCGGGTAAAACAACCGCATAAACACCTGGCAACAACTTTCTTTTTGCAGTAAATACGGCCGTCCCGTTGGGAGTCACTACAGCAGAATCTTCAATATTGAGATTTTTTCCCATGTGGTAGGTGAGATAAGCTAGACCGCTTTTATACTGAGCCGTTTGCAGTGTAACTTTAAAATTTTGTGCCCCCACTTGAAAGCCAAACAAAATGATTATACAAAAACTAAAAAATTGCTTCATTTGATTTTACTATTATTGAGTGTTCCTAGAAGTAATAAATTTAAAATAGGCTGTAAAAGTATTTAAATTTCGATGGATTTTTAGCTTTTTTGCTGTTACCCCTATTAAAATTACATTTCATTAACAGAAATAATAAATCCGTCTTTCTCCAAATTTGATCAATCAGGCGTTACTTTTGCCTGGTGAAAAGAAAAAAATATTTACTTGAAAAAATAGAGGTCACCGGTTATGCTGCCGAGGGCAAATCTCTTGCTCGCCAAGATGGCAAGGTTATTTTTATAGAAGGGGCGGTGCCTGGCGATGTGGTAGATGTATTTGTAAGCACCAATAAAAAAGATTACGGAGAAGGAAGGGCCACCCATTTTCATAAATATTCAACTGAAAGAACGGAGCCTTTCTGCCAACATTTTGGCACCTGTGGAGGGTGTAAATGGCAAATGCTGCCTTATCAAAAACAGCTTGAATATAAACAACAAGAAGTCGCTCAAAATTTTAGGCGAATTGGAAAAGTTGATTTGCCTGAAATGATGTCTATTGTTGGAGCAGATAACAGTATCCATTACAGAAATAAACTTGAGTTCACTTTCAGTAATAAAAGATATTTAACTGCTGAAGAAATAAAAACCTTGCCTCCTCCTGCACAGGGGCATAAAAAAGGAATTGAAAATGATGATTCTCTTTTGGATACTGCTCAAGAAAACGATTCAAAAAAAATTACTGATGCCAATGGTAGAGGAGCACTTGGATTTCATGTGCCACGAATTTTTGACAAAATCATAGAAATACAAGAATGTTTCTTAATGGATGATGTCAATAATAAGATTCGCAACAGTATCCGAAGCTTTGCGTTAGAAAATAATTATTCTTACTACGATATCAAACAACACACCGGCTGGTTGCGAAATATCATTATACGCTTTTGCCATACCGGTGAGCTGATGGTCAATATCTGTTTGGGTTATGAAGATGAACCAGCTACAAAAAACCTGCTAGATTTTTTATTGCAAGAAGTTCCCTCCATCACCACTTTGCTTTATACCATCAATACAAAATGGAATGATACTATCTACGACCTTAGCCCTGTAGTATACCATGGTAAAGGGTTTGTAATAGAAAAGTTGGAAGATTTTTCTTTTAAAATAGGACCAAAATCTTTCTTTCAAACCAATACCCTTCAAGCTGAAAAGCTATATAGCATAACAAGAGATTTTGCAGGTCTTACTGGAAATGAAATTGTTTATGACCTTTACTGTGGCACTGGCAGCATCGGTATTTTTGTAAGTAAGTTGGCAAAAAAAATAATTGGGGTAGAGGTTATTGCAGAAGCCATCGAGGATGCAAAAGTAAATGCTGCCCTAAATAATATTGAACACGCTGAATTTTTTGCAGGGGATGTTATAAAAATTTGCGATGATGAATTTTTTGCTAAACATGGTAGGCCAGATGTGGTGATTACTGATCCGCCTAGAGCAGGTATGCATGAAAAATTAGTGAATAAACTGCTCGAAATTGCAGCGCCTAAAATTGTATACGTTAGCTGCAATACTGCCACTCAAGCAAGAGATCTTGGACTGCTAAGTGAAAAATACAGCGTTGAAAAAATTCAGCCGGTAGATATGTTCCCACACACGCATCATATAGAATGTGTAGTTTTACTAAGGTTGAAAAATCCTGCTTCCTAGTTAAACAACTTGCTTCTTTTATTGTTAACGGAGTGTTGAATTTTAATGTTTGCAAACTTCTCTTTTTGACTATTTTGTAAATGCTTTCACAATTCCTTACTTTATGTATAATAAATCCAATAACAAATACGAAATTGCAGTTCAATCAATCATTTAGCAATGGCATTTAATAATTACGGCAATCGATTCCAGCAAACAACTCCCATCGTTCTTAATTTAGTAATCATTAATGTTTTGGTTTACATGGCACAAATGGTTACTGGAGGAGATGCAGAACCCAACGCTGCAGCAGACCTTTTTGCTTTGCACCATTATAAATCTGTTTATTTTCAACCCTACCAGATAGTTACGCATATGTTCATGCATGGCGGTTTTTTTCATTTGCTGTTTAACATGTTTTCTCTTTGGATGTTTGGGTCTATGGTTGAAAGAGTTTGGGGACCAAAAAGATTTTTAATTTTTTATTTTATTTGTGGACTAAGTGCAGGTTTTTTTCAACTTGGATCCTATGCCTACGATTTTTGGCAATATGATCACAACACATTAAGTCAAGAGTTATATACTTTATACCAAGCCAATCTAAGAAACGGTTACACGGTGGGGGCCTCTGGGGCTATTATGGGAATCCTTGCCGCCTTCGGATATTTATTTCCCAATACAGAAATGATCATCATTCCAATACCGGTTCCCATAAAAGCTAAATGGGCTATTTCAGGAATGATTGCCTTAGATGTTTTTGGTGGAGTAGTAAAAGTACAAGACGATAATATTGCTCACTTTGCTCATATAGGTGGCGCTGCCATAGGTTTTTTACTGGTGCTCATTTGGAATAAAACAAACAAACAAAGTTTTTATTAAAATTCAGTAGCATTTTGTAATGGCTATTGGTAAATTTATAGTTTAACTAATTGTAATGGGAGAAACAGATAGATATTCGGAATATAAACTACCAAAAAAACGATTAACCCTTGGTAATGATGGCAATGCCCTAGTTGCATTATTTACCTTTAATGTAATTTTCTTTTTATTATTGATTACCATTCAGGTAGTCTATTTCTTTTTACAATCCAACCAGACCGCCTTTAACACACAGATTGTACAATACTTTGAGATGCCCGCCCAGCTTAGTAAATTAAGTGAGCGCCCCTGGACTATCCTAGTCTATATGTTTAGTCATACGGGCGTTATGCATATTTTAAGCAATATGCTATGGTTGTGGGCATTTGGATATATTTTACAAGAACTAACTGGTAATAAGAAAATTATTCCCATTTATATATACGGTGGTTTTGCCGGAGCGATTGCCTTTATTTTGGCTAACTACTTCATTCCGCCTTTACAGCCTTTTATTGGAAGCGCGTCCTTGTTGGGGGCCAATGCCGCTACAATGGCCATTGCGGTTGCTACCACTTCGCTTGCTCCACAATATCGTTTTTTCAAAAATTTAAATGGCGGTATTCCTATTTGGGTACTCACCCTTGTTTATGTGCTGATTGATATTGCCGGTGTCGCCTCTTTAAGTGCTGCCTATAGTATATCCCATCTCTTTGGGGGACTGGCTGGATTTCTTTTTATTTATTTACTAGGAAAGAAAATTGACGGAAGTCTTTGGATGAATAGTATGTATAATTGGTTCATACATCTTTTTAACCCCTATAAACCTGCCACTAAAAATCGAATCAAAGAAACCGTTTTTTACAATGCCGGTGGAAGGAAGCCTTTCAACAAAACTTCTAATATTACTCAGCAACGGGTAGACGAGATTTTAGATAAAATTAATCAAAAAGGTTACCAATTTTTAACTGCAGAAGAAAAGGATATTTTAAAAAGAGCGGCCGAAGATTAGTAAATACAAAACTATAGCCTCCATTATCAATCGGTTATTTTAAAAACAAGTTGCCCCTAAAAGCAAATTGTATAAACGGCATATCCTATCTTTACTACATGCCAAAAAGCATTTTTCGAAGGCTAACAAAAAACATTTTTATCGTTACGAATGTAATGATAGCCGTCTTATTTTTAATTGGCTGCTATAGCGAATTGTTTTTTTCTGCCTCCTCTTGGCCCGTTGGATTACTAACCTTGTCCTCGTTTTATTTATTACTACTCCTCTTGATTTTTTTTGTTTTCTGGTTGTTCGTTAAGCCAGCCTGGATACTTATTTTTTTAATCACCGCATCGCTTTCTTACAAGCATATAAATAATATTTTACCCTTTCGTTTTTCTTCGAACTTTCATCAAAAAAAACAACCCAACGATATTAGAGTGATGAGCTGGAATGTAGCACAGTTCAATATTATGAAATTTAAAAAGAGTCCCGATACATTTAATCAAATGATTCAATTGATTAATGATTACCAACCTGATATTGCTTGTTTTCAAGAGATGGTGAGCGGTGATACGCTTGCAGATCTGAACAATGCTTATTATCGTAAATATAGTTTTTTTTCAATTTTTGATTTTGCACATCGACTCAATTTTCCAAACTATTTTTATAGCTACCAATACAAGGATAATTTTTTAAGTCAACAACATTTTGGTAAAATTATTTTTTCTAAATATCCAATTGTCAATAAACAAACCATTAGTAATTTTCCTTTTGACTATAATTCTAATTTTCAATATGCTGACATAGTAAAAGGTAATGATACGATTCGTGTCTTTAATATTCATCTTCAATCTCTCCGATTGAGTAGTACTAATTTAGATTATATAGAAAACCCCTCGATAAAAACAGATACAGATATAAAACGATCAAAAAATTTGATTACAAAATTCAAAACTGCTTTTCTAAAAAGAATTTCTCAAGCTGATAGAGTAAGAGTAGAAATTAACAAGAGTCCATACCAAGTTATTGTCTGTGGTGATTTTAATGATGTACCTAATTCCTATCCCTATGAAAAAATTGGTAACGGATTACAAGACGCATTTGTATTAAAAGGATTGGGAATAGGAAGAACCTTCAGCGGCATATCACCCACTTTGAGAATAGACAATATTTTTGTAGACAAGCGCTTTTCGGTTCGCCAATTTACCAGAATTCCAAAAAAGCTAAGCGATCATTTTCCTATTATTACAGATATCGGGCTTCTTACAGAATAATTGAATGCAGTATATTTGCATTGACTAACTAATAAATGAATTAGTATCGCAAAATGGACAAATCGCTATAAGGGTTTCAACATAAGTCCATAAAATAAATATTTATTATGTCTTTAAAAATATACAATTCTTACAATCGTCAAAAAGAGACCTTTACTTCTATTACACCAGGACATGTGGGGATGTATGTGTGTGGTCCAACCGTAAGCGGAGAGAGCCATCTCGGTCATGCTAGGCCTTATGTAACTTTTGATTTTATCTATCGCTACCTTACGTATAAAGGGTATAAAGTTCGCTATGTTCGCAATATTACTGATGCTGGTCATTTTGAAGAAGAAGGGAAATTGGCGGAAGACAAAGTAACGGCTAAAGCGATTTTAGAAAAGTTAGAGCCTATGGAGCTGGTACAAAAATATACCAACTTATTTCATTGGGCGATGTTACAACTTAATTGTATAGAACCAAGCATAGAGCCAACAGCCACTGGGCATATTGTAGAGCAACTGAACATGATAGAAAAAATAATATCAGCAGGATATGCCTATGTAGTAAATGGTTCTGTTTATTTTGATGTTAAAAAATATGCCGCCAATCATGATTATGGAAAGCTAAGTGGAAGAATTATTGACGACCTGTTAGAAACTACTCGAGAGCTAGATGGGCAAGAAGAAAAAAGAGATAAGGCAGATTTTGCCTTATGGAAATCGGCCGCCCCTGAGCATATCATGCGTTGGAAAAGCCCGTGGGGTGAGGGTTATCCCGGATGGCATATTGAATGTTCTGCAATGGCCACCAAATATTTGGGCGCAGAATTTGATATTCATGGTGGAGGAATGGATCTTCAGTTTCCTCACCACGAAAGCGAAATTGCTCAAAGTAAAATCTGTAATCATCACACACCGGCGAAATATTGGATTCATAATAATATGATAACGGTCAACGGCCGTAAGATGGGTAAAAGCTATAACAACCAGATTAAATTAACTGAGCTATTTGATGGAACACACCCATTACTTACACAGGCTTTTGATCCAATGACGATAAGGTTTTTTATTCTTCAAAGTCATTATAGAAGTCCAATTGATTTTAGTAGCGAGGCATTACAATCCAGTGAAAAAGCTTTCAAACGCTTATGGGAGGCCTATGAGTTATTAAAAAATCTTTCCGCGCCTGATGGACAACCGGCTGCCGATTTAGCCTTAGAGGAAAAAGTTGTTTCCCAACTTCAAGAGCTAGAAACTTTTATGGACGATGATTTTAGTACCGCAAAAGTACTGGCTAATTTATTTGAACTGGCTCCTGTCATTAATTCAATTAAGGATGGACACATCGCTATCAACGCTATTTCCTCTTCTACACTTCAACTGATGAAGAAATCCTTTTCCATTTATTTGGAAGATATTATGGGATTAAAAAATGCTGCTGCTGAAAAAGGAAATACATTAAACGGAGTAATGCAATTACTAATTGATATCCGAAAAGAAGCTAAGGAAAAAAAGGATTATGCAACTTCTGATAAAATAAGAAAACAACTACTTTCGCAAGGCATCATACTAAAGGATGAAAAGGATGGAAATATGAGTTGGGGTCTGGAATAAAAATATTTAATCTGCTCGAGTGAATTTTATCGAGTTAAGAAAATTTGCTATCCTAATCAAAGGCAAAGCTGCTTTAAAACTATTTCAACCAATTCATTTCAGGCACCTTTACAGGCACTTTAAAATAATTTAATCGAAGCGAATCGCTCCAACCATTGGGGTTTCTTTCAAAAGTTTTGCTGCTAAAAAATATCATTCCCTTCATGTTGGGTGTATTACGCATCGCAACTATTTGACGAGGTAACTGACTGAGTTCTTTCCAGGCGGGGTTGCTATTCGCTCGGTAAATGCCCATACCAACGTAACAATGTTTTCCGTAAGTATGATTGCTCCACCAAGATAATAATACTTCATAAGGAGCAATGCGATGACCAAATTCCCAGTACAATTGAGGGGCTACATAATCAATCCAACCCTTTTTTAACCACAATAAAATATTAGCATACAAGTCGTCATAATTTGTTTGTGCGCCAATTGTACGACTTCCATCAATTGGGTCTTTGTCCTGATTTCGCCAAACACCAAAAGGACTAATACCAAATTGACATTTTTTATTTTCCTTTTTAATCGTAGCGCTCAACTTAGAAATAATTGAATCGGTATTACTTCTTCTCCAATCATCCTTCGTCAAACCAGCACCATATTTTCTAAACGTAGCTTCGTCAGGAAATTCTTTGCCAGGAATTCTATAAGGATAAAAATAATCATCAAAATGAATGGCATCCACATCGTATCTACTTACCACGTCTGACACCACCTGTGTTACATATTGCTGCGCCTCCTTATTACCAGGATCAAAATATCGCTTATCTCCATAAACCAAAAACCATTCAGGATGTACTTTAGTAATATGAGTAGCAGACAAAGAAGGGTTGGTTAAATTAAATTCAGCTCTATAGGGATTCAACCAAGCATGAAATACCATTCCTCGTTTATGCGTTTCCGATATCATAAATGCCAGCGGATCATAATAAGGCGAAGGTGGTTGTCCCTGAATGCCTGTTAGCCATTGACTCCAAGGTTCATAGGGCGAAGGATAAAAAGCATCGGTACAAGGTCTTATTTGAACTACCAAGGCATTGATTCCGTTGCGCTGGTGCATATCTAGCATTTTAATAAAGGATGCCTTTTGAGAATTACTGTTATAATCTCCTTTAGTAGGCCAGTCAATATTATCGACCGTCGCTATCCATACGCCCCTAAACTCTGGTTTAGTTTGTGCTGATAATGACAATATGATGAAAGAAAAAACAACAGCCGAAAGAACGCGTACAATTTTGTTAGCACAATTTGATAACGTATTTAGAAAAAATAATTTCATTTGGAATGCTTGGTTATTGATCACCAAAAAATCGAACCATTAGTATTTTTTAATTACTTATTAATTATTAGTCGGTTTCGGATTTGGTAAAACTAAATTAATATTTCCGTTTAAAGAAGGTCTTTATCTACTTTAATAGAAAACTCATTCATATAAATTTTTAAGAAAATAATAAAATAGCTTATAAGTAATGGGCCAAAAATTAAACCCATAAAGCCAAATAATTGTAGCCCCACGACTACCCCTAATATAGTGATCATTGGGTGGACATTGCCAATTTTTTTTAGCAATACCAATCGAGTGATATAGTCTACATTACCCGTTACTATAATACTATAAATAGTAAGCCCTGTGGCAGTAGCTGCATGGTTCATTGAATACAAATAGATAACTAGTGGCACCCAAACAATCATCGTTCCCACTAAAGGAAAAAACGCAAATACTCCGGTTACAAATCCCCACATTCCCCAATCTTTAACGCCAAAAATAAGATAGCCAATAGCAGCAAAAAGACCCTGTACAATACATATGATGGGTATTCCGATCGCATTCGCTCTTATCATAGTGTCTGTCTCGCTAGCAAGCTTAGCTACATTTTCTGATTTAAGCGGAATAATATGATTTAAATATTTTTCTACCTGCTTACCACTATACAATAAGTAGTATAACAAAAAAAACAGCATTAACAAGTTGGCTAACACATTTGCGGTACTATTTAAAAAGGTAGGTATATAAGTTGCAATTTTTTTTGCTATAGATTCTGCGCTGGTGGCAGTAAAAAATTGTTGGCCAGTAAGGGCTTCGATTTTTTTTGAAATTATTTCAAGACCCGTAACCACAGCTTGTTGATTATTAATCAATGAATATATTTTCGGAGAAACCAATAACACTGTAAAATAGATAGGCACAGAAATAACAATGATGGTCGATATAATAAATAAAAGTGCCGTTAAACCCTTTGGCCATTTTTTTTGAACAGTTAGTTTTTCATACCACTTACGAAGCAAAATATATAAGGTTACTCCTCCTAAAAACCCAGGTAAAAAAATATATAACTCGGTAATCAGCATTCCCCCCAACAAAATAATCAATCCCAGCAGCAGGACCTGTCGCAAATGATTATTAAACATGGTGGGCATAAAGTAAATTTAGTTAATTAATTGCAATGCAGTAACAGGTTCTACTCCTGCCAAACAGATACTCCTTCACTGCAATTGGCGCAGATGTCAATATTTTTTCTGCTTTTCATCAATTCAGATCGAAACTGTTTATAGTTATCATTTTTCCAAACCTCTTTAAACGACTGTAATTTTAAATTTCCTAATTGGTGGGTTGCATCTTTATCAAAGCAACAAGGAACCACCAAACCATCCCAAGTAATTACATTGGCGTGCTGCATTTTCCAACAACGATTAGCTAGTTTATTTTTAGCAGCATAACTACCGTCCATATTTTTTTTATACCGACTATATTTATCAATAGAGGGTATTAAGTTATTGGGATCCGTTTGATAATCATATACTTGGGCGGTTTTAAACCTTACCTCATCTACACCAATTTCTTTTGCGATTTTTTTTATGTCTTCTATTTGGTGTTCGTTATGCTTCACTACCAAAAATTGAAAAAACACAAACGGCGTTTTACTATTCAATTCCTTTTTCCATTTAACAATATTTTTTGCGCCCTCTATCACCTTATCAATATTTCCACCAATCCTGTATTGTTTATATACATCCTGTGTTGTTCCATCAATAGAAATAATTAACCTGTCTAATCCGCTTTCTATTGTTTTCTTAGCCGCTTCGTCTGTTAAATAGTGCGCATTGGTAGAAGTTGCCGTGTAAATTCCTTTGTCACTGGCATATTTCACCATCTCCAAAAAGTCAGGATTTAAATAGGGCTCCCCTTGAAAATAAAAAATTAGATAAATTAACTCATGGTGAATTTCATCAATGGTCCGAGTAAAAAAATTCTTTTCTAACATTCCAATAGGGCGCGAAAAGGCTCTTAAACCACTTGGACACTCAGGACAACGAAGATTACAACTGGTGGTAGGCTCAAATGAAATTGAAACAGGATAGCCCCATTGAATAGGCTTATTCAACCACCTGCTTAAATAAAAACTAGAAAGAACTTGAATGCCATTCCAGGCTCTTTTTATAGAAAGTTTGCTTATAAGATTGATGCTGTCGTTCCAGTTAAAATTAGGCATGATTACAAAATTAGCGTTCCCAATGATAAGTGCAGCAATTTTTTAGTTTTAGTTAATTTATCTAGATAAGTTACTGTGGTTGATCATTGGAAACCTCTTGCCCCTTTTCTTTATAATTTTCATTGTATAAAATAAAATGTATACATCAAATCATCTATCTTTAAACATGATTTTACCAATTTGTTTTTACCCAATTTTATAAAAATTTTATTGAGCAATGGAAGAGGATGTAAAAGAATTTTTGATTAAAATAGTTCAATCCATTTCAATGGGACTTGTTTGGCTTCTGGCCAACATGAGCATCGGCATTTACTTTGGATTTGCTTTTTTTGAAGGTCGTCCTTCATTAGGAAATTATATTTATTACGCTGTATTTATACTGACGCTCATTGCCCTAATTAATTATTTACGAAAAAAATGGAAAGGGTGGGAGGAAATTAATTATTAATAGGGTGCCACGCTAACTAGTATGATCAACTATTATAATCCATTTGTTAGCAACCTTACGAAATAAAAGCGAAAATAGACCGCCAACGTCTCCAATACTTCTAGTTAAATGCCATTTGCCTACCACGAAAAAATGGGTAGGCGACAACCTTTTTACCTCTAGCAATTCGAACTTTAGCTTGCCCATTGCTGCTTTATCAGGATAGTTTTTATGGTAGTTTTCTAGCGTTTTTTGCCATCCATAGGTTACTCCTGATTTGCCAATAAACATAAGCGAATCGCTTTTCCAATAGGATTCCATAAAAGCAGGAATATTTCCTTTATTCCATTCTTGTGTTTGGAAATCCAATAAAGCTCTTACCTCTTTTTCGTCTTTATCTTGACTAAACAAGGACGTTGCTGAAAAAATATACACCAATATTAATAAGAATGCTTTTCTCATAAAGAAATTTTTATTTACAAGATAATCAATAAACGGTAATTTTTATTGGTACACTTTCTAGTGCTGATGATGGGGAGAAGAACAGTTGGTGCGGTGACACAAACGATAATTATAATAATGTGCACTAATAATTAAAGGAACTGCCACTACCAAAAACCAGTTTTCCAAAGAATGAAAAAACTGTTTAAATACAAGTAATAGAAAGCCAATACAAAAAATTAAAACGGGCACTAGAGAATGGTGGTGTTTTACATATCCATGAAACAAAGAATAAGACCCTACTATAAAAGCCAATATAATCATGCCCCATTCAAAGACAGAATTATGGACGATATTAATACCAAATACGGGTAAGGTAGAAACCAATACGGGTAACAATGCGCAGTGAATAGCACACAACACAGAGGTTGCAATCCCCATCATATCCCAGTTGATTTTTGTATTCATCGTAAGAAATACAAAAGTACTAAATTTGCAATAATGTTGCAACTTTTATATTGCAGGGTATTTAGCATCTTGTTTGATTGTAACTTTGAGTAAACTTTATAATATGGGCAAAAAATGGCATTGGTACGTAGGTTTTTTTATTCTTTTGTTTGGGGCTTATTTTTTATACTTTTTTTCTCAAGACGATTTTTCACAATCGAATCTTCCAATAATCAATAATAATATCCAGCCCTTTTCATTTACCAATCAAAACGGAAAAGTGCTAACGGAAAGAGATATAGAAGGAAAGGTTTTTGTGGCAGAATTTTTCTTTACTACCTGCAAAGGAATTTGTCCCAAAATGAATGCAAACATGAGAAGGGTGTTTGATAGTTATAAAAACGATAGCAGCTTTATGATTCTATCGCACACCTGTATGCCAGAAACAGATTCGGTACCCTTGCTAAAAAAATATGAACAGCGAATGTTAAATGGGGCGCTTGTACAAAATGAAGACGGCTCTTATAAAATTACATATGACTCAACCAGCACTAGTTTGCAAAGCTCAGAGAATGTGAAATGGAATTTTGTTACAGGAGACAAGTCCTCTTTATACAAAATGGCGCGTCAGAGTTATCTGATTGACAATAATAAGCCAGATTCAACCACTAACATTGCAGATCAGTTTATTCATACACAGTTTTTTGCATTAGTAGATAAACAAGCTAGGGTAAGGGGTGTCTATGATGGACTGAAAGAAGATGAAGTTCAAAAATTATTGAAGGATATCACTGCCTTATTAAAAGAAAAATACCAAAGTAGAAGCCTCAATTAATGGATCAACAGTTTACAATGACCGACGACATTCTTAAAAGAAATAAACTCAGCGTTACGGACGGACGAAAAAAAATCCTAGGGCTTTTTTTAGCGCGCGATGGGGCATTGGCTCATGCTGATATTGAAAAGTTCACAGGAGAAATGTTTGATAGAGTGACTGTTTACAGAACTTTACAAACTTTTGTAGAAAAAGGAATTGTCCATCTTATTCCCACCACCGACAACTCCATCTTATACGCTTTATGCAAAGAAAACTGTGAGGAGGGTCATCACCATGATAACCATGTGCATTTCATTTGTGATGTATGTACTAAAACAATTTGTTTGGACGATGTAACCATTCCCAAGGTTAAACTTCCCAAGGGTTTTACTCCTAATCACTCAGAGATGATGGTAAATGGGGTTTGCTCAGACTGTAAATAATTAAGCCCTTAGTTTATTTTCTAAATTCTCCAATACTTTAAAAGTATTAATGGCTAAAGGTTTCAGAATACAAAACCTTAGCTTCGCAAATGATAAGCCTTTGGCTGAGTAAAAACACGCAAGCCCACTAAAGACAAAGTGCTTCCAAAACCACTATGCTTTCTTCCGCTCCAAGGCAATGCTGCACTTACACGATCACAACAATTCCAATAAACGGTTCCTGCATTCAGCTGGCTTTGAAGAACTAATGCCCTCTCTTCATTATTGCAATAAACCGAAGCCGTAAGTCCATATTGCGTATCATTCATTAAAGTCACCGCAGTTGCATCGCCTGTTACTTTCATGATGCCAATGATTGGTCCAAATGATTCTTCTTTCATCACGTCCATCTCATGGGTAACATTAACTAAAACAGTTGGCTCAAAATAATTTCCCGCACCTTGTATTGGTTTTCCTCCGCACAAAACAACAGCACCTTTTGATACCGCATCTTGCACTTGGTTGGCTAAAAATGCAGCCTGCTCCTTTCTCGTTAACGCACCTACATAAACCCCTTCTGATAAAGGATTTCCAATAGTATACGATTGTACTTCTTTTACAAAAGCTGCTACATAATCATCATATACTTTTTCGTGAACATAAATTCTCTCTACAGAACAACAACTTTGGCCATTATTATAAAAAGCGCCATCCGCTGTATTCGCAGCAATTGTTGAAATGTCTGTAACATCATCCGTAACATACAATGGGTCCTTTCCTCCCAATTCAAGTCCACAAGGTTTCATTTTTTTACTCACTCGCTCATATATATATTTACCAGTTGCATAAGATCCGGTGAAAAAATAGCCGTCTAGATCTGCTGCTAATAAAATCTCTCCCACCTCTTTTGCACCGACAGCAATTTGAAAAACATTTTCTGGTACGCCTGCTGCATGTAAATATTTTTCTATTTCCAAACCCGTTAAGGTAGACAATTCAGAGGGCTTATAAATTACCGCATTGCCCGCCAATAATGCAGGAACAAAAACATTCGTGCCTACTAAATAGGGATAGTTCCATGCAGAAATATTGCACACTACTCCTAACGGTTCATAAACAATTTTTTCGCGGGTGGCTCCTGTTTTAACCATCCATTCGTCTTGTAATGATTGCTCAGCGTTTGTAGTAAGCCATTCTATTCTTGCACAAGCACCATTCACTTCGTTTTTAGATTGTTGTAAAGGCTTCCCTACTTCGCTAGTTAATACGGATGCACAAGCATCAAGATTAGTTTGTAACAACTCGGCAAAACGGCGAATGATCGCGACCCTTTCACTCAAGGAAACTTTTGCCCAATTTTTTTGTCCCTCACGCAAGTTGGTTAATTTGTTCGCGATAGTTTTTTGATCATCGACGCTAACAGTAGTAATAATTTCCTGGGTCGCGGGATTGACAATATTCATTCTTCCTTTTTTAAGTTTTTAAATTTTTTTTCTGGTCGTTTTTAAAAAACAAATGTATTGTTCACCATTTTACCCACTATACTTTTGCGCCTCCAATAAAAACCAATCGCGGATATTTTTAGAAAGGGGGTTTTGTTCTTTATTTTTAATCCGCTCTGGATGCCATTGAACACAAATCATTGGCGAGCGATTTTGTTTTTCTTTCCACTCAACACCTTCTACTATTTCATCTGTCCGTGAAATACAATTTACCACCAATGATTCAGCAAGCCTATTGATACTTTGATGATGTGCACTATTAATTTCTCCCTCGTCAACCTTTGTTATGCTTTGCAATAGCGTTTCCCTCAACAACCGAACTGGATGAACATGGTCTACTCCATCTTTTGAGCGATGGTTCGGTTTTCCTGTCGCCTCAATATCGTTTACCAAAGTTCCGCCTAATGCTACATTTACCACCTGTAATCCTCTACAAACACCAAGAATAGGAATTCTTTTTTGTTCTGCAGCATGAAACAAATCAAATTCGAACTGATCTCGTTTTCGATTCCATTCAACCGGCTGATTCGGATAATTTGAAAGGCCTGGCTCGTAATAAAAAGGATCTATGTCAACGCCGCCGCTTAATAAAAGTCCGTGACATTTATTAAGTTCCTCTATATTTTGGTGTTCCCAATTAAGCGCTACAATTTGGATGGCAGAATTTTCTCCAAGAATCCATGCTGGATAATTAGGATATTTTGTTTCTGAAAAACTAATGCCAATGATAATAGGTGTAGACAAAATTTATAAAGCAGTTTCGTATAATAATTTAAAGTTTTCCCTGCTCACAGGCTTAGGATTATTAGGATGTGCAAAATCTGCAAATGCAAGGTCTGCCAAAGTATCTAGGTGTTCTGGTTTTACTCCGATGCCGCTTAGTTTTTTTGGAATACCTAACCTATCATTTAAATCAAACAAATAATCTACCACGCCTTGTCCTGTTTCATTTTTTATGCCCAGCGCTTTTGCCATACGCACAAATTTTTCTTCGAAGCCTTCTATATTAAACTGCATGCCATACGGAAGGTTAACTGCATTAGCAAGGCCATGGTGGGTATCTAACAAACTAGAAAGCGGATGCGCTAAAGAGTGAACAACTCCTAGACCTTTTTGAAACGCTATTGCACCCATCATTGACGCCAACAACATATTGGAGCGAGATTCAATAGTAGGATTTTTAACGGCGTCTTCAATAGAAGTTGCTATCAATCGAATGCCCTCCAATGCAATGCCATCACAAATTGGATGATAGTTTTTTGCAATAAAGGCTTCCATATTATGAGTCAACGCATCCATTCCCGTAGCCGCTGTAATAAATGGTGGTAAATCCATTGTTAAAAGGGGATCTGCAAAAACAATCTTTGCAAGCAATTTAGGAGAGAAAAGAATTTTTTTCTGATGCGTTTCATCATCAGAAATAATTGCAGAGCGGCCTACTTCACTTCCCGTTCCTGCTGTGGTAGGGATGGTAATAAATGGTGGCACTTCGTTGGTAACATATACATCTCCGCCGATTAAATCATCGTATTTAAATAAATCTTCGCGGTGATTAATACGCAACAAAATTGCTCTTGCCACATCAATTGCAGCACCGCCGCCAATACCAATAATACAATCACAATTAGCTGCATCATACACATCGGTACCCTTGTAAACATCACTTTTTACAGGGTTTTTATGAATATCAAAAAAAACTGTTGCCTGTACTCCATTTGCAGTAAGGCCCGCAACAATTTCTTTAAAAAAATTTAAGCCTGCAATCGTTGGATCGGTTGCAATCAGCGGTTTTTTTAACTGATTATTTTTTAAATACGCTGGCAACTCTGATACTGCACCCGCACCAAATCGAATGGTCGTAGGAAAATTAAATTGAACAATTGACATCTAGAATAAAAATATTAATAGTAAAAAATGTTTTTTATAAACGATTTATAAATTCGTTGTTAAAATAGTTAGCATCAAATGATTTCGAAATATCTTTTTGTTTCCCAGTCCGTTACCACTTTTGCAAACTGACGAACTTCCCAATCACGCGTCTGTGTAAAATGTTGAACGAACGTTTCTCCAAAAATTTCTTTCGCTACCGGAGAGTTTTTCATTGCATGGTTCGCCTCTTCTAAACTCTTAGGAAATCTTCCATGAGTTTCATCTTTATATCCATTGCCTTCTGTAGGTGGTTGCAAAGTCAATTTGTTTTTAATACCATATAAACCCGAAGCCAAACAAGCAGACAAAGCCAAATAAGGGTTGGTATCACTGCCGACCACCCTTGTTTCTAAACGACAAGATTTGCTGCCGCCTGTTAATGTGCGCAGCGCAACGGTTCTATTATCACCACCCCAAGTTACTGTGGTAGGCGCCCAGGCACCTTCTACCAAGCGCTTATAAGAATTAATGGTAGGTGCTACCATTGGTAAAATATGAGGCAAACAATAAAGTTGACCTGCAATATATTGCTGCATTATTTTACTCATTTGATTGGGCTGAGTGGCATCATGAAATAAATTGATACTGCCATTCCAAAGCGACTGATGAACATGGCCGCTACAGCCTGGTAAATTTTCATTGATCTTGGCCATAAAACTAGCCAAGATACCGTGTTTATAACCAATCTCTTTTACTGCGGTCTTAAACAGCACCGCATTGTCAGCGGCCATTAAGGCATCGCTATAAGTAATAGCGGCCTCATATACTCCAGGCCCTGTTTCTGTATGAATACCCTCTAGTGGTATGTCAAAGTTTTTAAGCTGATCAAAAAGTGCAGAGAAAAAATCATTTCTTTCGCTGCTTCTTAAAATTGAATAGCCAAACATTCCCGGCGTTAAAGGAGTCAGGTTTTTGCCGTCTTTATCAGCGAAACTTTTAGACGTTTCTGCAAAATTGAACCACTCAAACTCTTGAGCGAATTTTGCTTCATAACTCAGGTTGGTCGCTTCGCCTATAATTTTTTTAAGTAATTGACGAGGACAAACTTCAAGCGGATTGCCTGCATCATCAATAAATTCACCCAAAAAAAAGGGCAGGTCGTTTTCCCATGGAATTTTTCGAAAACTATTCAAGCTCAATTTTACTTTTGCATCAGGATAACCCGTGTGCCAGCCTGTATAGCTACTGTTATCATAAGCCTGGTCGGCCATATCCCAACCAAAGATTACTGCACAAAATCCTAGCTCACTTTGGGCAACAGATAAAAACTTTTCACTCGAAATATATTTTCCGCGAAGGACGCCATCAATATCTGCTACTGCAATTTTTACCCTACCAGAGGGGTGCCTGCTAACATAATCTACAATTTCTTCGTTACTCATTTTTTTAAAAATTTATACAATAGAAAAAAGAAAAATAATATGCCAAAATAACAAGCAGCCAACAGTACATTAAAATAACACAATGCAATTAAACAAACAATTGCTAATACCAGTGCAATAATTGGCGTAAATGGATAGAGTGGAACCTTAAAGGGTCGATTCATTTCAGGAGAAGTTTTTCTTAATTTTAATACTGCCATCATTGAAAAAATATACAGCGTAAGTGCGCCAAAAACAGATATGATTATAATTTCTGCTGTTTTTCCTGTACAAAGAATAATGATACCCAAAACTGAATTAAACAAGAGCGCATTGGCGGGAGTTTGAAATCGAGGGTGCACCTTTCCTAATATTTTTGGTGCGTTTCCAATTTTTCCAAATTCAAAAGTGGCTCGGCCGCTAGCTAATAAAAGACCATGGAAAGAAGCTACCAAACCAAACAAACCAATTCCAATTAATAGTTTATAAAATAAATGATCCGAGGCAAAAAGCTGTCCAAGAGCAAGTGGCAATGGTGAGTCTGAACTCGTCCCGTTTGCTGCATATACAACGCTTTGCCAACCACCTATTCCGATGGAGGCAATAAAAACCAACACACATAACACTACTAAAGTAATGAGGGCCCAACCAAAACCCTTAATTATATCTTTTTGTGGGTTGATTGTTTCTTCTGCAACATTCGCTACACCCTCAATCCCTAAAAAAAACCAAATCGCAAAAGGGATTGCAGCAAAAGCTCCTCCCCATCCATTTGGAAAAGGGTTTTGAGAAAAATGGGATATTGAAAAATGGGGCAGTGTCAATGAAACAAAAAGTAATAATTCACCCACCGCCAAAATTGTAACCACTAATTCAAAACTAGCAGCAGCTTTTACGCCATAAATATTTAGCGTCATAAAAACCAAATAAACCGATATCGCCGCAGGCAAAACAGGAATTTGTGGAAACGCTAAATTAAAATAAGATCCTATAGCAATGGCAATCGCTGGGGGTGCAAAGACAAATTCAATAATCTGGGCTAACCCCGCAATAAATCCGACGTCCTTTTTAAACGCTTTCTCGGTATAGTCGTACACACCTCCAGCTTTGGGTATTGCGCAGGCTAACTCTGCATAAGAAAAACTAAAACAGGTGTATAAAACAATAACTAAAAGGGTGGCCATTGCCATTCCAAGGGTACCCCCTTTTTCTAAACCAAGGTTCCAGCCAAAATACATTCCAGAAATTACATAACCAACTCCCAAGCCCCATAAAAGAGCGGGCGTAAGCGTTTGTTTAAGTTTGCCGTTTGCCATGGTAGAACCGTTTTTTTCTTGCCTATCAAAAGTAACATTTAAAATTAATTCTAACCTTGTTTTTTAAACGCCTTAAGGGCGTTCTTTAATTTTCGCGGATTATAAAATTTTTTATTGCTACATAAACTAGGAAACAAATTCGATTTGAGCAAAGACCGGATTGTGGTCAGACAAAAAGGTAGTGTTTAAGGTCTCAGAAATACAGGCGTATTTGTTAACCCTTACGCTCTTGTCTACTAAAATATAATCAATCAGTTGTCTGTATTCTATTGGGATTCTTCCAAAATCATGAAAGCTCCAAGATGGGCCGTAGACAAAATTCGCAGCTTTTTTTGCATCTAATAAAAAATCGTCTTTTAAAAGGGTTTCAACCGCCTCGGAGTTCGGCGGTAAATTCAAATCTCCTGTGGCTATTATTGGAAGAGTTCCTGCAATTTCAGTCATTCTTTTTCTTAACAAAATGGCGCTTTCTTTTCTTGCGACCTCTCCTATATGATCAAAGTGTGTGTTAAATAAAACAAATTTTTTTCCAGATTTTATTTCAGTAAAAATAGCCCAGGTTACCATTCTTTCACATGCTGCATCCCAACCCTTAGAACCAATTTTTTCAGGCTCTTGGCTTAACCAAAAATTTCCGCTTTTTTCCACATCGAATTTTTCGCGCTTATAAAAGATAGCGCTATGCTCGCCTTTGTCTTTTGCGTCTGTTCGTCCCACACCAAAAAAATTATATCCTGGTAGTCTTTCTAATAAATCTTCTAGCTGGTTTTTAAACACTTCTTGTGTTCCTAAAATATCAACATCGTAAAAAAGAATCATTTGTGCTGCAAAGTCTTTTCTGTATTGCCAACTGTTTTGCTGGTCGCTTGATTTATCACACCGAATATTAAAAGACATTACATTCATAATAAATAATTTTTTTCAACCTAGCTATTCTTCTGCCCATTTTTATTAATATGCTGTTTTCTATATTCGCTTGGAGTACAGCCTTTCACTTGTTTAAACTGTCTAGATATATTATTACTTAAAGCGAAGCTTGATTCCATTGAAATTTCTGATACGGTTTTGTCTGTTTCCAACAAGCGCTCTGCAAATTTTTGGATTTTTAAATTATAAATGTATTTGTACACCGCAATGCCCGTAATATCATAGAACCTTTTTTCAAAAGACCTTCTTGAAAGCGGAACTTGTTTTAAAACATCGGAAACGTTTATTTTATCTCCTATATTTTGATGAATAAATTTTAGTGCCTTAGCAATTAATTGGTCGCTCGCAGAGGTAATGTCTGTTGATTGACGAGTAATTATGTGTGTTGGTTTTACAACAATATTGTGCGGGGCATAATTTTTTTTGGTAATCAGCCGGTGCATTAATTTAGCGGCTTCGTAACCGCCTTTTTCTGTATCAAGATTAATGCTTGATAATGGTGGGTCAGATAAATTACAGGTCATCTGGTCGTTATCAACACCCAACACAGCGATTTGCTCTGGTACAGGAATTTGTGCTTGTTTACAAGACTCTGTAATATGTTGAGCCCGTTCGTCATCGCAAGCCATTATTGCAATAGGCTTTGGTAAAGACTGAAGCCACTGACTTAACAGCGATGGTTTGTAAAACCAAAGGGCTTGCGCTGTCTGATGGTCCTGATCAAAATGGTGTGCTTCTAAATTGTGTTCTGATAAATAATTTTGAAAACCCTCAAATCTTTCTCGAGACCAAACTATATTTTTAAACCCATAAAATCCAAAGTGTTTAAAGCCCTTTTTTATAAAATATTCTGCACCCATTGCCCCAGTTTCAAAATACCCGCCCGTAACATTTGATATTCCTTCAAACCTTTCTTTGAAATCTTCAACTATTAAACTTATTCCTGCTTGGTGAATTTTTTTTATATCAAGGTCGTTATCTAAGTGTGCTATAATTCCGTCGGCACCCCACTCTTTTGCAAACCTAACAATACCCTCTACCCCGTGTGTTTCTCTATAAAAAAGCGGCATCTTACAGAAAACCCAGGGGCCGTGCTCTTTTGAATATTTAACAATTCCCTTGGTGAGATTTTGCCCATATTCTTCAGAAATGTCTATCAGCAAAATAATTTTATACATACCCGTTTATAAATAAATTTTTAACCCTTTTTCTTTTTTCAAATGTATAATATAATTATTTATTCTTTTTAGTTTTCGCTATTTAGGCGTTTATAAAAAAAACCAAACCCTCCGGTTTGGCTTTTCCTTATTTATTGAAAGATTTTCTAATACTGTTTACTTCGAGTATCTTTAATTTCTGCTGTTTTCTTTAAAGATTCAAACCAGCCCGATAATTTTTGTAATAAACTTTTTGTTTGTTCGGTGGATTGCAAGGCTATATTTTCTGCTGTTTCTGTTGGTAGGTTTTCAATACCGTTTACCTTTATTACAAACACCCCTCCTGTTCCGTCTATCGGCTGTGATAACTTTGTTTGAAAATTTTTATTAAATGCCGCACCTATTAATTTTGGCTCGTCGCCTATACCGTTTATAATTTGTGAACCGAAAGTAAGTGTTGAATCTGCTCCTGCCGTTCTTATCGGTTGATTGTAAACTGATGCAGCTGTTTCTAAAGAATTTGCTTTGGATAATTTTTCTTTAATAATATCAGCCTTTTTTTGTTTTCTAATTAATGCTTCTACCAAAGGTCTAGCCGTAGTTGCATCTGGAAGGCCTTCTGGTTGAATTTTAGTTACAGCGGCTACTACAAACTGGTCTTCGATACTAAAAGGTTCACTTACATCTCCTGCTTTTGCTTCAAAAGCCCACCTTATCAATTGTCTTGCGTCTTGTAATAAACCCAACCTGTATTCATTTTGGGTAATCATATTTGGCACATTAATCTTTTGAAGAGCGTTTTTAATTACATACGCATCAAATGATTTAACCTCTCTATTTTCACCCGACAACTTTGTTGCTTTCATGCTCGCATTATTTACCGTTTCGTCGGTTGGTAAAATTTGCTTTGACATATAGGCTACTTTATAAGCAGTTTCAAAATTCTTTTGACTGATTACTTCTATATAATACCAACCAATATCGGTGCGTACTATTTTCTTATCGCCAGAAGTCCCATAAAACACAACCTCTGAAAACTCTTTTGGTAGGTTTTGAAATTGAAGCGAAGAAAAATCATATGCCCCTCCTTTATCTTTGCTTGCCCTATCATCACTATACATCAAAACCATTGTATTAAAGTCGGCGCCACCTTTTATTGCGCTAGAGATACTATCTATTCTTTGTTTAGCTATACTATCAGAAATTGTCGGCTGTCCCGTTTGAAGATCTCTAGTACTTACCAAAATTGTTCTAGCCCTTACACTGTCTGGCATTTGTCTATTTCCTAACATTTTTGCCAATACATAAGCTCCTCCGTCAAGATAGGGGCCGTATACTTTTCCGATTGGTAAATTTGCAATACTATCTTTTTGTACCATCGCTAGCTTTGATTTAAGCGAATACCCATCAAAATATTTAATGGTACTCATGTTTCTTGCTATAAAATTATTTGCGTTGGTGTCTACTATAAAGGGTTCTTTTAAAACCGCTACCGACTCTCTTGCTTTGATTGAATCGGTTGGCGAAGGATTGGCACTAAAAGATACATAACTTATAAATCTTCCTCCGTCTTGCTTGTAAACCGATTTCTTTTTAGTTATATAGTCTATTATTTCTGTGTCGCTTACTTTTATTTCATTGTCGTTTATTACCGTGTAAGGAACGCCTACATAACTTATGTTCGCAATCTGATTTCTTTCTGATAAATCTTTCTTTTGCATCCATGTAGGATAATAGGCGCTGGCGGCAATCATACCATTATACTTACTATATAATGTTTGTAATTTCATGGGTTCTATAATTTGTGCCTCTATAGCAGCCCGCTGTTCGTCTTTTGATTTTTTTGCTGTTTTCCACCACTCTTGAACTTTGTTTATATCATATTGACCTGTTTGTTTATCAGTAAACGCCTGTTTTAATGTGTATGGTGCGTCTGAACTAAACATGATAGCGCTCATTTCTTTTGGTGAAAAGCTTAGCCCTAATTTTTTAAACTCTTTTGTTATAACTTTTTCAGCAACTAATTGATCCCAAACAGATTGACGAATCTCATAGAGTTGATTTCCTATCGCTGCTCCCCCATATTGATCTTCTGCTTGTTTTATCTTTTCGGAAAATTCTTTATTTTCTATTGGTTCTCCATTTACCTCTCCCACACTTGTTGAAGTACTTTCTCCAAAAAAACTTCTATTGCTTCCTGGCTTAGCATCCATTAATATAAAACCAATTAAGCTTAGCGCAATTACAACAATTACAATCGCTGCACCTTTATCACGAATATTTTGTATTATCTGCATATTAATTCAAATTAAAATTGACGGCAAAAATAGCATAATTTATTATATAAATACCCAATTTTAGGGTCTTTATAGAGTCTTTCCCGGTTTTTCTGTTGATTTTCCTGATTTCTTTCTTAAAATATTTATTTCCTTTTAAATTTTCTTAATATGTCTTTTTTATTAGTTTAGAACCTCACATCGGTTAAACTTAAGTAGGTTTGCTGTTATGTAGTTAAGTAGAGTTAAAATTACTAATTCACAGACTTTTGTTGATAAGAATGAAAAGCTGTGAATAAATCTAAAATTATTCTTTTTTTTATGCGGACAATTAGAGTAAAAATAAATCACCTAAATTTTAATTTCGTTTTTTTGTTAATTCACAGAATTTATTAAACTTGTTGTAAACATTGTTTTTTTTAGTTTTTACTTTTTTTTATCAACAGTAAAGTTTATTCACCCTGGTGTAGAAAATTAAAAATTTTTATTATAATAGAGCAAAGCTTAATACAAAGACTTAAATATTATTTTTTATAAAATGTTAATTACTTGTGTAAATGAGTTAGTAGTTTCTTTTTTTTGAATAAAAAAATATTTCATTTATTTATTCTACACATATTAACACCCCTAGTAATAGTATATTAATTTAAATAAAAAAACTATTAATACATATTATGATAGATATTAACACCGCTAAATCTAATTTATTTTCTTCCGGTTTTTTAAACGTTGATATTGATCCAACATTAGATTTATTTGAAGAAATAAAAATGCTTAAAAAGAAGAAAAACGCGATTATATTAGCTCACTATTATCAAGATGCTGAAATTCAGGACATTGCTGATTTTATAGGTGACAGTTTAGCATTAGCCCAAAAAGCTGAACAAACCAATGCTGATATAATTGTTTTTGCTGGTGTTCATTTTATGGCAGAAACAGCGAAAATTTTAAATCCCACAAAAAAGGTTTTACTTCCAGATTTAAACGCTGGTTGTTCTTTAAGTGATAGTGCGCCTCCAGAATTGTTTAAATTATTCAAATATAAACATCCCGACCATTTAGTAATAACGTATATAAATTGTTCTGCGGGTATAAAAGCACTGAGTGATATTATTTGCACAAGCAGTAATGCAGAAATTATTATTAACAGTTTACCAAAGGACCAAAAAATAATTTTTGCACCTGATAAAAACTTAGGTGCTTATTTAAATAAAAAAACGGGCCGTTCAATGGTTTTATGGAACGGCGCTTGTATGGTCCATGAAATATTTAGTTTAGAAAAGATTCTAAAGTTAAAAATTCGTTACCCCAATTCAAAGGTTATTTCTCATCCGGAGTGTGAAGAAAATATTTTATCTATTTCTGATTTTATTGGTAGCACCTCAGAGTTATTAAAGTTTTCTAATCAAAACGACTCTACTGAGTTTATAGTTGTAACAGAGCCAGGTATTTTACATCAAATGCAAATTAATAATCCTAATAAACTTTTTATTCCGGCACCCCCTAATAACAGTTGCGCTTGTAATAATTGTCCACATATGAAATTAAATACATTAGAAAAGTTATATTTATGTATGGAATATGAATTACCGGAATTAATTCTAGATGAAAAATTACGTATTGCATCAAAGGTCCCTATTGATAGGATGTTAAAAATTAGCAAAGAAAACGGTCTATAATTGTAAACTCAATATTATTTTATTTTGTTTTTTTATCGGCATTACTCATTTTTAAAATCTGTTTTTTTCCATAGCTTAACGGCTTTTGGTGGTGCCCAAGGCCATCTTGGCTTGGTTATTAAAACCTTTGTTGACAAAAGAAAAGATATTACAAATGATGAACTAATGGAGTATGTTAGTTTTGCTCAAATTCTACCAGGCGCCTCTTCTACACAAGTTTTAACCCTTATTGGATATAAAAGAGGTGGTGTTCCTCTAGCTGTAATTTCTTTACTTATTTGGGTTTTTCCCGCTTGCTTTATAATGGGGTTATTTTCCTTTTTAATTACAGGATTAAGCTCCTATCATTTAAATAACGGGATTTTTAAATTTATTCAACCAATGGCTATTGGTTTTCTTGCTTTCGCTGGTTTGAAAGCGTTTAAAATTTCAATTAATAACATAATTACTTTTATTTTATTTTTATGCAGTTTTTTGTTAATTTTTATTTTTTTTAAAACCCCTTGGATCTTTCCCACATTAATTGTGTTAGGTGGTATAGTTACTAATTTTAGTAACAAAAGAATTCCTGCTAAAGAAACGGTGAAACCAAAAAATATTCGCTGGTCCAACTTATGGTTATTTATTTCTATTTTTTTAATAGCTGGACTTTTAAGCGAAATGTCCAGAAAACAAGAATGGGATAACCGTAAAGCTTTTAACCTATTTGAAAATTTTTATAGATTTGGCAGTATAGTTTTTGGAGGATCAGATGTTTTAATTCCTTTAATTGTTGATCAGTATGTAGCTAGACCAACAGCAGAAAAATTTCAAGATGCTAAACAAGGCTTTATTAAATTAGAAAAAAGCGAATTATTAACAGGAGCAGGTTTTGTTAGAGCAATACCCGGACCAGTTTTTTCAATTGCTTCTTTTACTGGAGGAATAGCATTGAAAGATAAAGGAATAATGTATCAGGTTTTAGGTTGCACCCTTGGGGCATTAGGAATTTTTTTACCAAGTGCCCTGCTAGTTCTTTTCTTCTTTCCCGTGTGGCAACTTTTCAAAAAATATGTAATTGTTTTTAGGGCACTTGAAGGAATCAATGCTGTAGTGGTAGGTGTTATGTTTGCAGGAACATTTTATTTATTAAAAGATATACCCTTTAATAATTTTAGTGTTGAGGGTTTGCTTAGTTTTTTGGTTATTTTACTTACCGTTATTTTATTGAGGTATACTAAAACACCACCTCCTTTTATAGTTGCTTTTTCTCTTTTTCTTGGTTTATTGTTTTAGTTTTTTTGTAATATGCGTTTTCTTTGATTTCTTTATTGATTATATCTGGAACTAAATATCTAATTGATTTTCCCGATTTTATCATATCTCTAATTTTTGTAGAAGAAATTTGTACTATAGGCGCGTCGAGTATATTGAGTTTTGCTTTTACTTCATTTTTTATAGGAAACCCTTTTCTCTCATATAAATAAAAGTCAAATTCTTTTATAATTAAATGGTGGTTTTTCCATTTCGTGATATTTTTAAAACTATCACTTCCCATGATAATTGAAAATTGGTGCTGTGGGAATTTTTCTTTTAAATAGGTTAACGTATCAATCGTGAAAGAAGGTCTAGGTAGTTTAAATTCTATTGAAGACGCTTTAATCTTAGTTTCTTCCTCCAAAGCTGATTGTACTAAATGAAGTCGATCGTATTCATTTAATAAGGTTGTAGAATTTTTATGAGGGTTTTGTGGAGTTACAACCATCCAAACCTGTTTTATATCCGTGTAATTAATTACATGGTTAGCAATAATAAGATGACCGTTGTGAACAGGATTAAAAGAACCGAAATATAACCCAATATTCATATAACTAATTGATTATTAACTGTTTATATTAACTTTATCTACTTCTTCCACCCATATATTTTCTGCTTCGTTTAGCCTTAGGCTTAAATGATATCCTGCAACAAATATTGAAATTGGGTCTCCCATTGGTGCAATTTGATCGACTATAATAATTTCACCTGGCACACAGCCCATTTCCATTAACTTTAAATAGATTTCGTCTTTATCAAAGTGTTTAATTAATACCTTTCTTCCTACTTCTATTTCTGAAAGTCTTCTCTCCATCTTTGTTTTCTAATTTTTACAAAGGTATCATTCAGAATTGTTTGATAATTTCGAATTTCGGTATTTATATATAATATCATCAATTTTATACATAATAGTAAATGAAAATAAAGCCTGCCATAAAATTCTATTTTAAAGAAACAGCCATATCAATAGGGAATCGTTCAAACTTTAAAAAAAGGATAATGAATGTTTTTTTAAAGGAGAAAAAGCACTGCTCTGCCGTTAACTTTATTTTTTGTACTGATAAATTTTTGCACTCAATCAATAAAGAGTTTTTAGGTCACGACGACTATACAGACATTATCACCTTTTCTATGAACGAAACGAATGACCCCATCTCTGGAGAAATTTATATAAGCGTTGAAAGGGTTTCCGAAAACGCATCCAAACACGGTACTACAATTAAAAATGAATTACAAAGGGTAATTTTTCATGGTGTGCTACATCTTTGCGGCTATAAAGACAAAACAAAGGCCGATAAAACATTGATGACCTCCAAAGAAAATATTTACTTAGGACTAGAGTCGTAGCCCCCAAAACACTTAGCCATCCAATTGTTCCACGTGAAACAACCCTGTGTTGCCTCAACAAACCCTCGTCTTCCAAACTTGTTCCACGTGGAACGCAGCGGTAAAGCCCCAAACCCAACATATTTATATTAATTACTATAATCAAGCTGGTGTTGGATTTTTATAATAAAAGTCAAAGGGGTATCTTTGCAACCAAATGTTTAAAGAATACGATATAATTGTTGTAGGTGCAGGTCACGCAGGATGTGAGGCCGCGGCCGCCGCTGCTAATATGGGGAGCAAGGTGCTATTGATAACCATGAATATGCAAACGATAGCCCAAATGAGTTGTAATCCGGCTATGGGAGGTATCGCAAAGGGACAAATAGTTAGAGAAATAGATGCAATGGGCGGCTATAGCGGAATTGTTACCGACAAGAGTTTGATCCAGTTTAGGATGTTAAACAGATCCAAGGGTCCTGCAATGTGGAGTCCAAGGGCCCAAAGCGACAGAATGTTGTTTGCGGCAACCTGGAGAGAGATGTTAGAAAACACCCCGAATGTTGATTTTTATCAAGACATGGTGGTTGAACTGTTGATTAAGGGAGATAAGGCGGTGGGTGTAAAGACAGGTTTAGGAAATGAAATAAAGGCAAAGTCGGTGGTTTTGACGAATGGTACTTTTTTAAATGGTATTATTCATATTGGAGAGAGGCAGTTGGGTGGGGGCAGGATGGCGGAAAAGGCGGCAACGGGTATTACCGAGCAGCTGGTTTCCCTGGGTTTTGAAAGTGATCGTTTAAAAACAGGCACCCCAGCAAGGATAGATGGTAGAAGCTTAGATTATTCCAAAATGGAAGAGCAGCGTGGAGATGAAGAAATTATAGGGTTTAGCTATTTAGATATCCCTAAAATTTCTCCAAAACAACAAAGAAGCTGTTGGATTACGTATACGAATAGCGCTGTACATGAGATTTTAAAAACTGGCTTTGAAAAAAGTCCTATGTTTCAGGGTCGAATTCAGGGGACAGGCCCAAGATATTGCCCAAGTATAGAAGATAAAATTAATCGATTTGCAGAAAGGGATCGCCATCAATTGTTTGTAGAACCAGAGGGTTTCAATACAGTTGAAATTTATGTAAATGGATTTTCTTCCTCTTTGCCAGAAGATGTTCAACACAAAGCGTTAAAACAAGTGGCGGGCTTTGAAAACTGTAAAATGTTTAGGCCCGGCTATGCTATTGAATATGATTTTTTTCCGCCGACCCAGCTTAGGTTTAGCTTGGAAACAAAGCTGCTACAAAACCTATTTTTTGCTGGTCAAATAAATGGAACCACCGGCTATGAAGAGGCGGCTTGTCAGGGCTTGATGGCAGGAATTAATGCTCACCAAAAGGCAAACAGCTTAGAACCCGTGGTTTTGAAAAGAAGCGAAGCTTATATTGGCGTATTAATAGACGACCTAATAAACAAAGGAACAGACGAGCCTTACCGTATGTTTACTAGTCGTGCAGAATTCAGAACCCTATTGCGCCAGGACAATGCAGATACTCGCTTAACAGAAATTAGTTATCGATTAGGTTTAGCTTCCCAAGAAAGGATGGATAAGGTAAGAGCTAAATCAGATTCCTTTATTTTAGCTAAAGAGGTGTTGGGTAAAATTTCATTAGACCCCGAAGAGATTAACCCTTTGTTGGAAACAATGAATTCCGCCGTGATTTCAATGAAACAAAAGGCGGTGCAAATATTGTTAAGACCCAATATTGCCCTTGCGGATATGGTGTCTGCCGTCCCCGCCTTACAAGAAGCGCTAAAAGAATTTGATCGGGAAACCCTAGAGCAGGTAGAGATTTTGGCTAAGTATGAAACTTATATAGATAAAGAAAGAGAGTTGGTTTCAAAAATGAGTCAACTAGAAGACCTTTTAATTCCTGAGAAATTTAATTACGACAAGCTGGTTTCGTTAAGCAATGAGGCTAGACAAAAATTTACCAAAATTAGACCTCGTACACTTGGCCAAGCCTCCCGTATCTCTGGAGTAAACCCGAGCGACGTACAGATCTTAATGGTTTTTATGGGGAGATAACTCTTCCACACAACACAATTTATTGATTATCAACAAGTTGTGTCTAAAAGACATTAAATAAAGTATTTATAAAGCCCTATGTTAATCAATTTTTCTTCTCTAAGTTCCAAGGAGTCGGTGTTTACAACTGTTGCAGCTTATCTCCAAGAGCAGGGCTTGCGTGTAGATAAAAAAGATGAGTCTCGGCCCTGGGGAGGTTTTTTTGTGATTGACGAGGCCGATGCCGAAAAGTTTATCCGCCTTTATTTTTCTCATCTCACCATAGAAGATTTAACCATATCGGGTAAGCTAAGCCCTAAAATATTGGTGGTGGCTCCAGAAAAAAGGTTAAGCTGGCAGTATCATTTTAGAAGGGCAGAAATCTGGAAATTAATTGGGGGCGTGGCAAGCGTGGTTACAAGCAATACAGACGAAGAAAAAGATCTTGCCGAACTTAAAATAGGAGACATTATTCAACTAAAGCAAGGAGAGCGCCACCGTTTAATTGGTCTTTCGGGTTGGGGAATTATTGCAGAAATTTGGAGACATACCGATCCTTCTAATCCGAGCGACGAGTCGGATATTGTAAGGCTGCAGGATGATTTTGGACGATAATTTATACGTGTATCATTACAAGAAATTATCATCATTAAGCGGTTAAAAATTCTAAAAAAACTTATTAATTGATTTTATAAGAAACATTTGTAGTAAATTTATTTTTAAAAAAAGTATGAAAAAATTTATTTCGTTTTTAGTTATTGCTGCCATTTCATTTTCAGCAACGACCACTTTTGCTCAAGATAAAAGCAAACGCCCAAGTCCACCGGCTTCTGTAACAGCCACTACACAATCGGGCGTTACGATTAGTATTAATTATAGCCAACCTTCTGTAAAAGGAAGAACGATTGGTAAAGACATTGCTCCTTTTGGAGAGTTATGGCGCACAGGAGCTAACGAAGCAACTGTATTGGAAATAAACAAAGAAGCTACTATTGGCGGAAAAAAAATTAAAGCAGGAAAATATGGATTGTATACTATTCCTGGTGAAAAAGAGTGGACAGTAGTTTTAAATAATAAATCAAATTTGTGGGGAACAGATAGTTATAGTCAAGCGGACGATGCAGTACGTTTTGTAACTCCTTCAGGAAAATCAAAAGCGTTTACAGAAAAAATGACCTTTTTGATAAGCGCTGCAGGAAACGTTTCATTAAGCTGGGGTAATGTAGCGATCGATTTTACCGTTAAATAAAGAAGAAAAAAATATAAAAAAGCCCCCGATAAAATATTTTATCGGGGGCTTTTTTTATCAACCTGGGAATAAAAAGCGATTTAATTATTTATAAAGGACACCAACAGAATTCTATTTATTTAATTAACATTGGATGATAAACCCTTTCCGCATTTTTTAATACTTCATTTTTATCCAGCGTCATGTGTTTGGTTTGTTGGTTTTGAAATAGTAGCATCTGGTCTTTATAGTGAGCTGAGCCAGGTTGCTGCGAAGCACCAAAAGTATTGATGGACTCAATAATGGGAAGTCCAGTTTTTGGATATCTTACCAAACAAATATAGGCATCACCGGTAGTGATATTGCGGGTTCCATTTAAATAGGGTTTGCTGTAAGCCGCTGCAAGAACATCTGGTAATCCATCTGTTGGTCTTGCATCGTCTCCACGAACCAGCTTTTGAATATCCCCCAAGGTAAGGTCGACTTTACCAAAATTATTAATCATGTAGTCATTAATATATTGATAGGTTTCAACACTTTCCATTTTGGTGATTTGTCTAGATGGACCATTGTTAACTCGTTTTGCGATGTATTCATAGGCCAATAGAAATACAGCAGCGCCTTTGCTATTAACAACTGCTTTGTGATCCCAGTTTTGTAGCGTTGTAATTACTTCTTTTAACGCTGGATAATCGCCCGCGTTTAAACTAAGAAGACTATCAAGCCCATAAGGAAATTCGAAATTTGCAGGATATTGTCGATCAAATTTTATTTTTTTAAAATACTCATAATCTATTTTGTCTATACCGTTTAAGAGTTCGTTTACCCTTTTGCTTCTATTATTATTATAAGTTTCAAATCCATCTTTCAAATCATATTTAGTTGGTGTCAAATTAGATTTCCCTTCTGTTGCTAAAAACGGCGAGTGGTTGGTGTTAAATAAATAGCCAGCAGCAGGATTAGTATATTGCGGCAAAGATTCAATTGGTTTAAATTTTGTCCATAATGTAGCAGAGCTATTTCCAGGAATTGTACCCTTCCAATTATAGGAAGGATCAGGATTACGAATTGGAAGTTTTGCGTTGCTTATATAAAAGATAGTGTCAAACCGGTCAGCATATACAATATTAAACATGGGCAAACTTGTCATGCTTAAAGCTTTGTAGAAAGCGGTGTAATTTTGTGCTTTATTCATACGATACCATTCTTCTAAAGCCCTACAATCCATGTTGGCAGGAAGGCGCATAGAGAATACTCCATTTTTGGTTTTTAATGTTGCCCCATATTTACTCCAGTAAACTTTTTTACTAATCCTAAAAGGAATGCCCTTAATTTTTAATTTTGCTCTTCTAACTTCTAGATTAAGCCATTCTCCATCAAATTTATATTGGTTATTATTTTTAGGATTCGACTCTAATTGAAATATGTCAATGATGTCGGGGCTATTAACAGTGTGTGCCCACCCAAGATTTTCATTGGTTCCATGAAATATAAGACAGGCTCCAGGAAAAAGGCCGCCCAACATATTCCAACCCTCTTCGCTTTGTAAATGAGCTTCGTAAAAGGCAACAGGCCCTTCAACGGGTTGGTGGGCATTAATTGCAAGAAAGGCTTCGCCTGTATTTGTTTTGGAAGGGTGAAAAGCAAATGCGTTGGATCCTTCTGATGAAAAGCCTGGAATCGTTTCCACCTTTCCTCCTAATATTTTAGGGAGTGTTTTTTCTACACCACAAAATATGCTAAGTGAAAAAATACTAGCAGTTAGATATTCTCTGTCATTAACAGGAAAGGCGTTTTTATATTTAATTTCTTTGGGATGGGCTTTAGCATAAGCGTTTATTCCCTGTACATATCCGTTTACTAATTTAATAAAATCAGGACTTAATAAACTCCATTGGTCTTCTACCAGTTGCCTGCAGCGCAAGAGATTAACAACATAGTCTGCTTGTGCACCTTTTTTGCCTAGAGCTGACGCCAACTTCGCCTTGCCCGATAAGATCATTAATTGAAGGGTTGGAAAATCATCTTCTGCGTGGGCCCAGGCAAGGCCATAGGCAACCTCTTGATCCGTTGGTGCAAAAATATGCGGAACACCAAAGCTGTCGCGCGCGATACGAATGTTTTGAGGATTAACTTGAGCGTTGGCGAAACTGGTGCTTAATAATAATAGGAATATAAAATTTTTCATGCTGAAAAATAAAATAAAACTTTCATCTAGCCTAAAAAACATAGAATGACAAACTGAATGGTAATCGGTTATTTTCAAAAATTATTTTAAGAACCGTTAAATCGATTTTCAAATTTCTATGATTAATTACAAAATAACCATTCAATACAACTAGCTTTACCAAGCTCAAAACGAAAAGCGTAATGGAAGATAAAGAACGGGTGGTTAGTCAAACAAAAAAATGGATTAACGAAGTGATTATTGGTTGTAATTTTTGTCCATTTGCTGCGAAGGTGGTAAAACAACAATCAATATATTATCAAGTAGAAAATAGCACCGCTTCAAATATTTGTTTAGATGCTTTTTTACAAGAAATGATTCGGTTAGATGAAGACGCATCTATTGAAACTAGTTTTTTAATTTTTCCGAATTCTTTCGCAGACTTTGACGACTATCTTGATTTGGTAAATCTTGCGGAAAAATTACTTTTTGATAAGGGCTACGAAGGTGTTTATCAGGTAGCCAGCTTTCACCCGCTTTATCAGTTTGAAGGAGCTCAGCTAGACGATGCGGCAAACTATACCAACAGGTCGGCCTATCCTATGTTACACCTGTTGCGCGAAATAAGCATTGACAAAGCGTTGGAAAATTTCAAATCACCAGAAAACATTCCAGATAGCAATATTAATTTTGCAAGAGAAAAGGGATTGGTTTACATGAAACTTTTAAGAGACAGCTGTTTATAAAACAAGAAAAATTTTTTAGATTTCAACTTCGTTTTAGCCACCCAGTAATACTCATTCTACTTCGATTAGACACCATCACCTCGTGAATCATTTCATCACTTTTAAAAAACACAGCCGTTTGTGCATTAGGTGAAACATGCTGTACACCCTCTTCTTGATAAAGTTTTAATTTTCCTCCGTTTTCTTCCAACCAGTTTTCATTTAAATAATTGATTAGAGAATATTTTCTGTCGGAATCATTTTTAAATTGGTCTTTATGTTTTTTATAAGAACTGCCTTTTTCATATAGGGCATAATGAAACTCGTAACCATTAATTCCAGTATAGCAAGTTCTATTAAGGTGTTCAATAAACCCATCTACTCGATGTAAAAACTCTTGTTCAAAAATATTGTCGTGAGCTTTGTCCATCCAATAAATTTTATCGCCTCTCATTTTTTGTTGCTCATCTTTGATTGACTCGTTGCCAATTCCTGCAGCAACTAGTAGGCCGTCGTTTTCTAATTGATGAATATTATTTTGAAGGCCTTTGGATAGGGCGTCTGATAAAAACTTGTTATCTATTCCCACCTTGTTTTCAAGGTAGCCATCGATAAGCAAATCAAATTCGTGGTACATTTTTAAGTTTAAGTCTGGTAAGATAGTTCTTTTACTTGCGAACAGCTTGCAATCATTTATTGTCAGTACTAAAAAGCGTTTTATCTTTATCCCACATAAATGATCAATGAAAGAGTTTAAAAAATATTTTATCATACCGGCTTCTCCCGAAGAGGTATACTTGGCATTAACGCTTCCTGCTACGCTTCAGTTGTGGACAGGCGAGGTGGCAGAGATGAGTACCGAACCTGGAACCGAGTTTTCGTTATGGGAAGGAAGTATTGTAGGAAAAAACCTTGAGTTTGTTCCAGGAAAAAAAATAGTGCAACAGTGGTATTTTGGGGACCAAGAAGAGGAGTCAATCGTAACGATTAAGTTGCACGTTCATAAACAGGGCACTTCAGCAGAATTACTGCACACTAACATTCCAGAGGAGGCTTATGAAGAGATGGTAGAAGGCTGGAATGAAAATTACTTTGGCATGCTTATTCAGTTTTACATATAAATAGCCAGTGAGTCACTCTAACGGCTGACCGACTACGGCCAGTGACTCACTCAAGCCGGTGACTCACTCAAGCCGGTGACTCACCGGGATGAAGGTGTTTATTGCCCACGTCGTCATTTTTCAGAAGGTATATTGTATTTTTGTTGCCAATTTAAAACCGCATGGGCTCATTTATTACCCGGACGAGCTGCCCCTCTTGTGGCAGCGCAGACATCATCAAGGCCTTGGCCTGTAAAGATTTCACCGTATCGAATGAAATATTTGATATTATGGAGTGTGGAGCCTGTGCCCTTCGCTTTACTCAGTCTATACCCGACCAGACTTCTATTGGAAAGTATTACCAATCCGATTCCTATATATCACATAACGACACAGAAAAGGGCTTGGTAAACAAACTGTATATAAGGGCCAGAAATTATACATTAAGCTGGAAAATGAAGCTGCTTGATAAAAGCGCAGGAAATAAAGAGTATAAAAGAGAGGTATTAGATATAGGCGCTGGAACAGGGGCCTTTGTAGATAAAGCAAGGCATTTAGGCTGGGAGGTTAATGGACTAGAACCTGATGAGGGCGCAAGAAAAATTTGTTTTGATAAATACGGAATTCAGTGCGACACCCCTGAAAAATTATTCAAACTTCCTGCTCAAAAATATGATGCAGTAACAATGTGGCATGTACTAGAACACGTTCATCAGCTGCATGAATATTTAGATCAAATAAAGCGGGTTTTAAAAACCGGGGGCGTCGCATTGATTGCGCTACCTAATTATACTTCAAATGATGCGGCAGAATATAAATCTTTTTGGGCCGCCTATGACGTTCCGCGCCATTTGTATCATTTTTCTCCTCAGGCAATGGGCTTTTTAGCAAGTCAACACGGAATGACGTTGGAGTCTATGTCCCCAATGTGGCTGGACGCATTTTATATAGCGATGTTGAGCGAACAATATAAAAACAAAAAGGGTAATTTATTCGCGGCGGTTTGGAATGGCCTAAAGTCGAATGTCTTTGCAATTAAGGATAAAAAACTTTGCAGCTCCCTGGTCTATTTGCTTCGGAATGACTAGAAAATGAAAAACTAGTTTAGATTATATTCTATTCCATCTAGGAGTAAAAAGAAAATTAAACAGTTTAGTTATTCTATTGTAAAAATTAAAAACTAATTTGCATTATCATAAAAAACCAACCAATGAAATTCTTTAAAAAAATCTCTTTGACAGTATTTGCAGCTATTTTATTTATTGCATTAGTGTCTTTCTCTGCACAACAATACTTTAACTTAAAATTTTCTGAAGAAGCGCTGAATAAGCATTTTCAAAATTTAACCGTGATTAAGCAAATTGCTGAAAAGAGCAATATGGCACATCAAGAGGTGTTGTTTATTTCAGCAAGCGTAGATAGTCTTCAGAAAGATATTATTGATCAAGTGAGACGCCAACAAGCGCAGCAACCGGCACCACCCGCTTCTAAAAAGTAAGCAAATTCTAGTGCTTATTAAATCGATCTATTATAAGGAATGAATTGATCAAGGTAAATCTGTTGTGATTAATTCATTCCCTATCTTATCCTCTTCTTGTTCAGGAAAATCTCCAGCTTCCAATTCAATTCTTTTGGTAATATCACTCAGCGATGTAAGGCGCTGAACGGTATAGGGAATAGTGTCGAGGCCTGAGACAAATTTCAATATATAATTATAAATACCCACCAAATTACCCGCTAAAATAGCAGACCCCATGGCTTGATGGGTAATCAATAGTGCGGCACCAATTACTACTAAAACTAGAATCTCCATCAATCCAAAACTCCACGCTTCTTGGTCAGAAATTCTTATTTGCCAGCTACGTAAATTTTCATAGTGACGAACCATTGCCGGTTTGTTGGCCGAACTAATAATATTAACCTGATTTTCTAATTCATCGTTTTTTAAGCTATTCAGTCGCTTCATTTTCTTGCCATAAAAATAGCTGATCGCTACCACGGGAAGTAAAATAGACAAGCAAAGCAATACTACTGCTGGGTCATAAAAGAATAACAATAATATTGACCCCAAAATATTAAAGGCGGCTTCAAAAACATACACTAGATCAAATTCTAAAAAGTCAATAAACTCTTTTGCTAAAGTAGAGTGCGCGCTAAGTTTTGATACTTCAGACGCATGGATTCTGCGAGATAAAAAACGAGTTACCAATGAAGTATAAATACCAGAATAGGTTCTTGTATCTAGCATGTGCCGAATGGTGCCCGCTATCAGATATACCAGATGAACAATTGATAAGTAGATTAAACCATCGTAGCTATTTTTCAGCAAGTCATTAATAGCCATACCTAAAAAGAAAGGCCGTAACAAAGAGCCGGTCATCTCTAAGGCAAAAAGCAAATAGGTAAGTACGAGTTGATACCGATGCTTTAGCATTAATTTTTTTAAAACTTCAAACCTAGACATAATCTTTTATTGGGCGCTCAGCAAATAACCTGGGGTAGTGTGTAGGAAATAAGTTGTCCAAAATCAAACCAAGTTATTATTGATGGCCTTCATTTGACTTAAAATAGGGGCGGAAGTTTAATTAGATTTTATTTTTCTCTTTCTGTAACTGAATTATTATTAATGCCAGTTATAAGCCCCCTACAATTACTTTGACCGCATTGACAGACAAAGGGTTCCATGTTTTCATCTAAAAAACAGGCATAGTCAAGCGTTAGCTCTTCACCCGTGGATATTTTTCTTGTGGCGATTACGTTTAATCCGAGGTATGCTGTGTTGGCATTACAGCTATGATTTTGTGGAGCCCACCCTGCAGGGTCTTGATCCCAAAGCAAAAAGACCTCCTTGCTAACGGGGTAAGCATATCTTCTAAAGTTTTCTTTATCTCTTTCCCCCCAATTTTTTGTCACATAATTTCGGGTTACGATTCTTTGAGACATTTCTTCCCCCTTAAAAACCAACTCGTTTGTTTCTAAGTCTTTAGCTGCATAAATTCCATATCCCGATATGGAATTTCCTTTCATTCGATATTTTTTTTGTTTTGTCTGGTGTCTCGCTATTCCTTCTGTTATGATGTGGCGAAGAAAATTGGCTTGGCCAAACCCATCATTTTTTAAAATATAATCAGCACTGCCTTCATAACCATCTTTATAAAAAACGGAACAAGTAAAATTAATTTCTAAAAAAAATAACTCACCCGCATCGTCCATTCTGAAATCTAAACGAGCATAACCTACCCCATTAAAACTTTGAAAAATTTGTTCGGCGGCAGCGCGTATTTTTTTTTCAATAGCCTCATCTGTAACTGAGATATTAGCATTGGGATGTAATTCAGATGTTTTTAAAGCATAGGTTTTAAATTCTGTTGCATCGGGAAAAATATACTCAATTGGCTTAAAGCTTTTAACTCCATTTATTTCACCCGCACTGGCAGTTACCATCACTGTAAACTCTCGACCTTTAATATATTCTTCAATGAGTAGAGGGCCATATTCATCGATGATAGAATGTGTTTTTTCTTTTAGCTCAACGAAACTTTGTACTAAACTTTTGTCGTCAATACCCAAACTGTCACCAGCTTTAGCGGGTTTAACGAATAGGGGAAATGAAAGGTGTTGTATTTGTTTTTCTAAATTTTCTTCTTCTTCAATTAATGCATAGGCTGGTGAATGAACCCCTTCTACGTAGGCCACATATTTCATTAATTCTTTTGGTGGGTCATACAATAAGCTAGAGGGGCCGGTGAAGGGAAGGTTCAGTAATTCAAGTGAGTATATTACATCTATTGAGGGAACTTCCCACTCCAGATATCCTTCGCATAAATTAACAAAGACATCATAGTTTTTCTTTTTTAATTCTTTTAGCTGTTTGTAAGTAGTCAATTTATTTAGCATTACATGATCTACAATTGCTTCCGGAATAAGTTCAGCTAAATTTCTTGGAGGATCGTAATGTTGATAATCAATGTTGGTGGCAGAATAGTCGGGTTGTAATACACACACTTTAATAGGGAGCGTTTTATTTCCCGACAATTTTTCCAGCTTGGTAACTGGAGTATTAAAATTATATTTTACTGCGCTCATTTATATGAATGTTTCAACCGCTATTTTTTATAATACCTACCATCGATACTTGCCACCTTTTCATGGCGCATTTTATTTATTTTAACCCAATGGCCTACTTAATAAAGCCGTTTCGATAATTTTTTTAACTAGTTCTGCAAACGGTTGGTTACTCAATCTTAAAATTGCACCAATAGAAGTATAGTCTTCATCTTCGCTCAAACCACATTGTGCGTTTACTTCAAGCACATAAAATTTACCCGTTACCGAATCTTGTCGAATGTCTACCCTGGTATATCCTTTTCCTTTAGTGGCCACATAGGCATCCCAACTAATTTTTTTTATCTCCTCCAAAAGGATTGGATCTGGTGCTTGATATTCATAGAAATTTCCGCCATTTGGCATTGGCCCCTCTTCTTCATATACTTCCCATAACCGATCAAAACTTAATATGCGCTCTTGCTCAGGAAGGGAGGGGTGAAAAACTCTTTGTACTGGATTATAGACCGTTGCTTCGGCCGGCTGATCATAGGACCCAACAATCAATGTAGTGTATTCGTTACCGTTAATAAACGATTCTAGCACAATTCCATCGGTGGTTAAATCCCATCCGCGATATCCCGCAAACATCAAATCTATTTGAGCTTTCAAATCACTTACATTGTCCACTACATTTTTAATTCCTAGCCCCATACTGCCACCAGATACTGCCGGTTTTACAATTAATGGCGCTCCAAGCTTTTCGAAAATGTTATTTAAATGATGATCAGGTGTATGAATGGCCTCCCATTTTGCTGTTGGAATATTGGCTTGATCAAAAGCAATCTTCATCGGTATCTTGGAGGTGGTAATAGCATAAAAATAATCATCCGCACCTGTATAGATAAGCCCTTTTTCTTGTAATCGTTTTACAACAGAAATTCCAGGCGTACCATTTATTTCATCTCCATCACAAATATTAAATACAATAGGAAAGACCTCACCCTTTTCTCTTTCTGCAACGATATCATCAATGATGGTAACATAATTAGCCATTGTTACAGGCTGCCAAATCCACTCTAAAGCAAGCGCTTCAAAAGCTTGCTTGTACTCTGCAATGCTTTGGCTAAAATCATAATAGTAGTCAATATTTTCGTCGCTATTTTGTAGATAGGGCGCCAAAACCCAAACCTTCATTCTTTTTGAAGATATTTGATGGTTGGATGAAAAAGGACTTGGCATACTGGATCAGAAAAAGAAGTAAATTAATTAGTTCGAAAAACGCTATTTATTTTATAGTAAATGTATTGAAGAGGAAATTAATAAAAAAGTTATTGTGTGTTTTTTATTTAAATATCAGGCAGGGCCGGTTTAAAGGGTAGGTAATGAATATTAATCGCTTCTCTCATTATTAATAAATAACTTTCCTGAATGTCCTACTAAATGAAGGTATTGAGATTAATTTAGCAAAAAATTACTATGTACGATGTCCCTGAAATGCCTGACCGAAATTTATTAATTCAATTGGTAAGCATGGAAATGCCTTTTGGAAAATACAAGGGTGTTTTACTTTGTGATTTGCCGGTTTCCTATCTTGAATGGTTTCAGCGAAAGGGTTTTCCAAAAGGTAAGTTGGGGATATTGCTATCGACTATATATGAAATCAAGCTGAATGGATTAGACAATCTTTTGAAACCACTGAAGCAGCTCAAATAAAAATCATCCTAAGGAACTTAAATAAAAAGGGAATTTTCTTCGTCCTGAAAAAATAATTGGACTAACTTTATAAGAACACCTATACACCATAACTATTCCTGTTAGTAAAAGCTCATACTACAATTTTATTCAATGAATAATAGTCTCATATTAACGGTAACCCTTAATCCTGCTATTGATAAAAGTACGGTCACCGACTTAATCCAACCCGAGGCAAAGCAAAGGTGCTCTGATGTTTTAAATGAACCAGGGGGTGGAGGCATCAATGTAAGCAAGGCGTTAAAAAAACTACAAGCAGAATCAATCGCCCTTTTTCCTGCGGGCGGACACAATGGAGAAAAATTAAAAAGTTTATTGACAGCTGAAGAGATACCTTTTCACTCGATTAATTCTTCAGTAGAAACCAGAGAAAATTGGGTGGTGCTGGAGACGGAGACCAACCACCAGTTTAGATTTACATTTCCTGGAAAATCTATTGAGGAGTTGGTTTTGAAAAACTTAATTGATGATATACTTTCTTATAGTCCTGCCTATGTTGTTGCCAGTGGTAGCTTGCCCCCAGGCTTGCCTGATTATTTTTATGGATTAATTGTTAAGACAGCAAATGCAGTTGGCGCAAAATGTATTGTTGATACATCTGGACCTGCACTGCAAGCGTTACGAGGAAAACATGCGTTTTTGATCAAGCCCAACATAAGTGAATTGTGTAAAATGCTTACTGTAGATAGGCTTCAAAATAATGAAGTGCCCGATGCTGCACAGCAAGCGGTAAGAGATGGATTTGCAGAATTAATTGCCGTATCGATGGGACCAGATGGCGCTTGGCTCGTGACGGCTGAAAAAAAATATTTTGCTTCGGCGCCGGCAGTAAAAAAGAAAAGCACCGTAGGAGCGGGAGATAGTATGGTGGCAGGCATTACCTATATGTTACAACAGCATCAACCCCTTCAACAAGTTATTAATTTTGGAGTGGCCTGCGGCTCTGCTGCCACCATGAATGAGGGCACTCAATTATTTAAAATAGAGGATGTACGTAAACTATATGAACAAATAAACTCAAATAATTAACCAAAGCTCCAACAGTTCCTCCTGCCAAAAAAGAGGGAATTCTAGTTCTTAATCTGCAGCTAATAGACAAAAAGCACTGTGTTTTTAAAGCAACTATTGTTAAAAATTTAATCTTTTTGCTTTTTTACTGCTAACTTGCAACCCTAAAATAAACGGATCATATGGATTATAACAGATTAGTTTCAGTAACCGGCTTAAGCGGCCTTTTTGAATTGCTTTCTTCGAAAGCAGATGGTGGTATTGTGAAATCATTAGAAGATAAGAGCACCAAATTTGTAAGCACTCGGCTGCATAGTTTTTCTCATCTTGAAAGTATTGAAGTCTTTACATCAAAAGAAAATGTAAATCTTATTGAAGTTTTTGAAGCAATGCAAAAGAGCTCAGTAAAGCTTCCAGATACAAAGGCAGATGCAAAAGAAATCAAAGCATATTTTCAAAAAGTATACCCTGACATGGATTTCGAAAGAGTGTATGGCAGTGATATGAAAAAGATGATTAAATGGTTCGCCCTTTTGGTTGAAAATAAAATAGAAATTAAATTATCAGATAGTCAGGAAGGGGATAGCGCTTCAGCACATGAAGTAGTTACGCCAAAAGCTAAAAGCGCAGAGCCTAAGCAAGCTGCAGTAAAAGCGGCACCTCCTAAAAAAATTAATTCACCTAGAAAAATGGCGTAAGTTGATTACGGTTGTGTGAAGCGACATTAAAAGTGATTGCTTTTTAACAACACCCTTAATGTTCCATTAATACCTTTGTTTTACTACCGTAGTTGTTTTCAGCTACGGTAGTCTTGTTACTACTCAAAAATTTTTTTATGTACACAGCAGATATCCAAAAAACTCCTCGTCATTTTGTCCCAAAAGATTTTGTTGTTACTGACTGGAAAAATCTAGAACCCTTTTTTAAAGAGTTACTAGAAAGAAATATTGACTCAAAAGATAGTTTGGAAAAGTGGCTTCAAGATCAAAGTGAATTAGAGGCAGTGGTAAGCGAAGATGCCTGTTGGCGTCAAATAAAAATGACCTGTGATACACAAGACAAAACATTAGAAGCGGCATTTAATTTTTATTGTACAGCATTGCAGCCTAATATTCAACCTTATGCTGATGCATTAAATAAAAAGTTGGTGAATCACCCACTAACTAAAGACTTAGATACCAATCAATATTTTACCTATTTACGATCAGTAAGAAAAAGCATAGAATTATTTAGAGAAGACAATATCCCCTTACAATCTGAGCTTGCGGTGATGCAGCAACAGTTTGGAGTGATTTCAGCAAACATGACGGTTACTATTAACGGTGAGGAATACACGCTACAACAAGCGGCTAAATTTTTTCATCATCCGGACAGAAGTTTAAGAGAGGAGGCGTATCGTAAAATTCAAGAAAGACGATTAGAAGATACGGAGCCATTAAATAATCTGTATAGCAAGTTATTGGAAAAGCGTAATCAAGAAGCACAAAATGCAGGATTTGATAATTATAGAGACTATAGATTTAAAGAATTAGGTAGGTTTGATTATACTAAGCAAGATTGCTTTAACTTTCATGAAGCGGTAAAGCAACACGTATTACCATTGGTAAATATTATTTATCAAAAGAAGAAAGAAAAGCTAGGATTAGATACGCTTCGCCCATGGGATATCGAAGCAGAGCCGTCTGGGACTCCCGCACTTCAACCATTTACTACGAGCAAGGAATTAATTGATTTGTCGATTGAATGTTTTACAAAGCTTCGACCCTTTTTTGGTGACTGTCTAATCAAGATGAATTCATTGAAACACCTTGATCTTGAAAGTAGAAAAGGAAAAGCACCTGGAGGATACAATTGTCCATTGGCAGAGAGTGGGGCGCCTTTTATTTTTATGAACGCTGCAGGACAAATGCAAGATTTAATTACTATGGTTCACGAAGGTGGCCACGCAGTGCATTCTTTTTTAGCACACCCCTTGCCATTAACGGGCTTTAAAGAATATCCAATGGAAATAGCGGAAGTGGCCAGCATGTCGATGGAGCTTTTTAGTATGGAAAATTGGGACGTATTTTTTAGCGATGCTGAACAATTAAATCGAGCGAGAGAATATCAGTTAGAAAGAATAATTACTATTTTTCCGTGGATTGCTATTGTAGATAAATTTCAACATTGGGTATATGAATATCCGACTCATACCAATGAAGAAAGAACAGCTGAATGGAATAAAATACTTATAGAATTTAGTGACAATGTTATTGATTACAGTGGCTTGGAAAGCTTCCGCAGTAATCTTTGGCAAAAACAATTGCATTTATTCGAAGTGCCATTTTATTATATAGAATATGGGATTGCACAATTAGGTGCAATTGGAATGTGGAAGCAGTTTAAGTTAAACAAAGAACAGGCCTTGAATAATTATTGTAATGCGTTGACGCTGGGTGGAACAAAAACCTTGCCGCAACTTTTTGAGACTGCGGGATTAAAATTTGATTTTAGTCCGGATACGATAAAAGGGCTGATGGATTTTGTGAAGGAGGAGATGAAATAAAGAATCTAGGCTTCAATATTTTTTTGGAATGAAATTTATTGTCAGCGTAAAATAGAATAAAAACTTTGGATGAAATGGAGGATCAAAAAAAGCCTTTCATTTTACTAATCTTAATTCCATCTCTCGTAAAGTAAAGGAACCCTTCTAGAATAATTATTCTTAAATTTGTATCTATGGACGAGGTAATCAATAATAAGGTAAGCGAGAGCGGGCTGCTTACATTAAACTTGGAGGAATTTTTTCCTTCGGGAGAAATCGTCTTGTTTGATATGAAGGATTATTTATTTATGGGCTTGATTTTGAAAGAGAAAGAATTTAGAGAAGCGCTTAAAACAATAGATCTTAATCAATATACAAATAAATCAGTGGCAGTAACTTGTAGTGCTGATGCAGTTATTCCAATTTGGGCATATATGTTGGTAGCCAGTTATTTGCAGCCGATAGCTTCAGATGTAGCTTTTGGAACCGTGGAAGAAGTAACGAATCAATTGTTAATGAAAAATATTGGTCAAATTAATTTGGCTGATTATACAGATAAAAGAGTTGTAATAAAAGGTTGTGGTGAATTACCCGTGGGTGAATCTGCTTATCTTGAAGCGACCAAATTACTGCGCCCCATTGCTAAAAGCATCATGTATGGGGAGCCCTGCAGTACCGTCCCAATTTTTAAAAAGAAGTAATTCTACTATTTTCCTTTAATGATTGTAACAACCTACCAACAGATCAAAATTTAATTTAAAGAGAAATGATGGAGGCTGTTTTAAAGGGGTTAGCAATTAGTTTATTATTGGTCTTTTCGGTTGGCCCCCTTGTTTTTACTGTCATCAAACAAAGCATAGTTAATGGCCGTACTGGTGGCTTTAGTTTTATAGCCGGTATTTGGTTGAGCGACTTGTTAATTGTAGTGCTTAGTAATGTATTTTCTGAGGTGGTAACCAGTTTGTTACATTTTAAAAAAGTGATAGGTATATTCGGCAGTTTGTTTTTAGTTGGAATGGGTATTTTTTATCTTTTTTTAAAAACAATCAATCAACGAAGTGCAGAAGAATCCGCTATTCGAGTTTCGGGTAGTACCCATGCAAGATTAATAATAGCGGGTTTTTTTATTAATATTCTTAATCCAGCAGTCATAGCCTTTTGGCTTACAACCGCTACTACTCTGGCTATTGCCAATTCGGTAACGGATCGAATCGTTATTTTTTCCACCTGTATCTTGGTTAATTTTGGTGCCGACCTAGGAAAAGTTCTTTTGGCGGGAAAGCTAAGTAAAAAGCTGACGCATAGAAATATTGTTCTAATTAATAAAATTTCTGGATTGCTTTTGTTGATTTTTGGGATTGCCCTTTTCTTGGGCGTTTTATATTCTGTAACAAATTAAAAATTAAACCATTAGTTTGTTTTATCTTTCCTCTCTATATTTTACTCCATGAGCCGGATATTTTTTATTTTATTTTTATTAATAGGCTATGAAAGTTTCGGGCAATCTTCCGATGTTGTTTTGTTGAAAAAAAGGAAGAAAACAATTAGCCGTTATTATGCAGGAACTGACATAGAGATGGTTACCACTACCGGGGTTTCTTTACATGCGTATATAACTCACATCAACAGAGACACCTTGTTTTTGAAACAATTTGTAGTACGTCAAACTCCAACTATGATGGGCGTGTTTGTATTAGACACGCTTACCACCTATAATTATCAATATCATTATAATCAAATCAAGTCAATCAATAAACCGAAGCGTGGTTTTGATTTGAGCGCTAGTGCTGGAAGTTTACTGGGCGGAGGTGCCATATTAACGCTTGCAGGAGGAGTGGTGTTTTTAGTTGATCGAGAAAAATTTAGTCCCGCATTGATGGGCGCATCGGTTTCTTTAACAGCTATAGGCTATGTTTTATCAAAGGTGAATAGTAATAATATGGTGATTGGGAAAAAATATTCTTTAGAATATTTAAAGCTGGCAGATAATATCAAACGCTAATTAATTTTATTTCAAATCCAATTGTCATCAGCATGCAAAAAGCTTGGCGAGGTATAAAAAAAGCATTTCTATACCTTTTCTTTTTTCAACTTTTTTATATTTTATTTTGTAAGTGGATTAATCCGCCGATAACGATTACACAGGCCGTAAGCCTTGTGCAGGGTTATGGACTAAAAAGAGATTATGTAAGCTATGATCAAATGAGTTCAAATATAAAGCTTGCAGTAATGGCGAGTGAGGACCAGTTATTTCCTGAGCATAATGGTTTTGATTTAAAGGCGATTGAGAAGGCCGTTCAATACAATAAAAAACATCCTAATAGAAGGAGGGGAGCGAGTACGATTAGTCAACAGGTTGCAAAAAATGTTTTTTTATGGCAAGGAGGAGGTTTTTTTAGAAAAGGACTGGAAGTGTATTTCACCTTTATGATAGAGATTTTATGGAGTAAGGAGCGCATTTTGGAAACCTATTTAAATGTCGCCGAAATGGGAGAAGGAATTTTCGGAATCGAAGCGGCATCTAAAGCATATTTTAAAAAATCTGCTAAAAACATTTCTAGAACTGATGCTGCTAAAATAGCCGCATCTTTACCCAATCCTAAATTGTATACTGTAAAACCAATTAGCAAAAAAGTTTTGAATCGATATGATGATATTATGATCCAAATGAATAATTTGGAAGGAGATGCGGATATTCAAAAGGTAATAAAATAAGCTGAATGAAGGCGGTGTTTTCTTTACGCTTAAATACTCTTTTTTATATATTTATATTCTAAATCTTGCAAATCATCCTCTAGTCTTCTTTAAAAATCAAGCAGCTATTTATGCTGGAAAAAGTAAAACAATAGTATTTAGTATATGTTTCAAATATTTCTTATAGGCAGTTTATTTAGTGCGTTATTAACTATTTACATTCTCATTATTAAAAAAGACGCACTGAAGTCTTATTCAGATTATTTACTATCAATTTTTATTATTTTTCTATCTTGGAATGTCTTAATTTATTTGCTTTAATATTATGCATTAATTATTGAAGTACCTTATTTAATTAAAACAGCTGCTCCTCTAGCCTTTCTAATTCCTCCTTTGGGTTATTTATATACAAGGGCAGTTCTTTATAATGAAAAGAAAATTAAGGCCCTTGATTTGTTACATTTTTTACCTTTTATAATTGTAACACTTAATTATTTGAGTTATTTTTTGATGCCGATAAATGAAAAAAGGAAATTAGTGATTGATATCATTAATAATCTAGATTTATTGTATAAAAATAATTCAGGTTTTATTACCGAAACTAACTTGTTCTTATTGAGAATTTTCCAACTTTCTATATATATATTTTTTCAATTGAGGCTTATTTTAAAATTTAAAAGAGTTTATAAAGTAGAACAAATTGAAAAACAAATTAAAGACATTTTAAAATGGCTAAAGATTTTTGCTTGGTGCTGTACTGCAAATCTTTTCGCTTGGCTTTCTCTAATGATATTGGTTATATTAAATATTTCTATTTTTAATAATTGGGGATTTATTAATCTTATTCCTTTAATATTTATTGTAACAGGTTTTTTTGTTATTTGTTCTTATTTGCTTACCCACCCATATATTCTAAATGGATTGCCATTTGTAAAATATAAGCCAAAGGAATCTAATTTGGTTGAGAACAAGAGTAGTCAAATTCTGTACATTTCTGAAAATTTTGATGCGGAAATTCAAAAGATTAATGAATACTTTGAAAATGAAAAGCCTTATTTAAATAAGAATTTGAGTATAATACAGGTAGCGGTTGCTTTAAATATGCCCATCAGAGAGTTGTCCTACATTTTAAATAATCATTACCATTTCAGATTTACCGATTTTGTAAACGATTACAGGATAAAATATATTATAAATAAAATCAATGAATCTTACTTAGTTGAATTTACTATTGAGTCTATAGGTTTAGAAGCAGGCTTTAGCAGTAAAAGTGGGTTTTATAAATCTTTCAAGAAATTATACAAAACAACACCTTCAGAATATTTCAATAAACTAAAAACAGAATAGCCACGATCAAAGGTAGGTCTTTTATTTACAAGAATCGAGACCAGGATTTGAACTGGGTCCGCCGAAGGAGAATAGTAATTCTATAGCGTCAGTTTAATTTTAAATCATTCTTACTAAATTGCAGTATGAATTTTAGAAACTTCAAAATGATTGGTTACGTTGTTTATGGACGTGGCGCATTCAATCAATTAGATGAAATATTACAGCCCCATAGAAAAGGGACTTCACCAATGGTATTTTTGGTGGATCATTTTTTTGAAGGAAAAGAATTGGCCAAAAGAGTTCCAGCAAGAGGAAGAGATCATATAATTTTTGTTGATGTAACCCATGAGCCCAAAACGAGTTATGTAGATAGCATTGCAAAGCAGTTGAAGGACCAGTTTGGAACAGTGAGTGGTATTGTGGGTATTGGCGGAGGTTCTGCTTTGGATCTCGCAAAAGCAGTTTCGTTGATGATGAATAATCCTGGCAGCAGCGCAGATTATCAGGGCTGGGATCTTGTAAAAAATCCAGGTGTATATAAAGTAGGAATTCCTACATTAAGCGGTACAGGCGCAGAGGTAAGTAGAACAACGGTGCTTACTGGTCCAACAAAAAAACTGGGCATGAATTCTGATTTTACTCCTTTTGATCAGATTGTATTGGATCCACAACTTACTAGCAATGCACCTGCTAATCAACGTTTTTATACAGGGATGGATTGTTATATACATTGTATAGAAAGCCTTGCCGGCACTTATCTAAATGAATTCAGTAAAAGTTATGGAGAAAAAGCGCTAGAGCTTTGTAGGGAAGTTTATGTAAATAAAAATAGTTGGGATGATGAAAGTGATGACAAGTTAATGATGGCTTCTTATGCAGGAGGAATGAGTATCGCTTATTCTCAAGTTGGGGTAGCCCATGCCGTTAGTTATGGACTAAGTTATTTATTGGGTATAAAACATGGAATTGGTAATTGCATTGTATTTGATCACTTAGAAGAATTTTATCCAGAAGGGGTAAAGGAGTTTAAGAAAATGGTTGATATACATCAAATTGATATTCCTAAAAATATTTGTGCCAACCTTACGGAGGATCAATTTGATAAAATGATAGACGTGTCTTTGGGTATGAAACCACTTTGGGAAAACGCCTTGGGTAAAGATTGGGAAAAACAAATGAACCGCGCGCGGTTAAGAAAATTATACCAACGATTTTAATCGAAAGAGTAAAAAACCGATACATTTTGTATCGGTTTTTTATTTTTATAAAGAAATAAATTTTCGAACTAGCTTGACTATTTAATTTATTGAAAAAAAGCGGATAACTAGTTTTTGAGCCGATCAAAAAACAAAAGCCTACCTTTGCAGTCTACTCCACTATAAACATACGGCAGGTTGTAAGCCGATGTGGTAAAAAATTTCCGCTGATTCAGAAAATGCAACGTCTTTGCCAGCCTTTATAAAAATTAAACCATTCAATGGCATTTAAAAATTTAGAATTAATTGAACCTATCCTTAAGGCATTGGCCGAAGAAGGATACACTACACCCACCCCTATTCAGCAACAATCTATTCCACTGGTTCTAGAAAGAAAAGATTTGTTAGGTTGTGCTCAAACAGGAACAGGGAAAACAGCCGCTTTTGCTATTCCTATTTTACAAATACTGTATAAAGAAAAAGAAAATGAGAAAGGGCGTAAACAAATTAAAGCACTCATATTAACTCCTACAAGAGAGCTTGCTATTCAAATAGATGAAAGCTTTGCAGCGTATGGAAAATATACAGGTCTTTCACATGCGGTGATATTTGGAGGAGTATCTCAACTTCACCAGACCAATCAGTTAAAAAATGGTGTCGACATTTTAGTTGCAACACCTGGCAGACTATTAGATTTAATGAGTCAGGGTTTTATAGGATTGCAGCACTTAAAAATATTTGTGTTAGATGAAGCAGACCGCATGCTTGACATGGGTTTTATTCACGATGTAAAAAGAGTGATAATAAAATTACCTGTAAAACGACAAACGCTTTTCTTTTCGGCAACTATGCCGCCAGAGATTCAAACGCTTGCGAATGTATTGTTAACCCATCCTTCAAAAGTAGAAGTAACGCCAGTATCTTCCACCGTTGATGCAATCGACCAAAGTTTGTTTTTTGTAGATAAGAGTAATAAGCCAGGCTTGTTACTATACCTTTTAAAAAATGAAAAAATTGTTACAGCGCTAGTTTTTACTAGAACAAAACATGGAGCGGATAAGGTAGTAAAAATGCTTCATAAGGAAAATATTACTGCAGCTGCAATACACGGCAATAAATCTCAGAATGCTCGTCAGCATGCGTTAACTAGTTTTAAAAATGGAAACCTAAGAGTATTGGTAGCTACGGATATTGCCGCAAGGGGTATTGATATTGATGAGCTTACGCATGTTATTAATTTTGAATTACCTAATGTGCCAGAAACCTATGTTCATCGTATAGGCCGAACCGGTAGAGCAGGTAATACAGGAATTGCTTTTTCTTTTTGCGATCATGAAGAACGAACCGAACTTAAAGACATACAAAAGCTAATAGGAAAAAACATCCCTGTCATAGATAGCCATCCATATCCATTAAGCGCCGCTTCTTTCTCGACTCCTATAATAAAAGGGGCAAAACCACCTAATAGAAATAATCGAGGTAATTTTAATTCCTCTGATAGGGGAAAAAGAAGAGGAACAGGTCCTAAGCCATCCAATAATCGATAAAAATTAAGCAGCTTCATTTTAGCTAAAATATTTTATTATTCAATAAACCGAAGTACTAACTTCGGTTTTTTAATATAGATCATAATTTTTGGAAGCCTTCATTTTTCTAAAATTGTAAAAAATGCAAACCCGTAATTATTTTTCTTATTTATTGAATCCGCTAGAACTTCTTCGGACAAAAAAAATATTGCAAGTAAATCCTACCGCAATAGCTACTAGGAAAGAGCCGGAAGCGGTTAAGCTTTTTGTATATGATTTTGATAATCAAAATATAGAAATCAAGGAGTTGCCAACAGTGCCTTCTTGTTTTTCTTATATCAATTCACCCACTACAACCTGGTTGAATGTAGATGGATTAAAGAAGACGGATGTAGAAGAAATTTGCAATAAGTACGGCGTTCATTATCTGATAGCAGAAGATATTTTAAGTATGGGGCATCGACCAAAAATGGACGAGATTGACGGCTTGTTATTTTGCCTACTCAATATGCTTTATTTTAATGAGAAAGATTCTACTGTAGAAATAGAGCAAATCAGCATTGTACTTGGTAAAAATTTTGTAATCAGTTTTCAGGAAGATGAAACAAGAGATGTTTTTACTCCATTAAGAGAAAAATTAAAAATTACTGGAAGCAAGGTTCGAAACAATAATGCCGATTTTTTATTTTATTCTTTGCTTGATTTGATAGTTGATAATTATTATGTGGTGATGGAAAAATTAGGAGACAAGATTGAAATTTTGGAGGAAGACATTGTTAGAAATTCAAATAAGCGCACATTGGCTAGAATTAATATGTTGCGCAAGGAAATGATTATTCTTAAAAGAAGCGTTGCTCCAGTTCGAGAATTGGTAAATGGAATTTTGAGAAGCGAGAGCGAGCTAATTGAGGAAAGAACTGAAAAATATTTTAAGGATGTCTATGATCATATTGTCCAGGCTAATGACCTTGCTGAAAACTATCGTGATATGATGATGAACTTACATGATCTTTATTTGAGTAACGTAAATATAAAAATGAACGAAGTGATGAAGGTAATGGCTATCGTTACTTGTTTGTTGGCTCCTGCTACAGTAATTGGTGGAATATTTGGAATGAATTTCGAATCAATTCCTTTGTTACATAATAAATGGGGATTTTTTATTTCGGTTGCCTTAATGTTAGTCATACCGATTGTAATGCTTAGGATGTTTAAGAAGCAAGGCTGGTTTTAGTTCGAATAGAGTCAATAGCATTTACTGCTATCTCTACTCTTTGTTGATAATTACCGCTAATATTTACCCAAGGGGTAGACTGATTGATCAATAGGTCTTTATAGTGATGATATAATTTTTCTCGAATTCCTACCTCTGGATATTCTCTCAATTCGTCCTTTACCCAAGGTAAATCTATATCGCAAAGTAAATAGAGATCATAGCTGTTTTCTACAATTTGATTTAATATCCATGGATGACATTTTTCAAAAACAAATTCACACCATACTTTCAATACATACATATTGGTATCTATTAATACAATCTCTGGTAAATCATTAGCAGCGGATGTAGTATTATTTTCAGTACTTATTTTAATTTTATTTTCTACTAATTGGATAGCCGCTTTTTCCAAAGCGAATTGCCCTTTTGCAATTTCTAGTAAATTATCATAGTTATATTCAGTGCCGTTGGTAAGTAGATATTCTCGCGCATACTCTTTTACCCATTCAGTTTTGTAGTGATTGGCTAATTGTTCACACAAACTGCTTTTTCCAGTACTTTCGGGCCCTATCACCACTACTTTTTTGATCATATATTTTTATTCATTTTCCAGGAAGGGTTTGCCTTAATTATTTTTTTATAAATACCACATTGCTCATGATGAGCGCCTGGTAAATAACCAGTACTTAATAAAAACTCATTCACTATTTCGCCTCCAGTAAAACGAAATGTTTTTTTAAAAAGCAATGTCCATTCATTTCTGCTTTTAGGATGATGCAGATCGAGCCAATTTTTAAAAGAACCATATTCTTTTTGAAGGGTGATAATAGATTTAGCATTTTCAATTGCAGCATTTACCTTTAATCTATTCCTAATAATACCCGCATCGTTTAATAATCGCTCAACATCTTTCTCTTTATACCCAGCAACTTTTTTGATATTAAAATTATTATATGCTTTTCTAAAATTAGCTTGTTTTTTTAAGATGGTAGTCCAACTGAGTCCTGCCTGATTAATTTCTAATATCAATCGACAAAACAATTCATTGTCATCATGGATTGGAAATCCATACTGTTCGTCATGGTATATTTTATTAACGTTCAGATCATCTTGTCTCATCTGAAAAATCGCTTCACAGTAACTCATTGCTATGTTTTGCTTTTTGAAATTATTTCATTCTGTTTCTGTCTTCTTATCCATTCTAATAGTCCAAAAACCGCCATGACTAAGAGAATCAAATAATAGACACTTGTAAAAACGTAGTGTTTTACAAAGTAAAGGGGAATAGATGCTATATTGGTTGCGATCCACCAGTACCAGCTTTCAACTTTCTTCTTTGTCATTAACCACATTGCGGTAAAAGCAGCAGCACTTGCAAAAGCATCGGCCCATGGAATAGCTTCGGGTGCAAAATTAGTTTTCAAATAGGATAATGCTAAATAGATAATTAAATAAAAAGCGGCAAAAAATAGAAATTGTTCTGTCCATTCTTTTTTATTTCCAGCGCTTATATTTAAAACCTTATTTTTATTATTGTCTACTCGTGCCCATCCTATCCATCCATAAATACTCATGATAGTATAATAAAAATTAACACTGGCCTCGCCTAGTAGGCCCCCTTTAAAACTAAGATAAATATAAAACAGCGTGTTGATTAAGCCGGTTGGGTAAACCCAAATATTTTCTTTTTTAGAAAACCACACACTGATAATGCCGGCCACTACGGCAATATATTCGAGCCATCCGGTGTTTTGAATATCGGTAATAAACTGCTGAAAAATTTCTTGTATAGTCAAAATTTATTTTTCAAATTTTGTAAGTTAGTTCGAAGGTAATTCATTCCGCTGGTTGTTGTAATGGTTACTAATAATTGAAAATACATATAGTTGCAATTTTTTTAGTGGCTTCAAAATAGAAATGTATATTTATATAAACATTTACTCGTCAAGATAAAAAATGTAGGATGTTAAAAAAGGCCAGTCTTTTATTACTTATTATTTTGTATGTCAGTGGAGGGATCAACCATTTTATTCACCCCGAGGCATATTTGCCCATCATACCAGATTACCTACCCTATCCGATGGTGATAAATATAGTAAGCGGGATACTCGAAATTATATTGGGGGCCATGCTGATATTTTCTAAGACAAGAGCGTTCGCGGCCTATGGCATAATAATATTGTTGGTACTATTTATTCCTACCCATATTTACATGATTCAAAAGGGAGGTTGTATGAGTGAAGCAATTTGCATTCCCAATTGGGCGGCATGGATTCGCTTATTTCCCTTACAATTTCTATTAATGGCTTGGGCATGGGGGCACAGAAAATAATCTTTCAAGGCAGCAATAAAAAAGCATTCCAATTGGAATGCTTTCAATGAATTATCTTTTAAATTATTTTATTCAGCCTCTGCTACTACTTCTTTAACTTCAGGAATCATTCTTTTCATCATTCCTTCAATACCCGCTTTAAGGGTAATCATTGAAGAAGGACAACCGCTGCAACTTCCTTGTAACATTAAATTGACACGACCTTCTTCGTAGCTTTTAAATTGTATAGCACCACCATCCATTTCAACGGCAGGCTTTACATAATTTTCTAATAACTCTTTAATACGTTTTACTACATCATCATCATCTGCACTTACTTCATTACTGCTTTCTTGTTTCATAGAGGCAACCGCTTCATCATTCACTACAGCCTTTCCCTCTTCAAGATACTCTTTCAAAAATAATTTGATGGTAGGAATTACATCCTGCCAATCGTCTGTGCCAGTAGTTTTAGTGAGTGTAATAAAATTACTGGCTATAAAAACAGATTTAATAAAAGGGAAAGTGAACAACTCCTGCGCTAATGGCGAAGGGCTTGCACTGGTCTCATCCTGGAAGTCGATGCTTTTGCCTGGATAGAGTAATTTGTTGGCAACAAACTTCATGGTCTCCGGATTAGGAGTCATCTCCGTATAAATACTGATCACCGGATTGCCTGTCTTTATCATATTAGTACATTTAATAAATTCAACACAAAGGTAACAACAAAGCGATAACAAAGGAATATCTGAATTTTTTGCCCCCCTTTAGTACCTAATAATTTCTTATTTCGAAAACACTTGCCCACCGAAAGGTCCCAAAGCTATTATTTGCTATTGCAGTCGCTTATTCGAGAATTTTTAGTTTAGCATAATTGAGCATGATCTTTTTTTCTCCATTCAGCTCAAATAATACGGTTGCAATTGGATTATGCGCAGCACCTTCCATTTTTAAGACTTCTCCAAACCCAAATTTCTGATGTTCTACTTTTTGTCCAGCTTGTAAATTGCTCGTATCACTAGGCATAAAGTCTGCTGAAGGCGTATGCTCTTTAGTGGTAGGTTTGGTAGGAATTAAATAGGCCGGCCTTGATTTTTCCTCTTTTTTCGCAGGCGGTGGACTAGATTTATAGCTGCTGCCACCCGCACCATTTCGGTCAAATGCACTACCTCCCCAATTATTGCTATGACCACCTTGATTGCGAATACCGCCCCCTGCAAAACTTTTATCAATATATTCCGCAGGCATCTCGTCTATAAATCGGCTAGGCTCATTTTGTTGCAACTGTCCAAAACGGTAGCGAGCATTCGCATAGGTTAACCAAAGTTTTTTCTTGGCTCTGGTAATGGCAACATAAAATAATCTTCTTTCTTCTTCTAATTCTTCACGCGTATTAATACTCATTCCGCTAGGGAAAAGTGTTTCTTCTAATCCACCAACAAAAACACAGCTGAACTCTAATCCTTTTGCAGCATGTATGGTCATTAACTTAACACTATCTGCATCTTCTTTATCATTGTCTGCATCGGTTAACAAAGTGATTTGTTGCAAGTAAGTTCCGAGACTCTTGTCGCCCACCTCACCATCTTCCTCATTCATCGGTGTTTCAATAAACTCTTTAATAGAGTTTAGCAATTCTTGAACGTTCTCATACCTTGCCAATCCTTCTGTAGTTTTATCGTTGAAAAGCTCTTTCACAATTTGTGTGCTTTTACCAACTATGACAGCTAGGTCATAGGCATTTTTTTTATCGAGCTCACTTTGAAACATTTTTATCATCATCACAAACTCGCTAATCGCGTCTAAAGTGCCGGATTTAAAACCATAAGATCGAGCGTTTTCGAGCACTTGCCATAAAGTAATATTATTCTCATTGGCAGTAAGGATAGCTCTGTCCATCGTGGTTTTTCCAATTCCTCTGGTAGGGTAATTAATAATTCTTTTTAAAGATTCTTCGTCATTGGGATTTACCACTAATCTCAGGTAAGCTATATAATCCTTTATTTCTTTTCGTTGATAAAAAGAAAGGCCACCATAAATACGATAAGCGATATTCATTCGGCGAAGACTTTCTTCATAGCTTCTACTCTGGGCAT
>JAURKC010000004.1 GCA_030831945.1 Ferruginibacter sp.
AAAGATCCGAGTAAAGTGGACCGAAGCGCTGCGTATGCTGCGCGTCATATTGCCAAAAATCTTGTTGCTGCCGGTGTTGCTGATGAAGTTTTAGTACAGCTAAGTTATGCGATTGGTGTAGCTCAACCCACCTCTGTTTTTGTAAATACCTATGGAACTGCAAACGTCGATCTTTCTGATAGTGCAATTGCAGATAAAATCACCTCAATATTTGACCTTAGCCCCTATGCAATCGAAACCCGTTTAAAATTGCGAAATCCAATTTACCTCGAAACCGCTTCTTATGGGCATATGGGGCGTCAGCCTCGTATCGTAAACAAGACCTTCGAATCGCCCTACAACGGAAAAGTCACCAAAGAAGTAGAACTTTTCACTTGGGAAAAACTAGATGCCGTAAAAGAGGTTAAAAAACTTTTCGGATTAAAATAGTTTTCTACCACAAGAGATTTCAATTAATGATTTACAAGAGACCATAAGTTTGAAAAAAACTATGGTCTCTTTTGCTTAAATAACATTTAATTTTGACAGGTGAAAAATTTCAGACAACAACAGCAAAGGCCTAAAAAAAATACCTTAGTAATTGGACGAAAGGCAATTATTGAAGCCATGCAAACGGGTAAGCAACTTGAACGTATTTATATGCAGTCTACTATTCATGGCGATACAGTGGATGAAATTCGTAAGTTAGCCGAGCAAAACTTAGTTCCAATTAATAAAGTGCCTATAGAGAAACTAAACGGATTCAATATCAGTAACCACGAAGGTTGTGTGGCTATTATTAGTAAAATTCAATACCAAGATCTCCAAAATATTATTTCTTTTATTGTTGAGAATGGGCAAGTGCCCTTGTTTTTGATATTAGATGGAATTACAGATATTAGAAATATTGGAGCCATTGCAAGAAGTGCTTTTTGTTTCGGCGTAAATGCGATCATCATTCCTGATAAAGGGGTTGGCGCACTTAATGAAGATGCTATATTAACCTCGGCTGGAGCACTTGAAAAAATTCCTGTTTGTAGAGTGAATAGTTTAATGAAAACAGTTGACGAACTCCATTTAAATGGCATTCAAGTTTTTGCAAGTGAAATGACGGCAAAGAAAAAACTTTTTGAACTCAATCTTACGGAACCATGTGCTTTAGTGATGGGAGGAGAGGAACATGGAGTATATCCTGCATTGATGAAAATATGCGATCAACAATTTCAAATACCAATGACTGGTGATTTTGAATCACTCAATGTGTCAGTTGCAACGGGGGTTATCTTATATGAAGCGATGAAACAAAGGTTAGGTTAACCGATTCAATTTATTCTTGCATATCGGTAGTTGAATAATTTGATTGATCAGCCGTTTTACTAGAGTCTGCAACGAGTTGATCCATTGTCCTAATTTCAGCTTCTGTGAAATTCCTCCATTTACCAATGGGTAAATTAGTAAGGGTAATATTCATAATCCTCACTCTTTTTAGCGCGGTTACATTATAACCTAAAGCAAGGCACATTCTTCTAATTTGGCGGTTGAGTCCCTGTGTAAGTATAATCCGAAAGCGATTTTTACCTTCTTGTTTTACAAAGCACTTTTTTGTTACCGTATCGAGTATGCGAATTCCATTACTCATTTTATTTACAAAGTCTCCACTGATAGGCTTATCAACCGTTACAACATATTCTTTCTCATGGTTATTGCCCGCTCTTAAAATTTTATTTACAATATCACCGTCATTGGTTAAAAAGATTAATCCCTCTGAAGGCTTGTCCAGTCTGCCTATTGGGAATATTCTACTCTTGAAATTGATAAATGAAATGATATTATTTTTGTCTTTTAAATCGGTAGTACAAGTAATGCCTACGGGTTTGTTAAAAACAAGGTAAACTGTTTTATCCTTTTTTTTAATGGGCTCTCCGTCAATCTCCACTGTATCACCTGGCAATACACGGTTTCCTTTAATCGCTATATTATCATTAATGGTAACTCTTGCTTGTTCAATGAATTTATCTGCTTCTCTACGAGAGCAAAATCCTGTTTCACTGATATATTTATTTAAACTTTTATCCATTGATTCAATTGACAATTGGAGTATACTGTTATTCAACAGTCTACTCGAATATTTTCACAAGTTATTGATAATTTTAAAATTATCATTTAAAGTGAATTTCTTACCGTAAAATAAAAATTAGCTTCAATATATCCGGGTGATTGATGGATCATTATTTCAGCTACCTTGTTCTGCATCATTTAAAAATTGATGAATATAGTAGTAATGGTTGAAAAGTAATTAGTATGGGGGACTACTTTAAAATTGATAGAATTTAAATGAGTTGACTAAAAGAGGAAAACAAAGACATTTGCCGTATAAGATTTTTTACCAAAACAAAGTCTGATAAAGTACTGGTTTTTGATATTTTACTAACGACAGAACAGAAGTGATGGTAATTATCCTAGTAGGAGAGCGATTTAAGTTAAAGCTTAATCCTTCTGAATGAATGATCGTTTATTGTAAAAGTAAATGGATATTTTTTGAAGGTAAAATAGCGTCTTGAAATTCTTTTTTTATAATTATTGGTTGGTCTATTTCCTTTTCTGCATTTAAGTTGTAGCCTATTGTTGGTATTATTACGGCAAGTGTTTTTATATTTTTAGAAGGTGATTCTCCTTTAATGTTGAACAAGTTGTTTTCATTTAAACTAACTCCATCTAATTGGTTGATAGTCGATTTTTCAAGTTGGATATTATTATACTGATGAGTAATTAATTGAATCGTTTCTATTTCTTACCATTTAATAATTGCAGGTTCATTTAACCAATAAAGAAAATTAATTATTCCAGGAATTTGCTTTACTAATTCAATTTGGTAATTTGAAATGAAGATAAATTGGTGTGACGTGAAAAGCGACTTTCTGTTTAATGGAAGGGTAGAAGAATTTAGAGTGTTATATAAATTAAATAAAGCCCTAAAAAAGACTTTCCATTCCTTTTTTTAGGGCTTTATCAAAATAAAATAGTTGATTAACTAGTTCAAGATTATTTATCGTGCTTCAACGGAATCATAAACGATTACTTTTGACCATAATGATTTACATTCAGCTACAAATGCTAGATGATCTGGATCAACCTGGTAACTTGCTTGATCTTCATCATTTTTGAAGGTTAACAATAAAGAAACTGCATAAGAACTGTCGATAACAGGTCGGTTAGTATCAGCTGGAATTCCAATATGATATTGCTGAATACTCTTTACAGACGATAGTTTTCTTAATCCTGCAATTAGCTTATCTCTGTCAGTAGTGCTAGTTGGATTATTAAGCCAAAAATACACCTGATGAATAAATACGTTTTCCATAAAAATATTTTTTAGATTGCAAATATAGCTATTTCTTCTTGCAGGATTTTGATCGATAAGGCATAAACCATCAAAATATTTGAATGAATCAGATTGATATTTTTTATCAATTTATTGCTTACTTTTAGTAAAAATCTAAAATATGTATACTAGACGCAGTTTTATAAAAAACAGTAGTTCTCTTGCATTGGGGGCTGCCTTTCTATCTTCTTTTGAAGTAAATGGAAAAAAAACAAATAATCCCGGTATTCAGTTATATACTTTTCGAAAAGAGATGACGGAAGATGCCGTAGGTACCTTAAAAATTATTGCGGGATTAGGAATTAAGCAAATTGAATGTTCTTCAGGTAAGAAGGGTGCTTATTTTGGTTTGAAACCTGATGAAATGAAAAAAATCTGTTCAGATCTTGGTATGACTATACGCAGTGGTCATGTATCATTGAATGACAAATGGAATCAAACGATGGATGAGGCGCAATTGTCAGGCCAGGAATACCTTATTTGTTCTTCATTACCCTCCCGTGGACAAACCATCGATAATTATAAAAAAGTATCCGAAAAGTTCAATCAAGCTGGAGAAGATTGTAAGAAAAGAGGGATAAAATTTGGATACCACAACCACGAATTTGAATTTGAAAAAGAGAATGGGGTTACCTTATATGATGTTTTAATGGATAATACAGATCCATCTTTAGTTCATATGGAGCTCGATCTAGGTTGGGTTGTAGCTAGCGGAAATGATCCTTTAGCTTATTTTAAGAAATATAAAGGACGTTTTCCCCTATGGCATTTAAAAGATATGGATTTGGTGAAAATGCATAGTACAGAATTTGGAAAGGGTGGATTGAATATTCAACAAATGTTTGATAATAGTAAGCAATCTGGATTGAAATACTTCTTTATTGAGCAGGAAGAATATAGTTCAACTCCCTTAGAAAGTATGAAAATAAATATGGATTATCTTAAAAAGATTAAATAGGATTTAAATTCTTCAAAACAGACCATCATTCTCCCGTTTTGGTGTTTTATCTTTGCTTCGAAAAATTATAGAATGGGTTATTCAACGCTGGAAGAAAGTTTAATTGATCTTGAAACTAAGGGCCAACTAATTCGAGTTAAAGAATTGGTTGATCCTTATCTTGAAATGTCAGCGATTCATTTAAGAGTTTACGCTGCAGGTGGTCCTGCCTTGTTATTCGAAAATGTGAAGGGAAGTAAATTTAGAGTAGCGTCTAATATATTTGGCACGCTGGACAGAAGTAAATTTATTTTTAGAGATACCCTTCCTTTGGTCCAACAGTTGATTGAGTTAAAAAATGACCCTATAAAGGCTGTAAAAAATCCGATTAAAAATCTCAGTGCTGGTTGGGCAGCTCTAAAATCCTTGCCGCTTAAAAATCCGCTAAAAAAACCTGCACTTTTTCAAGAAATAAAGATCGAGGATATTCCGCTTATTCATCATTGGCCGATGGATGGTGGCGCTTTTGTGACGCTTCCTCAAGTGTATACCGAAGATGTTGATCAGCCTGGTATTATGAAAGCCAATCTTGGAATGTATCGTATTCAATTGACTGGCAATGACTACGTACTCAATGAAGAAATAGGACTACATTATCAACTTCATAGAGGGATTGGTGTACATCAGACTAAGGCGAATAAGAAAGGTCTTCCTTTAAAGGTGAGCATTTTTGTGGGTGGTCCACCTGCCCATAGTGTTAGTGCGGTAATGCCCTTACCTGAAGGTATTAGTGAAATGACTTTTGCTGGTGTATTAGGAAATCGAAGATTCAGGTACACCTATGTGGATGGCTATTGCATTAGCACGGATGCTGATTTTGTAATTACTGGAGAGGTTTATCCAGAAGATAATAAACCAGAGGGGCCATTTGGAGATCATCTAGGTTATTATAGCCTCCAGCATGATTTTCCGCTATTAAAAGTGCATAAAGTATTTGCTAAAAAAGATGCCATTTGGCCTTTTACAGTAGTTGGAAGGCCACCTCAAGAAGATACCAGTTTTGGACATTTGATTCATGAAATGACTGGAACTGCTTTGCAAGCAGAGATTCCCGGATTAAAGGAAGTGCACGCTGTGGATGCAGCAGGGGTTCATCCTTTGTTATTGGCTATTGGAAGTGAACGTTATACCCCTTATGCGCCAACCCAGCAACCTTCTGAAATTTTGACTATTGCTAACCATGTTCTGGGGACTGGTCAACTGAGTCTTGCTAAATTTTTATTCATTACCGCTGATGATACCAATGAGTTGAGCACTCATAATATAAAAAGCTATTTTGAATATATTTTACAAAGAATTGACCTTAGTCGCGATATTCATTTTTATACTAACACCACCATTGATACACTCGATTATTCAGGTACTTCTATCAACAATGGAAGTAAGGTGGTGATAGCTGCCTATGGTGAGGTACGCAGATCATTAGCTACTTCAGTACCCAATTGTCTTAATAATTTACAGGGATTTCAAAACCCTCAACTGGTTTTACCGGGGGTTATGGCTCTTCAGGCTACAGCTTTCATTAATTACACTGAAGCACAAATTGAATTTACTAATTTGGATAGTCAGCTAAGTAACAGTCTTGCTAGTTTAGAAGGTGTTCCACTTATTATTATTTGTGACGATGCTAATTTCGTGAGTGAAAATAGTAACAATTTTTTATGGACCACTTTCACCCGTAGTAATCCTTCTCATGATATCCATGGTATTGGAGCCTCCTTTGTAAATAAACATTGGGGTTGTAAAGGACCACTTGTAATTGATGCTCGTAGCAAACCTCACCATGCTCCTCCAGTGGTGGTAGATCCAATCACTAATAGTAAAATAAATTATTTATTTGAAAAGGGTGGAAGTTTATACGGTGTAGAATAATTTTATTTTGTAAATCCAGAGCAATAAAAAAAGCCGATTTTAAAATTTATTTAATTCATTTTTTAGAATAACTAACTATTCAACCATTTTAAATGGTAAATAAGGTAATCTTTAGAAAGGAATTTTTAAAAGTTCTTGATTGAATAGTAGGTTGATATCAACTCATTAATATATTACAATAATTATAAATACATAGTAGTAATTATTATAATCATAAAATTCTTCCATTTTATTTATTATTAAAGAGTAAATAAGCTCATGATCAAATATTTTACCTATTCATATTTTACTATTTGTAAACAAGGTTTCTTTTATTAAAATCACCTAAACAAAATCACCAATCCACCGAAAATCAGTTAGTTTTGCAGCACTTAAACGTATTATAGAAGGGATGAAAAATATTAGAAATTTTTGCATAATTGCACATATTGATCACGGTAAGAGTACATTGGCTGATCGTTTATTAGAATTTACCCATACTATTGGGGAACGTGATATGCAAGCCCAAGTACTCGATGATATGGATCTTGAAAGGGAAAAGGGGATTACTATTAAAAGTCATGCTATTCAAATTAATTATACTTGGAAAGGCGTTGAATATGTTTTCAATTTAATTGACACACCTGGTCACGTTGATTTTAGTTATGAGGTAAGTAGGGCCTTGGCAGCTTGCGAAGGTGCTTTATTGTTAGTAGATGCCTCTCAAGGTATTCAAGCGCAAACGATTAGTAATCTTTATTTGGCCATTGAAAATAATCTAGAGATTATTCCTGTGATCAATAAGATTGATATGGAAGGAGCGATGATACCAGAAGTAACCGATCAAATTGTAGAATTAATCGGTTGTAAGCCAGAAGAAATTTTATTAGCCAGTGGAAAAAGTGGAATTGGTATTGAAGATATTTTGACTGCAATCATAGAGCGTATACCTGCTCCAAAAGGTGATGTAGATGCACCTTTACAAGCGTTGATTTTTGATAGTGTTTACAATAGTTTCAGAGGTATTATTGTTTATTATAGAGTGTTTAATGGCACCTTAAAGAAAAATGATAAAATTAAATTCAGTAATACGGGGCTTGAATATGGTGCAGATGAAGTAGGTATTTTAAAAATGGGTTTGTCACCCAAAAATGAAGTTCGTGCAGGTGATGTAGGCTACATCATTACTGGTATTAAAAATGCAAGGGAAGTTAAAGTCGGTGATACCATTACTACAACGGTTAACGGATCTACTGAATCTATCAAAGGTTTTCAGGATGTTAAGCCAATGGTATTTGCGGGTATCTTCCCTGTAGAAACTGATGCATTTGAAGAGCTTCGTGATTGTATGGATAAACTACAATTGAATGATGCCTCGCTTACATTTGAATTGGAAACCTCTAAAGCATTAGGTTTCGGTTTTCGTTGTGGATTTCTTGGAATGCTTCATATGGAAATTATTCAAGAAAGATTGGAAAGAGAGTTTAATCAAACCGTGATTACTACTGTTCCTAACGTTAGTTTTATTGCTACTACTTCTAGAGGTGAAGTAATCACTGTCAATAATCCTACTGAAATGCCTGATCCAACTAGGATTGAAAAAATTGAAGAACCTTTTATTCGAGCTCAAATGATTAGCAAGCCAGAATATATTGGTAATATCATGACCCTTTGTATCAGTAAGAGAGGTGTTTTAGTTAGTCAAGGTTATTTAACTCCTTCTCGTGTAGAATTATCTTTCGATATGCCGCTAACTGAAATCGTATTCGATTTTTATGATAAATTAAAAAGTATGACAAGGGGCTACGCTTCCTTTGATTACCATCCAATTGAATATAGAGCGAGTGATATTGTAAAAATGGATATTTTACTCAATGGAGAAAAAGTAGATGCTTTGAGTGCATTGATCCATAGGGCTAGATCCCATGAATTTGGACGTAAACTTTGTGAAAAGTTAAAAGAACTCCTTCCTCGTCAGCAATTTCAAATTGCCATACAAGCTGCCATAGGTGCCAAAGTAGTAGCAAGGGAAAATATCAGTGCAATGCGCAAGGATGTTACTGCTAAATGCTATGGTGGTGATATTAGTCGTAAACGCAAGCTCTTGGAAAAACAAAAAGAAGGAAAGAAGCGGATGAAGCAGATAGGAAATGTGGAAGTACCGCAGGAAGCTTTTCTAGCAGTTTTGAAACTTAACGATTAAAACCAAGCTTTGATTACCCTCCCTTAAGTTTACTAATTTAATTATGGGTTTAGTTTGAATTGGAGAAAGTAAGTGAGCAAACCTTTTATAGAATTTTAGTAAAGTAAATGCTTCTTGCTTGAGTTCTTCCAACCTGCTTGGTTTTCATAGTCTGCAAAAAATATTTTAAGGTCTGCTTGGTTTTCATAGTCAACAAAAAATATTTTTTTAGATGCTTGATTAGCATAATCTGTAAAAAACCATTTACCATTATTGTCTCCAGCTTGATTATTGTATTTTACTTTAAAAACTTTTAGATCAGCTTGGTTCTCGTATTTAACTACGTACACTTTAATATCTGCTTGATTGGAATATTGAACAGAAAATACTTTCTGAGAAAAGATATTTGATGTGAATAGCATCGCTAGAATAAAAAGATATATTTTCATTGTAATTGTTTTATAGGATTAAAAGTATTTAAAGATAGTATTTTATGGTAATTGTTCAATCGGTTGATTGTTCTTTAAATTAGGTTCTATTATTTTCCCATTTATGTCTTTTAAGGGATTGGGAACGGGTTCTTTTCCTTCTGGGGTTATCAGGTTAAATACCTTATTGATATGTATCCATTTTCCATTCTTCCATTTAAAACCTTCATAATCACCATCAGGAATAAAAGTCCATTTTTTTGTAGGTTCGTTAGATTCTGATTCAAGGTGTTCAAAAATAATCATCCCTAATTGACTGTCATAATTAACTCTTGCTCCTGTATTCTTTTTAAATTCTAATATGAATCTACTGAGGGGTGAATGAGTTTTTGAATTGTCTTCAAAGTTAAAAAGGTGAGAACCGAAGATGGGTTCTCCATTAATAAATTCTAAAGTTTCGATTATTTTTTTTGTACTTCTAATATTGTTTTCATCATAACCAAAAAGGGTGTAATAACGCTTATTACCATTTTTGGTCGGAATTATTTTATAATAAATAGCCCCCATCCAACTTCTATTATTAGTAACGGTATCTGCTTGATTGATAATGATGTCAGATTTGTCAATCAAGGGTAATAATTGTAAAGAACCATCTTCGGTTTTCATTTGAATAGCTCCATGTTGGCGAATCATGTTTTCATTGATTACCATTTGCCAGGTAAAAATTTTAAAACTACTATCTGGTGAAAATAATTTAGAAATACTTTCAAGTGAGTTAAAAGGATAGTAAAAAGAGTTTTTGTTGATTAAGGCTCTTACCAATATTTTAGTAAAAATACTGTCTGCAGTAAAACGATCATTTGGATTTTTACCTTCTACGATTTGAATGGAGTATTGTTGTAAAGAATCCTCCCATTTTTTCAAGGTGGTCCTTTCAGTTTTTAAAGCACGTTGCGCATCCATAGTGAATGTGCTGAATACTAAAAGGGTAAACAATAATATTGGCTTCATTTATTGAAATTAAATGAATAAGGTGAATAATAAAATTTGAATTTTTAAAATTAACGAAAGCTTAAGTTTAAGGCTAATTCATATTGTCGGATCGCTAAAAATAAACCTTTTAAAAGAAAATTGCTTTGAAATGAAATAATATAATTCAATGATTAAAATGTAGCAATCGACATAATTGCTTCTACCATTTTACTCCAACTATATTTTTTCTTTTCTTCTTTCAGAAAAGGAAGATATTGCTGCTCGCCATTATTGAAAAATTGTATAATTTTTTCAGCAATAGATGCTGCATTCGGTTCTGCAATCAAGCCTACCTTATTGTCAGGTACTAAGGCAGCTAAACCACCTACATTGGTAACGATCATGGGTATTTCAAAATGGTAGGCTAGGGGAGTTACACCACTTTGAGTAGCAGATCGATAGGGTTGAACAATTACATCGGAAGCACATAAATAATATTTAACCTCATTATCATTTATAAAATTCGTTCGCAAAATTAATTGCTGCTCAATTCCTAATTTATCAATTTGCTCTTTATATGATTTCTCATCATCATAAAATTCTCCTGCTATTAATAGTTTAAGGGTAGGATTGGACTGCTGTAATATTTTAATTGAATCCAGTAAAATATCTAATCCCTTATATTTTCTAATGAATCCAAAAAATAAAATAATTTTTGCATCGGTTTCAATATTTAAATGCTTCCTAGCAAGGTCTTTACTTATTTTTTCACCAAAATTGTCATACAGCGGATGGGGGATAAAAACGGTGGGTTTATTTGGAGCAAAAACTAAAAGATCTTCTTTTACTTTTTCACTCATTGTGATAAATGAATCTACCGGCTTCACAAAATATCGGGTGAATACTTGATCACCTAGCTTTGGTTCATGAGGTATAATATTATCAGCGATGCAAACTATCTGAGTAGTTTTATTTTTTTTAATTCTTCGTAAAATAGTTCCTAAACAAGGACCCATAAAGGGTAACCAATATCTAACAACCACTAAATCTGGTTGCATTTTTTTGATTTGAATGCCCACCTTAAACCAGTTGAATGGATTGATAGAGTTAATCAAACTATGTATAATTAAATCAGCAGGCGCTGTCTCAGTCGTATATTGTGATGTGCCCGGAAATAAAAAATTGGGATATTGTAAGGAGAAACTAATGATTTGAACTTCATGGCCCTCCTGCATAAATGCTTTGGCTAGTCTTTCATTAAAAGTAGCGATACCTCCACCTCTGAGCGGATGTGCAGAGCCCAGAATAACAATTTTTTTTCTTGCATTACCCTCCTTTACATTACTGGTAATATCCATTGGCTAGTTAATACCTGATTTTTGTTCAATTAAATAGTGATTTCGGTCGCTGGAATTGCGCGCAATAAGTTCACCTAAGAAACCCGCCAAAAATAATTGTGTTCCAATTACAATTGAGATAATTCCCACATAAAATAAGGGACGGTCGGTCATATTAAATTGAGAATAAAATATTTTTTCCCAAAACAAATAAATCCAAATAACACTTCCTATAAAAAAAACAATACTTCCCCATAAGCCAAAAATATGCATAGGCTTTTTTCCAAACTTGCCCATAAACATAATAGATGCCAAATCTAGAAATCCATTAACAAAACGACTCCATCCAAATTTAGTAACCCCATATTTTCTTGCACGATGCTCAACTACTTTTTCTCCTATTTTTCTAAAACCAGCCCATTTGGCTAATACAGGGATGTAGCGGTGCATTTCACCATAAACTTCAATAGATTTTACCAACTTATTTCTATACGCCTTTAGACCACAATTAAAATCATGCAATTTTATACCGCTTGATTTGCTAGCCGCTAGATTAAATAATTTGGAGGGTAAATTTTTAGTCAACTTATTGTCATATCTTTTCTTCTTCCATCCACTGATCATGTCAAATCCATCTTCCATAATCATTTTGTATAGTTCTGGAATTTCATCGGGACTATCCTGAAGGTCTGCATCCATTGTTATAACTACATTACCCTTGGCAGCTTTAAATCCTTCATTTAAGGCAGCGCTTTTTCCATAATTGCGTTGGAATTTTATTCCTTTGATATTATTGTTTTCGGAGTGAAGGGTTTCAATCACTTCCCAAGAACGGTCATTACTTCCATCATCCACCATGATTACTTCATAGCTAAATTGGTTGTCTTTCATTACACGTTCTATCCAAGCAGCTAGTTCAGGTAATGATTCATCTTCGTTAAAGAGTGGAACTATAATTGATATATCCATAATATTTACGCCTCCTTCGAATTAAACTATTTAGTGTTGTATTTTTTACTTAAATATCCTCCTGAAATTGCCGTAATGATTGCTCCCAATATCAGGTATCTAAAAACAGCTGATGAGATCATTAGTGGCAAAAACATTTTTTTTAATTGATTGGCATTCTCTTCAATTTCTTTTGGTAGATGATCTCCTTGCAGTAATAACATTTGATTGTTTTCTGCAATTTTGCTATCTCTAAATTCAGTATGAAAACTGAAGTAAATATAAGCAAAGCCAGCCATCAGTAAGGTAACCACGATGAAAGATTTAAATCCAATCGAAAAATAATCTTTGAAGGAAATAGTGTTTCCATTTTTTTTGGAATGGGCAATCAAAGTCCATACAATGCCCACAGTGTATAGAAAGTAAATGATAAATTGAAAATAGCTTTCAACAGGATTTTTCAAAATGTAGTATGAAAATAAAGAGGCAATAATCATCAAAGCACCTGTTATCAATCCTTTTTGTGTAGGGGTGGTTTGCTTCATCTTAGTTGATATGGATATGGGGACCATTAATTATTCCAACTACTTTACCTACTAGCTCTTTTCCAATAAAGGCAGAATTTGAACAATTTGAATGGATATTATTTAAACCAAATGTATAGCTTGATGTTGGGTTAAATAGCGTAAGATTGGCTATTTCACCTTCCTTCATTTCGGGTATTGAAAGACCAAATGTTTTTCTAGGCGATACACTGAATCGATCAATCAATTCCTCAATAGACCATTTTTGTTTGACTACAGACCAAACAGCCCCAAACAAACTTTCAAGACCGATCATACCATTTTTTGCATATTCAAATTCGCAAACTTTGGCGTCATAGTTTTGTGGAAGATGATGAGAAGCAATGAAATCAATTGTGCCATCTAATAAACCTTCAATTAAATCTTGTCGATCTTTTTTTGTTCTGATAGGAGGGTTTACTTTTAAATTAGTATCATATTGTTGCAAATCATCATCAGAGAAAAATAAATGATAAGGGGTAACCGAACAAGATATTTTTATTCCTGCACTTTTTGCCTGCTTAATATGTTCAAGGCTCTTGGAAGAAGAGATGCCAGTAAAATGCAATTTGCTAGCAGCATAATTGGTCAGTTCAATATCTCGGGCAACCATAATTTCCTCTGCCATAGCTGGTTTTCCTGGAAGACCTAGCTGTGTAGAAATAATACCTTCGTTAATGAGTCCATTCGTACCAATCGTTTTATCATCAGGTAGCTGAATGACTGTTCCATCAATGGTTTTAACGTATTGAAGTGCTTTAAGTAATAAGCTTCCATCTTGAATACAATTGAGTCCATCGCTGAAAGCAATGGCTCCCGAATTGGCCATATCATACATTTCAGCTAATTCTTTACCTGCTGCATTTTTTGTGATGGCTCCAATAGGGTAAACTTTTACGCCTGCAGTAGTCTTTTTTTGAATAATATATTCTACTTGAGATTTAGTAGAAACTACTGGATTGGTATTGGGTGTAATTAAGATCTCTGTAAATCCGCCTGATGCGGCAGCCTTTGTTCCACTTTCAATGGTTTCGCGGTATTCAAATCCTGGATCACCAAACTGAGCGAATGAATCCATCCATCCTATGCTGATATGTAATCCTTCTTCTTCAATTATTCTTTCTCCAGATGGTTTTATTGAGTCAGCTATAGAGGTAATGATCCCATTTTGGATCAAAATATCTTTCCGCTTTCCATTAAGAGGAGAACCCTTACTTACGATGGTGGCCTGCTTGATTAAAACACTCATGAATTATAAAGTTGCGCTAAGTTACAATTTGTTGTTGTTTTTAGAATTGAAAATTTAAATTACTTTTGCGTGGCTTATTATTGAGGCGTTTATATATATGAATTATATATGCTATGTTGTCTCAAAATTTACCAAAACTGGGAATTTAGGTATTTCGGGAAGTAGCGCAGCCCGGTAGCGCACTAGGCTGGGGGTCTAGGGGTCGCAAGTTCGAATCTTGTCTTCCCGACTGTACAGAGCACTAAGTAATTAGTGCTTTTTTTATGCTTGCCTTCTAGTGTATAATGTTAAGCTCATTCTTTTAATTGAATTAGCAGTTAACCCAATATTTTTAGTTAGAAAAATACACTTTCCAATCTTGTTCTTTAGGGTAAATTAACAACACTCTAGATAATACCTAAACTATCTCCTTAACTTTAAAGTGAATAAAAGATTCATCCAAGTATTTAATGAGTAATTCAGGAAATTAAATTTAAATAACTTTAATATGAGTTGAAAACTTCTTTAAACAATTAATTATGCTTGACAGAAGACATTTTTTAAAAAATTCTACTTTATTATCTAGTGGTTTATTTTTGGGCGATATACATTCTTTTGCTTTTAAAAAAGCCAACAAAAGAAACTTTGGACTTTGTGTGAATACACAAACGCTTAATAATAATCCCGATTTTATCAATACTATTTCATCGAGTGGTATTACCGATGTATGGATGCCTTATTTTATAAATGGTTACTATCCTTATCCGATCGAAGATATTTTACTTTGGAAAAAAAGATTTGAAAAAAAAGGAATTGCGGTAAATATGGTAAGTGTTCCTTTCGGCCATCCGGGTGGTTCCCTAGGCGATTCTCAAAATTATGATATCACCCCTCAAACATGGCCTAGACGAATTGATATAGAAGGGAAAAAATTTTCAGGAACTTCTGTTCATCCAAATGTAACACAAGAAAATATTAGGGTTATTCAAAAAATACAAGCATCAGGATTTAATAAATTATTTCTAGATGACGATTTTCGATTGGCGGCTTCTCCCGGTAATATTGGCGGATGTTTTTGTGAAGATCATCAAAAAGAATTTTTGAATGAATATGGGTATCTAAAAAAAGATATGGAGGATTTACGAAATGATATTAAAAATAGAAATTTAAATTCATTGCTTAAAAATTGGATTGATTATAATTGTAATCAACTCAGTGCTTCTTTTAAGGCTCAACAGGCCGCTGCTCCTCATGTTAAGTTGGGTATAATGGCAATGTATCTGGGTTCCGAAAAAGCAGGTATTCGATTAGAAGATTATAAAGATTCATTATTTAGGGTAGGAGAATTAATGTTTAGTGATAAAAATTTTTCTCCAGTAAAAGGTAAGACAGATGAATTATTTAGCTCGCTATTTCATCGCAGATTCGTAAAACCAACATTGGCATTTAGTGAAACAACCGCTTATCCTGCTAATCAATTGTCTGCTAAAAATATGGCGGCTAAGCTACATATTTCAATAATCTCTGATGTAAGAAATACGATGATGATGAGTGGATTAGATCCGTTCCCTTTTAGTCATTGGAATACGCTCGCACCAGCAATTAAAAAAGTAGCTGCGATGCATGAAAAAATCGCTGGTCAAAAATTAGCAGGTCCAATGAAGCATTTTTGGGGAACACGCAGTAGGATGGTAGGAGATGATAAACCCTACAGTCTTTTTCTTGCTGCTGGAATACCTTTTGAGGTAACTGACATTCCTTCAAAAGATGGTTGGACTTTCCTTTCAGATTTTGATATTCAAGATGTTTCTTCTGGTGAGTTGAAATCAAAAGGAACTACTTTTATTTATGGGGCTAGTCAAGATAAAAAAATTAGTGGGGCTAGATTTGTTAAGGAAAATCTTCAGGAAATATTCTTATTCAAAAAGGAAATTATTCCATTATTAAAGGGTGTACCCTATGTTGTGGAAGATAAGCCAGTAATATGTGCCTGGTATCCGAAAATAAATAAGGTTCTTTTATGGAACTTATCTGAAACCAAAGAATTATTTACATTGAAATTGGATCAAAAGATACAGACAATTGATATTGGAGGTTTGGATGCTGAACTAATTTCTGTTTGATGTATCAGGAAGAGATTTAAATTGAATCTATTCAATATATTTACTTTGTCAACGCAATGAATTACCTAATCAATCAGTACAAATGAAAAAAAATCATCTTCTTATTTTTCTATTTATTGTTTTTTCAATCACAGCATTTGCTCAGCGTCCAGCTCAAGGACCCATGTCTGACAAGGTTTTTAAGCCTTTAAAAAATGGTTACCAGTTGGTTTGGGAAGATGAGTTTTTAGGTAATCAATTAGACAATACAAAATGGGCGGTTAGGGGAGTAGGACGTCGAGCTATCGCCTATGTTTCAGCGGAAGCAGTAAAAGTAGAAAATGGTGTATTGAAATTAGCTGCACTGAAAAGAGGAGATTCTATCTTGATCAGTGCGGTGGGAACTCAAGGACTGTTCATGCCGAAATATGGATTTTATGAGTGTAGAGCTCAATTACAGCAATCACCGGGTGTTTGGGGTGCTTTCTGGTTACAATCCCCTAAATTATCAGAAGGTGATGATCCTCGTGTGAACGGTGCTGAAATAGATATCATGGAATTTTTTAAAAAATTAGGTCTTGATATTGTTTCTCATAATGTTCATTGGGGACCTTATGGGGCTGGTCAACATACTACTCGTGGAATGCAGAGTTATCTTAAAGATGTAAGCAAGGGATTTCACACCTTTGGCTTAGAGTGGACGCCTGAAAAATATATCTTTTATATCGATGGACTTAAATTCTATGAAGTAAGTTCAGGTGTATCCCAAATAGAGGAGTATCTAATTTTAAGTATGGAAATTCCAAACAATTTAGAAGAGATAAAAAAGACTGTTTTTCCTGATGAGTTTATCGTTGATTATGTGAGAGTTTATCAAAAGAAATAAACTCAATGGTAATTATTTAATCACCGAGCATTATTACTTTATTAATAGACTTAATCATAAGTAATTGATCGCTTTATCAAGTTCTATTTTTTCTGTTTTTCTAGAATTCCTTTTATTTTTTCTATTTGGTTTTATTTATATTTAATTATTTATTAATATATCTTAATTTAATCAATAGAATGAAATCTTTGTTCTGGGAATTTAAAACTTCCTTACCTATTGAAATTACTCATTTATGCTATATATTTGAAAATAGGTACTTGTACTTTATTGTAAATTGTAAGTTATATGAAATCTAAGTTATTAATTGTAATTGCTGTATTGGTAGTCTTTTCTGCGGGATGGATTTTCTTTATGCGTTCTAAAGGCACTAAGGCTGCTAATAAGATGCCTGATCAAGTAAGTTATAATTTCCATATTCGTCCCATATTATCTGATAAATGTTTTAAGTGTCATGGACCAGATAAGAATAAACGGGAAGCTGGTTTAAGATTAGATATACCCGATTCAGCTTTTGCACCATTAAAAGAAACGAAAGGAGCATTTGCGCTAGTACCCTATAAGCCAGAAGAGTCTGAACTTTTTAAGCGTATATCCTCTACCGATACGGCCTATCAGATGCCCACTCCATCCTCTCATTTAGGCATTTTGTCATCTTATGAGATTGCCCTTTTTAAAAAATGGATTAATCAAGGTGCTAAATACGAAAAGCATTGGGCTTTTGTAAAACCTGTAAAAGCTCCTTTGCCCTCTATAGATCACAAAGAAAATGCAGTTAACGAAATTGATTACTTTGTTTTTAGTAAGCAAGAACAAATGGGGCTTACAAACAATGAACAATCTGATAAAGAAAGACTGTTAAAACGTGTATCACTGGATTTAACAGGCTTACTACCTTCAGAAAAATTGATGGATCAATTTACTGCAAATCAAAGCAGCAATGCTTATGAAACTGCTGTTGATCAATTATTAGCTTCATCCACTTTTGGTGAAAAAATGGCCGTTCATTGGTTAGATATCGCTCGCTATTCTGATAGTTATGGATATCAAGATGATAATGTACGAACTCAATGGGCTTGGCGTGATTGGGTAATCCATGCATTCAATAAAAATTTACCGTATAACGATTTTCTAACCTGGCAAATTGCAGGTGATATGCTTCCTAATTCAACTAAGGAGCAAATGCTTGCCACCGCTTTTTTCAGAAATCATAAGTATACCGAAGAGGGTGGTATCATACCTGAGGAATATAGAATTGAATATATTATTGATAAAACAAAAACCTTTACAAAAGGAGTTTTGGGCTTAACTGCCGAATGTGCACAATGCCATGATCATAAATATGACCCCATTTCTCAGAAAGAGTATTATCAAATGTTTGCATTTTTTAATAATACAAAAGAAGCAGGATTTGAAGGGGATGTAAGTACTTCTAAACCTGCAAAGTCTCCGATATTAACCATTACAGATGATGAATCAAAAAGTGTTTTAACTTTTATCAATAAAAAGGATACGGGTAATTTGTATGTATCCGTAATGGGAGAAAATGATAGTTTGCGTAGAACCTATATTTTAGATCGTGGAGTATATAATCATCCTACTACCGAAGTATTTCCTTCTACCATTAATTCTGTATTACCCTTTGATACCATTAAAAATCAACGCAATAGGCTAGGCCTTGCTGCTTGGACAGTCAATAAGGATAATCCACTTACGTCAAGAGTTTTTGTCAATCATATTTGGCAAGAAATTTTTGGAAGAGGATTGGTAAAAACTGCTGGTGATTTTGGTATGCAAGGTGAATTACCTACCCATCCTGAATTACTTGATTGGTTAGCGGTTGACTTTATGGAACATGGTTGGAATATCAAACGTTTAATGAAGCAGATTGTATTGTCTGCAACTTATCGTCAATCCTCTAAAGTAAATCCTGATAATTATAATAAAGACCCTGAAAATATTTATCTTACTCGTGCACCTCGTCAAAAAGTGAAAGCTGAATTTGTCCGCGATATTATATTATCAGGAAGTGGCTTATTGGTTAATACCATTGGTGGACCTAGTGTTAAACCTTATCAACCTAAGGGGTTATGGGAAATGGCTAGTTCTGGTAGAGGAGAATTAAAAACCTATAAGCAAGATAGAGGCGATGCGCTTTATCGTAGAGGGATGTATACTTTTATTAAACTTACGGTTCCTCCTCCCAGCATGATTTTATTTGATGCTAGTAACCGTGATCAATGTGAAGTAAAACGTTCTCAAACCAATACACCTTTACAGGCGCTGATGATGATGAATGATCCTACCGTTCTAGAAGCCTCTCGTGTATTGGCTCAAAGGCTAATGAAAGAAAATTTATCTTCCGACCTGAAAATTAAAGCAGCATTCAGAAGAATAATTTGTAGGATACCTGGAGCTAAAGAAAATGAAATTCTAAAAACTTATTATGATGATCAGTTGAAGCAGTTTCAACAAAAGCAATTGGATGCTACTGCTACTTTGCAAGTTGGAGAATATCCTTTTGCAGAAAGTTTAGATATGAATGCAACAGCTGCATTAATGAAAGTAATTAACATGATTTATAACATGGAAGAGGCAATCATAAAATCTTAATTATGAACAAAGAATTATTAGAGTATAGTCTTAATTTTAATAGAAGGCGTTTTCTATCAAAAATGAGTTTGGGAATAGGAAGTGTAGCATTGGGTTCACTTTTAATACCTGATTTATTTGGTGAAAAAAATCCTGAGGAAATGCTCCTTGCTGGCTTACCCCATTTTGCTCCCAAGGCAAAGAGAATCATTTATCTTTTTCAAAATGGCGCACCTTCACAATTAGATTTGTTTGACTACAAGCCAAAGCTTCAGGAAATGTTTGGACAAGATCTTCCTGAATCTATTCGCAATGGTCAAAGGCTAACGGGGATGACTGCAGGTCAGAAAACATTCCCATTGGCAGGTTCTATATTTAATTTTAATCAGCATGGGAAGGCAAGAACTTGGATGAGTGAAATACTTCCCCATACGGCTAAAGTAGTAGATGAATTGTGTGTGATTAAAAGTATGTATACAGAAGCAATTAATCATGATCCAGCACTTACCTTTTTACAAACAGGAGCCCAGGTTGGAAATAGACCTAGTATGGGTTCTTGGTTGAGTTATGGATTGGGAAGTGAAAATAAAAATTTACCTGCATTTTGTGTTTTATTGTCCAAAGGAAAAGGAAATGGACAAGGCGTTTATTCAAAACTGTGGTCTAATGGTTTCCTTGATTCCGTTCATCAGGGGGTTCAATTTAGTAGCGGAGACAGCCCTGTATTATATTTAAATAATCACGAGAGTATCAATAAGGTTGACCGCAGAAAAATGTTAGATAAGTTGGAACAATTAAATGCCGAAACATTTAATCAATCAGGCGATCCTGAAGTGAATGCCAAAATCCAACAATATGAAATGGCTTATCGTATGCAAACGGCTGTACCAGATATTACAGACGTTAGTAAAGAGCCTGATGACATTGTAAAATTATATGGTCCCGATTGTTTGATACCTGGAACCTTTGCTGCCAATGCCTTGCTGTCAAGAAAATTATCTGAAAATGGTGTTCGTTTCGTTCAGTTATATCACCAAGGTTGGGATACTCATGGAAATCTTCCAAATGAAATGCGTGGTCAATGTATGGATACCGATCAAGCATCTGCAGCCTTAATTACCGATCTAAAACAAAGAGGTTTACTAGATGAAACACTGGTGATTTGGGGTGGTGAATTTGGTAGAACAAATTATTGTCAGGGTGATTTTAGTAAAGAGAATTATGGAAGAGATCATCATCCTAGATGCTTTAGTATCTGGATGGCAGGTGGTGGTGTAAAGCCTGGTTCTTATGGTGAAACTGATGAATTTGGATATAATATTATTGAAAATCCTGTGCATGTAAATGACTTTCATGCAACTATTTTGCACTTGATGGGACTAGATCACGAACAACTTACTTATAAGCATCTTGGTAGAAGATATAGGCTTACTGATGTGGGTGGAAAAGTGGTTCAGGGGCTGATTAGTTAACTTTCAAAGTTGGGGGTTGGCTAACCTTCTTTGATAATTTTTTATTGCCTAAGGTATTTTTAATTTTTAAAATTCAATTGTATGCAACGCAGATCATTTATAAGAAACTCTTCCTTGGGAACGATAGGTTTTTTATCACAACCCTCTTTTCCTTTTTTAGAGGATTCATTGCTTGGTCATAATAATAAGCGCTATCGACTAGATACCAAATGGAGTAAGGCGGATGTTGCAACTAACCCTGTAAATGATTGTCACGAGATGGTGCAGGATAGTAAAGGAAGAATTGTTTTGTTGACCAATGAAGTTAAAAATAATGTCATCATCTATGATAAAGCAGGTAAGCTATTAACTACTTGGGGACATGAATATCCTGGTGCTCATGGATTGACACTTTTCAATGAAAATGGAACGGATGTATTGTTTATCTGTGATAATAGTCGTCATCAGGTAATTAAAACTACCATCGATGGAAGAGTATTGTTGGTGTTAGATTATCCAAAAGAAACCGGTCAATATACAAAAGCAACGGAGTATGTTCCTACAGAAACTGCTATCGCTCCTAATGGAGATATTTATGTAGCAGATGGATATGGAAAAGATTTCATTATTCAATACGATTCAAAGGGGCGTTATATTAATCATTTTGGTGGCAAAGGTCCTGAAGCTAAACATCTTTCAAATGCCCATGGTATTTGTGTAGATCAACGTGATCCACTGCATCCCTGCTTGATTGTAACTTCTAGACAGCAAAATGCATTTAAAAGATATACGTTAAACGGAGTTTATATTGACACCATTCCTTTACCTGGTGCATGGGTTTGTCGTCCAGTGATTAAAGGAGATTATTTGTATGCTGCAGTTTTACAATCCAATACACTGCAAGGCAAACAATCGGGTTTTGTAACTATTCTAGATAAAAATTTTAAGGTAGTATCTAATCTCGGAGGATCTCAACCTCAATACGTAGATCACAAGCTCGAGGAAATGTATCAGACTGCTAAGTATTTTCAATATCCTCATGATGTTTGTGTCGATGATGAAGAAAACTTGTATGTTGCTCAGTGGAATTCTGGCAAAGTGTATCCTTACAAATTATCGCCAGTTATTTAATGCGTACATTATTCAATATTTTTATCGCTTTGGTATCTTGCCAAATCTGCCTTGGACAAAAATCTGTTCAACTGGCACCTGCTTTGTTGAAATACTCTTCCGTTTTTTTTAAAGATGCTGCAAAAGTGGAAATGAAATTTGCTCAAGAAGGTGCCAATATTTATTATACTTTGGATGGACAGCTTCCAACAGAAAAGAGTACAATCTATAAAAAGCCTATCAGGATCAATAAAAATTTGACGACCCTGCAAGTGATGACTTCTGGTCCAAGTTTTTTACCTTCTGAAATTATTTCGACTACTTTTATTAAAGACGGATTGCCCATACAGTCAGAACAGCATAGTGCTCCAAATGAAAAATATAAAGGAAACGGTCCAAATACTTTGTTTGATAATGAAGGAGGTCTTTTAAATATGAAATCGCCTACCTGGATTGGTTATCAGCAGGATACCATTGAAATTTTAGTAGAATTGAAATCTGCTAAAAAGGTGCAGTCTGTTTTAATTGATTTTTTACAGGATTATAAAAATTGGGTCTTTTTACCTCAACTGATTAGAGTAGATTATTTGAATGCGGATACAAAACAATTTGAATCCTTCGTTGAAAGTAGTTTTGAATTAAATAAATCGATTGTCGCACCTGAATGTAGACCAATTATGTTGACAGCAGGAAATAAAATGGTAACTAATCAATTAAAAATTAAGTTGTACGGAATTAAAAATTTACCTGATTGGCTTCCCGGGAAACGTAGACACGGATGGATTTTCTTAGATGAAATAAAAGTTTATTAAAATGATGCAAAGATTTAAAACCTATTTATATAATGCCAGCTTTGCATTGAATTGTTTGTTGGTATTTCTTTTAATTTTTGAAAAAGGTTTATTGGTTCCTTCTTGGGTTCAGCCTGTAGGTAGAATGCATCCGATGCTTTTACATTTCCCCATTGTATTATTAGTAACCTGTATTTTTTGGGAATTTTTTTCTGGATTTAAATTGTCTCTTAAAACAGATCAAAAGGTAATAGGAGATAGCCTTTTGTTAATCACAGCACTTACTTCAGTAATGAGTGCATTAATGGGTTTATTGCTTTCTAAAGAAGATGGCTATGAACAAGATATTCTTTTTTGGCATAAGTGGGGTGGTGCATTCATTTCATTGTTATCAATATTATGGTATGTATTTAGAGAATCTATTCGAAATACTAAATTATTATTAGGGCTTACTTCTATAACGGGTTTAGTGTTAATTATTATAACCAGTCACTTGGGTGCAAGTGTTACCCACGGAGAAAATTTTGTGTTAGCTCCTGTAATGAAAGATAAAAAATCACCGATTGTATTATTTGAAGATGCGGTCATTTATACTAATATGGTGCAACCTATTTTACAAGCTAAATGTATCAGTTGTCATAATGATAATAAGTCAAAAGGTGGATTGGTGATGGCTACTTTTGCTCAACTTTTAAAAGGGGGTAAAAATGGAGTCCTTTGGGATTCTACTCAAAGTGATTTTGGTATGCTATTGAGTCGAATACATTTACCGTTGGATGATAAAAAGCATATGCCTCCAAGTGGAAGACCTCAGCTTACAGATGAGGAGGCTCAAATTCTTTATTATTGGATTCATAGTGGTGCTAGTGCAACTGCTAAAGTCGTTAACTTGCCAGCAACAGATACCTTAAGTTTTCTTGCAAAGTCTTTATTCAATACGGTTGAAACTGATCAGTATACTTTCAAAGCTGCCGATGAAAATACAGTAAAAACCTTGAGTAATAATTACCGCTTTATCACCCCCTTGGCAATTAATTCACCAGCTTTAGGAGTTGAATTTTTTGGTGCCTCTCAATTTAAAGCAGATCAACTTAAAGAAATACTTCCTTTAAAGGAACAGATTGTTTCGCTGAATCTCAATAAGATACCTGTCACTGATGCTGAATTGGCTACTATTGCTCAATTTACCAATCTGCGTAAACTAAATTTGTCTTTTACTAATATTAAAGGAACAGGTTTATCATCACTCACTCAATTGAAATCATTAAAACAGCTTTCATTGTCGGGAACAGGAGTGGATATGACTAGCCTTGGAGTTTTATCTTCTTTGACTAATTTGACTGAATTAATTATTTGGAGTACGCCTGCTCAAAATCAAAATTTAGCTTCTCTCCAAAACCAACTGAAGAATACAAGAATTGAAACAGGTTTTTCAGGTGATACGGTAGTAATTAAATTAAATCAACCAATCATTGAAAATGAAGAATTGATTTTGATGGAGCCCACCAAACTTAAATTAAAACATTATGTAAAAGGCGTTGAAATGCGCTATACAATTGATGGAACTGATCCAGACAGCATTTTATCTCCGCTTTATAAAGGAGATTATTTATTGGATAATACCTTAACCTTGAAGGTGAAAGCGTTTAAAGTTGGTTGGCAAAGTAGCGAAGTGGTAGAGAGGACATTTTTTAAACCTGGTGCAAAGATTGACTCTATCAGTTTATTGAAACCATCAGAGCAAGATCCTTACAAAAAATTCAGCGCATCCATTTTAATTGATACAAAAAAAGGAGAGGATAAAGATTTTTCAAATGGTAAATGGATGGGTTTTAAGGATCAACCAATGGAAATTCTTATTTCTTTAAAAGAACCTATTGATGTTTCTTCTGTTTCACTGAGTACTCTAGTAGCTATTAATAGCAATATTTTTCCTGCTCAGCAAATTCAAGTTTGGGCTGGTAATAATCCTAGAAGTTTACGAATGGTTAAAAAAGAAATGCCTGTTCAACCAGAAAAATCAGCACCTACCTATACGAAAGGGGTACAAATTTCTTTTAATCCGGTTAAAGCGAGCTATTTAAAAGTAGTGATAATCCCTGTTCATAAATTACCGATGTGGCGGAGCCCTAAAGGGTATAAAGGCTGGGTATTTGTAGATGAGGTATTTTTAAATTAATGACTATTTGTTGTTAGCATTTTAAAAATTTCGCTTAGATAATCATCCTAATCAGCTACTACTTTTTATTTCTATTGAGACTGCTTTTGTACTTTTGCCAAAATCTTATGCATGGATATTGAATTGGATATTTCTTGGAAAAAGCTTTTGCAAGACGAGATTAGCCAATCTTATTTTTTATCTATTATTGATTTATTAAATACTGAGCGAGCAGCTGGTAAAATAATTTTCCCTCAAAGTAAATGGGTATTTCATGCTTTTAATAAAACACCGTTTGATAAACTAAGAGTAGTTATTTTAGGCCAGGATCCTTATCACAATCCAGGTCAAGCTCACGGTCTTAGTTTCTCTGTTCCTGTTGGAACAAAACCTCCTCGGTCACTTATCAATATTTTTAAAGAAATTCAATCAGATATAGGAGTGGAGATGCCATTGGAATATGGAAACTTAACCCATTGGGCAGAGCAAGGGGTTTTATTATTGAATGCTATTTTAACGGTAAGATTGAACGAACCAGCTAGTCATGCAAAAATTGGCTGGATGGATTTTACCGACGCGGTTATCAAAAAAATTTCTGACAATAAAAAGGGGATTATATTTTTATTATGGGGTAATTTTGCTCAGCAAAAACAAACACTGATTGATGAGGATAAGCATTTTTTGCTGAAGGCAGCTCATCCTTCACCATTTAGTGCAAATAGAGGATTTTTTGGTTGTAAACATTTTTCAAAAACAAATGAATTATTGATTCAGCAGGGCTATTCTCCCATTGATTGGAAATTGTTTACACCCACTCAACAACAAATTAAATTTAGCAATGAAGGATAATACAACTGAAAACAAGCAGTCTAATAAAGTACTTGATTTTTTATTGAATATGTTTGGTCGTTTTTGGGCAGTATGGGGTTTAGTTAGTTTCGTTGTTAGCTTCTTGATTATTTTTTTACCATCAATGGTGGCTTATTTAATACCTGGTAAAAAAGGACAAGATTATTTTATCTGGGTTTCTAGATGTTGGATGAGAACTTGGTTATTTTTAGTAGGTTGCCCAGTAAAAGTTTGCGGAAAAGAAAATTTCAAAAAAGGGGAGACCTATGTCATTGTCTATAATCACAATGCGCTGATTGATGTACCCTTATCTGCTCCCTTTGTTCCAGGAGGAAATAAGACGATTGCAAAATCATCTTTTGCTAAAGTTCCAATTTTTGGTTGGTTTTATAAAAGGGGTTCGGTTTTAGTGGATAGAAAAAATGATCAAAGTCGTCGAAAAAGTTTGGAAATGATGCGCTCCGTATTGCAAATGAATATTCATATGTGTATTTATCCAGAAGGAACGCGTAATCGAACAGATCAACCACTTAAACCCTTTTATGATGGTGCATTTAAGTTAGCCATCGATGCAAAAAAGGATATTATGCCTTGTGTTATTTTTGGGACCAAAGAAGCAATGCCAATTAATAAAGGATTTTTTTTAATTCCCAAAAGATTAGAAATGCATTTTTTGCCTACCATAGCTTCCAATGATAGTACACCAACTGATTTAAAGGATAAGGTTTTTGAAATAATGAAGAATTATTATGTAAAAGGTAAATAAGCTGTATTGTGAAAATTTGTAATTATAATTTAATTTGAAAGGTAATTAAAAGCAAAACTTTACCTTAACTTTAATCAACTTGTAAATAATGTATTATAAAATTTTATGAAAAATAAATGCTACTTTTTAACCTGCCTAATTTTTCTATTAACAGGAATATTTAACTTCTCCGCGCAAGCTCAGCAAAAAAATTACACTCATCGTGCTAACTTTTCTGGCGAATGGAAATCCAAAGAGCCGATAAGTAAGGGCGGAAATATTTATTGTGCTTATATAGTAGGTGATCGAATGAATTCTAAATCAATGAAAATATCTGATCAGTCTGATTTTCTAACCATAGATATTCCACCAAGCACATCACCTGATAAAGCGCTGGCTAGAATCCAGGAGAAAATAGTATTCGATGGCAAAGAAAGTCAAATTAATCAGGGCCAGGGGATAGGAAAAAAGTTTTCGGTGAAGTTGTCGGCTGATGGACAAACTATGACTATTAACTCTGTTGTAGTCATGAAACAAGTTATTCATTACGTAATAGAGGTTTGGAACTTGACTAATGATGGTAAGTCGATAACTATTCAGTCCACTGCAAAATCAAATGTATGGGGTGAAGTGCGTTCATGGAAAACGGTATTCGATAAAACCAATTAGTAGTTAATAAGTCTGCTACTATTTTAACAGGTTTTTATTGGCAACGTGATTTCAACGCATTTCGCTTAAGGCTTATTGTTTTTACCGATTTAAGTGTCAGTTTTTTACACAAGGTTATTTTAAATTAAATCTTTGGTATTGAAAAAGATAATTTATTAATCTTTTCCTTTTCTTTTTTTAGATACTCGATATAATGTTGCGCTATCGGGCTTAATTTCTTTTCTTTTGACCAAACCAATCTCCATTTAGTAGTAATTGGGAGTCCTTTGGTTGCTATAACCTTAAGTTTGCCAGAGGCTATTTCTGATCTAATTCCAATGATGGGCATGATGGAAATGCCAATACCTGCAAGAACCGCCTGTTTTACTGCTTCATTAGAAGTAAGCTCAATTTTCTTTTTGGTATAAATTTTATTTTTACTGACAAACTTTTCCATCATTTGCCTTGTGCCCGATCCTTGCTCTCTGAAGATAAAAGGTTTGGTTTCTAATAATTTCTTATTGTTTATAATTTCTTCTGCTATTTCTTTATTCCCGACAAGGTATAAATGATTGTCCATTAATTCAAGTTCTATAAAATTTAGATTATCAGGCAAGATTGAAATAAGCCCAAAATCAATTTCATTTTTTTCTATACTAGCTATCACTTTTGATTTATTGGTTACATCCATTAGTAAGTCTACATCTGGATATTCATTTAAAAAGCTTGATAAATAATAAGGCATGATATATTTCCCTGTTGAAACAATCGAGATTTTTAATTTTCCCGTATAATTTTTGTTGTATCCTTTGCTTTTGTAATTGATTATTTCAATTTCGTTTAAAATATTTTCACAAGCAACTGCAATTTCTAATCCAAATTCAGTTACGTAAAGTTTTTTATTAATAATCTCGGTTAAAGGGAATTTAAAATATTTCTGAAAGTTTTTCAGTTGGATAGAAACAGCTGGTTGCGTTAAATTCAGTTCATCGGCTGCTTTTGTTATACTTGTAAATTCAACCACTTTTAAAAAAATCTTTAATTGGCTAATCGTATAGTTCATAAAATATATTTATGTCAAATATAATAAAGTTAAATAATATTTATAATGAAAAACAATTCAAATTTGTTAAATAAAACAATTGATTAAAAGAGGAGGTGCTTAACTCATCTAATTTATTCTAACCCTAAATATCAAAATTGATGAAAAAAACTGAAACACTAACAATTATTGATGACAATTTCACTTTTGATGAAGCTAAGGATATTTTAATGAATATGTTTACATCAAAAATTAATTTTTACAATATTAAAAATTGGAGTTCGCAAGAGCGATTTGGAAAAAATGATGCCATAGCACAAAAAACAATTCCGTCCCTAAGAAACGAATTAAAAAAGTTAGAGGAGATTTTATTAGAAGCAAAAGCTAAAAACAAAAAGCTAGTAGTTAATTCAGCAATAAATATTTCACTACTTGAAGTTGGCGACTAATGTTTGAAGGAAGAACTTTACTTATTGCTACAAAACATGAAAAGGAAAAAGTGATTGCTCCTATTGTGGAAAAAGAATTAGGTGTAAAATGTTTGGTTACTAAAGATTTAGATACAGATAAATTTGGAACCTTTAGTGGAGAAGTTGAGAGAAAAGTTGATCCTATAACTACGGCCAGAAATAAATGTTACCTGGCTATGGAATTAACTAATTGCGACTTAGTAATTGCCAATGAAGGTTCTTTTGGCCCACATCCAACCTTATATTTTGTACCAGCTGATGATGAATTTCTACTCTTTATTGATAAAAAAAATGGTTTAGAAATTATTGCTAGGGAGCTTAGCATTGAAACCAATTTTAATGGGTCAGAAATAAAAACTGAAAAAAAACTATTCGAATTCGCAGCTAAGGCAAATTTTCCTTTACATGGTTTGATTCTAAGAAAATCAAAGGACGATTATAGCGGCATAGTAAAAGGGATCACCAATGCCGAGCAGCTAAGCATTATTTTTAATCATTTAATTAAAAATTACGGTACGGCTTATATAGAAACCGATATGCGGGCAATGTATAATCCTACAAGAATGAACGTAATTGAACTTGCAGCTAAAAAACTAATTAATCAAATAAACGCTCTCTGTCCAATTTGCCAAATGCCAGGATTTGGAATTACAGCTGCTAAAGAAGGATTACCCTGTGTAATATGCAATTACCCAACAGGAAGCAAAATAAGCTATATCTATTCTTGCCAAAAATGTGGCTATTTAGAAGAAGAAAAATACCCAAAAGGAAAAAAGACAGAAGATCCGATGTACTGTGCTATTTGTAACCCATAAAAAAAATAATGATTAGTACTGATATAAGTAAAGCAAATGAAATCCTTCTGAAAAATGAACTAGTAGCAATCCCTACTGAAACAGTGTATGGTTTAGCAGGTAATGCATTCAGTGATATAGCAATCAAAAAGATATTCGAACTTAAAAAAAGACCATTTTATAATCCTTTAATTGTTCATCTTAAGGCGGCATCTAGTATTTTCGATGTTGCTTCGGAAATTCCAGAAAGTGCATTCATTCTGGCTGAAAAATTTTGGCCAGGACCATTAACAATGGTACTGAATAAACAAGACCATATTTCTGATTTGATAAGCGCTGGAAAAAAAACAGTTGCAGTAAGAGTTCCCAAACATCCATTGACATTAGCTCTATTAGATCAACTTGACTTTCCTCTAGCCGCACCAAGTGCCAACCCATTTGGGTCTATTAGTCCAACCAGTGCAGCCCATGTTTTCAATTATTTTGGAGAGGAGATTGAGGTTATTTTAGACGGAGGCGAATGCGAAAAAGGTTTGGAATCTACAATTATCGGATTTGAAAATACTCATCCAATATTGTATAGACACGGATCAATTTCATTGGAAGAAATAGAGAAAATAACAGGAAAGTTAAGCATACGAACAAATAATGATTCATCACCCAACTCGCCAGGGATGCTTTCGCGTCATTACGCTCCAATGACTGATACTTATTTAACTAATGATGTTTCTGCTTTGTTGAATTTTTTTGAAGGAAAAAAAATTGGGTTGTTACTTTTAAAAAAAACAATTCAAGATAATCAAATTGATTGTCAGGAGATACTATCAAAATCAGGAGATTATACTGAAGCGGCTAAAAATTTATATGCCGCAATGCATCGCTTAGACCAAAATAAACTAGATGTAATCATAGCAGAAAGATTGCCAGATGAAGGTTTGGGCAAAACCATTAACGATAAATTAGAAAGAGCTACAAAAAAAGTATAGATGAAAACAATTATACGAAATGCCTGTATTGTAAATGAAGGTAATCGTTATGTTGCTGATATTTTAATATCAAATGAACGTATTGCTAAAATTGATAAGTCAATTCATTTATCTAGTCTAGGTTCCATTACCGAAATTGATGCAGAAGGTTTGTATTTATTGCCTGGAATGATTGATGACCAAGTACATTTCCGTGAACCAGGTTTAACACACAAAGGAAATATTTACTCCGAATCTAGGGCTGCAGTTGCTGGCGGAATAACCTCTTTTATGGAAATGCCTAATACCATTCCAAATACTTTGACAATAGAATTATTAGAAGAAAAATACCTTATTGCATCAAAAACGTCAATAGCTAATTATTCCTTTTTTATGGGAATCAATCAATCTAATGTAGAGGAGGCATTGAAAATTAACAATGAAAATGTTTGTGGAATAACAGACGATGGATTGTATTTTAATAATGATGAAGGAATATTGGCAAATTATCCAGCATTTTTAGAAAAACTTTTCAGTTGTTCAGAATCTTTGGTTGCATTACATAGCGAAGATGACGGGATCATTAAGAATAATACAAACTTTTATCGCAAAAAGTATGGAGAAAACATTCCATTTGAATTTCATCCAATTATAAGAAGCGAAGCAGCTTGCCTTACAGCGACAGAACGTGTTTTAGAAATTGCTAAAAAGTATAATAATAGGTTACATTTTTTTCATATTTCAACGCTTGCAGAAGCCAATTTATTCGATAATAAATGCGCTATTCGAGAAAAAAGAATTACCGCTGAAGCCTGTGTGCACCATCTTTGGTTTTCAGATAAAGATTATAAGCAATTAGGGGCTAAAATAAAATGGAATCCAGCAATTAAATCACCCGAAGATAGAAACGGTTTATTAGCGGCTCTTTTAGATAATAGCATTGATATTATAGCAACAGATCATGCACCGCATACGATTGTAGAAAAAAGTGGTACTTATTTTAAATCCATGTCTGGTGGCCCCTTGGTTCAACATGCTTTACCGGCAATGCTCGAATTAGTTTATAAAGGCAAAATTAGTCTAGAAAAATTAGTTGAAATAATGAGTCATCATGTAGCTGAAATCTACAGGATCAAGGAGCGGGGATACATTCGGGAAGGTTATTATGCTGATTTAGTACTTTTGGATTTGAATACTTCTTGGAAGGTAAGCTCTGCAAACATTCTTTACAAATGTCAGTGGTCTCCATTTGAAAATTATTGCTTCAAAAGTAAAATTGTAAAAACATTCGTTAATGGAACCATCGTTTATGATAATGGAATCATCAATAATAATAAAATTGGGAAAAGATTAAAATTTTCTAAAACCAGATAAATTTTTTAATAATTAATGAATTATAATTTACTTATTGACAACCTAATCAACCCAGCTTTATTGTTTTTTGTACTAGGTATTGTAGCAGTTTATTTAAAAAGTGATTTAGAAATACCCGCTAATTCATCAAAATTTATTTCATTGTATCTTTTATTTGCAATCGGGTTTAAAGGTGGTCAAGAATTATCTCATGAGGAATTTACAATTGAAATTGGATGGTCAATGTTATTTGGTGTTGCTATTTCTTCAATTATACCGCTTTACACTTTCTTTATATTGAAAAGAAAATTAAACGTGTTTGATGCAGGAGCTATAGCCGCAGCTTATGGTTCAGTAAGTGCAGTAACATTTGTAACAGCTGTTTCTTATCTCGAATCTCAGCAACTATCACTTCATGGACATATGGTAGCAATTATGGCTCTGATGGAATCGCCAGCAATTATCATTGGATTGATTTTAATCTCTATATTTAACAAAGACGAATTCAATAAAATAAATAAAAGAACTGTGATTAAACATTCTTTTACAAATGGGAGCGTGTTACTTATTGTTGGTTGTTTGATTATTGGTTATTTAGCTAATGCTAAGCAAGCAGAAGGAATAAAACCATTTACAAATGATCTCTTTAAAGGCTTTCTTGCAATATTTCTTTTAGACATAGGTATTACGAGTGGAAGGAAACTCAAGGCATTTTTTTCATTTGGGTGGTTTCCAATTCTATTTGCCCTATTCATTCCACTTTTTAATGGTTGTATCATAGCAATGTTGAGTTCCTTTGTAACCCAAGACATAACTAATCGGTTTATGTTTGCCATATTGGCTGCTAGTGCATCTTACATTGCAGTTCCAGCAGCTATGCAAATTTCAGTTCCCAAAGCAAATCCTGGGCTTTTTTTACCTATGGCCCTTGCAGTAACCTTCCCCATCAATATAACAATTGGAATGCCTATCTATTTTCTAGTTGTGCAAAATAGTTGATTAAAGATGATAGATGATACGCTTATATATAGTCCTACTTTATCTATTTCTCTTAAAAAACAGAATAAAATGAGCTATTTTTTCTAATTGATGAGCTCTATTTTGTGAATATTCATAAAATACAGGTACTGTATTTGTTTTTTTATTACCTTTGCCGCCCGAAAAAGAAAGTTCTTTTTCACACATTTCCCACAAGGCTCTACAAGTTCCCGTCTGTTCGGGGCGCCAGCAGGGAGTAACTATAATAAGTTATTAAATGCCAAAAGTAAAAACAAACTCAAGCGCAAAAAAGCGTTTTAAAGTTACCGGTACAGGGTTAATTACCTATCAAAAGCCCTTCAAACGTCACATCTTAACCAAAAAGTCAAAAAAACGCAAGCGTGTAATGAGAAAGGACGGTATGGTTCATTCTACTAACCATGATTTCGTATTGCGATTATTGCGCCTAAAAGGGTAATTTTTCAAAAAATTATTGGGTTTTAATCTAAAAATTAACATTTCAAAAAATTAAGATATGCCACGTTCAAAAAATGCAGTTGCATCTAGGGCTAGAAGAAAAAGAGTACTAAAAGCAGCTAAAGGATATTACGGAAAACGTAAAAATGTATATACCGTTGCCAAAAACGTAATGGAAAAAGGGTTAACGTATAGCTACGTTGGCCGTAAATTAAAAAAACGCGAATACCGTACTTTATGGATCGCTCGTATTAATGCTGCCGTAAGGGCGGAAGGTATGACTTACAGTGAATTTATTCATAAATTGGCTGTAAAGAATATCGATATTAATCGTAAAGTTTTGGCAGATTTGGCCATGAACGAACCAGAGAGTTTCAAAAGTTTAATCGCTCAGGTTAAATAGTGAATCAGGCAATGAGTAGCTTGGATAAATTCAGCATTCACCTTATTACTATTAAACTATAAAATTACCTTCCGGGTGTGATCATGTCGCACCCGGTTTTTATTTATTAAATGTATCATTGAATTACATTTGCATTAAATTAAAACCCATTTACGGAAATGAATAACATGAATAATACTTATGCCGATTTGGTGGACCAAACTTTTAATTTTCCCCAGGAAGACTTTAAAGTGGTAGATGAGTATTTACAATACAATGGACAAGATATTAAGGCTTTAATTGATAAATATGGCACTCCGCTTAAACTTACTTATTTACCTAAAATTGGTAAACAAATAAAAAAGGCGAAAGAGATGTTTGCTACAGCTTTCAAAAAGCATAGTTATGAAGGCAAATACAATTATTGTTATTGTACAAAAAGCTCCCATTTTTCATTTATAGTGGAAGAGGCTTTAAAAAATGATATTCATTTAGAGACTTCCTACGCTTATGATATTGACATCGTTAATAAATTATACGCAAGAAGGAAGATCAATAAAGACACTTTTATTATCTGTAATGGCTATAAACAAAAACCCTACACCACAAGGATTTCAAGGTTATTAAATAGTGGATTTAAAAATGTAATACCTATACTTGATAATAAAGAAGAGTTAAAGGCGTATAAATCTGTAAAGACTCCTTTTAAATTGGGTATTAGAGTAGCGGCTGAAGAAGAACCTAATTTTCCTTTTTATACGTCGAGATTGGGTATGAGGGCTAAGGATGTATTGGAATTTTATGTAGATGAAATAGAGGGGATGGAGCATAAGTATCAATTAAAAATGCTGCATATTTTTTTGAATAAGGGGATTAAAGATGATATCTATTATTGGAGTGAACTCAATAAGGTAATCAATCTTTACTGTCAGCTGAAAAAAATATGTCCCGAATTAGATTCTATTAATATTGGCGGTGGCTTTCCAATCAAGCATTCACTTGGGTTTGATTACGACTACCAGTTTATGATTAATGAAATTGTAAGAAATATCAAAGTAGCTTGTAAACGTAATAAGGTTAAAATGCCTAATATTTTTACAGAGTTTGGAAGTTATACAGTAGGAGAGAGTATGGCTCATATCTATAGTGTAATTGGTGAGAAGATGCAGAATGATAGAGAAATATGGTACATGATTGACTCATCTTTTATCACTACTTTACCAGATACCTGGGGGATTGGAGAAAAATTCTTGATGTTGCCTATTAATAAATGGAACGAGGAATACCAGCGGGTAACCCTTGGCGGTATTACCTGTGATAGCCACGATTATTATGACTCAGAAGAACATATCAATGAAGTATTTCTACCTAAACTTACTAATGGAGAACCCTTATATGTTGGTTTTTTTCATACAGGCGCTTATCAGGATCAAATAAGTGGATATGGTGGAATCAAACATTGCTTAATTCCTTCTCCCAAGCATATTATATTAGGTCATGATAAAAATGGCAAATTGGTAGATTGGGTGTATGCAAAAGAACAGTCAGCACAAAGTATGTTGAAGATTTTAGGATATTAAAATGATTAGTATAAATAGGAAAGGATGGCAATTAGCCATCCTTTTTTAATTTAATCTATTTTAATCATTAGGTTTATTTCTTTTTGACTCGATACTTTTTGTTGACCTTAGGATTATTAAAATAATCATCTAGTTGCTTACTATTCAATTTTTCATCTGAAAAAGGAATGTCAATTAATTGAATTTGCATTTGTTTAATTTCATCTTTTATTTTCTTTTCCTTCTGTAAAATATCAGAATCTCTATCACCCACCAGCACATTGTCTTTTAAAAGATATTCTAATCTTTTAATGCTATTTCTAATCAGTAAAGCTGTATTTTGATCAGAAGTGACATTCGGTGCCGTGGCTTCTTTTACTGGAACCAAGGCTACACCAATGCTGGGTAAAATTTTTCCGACAGTTTTTTGGTCAACATTAGGAAGAGATGAAAATACCGTTCCTCCCAAACCAGTAGCAGCAGAACCCAAGTCAAAGGCTGTTCTGTTCTTTTTTGTTTTTTTAATTTTTTCGTCTGTTAGCTTGAAACTACTTTTTAATTGAACAATGTAATTCGTTACTTGTTTTCTAAGCTCTTCAAATTCAATTACCCTTTGTGGATAGTTTATATTGTCTTTTACATAAATTTTAATGATAGTAGTATCTCTAATATTAAATTTGGTTATCCCCACAAAAAATAATTCTAACATTTTTATCTTCTCTTTATCACTATCTTTTATAAAATCGAAAGGGATAAACCAGGTGTATTCATCATTACATTTAGTTACGCTGGTAAGAGATTTTGCTGGATAGTTACTGAAATAGGTAATTTCATCAATAGGGAAACTTCCATTATCGCATTGTAGTTTAAAATTAATGGTATCACCTTCATCTGCATAAACTACATTGGTTACCGTTGGTTTAATGACTGAAGGGATAATCTCGGTATTAAAAAATAGGAGACTAAAAGAAGTATCGATATGCTCGAGCGGATTGTTTAAATTTTGAATTCCAATTTTTACTTTATACTCGTAATCATATTTTAATTTACCAGAAAGAAAAAATGATTTTTCAGCTTTAAAAGTTAGTAGACCTGTTTCTCTATTAATTTTTACACCAACCGGTGAATTTTTTAAATACCAATAATATTTGGAGGGGTCCTCCTTGTTTATTTCAAAATCATAAGACAAAGTGGAATCAACATGGAGCGTGAAATATGGATTAATATTTTTAATTCTCAATATGGTATCCGTATTGATTACAACCTCCTTGATGGTTGAATCAGTTAAAATCTGAGCCTGAGAAGAAATAGAAAAAACAAAAAATAGCGCCGTAAGGATGCCTTTATTAATACCCATGATTTTGATTGTATTCAGTAGAATAAAATTACAAGTTTTTAATATAAAAATTTGCACTCATCAAAAGAATCTTCTGTTTTTAACTAAATGTATGCAAATTCATCGAATGGTTGTAGAAATTACAATAGTTTGACTTGTTAAATTTTTATTATTCAATTAAAAACTTAGTCGCTTAATTGGATTGAAGTGTGTAAATTTGTAATTCTAATAAAAATTTTATTATATGTATCCAGCAGAAATTGTACTCCCAATGAAAGAGGAGTTAACAGAAAATGGTTTTGAAGAAATGTTGACCGCTTCGGAAGTAGATGAAAAATTATCAAGCGAAGGAACCACTTTAGTGGTGATCAATTCGGTTTGTGGCTGTAGTGCAGGTACTGCTCGCCCAGGAGTTTTAATGGCTGTTCACAATAGTGAAAAGAAGCCTAAATTACTAACGACCAGCTTTGCAGGCTTTGACGTTGACGCAGTAAAAAAAATCAGAGAACATCTTTTGCCTTATCCTCCCTCATCTCCATCAATCGCTTTATTTAAAAATGGCCAATTGGTACATTTTATTGAAAGACATAATATTGAAGGAAGAAGTGCTCAAATGATCGCTGCAAACCTTATTGGAGCTTTTGAGGAGCATTGCAACTAAATTATATTTTGAATTATAAATAGGTAAATCCTGCAGTTCAAAGCTGCAGGATTTTTCATTCTACTTATTCCTATCAATTTACTTAAGCAATTACCTAAAATTATTGAAAATCATCCTTTCACTCTCACGGTATGCGGAGCGTAAAATCGGTATATTTGAATATCTTGCAGTCCATATATTAAATTCATATTATAATGTATCCTAATTTATATTACCTATTTAAAGATTTTTTTGGTGTAGAGTGGGAGTTGCTTAAAATTCTAAACACATTTGGATTAATGGTTGCCACTGGTTTTATAGTAGCGGCGGTGGTCATCAATAGTGAACTGAAGCGAAAGGAGAAACAGGGACTTCTTTTTCCTAGGGAAGAATATATTACCATTGGAAAACCTGCTTCTTTTTTAGATTTACTGATCAATTTTGTTGTTGGCTTTGGATTTGGTTTTAAATTTTTAGGGTTAGTAGTAAATAAACCTGTAGATATTAGTCCCCAAGCCTATATATTTTCTTCTGAAGGAAGTCTTATTGGCGGATTATTACTCGCTATGCTGCTTACTGGATTGAAGTGGTGGGAAAAGGATAAGCAAAAATTAAAATCTCCCGAAAAAAGAAGTATTCGTATTTGGCCTCATGATAGAGTAGGTGACATCGTAATTATCGCATTAATTTTTGGTATTTTAGGGGCAAAACTCTTCGATAATCTAGAGAACTGGGATGATTTTATTGCACATCCAATAGATAGAATCTTTTCTGCTGGTGGTTTAACTTTTTACGGAGGTTTAATTTGTGCGGGTATAGCTATTTGCGTTTTCGCTGTAAAAAAGGGTATTAAACTGATACATCTTATTGATTCGATCACTTTAGCCATGTTACTAGCCTATGCGGTTGGTAGAATCGGGTGCCAATTATCGGGAGATGGTGACTGGGGAGTCTATAATAGTGCCTACATAACAGATAGCAGTGGCAAGGTGGTACCTGCTCAAAAAGGTGCATTTGAAGCTCAATTAGAGCTCCATAAGACTTATTTCTTAGATGGAATGGTACTAGATCCAGGCAAAAACTCCCCAACCTATGTTACGGATAGGAAGAGTTCGAGTCTTCAATTGGTTCCTAGAATTGAGGTAAAAGCCTTTGCTTTTATTCCTAATTGGATGGTTGCTTATAATTACCCTCATAATGTTAATAATGATGGTATCTTAATTCCAGGTAATACGGAGGATTATAATAGGGTACTACCACTACCGGTTTTTCCTACTCCATTTTATGAAACCGTCATTTGTACTTTGTTATTTTTAGTCCTTTGGATATTCAGGTCAAAGATTAAAACAGCTGGAATAATTTCTGGTATTTATTTCATTATCAATGGTTTAGAAAGATTTGCTGTAGAAAAAATTAGAGTAAATAATCAGTATCATTTTTGGGGAATTCATCCTAGTCAGGCTGAAATTATTTCATTTTGTTTGATCCTATTTGGACTTTTTATTCTAATTAAGGTTCAATTAAAGGCTGCCGCTACTAATGAAGGGTAAAACATTTTTACCTATCGGTAATGGTAATTTGGGTCTTTTTATGATTATTTTTAATTGAGCTTTTTTATATTTGTAACTGTATAATAATTAATATTTCTCCTATGCCATCATTTGACTTTGCCAGTAAGGTTGATTTACAAACCCTTGATAATGCGATCAATACCGTTAGTAAGGAAATAACTAATCGATTCGATTTTAAGGGGTCTCACGTTGTAATAGAATTGAATAAAAAAGATTTTAAGGTAAATCTAGAAGCAGACAGCGAAATGAAGCTTAACCAGATTACCGATGTGCTAATTAGTAGGAGTATGAAGCAGGGTTTGGCTGCTGAAATTTATGATTTGAGTAAAGAAGCCCATCAAAGTGGTAAAGTAGTCAAAAAAGAAGTGATCGTTAGAAACGGTATTAAGCAAGAAGATGCCAAAAAAATTGTGAAATTAATCAAGGATAGTGGGCTTAAAGTGCAAGTTGCTATAATGGATGATATTATCCGGGTGACGGGGAAAAAAATTGATGATTTACAGGATGTAATTCAGGATTCTAAGAGCTGGAATATTGGCATTGCGCTACAGCAAACCAATATGAAGAGCTAAATACCGTATTTTATACCTGTATTTTGGTTAATTAATTAAATAAACCTACATTTGCACTCTTAAAAAATAGCATGGCAAAATCCATGCACAAACAATTATAATTATGAAAAAAGATTTGCATCCAAAGAATTATCGTTTTGTGATTTTCAAAGACATGAGTAATGGTACTACTTTTCTAAGTCGTTCAACTGCTAACTCAAATGAAACAGTGAAACACGAAGACGGAAATGAATATCCTGTAATTAAATTGGAGATTTCTAATACTTCTCATCCATTTTATACTGGTAAGAATGTATTGGTTGATACTGCAGGTCGTATTGATAAATTCAAAAAACGTTACGAAAAGAAAGCAGGAGTATAATCTATTCCCAATTCTACTTTTCTTTACTATAATTTATTTCCCTTCGGTTTTCCGGGGGGATTTTTTTTAGGACTACTCTGAATGGTATACCACCACTCCATCAATATTTTTATTTTTATTTGATTAATTTTGAACAGTGAAAATAATACTAGATGATACCAATGTAAAGCAGGCCTTATATCCTTTTTCAGCAAATCGCCATGCAGCGGATATCAGAATAGGTATTTTGACTATCAGAGAAAAATGGTCTTTTTTACATCGATTTCAAGTTGAAACAGCTAGTGGATCTTTTTTTCTTGACAATTCCCCTGATCCCAATAGTTCCGTAGCAATTTTTGATGCTAATTTAATCCCTACGCTAGATTGGCTGAATGGCTTAACCTCTCCAATTCTTAGTAAAAATATCGTAGAGAGCGATTCAATTAGACAATTAAATTATCCTTGGCAAATATTTCAATATAATGATTGGGCAATTCGCAAGGATTTTGAAATGATCACTAATGGAAGACATTCTCAACCCATTCCTCCTTCTAATCGTGTTATGGGTAATGAAAATATCTTCTTGGAGGAAGGTGCAAGGGTTGAGCATACTATTCTAAATGCGTCTACTGGTCCTATTTATATTGGTAAAAACGCGGAGATAATGGAAGGTTGTATGGTTCGTGGTCCATTTGCCTTATGTGAAGGTGCAGTTTTGAAAATGGGTGCAAAGGTATATGGAGCTACTACGATTGGTCCCTATTGTGTAGCTGCTGGTGAAATTAAAAATTCAGTACTCTTTAATCATAGTAATAAGGCACATGATGGTTATTTAGGGGATAGTGTAATTGGATCTTGGTGTAATTTAGGAGCTGGAACTACTAATTCTAATCTTAAAAACACTGCAGGTCCGGTGAAGGTATGGTTCAATGCTGCTAGCGAATATATTTCAGTGGGAGATAAGTGTGGACTTTTAATGGGTGATTATAGTAGATCAGCTATTAATACCTCCTTTACTACTGGTTCTGTGATAGGTTTGTGTTGCCATATTTTTGGAGATTATTTTCCTCCAAAGCTGGTAGCTAATTTTACCTGGGGAAAAGAAAGGTATATTTTTGATAAAATGTTGGTGGATATCAATAATTGGAAAAAATTGAAAGGATCAAAACTAACTGAACAAGAGACGGAAACTTTACAACAACTTTATTCGCAACTTTAAATACATAAAATGAGAAAACAAATCGCAGCAGCTAACTGGAAAATGAACTTAAGCCTTGAGAAGGCAGCAACTTTAATGACCGACTTATTGGCAAGTCCAATAGAATTAAGCTCCAATCAAGAAGCAGTTTTTGGTGTTCCCTTTCCTTATTTGACAAATATTAACCAACAAATTGCTGGCAAAAAGCAGTTTTCTTTGGCAGCACAAAATTGCTCTAATAAGCCATCAGGTGCCTATACTGGTGAAGTCAGTGTAGAAATGTTAAAAAGTATTCATGTGCCTTATGTAATTATTGGACATAGTGAGCGAAGAGAATATTTTAATGAATCCAATGCTGTACTTGCTGAGAAAGTAAATATTTGCTTTGAAGCGGGTTTAAAACCAATTTTCTGTTGTGGTGAGGCATTACAAATTCGTGAGGCAGGTACTCAAAATAGTTATGTTGAAAATCAGTTAAAGGAAAGTCTTTTTCATTTAACTGCTGATCAATTGAAAGGCTTTGTAATTGCTTATGAGCCAATTTGGGCAATTGGTACTGGAAAAACTGCCACTAGTGAACAAGCGCAAGAAATGCACGCCCATATTAGAAATGTATTGTCTGCAAAATATGGTAGTGAAGTAGCCAATAGTATTTCAATCTTATACGGCGGAAGTGTGAAAGCGGCTAACGCAAAAGAAATATTCGGCCAACCAGATGTAGACGGAGGTTTAGTTGGCGGTGCCTCATTGATAGCAGCTGAATTCTCAGCTATTATCAATAGTTTAAAATAGGGGAAGAAAAAGGGATTACATTAAATCCATGGCCTTTGCAAAGAAAGTTACATTAAAGGGAAGAACCATGGAACAGTAACCGCCCCCCACTTTATAAACAAAAACAGATGCAACTAAAGATGCAAAAAATAATGCCCAATATAAGCCGGTAGATTTCTTTGTATTTTCCATTGTGATAATAATTTTTGCAAAAGTAGGGCAAATCCTACTAATTTTTAAATGTGGTAAGCGATATTTTAAAATTTTGTGGCGATAGCCCATATTTTGACCTATCGCTTACCTTTTTCATTTTCTCTATAGACCCTATTTCTCATTGGAGATTATTGTTTTATATAACTCTTAATGTTGAGCAAACCAATCTGGTTAGTGCTTTGAAATATACTTTTAATGGATGCCTTTTTATTGTTGGCAAATGTTTGGAAGTATTGCTCAAAAGAAATTAAAAGTTGATATTTTATTACTAGAACCTATTCCGGAGGAGCTTACACTAAGTTTGAATATTTTATTATAAGAACGACTGAAATATATTTTCTTTGGGTTATTGTGGTATTGTTTTATCTATTCTTTTTCAGAAAATTTCAAATTTCTAGAGCTTTTGATTCTTTTAATTGGAATATTTATATTAATCGAATCTACAGGTACTGTCTTTTTTTCTCAACAACGGTCTGGAAAAAATAACAGAAAATTCAAATGCCTCAAGATTAGAAGTATACATATCAATCAAGAGGCTGATACCGTTCAAGTAACAAAGGCTGATCAACGAGTCACAAGAGTAGGGGAGTTTTTACGAAGAACGAGTTTGGATGAATTCCCTCAATTTATAAATGTATTGATAGTAGAAATGAGTTTGGTGGGTACATGACCTCACATGATAAAACATACTACTGACTATTCAAAAATTGTAGACAATTTTATGATTCGGCAATTTTTAAAACCTGTAATTACAGGCTGGGCTCAAATCAATGGCTTTAGAGGACAAATTACCGACCACCAATAAATAAAATCGAGGATTAACAGTGATTTATGGTATATAGAAAACTGAACAAATTGGTTGGATATACGTATCATATTCCTTAAGATATATAAGGTTTTTAAAGGGGATGAGCATGCCTTTTAATGATCAATCCAACTAATATTATTTCCTCATTTTTTTAAAACTATTCACCAATCCATTGGTAGATGAATCATGAGAATCGATCAGTGTATCATTTTGAAGCTCAGGTAATATTTTATTGGCTAATACTTTTCCCAACTCCACTCCCCATTGATCAAAACTATAGATGTTCCAAATTACTCCCTGAACAAAGATTTTGTGTTCATAAAAGGCGATTAGGTTTCCTAAGGTAAAGGGTGAAATTTTAGAGAGTAGGAAAGAATTACTGGGTCTGTTTCCTTTAAATACTCTAAAAGGATTTTCATGATCCGTTCCTTTCATTAAAGCCTCTGTTTGAGCAAAGAAATTACTCATCAGTATTGGATGGTGTTCGCCTAAAGGGTTGTGTGAGATAGCGGGCGCTATAAAATCACAGGGAATTAGCTGGGTTCCTTGATGAAGTAATTGATAAAAAGCATGCTGACCGTTGGTTCCTGGCTCACCCCAAATTACTGGCCCTGTTGGGTAACTCACTTCCTTTTCATTGCGATCAACATATTTACCGTTACTTTCCATATTTCCTTGTTGAAAGTAAGCGGCAAAACGATGAAGGTATTGATCGTATGGCAAGATAGCTTCAGAACTAGCATTATAAAAATTACCATACCATATCCCTAACAAAGCCATGATAACAGGTATATTTTTTTCGTATGAATTATTTGAAAAATGAAGATCTGCTTCATGAGCTCCTTTCAAAAGCTCTTCAAAATTATCATAGCCAATCGTTAAAGCGATTGACAATCCAATGGCACTCCATAAACTGTATCTTCCACCTACCCAATCCCAAAATCCAAACATGTTTTCAGGTGCAATGCCAAATTTTACAACAGCAGCTTCATTGGTGCTAAGCGCAGCAAAGTGAAGAGGTATATGTGACTCTTGCTTTGCCTGTTGTAAAAACCATTCTCTCGCTGAATGAGCATTAGTCATTGTTTCAAGGGTGGTAAAAGTCTTTGATGCAATAAGAAAAATAGTCTCTTCAGCATTTACTTTCTTTAAGGTTTCTGCAATATGCGAACCATCTACGTTGCTTACAAAATAAGTTTGTATACCCTCTACCCAATAAGGCTTCAATGCTTCTGTAACCATTACTGGTCCAAGATCACTTCCACCAATACCGATATTAACTATATATTTTATCTTTTTGCCACTATATCCTTTCCATTCACCCGAATGAATTTTTTGACAAAAACTTTTCATCTGTTGTAAAACAGCTTTTACATCGGGCATAACATCTTTGCCTTCAAATAAAACGGGAGTATGGGAAAAATTCCTTAAAGCGGTATGAAGAACAGCTCTTTTTTCAGAATCATTAATTTTCTCTCCTGCAAACATGGCTTTGATAGCTTCTGGTAGTTTACATTCAATGGCAAGCTCTCGAAGCAATTGAAATGTCTTGTCTGTAATGATGTTCTTTGAAAAATCAAATACTAATTGATCCGTTTGAATAGAGAAGGATTGGAATCTATTTTCATCCTTTGCAAAAAGCGTTTTCATGTGAACGCTCTTCATCTCTTCAAAATGAACATTTAATTCACTCCAAGCTTTGGTACTAGTAGGGTTGATTTTTGGAAACATAATTTTATTAATGTGTAGTGTATATTTTATTAATCAGTGTTGAATTAAAGTGTTATCCCAATTAAAGTGTTTCGATGATTGATATCAGCTGTGATACCATTTTCTCGGTAACGTCTAAATGAGTGACCATCCTAATTTGAGTAGGAGATATGGCAATAGTATAAATCCCAGATTGAGCCAATTCCTTTTCAAAACTTTTGGCAGTAAATCTTCCCTTTAATTCAAAAATAAGAATGTTGGTTTCAACCGGCATTATAGTGCCAACAAAATCTTTTTTGACTAAAGCTGCTGCAATTTGTTTGATATGTTGATGATCTTGTGCTAATCTTTGAATATTATTTTCTAATGCATAAATACCAGCAGCAGCTAAATACCCTGCTTGCCTCATTCCTCCACCAAAAACTTTGCGTATTCTTCTTGCTTTTTTAATAAAATCCTTTTTTCCTAATAATAAGCTTCCTACTGGAGTTCCTAAACCCTTACTCAAACAAATGGAGATACTGTCAAAGATTTCGCCATATTGCATAGCATTTTCACCATTAGCTACCATTGCATTCCATAATCTAGCGCCATCTAAATGAAGGGGCAAATTATTATCTAAACAGATTGCTTTAATTTTTATAATTTCTTTAAAGTCGTAGCAACTTCCACCACCTCTATTGGCAGTATTTTCTAAACTAACTAATCCTGTACTGGCTTTATGGATGTCATTGGGATTAATGGCCTCTACAACTTCTTCCGATGTAATCCTTCCTCGATTTCCCTCAATGGGTTTAACCTGGCAATTGCTATTGAATGCGATGCCACCACCTTCATAAATATATACATGGCTTAATTTTTCGCAAATAATCTCCTGGCCTGGTTGTGTATGACATTTGATGGCAATCTGATTGGTCATTGTACCGCTTGGACAAAATACAGCTTCTTCCATTTGAAACATCTTAGCTGCTATAGATTCTAGCTCGTTTACAGTAGGATCTTCTCCAAAAACGTCATCACCTACTTTGGCGGTGAACATTGCCTCCAGCATTGCTGGAGATGGCTTGGTGAAAGTATCTGATCGAAGGTCAATTATCATAAGGCAAATATACTGTGAAAATATAAGTTGACTGATTGCTTTTGAACCGTAAAGACTAAATGCTTTAAACCCTTTTTTTGGGGAATAACTTTATCGAATTAAATATATTTATAATATTAAAAATCTATCCATTCTATTTTGTTGTTTTTACAACAACGCTATGGAATATAAGATAAGATTTGTAACTTTGCTGATTACTTTTAGTATATTTTGTATTCATCGCTGATTATATCATATTCATTAATTAGTAACTGGTTTAATTTTTCGATATTCTGAATTTAATATTTTACAATGAGGCAACTAAAGATAGCAACACAGATTACTAATAGGGATTCCCAAGCGGTAGAAAAATACTTGCAGGAAATTTCTAAAATTTCAATGATTACTCCTGAAGAGGAAACCATTTTGGCGCAAAAAATTAAAATGGGTGACCAACGTGCATTGGATAAATTAGTTCAAGCCAACCTTCGTTTTGTGGTATCTGTTGCTAAACAATATCAGCACCAAGGGCTTTCTTTAAGTGATTTGATTAATGAGGGAAATCTTGGTCTTATTAAAGCGGCTCAACGTTTTGATGAAACTAAAGGTTTTAAATTTATTTCTTATGCAGTTTGGTGGATTCGTCAATCCATCTTACAAGCTTTAGCTGAACAGGGTAGGTTGGTTCGTTTGCCTCAAAATAAAATAGGTACTTATAATAAAGCCAACAAGGCTTACATGGCTTTTGAACAAGAGCATGAGCGTGAGCCTTCTACAGAAGAATTGGCAGAATTATTAGAAATGAGTGAAACGGAGATAAATAATATTTTTCAAAGTAATACTAGACATACTTCATTGGATGCACCAGTGCATGAAGCAGAAGATGTGGCAATGGGTGATTTACTTCAAGGCGGTGATGATACCGATGAAGATGTAATGCATGATTCTTTAAGAAATGAAATTCGTCGGGTTCTTAAATCTTTGAGTCCTCGTGAAGCTGAAATTGTAAATGCATACTTTGGTTTGGATGGTGAAAATGGTGTAACCATAGAGCAAATTGGTCAGAAGTATGATTTAACTAAAGAACGTATTCGCCAAATTAAAGAAAGAGCTATTAAGCGTCTGCAGAAAGCTAGATACAGTGGTGCTTTGAAAGCTTATTTAGGATAATTTTTTTATAAGTTGATATTTATCAGCTGAGTAAAATAGTAGAATAATATTGAATCCTTCCGTTTAATTTCGGAAGGATTTTTTTATTGATAAAATTTGAATTATTCATCAACTAAGGGCTGCTATTGAAGCATGAATAAAGAGTATTAGTAGAATGAAAGTCTTGTCTGCTTAGTGAGTAAAGTTGAGGTTTCCAGTACATTGTCTTTTGTACAATTGTACGGTATTTTCTAATCCCCAATGGAGTGCATCACAAATTAGTGCATGTCCGATAGATACCTCTAATAATCCAGGAACCTGTTGAGTAAAATATAAAAGGTTATTAAAATCGAGATCATGACCTGCATTAATGCCCAAATTATGTTCAGTAGCTTTTTTGGCTGCCATTATAAAAGGTTCAATGGCTGCTTGTTTTTGACCTTCAGCAAATAATTTTGCATAGGATTCGGTATAAAGTTCAATTCTGTCAGTACCAGTAAGCGCAGCGGCTTCTATCATTTCAGCAATGGGATCTACAAAGATGGAAGTACGTATTCCTGCATTTTTAAAAATTTGAATCATTCCAATTAAATAATCCTTATGCTCAATCGTATTCCATCCATGATTAGAGGTGAGTTGGCCTAAGGCGTCGGGAACCAATGTTACCTGTGCTGGCTTATTGTTGAGGACTAATTGGACAAATTTATCTTCCCTACAATTTCCTTCAATATTTAATTCAGTATGTATTGCTTTTTTTAAATCAAAGACATCCGCATATCGAATATGTCGCTCATCGGGGCGGGGGTGAACAGTAATTCCATTGGCACCGAATCTTTCGATATCTAATGCAGTGGCAATCAAATTAGGATTATTACCCCCACGACTGTTTCGCAGAGTAGCAATCTTATTGATATTTACTGATAAGGATGTCATCGGTTGAGATAATTTAAGTCAAAGTTACGAGGTTTTTAATTTTTGTTTTCTCTAAATAGCTCCGATTTTCAAAATTTCATTTGATAATTATACATTGTACGTAATTTTATAGCCTATTTACTAGTTGATTTTTTAATCAATTTTTCTTTTTATCTAATTCATGTAAAAATGATAAATAATCTTTCCAATGTTTTACTGGCTATATTTTGTAGTATAGCAATTTCTAGTTGTGCATTTAAAATTGTTAATCGTACTAAGGACATAACCTATTTAAAGGCCGACAGCACTAAAAATATTGCTGAACAAAAATTAAATGTTTTCGCTCCCCGTAAAAAAGGGAAGTTGGAAAATGTTTTCATTTTTGTTTATGGAGGAACATGGAATTCAGGCCATAAATCACTCTATAATTTTTTAGGAAATAGAATGGCTAGAAAAAATGTGGTTACGGTGATCTTAGATTATCCAAAAAGTCCGGCTGTAACTTATGATGTAATGGCAGCAGATGTTGCCCTGTCGGTTAAATGGGTAAAAGATAATATTGATAAATATGGTGGGGATCCTAATAAAATTTATATCTCGGGTCATTCGGCAGGTGGTCATTTAGGAGCACTGATTAGCGTGCGCAATGATTATTTTGATAAATTAGGTATATCAAATCCCATTAAGGGTACTATTTTAATTGATGCTGCTGGCATTGATATGTACTCTTATATGAAGGAATCAAAATTTCCTGAGGGCAATACTTTTATTCAAACCTTTACCAATAATCCAGATTCCTGGAAAGATGCTTCCCCTCTTTATTTTCTAAACAAGACAATTCCCCCTATGTTAATTTATGTTGGGGAAAAAACATATCCTTCCATTGCAATGGGAAATGATTTATTAGTTACCTCATTACGTAAACTAAATTTAGATCCAATATATTATACATTAAAGGGTAAAAAACATAAACCAATGATTACTCAATTTCTTAATTCTTATAATCATCGGTATAAAGAAATACTTGATTTTATGAAAAAGAATAATGGTGAGAAATCAAAATAACCTTTTTGAGTAGGTGAGTTTCTAAATGATTAGCTAGTTTTAAAAGATATAATTTTCAAATATGTCTATAAGGATATTTATAACAGGGGGTACTTTCGATAAAGAATATAATGAGCTCAATGGTCAACTATTTTTTAAGGATACCCATTTGAATGACCTATTGGAAATGGGAAGAAATAAGGTATCGGTTGAAATAAGGACACTGATGATGTTGGATAGCCTTGAAATGACCGATGAAGACAGAGCACTAATTGTTCATCAATGTAATCAGTGCGCTGAAAGTCAGATTGTGATTACCCACGGTACGGATACCATGGAAAATACCGCAAGGGTCTTAGCTGAAAATAACATCAATAAAACAATCATTCTTACTGGCGCTATGATTCCTATTAAATTTGGAAGCTCCGACGGGTTGTTCAATCTTGGTAGTGCGTTGGCTTTCGCACAATCCTTACCGGTAGGAGTCTATGTTGCTATGAATGGTCGTTATTTTACCTGGGATAATGTTCGTAAAAATAAGCTTTCAGGTATTTTCGAGGAATTGAAATAAGGAATTTTTACCCTTTAATCAATTGAGTATAAAAATTTAATTAATAATTATATATTATTGATTATCAATACATTAAAATTAATAAAAATTGTCAAAAATAAATAAGGGTCCTACTAATTTTCGTTTACAATCACTGGGTAATTGGAAATTTTTTGTAGCAGGATTGGCATTATCAATTTTATGGTCATCGGCTTCTACAGCAACAAAAATTGGATTGACTTCTGCACAACCTTTTGTAATTTCTTCCATTCGATTTTTAATTGCAGGATTATTAATGCTCTTTATTTCTCATGTTATTTTTGGCAATCGCTTACCAACTAAAGGAGAATTTCGTTCAATTATGGTCTATGGTTTTTTGAATGTTTCTCTTTATTTAGGGTTATACGTGATTGCTATGCAAGAGGTTTCAGCTGGTCTGGGTAGTTTGGCGGTTGCCATTAACCCTGTATTTATTTCTTTAATTGCAGTCAGTTTACTTTCACATACCATCACTCAACGTCATTTTCTAAGTTTGGCATTATGTTTATTGGGTGTAACAATAGCAGCATTTCCATTAATACAACACAGTTATGCTACTCCTTTAGGAATAGGAATTTTATTAACTAGTATGGTTGTTTATTCCTTTGCCACCATCTATTATTCACGAGTGCAATGGAATGGTCTACAACTCTTAACCATCAATGGATGGCAAACCATTTTTGGTGGAATTTTTCTATTTCCTGTATTGTTAATTACCTATCAACCCGATAAAAATATCTTTGATGCTCAATTTTGGAAGGCGATACTTTGGCTTTCTATTCCCGTTTCAATTGTAGCCGTTCAATTATGGTTGTATTTAGTTAGAAAAAATCCTGTGACTGCTTCTTTTTGGCTTTTTTTATGTCCTATATTTGGTTTTGCTCTTGCAAAAATGATGATGCATGAACCGATCACTTGGTTCACTTTTTTAGGAGTATCCCTAGTGTTATCTGGTCTTTATTTGGTTCAGCGTATTAAAATTAGCTAGCCTATCTTTTTTATTCTATAAAAATGCTAGATCCTTTTACTAAAATGGAGTAGTAGGCTTGCTTTTTGTTGCCTTAATACTTAAAATCAAATGTTTTTCATTCATTTTCAAGGTTTAATTCAAAACTCATTGATTTTTAAGTGATTTTTTGCAATTTTTTCCTAATTACAATGGATATTTGCAAATAATTAAAAAACCAACAATGAGCCTTATGCCAAGTACACTGTTTGATAAAGTTTGGGATGCCCACGTGGTGAGAAAAATAGAAGATGGCCCAGATGTATTCTTTATAGACCGTCATTTTATCCATGAAGTGACTAGTCCAGTTGCCTTTTTAGGATTGGAAAGCCGTGGTTTGAAAGTTATGTATCCAGAACACACATTTGCTACTGCCGATCATAATACCCCTACCATTAACCAACATTTACCGGTTGCTGATCCTTTATCTGCCAATCAGTTAAAGGCATTGGAGCAAAATTCTGCTAAATATGGTATTTCACATTGGGGTTTAGGTAATCCAAAAAATGGAATTGTGCATGTAGTTGGACCAGAAAATGGTATCACTCTTCCTGGAATGACGATCGTTTGTGGAGATTCCCATACCTCTACTCATGGTGCATTTGGTGCTATTGCATTTGGTATTGGTACCTCTGAAGTAGAAATGGTATTGTCCTCTCAATGTATCATGCAACCTAAGCCATTGAAAATGCGTATCAACGTCACCGGTAGTTTGGGTAAGGCGGTTACACCTAAGGATGTAACACTTTATATCATTTCAAAATTAACTACTTCAGGTGCTACGGGATATTTTGTAGAATATGCGGGGGATGTTTTTGAAAAAATGAGTATGGAAGGTCGTATGACCGTTTGTAATATGAGTATTGAAATGGGAGCTCGTGGCGGTATGATCGCTCCAGATGAAACTACTTTTGCGTATATCAATGGTCGTGAGTTAGCTCCTAAAGGCGCTGCTTGGGATAAAGCGCTGGCTTATTGGAAAACCCTATCTACTGATGCTGGTGCAAAGTTTGATGCTGAATACAACTTTGATGCAGCCGACATTGAGCCAATGATTACCTATGGAACTAATCCTGGAATGGGAATGGGTATTTCAAAATCTATTCCAAAGGGGGTTGACTTAAAAGGTGGCACGGCTACTTATGAAAAGTCATTGGCCTATATGGGCTTTGAAGAAAAAGAACAGATGATTGGTAAAAAAGTTGATTTCGTATTTATAGGAAGTTGTACCAATGGTCGCATTGAAGATTTTAGAGCTTTTGCATCAATCATAAAAGGTAGAAAAAAAGCAGAACATGTTACTGCATGGATCGTACCTGGATCTCATATTGTAGAAGCACAAATAAAAGAAGAAGGAATTCTAGATATTTTGACAGAAGCAGGATTTTTACTTCGTCAACCTGGATGCTCTGCTTGCCTTGCAATGAATGATGATAAAGTACCTGCAGGAAAATATGCGGTTAGTACTAGTAACAGAAATTTTGAAGGTCGTCAAGGTCCTGGAAGTAGAACTATGCTGGCCAGCCCTTTGGTGGCAGCAGCTGCAGCAGTTACCGGATTCGTTGCAGACCCTAGGGAGTTGATGTAATTCTTTAGTGTTCAGTTTTCAGTTAATCAATTATTAATTAATTTTATGTCATACGATAAATTTACTACCCTTACAAGTTCTGCAGTTCCTTTACCGATCGAGAATGTAGATACCGATCAAATTATTCCCGCACGTTTTTTGAAAGCTACTAAGCGCGAAGCATTTGGAGATAATTTGTTTAGAGATTGGAGATATAATACTGATGATTCCCCAAAGAAAGATTTCGTTTTAAATAATCCGATCTACACTGGAAAGATTCTAGTAGGCGGTAATAATTTTGGCAGTGGAAGTAGTAGAGAGCATGCGGCATGGGCTATTTATGATTATGGTTTTCGTTGTGTAGTATCTAGTTTTTTTGCTGATATTTTTAAAAACAATGCAATCAACATGGGGATTTTACCCGTACAGGTAAGCCCCGAGTTTTTGACTCAAATTTTTTCTGCTATAGAATTAGATCCCCATACAAAAATAGAGGTAAGCTTACCGAATCAAAAGATTACTATTTTAACAACTGGAGCTAGTGAATCATTTGAGATGAATGGTTATAAAAAAAATAACCTAATCAATGGATTTGATGATATCGATTATTTGCAAGCAATGAAATCAGAAATTAGTGCATTCGCAGCTGCTAGGGCGGTGTAGTGGTGAATGGTGAATGGTCAATGGTGAATGGGTAAAGCTTCTAAACTTGTTTTTTTAAATTTCGATTAAAAAGTGATTGAATAAAACTTATTACATATTATTCTATAAAAATATTGAACGCTATCATTTTAAATATTGAACATTCACCATTGACCATTCACCATTCACGACATTCTATTTTAATCAACTTATAAAATCAGCAATCGCTGCAAGCAATTGAAAAAGACTACTCGACATATTGAAATTATGGATACCACCCTTCGTGATGGTGAACAGACTAGTGGGGTATCTTTTTCAGCTTCTGAAAAATTAACTATCGCTCAATTATTATTAACTGAAGTTAAAGTAGATAGAATTGAAATTGCATCAGCCAGAGTATCAGAAGGTGAATTTAATGCTGTAAAAAAAATTACTGATTGGGCTCGTGCTAATGGCTTTATCAATCAAGTAGAGGTGTTAACATTTGTAGATGGCGCAACTTCTGTAAATTGGATGTTGGAGGCGGGAGCTGAAGTGATGAACTTATTGACCAAAGGTTCTCTCAATCATCTTACTCATCAGTTAAAAAAAACACCGGAAGAACATTTTGGAGAAATTGCTAACCTGATTCAATTAGCTACTCAAAAAGGTTTACAGTGTAATGTTTATTTGGAAGACTGGAGTAATGGCATGCGTAATTCAAAAGAATACGTATTGCAGTATCTGGATTTCATCAAAGATCAACCGATCAAGAGAGTTTTATTGCCCGATACCTTGGGTGTATTAATTCCTTCTGAAACTTTTGACTATGTGTCGGAATTAGTTAAACGTTATCCAACTTTACATTTTGATTTTCATGCACATAATGATTACGATTTAAGTATTGCTAATGTGATGGAAGCGGTGAAAGCAGGAGCGCATGGAATTCATCTTACTGTTAATGGAATGGGGGAGCGGGCTGGTAATGCACCACTAGCCAGCGCAATTGCTGTTTTAAATGATTTCGTTCCTGAAGTAAAAACGAATGTGGTAGAAAAATCTTTATACACGGCTAGTAAATTAGTAGAGGCTTTTTCAGGATTTAGAATTTCTGCTAATAAACCTATTGTAGGAGAGAATGTATTTACTCAAACAGCGGGTATACATGCAGACGGAGATAAAAAGAACAACCTTTATTATAATGATTTAATGCCTGAACGATTTGGTCGTCAGCGTAAATATGCGTTGGGTAAAACGAGTGGTAAAGCCAATATCGATAATAATTTACAGCAATTAGGTATTCAGTTATCAGATGCTGATTTAAAGAAAGTTACTCAAAGAGTAATTGAATTGGGTGACAGAAAAGAAATGGTTACACAGGCTGACTTACCTTATATTATTTCTGATATCTTAGACAGTGATAGCTTAGAACAAAAGGTTCAGATCAATAATTATGTATTGACTCATTCCAAAGATTTAAAACCTTCGGTTACCTTACATATTAGTATCAACGGTGAGTTTTTTGAAGAGCATGCGCAAGGCGATGGACAATATGATGCCTTTGTAAATGCATTAAAGAAAATTTATAAACTAAAGAAAATTGAATTGCCCTTATTGGTTGATTATACCGTTCGTATACCTCCAGGTGGTAAATCAGATGCTTTGTGCGAAACAATTATTTCTTGGCTGCATAATGGAAAAGAGTTTAAAACAAGAGGCTTGGATAGTGACCAGACCGTAGCTGCAATAAAGGCAACTGAAAAAATGTTAAATACTATTTGATAATTCATCATACAATCCCACAAATTAAAATGGCAAGAAAAAATATACTCATCGTTCCAGGAGATGGAATAGGTCAGGAAGTAACGGCGGTAGGAAAAAAAGTACTGGATAAAATAGCGACTAAGTTTGGTCACGAATTTACTTACGATGAAGCGTTAATAGGTCATGTGGCTATCGAAGCTACTGGTAATCCATTGCCTGAAGAGTCTTTAGTAAAAATGAAAAATTCGGATGCGGTACTTTTTGGTGCTGTAGGTCATCCGAAATATGACAATGATCCTTCTGCTAAAGTTCGACCTGAGCAAGGATTGTTAAAGATGAGAAAAGAATTAGGATTGTATGCTAATCTTCGTCCTATTAAATTATTCGATGAATTATTGTCTGCTTCTAGTATTAAACCTGAAATTTTAAAAGGTGCAGATATACTTTTTTTTAGAGAACTTACTGGAGATATTTATTTTGGTGAAAAAGGAAGAAAAAATAATGGTGATACGGCTTATGATATAGCTGAGTATAGTCGTTATGAGGTTCAAAGAATAGGAAGGAAAGCTTTTGAAGCTGCTAGGACAAGAAGAAAAAAATTATGTTCTGTAGATAAGGCAAATGTGTTAGAAACAAGTCGCTTATGGAGAGAAGAGATTCAGAAATTAGTTACTGAATATCCAGATGTTGAAGTAGAACATCAGTTTGTAGATTCTACTGCTATGCTTTTGATAAAAGATCCTTGTCGTTTTGATGTAGTAGTGACGGCTAATTTATTCGGAGATATTTTAACTGATGAGGCTTCACAAATTGCTGGTTCAATGGGTATGCTCGCTTCTGCTTCTATTGGAGATGGTACGGGTGTATATGAACCTATTCATGGTTCAGCTCATGATATTACTGGTAAGGGAGTTGCTAATCCTTTAGCTTCTATATTGTCGGTTGCTTTATTATTGGATATCTCTTTTGGAATGAAGGCTGAGTCAGAATTAGTTATTAGTGCAGTTGATAAAGTATTGAAAGAGGGGTATCGTACACGTGATATTGCTGATGCGACTACAGCTTCTGATAAAATATTAGGAACCGAAGCAATGGGAAGGGAAGTATTGAAGTTTCTATAATTCATTTTTTTAAAAGAGGCTTATCAATAGAGAATTACTATTGATAAGCCTCTTTTTTTTATCCAAAAAACGTTGAATAAATAAAAAATAGTTTATTATTGTTAAGCTATTAACGATTTAAAAAATTTATACATTTAAACTTGCATATGAATAAACTACAGATTGCCGATTATATTGTTTTCTTTATTTACTTTATTGCTGTTTCTTCTTACGGATATTATATTTATCACAAAAAGAAATCTGCTACGGCTAGTTCGAAAGACTTTTTTCTTGCAGAAGGTTCACTTACCTGGTGGGCGATTGGCGCTTCTTTGATTGCTTCCAATATTTCAGCTGAACATTTTATAGGTATGTCTGGCTCTGGTTTTGCATTAGGTCTTGCCATTTCAACTTATGAATGGATGGCAGCTGCTACCCTTATTATTGTAGCCATCTTTATAATTCCTATCTATCTTAAAAATAATATTTTTACAATGCCTCAGTTTTTGTCTAGACGGTACAACGATAAAGTGAGTACCATCATGGCAGTTTTTTGGTTGCTGGTTTATGTATTCGTTAATCTTACTTCCATTATTTATTTAGGTGCTTTAGCTATTTCTTCAATTTCTCCGATTAGTTTTGAGTGGTGTATAGTTGGCTTAGTAATTTTTTCTATGGTGGTTACCTTGGGTGGAATGAAAGTAATAGGATATACCGATGTGATTCAAGTAATAGTTTTAATAATTGGCGGATTAGTAACTACCTATTTAGCGCTCTCTTTATTATCTGAGCAATATGGTTTTGGCAAAGATATTTTTAAGGGCCTGTCTATTTTACGCTCAGAAGCGCCAGGTCATTTTCATATGATTTTTGATTCTTCTAATAAATATTATAAAGAGCTACCTGGTTTATCTGTTTTATTTGGAGGAATGCTAATTAATAACCTTGCCTATTGGGGATGTAATCAATATATAGTACAACGTGCACTGGGAGCTGATTTAAAGACTGCACGTAAAGGAATATTGTTTGCTGCTTTTTTAAAGTTGTTAGTTCCTGTCATTGCTGTATTGCCAGGTATCGTTATGTATGTTCTTCATAGTAAAGGATTGTTTCAACAAGAAATGTCTGATGGAGCTGGAATTATTAAACCAGACCACGCTTATCCAACTTTAATGAATTTATTACCTGCTGGTTTAAAAGGTATAGCTTTTGCTGCGCTAACTGCTGCTATTGTCGCCTCATTGGCTGGTAAAGCAAATAGTATCTCTACTATTTTTTCATTAGATATTTATAAGAAGTTTTTTAACAAAGAGGCAACTGAACGTAAAATGGTTTTGGTCGGAAGATGGGCGGTTATTATTTCAATGGTAATTGCGGGTATCGTCACTCCCGCTTTAAAGTCCCTTGATCAAGCGTATCAGTTTATTCAAGAATATGTAGGTTTTATATCTCCAGGTGTATTAGCGATATTTTTGTTAGGATTTTTCTGGAAAAAAACTACTGCTAATGCTGCTATGGCTGGTGCTTTATTAACGATACCTATTTCAACTGTATTGAAATTTTTACCAGTTTGGTCTAATGGCGCTTTTCCTGATTATCCTTTTTTAGATAGAATGACCATTGATTTTGTTGCCATCGTTTTAATTATGATATCAATGAGTCTTCTGATGCCTAAAAAAGAAAACGATACTCATGCAATTGAGATTGATACCTCGATGTTTAAAATAACTTCAGGTTTTGCAATTGGATCCATTATTATTGTTGGCATTCTTTCTGCATTATACACTGTTTTCTGGTAGTTGATGATTTTAAAACAAGTTAATTTTTTGCATTGGTTCGCTTGATTGTTAATTTATCTTTTCAGTTTTAAACTGATGATTTTACTATAGGTTTATTGAAATTTGTTATTAAAATAGGATATTTGTTGTTTGTAATCATATAATTATATTTTCTGCCTGTTGTGTACCTAAGCTTTAGATAATGAAAAATCAAATTAAGTTCAAGACTATTTTAATGATTACTTTTCTGTTAGGTTTAGTGATGGAGAGTAAAAGCCAAGTAACAGTCAAAATAGGTACTCAAAAATGGACAACTAAAAATTTAGAAGTAACTAAGTATCGAAATGGTGATGAAATTCCATATGTTGAAGATGCTACTGAATGGGCTAAATTGACCACTGGAGCTTGGTGTTATTATCAGAATAAAACTTCTAATGGAACCATCTATGGTAAATTATATAATTTGTTTGCTGTAATGGATAAAAGAGGTTTAGCGCCACAAGGATTTCATATTCCAACTGATGCTGAGTGGACTATTCTAAGCGATTTTTTAGGTGGTACAGATATAGCAGGGGGCAAATTAAAAGAAAAGGGAATAGTCCATTGGAAATCACCCAATACCGGAGCTACTAATAGCAGCGGTTTTACTGCAGTTCCCGGAGGTTACCGTTATAGTGGGGGTAATTTTGGTTTTTTAGGTAATTACGCTATGTTTTGGAGTTCATCAGAGGGAGGAAGTAAAATACTTGGTTGGAACCGTTTTTTATATTCCAATGATACGGTTATTGGAAGGTTTGATGATTTTGAGCGGAGCGGAATGTCCGTACGTTGCGTTGCTGATTAAAGAATATTCTACTTTTATTTATCTATTTATTTTTCTTCAATAACTGAAGAACTGGAAAAAAGTTAATTGATTTTATTATCTATTACTAATACAATTCATTTTTATCAATTGAGTTTTACTAAAAGTAAATTGGCAAAAATAACTATTAACCTTTTTGAGAAAAATTTTGAAAGAGTTTATTACATGTTTAGTCAGCTATACAGCGAATAGACATTCCATAGCTTTTGAAGCCAAAGTCTCGTCCTACCAATCCATAAAGAGTATCTGGATAACGATTCCAAGCAAAGTAGGTAAACCCCTCGGTAGAACTCCACCAGAAGCCATTGACTCGCAAACTAGAAAAAGCACCATTGTCATCGCGGTATCCTCCAGGAAGACCAGTAAAACCGCTGCTGTTAGTAGCACCAGTATTTGGGCTAGGCCAATGAGCAGTTCCAGCTTCTTTCATTTTAACACCCGCTTCTTCTTTACCACCTAGATAATCTGTGAGGGTAGTCCATTCTTTATCAGATGGAATATGAAATCCTTGTGGCGCTAAACCACGAGGGTCTAAAACAGCATATAAATTATATAATTTACCATAAGTCGCGCCATTTGAATCTACGTTTTCATAATAGCACCAGGCTCCAGAAGTTAATTTTGCCCAAGTATAGGCATCTTGAACATGAGGAATGTCATCACCATTTCGATACTTACTTACATCTAAATTTTGAGTAGTCCAAGTTTGGTTACCAATTTTTACGGTGCTTTGAGCAGTAGACTCAATGAATGAAGTACATATTAAAATCAAGCCTAACAAAAACTGGATGTAAATGGTTCGTTTTTTCATTATGGTCCAACAATTTATAAAAGAGTCAAAATTGAAGTAACTCTTCATTCTTAAAAATATTGATTTTTAATGATATTCCCTAAGTTTATATTTTATTAAAAAAGTCATTGCCTATTTTTAAAGTGGTAACTAACCCACTTTATTTTCAATTTTAATGATTTAAATTACTAAATTTTCAATTATTCAAATACTTTTTTGTTTAGAAACATTAACATTTTTCTTTCGTATTATTTAAATATTGAATATTTAAAAGTTTCCAAGCAAATAAAGTAATAAATAATTAATCAATAGCTTAACTATTGTAGCTTCGTTTATTAAGGTGATATATAAGATTATATCTCTGTTTTAGTTGGATCCCATTTTATGCAAAATCATTTAAAACTTCTCGCAAAACAGATAAATGGTGAACTTTTTCATGATTTTAGTTCATTGCATCAAACCCAATTATTGGCTTATTCTACCGATGCTTCTGTTTATCAAGAAAAGCCTTTGGCAGTGGCGATTCCAAAAGATACAGATGATATTAAGCTTTTAATAGCTTTTGCTAATATCCATACAATAACATTAATTCCAAGAGCTGCTGGTACTTCATTGGCTGGTCAAGTAGTTGGAAAAGGTATAGTAGTGGATATTTCCAAGTATTTTAATAAAATTATAGAAATCAATGAAAAAGAAAAATGGGTCGTGGTTCAGCCCGGAGTTATTAGAGATGACTTAAATCATTATTTACGTCCTTATGGTTTATTTTTTGGTCCTGAAACATCTACTGCCAATAGGGCAATGATAGGAGGAATGGTTGGAAATAATTCTTGTGGTTTGCATAGTATCGTTTGGGGATCTGTTCGAGAAAATTTGTTAGCAGTAAATGCGCTTTTGAGCGATGGATCTGAAGTAACATTTAAAAATGAATCCATTCAAACAAATAACGCTAATGGACTAAAGAAAGATATTTATGATGGCCTTTATCATTTACTTTCCGATCAAAAAAATCAAGAACTCATAAGGCAAAACTTTCCAAAAGCTTCCGTTGTAAGAAGAAACTCTGGTTATGCATTAGATAGTATTTTAGCTATGGAGCCATTTACTACAGATGGATCTTCCTTTAACCTATGTCAGCTTTTGGCTGGTTCAGAAGGTACCCTTGCTTTTACGACATCAATCAAACTGCAACTGATTGATCTTCCTCCTACGGAAATTGCATTGGTCTGTGTGCATTGTAACTCTATTGATGAAGCGCTAAGAGCTAATAGGGTAGCGCTATCACATAAGCCAATGGCAGCTGAATTGGTAGATCGTTATATCATGAATTTTACAAAGGAACATCCAGAGTTTAAGAAAAATTGCTTTTTTATTGAAGGTGATCCAGCAGCTATTTTGATGGTGGAATTTATGGCTGATCGTTTCGAAAAAGTAAATGATATGGCTAATCGATTGGTTAGTCATTTACAAGACGAAGGATTTGGCTATGCATTTCCAGTTTTATTTAATTCCGACACTAAGTTTGCCTGGGATGTTAGAAAGGCTGGACTTGGATTATTAAGAAATTTAAAAGGAGATTTACAACCTGTCAATTTAATCGAAGATTGTGCAGTAGGGCCAGAAGATTTACCAGAATATATCCAAGAGCTTCAACTTATTTTGAATAAGTATCAGGTGAATGCATCTTACTATGCTCATGCAGGTGCTGGGGAATTACATGTAGAACCAATGCTTAATTTAAAGACGGAAGAGGGCGTAAAATTATTTCGAGCTATTCTAGCTGAAACCGTTCAATTAGTAAAAAAATATAAGGGTTCATTATCTGGCGAACATGGTGATGGTAGATTAAGAGGGGAATATATTTCAACTATGGTAGGTAATGAAACCTATACTCTTTTCAAAAAAGTTAAATTTTTATTTGACCCTAAAAATATTTTCAATCAAGGAAAGATTACTGCTACTCCTACTATGACGGATCAGTTGAGGGTACAATGGGATAAAACGCCCTCTGCTACATCTACTTATTTTGACTTTTCATCTCAAGGGACAATCCTTCGACTTGCAGAAAAATGTTCTGGTTCGGGCGACTGTAGAAAGACAGAGATTAGTGGTGGTGTGATGTGTCCAAGTTATATGGCAACCCGTAATGAAAAAGATACCACTCGAGCAAGGGCTAATATTCTTCGACAATTTTTAAGTGATCCACAGCTGGTAGACCCGTTTAATCAGGAGGAAATAAAGGAGGTAATGGATTTATGTTTGAGTTGTAAAGGATGTAAAACTGAATGTCCTTCAGGGGTAGATATTACTAAAATGAAGGCTGAATTTTTGCAACATTATCATGATCAAAATGGCGTTCCATTCAGATCTAAATTAATTGGTAATTTTTCTAGACAAATGAAATGGGCTTCTAAATTCTCCCTTATTTATAATCTTATTTATGGGAATACTTTTTTGCGAAAAATTGCTAATAGACTAGTAGGTTTTCATCCTGACAGAAGTATTCCTTTATTGTCTTCCGCTACGCTAATTGCATGGTATAATAAGCAGGTCAATAAGGAGGCTAATTATAAAAGGAAAGTTTATTTTTTCTGTGATGAGTTTACCAATTATTATGATGTTGAAATTGGAAAAAAAGCTATTCAATTGCTTCAAAAAATGGGCTATGAAGTATTGATTCCTCAACATGTTGAAAGCGGTAGAAGTTATTTATCTAAAGGATTAGTAAAACAAGCTGCAGAAATCATTAATCAAAATATTGATTTATTGTCATCAGTTATTTGTGATGAAATCCCCTTAATTGGTATTGAACCTTCTGCCATCTTAAGTTTCAGAGATGAGTATATTGATTTAGCTACTCCTTTTAATAAAGAAAAGGCTTTGCAATTGTCTAAACAAAGCTTCACTATTGAAGAATTTATAGCTAATGAATATGAAAAGGGAAATATAACTGAAGCCCTATTTATAAAGGATAATAAAACAATTGCTGTACATGGTCATTGTTATCAAAAAGTATTGTCATCACAACATTTTAGCAATACTATGTTAAGTATTCCCAAAAATTATCAGGTTAATTTTATTCCCTCTGGATGCTGTGGTATGGCTGGATCATTCGGTTATGAGCGGGAGCATTTTGAAGTTTCCCAGCAAGTAGGTGAGCTAGTATTATTTCCTTCGGTTCGAAATTTTTCATCTGACACGATTGTAGCTGCAGCTGGAACTTCTTGTAGACATCAGATTAAAGATGGTACCCATCGTATTGCCCTTCACCCAGTTGAAATATTATGGGATGCGTTGGAAAAATAATTGGTTGAAAAGTAAATTTATTTAATTGTATGATTAGTATTAAAAAATTACTGCTATTTATTTTCATATTTTTTCAGCTTCAGGTTATTGCACAGCCTATTCAATCTTCTTCTGATGCTAAAAATAGATCCACCATTGTATCTAAGTCTACAATGAAAAGTATTTATAATGAAATCAAAACACCTTATAAATATGGAATCGTTTTTAAACATCCAGATTCTAGTAAATTATTGGATAGCCCAACAATTTTTTTTGAGAATGGAATTTGGTATATGACCTACATTGTATTTGACGGAAAAGGCTATGAGACTTGGATGGCTCAGAGTAAAGATTTATTGAACTGGAAGTCAACGGGTAAAATTCTTTCCTTTTCGCCTGATACATGGGATGCTAATCAAAAAGCAGGTTATATGTCTTTAGTCGATATTAATTGGGGTGGTAACTATACTGTAGAGAAATTTAATGATAAATATTGGATGTCTTATTTGGGCGGTAAAACTGTTGGTTACGAAGCGGGTGTTTTGGGAGTAGGAATGTCTTCCAATGCTATTGTTACCAAACCAATGGAATGGCAAACACAAGCTAAACCAATCCTTCTGCCTAGTGATTCCGATGCTAGCTGGTTTGATAATAAAACTATTTATAAAAGTTTGGTTATAAGAGATAGAGAAAAGTTGACGCATCACCCTTTTGTTATGTACTATAACGCAAAAGGAGATACAGCTAAATATGAGAGTATTGGTATGGCCGTTTCGGATGATATGATTTCATGGAAAAGATTTACTAAAGATCCAGTATTAACAAAATATAAAGGCATTTGCGGTGATGCGCAAATAGCTAAGATGAATAACTTGTATGTTATGTTTTATTTTGGCGCATTTTGGAAGCCAGGTGCTTTTGAAAGATTTGCCTGTTCTTATGATTTAGTTCATTGGACTAATTGGGAGGGAGATGATTTGGTGACACCTTCTGAGCCCTACGATAATCAATATGCCCATAAACCTTGGGTCATTAAATGGAAGGGGGTAGTCTATCATTTTTATACTGCGGTGGGTAAAGAGGGTAGGGTATTGGCTTTGGCTACCTCAAAAGATTTAAAAAATAAATAAGCTATTGATTATATAGATTTTGTTTTAAACCTTGACTTATTTTATGGTTGATTTCATATTATGCTGTATATTTCATTAATATTTTAATTAGCTACTTTGTACTTATTTAAAACACTATTTTATCCATTAATCATTGTTGTATGAAATTTAATTTTGGTAGTATATTTATTGGAATACTTCTTTTTTGTACGCTACTAGTCAATGCTCAGAAGAAACCCAATATATTAATAATTGTTTCTGATGATCATGCTTATCAGGCGATCGGTGCTTATGGAAGTAAGCTAATGGCAACTCCTAATATTGATCGGATAGCTAAAGAAGGGGTCTTGTTTAAAAAAGCCTATGTTACCAATTCTATTTGTGGCCCAAGTAGGGCAGTGATATTGACAGGGAAATACAGTCATAAAAATGGTTTTTATGACAATGGAAATGTGCAGTTTGATGGTAGTCAAAATACATTTATAAAAGAATTAAGATTGGGTGGTTACCAAACTGCCTGGATAGGAAAATGGCATCTAGGTTCTGCTCCACAAGGATTTGATTATTGGCAAATTCTTCCAGGTCAAGGACATTATTACAACCCTAATTTTTTGATGATGGATGGATCTAATAAAAGGGTAGAAGGATATGTTTCCAATTTGATTGAAGATTATTCCGAAAATTGGTTGGATGGAAGGGATACTTCTAAACCATTTTGTTTAGTCATTGGTCACAAAGCTACTCATCGATCTTGGTTTCCTGATACTACCGACATGGGTAAATTTGAGTCGGTAAATTTCCCTTACCCTCATAATTTTTATGATTCTTACAATACTAGGGCTGCCGCTAAAGCCCAAGATATGACCATTGATAAAACGATGGTGATGGGGTCTGACTTAAAAATGCTAGGCAAAAATAGAAATACTGATGAAACTGTTAAAAGAATGAATGCAGCTCAGCGTGAAAAATTTGATGCTTATTATAATCCTATTGAGGCAGATTACAATGCCAATAAATTATCAGGTAAAGCACTGGTGGAATGGAAATATCAGCGGTACATGAAAGATTATTTAAGTACGGCAGCCTCTTTAGATAGAAATATAGGAAGGGCATTGAATTATTTAGATAAACATCATTTGACCAACAATACCTTGGTTATTTATCTTTCCGACCAAGGATTTTATTTAGGTGAACATGGTTGGTTTGATAAGCGATTTATGTATGAAGAATCTTTTAGAACTCCTATGGTCATGCGTTTTCCAGGTGTAATTAAGCCAGGTACTCAATCTAATAATCTGGTGATGAATTTAGATATTGCCTCAACTGTATTAGATGCAGCGGGAATGAAATCGCCCAAGGATATGCAGGGACAATCAATGCTTCCTTCGCTCAGGAATAGAGAAATCAAAGGACGTACCGCTATGTATTATCATTATTATGAAAATGGTACTCATTCTGTTTCTCCTCATTTTGGTATCAAAACTAACCGCTATAAGCTCATTCGTTTTCATGAAAAAATAGAAGCTTGGGAGTTATTTGATTTGCAAAATGACCCTAATGAATTGAATAATATTTTTGGTAAAAAGGGCTTGGAAAAAATCACCATTGATCTAACTAATCAACTAAAGGGATTGATTAAAAAATATGAAGATGTTGATGCGGAACTTATTATGTCTAAAGAGATTTAATAAGTTTCATTTTTTTTAATCATTATTTTCCTAATTAAAAATTTCAATCAGAAGTCAAATGAAGCATTATTTAAAACAAGGATTTGGTTATTGGGTAGTATTGATGCTCATTGGAAATGCTTGTCAAAATAACGCTAATACTGCTGCTAATAAAAAATACCAAGATTCAATTGCTTCTTGTCATAATAATATTCCTTCCCGTTTTGGAAATGTAACAACTGATTCAACTGGTAATCTTTCGTCAGGGACTACTTTAAAAGATCATACAGGAATGGTTTTGATTAAAGGGGGTGATTTTTTGATGGGAGCTGCAGATAAGGAAGGTAGAAAAGATGAATATCCATTGCACGCAGTAAAAGTAAAAGACTTTTGGATGGATATAACGGAGGTGACTAACCGAGAGTTTAAAAAATTTGTTTCGGCTACAGGTTATATCACTACTGCAGAAAAATCAATTGATTGGAATGAAATGAAAAAGCAGTTACCAGCAGGTACGCCCAAACCTCCGGATGACCAGTTGTTACCGGCTTCCTTGGTATTCAAAAAAAATAATCAGGCAAATAATTTAAATGATTATTCTCAATGGTGGATATGGGTAGCAGGAGCTAATTGGAAACATCCTCATGGACCGGGTTCGGATATTAACGGTAAGGATGATTATCCTGTAGTACAGGTTAGCTGGGACGATGCAATAGCATATTGCAAATGGTCTGGAAAAAGGCTTTCTACAGAGGCTGAGTGGGAGTATGCAGCAAGGGGCGGAATGATGAATAAAAAATATCCATGGGGGGATGAAGATCCAGAATCTATGCGGCCAAAAGCAAATACATGGCAAGGGAAATTTCCTGCTACGAATACCAATTGGGATCATTATGATAATTTAGCTCCAGTGAAATCCTTTCCAGCCAATCCCTATGGATTATATGATATGGCAGGAAATGTTTGGGAATGGTGTGGTGATTGGTATCATGAAGCTTATTATGAGCAAATACAAGGAATGGTATTGTCAAATCCAACAGGACCTTCTACAAGCTTGGATAGTGATGAACCAAGTATTCCTAAAAGGGTAGTGAGGGGAGGTTCCTTTTTATGTAACGCGAGTTATTGTAAGGGTTACAGAACATCTTCAAGAATGAAATCTTCTCCAGATACTGGTTTGGAACATACTGGTTTTAGGTGTGTGGCGGACTAGCTGTACAGATTTTTAATCTAAATTCAACCAATTCAAATACCAATAATTCATCTGCTAACCTTAAATAAATCCATGCTAAATTTCCTTGAATTTATCTTGTTCTTTTAAGTTTGAGTTTCTACAGGTTTCTAGAATAAATATACCGAAGCTTATGGTAAAAGATGATAATATCCTTGAATATAAATTGGATTCAACGGATGGAAGCTTTTGCTAAGGGTAAGTAGTTTGAAAATTTTGAACCTATACAAATTGGTTAAAATTCGAACTTATCTCAAAAGTAAGTGCATTTATTATGACAATAACAATTTTCTCAGTAGCCTGGTCATATTTATCTATAATAGTCTGATTATACTTTATGAAAATACTTTTATCGAATTCGTTAAAACCAAAATGTCCAATAGCTAATGACTTATTTAATTCGTTGGTAATATTTTTAAGCTTAGTAATTTCATTTTCACTAACAATACCAGTAGTGAAGCCCATATAATACTGTAATAAGGATACTCCATTTAATTCTTTTTCTACATCAGGTAGAAACATGATATAAAGTTCTAGATTAGGAATTTGCGGATGATCTTGAAATACAATAGAAACTATAAGTTGATTAAATATTTTTCCATCTAGTTCTACTGAATTTAAAGTAACCTGATAATACTCCTTTTCTAATGATTTTTTTAAAAGATCTAACATTGAAATAAATTATAGTGTTATATTTAAAGGGAAATTTATATTAAAATGGCCACCATTTTTTTTCTTTCGAAGCAGCTTTATCTTTTTCTTCCTTAGCAGCTTTTTCTTCGGCTTCTTTTTTTCTTTTCTCAATTCCATCTGAAGATAAGCCTTTTGATACTCCAATATCCTCGGCATCAAACTTAGTCTTTTTAAAACCCCCAAAAAATCCACTTTCCCATTTAATAGCAGCTTGATCTTTCCCCTTTTTATTTATGTCCGTTCTATCCCAACCTTCACCTTCATATTCTTTTTCTTTTCTTGATAGAAAATTTGTATTGGCATCTTCTTCAGTTTTTCCTCTAGCCTTTAACATTTCTGCACTGTTTTTTGTTCCAATTAATTTCTCATCTTTATCACCAATACCAGTGAGTCTGGAAAGTTTAGCACCCCAGTTTAAAGGGTTTAGTTTTGAACCTGCAATTTTATCTTCCCTTTCTTGATTCTTTTTTCCTTTGTCCGCCAACAATTCATCACTCGATCTTAATCTTCTGGCTTCTTTATCTCTTCCAGATTGAACAGCCATTCCTGTTAATCCAGAACCAACTGAAACCGCCGTTGAAGCAGCAGTAAGTACAGCTGCAGCTGGTATACCAACTCCAGAAGCAGTAAGCGCTCCTGCTGTAAGGTTTAATGCTCCAGAAACTGCGCTTGCACCTCCTTTCGCCATTTTATCTTTTCCCTCTCGTTCAGCAATCCTATTTTGTATTCTATTGTCAGTTAACTCTTTATCGTCTAAATTTTTATTATTATTTTTTAAGTAATCTTGAGCTTTATTTTTTTCATTTCTTCCTTGATTCATGTCATATAGACCTTTCCCAAGTGTTAATCCACCACCCACCATACCACCTACCGAATTTCCTAATACCTCCGAACCACTTACCCTCTCTGCTACCGTTGAAGCCACTTTTTTAACCCCCGCTGCTCCTATAGCGAATTTGTTCTCACTTGCTTTTTTCCCAACAAAACTAGCTCCTTCTTTAACTTTTCCACCTGCCCAAGCAGCACCATCTTTCAATTTCCCTAACATCCCATTTTCATTCTTCGTTTCACTAGAACTTTCTTTATTTTCACTTATAGCATCCCTAGTAGTTTCAGCATCATCTAAAGCCATTGGTGCAGTAGGTTTTGTCTCATATAGTGTATCCCTTGTAGTTTCAGCATCATCTAAAGCCATTGGTGCTGTGGGATTTGTCTCATATATTGTATCTCTTGTAGTTTCAGCATCATCTAATGCCATTGGTGCTGTGGGTTCTTGCTCTACAGCTGGAGCAGCAGAAACTGGTTCTTGTTCTACAGCTGGAGCAGAAACTGGTTCTTCAACAGCTGGAGCAGCAGAAACTGGTTCTTCAACAGCTGGAACAGCGGAAGTGATATTATCTGTAGGCGGTTTGGAACCTCCTTCAAATGCAGATTTATTATTACTAACCCCTTTTACAGTTCCAAGCATTGCTTTATCTTCTTCAGATAAAACCCTTTGAACAATAGGGCTTGAATTATTTTCCATTTTCGCCTGAACTGTATTATTAGCATCAGAATTATTGCTAATTAAATGGTTTGCTTTTTCACCCATTAAATCCGCTTCATTTTCAAGGCTTTTATCATCATTCAGTGGAACTTTACCTTTTAGCTGTTTTGTTGGTTGAACTCTTCCCTGCTTTTGTTGAACTACATGCCAAGCTTCGTGCGGCAGGTGTTTTTCATTACCTGGTCCTACATGTATTTCAGTTCCTTTTGCATAGGCGAGCGCATTGAGTTGTTTAGGCTCTTTTGAATTATAATGAACTTTTACATCATCAATTGACTTCCCTGATAATTGCTCAACACCTGATTTTAGATTATTGGGTAATCCAGTTTTATTATTGGTAACCGGTACTGGTGCATTATTATTTTGACTCTTACGTTGAATAGCAGGGAATGAAGGAGATGATTTTAGTTGTTTTGAACTAGCATTATCACTTGAGGGAATGCCTATTTCTCCAAAAGAATGAATGCCTTTAATAGCCAGTGATCCATCTTCTTGTTTGAAGTCATCGGTTGACTGATCATCTCTAAAAAGTTGCGCTACGGGTGAAGAGAGCGTAGCAATTGGGTTATTTCCATTAGAAGTATTCTTCTCATTATCGGAAACATTATTCTTTTTGGTTCTGGAGGTAAAGGTTGCCATGGATAAAACATTTAATAAAAAACAGATAGTAAATATAATTATTTATAGACTAATCATCAAATAATAAATATTATCAAGGGGGGGGGGGCATATTAAAAAAAATAATATTTAATAAATAATTGCATGGAAAAGAAAAGTTTAAGAAAGCAATCAAACAATAAAGATAAAATTGGATTTTTAATTTTAAGATTATAAGAAGGCAAAATCCCTCCTAAAAAAGTAACAATGAAGTTAGATATTAATGATACAAGAAAATGGTATAATCATCTTCTAAATAGTTATCGTGCAAAACACAATGGGAGCTTAGTATTTTGCAAAAAGAAAATATCATATTTTTATCGTAAGCATTTAATAATGTATTATTTTCTGGCTCTTTTGAAAGCATGTTAAATGCTAACCCTATTCTGCAACCCATAAAAAGCTTTTGTATCATTTCAAAAACATATAAAGGGTTACTATTTTTGTAGCAAAGTAGGCCAGAGGCAAGGGTGTAATCCAAAATTGGCAAGGAAGCCATCTCTATATCCCCCTGAAAAAATACTACGTCAGGCATATTTCCATAATCATTTACTGCCTTTAAAATAAATTCAGGAATTTGATCAATCCCATAATATCTACAAGTGGGATGAATATTTTTTATATACCCACATAAATCAGCATAACCACAACCTGCATCTAAAACTGAGCAGTTGTCAAAATTGGCTATTTTGCTAAGGATAGAAAATCGCAGAAGCTGTGATTCAGGAGTAAACCAGCCTAGACTTCTTACATCACCTTTTTCGTACTTGCGGGTTAAATTATTATGATATTTAAATATAGCGGCAGTATCAAGCAATGACATAAAAAATATTTAGGAATTATGTTTTAAGGAACATCCACCTTATTTAATAGGTTTTTAATGATTAAAAAACCTAAAACAATACCCACCAATACACCGAATGAAATGATAATTAATAAAGTTTTAAAAGGCATATTAATACAGCTATTATTACTTGATTTTTCACACAAAAGACTAGCTTTAATATCTAAGGAATCAGCTGTAGATAATTCTGAATTATTATTTTCTTCCTCGATAGGAGTTGATTTAGTCGATCCATACAATAATTTTCTAGTCATTATCCTTTGTGCAGTTCGAGGTAAATTTTTTATTTTATTAACGGCACTTTGTGATTTCCTTTTCTGAGAGGAAACCTTTTGATAAACAGCAGCCAAACTAGTGTTCTTTTTATTACTCTTAGTGCTATCCTTCGCGTTGGCAATTTCTTCTTGATTTTTAGAGCTCTGACCAAACCAAGGTATGGTATCACTGGTAAATAAAGCAAGAAACATAACAATCAAAAAACAATACCAAAATATCAAAATAAATAAAGGGAGTATTTTTTGATGCTTATTAGCTTTGGTGTTTTCCTTATTTTTAATTCTAAGAAAAAGGAGATAAGTAAGAATTAGGCTGATGATTAAAATTAATATCGCTAGGTAAGTAATATTTTTATTTAAACTATCATTGGCAACCACAAAAGTGGTAGTTTGTCTTTTTCTAGCGAGCGTATCATAGCCCAGTATTTTGATAGCAAGATCTAAAGAAGATTTTAATTTTTTATCCTCAATATTATCAAAACAAATTTCACAAGGGTGATCTAAAATATAACCATATAATTTGTATTTCAGTCCCATTTTTTTAAAGAAAGAAATTTTCCCAAGATCAACTTTTGAAATGACACTATCACTTATTGGAATGGTATCAATCTTTCCAAATTTGTAAAACATCATGTCATTTAGTTCTCCATATCCTTCATCAAATCCAACAGAGTAGAGCGCTACACCACCTAAACCATTTTCCAAAACAAAGTCATATTTTTTTGACAAAGAATTCTCATCTTCAAAATAGATTCTTCTTTCTAGTGAACCTTTTTTATTAATACTGTCCATGGTGGCTGTGCCATTCTCCTCATCATAAATGACTGGCCATAAATAATTTCTTCTGATTTCAGAATAGGTTAATTGTTGAGAAAACTTAAAACTTCTTGAAGAGGCTGAATAACTCCAGCGAGTTCCTTGATAGCCAAGACCTAGAATAAACTTTCCTGGTTCTATATTCATATTAGAATAATAAGAAACGGTAGATTCTATACTACTTAAATCTTTTCCCTTAATAGTTGCTAAAGGTCCTGGAATTTTAAATTCTGTTGGTGTATAAAAATTTAAAATATAATAATCAATAAAATCATCAAAATTGGCTAGCTCAAAAGGTGCATTTATTTTTGCATTGGGTAATATTAAATAGACTTCATATGCTTTATTAGCTGCCTTTATTTTAGTGCTAAAAGCTTTAATAAATTCTGTCAATTCATTCTTCAACATCGGATCGGATTGGTCAATCTGTAAACAAACCCCATTAGAACGATGAAGGTTCATGATATACAACGTATTTTTGAAAAATAGATCTTGGTTCGATTTATTCAAAAGAATTGTTGAAAATTCATCTTTATTCGAAAAAATGACATTTACAATCGGCGTAAATCCAATTTGGGTGAGGGAGGTAAGCACGGGTGAGTTATCCCAACCATTTAAATTTTTGAAATTACCTGTTTTACCATCTACAAATATTCCATTGTAAATAATATTATCGAAATTGTCATAATTGTAATCTTGGTCGGGCTGACTATTATAGTTTAAAAAACCTAGTACTTTGACTTTATTAGAGGTAATTAGCGTATATCTTTTAATAATACCATTGACTGAGTCTTTAGATTCAATTACAGTACCTAACTGTTGTACAACTTTTTTGAGTTCAGCAATTTTTTCATTTTTTGCTTTTGAATCCACTGGTTGAGCGCCCTCTTTGGCTACTAGTGGAAGCATTTTATTAGTTAACTCATCAATTTCAGAATCGGTAACTGGTTTATTGGAAGAATTAATAGCATTATCTGGAGCATCTGTTACCACCGGACCATCAGGCTTAATTTTAAGACCATTTATTAAACTGAGTAGGGTGTCATAATGTTGATTTTCAACTTTTGATAGAGCATCAATTAAAAATTTGATATTATTTGCAGACACATTAATAGAGTCTAGGATACCTAATGAATCTATTAATTCGAGGGTTCTTTTTTGTTGGTTTTTTCTTACATTTGATTTAAATTTAAAAAAGTCTATCACTTTAAAAGCTAAACTCTTTTTAATCTTTTCTGCATCCTCTAATAATTTTTTTTGTGCATCCGCTGCAGCTTTAGTTGCCGCTTCAGATTGTTTGGTAACAGTTTTGGGTGTTTGAGCGAAGGAAGAACTATATAAGGAAATGCAGATGAAGAGTAAAAATGTTTTTTTTAATAACCTTATCAAAAAAGTATTCATGGTAATTAGACTTTAGGATAAAAACATTTTAAATGGTAAAAAAAATTAGTTTGCCTTTATTGCTCTCCAATTGATTAGATTTATATTAAATGTCTTTAGTATATTTTTTTAAGGTAATTTCTATTTTGCTTATTTATTAGATTTAATTTATAAAGATGAACATTAATTTTTAAGTTTCAATTTTTTTTGAGTGTAAATTTGATTTTGGCTCAAATGGATAAGATTAAATTAGAACTATATTATTGTAAATCAAATAATTATGAAGTTTACTTAGCTAATTTTATATAATCATTTTAAATATGTATAATTTATTTAAATACTTTACTTTATTTGCTATATGATTTATGATGTAATTCAAACGATTACCGACGGCTTAAATATTTTCTTTAAAACTCGACTTCGAACAATTGAAGATAAAGCCGTTATATCTGGAATAGTAAATCAGGATGGTTCGGTAGCTCAGTTAGAGGAAAATAAAGTATTAATTACTTTAGCTAGTATTGAAAAGGAGCCTACTAATGTTGGCCCTAAAAAGGATGGTAAACAGCGTGTACATATTAATTTTTATTTATTATTTTCTTGTTATTTTTCTAATGCTAATTATAGCGAGGCGCTTAAATTTTTGGATTTTACCATGAATTTTTTGAACGATAATAGTTCAATGGATATTACAGAAGGGGGAGGGGTAAAAAGTACTAGTTCTAGCGGTGGGTTAAAAGTTCAAATTGAAATTGAGTCTTTATCATTAGATCAGACTAGTAATTTATGGAGTGCTATCGGTGCTAAACTGATGCCATCTGCTTTATATAAAGTTAGAATGATTCCACTTGATAGTAATTCGTTAACTGAATTTAGACCTTCAGCTGCTGTTTTAAGTAGCAATACAAGAGAAACTGGTGGTGGAAACAATAACAATCAGGGTACAGGATTAGGTAATACTAATGGTGGAACTGGTTCTGGAAATACTAACAATGGTGGTAATAATCAAACTTCTAATACCAACGGTGATTCTACAACTACTCCTCCTAGTTCTCCTGCAAATGAACCTAAAAATACGAAAGGTAAAAGACCCATTATTCTTGGAGGAGCGTTTATAAATAATGTTAATGATGATGATGATGACGATGACGACGATACTGCTGTGAAGCCTGAGGAAAATACTAATACGCTTGCAAGGGATTTTAATACACCATCAACTGAAGCAGATACTTTACCCTCTGAATCATCAGCGGCTAATGTAACTGATGAATCTAATTTGAAAGACCAGACAGCTGCGCCTGCTTATGATGAACCTATTAAAAAAATTGATCCAGAGTCAGATAACAGAAATAATGATCTAGAGGATAAAGTAAATCCATTGAAAAAAAGTCAGGGTTCATTCTTTTCTCCTTTTTCTTTACCTAAAAAACCTGCTGAGCCTAATTTAAAAGCTCCAGACACCAACCCAACTAAAAATTTAAATAAAGATTCAGATTCTAAATAGCTTAATTTAATTTTCAATTGATATTTTTTTATATTTTCTTATGAGTTCGACCTATCAATTATTGTTTCGGATTAATTTTTTCCATACTTATTTTACCAATGGTAAGTTCACTGCTATTCAATTGAAACCAGATCAATCGACTCAAAATATTTTTAAGAACTACGATTTAATTTTAAGAAACGAAGCTAATGGTGTAGGTGTATTCTTTGCCGAACAATTTGCTGATGAAAGAAGAACAAGAGAGCAAATATTATCCGATCAGTTAGTCTTTACTTTCAAATTATCTTGTGGAGATGCCAATTTTTATAACTATACAGATTATATGCCCTCTGTAATTGAAGATAATCTCTTGTATTTTAAATATCCATTTTCTTTTACTCCTTCACAAAATGGATTGATGCATAGTAAGGAATGTGTAACTGAATTAGACGTAAAGAATAATTTAACTTTAGATCAACCTTATTTTTCCAAACCCTTTGGGCATATTGATATTATAACGGACGTGAATATTCCTAAGGATTTAAAAATTCAATTTTTTTCCCCTTTTCTTTACTGGAGATATATCATTTATAAGTCTCACCTTTTAGAATTTGAAGGACTTGCTATAGCTAATAAAAATAAGACTATATTTTTCAAAGGACCTCAAAGTATTCTTTTACCTAATGGTAATAATGCTGTTGCTTTCACTTCCCCAACCGCCCTTCAATTTACAGAACATCCTGAATTGAATTGGCAATTATTGGAGCAATATAAACCAGGGGAGAGTTTAGGTCGTGTTATTATGCCTAATCTGCCTGTTCCCAAAAACAATTTAGTTAGTTTTTTGGGTAAGGAATATGCTGTAGAAAATCAACAGCGTGTTTTAGAAATTTTCATTTAAACTATTTAATATTACAAGTAAATTGTATAAATATTTTATATAATATTTATTTAGCTTGTTTGTATTTAAAAATTAATATGGATTATTGATTTTTATGTTAATATTTTGTGTATTATTGTTATTCGAATAAATAAAAAATTATTTTATTTAACAAAAACAAAATCAAAAAAATGGCTACAAAATTGATGACACCTGGTGTTTACATCGAGGAAAAGAATGCTTTTCCTAGTTCCGCTGGTGCAGTTGAAACAGCAGTTCCCGTATTTATCGGTTACACTGCTAAAGCAACAAGAAACGGTAAATCACTTTCTCACGTGCCAACAAAAGTTAATTCTTTTGCTGAGTATGTTGAACTTTTTGGAGGTGGATTCCTTACAAAGTATTTAGTTGCTGATGCAGCTGCTACTGACAAGGATTCATTTACCTTAAATGGTAAGGAAGTTACCGTAAAAGCTAAAAGCAACAATGAATTTTTGTTGTACAGAGCGTTGAGGTTTTTCTATGCTAATGGAGGTAGTTCTTGCTACATCCTTTCTGTTGGAACTTACTGGGATAAACCAGCAGGTTTTGATATAGCATTTGATGACTTTTTGGGAAGTGATACAAAACCCAATCCATTCAAAATTTTGGAAAAAGAATTTGAGCCAACGCTAATTGTTATTCCAGATATTATTACAAAAGGTGCAAGTTGCTATCCTGTATACCAACAGGTTTTGATGCATTGCGCTAAAACTCAAAGTAGATTTGGGATTTTTGATATCGCTAACGAACCAACAAAGACGACAACTGAAACCGTTACTGAGTTCAGAGAGCAAATTGGAATGAATTCTTTAAACTATGGTGCTGCGTACTTTCCTTGGGTAAAAACAAGTATAGTTACCGCCTCAGAAGTTACTTTTGAAAACATTGATGATTCAATCAGTTTAGAGACTTTATTACCTGAGCCAAATGCGCAAGAGGTAGCTAAGAAATTTAAAGCTTTAAAACCTGAATCTATTGATGCTGAAGCTCGTAAAAGTTATCATCAATCATTAAGTGCTTGTAGTAGTACTTACGTTAATTTATTAGGTGAAATTCGCAATTCTTTAAATTTATTACCTCCTTCAGCTGGTATGGCTGGTATTTATACCTTAGTTGATACAAGCAGAGGTGTATTTAAAGCTCCTGCTAACGTTTCTATGAACGCAGTAAATGCACCAGCTATCAATATCTCTCATGACGAACAAGAAAGTTTGAATGTGGATTTGATGGGTGGAAAATCAATTAACGTTATTCGTCCTTTCCCTGGTATCGGAACTTTAATATGGGGTGCTCGTACGTTGGATGGTAATAGTCAAGATTGGCGTTATATCAACGTTAGAAGAACATTAATCATGATTGAGCAATCATTAAAATTGGCTGCTCGTACTTATGTTTTCGAGCCAAACGACGGTGGTACTTGGTCAACCATTAGTGCAACAATTAATAATTTCTTGTTCAATCAATGGAAGTCTGGAGCCCTTGCTGGTTCATCTCCTGAACAAGCCTATTCTGTTGCAGTTGGATTAGGTTCTACTATGACTCCTAATGACATATTAGACGGTGTTATGAGAATTGAAGTGAAACTTGCTATCGTAAGACCAGCTGAATTCATCGTATTAACATTCCAACAAAAACAACAAGAAGCTTAATTTTTTATTATTAAGTAGTATTAATTAATTTAAAAAAACCATTTAAAAAATAATTTTATGGCAGAATTAGGAGATAATCAATCGGAAAATACCTGGCCCTTAGTCAAATTTCAATTTCAAGTTAAAATTGATGACAAGGAATTACTATTCTCGGAAGTTACTGGACTTTCATCTGAAACTCAAGTAATTGAATATAGAGCTGGTCACAATACGCTTTATTCCGTAGTTAAAATGCCTGGTATCAAAAAGTTCACCAATGTTGTATTTAAGAAAGGTAATTTCAAAAATGACAATGATCTTTGGGATTACTACAGTCTTATACAAATGAATACCTTTAAGAGGTCTGTTGTGTTGATTTCACTTTTAGATGAAGATGGAAATCCAATCATGACTTGGACTTTGAATGAGGCATTCCCAGTTAAAATGACTATTAGTGATATGAAAGCTGATGCAAATGAATCAGCTATTGAAACTCTAGAAATGGCGTACGAATCTATGGCGCAGGTTTCTAGCTAGTAATATCAATATATTCACTTTTCTCAAATAGAATTTTGAAAGTTTAATAAGTTACCACTATATAATTTACTTATAGTGGTAACTTTTTTTTGATTTTAATAAAGTTTAGATGCTAAGAGTTGAACCCTTATTAAATTATAGATTTTCACTAACGGTTAGTGGTTTTATTAGCGATGTGGATTGTGGTTTTATGGAAGTCAGTGGATTTAGTTCTAAATTAAATGGTGAAAAATATAAGGAAGGTGGAACCAATACCTATGATATATTTTTACCAACCGGAATTGAGTGGGGCAATTTAGTTGCCAAAAGAGGCGTAATTAGAGGTTCTTTAATGATTGATTGGATAAAAACTTCTCTCAATACATTTACTTTTGAACCCATGCCAATTATTGTTACCCTATGGGGGGATAATCGAACACCGGATGTTGTATGGACTTTTTTAAATGCCTATCCGGTTTCCTTAAGTACTTCCAATCTAGATGCTGGTTCTAGAGGTAGTGCCGAAGTTTTAGTAGATACCATTGAGTTTAGGCATGAAGGTTGTCTTAGGGTTGATCCCTGATTTGATTTTTTATAATTTTAAAATGAAATGTTTAAAATAAAAAATTATGCCAATAGAAATTCGTGAATTAGTGATTAGAGCTACAGTTGATCAAAAAAAAACAACTGATAATGCTGTGAATATTGAAGAACAGATGAATAAACTTAAGTTAGAAATTTTGAATGATCTTTCCTATAAGATGAAAAGTCTTATAAAGGAATCTATCTATAAACGTTAATGTTATGGCTTTAGTAAAATTGTGTTTTAGTACTCATACAGAAGATAGTTGTTCCATTACCAATTTAAAGGGCATGTTTTATGTATGGCTTAACCCAAGTAATTATTCTAGATCCTTTTCTAATGATTGGACTCCAATGCCAATCGGTGGATCTGCTGGAGAAACATTACATTTTAATGGAAATAGTGAAACATTATCACTATCTGAATTAGTAGTTGATAATACCTTAATTACACCACTATGGGCTACTCGCGATGTAGCAACCTATTGTGAAGATTTAAAAGAAGGTTTACAAGGTTATTATGGAACTGAACACCGACCTCTTTTTACAAAGGTTACTTGGGGAACACTCGTCTTTACGGGTGTTTGTGAAAGTGTTTCAATTGATTATAATTTGTTTGATACTTTTGGAACGCCATTGCGCGCCAAAATTTCTGTCAAACTTAAAAAAACAGCTAATCGAAAAACTGTTGCTGCAGAAGTAGGAATGTCTTCACCAGACCTTACCCATGCTAGACCAGTTAAAGCTGGAGATAATTTAGCAATGATGTCTAATAATATTTATAAGGATAGTTCCTATTATTTGGAATTAGCTAGGATTAATAATTTGAATAGTGTATTTGATATAAAGCCAGGTGATCAAATTTTGTTTCCTCCTATAAAAAAATAGAGTACTATGCCCGTTATTCCTGGAAATGATATTGTAGTTGGAAGTATTCGTACCACTGTGAAAATAAATGGTTCACCCTTATCTGATTCATATGGTGTGGGTGATATCAATGTTTTTCATTCTATTAACCAGATTTCATATGCAGAATTAAGTTTGTATGGTGAAGATCCTTCTTCTAGCGCAATACCGTCTCAAGATGGCAGTACTTTTAACCCTGGAAATCCAATTACGGTATCAATAGCCTACGACAGTAATGCGGAAGTGATTATTTTCGATGGATTAATTGTTCAACAGGGTATTGAGATAGCCAAAAAATCTCCCTTAAAAATAAATCTGCTTTGTAAACATAAATTAGTTACGGCTACTTATAATAGAAAAGAGGAGGAATATCACGATAAAACCGATAGCAGTATTATACAAACCATCTTGTCGGATTATGGGGTGACTGCTTCAGTCGATAGTACCAGTATTACTTATGAAATTCTTCTTCAAAAACTTGCTTCTGATTGGGATTTTGTTTGCTCTCGTGCTCAATACAATGGTTTTTTAATAACGATGGATGGCACTTCAGTGAATGTTAAAAAACCAGTTTTTTCAAGTTCTTCTGTTTTAACCGTTGGTTACGGAATTTCAATAATTTCTTTCAAAGGTGATGTAAGTGCAGAAAGACAGCCACCTACTTTAGATGCTTCTGGTTGGGATATTAAAACAATGGCCTTGATAAAATCTGATGCAGCAGAGCCTTCATTAAATTCTCAAGGAAATTTAACTGCTAAAACCCTTTCAGGAAAATTGAGTCAAAAAAAACTTAGTCTCCTTTCTAATACCCTGATGACTACTGCTGATTTAAAAGCTTGGGCTGATGGAACTTTACTCAAATTAAGGCTTGCTGCCATTAAGGGTGAAGTTACTTATATTGGAAATTCAGTCGTTAAAACAGGTGATATTATCACTTTAGAAGGAGTGGGTGGAAAGTTTAATGGAAGTGCATATGTTTCATCGGTTACACATAAAATTAAACCAAAATCTGCTTGGGAAACTACCGTAAAATTTGGCCTGGATGAAGAATTTGTTCATGAAAAAATAAATTTAAATTATCCATCAGCTACCGGTCAATTACCCGCAATAGCTGGTTTACAAATTGGGAAAGTAAAACAACTTTCTAAAGATCCGCAATCATTAAATCGTATTCTTGTTATTTTACAGACCAATGCTACTACTAAAACGGGGGTTTGGGCTAGATATGCTAATTTTTACGCAACTGCTTCAGCAGGATCTACTTTTTTACCTGAAGTGGACGATGAAGTAGTGGTAGGTTTTTTAGAAAATGATCCTAGAAATCCTATTATTCTAGGCGCTCTTTATGGAAAAAATGCGCCAGCAAATGTTCCTGCGGATGATAAAAATTTCATCAAAGAAATTCTAACGAAAGCTAAATTGAAGATCAATTTTGATGACGAAAATAAAATTATTACTATTACTACTCCTGGAAATAATCTAATTACTTTCGATGATAAAGAAAAGCAGATTTCCATTAAGGATCAGAATAAAAATACCCTTATTATGAGTAGTACTGGAATTGCGCTTACTAGTGATAAGGATATTAAATTAACAGCAAAAGGAAGTATAATTCTAGATGCAACCAGTAAACTTACCTTAACTGCTAAACAAGATGCTACCATAGAAGGTTTAAATGTAGCCATAACAGCAAAAGCAGGATTAACTGCCAAAGGTACTAGTCAGGCTGAATTTAGTTCAGGTGGTCAAACGGTAGTGAAGGGTGCTTTGGTAAATATTAATTAAAAGTAAAATCAGTTAACTATGGGAATGCCTGCTGCTAGAGTATTTGATTTACATGTATGTACCAAGACTACAGGTCCTATTCCTCATGTAGGAGGGCCAATACTTGGTCCAGGAGCTAAAAAAACAAATATTGGAGGAATGCCTGCTGCATTGGTGGGCGATATGGCGCTTTGTGTTGGACCTCCAGATACCCTTAAACAGGGGTCTGAAACTGTAAAAATTGAAGGTAAAAAAGCAGTAAGATTAGGTGATCAGACTGATCATAGTGGAATTGTTACTTTCGGATTTCCAACTGTTTTAATCGGTTAAATTGAATATTATTATTGTAAGACTATTATGAGTACAAATGTAAAAAGCTTTTTAGGAAAGGGTTGGTCATTTCCTCCTGTTTTTGATAAATTAAGCTTGGGGGTAAGAATGGAAGAAAATGAAAAGGATATCGAGTCTAGTATTCGATTGATTTTAAATACCCATCCAGGAGAAAGATTAATGCAGCCTGATTTCGGTTGCAGTTTATATAGAATGAGTTTTGAAAACTTTGATAAAGGTTCAATTACTCAGATTGGAGAGATCATAAGAGTGGCACTTTTACATTTTGAACCAAGAATTCTTTTTGAAAATGTTGAATTGGTAGAACATAACGTAAATGAAGGAATTGTTACTTTAAGATTGATCTATACTGTTATCATTACCAATACAAGATCCAATATTGTTTTTCCTTATTATATTATGGAGGGAACCAATTTGTAATTAAATGTAAGTTAGTTAGAAGCGTTTAAAATATATGAAAAGGCCAAGGTATAACTATGATGTAGCAAGTGGTTTAAGCCAATTGACTCGGAAACTTCCTGAGCAATTATATACCTATGCTAAAATTGACGAGAAATCAGAAAGTGATTTACTCAGTTTTATTTATAGATTTTCTTCCATTGTAGAGTATTATAATCTAAATAACAAAAAGGAAGGGGACTGGCAATATTTTTTTAGTTCAAATCCTCATATACTGCTGTCAATACTGGAAGATATCAATGTTTATTCTTTCAATTTCACCTTCGACAAATTAAGTGATTTTATTCGGGCAAATAATACGGTTGCTGAAAAAGTAGAAGCATTAGAAAAAACCTTTGTTTTTTTATATCAGCTTATTCTTGAAATGCATGCTACATTTGAAAAGATTTCAAAACTAGTCAATGCGTTATCGACTGTATCTGATGTAAGTTGGCAAGACAGCGATATTTTTTACTTATATAATCAACTTTTTAATTGGAGAGAGGACGTTCAAAAGATAGAAGGAGTTGTTTTTTCAACTAATGAATGGCCTATTTTAGATGTTCCTTTAAATGATAATTTTTCCATTACTCATCTTGATTTTGAACCCGAAGATGCTATTCAGGATAAAATAATAAGTACGGTATCTACATTAGGTGTGTTTTTTGGAGATGTTCAGGGCAAATATGCTTACTATTTAAGCAATGGTAAATATTTATTGAAACAGGCTATTCAAGGCAAAGAGGTGTATTATGAACCTCATTTGGGAGTTGTTAAATCTTTTCTTGATATCTATACACATTTACAGGAAAAAATTAATTTAATTCCTAAAAGACATATTGATTTTTATTACCAACAAATCCTAGGTCAATCACTTACTCCTCAAAAAATTGATACGGTTCATTTGGCACTTACTTTAGGAAATAGTATTGATAATTTTTTACTAAAAAAAGATACTGTTTTTATAGCTCAATTACCTGATTTAAATGATCCTATTCATTATAAAGCAGTAAGGGATAGTGTAATTAATAAATCATCGATAGCCTACTTACATAATATTTTGGTTAGCGAACATCAAAGTTCACTGATTAAGGATGATGTAAGTAATACCAAAGAAAAAACTGTTTTTCAAAACTCACTTGATATTAAAAAAAATCAAGTGAAAGATGATATAAATAAAAAAGGATTTACAATTTTTGGACAAGACCCTTTTTATGAGTCAACTGTTGAAAGTGAAATGGAGAATGCTAAAATTGGGTTTATGGCAGGATCTGAAATTTTATTTCAAACTGCAGGAAAGCGAATATTTTCTTTAGATTTTTATTTAGATGAGTACTCATTTAATTTGCTTAAAAAGTATGTTAATTCATACAGTAAAGAAATTGGTAGTAATGAAAAAGTATTACCAATTGAATTGTTGAAATCTGCTTTTAAAATCTCCATTACTGTTGAAGAAGGATGGTATGAGCTGGATTATTATAGTGTAAAATTTGATGTAGATAATATTGAGGATAAGGTTATTTCATATAATTTTCAATTAAAAGAAGATCAACCAGCCATTGGAATTTATAAAACTGAAATTCATGGTGGTGATTATCCATCTTCCATTCCATTAGTTCATTTTGAAGTAAATCCTAATTCATTTCACAATTCCTATTCCTTTTTAAAAGGTTTAGTTATTGACAGAATTGGATTTAATATGACAGTTTCTGGAAATAGCAAATTGGTTTTATCTAATAACCTTGGTTTAATTAATGCTGATAATCCTTTTACACCATTTGGACCACAGCCCTCAGAAAATGCTTATTTGGATATTCAGAATGAAAATGTATTCAATAAATTTACTACTGATTTTTCAATCCAAATAGATTGGTTTAATCTACCTACGAATGAAAATGGTTTTGCAGAATATTTTAAAGAATATGGTCAAGATGTCGATAACGATTCTTTTACTCTAGGAATCAGTTCAATGGATATTAATAATTTTAAGCCTGGATTAGAAGAGCAACAGCAGTTTAAAGTTTTTGGATCCTTGCGAAAAAATGATAAAGTAGGAATATTAAATCCTGTAACAAAAATTAATCAGATAGATTTTGGAAAATTGAAGTTTTCAAATCCTATGTCTTTAGAAAAAGAATCAGAGGATATCTTTTTAAATACTCAGAAGGGGATTGTACGTTTACAATTACTAGGCCCCATAGATCCATTTGGTCATAAAAGATATGGTAAAATCTTTTCTGATACTTCTATTCATAATAGCAGAAAATTTGGATTTAAAAAACCAATGCCCAAAGAGCCTTTTACTCCTTTAATTAAATCCATAAATGTTAGTTATACTTTAACTTCCACTGAAATTTTTAATAGAGGAATTATTGATGAAAAATTTGAATCAGACTTACTTTTTATTCATGTTCATCCTTTTGGGTATGACCTACTTTATCCAAATCCTAAATCTCCAGTTTTTAAAATTATTCCTGAATTTTCATTTGAAAGACAAAGCTACTTTGGAATTGAAAATATTTCACCGTCAGAGGAGTTGACCTTATACTTTGAATTGACAGATTTACATCCAACTCACACTGTCATCAAAAAGCCTATTGTTACTTGGAGCTACTTAGTTGATAATAATTGGTATCCTTTGGCTGATACTCAAATTTTAGATGACACTACGGATGGTTTTTTAAAATCAGGGATAGTTACTATTCAGTTGCCTTCGGATATAACTACAAATAATACTATTCTGCCTGCTGGAATATATTGGTTATCTGCTCAATTCAATGGTAATGTAAACTACAATATGAAACTTTTGCATTTGTATACCAATACAATTGAGTTAGAAAGGGTTGATAATGGAGTGCCTTTTGATTTATCTTCTCTACCTGCTGGAACAATCAAACAAAGTGAATTTCCTATACCTGAGTTAGATACAGTTTTTCAACCTTTTTCATCTTTTGGAGGAGTTATTGGAGAAAATTATGAACAATTTAATACTAGGGTAAGTGAACTTCTAAGAACAAAAAATCGATTCATAACTACTAGAGACCTTACTCAAGCGATTTTAAATCGTTTTCCTTCTTTAATTTATGTTCAGTGTATGGCGAATGGTCTTCAAACGGATTTGTTATTAGAAGACATGGATATATTAATTACTGTAGTTCCTGTTCTAAATGAAATTTCAAATTATGATGAAGAAAAATTGCCTTATGTAGATTATGAAGAACTTACTGTTATATCGTCCTTTATCAAAAATATATTACCCCCTTCAATAAAATTTGTTGTTACTAATCCTATCTATGAATTTATTAAGGTTAAATGTAATGTGTTATTTGCCTATTCTAGAATCAATCAAAATCTAAATACGAACATTGCTCGTTTAAATGACGATATTATTAACTTTATTTCACCTTGGTTACGTAATAGTAATGTAGCAAATTTTAAAGATAGTAGAGTTATTTACCTGAATGATTTGATCAATTTTATTAAAAGAAGACCTTATATAAAATATGTTTCTGGTGTCTCACTCTTGCATTTTTATAAGAAAATGGACACTGTAACCCATGAATTAGTCAATGTCTTAGCTGATTCTACTACTCAATCTGAAGAAATCATAAAAGCTAGTTTACCAGGTGCTATTCTGGCTCCAATGTCCGAACATTTCATTCAATTACTCCAATCAGAGGTTTTTGTACCATCTTCTAAAGCAGGGATTAGTAACTTTAAATTAGGAAAAGAATTAATACTTGCAGAAGAAGTAAATCAAATTAATGTTGATAAAGTGGTAATAAATCAATCCAAATTGCCTAATTTTACTATAACTCTGAAATTATAAGAATGTCATTTTCGAAAAATAAAATATATGATAGGGAACACCTTAAAAATTTTTTTAAGAATGGTTCTATTCCCAATGAAAAGCATTTTTCCTACCTAATTGACTCTTTAATTAATAAGCAAGATGATGGTTTTAATAAAGATGATGATAGCGGGTTAATTCTTAGTTCTTCTGGTATTTCGAAAAAACTAATGACTTTTTTTAAAAGTGTAGATGATCTTGAACCATTTTTTCATATTGAAGTAGACGATAAGGGGTCTTATAGTTTTAAACTTAGATCAAATATTCCTGGTTTAGAAGAAGAAGAACAGGATAAGAAATCTTTTTTCTTTGATGAGGATGGTAGCTTAGGGATTGGAAAAAGGAGAGAAGAGGGGATGAGGTTGGATGTAGATGGCTTTGTGACAATGAACGGTAGAATGGGCAGTTACCGATCTGGCTTTGTTCCTGCCGATGGTAAATGGCATTCTGTAATTAAAGGACTTAACAATTGCCATGCTTTTGAATTGATCGCTAGAACAGGAAAAAAAACATCGGGTAGATTTGCCATTTTGCATGCAACCGCTTTAGCAACTTTTGGTAATTCAAAAAGTAAAATTAAGTATACCAGAGCTCGTTACGGTTTTTTCTGGAATAACCTTTGTATTCGTTGGAAATCCTTTGGTACCTACAATTACGACCTGCAAATAAAAACTTTTCGTAATTATGGCGATGATACTCAAATCTATTACCGTATAACTAATCTTTGGGATGATGAAATGATCTTACCAGAAGAATATTTTTATTAAGTAAATTTTAGTTAAAAATGGTAGTGCCCGATATATCTAATATTGTAGAGAAGAATGTCTCGGATGTGTCGATGAACTTCGAAAAGTTAAGGGATGAAGCCTTAGCATATGTTCAGAAATATTCTGGTGCTGAATGGACAGATTTTAACTTACACGATCCAGGGATTACAATTCTAGAAGCAATCTGCTTCGCATTAACCGATCTATCCTTTCGAACTGGATTTACAATAACAGATATTCTATCTGATGCTAAAGGTAATGTTGATTATGAAGATCAGTCCTTTCACTTAGCTCCAAAAATTTTAAATACCCATCCTGTTTCAATCAATGATTATAGAAAAATTGTAATTGATCAAGTTACAGAAGTTCAAAATATATGGATAAGTTCTCCTAAAGATTTATTTGGATCAAGATCTGTTCGCGGGTTTTATAATGTGAGCTTGCAATTAACTGTAAGTACTTGGCAAACTTTGTTAGATATAGAAAATGAGCAGGAGAATACAATAAAAAAAGAAGCAATTATTCAAAAAGTAAAAAATGTACTTTTTGAAAATAGAATGATTGGTAATGATTTCTATAATTTTAAAATTGTTGAGCCTAAAAATATTAAAATTATTGCCAAAATTTCTGTAGATAATACTGAATCACCAGAGGAGGTTTTGGCTCAGATTTTTTGGGCTATTAATAATTTTCTTAACCCTTCAGTTGACTATTTTTTACCTAATGAATTGCTCGATAAAAATGTTAACATACAAGATATTTTTAACGGGCCTACTTTAGTAAAAGGTGTAATTAATGATGAAACGCTGCGTGAGCTTCCTAAACAAATTGACCCAGCTGATATCGTTAGATTAGCGGGTAAAGTTAAAGGAGTAGTGAATGTTATCAGCCTATCCATTAGTGATGGAAACAAAACTACCTCAGAAGAACCGCTCTTTTTAAAAGAGGGTGAATTTGGTTCTATTAAACCGTTACTTGATTTTACTAGTATTGAGCTTTATAAAGAAGGAGTCGATGTAATTGTTCGTAAGCAAACTTTTGCTTCTATTTACAAGAAGTTTGTTAATGAAAGTGAAAATAAGTTTTTAGGGTATTCTTCAGTCTTTTCGGATATGTTTACCGGTCAATTCAGGAATATTTCAAATTACCATTCTATCCAACATCATTTTCCTATTATTTATGGTATTGGAAATGAGGGGATTAGTAGAAATGAATCGAATGATAGAAAAGCGGCTGTAAAACAATTAAAGGCCTATCTTCTTGTATTTGAGCAAATAATGGGAAATTATTTGAGTCAATTATCCTCTGTAAATAAATTATTTTCTCATAAAATTGATGCAAAGCATAGCCATACCTATTTCTCTCAACCTATTTTGGATGTACCTGGTATTAATGATTTGATAAGTTTTATCAGTATGTTGCCTGTTGATAAAAATGGCTTGTTCAAGAAAAAACAATATGAAACTGCCATTGTTCAATATCAGCAAACCTTAACTAGATTGGTAGAGTCTGATAGTGATTATGTAGATCGAAAGAATGCATTTTTAGACCATATGTTATCTAGATTTAATTATTCGTTGAATAGTTATCCTGTAGAATTAGCTGAGCATTACTACCAATTAAAAAATCTTCAAAAAAATGACGATGTACTTTTATGGAAATCTGAATTTTTAAAAAACATAGTATCGTATAGTGCTAACAGAGCAAGAGGAACTCATTATCAAAGTAATGATAACAAAACATTTGATTTCATGCATTTATTATATAAAATTCTTTTTATTAATAATGCACCTTATCTATCAACGCTTAAGTTTCTATCAAATTCAGAAGATACTAAAATTTCAATAGATAATACTTTGCCATCGGATGATAATGATTTTGAAGTAGAAAGAAAATTAGTACTCTTAGATGAAGTAATAACTATTAGAAATCAATCTCATACAAGGAATAATCCTACCTATTTAGATTTCGAAAATGAATTATTGATATTTGAACATCAGAATGAATTAATTTTTAGAGATGCTTGTAATCACGATAATTTTAAAATAACGCCGAATGTTTTTACTAATGAGGGGTATCTCATTTTATATAATCAAATTGTAGAAAAAGAATGGGTTGTTGTTGGTAAATCAAAGAGTCTGTCAGAAGCTAAAATTAAAATTCAAAAAACCGTTCAATATTTTATAAATATTAGTTTGCAGTCTGAAGGGATTCATATTGTAGAAAATATTTTGTTACTACCTAATGTATTAAGTAACTCTTTTGGATTTCAGTTTTTATTAAAAAATGGCGCTACGGTCATATTAAAGAATAATAACTGGCTTTCTTTTGCTGACAGAAATAATTTATTAAGTTATGTTCATGAATTAATTCAGATTAATGACCTTTCTGTTAAAGAAAAATTAGTCATCTTAAACAAGTATTTTGATATTTCTGATTTAAGAGGCCTTAGTTTAGAGGAAGCTTCACCAGAAATAATTACTACAATTTATGCTCAAATTGAATCTGTTTTTAAGGATTTTTCAAAAAATGATTATAAACTAATCAATGAACAAATTGTTTTATTAGTTCGTCTTTCAAATGGATATGAAATTGAAGAAGCCTTTTTTGACAGTCAACTCAGCTTTTTTATACCTCAATGGCCAGCTCGTTTTCAAGATGAAAATTTCAAGAAATTTATTAATAAAATAATTTCTGAGTTTACCCCAATTCATTTGAAGTTAAATATTAACTATTTAACCATAGATGAAATGAAAAATTTTGAAAATATATATTTTTATTGGCTTTCTATGCTTCAGGTTAGCAATGGAAAAGATTTTCAAAAAACAAGTTTTGATTTAATCTCCTTAATGAACAAATCATAATGTGATTACCGCTTCAAATTCTATACAAAAATTGGTCCTAGATGTTAGGGTCAATGTGGATAAATCTAATCATGAAGTTTTTAATAAATTTAGTTCAATAGCTAATTTACAAGCAATTCCCACTATTAGTAATTATTTCGATGCGATTATTCCAAAGGAGGTTGTTATTGTAATTGATCATTTAGATTTAAACTTAGGAGTAATTAAATATGAAGACCTTGATACTATATTTAAGGATAAATTACTCGCTGCTTTAAAAGACACTTTTAGTAAATATTTTAATGAAGGTGGTAACTACCTTGCCCAGTCCAATAATTTGTTTACTGTCAAAAATTTGCCAGATAATCAATTGGCATTTGTAAAGTATTATTTAATTTATGGCCGTGCTCCTTGGTGGGCTGAATCTTCTTCGATTAACTTTTCTGATTCTATTTTACAAGTTATTAATCAATCTCCCTCAGCATTTCGAAAATTACTATATGAAATTGGAAGAAGTGAAACGGTTAGAAAACGACTAGCCTTTACTTTACATGAAGCGGTAGTAAAAAAAATTATTCAAATTTTAGAACCTTCTCAGGCTGAGTATATTTTTCAATATCATACTACTGTTACAAAGTTAAATCGTGTAAAGCAAACTGTAAAAGGAGAAGAAAAGGATTTTAAACGTTCTTTATGGTACGTTATTTTAACTTATATTATTTACAATAGGGGTGGGGTATTTAATAGACGTGAGTTTTTGAAGCAAAACTTATATAATGTATCTACTTTGTATAATCTTCAATTTAATGATTTAATTTCTTTATTATATAAAGGATTGAGAGAAAATAAATCTATTAAAGAAAATCGTATTTTATCTGATTTGTATGATGATATTTTTTACTTGGCACAAGAAACAAATAGTATAGAAATTAATCAGAAATCATCAACTAATAAAAAAGATAAAAAATTAGTAAATAGTGAAGAAGCAATTAAAGAGCAATTAGCCGTATTACATTATTATCTCGAAAGGGGATCCTTTTCTATTTCATTTTTTAATTATTCTAAGAATGATATTATATCAATTTTAGATGCTTTAATAAATTATCATACAGACTTATTTATTCGATATCTGAAATCGGTTAAATTAAATGCTCATATGATTAATAGGTTATATAATCTATTACCAGCTTCCCAATTTAATCAATTAATAGTTTTAATAACTCCTCCTAGTCTGGATGTCAAAATCAGTGAAGTCCAGAAATCTTTTATTTTATTTTTAATTAATAGTAAATTAAATACTCAAATTTTAATCAGCAATGATTTTAAAAAATCTATACTGTCTTTCTTAGTTGCTAATAACTATTCAATCTCGTTTTCAGAATTGATAAAACTCTTTTTAAAAAGGATATCTACCCAATTGCATATAACTTATTCTAAAGCCTATCTGCTTTATGAACAGGACTTAAAACGTCAAATTCAAGTTAAAGAGTTTAATTTGACTGTATTACAAAAAATTTCAGACCAAATAGAAAATTTACGTTATCAAAATGACATCACTTTATTAACCAAGAATAATTTAGAAGATGAAGTGGAGACTAATGATTTCGGAATTGCTGATTTTTTAAAGTTTGTTATTAAAAGAGGTTTTATACCTTGGTGGGGTAAAGATTTTTTATCCAAATCATTAGATAAACTATTGATGGATTTATTCCGTAAAAATCCAAAAGAGGCAATGGTAATTTTTCATTTTGCCTCCTCACAAATTTTATTTAGAAATCGATTTATTCAATTTTTTTCTATAAAAGTCACTAAAGTTTTTTTAGAAAATTTATGGAAAAATGAAAATGATTGGAAAGTTTATGATTTATTAGAATCTTTATTAAAATCATTACCAGCTAATTTTAAGCAACCTTCCAACGAGGCAAAAAGTATTATTTTACTTCATTCTTTTTGGAAAATTCTTTTAGAGGGTAATTTTTCTGTATTTGATACTGATAAATTTATACAACTCAATTTCATATTATTAAAAAAATATCATTCATTTGAAATTAAAGAATTCATAACCTTTTTAGCAGCCAACCAGTTCGATCCATTGGAAAACAATTCTTTTTTAACCAATGAACATTTTATTGAAATTGTCGGCTCATTAGAAACCTACTCATTTTTAAGTGAATCCATGAAGGAGCTTGCTAATGACAACACTATTACTATTGACAGCTGGTTCGAATTAATTGTTATTAACGTGATTTTTGGTAATAAAAAATTATCCAAAACGAGAAAAATAAATGAAATATCTTCTGTATTAAATTATTTCTTCAAGAATTTAATACTTCCATCCTATCTTTTATCATATGTACAAGATAAACAACGAAATTTCTTTTCTTATTTATTAAACTATTATTTGTTATTAGATAGAAATAAATTGATTCAATATTTAAGTTTTCATATAGCTACAATCGATTCTCCTAATTGGTTAAAAGTTATTTTGGACGATTTTAACAATCAGTTTTCTTTAGAAAAAGTAAATTTAATATCATCCACTACTGCTGTTGAACTTAATATAGATAACCAAACATTATTTGAAAATGATGATATATTTATTGCTACATTACTTGGGTTTAAACCCTTTTCAACTGTAAATAATGAAATTGAAAAGATTTCAAATGAAAGCTTTTCTCTTTTGATTTTTATATTGAATAATGACAAATTGCCCAATAAATATGAATCACTGAATCGATTTGATTATTCTTTTTTAGTAACTATTTTATTACGCTATATCAATAGTCATAATAAAGAATTGTTTAATCAATTTTTATATAAGTTTTCTTCTTTTTCTGATAAAAGTAGATGGTTAGTGTTTAAATCCTTTTCTGGCATTGCTACATCTACCAATGATTTATTAATTGCTGAGAAATTAATTCCATTAATGAATGATGAGATTAGTTTTCAAAACAAGCGAACTGAAATCATTGTGAGTGATAAAAGTTCCCTCAACTTAAGTTTAAAATTAAATGAATGGGTAAGTAATGAAGTTCAATTAGATGGCTTAAGTAAAGAAGATAAGTTATTTCAATTGTTCACTTATTTTTTATTAAATGGTAAATTACTTGACTCTTTTTCATTTTTATCAAGTACTTATTTACAAGAATTTTTAAGAATTTTAATTTTTAAACTTGAAAAAATTGATTCAAAAAAAATATTGCTGCTTTTGTCTAATGATAAAAATGACTCTTTTGCTACTAATTTGGTTGCCAATTTATTTACTAAAGGAAATTCAATTGATGAAAGAAGGATTCATTCTTTGTTTCTTTCTGTAATCCCAAAATCCTCAGCTTTACTTCAATTGCAAGATGATTTGCTTGAATTTGACTTACAATTTATTGATCCTACCTTTATAAATTCTCCTTTAGTTGATTTGGATTTTAAAAAATTATTTCTTCAAACTAAAGGCGTTGATAATATTAGTGACGAATTAATTTTAGACAATTCTATAGATATTTTAATTTATTTTTTACTACACAAGAAAAGAGAACCTCAGTTTAAAACAATTACAGATAATCAATTCCTCATTTATTTAAAAGAAATCATTGGTTTTATATTTTCAAGACAATCCAAAACTCTAAGAGAAGCAATTGAAAACCCAATTTATCCTTTATCAGGTAAACTAGCAGTTTATTCACTTTTCAATCAAACATATGATAGTAAGGACAATGCTATAAAGACTTTTTTACAACCATTGATTGAAACTCAAATTTTTAAATACATTGAAACTATAGTTCAGTATCCTATTTCTACTAGTAATTTCAAAATCACAATTAATACTATTTTAAATTCTTCACTTCCTACTGATAATATTAATGTATTAAAACTTTTACAATTTATTCAATCTGAAGATTTGTTGGATGATTTACCTCAATCATATTTATCTGATTTGGTTTCTAAAAATATGGGTAATTTACATGCTACATATCTAAAGCAAATTTTATCATTATTTCTATCTTCTTTATCCAATTATAAGGATAAAAATGAGTTGTCTAATTTTTTTGTACGTTTTAATTCTTACCTACTGTCTGAGTTGAAATCATTGGTTAGTTTAGATATCTATCTACGTCGTTTGATTCAATTTTTATTATATCAAAATAGATCTAGAGCCATTTACTTTTTCGAAAAATTTTTATTTTTCACTAAAGACATCAACCTTAGTTTTTCGTCTGAATATTTTTTTATTATTAATAAATTAAGAAAGTTATTATTTGAATTAGTGAATGCATCCGATTATTCAAATTTATCAGCTAATCACATAATAAATAGAGATAAGCCTGTTTTAGATAAAATTAATCAAGTTGTTTCTGATTTTACAGCTATTGAAAATGCCAAAGTTTTAGCGGAGGATGAATTGACTACTCCAGTTGAAGATTATAAAGAATCAGATGAATCCATATATATTAATAATGCTGGTTTAGTTCTCTTTAATCCTTATATCACTACTTTTTTATCTAGGTTAGGTATGACTGAAAAGGGTAAATTTAAGGATGAGGAATCAGCTCTTCGCTCTGTCCACTTATTGCAATTATTAGTTACTGAAGCTACCTATGGTGAACATGAACTTGTTCTAAATAAAATTTTATGTAATTTGCCTGTTTCATCTTCAGTTTCAATGGATATTGATTTAAAGCCAGCTGAGAAACAATTAGCTAAAGAGCTAATAGAAGTAACTATGCAGCGTTGGAAGAAAGGAAGTTCAGGGTCTAAAGAAAGTTTCAGAGCTTCTTTTCTAAATAGAGATGGTCGTTTATCAATAATAAATGAAGAATGGCATTTAAAAGTTGATCAACGTGGTTATGATGTTATTTTACAAACTTTGCCTTGGTCTTACGGTATGATTAAATTACCCTGGATGTTAAAACCACTTATCGTAGAATGGATATAAAAAAATCACAATTAAACGCGAAAGCGATTTTAGCTGAACTTGAATGGCTTCATAAAGTTATTAAATGTAGATTTCAATTGTATTGGAATCAAGATTCTCCTTATCAATCTATTCATGAGATTCAACCTCCTGATATTTCTACTAATCAATCTCCTTATGCTTCAATTATTTTAAATAATGCTATGGATTTTGATGAACGACTTATTTTCATTTTGTCCTTAGCTCAGCACGTACAACCTCAACTATTAGATATTTTCTTTACTAAAAATTCTGATTATAACAGAGAATTTACTGAGTTCGGTGGGGTGAAAGGAAAAATTCATAATGGCTTTATACCTACTGGTGAAACGGCTGTATTTATTTTGTCTGGAAATTCTTTAGAACATCGCTTTAGAGTTTTAGAAATTTTGGATTCAGATCATTTTTTCTTTAAAAAAGGGATGCTTACATTGGAACATACTGAACCAAATGAACCTTTCTTTACTGGCATTCTTAACTTATCAATTGAGTATTTAAATATTTGCACTCATGGCAATAATCATAAACCTGATTATAATTCAAGTTTTCCTGCCAAATTAATTAATACCAATTTAGACTGGTCAGATTTAGTTGTTTCAGATGAAGTACTGGATGAATTAGAAGAAATTAAAGATTGGATGGCTCATGGTAATGTTTTATTGAATGATTGGGGATTGGATAAAAAAATAAAACCTGGTTATCGTGCTTTGTTTTTTGGTCCCCCAGGTACTGGTAAAACTTTGACTGCCTGTTTACTTGGAAAGTATGCCAATATGGATGTCTATCGAATTGATTTGTCTATGATTGTTTCTAAATATATAGGTGAGACTGAAAAGAATTTGGGAAAAGTTTTCGATCAGGCAATGAATAAAAATTGGATTTTATTTTTCGATGAGGCGGATTCCCTTTTTGGAAAAAGAACTCAGACTTCTAGTTCTAATGATCGCTTTGCTAACCAGGAAGTTTCTTATTTATTACAGAAAATTGAAGATTTTCCTGGTATTATAGTTTTAGCAACTAATTTAAAAGCCAATATGGATGATGCTTTTTCTAGACGTTTTCAAAACATGGTTTATTTTACTATTCCGGATGCAAAACAAAGAGAAATTATATGGAAAAATGCTTTTTCTAATAAGTCAATTTTGGATAAAAATGTTCATTTAGAAGAAATTGCAGATAAATATGAAATTGCTGGAGGTTCCATCATTAATGTGATTCGTTACTGTTCACTAAAAGCATTGAAACGTAATGATAACATTATTAAAAAAAATGATATCATTACTGGAATTAAAAAGGAACTTTTGAAAGAGGGAAAGACTATTTAAATATATCTTTAAATACCTTTCCTATTTTAATAAGTAAGCAAATTCAATCCATTCTATTTTTCTTTTTCTTTCGTTTACCCTTAAATTACTCGAATTCTTCAAAAATTTAGAACCTATAGGTTAATTTTCTAATGTCTTAACTATCTTAAAAATGAATTAAATTTGTTCTTTATTCCAATATGAACAATTTGATCTCTACTAATCTATTGAAAGAACTCGCTGCTAAAATGGAGGGTGAGTTGTTTTTTGATACCAAAATGAGGGTACTTTACGCGACAGATGCTTCTGCATATCGTGAAATGCCTTTAGCAGTAGCTATTCCTCAATCAATTAATGATTTAAAAATACTTATTCAATTTGCTACTAAAAATAGTACTTCATTAATACCTCGTACTGCTGGTACCTCACTTGCTGGACAAGTAGTAGGAAATGGCATAGTGGTTGATGTTTCTAAAAATTTTACTAAAATACTAGCATTAAATGCGAATGAAAATTGGGTAAGCGTTCAACCTGGTGTAATTCGGGATGAGTTAAATATGTTTTTGAAACCCCATGGTCTATTTTTTGGACCAGAAACTTCCACTGCTAATCGGGCTATGATTGGTGGAATGGTAGGGAATAATTCTTGTGGCTCAAATTCTGTTGTGTACAGAAGTGTTAGGGAGCATTTGTTGGAAGTAAAAGCATTATTAAGTGATGGCAAAGAAGTTGTTTTTAAAGCACTTTCCTTGGATGAATTTCACTTAAAATGTGAAGGAACAGATTTAGAAGCTAATTTGTATCGTTCTATTCGTTCAATGTTGGGTAACTATGATAATCAACAAGAAATTAGAAAGGAGTTTCCTAAAAAGTCTGTAGAAAGAAGAAATACAGGCTATGCAGTAGATATTTTACTCGATTCTTCACCTTTTACAGCTGGTGTAGAAGATTTCAATTTTTGCAAATTAATAGCAGGTTCTGAAGGAACACTAGCATTTATTACAGAAATTAAATTACATATAAACCCCTTACCTCCAAAAGAAACAGGATTACTTTGTGTCCATTTTAATACCATTAATGAGTCATTATTGGCTAATTTGATTGCTTTAAAATATAAACCTAGTGCTAGTGAATTGATCGATCATTATATTTTAGAATGCACAAAAGGTAATTTAGAGCAAAGTAAAAATCGATTCTTTGTGAAAGGGGATCCTGGAGCTATATTAGTAGTCGAGTTGGCAAGGTCTACCCGCGAAGAAATTAGTACTATTGCTGCTCAGATAGAAGAAGAGATGCGTTCTGCTGGTTTAGGATATCATTTTCCATTATTATTTGGAGAGGATACTAAAAAAATATGGACACTTCGCAAAGCTGGTCTCGGTTTATTAGGTAATTTACCTGGAGATGAAAAAGCGGTTCCAGTAATTGAGGATACTGCTGTAGCTGTAGAAGATCTTCCTGCCTATATTGCTGAATTTAATGACTTACTTACAAAATATGATTTACATGCTGTTCATTATGCCCACGCAGGATCTGGTGAAATTCATTTAAGACCTATTATCAATCTTAAGACAGCAGAAGGTAATCAATTATTTAGAACTATTGCTGAAGAAATTGCAACGCTTGTAAAAAAATATAATGGTTCACTAAGTGGGGAACACGGAGATGGAAGATTGCGTGGTGAATTTATACAACAAATGGTGGGGGCTAAAAATTACGAACTGCTTCGAACGATTAAATATACTTGGGATCCAAATAATATATTTAATCCTAATAAAATTGTGGATACGCCGTCCATGAATACAATGCTTCGTTATACTCCAGGCCAAAAGACGCCAGTGTTTAATACAGTATTTCGGTATCAAAATCAGGATGTTTTACAACATGCTGAACAGTGCAATGGATCGGGTGATTGCCGTAAAACTCATTTGTCTGGCGGTACCATGTGTCCTTCTTTTATGGCTACAAAAGACGAGAAAGATTCTACTCGTGCTAGAGCAAATATTTTACGAGAGTTTCTTACCAATTCTGATAAAATGAATCGCTTTGATCATAAAGAAATTTATGAAGTGATGGATCTTTGTTTGAGTTGTAAAGGTTGTAAATCAGAATGTCCATCTAATGTGGATGTGGCTAAACTTAAAGCAGAATTTTTACAACAGTATTATGATGCGAATGGTGTTCCTTTCCGTTCTAAATTAATTGCAAATTTTTCTGCTTCAGCTAAATTAGGTGCCTTAGTACCTGGCATCTTTAATTTTATGATGACTAATTCCATCATTAGTAAGCTGATTAAGCAATTAGTGGGTTTTGGTATAAAAAGATCCATGCCAACATTGTATACCACTACTTTGCTAAAATGGTATAATAAAAGAAAGCATTCTTCAATTAATCAATCAGCTAAAAGAGTGTATTTGTTTTGCGATGAGTTTACTAATTTCAATGATACGGCTATTGGTATCAAAGCCATTTTGTTATTAGAAAAACTAGGGTATGAGGTAATTATACCGAAGCATGAAGAGAGTGGGAGAGCCTGGTTATCCAAAGGGCTTTTAAGAAAGGCAAAGAAAATAGCCAACAAAAATATTTCTATTTTTAGCAAGATTATAAGTGCCGAAAGTCCTTTGATTGGAATAGAACCTTCTGCTATACTTACTTTTAGAGATGAGTATATAGACCTTGCGGATGATCATCTTTTAGAGGCTTCTAAAGAATTAGCAAAAAATGTTTTTCTTATTGATGAATTTATCGCCTCCGAAATGGAAAAAGGCGCTATTCAATCGTCCCTGTTTACTAATGAGGAGAAACTAATCCAATTGCACGGTCATTGTCAACAAAAAGCAATTTCTTCTGTTTCTCCATCCGTTAAAATGATGTCTTTTCCAACAAATTATAAAGTGGAAATTATTCCTTCTGGATGTTGTGGAATGGCTGGTTCATTCGGTTATGAGAAGGAACATTATGATCTTTCAATGAAAATAGCTGAACTCGTATTATTACCTACGGTTAGAAATCAATCAGATCAAGTTATTATTGCAGCTCCTGGAACCAGTTGTCGTCACCAAATAAAAGATGGTACAGGAAAAAAAGCGCTTCACACAGTCGAGGTTTTATATGAAGCGCTAATTTCTTAGTCTTTTAACAATACTTTTTAAAACAATAGTTAGGATGCAAGCGTTAGTTAAGTTAATGGGTAAAACATACATCTTATGAGAAATGTCCTTATCAAAAAAAGTAATTTATTGATTCTGTTGTTGGTTATTCTATTGTTGCAGTTTTCATTTGTTTTTGCAAAATTTAAAACAATAGCTATTGATTTAAATATAGATAACCCATTAGCTATAGCTAATAATAGTAAAAAAGTCAAAAGACTTCCACCCATAAATAGTATAGTTTTTTCAAATAACCTTTACGACAGTCTTCAACTTCAGAGAATGGGTTTAAATCGTCAGGTATTTGATTACGCGTTAAGAGGATTTAATTATATGTATAGAATGGGATTGCTTACTAATACTAGCATTTTATCAATTGTTGATTATAGCAAACCCTCTTCTGAGAAAAGATTATACATTATTGATCTTCAAAAGGTTCAAGTTTTATATAAAACTTATGTATCTCATGGGGCAAAGTCTGGAAAAGAATTTGCCCATCAATTTTCAAATTCAATTGCTAGTAATAAAAGCAGTCTAGGGTTTTATGAAACATTGGATACCTACATTGGAGGAAATGGCTATTCTTTGAAATTACAAGGAATAGAAAGCGGGTTCAATGATAATGCCAATAAGAGAGCGATTGTACTTCATGGAGCACCTTATGTTGATGAGCGTCTTGTAAAGACACAAGGATATATTGGTAGAAGTTGGGGTTGTCCAGCAGTTCCTCCAGCTTTGCATCGTGCAATTATTGATAAAATAAAAAATGGAACCTGCCTTTTCATTTATAGTCCTAATACCCAATACCTTTCAAATTCTAAGGTTTTGAATCTAAAAAATCTGCCTTTTTAAATTTTGATTTTTACTGCCTAAAAAGAAAGCTATACAATTAATTTTCTTTGGATTTTTTTTGGCTATCGAAAAGTTGGCTAAGAATTCCATTTAGAATAGGTATTCTTATTATTCTTTCCCTTAGATACCAAATTACGACTGCAAGGAGTAAATAAATCAAGGAAACTATGATAAAACCAGTAGACATTTTGCCTAATCTTTCGCCTATTAAAAAAGCTAGCGAAAGAGAAGCAAATAAAATACCTATCAATAATAGCCATATCAGTACCATGATGGCTAAAAAATTTGATAAAATTTTAGACAATTTTTCGGCAAAAAGTAATTTTATAAGTTCTATCTCTGTTTGAATATAAGCTTTGATGTGAAGAGCTAATTCTTCTACTTTTTTAAATTCTTCTTGCAGCATTATTCTCTTTTATTTAGTTGAAAACTCAAAGGGTAATAAAAAGACTTTAGTATAAATTAAAAATAAATAACATATCAAATGTATCCTAATTTAAATGAGTTAGCAATTTTAATTAATTCAATGTTAGTTAAAACTATGAAAATGGGGAAAGTGGGGGTTATTTTTGTTTTCAAATTTCAAGGTATATTAATAACTTCACCGAAATTTTTATGATGAATCTACGTGAGCAACTTAGAGGGACTGGTGTAGCAATTATAACACCATTCAAAGCCAATGAATCTGTCGATTTTGATGCTTTGGGTAAATTGATTGATTTTATCATTGATAATGGCGTTGATTATGTAGTTAGTTTAGGAACAACTGGAGAAACTCCAACCTTAGATAAGCAAGAGAGACTAGATATAATTCAGTATACTTTTGAAAGAATTAATGGAAGAATACCAGTAGTCATTGGAATAGGGGGAAATAATACGAAAGCAGTAGTTAATGATGTACAAAATTATCCATTAGACAAGGCAGTAGCTGTTTTAAGTACCTGTCCCTATTACAATAAGCCGTCTCAGGAAGGCATTTTTCAGCATTATAAATTAATAGCGGAGGCTTCTCCCAAGCCAGTCATCCTATATAATGTTCCTGGTAGATCTGGTCGTAATATTGAGGCATCAACAACGCTTAAATTGGCTCATGAAGTTGCCAATATATCAGGTATAAAAGAGGCAGGAAATAACATCAGCCAGTGTATTCAAATTTTAAAAGATAGACCCGCTGACTTTTTAGTGGCTAGTGGGGATGATGACCTTGTTTTACCTGAATTAGCTTGTGGAATTGACGGGGTAATTAGTGTTGCTGCGAACTGTTTTCCTAAACAATTTTCAGCAATGGTAAAAGCTGGATTAAATCATGATTTTACTTTAGCCAAAAAATTAAATGATCCCTTAGTGGAAGCGTATAATTTATTGTTTGCAGAAAATAATCCTGCTGGAGTAAAGGCATTTTTATATGAGTTAGGAATCATTCAAAATGTTCTTCGTTTACCGGTCACACCTTTAAGTGCTCCCATTCATCAAAAGGTAAAAGAGTATTTAAAAACTATAGGATAAAATAGCAGGTTCCTTCTTTTGAAACTTCTGTATGCTTAAATATTTCGGTCGTTTCAGTTAAAAATTCATCTAAATGTTCATATTTAGATGAGAAATGTCCGATGATGAGTCTTTTGACCTTTGCTTTTAAAGCGATATTCGCAGCCTGACTAGTCGTAGAATGAAATCTAGCTGCTGCTTTGTCAGCTGCTGCATTTAAGTAGGTAGATTCATGATACAACATATCTACTTCTCTTACAACATCAATCAACCCCTCATCGTAAATAGTATCTGCGCAATAAGCATAACTTTTACAAGGAATATTGGCAGTTGTTACTAATTCATTGGCTATCACGGTTCCATCCTGATTAGTATAATTTTCTCCATTTTGAAGTCTAGGATAAAAGGAGGCTGGAATATCAAAATCTTTGATTTTAACAGCATCAATACTTCTTGGCTTCTTTTTTTGTCTAAACAAAAAACCCCAACACTCAATACGGTGGTTTACCGAGAAAACTGTCACGGTAAATTTATTTTCATCCAATAAAATACCAGATGAATGAATAGCATGAAAATAAAGAGAATAGGAGAGCTTAGTATCGGCAACTTCTAACTGAATTTTTATTATTTGCTCAAGTTGGGCAGGACCATAGATATGTAAGTCTTGTGTTCTACTTAATAAACTCATACTCGTTAAAAGCCCAATTAATCCAAAATAATGATCGCCATGTAAATGCGAGATGAAAATATGATTGATTTTACTTCGACGTATTTTGAATTTGGATAGCTGTGATTGAGTACCCTCTCCACAATCAATTAAAAAATAGTCATCTTGTAATTGAAGTACTTGTGCAGTAGGATTTCTTCCAAATGCTGGTATAGCAGAATTATTCCCTAAAATGGTAAGTGATAACAAAATTTGGTATGAATTATATTAAAATGATTTATTTAATTGTTATAGACTTTGTTATTAACTATTAAGCTGCATTTGTTTTTAAATAATACTATTCTCCTCCTAGCAATTCTCTTTCAATCTCCTCCATTTGAACAATGTCCCATGCTTCACTTTCTGTTGGAGTTGCATTCAATAATTCTAGTATTTCTAGTTCATCTAGTTTCTTTGATACGCTGGTTTGCAAATCACAAATTACAAAGGAGCAATTGTTTTCATAAAATTGTTGTTGTACCTCTACCAGTAAGTTTGCCACTTCTTCCTCTAGGTCCAAAATAGCAGTCAATTTTAATATAATATGAGGTATGTCTTTTTGCAGGTAGGGAAGCAACAAATTGGAGATTTCTACTGTCATATTAGCAGAAAGTTGAGTAACTTGAGGGGTAATTACGTTGAATTTCTCTTTGGTATCTATTTTGACAATCATTTATACGAACTTAGATGAAATTTAAGAAAATGGCTATCAGTTTTTCCATTTTCTTAAATTATAAATTATTTTGTTATAATATTTGTTTTTGGTATTTTGTAAAGTAAAGGAAATTTTAGCTTTTATTCGTTTTAATGAAAGATTTTGATTGATATTTAAAAGTTACTGATTCAATTGTATTGACCTAGTAATTAATTTCAGAGAAGGTATTTTTCTCAAGACGATAGAATGATTATTTCCAAACAATTCACTTAATTATTCGTTATTATTAAAATAAAAATTCACTATAAATGGACAATAATTTTTCAGCACAGGTAAAGGAAATTATTTCTTACAGCAGAGAGGAAGCTTTGCGATTAGGAAATGATTTTATAGGCACTGAGCATTTAGTGTTAGGATTGATACGTGATGGTGAAAATACGGCCATTAAGATTTTAAAATCATTGAATGTTGATTTGTATGAATTAAGGAAAGAAATTGAGGTGGCTGTTAAGGATAAGACGGGTAAAAATATTGCTAATATTAATTCACTTCCATTAACTAAGCAGGCAGAAAAAGTGATTAGAATTACTGTTCTTGAAGCAAAAGCTTATAAGAGTGTGATGGTGGAGAGTGAGCATTTGATGTTATCAATTTTAAAAAATAAAGAAAATATAGCCACTCAAATTTTGAATCAATTTGATGTCGATTATGATATTTTTAAAAATGAATTAGGATTTGTTTCTTCTACACCACCAGCTGCTGAATTTTCTGACGAATCAGAAGAAGAGTTTGATGAAGAAAGGAAACAATTTAGTCAACAACAAAAATCGCAACGAAGTGGTGCAGGTGCACAGCCAAAAACAAAAACACCTGTTTTAGATAATTTCGGTAGAGACATCACTCGATTGGCAGAAAATGGAACCCTAGATCCTATTGTAGGAAGAGAAAATGAAATTGAGCGGGTTTCCCAAATTCTTTCTAGAAGAAAAAAGAATAATCCTATTTTGATTGGAGAACCTGGAGTGGGTAAAACAGCCATTGTGGAAGGCTTAGCGCTTAGAATTGTTCAACGAAAAGTGAGTAGGGTATTATTCGATAAAAGAGTGGTATCGCTGGATCTTGCTGCATTAGTGGCAGGTACCAAATATCGTGGTCAATTTGAAGAAAGGATGAAAGCGATCATGAATGAGCTTGAAAAAAATAGAGATGTTATTTTGTTCATAGATGAAATTCATACAATTGTAGGAGCAGGGGGAGCTAGCGGATCATTGGATGCAAGTAATATTTTTAAACCTGCACTTGCTAGAGGTGAATTACAATGTATTGGTGCATCTACCCTGGATGAATACCGTATGCATATTGAAAAAGATGGTGCATTAGATAGGCGTTTTCAGAAGGTGATTGTAGAACAACCATCAGTGGAAGAAACCATTCAGATTCTTACAAATATCAAAAGTAAATACGAGGATTATCATAATGTTACTTATAGCGATTCTTCCATCGATGCCTGTGTAAAATTGAGCGAAAGATACATGACTGATCGTTTATTACCAGACAAGGCGATTGATGTATTAGATGAAGTAGGTGCACGCAAGCATATCAAAAACATTAATGTTCCAGAAAATGTAATTGATTTAGAAAAGAAAATTGAGGACATTAAATTAGAAAAAAATAAGGTAGTAAAAAGTCAGCGTTTTGAAGAAGCGGCTTCTTTAAGAGATTCTGAAAAAAGATTGCAAGAGGAACTTGAAAAAGCTAAAAACGATTGGGAAGAAGAAAGTAAACATAAGCGTTTCCCTATTGATGAGGAAGATATTGCAGAAGTAATTAGTATGATGACTGGAATTCCAGTAAAACGAATGGTTCAGGCTGAAACTGATAAGCTTCGTCGTATGGGAGAAGATCTTAAAAATGTAGTGGTAGGTCAGGAAGATGGAATTTTAAAGGTGGTGAAAGCGATTCAAAGAAATAGAGTCGGTCTAAAAGATCCTAAGAAACCAATTGGTACTTTTATATTCCTTGGCCCTACAGGAGTAGGTAAAACTGAGTTGGCTCGTTCGCTAGCTCGTTATATGTTTGATAATGATGATTCACTGATCCGAATTGATATGAGTGAATACATGGAAAAATTCACTGTTAGTCGTTTAATTGGTGCTCCTCCAGGATATGTTGGTTATGAAGAAGGTGGACAGCTTACTGAGCGTGTTCGTCGTAAACCATATAGCGTAATATTGCTTGATGAGATTGAAAAAGCCCATCCAGATATTTACAATATACTTTTACAGGTTTTAGATGATGGTTTACTGACAGACGGTATGGGAAGAAAAATTGATTTCAAGAATACTGTTATTATTATGACTTCCAATATTGGAGCAAGACAGCTAAAAGATTTTGGTGAGGGGGTAGGTTTTGCTACAGCCTCTAGGATTCAAAATGCTGAAGAAAATAATAAGGCAGTCATAGAAAAAGCATTAAAGCGCACTTTTAGTCCAGAATTTTTGAATAGAATCGATGATGTGGTAATTTTCAATTCACTTACCCGCGAAAATATATTTGAAATTATAGACATCTTAATGAAAGGTGTGATGAAAAGATTAGTTAATCTAGGCTTTACAATGGAACTCAGTTCAAAAGCTAAAGATTTCATTGCAGATAAGGGATATGATTCTCAATTTGGAGCTAGGCCATTACACAGAGCTATACAAAAATATTTAGAAGATCCTTTAGCAGAAGAAATTTTAAATATGATGGTAAAAGCAGGTGATACGTTGATAGCAGACTTAGATGAAAAAGGGGAGAAAATCTTATTTACGCTAAAAGTTGAAGAGAAAAAAGAAGAAGCTCCATCAAAAGCCTAATCTTTACAATAAGTATATTTAGCCATCCTATTTGGGATGGCTTTTTTTATAAATTTAGTATACTATTCAAACCTTTAATATATTTTTGTTGATTGGAATTTTTTACTTGACTTTTGCATAAATGAATAAAAAAATTATTACTATCGATGGCTGGTCAGCCTGTGGAAAGAGTACACTAGCAAAACAATTGGCCAATAAGTTAGGCTATGTTTATATTGACAGTGGCGCTATGTATCGTGCAATTACTTTGTTTTTTTTACGAAACAGTATTGATTTATCCAATACCGTAGAAGTATCAGCAGCTTTAAAAAATATCAATATCGATTTTCGTTTTAATCCTGATGCTAAGCACGCTGATATTTATCTCAATGATGAAAATATAGAAACTTTGATTAGAGATCTTTCCGTTGCTGAAAAAGTAAGTGCTATTGCTGCTATTGAAGCAGTAAGGACCTTTGCCGTAGCTCAACAACAAAAGATGGGGGTTAACAAAGGTATTGTTATGGATGGGAGAGATATCGGAACTACTGTTTTTCCCACTGCAGAAATAAAGCTTTTTATGACGGCTGATAGTGATATTAGAGTAGAAAGAAGACTAAAGGAATTAAGACCTAAAAACCCTCAAATCACCAGGGAAGAAGTAAAGAAAAATTTAGAGACTAGGGATCACCTCGATTCTACTAGAGAAATTAGTCCTTTGAGAAAAGCAGAAGATGCAATTGTTTTGGATAATTCTCACCTTAGTATGGAGGAACAATTAGCATTTGCACTTCGTTTAGTTTAATAAACTTTTACACTAATCATTCTCAAATTCTTTGGTAAGATCTTCTATAGTTTTACTGCTTGTATAGAAGGAGACAAGTTTTTTGATTACATTTTCTACCATTGTATCTGGACAACTAGCTCCACTAGTCAATAATATGCTCAAAGGCTTTTTATTGGGTAGAAAGTTGGTAGAAACTGTACTTTCTTTTTTATGGAAATTAAAATGCTCTATTGATGATTGAGATTGAATTCTCTGTTCTCCATCAATAAAATAAGTAGGTAATTTTTCTTCGCACAATTCTACTAAATGTGATGTGTTACTACTATTATAGCCTCCTACTACAATCGCTAGATCCGCTGGCTGCTTTAATAATCCGTAAACAGCTGATTGGTTATCATTAGTAGCATAACAGAGGGTATCTCTAGTTTCAGCAAATTTTTCACTGACTGTATCTTCAGTTAGTTGATAATGATTTATCATTAATTCTTTTAGATAGTCAGCTATAGCTTGAGTATCACTAGCTAGCATGGTAGTTTGGTTAACTACTCCAAATCTTTGTAGATCCTTTTGAATATCAAAGCCGTTAGAATACCTACCTGAAAAATCGGTGTAAAAATCTTCGATATTTTTTTCTCCTGTGATGTATTTACCTAATAAAATGGTTTCTTTCATATCGTTCACCACAATGGTAGGCGCATTAAAAGCAGCATGAGAAAAGGTAGCTCTTGTTTCTTCATGAGTGGGTTTGCCATGAATTATTACACTGTATTTTTTTTGCGCAATCTGTTCGCTTCTATTCCATACCTTTTCTACAAAAGGACAGGTGGTATTGTATTGCTCAGTTTTTATGCCAATATCTTTTAGTCTCTTCTCAATAGCTAAAGTTGTTCCAAAAGCAGGTATAATAACTACATCATCACTTGTAATTGTATCGAAGGGGATGATTTCCTTTCCATTTGTATCTTGAATAAACTGAATACCTCTTTGTTTTAAATCTTCATTTACTTGAGGATTATGAATCATTTCACTCAATAAGAAAATTCTTTTCCCAGGATTCTCTTCAATAGTTCTAAAAGCAATATCTATAGCATTTTCGACTCCATAACATAAACCAAAATGACGCGAAAGATACAGCTGAATGTCGCCAAAATCAAGCAGGGTAGGACTAAAGTCCTTCTTCATTTTGTCCTTTATTTTACGACTATTTTTAACAGCCGCTATTAAAGTACTTCTATAAATTGCTGGAACATTGAATTGTTTCATAATAATTGCAATAATATGCTCAAAGGTACAATGTTGTGAGTTAATTTTGAATAGATGATTTATCGAAATTCATCTTACTTTTGAGCGTTAATCTACCCTTTCAACTAGATTCATTGGTAGATTAAAGTAGTGTATTCCTTTTCATTGGTAATTAATTTTAAGTCCTCATTAAATCAATCTTTTTCTACAATGATATTTAAAAAAGCAGATTGGATCAATACTACCGATGTATATGAGGTGAATATTCGACAATATAGCCAAGAAGGTACTTTTAAGGCTTTTGAAAGGGAATTACCTCGATTAAAAGACATGGGTGTCTCCACTTTGTGGTTCATGCCTATTACTCCAATTGCTCAAAAACTCAAAAAAGGGACAATGGGTAGTCCATATGCCTGTAGCGATTATACCTCTATTAACCCCGAATTTGGAAATTTGGATGACTTTAAATCTATCGTAAAAATTGCTCATGAATTAGGATTTAAAATTATTATCGATTGGGTGGCCAATCATACTGGTTGGGATCATGTTTGGACTATTACTCATCCTGAATATTATAAAAAAGATAGTGCAACTGGAGATTTTAAAATTGCTAGTGGTATGGATGATATTATTGAATTGGATTATGATAACCCTAATTTAAGGTTAGCAATGATTGATTCAATGAAATATTGGATTTCTGAATGTGATATCGATGGATTTCGTTGTGATTTAGCGTTTTGGGTTAGACTCGATTTTTGGATGGAAGCAAGAACAGAAATTGAAAAAACAAAAACCTTATTTTGGTTAGCTGAAAGTGATCCATTGGAAAATCCGGATTATTATAACGCTTTTGATGCTTGTTATACTTGGACTTGGATGCACCATACAGAAGATTTTTATAAGAACCATCAGCTTAAAAATGTTTTAGATGGAATATTAAATCGTTATAACCAAATTGGAAAAAAGGATAATTTAAAATTATGGTTTACCTCTAATCATGATGAAAATAGTTGGAATGGAACTGAATACGAAAAATATGGTAATGCTGCAAAAGCCTTTGCAGTACATAGTATTACTTGGGAAGGAATACCGCTAATATATAGTGGTCAGGAGTTACCTAATTTGAAAAGGTTACAATTTTTTGAGAAAGATGCCATTGATTGGTCGGATAAATTCGAATTGCATCATTTTTATAAAATCTTACTTGGGCTTAAAAAAAATAATCCAGCGCTTAGGGCGGGTGATTCAGCATCAGTAACCTTTGTTTTACAAACCAATGTAGAAAATAGGGTATTAAGCTATTTAAGAAAAAATGGAGCACATGAAGTTTTAGTATTATTAAATTTAAGTAGCCAATTGGTTAATTTTACAATAATGGATGAAAACTTGGGAGGGATATTTAATAATGTATTTACTCAAGGGGATTATAATTTTTCAGAAATAAAATCATTTGAATTGAATCCCTGGGAGTATAGAGTTTTTGAAAAATAGGGTTACTCAATTTTGAATAATTCTGCTATTTAAAAAGGCGCGTTGAAATCAACGCGCCTCTTTGAAAGAAGTCAATTTTTAATCCAAAGTGATCGGATAATCATATAATCCATCATATCCTGGATAAAAACCACTGATCGTTATAGTCTTAACATTATTTAATGCTTTGGTTAAATCCTCTATCGTTTTAATTTCAGTATCATCCACTTTTACAATGATAAAGCCATCTCTCATTCTTGTCTGATCACTTAAGGTTCCATCTGCAATTTTTTTAACTATCACTCCACCTGGTATTCCGTATTCTTTTGCTTTTTTGGGAGCTAAAGTGATGAATTCTGCACCCAATTTTGACATGGCCGAATTATCACTCTTTACTAAATCAAAATTCCCTGCTTTGTTTTTTAATGTAGCAACGATAGTTTTATCTATGCCGTTTCTAGAAAACACCACGGTTACTTTATCGCTAGGTTTGTATCGAGTTACTAATTCCTGTAGCTCAGAAGGAAGTATTACAGCAACACCGTTGACTGATTTAATAATATCTCCCTTTTTCAATCCTGCATCTGCTGCACCACTGTTGGCAGATACTTCAGTGATTACTAATCCGTCACCTTTAAAATTTAAATTCATTCTTGTCTTTGCCTCTGCAGAAATATCATTGGTATTTACTGTAGCCACTCCCAAATAACCTCTCTGCACATTACCATATTTGATTAGATCATCCACTACTTTTTTTACAATATTAACTGGGATTGCATAAGAATAGCCTGAATAATAACCTGTAGGAGAAGCTATAGCTGAATTAATGCCAATTAACATTCCATTGGTATTAATGAGTGCTCCACCACTATTTCCCTGATTTACGGCTGCATCTGTTTGTATAAACGACTCAACCGGAGAGTTCGTCTTAGTACCTTTATTTAATCCAAGACTTCTTGCTTTTGCACTTACGATACCTGCGGTAACGGTAGTTTCTAAATTTAAGGGATAGCCTAAAGCCAATACCCATTGACCAATTTTTACTTCATCAGAATTACCATAAATTAAAAATGGCAAACCGGCTTCTTCTATTTTGATAACCGCTAGGTCATAAGCAGCATCTGTACCAATTACTTTGGCTTTGTATGATTTTTTATTACTTAAAGTAACGTCTAGTTCATCTGCATTTTCTACAACATGGTTATTGGTAACAATATAACCATCCGCGCTAATAATTACTCCAGAACCTGATGCCTTTTGTTCGGGAACATAGCCTCTTTGATTACCAAAAAATTGTTCCATAATATCATCACCAAATAAGTCACTAAATGGATTTTTTGGGCGCTGATTTCTGGGTAGGTTATTATTTATTTGCTTTGCATTAGTTTTAGTCTTAATATGAACTACTGTTGGCAAAGCAGCTGCAGCCGATTGAGTAAAATCGATAGCACCCGGAGGATTAATAGAAGTATTTTCGGCAAGTTTAGCAAATTTGTAATTAGCAGGAATCACCCCCGCTTCTTGACCTCCGTAGGTTTTGGAATATTGTAAATATTTGTTGTAAGTCAACATTACCCCAAAAGCAGTAACCGCACTGATAGCAACTGTTAAGAAAACCTGTTTTAATTTCATAATTAATCAAATTTTAATCGGTAATAAAATTTACAATAAACAATTTTCATGCCTTAAAATACAAAGTAACGATGCCCTGACAAAATGTAAATTAGTCAGTATTATCTTTAACAATTAATTAGGAGGCAAAGGGTAAAAGAATTTACAATTTACTTAAAAAATCTAAGGTATCAATTCCGTCTGCATAATCCTTTAACCCAGGTTTTTGGGCCATTCCAAAAGGGATATCTAATCCTACAATACATTGGACATCTTCCTGAATTTTCAAATTTTCTATTACACTTTCTTTATTATTATAAAAACTATAGTTTAACTGACTGATAGGTGAAAATAAGGAATCATTTTCAACTAATAAAGTACTTTCATTCGTCATATAATAACGGTTATTCATTAATTGAATAGACAAGTTATAATCGTAATTGTTTTTATACTTATGGTGATCTGCGAAATATTTATATTGATGAAATGACTGTAATAAAGGTATAAAATTATATTCTTCAGGAACATAGATTTTGGTGACATTTCTACATCCTAATCCAAAAAACAAATGGATATCATCTGACAATTTTTCCAGATATTCATTTGTTTCGGTACCGTCAAGAATAGCTATTGAAGTCCGATTTTTCCTTATAATACTGGGATATTTTGCAAAATATTGCTCAAAATAACGAGCACTATTATTACTTCCTGTTGCTATATAGGCATCACAACCCTTCAATAGACTAGCAAATTGCGCATATTCTTTCATTTTGCTATCCCATTCGTACATTTTTAGTAACAAATGTTTGAGAAGTTGGTTGTCTTTTTCAGACAACTTAATGGTCTGATAATGTCCACTGATGAATACCGATAGAAAATCGTGAAATCCAACCATTGGAATATTACCTGCCATTACAATACCTATATTTTTTGGACTGGATGGATCGATGATTGAATAGTCCTTTATCCATGCATGAAGATCATTTTCATCCAGATATCGTTCAATAATATTATTGATTGATAAATCGATGAAACTTGGCGTAAACCAACCATTGTGGATAGAGGCAGTATGCTTTACTTGTTGCCATTCCTCAGAATTATTGATTAAATAATCTCTGAGTTTACGCAAAATTTCAATTCGATTTTGTAATTTCATTCTTATCTACTTATTTTGTATACAAATTTCGTATTAACTTAACTCTAAATCAAATCAAATGGCTATTAAAATAACTGATGAATGTATTAATTGTGGTGCATGTGAGCCAGAATGCCCTAATAACGCAATTTATGAAGGTGGTGTGGAATGGGCCATCGCAGATGGTACAACAGTTAAAGGTTCATTTACTCTTTTAGACGGTTCAATAGTAGGAGCTGACCAAAGGAATTCTCCTGTAAGTGCTGATACTTACTACATTACACCAAATAAGTGTACTGAATGTCAAGGTTTTCATGAAGAACCTCAGTGTGCTGCAGTTTGTCCTGTTGATTGCTGCGTACCAGATGATTTATACAAAGAAACTGTAGATGATTTGATGGCTAAAAAAGCCAAATTGCATATTTAATATTTTTACTAATTAAATATTCTTTTAGCTAGAATTTTATTTAATTCAACCTATAAGTTTCATTTAATTTCTTTTTTCTAATTTGTTAGCGAGTATATCGAAAGATATGTTCGCTTTTTTATATATATTATTATTTAAATATAATTACGAATGATTAAAAATTTTAATGGAATATTGATTGTAATTATTTGTATTATTTTTTCTTGTAATACTAAAAAACCTTCAGCTAATACAGTTGACAATACCTTTCAATTACTGGATATCGACAGATCATTTTCTAAATTAAGTGAGCAAAAGGGGATTAAATTCGCTTTAATTCAATTTATAGACAATAAAGGGGTATTTCTTAGACCAGGAACTTTCCCTTTAATAGGAGGACAGGCTTTACATTATGTAAGTCAATTAGAAGATAACTCCTATATGATGACTTGGGAACCAAGAGGTGGATCTGTCGCTAACTCTGGCGAATTGGGTTATACCTATGGTGTATATTCTTTAAAACCAAATAACAAAGACACGATTTTTTATGGGACTTACGTTAGTGTTTGGAAGAAACAAGCTGATGGTAATTGGAAATTTGTTCTTGAGTCTCAAAATGAAGGAATTGAATAGACTACTTTAAATTTTTATCAAAGTATTTTTTCAATATTTTATCATAAAATACGTTTCCTTCGTTCAAGTCAAATTTCGTTTCTTTGTATTATTAATTATTGTCAATAAATGAAAAAAACAATAGCATTAGTTACAGGAGGTTTTTCAGGTGAAGCGGTCATTTCCTATAAATCTGCCAAAACCATTCAAAATAACATGGATCCTGAAAAGTGGATTTGTTATTTGATTGACATTTCTACTACTGGTTGGTTTTATACTCAGTCTAATGGAGAAAAAGTGGTGGTTGATAAAAATGATTTTTCCATTAATGTTGACGGAAATAAAATTTTATTTGATGCGGTCTTAATAGGATTACATGGTACTCCTGGAGAAGATGGTAAATTGCAAGGATATTTTGATTGTTTGAATATTAAATATACATCTTGTAATACAGCTACCTCTGCTTTAACTTTTAATAAACGTTATACAGTTGCTGTTGCTGCTTTTGGTGGTATTAAAGTAGCTAAATCTCTTCACCTTTTTAAGCAAGCTACTATTTCAATAAAGGAAATACTTTCTTCACTCACCTTACCGGTTTTTGTAAAACCAAATAATGGAGGAAGTAGTATCGGTATGAGTAAGGTAAATAGTGAAAATGATTTGCCTCAAGCTATAGAAAAAGCCTTTAAAGAGGATGAACAGGTGCTTATAGAAGAATATATTAAAGGAAGAGAATTTACGATTGGAGTTTTTAAGTCAAAAGGGGAGATCATCGCTTTGCCAATTACTGAAGTAATTACGACAAAAGAATTTTTTGATTTTGAAGCTAAATATAATGGAGCTAGTCAAGAAATAACTCCTGCCAATTTGGAAGAATCAATTGCTGAAAAAATAAGATCAGCTGCCATAAAAGCTTACTCAATATTTAATTGTAATGGAGTTATTCGTATTGATTTTATATATAATGAATCTAATGGAGAGCCTTATATGTTAGAGATAAATACGGTGCCAGGTCAAAGTGAGGCAAGTATCATACCTCAGCAAGTAAAAGCTATGGGTTGGTCTTTACAAGATTTTTATTCTAGCTTGATTGAAGAATGTTTAATTTGATGCTAATTTTAAAAGTATTTTAATTAATTAAATGGTAATTTAACTTAAATTCTCACTGTGTTCAAATTCATCACAAATAAATCTATTTGGGTTAATCTGCTAGCTGCAATTTCATTGGCTATTTTGATGATATTCTTATTACTACAATTGTTAGGTTGGATTACCAAACATGGAGAATATTTGACAGTTCCTGGAGTAATTGGTAAAGATTATAATCAATCCATTGCTTTACTTGAAAGTAAGGGGTTTGATGTAATTGTTAAAGATTCAATTTATAGTGATACAATAACTAGAGGTACAATTATTAAACAATTACCCGATTCAAATTCGACTGTTAAAATTAATCGTACTGTTTATATTACTGTTAATAGATATATTCCTCCTATGGTAACAATGCCTTCATTAGAAGGAAGGAGTTATGGTTTTGCATTAGAACTATTAAAAAGAAATCATTTGCAACTAGGAGATACCACTATGAAGGCAGATTTTATGAAGGGTACTATTCTAGAGCAATATTATAAAGGAAGTAGGATTTCACCTGGAGATAAAGTGCAGTGGGGTAGTAGAATTAGTTTATTAATTGCTGGAGGTCTGATGGATGAAGAAACCATGGTGCCAGATTTAATTGGATTAACCTATAGTGAAGCAAAAGCTCAATTAGATTTATTAGGTGTCAATATTGCTGCAATAATTGCTGAAGGGGTGGTTACAGATACCGCCTCTGCGTTTATTTATAAACAAAGTCCTGAAACTATGGATGAAGAAAAAAGGCCTTTATTTATTCGTTCGGGTCAACTAATGGATTTGTATATTTCTTCCATTAAAAAATCACCAATAGATACTACTCAATCAAGAATAAAATAAATAAAAATGACAACAATTTCAATCGAGGAATTACAAAACAGATTAAATGCTGGGGAGAAATTAAACATTTTAGATGTTAGAGAACCTCATGAAAATTCTGAATTTAATATAGGAGGATTATTACTTCCTCTTGGTCAAATTCAATCAATGCAATTAGATGAAATTGAAAATTGGAAAGAAGACGAAATTATTGTTTATTGCAGAAGTGGTAATAGAAGTGGACAAGCATGTTTAATATTAGCCGCTGCTGGATTCTCCAATGTGAAAAATTTGACTGGAGGTATGCTTCATTGGAGAGAAAAATTTCAAGTCTAATCTTATAAACTGATATTAATTCCCAACATACCATTTAATGGAGCCATTGGGAAATAATAATTTTCAGTAGTCAAACTGCCATACACATAACTAAAAGTATATCCATTTGATTCATACTTTTTACTGAAAATATTGTTTAATTGTCCTATCAATCTTACCTCTTTTAATATTTTCCATTTCAGTAGATAGCTTACTTTAATATCCTGGACATAATAAGCATTGATGATTCTGCTATTATTTTCAGTATTATCTAAAAATTGCCTGCTGACATATTTACTAATTAAACTTATTTCACCTTTATTGAATGGAATAAAATTTAACGAACTTCCAGCTATTAAAGCGGGAGAAAATGACAAGGTTGACTTTTTGTAAATATTGGTAATCTGTCCTCCATTGTCATAATCATCAATATGCTCTGTAAAATCTTTCACCTTATTTTCACTCAGGGTTAAATTGGCTTCAATATTGAACCATTTTGTAAGCATTAATTTGGATTGCAATTCTATTCCTGCTCGATAGCTTTTTGCAATATTGCTTCTTGTATAAGCTCCTACATCATTTATTTTACCAGTTAATACCAACTGATCTTTATAATTCATAAAATATAAATTGGCACTATAAGAAATAATTTTACTTTTCCTTTCAACTCCCAATTCAAAATCTTGTAATTTTTCAGATTTTGGCTGTAATGACTTGCCTGCTTCAAAATCATCTCTATTAGGTTCCTTCGAACTCATTGCAAAGGATAGGAAGGCTTGCCATTTATCTTTTGTGAAGGTTAAACCAGCTTTTGGATTTACAAAATTGTAATTAGTATGAATCATTAGCCTTGGATTGTTTCTAAAACCATTGATAGTGTAATCAACATTTCTAAATTGAAGATCGATGAAACTTTGAAAATGTTGAAAAATTTGCTGAGTCCATTTGGTATATAAAGAAAAATCAGTTTTAAATGAAGTATGATTATACCATTGGTAATTTGAACTAATTAATGGTTGCTCCTTGGTCCAAATAACATTTCCAAAATTTTTACCGTCGTATTTATTTACTCCACCACCAATTATTAATTGGGACTTATTTTTACTATGTTGAAACGAAAAAATACTACCATAAAAATTATTATCAAGCCATAACTGTCTAATTAAATCAGATTGAGTTATCAGTAAACTACCTGAATTAAAATCAGCAATACCGTAATTAGCAAGACTTTGATTTGCTTTATATTGCTCATAATATCCAGCTCCTTTAGTAAGAAATACAGCTACATTGGTTTTCCAATAATTACTTAGCTTGTTATTGTAAAAAAGTTGATAATGTGTTTGTGTATAATTATCTGTTTCATTATCATAGGGATTGTCTGGATGCTCCTGACCAGCTGAATTAAATGTCCTATTTGTTTTTAACATAGACTCAGGTATTCCATACCAAGATTGATATGTTTTTTCTTTACCTGAAAATATGTTTAGACGCAATGAAGTGTTTTTATCGATATAAGCAGTGCTAATATAAAATGATTTAAGATTAGAGGAAGCCCTATCAACATAGCCATCACTAATGATCCGACTTAACCTGCAATCAACGGTAAAATGTTTATGAATTATTCCAGTCCCCAATTTGATGGTATTTTTCATTGTATTAAATGAACCATAACTATTATTCAATTCAGCGTAGGAGGAATCATTGACCTCATTAGTAGAAAGATTGATGCTAGCGCCAAATGCCCCAGCTCCATTACTACTTGTACCCACTCCTCTTTGAACTTGAATGCTATTTACAGAGGATGAAAAATCTGGAAGATTAACAAAAAAGGTACCTTGACTTTCAGCATCGTTATAGGGTATACCATTTAAGGTAACGTTGATTCTTGTTCCATCGGTACCTCTTATTCTGATTCCTGTATATCCTATTCCATTTCCAGCGTCAGAATTTACTACAACTGATGGAGTTTGGTTTAATAAATAGGGTAGATCTTGACCAAGATTATTGCTTGCGATTGATTTTTTGTTGAGATTAACCTTAGAGAAAGGAGATTTTTCACTTGCTCTTATAGAGTTTACTTCTATTGGCTGTAGGTATAAAGTATCTTTTACCTTGAATGGTTCTTGAGCTTGTACAAATAATGCTTGTATACTAAAAAAAGTAACGAATAGAAATTTCATTTTTTAAAATTTGGACTGAAATCCAGAGTGGAGAATAAAACGTACAGGGAAATACCAACGAAAAGTTGATTAAGTAGTAGCATTTCTCCCTTCGCAAGTATTATCTTGAGCAGGTTATACGGGTTTTATCTCAGCCTCTCTAAAAGAAGCACCCCGGAAATTCAGACGATGAAAAAGAACAAATTTATATTCAAAGGTAGGGGAATTGAGATAATAAATCCTTTTTCAAATTTTTAAAAAAAGATTGGAAGATTGAAAGGTTTCAATATAATGGCTTTAATCAAATAAGTTATATCAGTCTATATCAATTAATAAAAGAGGATAGGATTACCAAAATGAATAATTAATAATGGTATCATTTGCTTAGATTTTTATAAGTATTTGACAAATTTTTGAATCATAATCAAAGAATTGATAAAAATCCATTACTTTTGCACTGCGAAGTAGAGCAGCGGTAGCTCGTCGGGCTCATAACCCGAAGGTCAGAGGTTCGATCCCTCTCTTCGCAACTAACACTGGGCTCATTTTGAGCCCTTTTATTCTTAGCGAGAATTTAGCTAATGAATTTGATTACCTCCTCCATTCTACGAATTTGCATGCGGTAGTCAAAGTCATCTATTTAGACTTATTTTTAAAAAAAGGCATGAAATCAGGATTTGTAAATATTTTTGGAAAGCCCAATGCTGGGAAAAGTACCTTATTGAACGTCCTGATGGGTGAAAAATTGGCTATTGTTTCTCATAAAGTTCAAACTACTAGACACCGTATTAAAGCTATTCTTACTGATCCTGAATACCAAATTGTTTTTTCTGATACCCCAGGCATCATTGAACCTAAATACAAGCTTCACGAAAAAATGATGCAAGCTGTGAAGGGTAGTTTAGAAGATGCTGATGTAGCACTATTAATCACTGACGCAAGAGAAAATCCTGAAGAAAGTCATGCTATTTTCACTTTTCTTAATCTTAAAGCCCCTGCATTAGTAGTTATTAATAAGATTGATGGGGTTAGTGATGATGATATTAAAACGATTTCCAACTTTTTTAAATCCCAGAGCTATTGCAAAGAAGTTATACTTATTTCTGCACTTAAAAAGAAAGGTATTGACCAATTATTAAAAGTGATTCTTGATTTATTACCCGAAGGACCTGCTTTTTATGAAGGTGATGACATCAGTGACCTTCCTACCAAATTTTTTGTAAGTGAATTAATAAGAGAAAAAATATTTTTACTCTATGGTGAGGAAATACCGTACCACGCTACAGTATTGGTGCAGGAATTTAAAGAAAAATCTACTTTAATTAAAATTGGTGCCGAAATCATTGTTCAACGTGACACACAAAAAGGTATTATTTTAGGTGAGGGGGGTAAAATGATCAAACAACTGGGAACCCTTGCTAGAAAGGATATTGAAGAGTTTTTAGATAGTAAAGTTTTTTTAGAGTTATTTGTAAAAGTTAGACCTAAGTGGAGAGACAACGAAATGCAGTTGAAAGAATATGGTTATTAATCATCAATCATTTATTTACATCAATTATTAATTTACAATGAGTTTTACAGTCGCAATAGTAGGAAGGCCAAATGTGGGGAAAAGTACTTTCTTTAATAGAATGTTGGAACAGAGAAAAGCAATCGTTGATGATGTTAGTGGTGTTACTAGGGATCGTCAATATGGAATTGCAGAATGGAATGGCAAATTTTTCAATGTTATTGACACAGGTGGATTTGTTCCCAAAAGTGAAGATATATTTGAAAAGGAAATCAGAAAGCAGGTTTTAATTGCATTAGAAGAAGCAGATGCAATCATTTTTATGGTAGATGTGGCAACTGGTATTACGGATTTAGATGAATCAATGACCCAATTATTACGTAAAACTTCTAAACCTGTATTTCTTGTTGTCAATAAAGTTGACAATCATGATCGTTTACTGGAAGCCTCTGAATTTTATAGTCTTGGTATTGAAAAAATACACTTTCTTTCATCAATTAGTGGAACGGGAACGGGAGATTTATTAGATGATATTACTGCATTAATTATAGAAAAAACCGAACCTGTTGATGAAGTTCAACTTCCTAAATTTGCTATCATAGGTCAACCGAATGTTGGTAAATCTTCTTTATTAAATGCGTTAACAGGGCAGGAGCGAACCATCGTTAGTGATATTGCTGGAACTACCCGAGATACCATTCACACGCACTATAATCTTTTTAATAAAGAATTTATTTTAATTGATACAGCTGGTATAAGGCGTAAGGCAAAGGTGAATGAGGATCTAGAATTTTACTCTGTCATTAGGGCAATTAAAGCGGTAGATGAAGCAGATGTATGTATGTTATTGTTAGATGCTGAAAAAGGCATTGCAGCGCAGGATCTTTCAATTTTTGCAATGGCAGTTAAAAAGGGAAAAGGTATTGTTGTATTGGTGAATAAATGGGATGTAATGCCTAAAGAAACCAATACTGCTAGAGATTATGAAATAGAATTGAAAAAAAGATTTGCTCCTTTTACGGATTTACCAATTATTTTTATTTCAGCTTTGGAAAAAACTAGAATTTTTAAAGCTATGGAATTGGCTTTAGAAGTTTATGATAATCGCAGACAAAAGATTGCAACTTCTAAGTTGAATGATATAATGCTGAAAGCTGTTGAAGCCTATCACCCACCAGTGGTAAGAGGTAATCAGGTTAAAATAAAATATGTAACTCAATTGCCTGTTGTAGTTCCATCATTTGCATTTTTTTGCAATTATCCTGATGATGTAAAAACACCTTATAAAAATTATCTTGAAAATCAGTTAAGACTAAAATTTAAATTGACAGGTGTGCCAGTTAGAGTATTTTTTAGAAAAAAGTAAAGAAAATAATTAAAGGTTTAAATACTTCGATTAATATCGAAATTTTCTAGCTCTTTCACTACTGCATTTAAAAACGAACTTCCCAAAGAACCATCAATGATGCGGTGGTCATAACTAAGAGAGATATACATCATATGTCTTATAGCAATGCTATCTCCATGGGATGTTTCAATTACCATTGGCCTCTTCTTAATAACACCTATTGCCATAATTGCAACCTGCGGTTGATTGATAATAGGAGTTCCCATAATACTTCCAAAGGTTCCAATATTAGTCAATGTGAACGTTCCATCAGTTGTGTCGGCTGGTTTTAGTTTTCCAGTTCTAGCAGCATTCGCTAATCCATTGACTTGTTTCGTTATGCCAACTAAATTTAATTGATCAGTATTTTTAATAACTGGTACAATTAAATTTCCATCTGGCAAAGAAGTAGCCATTCCGATATTGAGATTTTTCTTTACAATAATTTTATCTCCAACAACTGAGCTGCTTAATAATGGATATTTTTTTATTGATTTTACAATTGCTTCAATAAATAAAGGAGTAAAGGTTATTTTTTCACCTATTCTAGTTTCGAAATCTTTTTTAATTTTCTCTCTCCAAACTACCATATTCGTTACATCGCATTCTGCAAAACTCGTCACATGAGCACTAGTATTTTTACTTTCAATCATGTGATTGGATATGAGCTTTCGCATCCGATCCATTTCTATAATTTCGGTATTGGATTTATTATCATAACTGATTGAAGGGGTAGGAATATTTTCATCATTAGATTGATGAATAAACTCTTTTTGAGAAAAACTACTAATTGATGTGTTGGAATATTCTGAACCTACTTTATTTTCTTTATCCTTTACATAGGCTAGAATATCTTTTTTACTCACTCTTCCATCCTGACCAGTTCCCACTATATTTTCCAATTCTAACATACTAACTCCTTCTTGCTGGGCAATATTAATTACCAAAGGGGAATAAAAGCGGAGGGTGTCATTTTCTGGACTTTTTTTGAAAATTTCATTATTTGCTGGAGGATAATAAGGGACTTCTATGTCAATCTTTTCCTCATTATTGATAGGTTTTTCAATATCGGGTAAACTGTTTTTTTGAACAATATTATCTCCATCTTTTACCCTAATAGTTGCTATCACTGTGCCAATTGGCACTATGTCATTTTCTTGATATATAATTTCCTCAATTATGCCTTGAACACTTGAAGGTATTTCACTATCGACTTTATCTGTAGCTATGTCTAAAACAGTCTCATCTTCTTTGACAGTATCGCCTGGCTTTTTATGCCACTTTAAAATAGTAGCTTCCATGATACTTTCCCCTAATTTTGGCATTATCAGATCTACTAAAGCCATATTGAAATTTGTATTTTTAATTTAATCAAAAGCAATTTAGTCAAAGGTGATGCTTAAATTGATTTTATTACTAATTAAAGGTAATTATTTCCTTTTATACTATTCAAATGTTACTTAAACATATAAATTATTAATCAAATATATGAAAGTAAGTGACAGTATATGGGAGTATAAATCATCCCCTTTTCATTTTAACTGAGTGAAAGAATATATTTTCTTAGCATATTAAGTGCATTGGTAGCGGTAAGTTCTATATTTCTTGTTCGATCAAAGCGAAAAGTAAACTTTTCAGTAAGTATTTTATCTGAATTACCCACAGCTATCCAAACGGTTCCCACTGGTTTATCTTTCATACCACCATCTGGTCCCATTATTCCAGACACTGCAATTGTGTAATCAGTACGAAGTGATTGAAGTGCACCCTTGGCCATTTGAATGACGACTTCTTCACTCACTGCACCTTTTGTTTCCAATATTGAATGATTAACGTCTAAAAGAGATTCTTTTGCGTTGTATGAATAACTAATAATGCTTCCACTATAATAGGAAGAAGCTCCTGCTTTCTCAGTCAATAAATGAGCAATATATCCACCCGTACAACTTTCAGCAGTTGAAATAGTTTGATGCCTAGCTTTTAAAAGATTGGCAACCACTTGTTGCATAGGTTCATCTTCAGTAGTAACTAAAAATTCAGCAACAATTTTCTGAAGGGTAATAAAGTATTGTTGAATCTCATCTTCTGTAGATTGTATAGCTGAACCAGTAGAGGATAGGCGCAAACGAACCATTCCATAATTTGGTAGATAAGCTAGTTTAATATTTGTTGGAAGCTCTTTTTCAAAATCTACCATTAAATCTGCAAGAAAACTTTCTCCCACACCAGCAGTCAATAAGGTACGATGAGCAATGTGTGGAAATTGAAAATAATTATTTAAAAGCGGAATTACATCATCTAGCATCATTCCTTTCATTTCATGCGGTACTCCTGGCATACTTATAAATATTTTGCATCCTTTCTCGAACCACATTCCTGGGGCAGTACCTCTTTTATTTAATAAAACTTTGCAATTGTCCGGTACTTCAGCTTGTTTTAGGTTTCTTTCTACTATAGGCAGCTTATGAATATTGGTAAAAATAGTAATGATATTTTGAAGTGCACCCTCATCCACAATCATTTTTCCTGAAAAATATTTACAAAGAAGTGGCTTTGTAATATCATCAGCAGTAGGTCCTAAACCACCAGTTATTAAGATGATATCTGCATGCTTGCTTTCTTCATCTAAGGCGGTCCATATTTCATCCCATACATCACCAACTGCAATACGGCGAGCAACTCTTATACCTGATTTATTTAATTGTTGAGCCATCCAAGCACTGTTAGTATCAATAACTTGCCCTATGAGTAACTCATCTCCAATGGTAATAATACTAGTTTGAATCATGAAAATAAACTGGTTATTTAAATACAAACTTAATATAAAAGTTTGATTGATAAGTTTTCAAAATTTAGCTACACCTAACTAACTAATCATATCAATCTTACTTTTGAAGAAAATAAATCAGTATTAAAATTTCATTCGCACAATAAAAGCTTTACAAGTATAATTGAATTATAATAGTATATTTATCAAAATCAAAGAAAATGCAAGAACAAAATTTTAAGAATCATCCCAAATTAGTCCCCTTATTTCATGGGGTAACTGCGCTACTATTATTGATAGCTTTTATAGGTGCTATCATTAATTTTATTCGTTCGGTTAACAATAGTAATAACCTGTTAGCATCAAGTATACTATTATTATTGGTGGTAATTGGTTTCTTGTTTTTTTGGTTTATTAGAACCTTCTCCCTCGGTGCTCAAGACAGAGCAATACGGGCAGAAGAAAACCTACGTTATTTTACGCTTACAGGTAAATTGTTAGATAATAAATTGACATTACGTCAAATAATTGCTTTACGATTTGCTCCAGATGAGGAGTTTGTTGACTTAGTAGATAGGGCGATTAAAGAAAATTTAAAACCAACGACCATTAAAGAGTCGATTCAGCATTGGAAACCTGATTATAATCGAATTTAAATAGTTTAAAAGTACTTTTCTAGTTTTACTCTAAGCGCAGTAGGCATTTGGCTTTTTTTCATCTCATTCACTTCCATAAAGTAGAGTGTTACATCACCTATATTTATAAGTTCACCTTGCTCATTAAATATTTCTGAATGAAAAACGATTTTATGATGAATGGGCAATTCTTTTAAAGTAGTCCTTACAGTAATCAGGTCGTCGTATTTAGCAGGCCGTAAGAATCGGCTATGAATATCAATAACAGGCATAATAATACCCATCGCTTCAATGTCTTTGTAGGTAAAACCAATCTCTCGGATTGCTTCACCTCTTCCTATTTCATAAAACTGAGCATAATGACCATGGTAAACAACACCCATTTGATCTGTTAACGCATAGTGAATTCTTATTTTTGTTTCAGTCGTATACAAATTGATAATAATTTAAAGAAGTAATTGTAATTTTTACTGAAAAAAAATCTATTCAATACCTTATTTACTAATCATACTATCTACACTTACTCTGCCTGGACCCAATAATAATAATACGAAATAACTAGTTAGAAACAACGCATCTGTTTCTCCTTTACCAAAAACTTCCCCATGATGAACTTGAAATAAAGCAACACACATGGTTATGATTAATGGAAGTACAGATAATCTGGTAAAAAGCCCCAGCACTAAAAAGAGTGAACAGAAAAATTCAGCAAAAATTACTAGGGTGAGAGAAAAAGTACTACCAATTCCCATAAAATTTAGAAAAGTATTATGTAAAGAGCTAAAGCGAAGTAATTTATCATATCCATGAGCCATCATTAAAAATCCCAAGCCAAGTCTTAAAAATAACATTGCAGCAGAAAATGCTCCTGCACTATACTTAATAGATAATAGTCTTTTCATTGGTTGTAATTTATTTAGTCAAATTTATAGTTAAAAAACAAATTATTTGTCATTTTATTAACAGTATTTCAAAATCATTTTCGTTCAGTATATATCAGTTATCCACTTATTAACAAACCAATGAAAATGGTGTAAAATCGACTAGCAATATAGTTAATTTTACAACATCCTTTAAATGATCGATATAATTTATACAATGAAGCAATTATTGACCTTGCTAATTTTTTCAGTCCTTATTTCGATATCCGCATTTTCCCAATTAACTCATTCCTTTACCGATGCCGAGAAAAACTTTAAAGAAGCTAGTGAATTGTTTAAAAATCAACAATATGGAGTTGCGTATCCTCTATTGCAAGAATTAAAATTTCAAAACGCACAACATGCTAATCAATTTCCAACCTATTGGGTTGATGATTTAGATTTCTTCTATATCGTTACATGTCTTAAGTTATCTATACCAATAGCAGAAGATCAAGCTGCTCAATACTTAAAATGGATTTTAAATAAGCCTAGAATGGAACAAATGAATTACCATTTGGGGCAGTATTATTTCAAGAAGAACGAATTTAAAAAATCACTTGATTGTTACAAAGCAGCTGGTGTAGAAAATCTAAATAATGAAGAAATTGGCCATGCCAAATTTGAAATGGCCTATTGCTATTTCAATCTAAAAATGTTAAAAGAAGCTAAACCGCTTTTCAATGAAATTCAGCAATTGACTGAAAGTAAATATTATATACCTGCTAATTATTATTTTGGATTCATTAGTTATTTCGATCATTTTTATGACCAGGCATTAAAATCATTTAAAATTGTTGAAAAAGATGAAGCGTATTCAAACATAGTACCTTACTACATAGCTGAGATTTATTATTTTCAACAAAAAAAAGACGCCTCCTTAAAATACGCAGAAAGTATCCCTAATAAAAGTGAATTATTCTACGCTAATGAACTTAATCAGTTAATGGGACAAATCTATTTTGAAAAAGAATTGTATGCTAAAGCGTACCCATTATTAGAAAATTATATTAAAAATACCAATAAAGTAAGTAAGGAAATAGTCTACGAATTAAGCTACTGTTATTATAAATCAAACTTACTTCTAAAAGCTATAGAAGGTTTTAAACAATTAAGTGGTGTTAGCGATTCTTTAGGTCAAAATAGCATGTATTTGTTGGGTGATTGTTATTTAAAAACTAATCAAAAAGCGAATGCAAAAAATGCCTTTCAATATTGTGCATTGAATAGTAACAACAAGCAGCAACAAGAAATTTCACTTTTTAATTATGCTAAACTGTCTTACGAACTAGGCTTTCAGGATGTAGCATTGAAAGAAATGAAATCTTTTATTGTCAATTACCCGTCTTCATCATCTTATACCGAAGCCATTGAAATTATTGTCAATTTATTAGATCAGACTAATAATTTTACCGAAGCATTAGTGTTGTACGAGTCTTTTAAAAAGCCAACCACTTTGATGCAAAAGGTTTATCCACGTATATTGTATGGCAAAGCAGTTGAATATGTAAATGACCAGAAATTAGGTAAGGGAGAAGAATTGTTAAATAAAATATTGACGCTCCCATTATCAAAAGTAACGCCCTTTGCTAATTTCTGGAAAGGTGAAATAGCTTGTCAAGGACAGAAATATGATGAGGCAATAAAGTCACTCACTAGTTATTTACAAAGTGGAGCTGGTGCTCAAGGTGAGGCAAACCCTACCACTGCAAAATATAATCTCGGTTTTTGTCAACTTAAAAAGGAAAATTACAAACAGGCAATATTCTATTTTGAATCTATTACTAAATCAGGTCCTCAAACAACCCCTTTACAACAAGATGCTTTTTTGCGTTCTGGGGACTGTTATTTTATGCTAAAGGAATTTTCTAAGGCAAATCTTATATACGAGCAAATCATTAATAATGCATTACCTCAAAGTGATTATGCCCGTTTTCAAAAAGCTTTAATAGCAGGTATAAAAAGTTCAGAAGCTAAAATTTTAATGCTGAAAGAATTAATTATGAAGTTTCCCAATAGCAATTTAATTTCTACTGCTAATATAGAAATTGCGTCCACTTATATGTCAGATGAAAAATTTTCTGAAGCTATTCCAGTTTTAACATTGGTATTGAATTCTTCTTCTGCAGAAGGTTTAAAGCCATCTGCATTTTTAAAACTTGGACTTAGTTATTATAACATGAATGACAATAGCAAGGCTTTAGCTTATTATCAGCAATTAATAGAGCTTTATCCTCAATCAGCTGAAGCTGAAGAGGCAGTAGAAACCATTAGGAACATTTATGTAGAAGAAAACAAAACAAACGAATACGTAGATTTTATGCGTAAAAATGGAATGAATATTTCTATTAATGAAGCTGATTCACTTGCATTTTCATCTGCCGAATTAAAATATATTTCAAATGACTTTTCATCTGCTAAAGCGAGTTTAAATAATTATCTCACTAAATATCCAAATGGAACTTATCTTTTGCCTGCTTATTTTATGGTAGGGGATTGTTATTTACGAAATAAAGAGTGGGACAAGGCTTTACTAGCTTATAATCATATTATCGAAAATGGGTATAGCAAATATTTTGAAAATGCCTCATTATTCTCTGCTAGAATTAATTATTTTGAATTAAAGAATTATTTAAACGCTAAGAATAATTTTACCTCTTTATTGGAATTTACTAATAGTCAAGATAATCAATTAGAAGCTTTAAGAGGTTTAGTTCGTTGCAATTATCAGTTGAAAGATTATGCCACTGCTAATGAAGTAGCCAATAAATTAATTCTTCAAAAAGGACTTAGTACCGATGATAAGTCTATTGCATTTTTGGTTTTAGGTAAGTCTCAACAAGTTAAAGCTGACTACTTGTCAGCTATTGCCTCCTTTAAATCTTGTATGGTGATTAACAAATCTGCTTGGGGCGCAGAAGCAAGGTATGAATTAGCTAATTGTTATTTTTTATCAGGAAATTATTCGGATGCTGAAAAAGCAGCCCTGTCAACTATTAAAGAAACGGGTAATTATGACTTCTGGTTAACCAAAGCATATATTTTGATAGGAGATATTTATTTACAACAAAAGGATTATTTTAATGCTAAGGCAACCTATCAAAGTGTTTTTAAAAATTCGGTTATTCTAGAACTGAAAAATGAGGCGAAAGTTAAATTAGATAAAGCGGTAATTGAAGAAAAATCAGGTTCTAAAGTAAAATAATATATTTTTATTATGCAAATTAAGTACTTACTAAATTGGATCTTGTTTTTTTTATTTTGTATACCGGTATATTCCCAAAAAGATACCACTAAAAAACAGACGATTGATATTATTTCTAGTTTTAAACCTGAAATACGAAATTTTCCAAAATTAAATTTTTCCGCTGCTTACTTAATCGCTGATTCAACAAAAAATTTAGCTCCTTATACTATTCCTTCTTATAATTTATTTTTTAGCTATCAACCTGTTTCCCTCAAGCCTTTAGCTTTAACTTTAGATTCTGTTTTGCAGTTAGGGACTAGAAATTACCTTAAACTCGGTTATGGTAATCTTTCTTCCCCTTTTGCTGCAGCGAATTTGAATTTTGGTAATGGAATAAATAGCCTATTTAACCTTTCCGCTAATTACTTCTCCGCTAAGGGTGCCATTCAACATCAAGAGTATTCACAATTTAAATCCAAGTTTAGCGGAAGTTATTTTACTCCTTCCAATGAAGTATTTGGTAATCTAGGCTTGACTATTCAAGATAATTATTTGTATGGTTATGATCATTCATTATATAATTATAAAAAGCAGGATCTTTTACAAAATTTTAATGATTTTAATGCAAGTATAGGCATTAGAAATAAAGTAGTAAATGATTGGGGTATTAATTATTCACCTTTTATTCAATTTTCATTTTTCGATAACTACCTTAAATTAAAAGAAAATTCATTCAAGTTTGATATCCCTGTTGAAAAATCTTTAAGCGATATTTATTCTATTAAATTATCTGTTAAAGCTGATATCAATTCTTACACTTCGAAAAATTCAATTGATAATATTCAATTTAATAACACTTTGTTTCAATTATCACCTGAATTTATTTTTAAAAATAATTTATATAGTCTTCACGGTGGTTTAAATCCATCTTGGGATGATGGCCAATTTGTATTACTTCCTAATTTTTATGGTCAAGGGATTTTAAATAATTTCCCTTTACTACTTCAAGCAGGTTATACTGGCCAGTTGATCAGTAATAGTTTCAGAAATTTATCTTTATTTAATCCTTATTTAAGCCCTTTGTTAAGACAGCAAAATACTCGAGAGAAAGAGTTGTATGTAGGATTTAAATCATCTTCCGGAAGTCATATTAGTTTCAGTGCAAAATTTAGTTATCTCCAATATAATAATTTACCACTTTTTATTAATGATACTGCTTCAGATTATAAATCATTTTTAATTAATTCTGCAAGTGAAATTAGTAATTTCCGTATTCATGCTGACGTAAGTTACCTCAGTAGCGATCAATTTACGCTTTCCAGTGGTATCACCTATAATGGATATCAAGATTTAAAAAATAATCAAAAACCTTGGGGAATTATTCCATTTGAATGGATTAATTCTATACGATGGCAAGCCTCGAATAAATTATTAGTTAAATCAGCTAGTAAGTTTTTTACGGGTGCACCATTTGTATTAAAAAATAATGTAGAAAAATCTCTTTCTAATGGTTTTGATTTAAGTGTAGGGGCTGAATATTCGATCAATAAACGATTTAGTGCCTGGATAGATGTAAATAATATTTTAAATAATAAATATGCCCGATGGTATAATTACCAAGTTTATGGAATTAATTTGCTTGGTGGTTTTATTATTAAAATTTAATATATAATTTAATAATAATTCCCCTTTATTAAATTGCACTATCTTTGTTTTTTGATAATTACTTATGTACAAAATAATTGCTTCTTCACTTTTTTTACATAAAAAATGTACGCTTTCTGGCATTGGTACATTGTCTTTAGTAGCTCATTCTGCGGTGGCAGATTTCTTAAATACGCGTATTCAAGCACCTTCACTTAGCATTGAATTTATTCCAAATACTAATGATATTAATTTATCGCCTGAACTAAACGAGGTCAGTACTGCTATTTTTAATAAATTGGATAAGGACGGTTCAATTTCAATTGACGGTATAGGTACTTTTACAAAAGTAACCAACGGCTTAATTAATTTTAGTGCTATATCTCTAGATTCCAACTTTATTCAAGCTGTTAGAGCGGAGAAAGTAATTCGTCAAGAAGCTGTACATGAAATTTTAGTAGGAGATCAGCAAAGCACTAATATTGAAATGGAAGAGTATTTTAATAATAATAAATCGACACTTGAACGTTGGAAAATTTCAGCAATAGTTTTATTCTCTATTAGCCTATTGCTTATGCTATTTTACCTTAGTCAAAGGGGTGTTAATCTATTCGGGAATATTGGCTTTTAAAAATTAAAATCCTATCTAAAAGATTATTAGTTGATGGTCATTTCAAAGATTTTTGGCCAACGTTTTCCAGTAATGTACATTTTTTTACTAGTACTATCCCAGGCTATACCATTCAATACTTCTTCATCATCTGGTTGATACCCTTTTGCATATTGTTTTATTATACCGGGTAGGTTGATATTACCTACTACATGACCATTGGAAGGGTCAATTTTAATAATATAGTCACTACCATAAATATTTGCAAAAATAAATCCATCAATTAATTCAAGTTCGTTGATAGACTTGACAGGTCCAAAATTATCAGTGATTTGTTTGGTGGTTTTAATACTACCATCTTCTGGTTTTACGAAGTATATATTGGCAGAACCATCACTGATAATTAATTCGGCATCATTATGAGTGATTCCCCAGCCTTCATATGGCCAATTCAAAGTTTTAATCGGCTGGTTTATATTTTTACTATCATACACATTGATTACATGATTTTTCCAGGTGAGTTGATAAATTTTATCTTTAAAAACGGTTATTCCTTCACCAAATATCTCTGCAGATCCCATTAAATGCTTTTGTAGAACTTTTCCACTCTGTATTTCAGTTATTCTAATCGATGAATTGATATAATCACCAGTACCCTCATAGAATTTACCATTAAATATTTCAAGACCTTGAGTATAAGCAGAAGTGTCGTGAGGGTAAATTGCAGTAATGTTGAATGGAATATTGATTGGTGCTGCAATACCTGATGGTGTAGAACTAATCTCGACCGGAGTAGAAGGATTGGTTGTATTGTTGCAACTAAGTAATACTAAAAAACATGCTGTAAATAAATATTGACTTTTCAAAAGGTTACATTTAAGTTTCAAAATTACTAAACAAAATAATTATTTAGATAAATTATTAAAATTTGAGTAAATAATATCTTTTAAAATCATTTTAGAAAGATATTAAGGTTTTTAATTGATGATCAAGGCAACTACTTGAATTGAAAGATGAAGCTTACCTCAACTTTAAGTATAAGAATTGTTAAATTCTTTAAAATGCTTACTTTAATTGTTCATTTAAATAACTAGGACCTATTTTTGATATCATATTCAGGTATTGATTTACTGGTATTACCTTATCTATTCATTATCAATTCTTAGTTAAATTACTATTCAATGAAAAAAATATTTTTATTACAAATTTTAATCGTTTTAGTTTACGGGAATTTATCTGCTCAAGGAATTGGTGGTATTTTAAAAAAGGCTACTACTAAAGACTCTACTGGCAAAAATGGAATTTCTAAACTTTTCACTAAATCTTCATCCAATAGTTTAAGTAATGATGATATAATTGCAGGTTTAAAAGAAGCCCTTCGTGTTGGTACAGATAGTAGTTGTAAGAAATTAAGTAGGAGCAATGGTTTTTTTGGTGATGCTGCAATTAAGCTATTAATGCCAACGGAAGCTCAAAATGTTGAAAAACAACTTCGATCTGTTGGACTAGGAAATTTGGTTGACAAGGCAATTCTTTCTATGAATAGGGCGGCTGAAGATGCTGCTAATGGAGTAGGGGACATATTTTGGACTTCAATTAAACAAATGAGTATTCAGGATGGAGTTCAAATTTTGAATGGTAATGATATTGCCGCAACTACCTATTTGCAAAAAACAACCACATCAGAATTAATCCAAAAATTTAAACCAGTAATCGATGCATCACTAATTAAAACAGATGCTACAAAATATTGGAAAGATGTATTTTCTAATTATAATCGTTTTTCAAAAGATAAAGTAAATCCAGACCTTACCGCTTATGTAACAGAAAGGGCTTTGGCTGGCTTGTTTTTAAACATTGGTTTACAAGAGCAAAAAATCCGAAAAGACCCCTCAGCTCAGGTTACTGGAATCTTAAAAAAAGTATTTGGAGGGGATAAAAAATAATAGTTAATAAACTATTTTAATTTTTAGTATTTGTCTGTATTGATATAAAAGCTTCACCTAGAGAATCAATGATGTCACTCGCTATCATTGATTCTTGAGATAACTTTTTAGCTGCAATGTCACCTGCTAATCCATGGAGATATATTCCTAAAATACACGCATCCTTGTTTGAATACCCCTGTGCTAATAAACCGGTAAGAATTCCAGTTAGCACATCTCCACTTCCTGCAGTTGCCATTCCAGCATTTCCGGTTGAATTAAAGTAACATTCTCCATCAGAAAAAGCAATTAGGGTAAAGGGTCCTTTTAAAACTATAGTACAATTAAGATCAATAGCTTTTTGTTGAGCTAGTCGCAACCTTTCAAAATCATTGGATGTTTTACCAAATAATTTTTCAAATTCACCTGTATGAGGTGTAAGAATGACGGGGATATTAAATGGCTTAGATAATAGCGCTTCTTCTTTAGATAGTATATTCAACGCAGTAGCATCTATGACCAATGGTATATTTACTGTAGTTAATAAATTGAATAGTAATGCGGTATTGGACAATGACATTTCAAGACCAGGGCCAATAGCTATGGCTGTTTTTTTAGTAGATAATATCTCAAAATTGTTTTCTGTAGTACTCATAGCTTCAGGTAATGCTATTTGCACAATTGATTGAGAAGCCTCCTCTGTGTGAAGGGTAACTAATCCTGTACCAGATCTTAAACAAGCTTTTGAACAAAGTAAGGCAGCACCCATCATATTTTTACTTCCAGCAAAAATTAAGCAATGACCAAAATTGTACTTATGACTAAATTGATTTCTAGGTTTAAAAATAGAGTTCACCTTTGCAAAGTCAATTAAATTATAATTTGACCTTGTGGTATCATAAAACTCTTGCTTCAGTCCAATGTCAAGTAATTGAACATTTCCATCAAAAGGATTGTTTTCAGGCATTAAAAATGCTAGTTTCATTATCTGAAAACTCAACGTATAAGCTGCATGAATAATAATATTCCCTAGTGAAGTTTCATTTGAAAATAAACCGGTTGGTAAATCAATACTGATGACTGTATTACCACAAAGGTTAATTAAATTAACTAAGTCAGCCATTTTACCAGTTAAGGAACGAGTTAAACCTGAACCTAATAAAGCATCAATAACGATACCGTCAATTTTTATCGATTGCATACTGTTTGAATCGATAAAATGTAGGTTATGAGTGATTTTTTGAAGACGGTGTAAATTGACTTTAAAATTTTCAGATCTATTATTCCCCTCTAGAATATAAATAGTCACTGAATTACCAGAAGATAACAACATGCTGGCGATGGCTAATCCATCTCCTCCATTATTTCCAGTCCCACAAAAAATAGTATAGGAATGGGGAGAGTTATATTTAGTATTCAACCATTGATAACAAGCAAAAGCAGCTCTTTCCATTAACTCGATTGAATCAATAGGTTCATGGGCTATGGTATAATTATCCCATTGTTGAATCTGTTCAATCGAAAAGATTTTCATTATTCAAATAATTCAAATTTATTCTTCGGTCGCCTTTTATCTTGCCATAAAAAGTTTTTCAATAGTCTTTGTTTTTCTGGTATTTGCCGAATAGGATATAGTGTTCCTTCTACATTATTGACAAATTTCACTTTATTTATCTCTTTATTCTTAAAATATAGGTCTATTATATCTCCTTTACTTCTGTTCATGCCAACAAATGCGCTATCCTCATCTTGAGGGTAAAATATACTCTCTGCTGGAAAACCTTTGGCTCTCATATAATCTAATTCACCATTTTTAAAATAGCCATTTAATGTTCTTCCAGCAATTTGATTATACATTCGAATATTCAGTTTATTTATAATTATACCATTATCAAAGACATATAAACGATCTGCCTTTTGGTTTTTGGTATAGATGTAAATTGTATCACCCGCTATCTGAGAATTATTACTAAATACTAGTGGGTTTTTGAATAATCTAAATATTGAATCTTCGGTAGAATAATATAAACTATCAGCAACCGATTGAAGTGAGTCATTAAAGATTTTAACATTATGAAAAGCAATAAAAAATCTAATTATGGTGTCTTTTTTATTCACTTCTTTTTTAGTCAAATCACTTTGTTTTAAGGTAGTATCTAATTGATCAATAAATATTTTACCAGTATCTACTTGAACCTTTTGGTTAATTAGCGTATCGAAATTTTTAATCCCTACCGTGTCATTTGAATAATTATTCTTTACAAGAGTTAAATCCTCTACAATCTTTTTATCTATTTTACTATTTATACTGTCTTGTAAATTTTTATTGACAGCTTTGTTTATTTTATTGTTTTTGTTTTTTATTTTTTTCGAATCATCAATTACACTGTCAGCTTTAAGTGTATCTTTTGAAATTTCAATTCTTCTACCTAAACTATCTCTTTTTTCAACACCTGAAAACAAAGTGTCTGCAGCTATATAGGTACTGTCATATCCTTCACCTTTAAAGATCAATACAGGCTTACGAGTGGCTAAAAATGAATTATTATTTTTATCTAGGTAAATTTGGTTTCCCAAAATTGAATATCCATTCACACTGTCTTTAATAATTGCATTTCCTTCTAATTGTGCAATACCTGTTAATTCATCATAAGCACTTTTATCTGCTACATAAGTACGTGTACTATCTTTAATGATGGTTCTATTTCCAAAAAAAGCCTTTCCATTTTTTAGATCATAGCTACCATTGGAGGAATAGATATCGCCACCATTCTTACTTTTAATAAAAGTAGGCGTATTCCAAGAGGATATTTGTGTTTGGGTATTATATAATAAGGTATCATTAATTATATCATATTTCGGATCAATAAGGTGAACTTTTTTCTTAAAAAATATATCTTTTGTTTCAGCATAATAAATTCCTTCTGTACTAGTAAGAATGGTTTTCCCATTCACCACTTTACCGCCATTTTTATACTTACCAATACTGGAAGCAAGATTGTATTCTAATTCCTGGGTATATAAGGTTCCTTTCTTATCCGTTAATCTTACTTCTTTTTTTAAAAAGGCAATTCGATCTTTTCCAATGTATTTTAAATATTGAGAATAGGTATTGATGCTATCATTTTGATTGATATGGATATTTCCAAAGGCTTCTAATATATTCGTTTCCTTATTGATTGTAGCACTGTCACAGTAAAATAGTGTTACTCCTTCTTTTAGAATTACATTACCAGCTATAGTTTGCAAACGTGTAACTGAGTCTATAGTCTTTTCCCTAAGGCTATTTCCTTGAATAATTTGTATTTCTCTAATAGTGTCTGCTTTGGGAGTTACTAGGCTATCTTGAGCAAAGGATATCAATTGGACATGTAGCATGACCAATAAAAAAAATGTATATTTTAAAAGTTTGATAAATTTCAATTCAATTATTTTAAGAAAAAAGAAATAAGATAAGTTTTACTAACATCCTTCTAAAGTTATTGGTAGTTAATCAGTAGAATAATAAAACAATTTTACTTACTAATTTAGGGAAAACTATTTTGTGTAAGGAGCGTTAATGGTATCAGGTAGAGGAGAAGTAAGAGGTTTATTCTTATCTTTTTTACCAAAAACCGATACATTTATATATCTTTTTGGATGCACCCTAACATCATCTAGCAATAGATTTAATTTGTTAGAGGTAGCACTTAGGTTATTGTATAACTTAGGATCATTAATCAATAAACCAATTGACCCTTTATCACTATTCACTTTTTCAATCGTATTTTTCAATTGATTAATTGTGCCGTCAATTGTAGTGAGTGTTTTTTCAAGTTCTAATTTCGAAAATTTTGCAGTAGTCATTTCTAAATTAGAAATAGTTTGATCAATTTTTTTATCATTATTTTTCAACGTACTGGTGATATCACTTATATTATTCAATGTTTTGGGCAATACACCAGTTTGGGTATTTAGAATTGATTGAAGGGATGCAGAAGATATAGCAAGCGAGGCCGTAGTATTATTTAAATTAGTGATTACCGATTTGATATTATTTTTGGTATTGACATCAAATACACTGTTAACAGTGACTAATACAGAATCAAGCGAACGGACCATATTAGCAACTTGAATTAATACTGGATCTATTTTCTGAAATGCGTCCGCTAGCATACCTTTAGAGGCGATGGTAGATAAGGTATCCCCATCTTTTTTAAAAGAATTACTATTGCCTAATTTAATTTCTATTGAAGTAGTCCCTAGTACGGAAGGTGTAATTACCGCAATAGAATTTTCTGGTATTTTTACAGATTGATTCATTGTTAGTGCCACAGTAATTTTGCGCATATCCTCACCACCGTCTGTACTATAAACTGTTCCTACTTGTTTTCCATTAATTATAACTGCATTGCTGGAAGTGAGCCCTTCAATATTTTCAAATATTGCATAGAAACGCATAGATTTAACAGTAAGGTTTCTTCCCTTTAAAAAATTAAATCCTAAAATAAGTAATACTATAGAAATTGCAGTAAGCGAACCTACTTTAGTTTCATTCGAAATATTCATATTGACAAAAGGATTATTTGAGGTTCAAAAGTACACATTTATTTGCTGGCATTAATTCCATTTAGTATTGCAAAAAATTACAAAAGTGTATAATTATTATTGATTGAATTCTAAATTAGGGTAATCATTCCGCTAAAAATTGCTAACCGAACAGATAATGACGACTTATTTTCCAGTTTGAACATTAACATTATTGCCATTTTCGACGATATTTTTATATCGTTTAACCGCTTGCGTTATACTTACTGCCAGCTCTTCTTGTCCTTCTTCGCTATTAAGATAGCGTTCATCTTCATCATTATTAATGAATCCTGTTTCAATCAATATAGCGGGCATATTGGTTGACTGTAAAACCCTTATTCCGACTTGACGTTGATTTAATCCAAGCGATTTTCTTCCAGTTTTTGCTACTTCATCTTCCACTAACATACCAATATTGATACTTTTTAACTGAAATCTCTTTGCATAAATAGCAACAATCGGCTTCATTTCAGGACTATTAAAATCAATATTATTACTAAGTGAGTCATCCGCTTCTATATTAAAATCAGCTTCATTATCAATAATTGCCTTAAGCTTGTCACTTGTTTTATGCGAGGCAAATATCCATACACTTGTTCCACTTCTTTGGATGGGTAATTTGTAATATTGATATAAGTTTTCCTCAACTTCATAAGGGGTCTTAATTTTCTTCTTTTTCTTTCCCTTTCCAGAATAAGTTACTTTATAACGGGTAACCATGTGCTTTCCAATAAGGCGCCTACCTGTTTTTAATGGTCCAGAATCAGCATGAATACATATAAATAAGTCACCATGATATTGATTGGCAATTCTAGCCTTTTCATTTACATTTTGGTAAATATCGGTAGTTCGAGTAGGAATAGTAGTTACCTCAGGCAATTCTCGTTGAAGTGCAGCTACCAATTTTTTGGATATAGCAAGGGTAATGTCTTTTTCTTTTGATCTGAGAGAACCTTCATATTGACCCACCGCTCCATTATCTGAACCACCATGACCAGCATCTACAATAATTGTTTTAAGTAGTTTAGGAGCTTGAGCATGATTGGATTTTGAAAAAACCAGTAAGGATATAAAAATAAAAAATATGAATTTTCTAACTAACATATTCAATTTGTTTTTTATAGGTTGTTATCAATTATAAGTCTTTGTTCACACATTGTTGTATGTAATATGATTATTTTTGCTATAACTGCAATGAACAACTATAACAAAGGTAAGGCAAAATATATTTTAGCATCCGTCATGCTGGCTCTGTTCATTAGTCAAACGATCGGAAACACGGTTAATTTCCCTATTATTAACCAGTTTTACAAAATTTTAACTTCTACAACCATCCAATCTGCCCCTCAAAAGGATTTTAGGGGCTTAATTTATCGTTCAGAATTATTATTTGACACGATTCCTAAAAATGGGCTGGACAGTACCAAAATTGAAGATACTTTGATCAGTCAGGCTATAGACACTTTCCAGTTTAATGCATCTAAAGATTCTTTACAGGCACCGGTTACCTATAAGGCAGATGATTCCATGGTATTTGATATACCCAGTAAGAAAATCTTATTATATGGAAAAAAATCCAACGTAAAATTTGCTGACAATGAGCTAAGCGCTCCCGGTATTGAATTTGATCAAAAGTCGAATTTAATTACTGCCTTCTTAAAAAGGGATACTGCTGGAAAAGTAATTTCATTCCCCTCATTTAATCAAGGTGAGTTAAAAACAGTCAGTGATACCATTGCTTTTAATATGAAAACGGGTAGGGGGCTTACTAAGGGTACGTATACCAAGCAGGATGAAATGTATGTGTATGCAGATAAAATTAAAAAAACAGATTCAACCTCATTTTTTGCCTTTAAGGCAAGGTTTACTACATGTAATCTAGATACCCCTCACTTTGCATTTGTAAGTAAAAAAATTAAATTTATAAGTAAAAAATTTGCTGTTACCGGTCCAGTCCATCCTGAATTTGAAGGAGTACCTGTTCCGATAATTCTACCTTTTGGTCTTTATCCAATTTCTCAAGGAAGGCATTCAGGAATGCTTGCTCCTTCTTTTAATTCGAATGAACAATTCGGTTTATCGCTATCAGGAATCGGTTATTATAAAGTAATCAATGATAATTGGGATGTTACCACAAGAGGTACCATCTTTTCGTATGGAGGATACTCATTTAATGTTAGTCCACGGTATTATAAACGTTATCATAAACAAGGCAATCTTTCTTTTGATTTTCAGCATTTCAAAACAAATTTTAAAGGTGATCCAGATTTCTCTGTAAATAATTCATTTAACATAAGATGGTCTCATATGCTTGATACCAAATCTAGGCCTGGAGTATCTTTTTCTGCCAACGTAAATGCAGGAAGTAGTAAATTTAATTCACAGGTACCCAATAATCCGAATCGAAATTTTAGCAACCAATTAAATTCAAGTATTGCCTATGCTAAAGTTTGGAAGGATAAACCATTTAATATTTCTATTAACGCTAACCATTCTCAAAATACCAACTTAAAAATTATTAATCTAACCTTACCAGATGTAAGTTTCAATTTAAATACGCTATATCCTTTTAGAAGACAGGAAGTCATTGGCAACTACAACTGGTACGAAAACATAGGGGTAGCACTTAATTCAAATATTAAAAGTCTTACCTATTTTTCAGATGACACTTCGGTTAGTAAAATCAATATGGGTAAACAAATATTCAATAACCTTCAATGGGGTGGAACACATAGTGTTCCTATATCACTTTCATTACCTCAAATTGGTGCACTTCAAATTTCACCCAGTATTTCCTATTCAGAGAAGTGGTATCAACAAAAATTCGTAAGAAGCTGGAATAACACTACAAATAAAGTAGATACTACCATCAATAAGAATTTTTATTCTTCTAGAGATATGTCTTTTGGTATAGGTATGTCTTCTAGAATTTTTGGTTCTTATACTTTTAGGAAAAATTCAGCCGTAAAAGCAATCCGTCATGAAATTCGACCATCCATCAGTGCCAACTACAAACCAGATATGAATGGTAAATATTTTTATACCACACAACTGGACACTGTGGGACGTGTTGGTAGATTTAATGTATTTGATAACAGCCTTTTTGGAGGATTTGGTGAGGGGAAATTTGGTGGTTTGAGCTTCAGCATTGACAACAATATTCAAATGAAGGTTCGGAATAGAAATGATACTGCAGTAGATGCAGTAAAAAAAGTAAATTTAATTGACGGACTAAATTTAGGGGGCAGTTATAATTTTCTTGCTGATTCATTTCAATTGAGTGTTTTTAATATTGGGGCAAGAAGTAATTTATTTGATAAAATAAGTATTACTGCAGGTGGTACTTTAGACCCTTATGAAGTAGATAGTAGGGGTGATAGATTGAATCGTTTAGTATGGAAAAATAAAATAGCTACATTAGGAAGATTTGTTGGAGGAAATATTTCTGTATCTAGTCAATTTCAAGGGGGTGATAAAAACAAAAAGAAAAATACTAATACTCAAGGAATAGGGCAACCGTATAATCCCAATACGGGTATGCCATTAGATGAATATCAAACCGAGGCAGCTTATATCAATAATAATCCAGCTGAGTTTGCTGACTTTTCGATTCCTTGGTCATTTAATTTTTCTTATTCTCTTCGTTTTCAACGGGATCGAAAGGCTGACTACAGTGGCTTTTATACAAATATATATCAAGATATGAACTGGAGTAGCACCTTATCGTTAACACCTAAATGGCAATTAGGCATTAATGGATTTTACAATATTACTCAAAAGGAAATTGGAACGATGTCAGTTTCTATTGCTCGTGAAATGCATTGTTGGCAAATGGCTTTGAATGTGTCACCGATAGGAAGGTATAGGTTTTTCAACATTACGATTAGTCCCAAATCTGGTCTGCTAAGAGATATTAAAGTTAATCGTACGCGTTATTTTTATGATTTATAAATAGCGAATTACTAACTATTTTTTAATACAGGTATTTATTGATTAAATTAATTTGAACCTCCCAGCCATCCATGGTTGAGTTTAATTGAATTTGAGCAAAAAAATTGCGATAAATTAAATCCGTTGTTTCGAGTATCAACTCAGTGGATGCAAACCTTACGGATTCTTTAGGTTTTTGTAATTCACCTTTAAATTTAGCAGGTTTTTTATCTGCGGTAACTATTTTGCTTTTCTTCAATTGGTTAAAAATATCTTTATATATTTTGAAAGCATCATTAAAATCTTCACCATCATAAAAAATTGCTTGCCAACTAGCTGAAGTATCTAATTTAGAATGATATCGAATAATAGAACAATGTAGCGCTCCAGGTAAAGTTGTTTTGGATTGATAAACATTCATTTCTAACTGAGGTGTCATTTCCTGACCTTGAATGGTGTTGAAATTGGTATTAAAATCAACTATAATTTTTGTTAATGAATCTGAAAATTCACCATTCGGTAAAAGTGATTTATAAAATTGAGCATTACTATTAATTGAAAATGCTAAAAAAATTAAAATGATACTAAATATTTTATTCATAGTTTCCTATTTACACTGTGTGTTAAATCCTAATGACAACTAAATTAGTTCAATGAAGTTAGGTAATTATTTAAACTCATCAATGAATCAAATAATGAATTTATCTTAATGAAATCACTTGTATAAATTGGAAATCATGAGTTTTATAGACAAGACCATAAAATTTGGATTTTTAATTATGTTTTTAAACCTTTTTTTTTAATGAGTAATCATTAATTTTAACACTATGAAGACTGCAACAATTAGTGAAATAAAACACGAATTATCGGTAATAAATCCATCAGTATTGATTGAACTCTGTTTACAATTGGCCAAGTTTAAAAAAGATAATAAAGAGTTATTGACGTATCTACTTTTCGAATCTCATGATGAGGGTGCTTATATAGAACAGGTTAAATTAGCAATTGATGCTCAATTTGAAACAATTAATTATTCAACTGTATATTTTATTAAAAAGTCGCTTCGAAAAATAGTCAGGTTGACAGCTAAATATATTCGGCTAACTGGATCCAAACAGGTAGAGGTTGAATTATTATTATATTTTTGTAAAACTTTAATCAAAAAAGATATTCCAATTGATAAAAGTCCAGTTTTAAATAACATTTATCAGCTACAATTAAAAAAAACTGCACAACTTATTTCAACTTTTCACGAAGATCTTCAATACGACTATTTAAAACAATATAACCAACTCCAATTACTAAATTAAATTATTGTTTGAATTATTGTTAGAGAATTATTAATTAGGTAATTTTATAAAAAATATGTTATGGATATAAATGAATTATTTGAATTGGCAGTGGTAGATAGTAAAAAAATTTCTGAAAAACCAAGTAATGAAATTTTACTTCAGCTATATGCTTACTTCAAACAAGCAACAGAAGGAGATATTACTATTGAAGCTCCATCTAACCCTTTTGATTTTGTTGCTAAGGCAAAATATGCTGCATGGGAGGAACTAAAGGGAAAGTCTTCATTAGATGCCAAACAAGCCTATATAGATCTTGTTAAAAGCTTACAATCCTAATGATTGCCTTTTCTTCTTCAATTTAATGAAGAAGAAAAATCCCTATTTATACCTATTTATCTATTGATTTGGTAAGCGTATTCTTTCTTTTACATAATAAATGATTGAATATGATATATAATACTTACATTTGTATTGTGATTATAGCTCAATGAGCACATCGTTTATAGATAGATTCAATTTTTTACTTCTCCACGTATTAGTTTTCTCTTCTTAAAAGTTTGTTTTTAGTTACCATCACAGGTATTTTATTTTTTATTAATTAATTTTTAAGATTATGAACATTTACGTTTCAAATTTAAGTTTCAACACAAATGATGCTGAGCTTAACGAACTTTTTTCAAAATTTGGCGAAGTTTCTTCAGCTAAAGTTATTATGGACAGAGAATCTGGTCGCTCACGTGGTTTTGGTTTTGTTGAAATGCCTTCAGAAGAAGAAGGAAAAGAAGCAATGGCATCTTTAAACAACAAAGAAGTTGAAGGAAGAGCAATGTCTGTTTCAATTGCAAAAGAAAGAGAAGAAAGATCAGGCGGCGGAAGTCGTGGTGGTTATTCTAACAACCGCGGTGGCGGAGGTGGTAACAGATGGTAATTCCAAACTGATATTCTTAAAAAAAGAGCTCAAATTGAGCTCTTTTTTTTTGCTTTTAATTTAAAATTTCATTGAATAATCTTTGTTATTTTAATTTCTAAACTGAAAGGTCAACTATCTTTGTATCATGTCTTCCAATCGATCGGCTGCAATCAGCTTTATTTTTATTACCTTATTAATTGATGTTACTGGAATAGGATTAATTATCCCTGTGGTTCCAGGTTTAATTAAGGAATTAATTCATGGTTCGGTGAGCGATTCCTCTAGGTATAGCGGATGGCTTACTTTTGCTTATGCAGTCATGCAATTTATATTTGCCCCTTTGTTAGGCAATTTAAGTGATCGATATGGTAGAAGACCCATTCTTCTAATCTCTTTATTTGGATTAGGCATTGATTATATCTTTTTGGCCTTGGCCCCCTCAATTGGATGGTTATTTTTAGGTAGAATAATTGCAGGATTAGGAGGGGCTAGTATTACTACTGCTACTGCCTATATAGCAGATATTAGTACTCCTCAAAATAGGGCACAAAATTTTGGTATGGTAGGGGCTGCTTTTGGTGTAGGATTTATACTTGGTCCAGTTTTAGGAGGCTTGCTAGGCGAATGGGGGCTAAGAGTTCCTTTTATGGTAGCCGCTTTGTTAAGTTTTCTAAATTTCGCTTATGGTTATTTTGTTTTACCTGAATCATTATCAGTAGAAAATAGAAGAAAATTTGAATGGAAAAGAGCTAATCCCTTAAGTTCAATTAAGCAACTAAAAAAATATCCAGCAGTTAGTGGTTTAGTTATTTCTTACTTTCTAATTTATCTAGCAGCTAACTCGGTTCAAAGTACCTGGTCTTTCTTTACTATTCAACAATTTAGTTGGAACCCAAGAATGATTGGAATATCCCTAGGTTTAGTAGGCTTATTAGTAGGTATTGTTCAAGGAGGCTTAATTAGATTAATTAATCCATTAATAGGTAATAAAAGAAGCGTTTATATAGGAATGGCGCTCTATACAATTGGTTTAATATTATTTTCAATTGCATCCCAAAGCTGGATGATGTTTGTTTTTTTAGTACCATATTGTCTGGGGGGTATTTGTGGACCTGCTCTTCAATCAATCATTTCCGGTCAGGTTCCTGCAAACCAACAAGGTGAACTTCAAGGTGGTTTGACTAGTATTATGAGTCTTACCAGTATTATAGGTCCCGTTGTAATGACTAGTTTATTCTCCTATTTTACCCAACCAACCGCTCCCTTTCATTTTGCTGGAGCTCCCTTTTTATTAGGTAGTATTTTAATGGCTTTGAGTCTATTTTTTGCTTATAGAAGTTTACGTAATAATCATTCTATTAGCTAATCAATCTTATACGCTATGATTACAGGAATTAATGATTTCAAAAATGTTTTTTTTATTGGGATTGCTGGTACAGGCATGAGTGCAATTGCCCAATATTTATCTGGAATAGGTAAGCAAGTTTCAGGAAGTGATCGTTTTTTTACACCCAATACCTACAATGAAACCAAAGAGAAATTGGAATTGGAGGGGATCCATTGCTTTTTACAAAATGGTGAAGGCATTACAAACAAAACAGAATTAGTAGTGGTTTCAACGGCAGTAGAAAATACTGTATTTGAAGTTCAAAAAGCCATTGAATTGGGCATTCCCATTATCAAACGTTCCGAACTGTTGGCTTTAATAGCTAACAGTAAAAAAACGATTGCCATAGGAGGAACCTCTGGAAAAAGTACTACTAGTGCAATGTTATTTGACATTTTAAAGTTCGCTGGCTTGCAGCCTAGTATCATTAGTGGAGCTGGATTAGTCAGTATTATTCGGGATGGTAAAATTGGAAATGCTGAAGTAGGAAATGGAGAGTGGCTAGTGATAGAAGCTGATGAAAGTGATGGCTCAATTGTTCAATATCATCCAACAATTGGTCTCTTACTTAATATTGATAAAGATCACCAGGAAATTGATGAGCTATTAAATATATTTACTCAATTTAAAAATAATACAAAGGACAAATTTGTAGTCAATCTTTCCAATGCATTATCAGCACAATTAAGTTCTAAAGAATCATTAGATTTTAGCATTGATCAAAATAGTTCAGCTGCTTATATAGCTGACAACTTTCGACAAGATGGATTTACTATTCAATTTTCAATTAAAGGGATTCCATTTTCAATCAATACCGTAGGCAAACATAATATGGAAAATGCATTAGCCGCTACTTGTATTGCTAATATCATAGGTGTTAGTTTGCCGATTTGTTCTCAAGCACTCAATCAATATGAAGGTATTTATCGTAGACATCAAGTTTTAGGAGAAAAAAAGGGTGTCTGGATCATAGATGATTATGCTCACAATCCAGCCAAATGCGCTGCTTCAATTGATGCCTGTCAAAACATTTCTCCCAAGGTGATTGCTTGGTTTCAGCCACATGGTTATGGACCTACTCGTTTTTTAAGAACAGATTTTGTTAAAGAGATTGCTCAAGTTTTAAGACCAACCGATGAGATATGGATGAGTGAAATTTTTTATGCTGGTGGAACAGCTGTAAAGGATATTTCTTCCAACGATCTAATAAATGATATAAGAAATTTAGGTAAAAATGCCTTTTTTGTAGAAGATAGAAATGACTTTTTAGCTGAAGTTCGTTCACATTTAACTGACAATTGCGTTCTATTATTAATGGGTGCAAGAGATCCTAGTCTTGAAAATTATAGTAAACAAATTTGGAAAGATCTATAAATTAAATGGGGCTAACCGAATTCAATTTAATTTAAATTTCCAGCAATCTCTTGCTCAGTTACAATGCCATCTTTACGCCAGACTTGTTTGCCATCTTTGAATAGAATAAATACAGGTAATGCGGTTACATTGAATGATTTTAAAATATCTTCATCTTTTCCTCCATCTACTTTTACAAGGGTTATTTTATTTGGATTATTTTTTTGAAGACTTGCCAAAACGGGCTCCATCTTTTTACAAGGAGGGCACCATTCAGCTCCAAAATCAACTAGAACAAAATGGGAGCTTTTAATCGAATTATTAAATTCTAGGGTACTCATTTGCTTTTGGCTTGTTTTGCCTTCAATAGATTTGTCTGCCGACTTCCATGAATTCATTCCACCTTGCAATTCAAAAACTTGCTGATAACCCATTTCTTTCATTTTAATAGCAGCAGCTGAACTTCTACCTCCTGCTAAACAATAAACGTATACTGGTTTATCTTTATCAATAAAACTTATCCTTCTATTGAATTCAACCGCATCCCGCCAATCAGCTAGTAAGGCATTTTTAATATGCCCACTATTATATTCATCAGCAGTTCTTACATCGAGTAATTGTACCGTAGCATTTCCGCTTAATCCTTTTTCAAATTCATCAGCAGTTAAAACAGTCTTTGATTGGGCTGAACAGGAAAAAAAAGTAAAAAGTAATATGACAGGGTAGAGGTTGCTTAGTATTTTCTTCATTGTAAAATAATTTATCATAAAGTTCAGTTTAAATAATTAATAAATATAATTCCTTTTACTATTTAAATGAAATGAAAAAATTAAAAATAAGTTTTTTACTCATCGAGATTTAGTTTCAATTAATAGGAAAGCTCTATTTTCAATTGTTCTACCACATTAAATATAATAGGACAAATTTCATAATAGCGCATGGTACTGAATAATCTTCTTATAAAATGCGGTTTATGAAGGTGAGGAAATTCTCTACATTCGGTAAAACGATGCTCATAAATTGAACAAGAAGTGTTTTTTAAAAAATGACATGGAATTGTATTTAAGATCATTTGGCCTTGTTCACTTTGTTCAATAAATTGGTCTTTTAGTTGATCCTGAGTTAAATTCAATTGATCCGCAAGTTCCACCGTTTCCTCGCTGGTTATATGAATCATTAAAGATTTACAACAATTACCACATTTTGTACAATCAATTTTGGGTGTTATAAGCTCATTTAATTCCTGAGTTAATGAATCAATTTTTTGTTCATTTTGAAGTTTCAAAAAACTTTGAAAATGATCATTCTCAACTTCTTTCTCTTCTGCAATCTGCTTAATCTTAACTAAATCTGTAATTAATGGCAATTCTAATATTTTTAGTAATTATAATTTGAATTAGCAAGATAGAGCTTCCTTTTTATAAATATCTATTTTGTAAATACTTAAGCTTTTACTAGTCAATTTTATATTGATAACAAGCTATTTATTCCTTTGAAACAGTAATATATATTATATTTAAAATTTATGTATAAATACTGCATTTGTTTATGCACAAGTGTTTATAACCCTTCTAAGCTTCGACTATTTGATTTGTTATATTTGCAATATGGATAAAATACTAAATAAATTAGTATTTTTGAATTCGAAAACAGATCAATTAAAATAATTATATCTATTATAAAAGTAACCTACAATTCATGATTTCATCATAGTTCATCTTGAGTTTGAATTTAGATTGGTAAAGATTTTATATCAAAGAAAAATGACTGAAAAAGATAATAAAGCTGGCGAATACAACGAAGATTCGATAAGGAGTCTTGATTGGAAAGAACATATTCGCCTTAGGCCAGGTATGTATATTGGAAAATTAGGAGATGGAAGTAGTCCAGATGACGGTGTGTACGTATTAATTAAAGAGGTTATAGATAACTGTATTGATGAACATACGATGGGGCATGGAAGACATGTAGATGTAAATATTGATGGTAAAACTATAACTGTTAGAGATTATGGAAGAGGTATTCCATTAGGAAAAGTAGTAGATGTGGTGAGTAAAATCAATACAGGGGCTAAGTATGATAGCAAGGCTTTTCAAAAAAGTGTTGGATTAAATGGAGTGGGTACAAAGGCGGTAAATGCTTTGAGTGATTATTTTAAAGTGACTGCTTATCGTGAAGGAAAAGAGAAAACTGCTGAATTTCAGAAAGGAGTTCTACTGAAGGAGCATAAAGAAACCGTAACAAAGGAGGATAATGGAACTTTTGTGTCATTTATCCCTGACGAATCTATTTTTAAAAATTTCCATTTTGTTCAGGAATACCTAGACAACCAGTTTTGGAATTATTGCTACCTCAATGCAGGTTTAGTAATGAATCTAAATGGAAAACGTTTTGTAAGCAAAAATGGATTATTAGATCTATTGCAACGAAAAACCAATGAAGATGAAATTAGATATCCTATCATTCACTTAAAAGGAGAAGATATTGAGATTGCTGTTACTCATGAAAGTGCTTACGGAGAAGAGTATTATAGTTTTGTGAATGGACAGTTTACGACTCAAGGGGGTACACATTTAGCTGCTTTTAGGGAAGGCTACGTAAAAACAATCAGAGATTTTTTCAAAAAGGATTATGATGCAGCTGATATTCGAGGCAGTATTTGTGCTGCACTTAGTGTTAGAGTTCAAGAACCTGTATTTGAAAGTCAGACCAAAACCAAATTAGGTTCTCAAAATGTTTATGAAGGCGGTCCAAGTATGAAAAATTTTATCGGAGATTTTTTAGGCAAAGAGCTTAATAATTTTCTCCATAAAAATCCTGCCACTGCAGATGCCTTAAAAAAGCGTATTGAACAAAATGAAAGGGAAAGAAAAGAATTATCAGGCATTCGGAAATTAGCTAATGAAAGAGCTAAAAAAGCAAATCTTCATAATAAAAAACTTAGAGATTGTAAGTTTCATTACAATGATGAAGCTACAGGAAAAGACAAAGAAAACGTTCTAGAAAAGCAAAAAGAAAGTACCATATTTATTACGGAAGGAGATAGTGCAAGTGGAAGTATTACGAAGGCAAGAAATGTGAATACACAAGCAGTTTTTAGCTTACGTGGTAAACCACTTAATTGCTTTGGATTAACAAAAAAAGTAGTTTACGAAAACGAGGAATTTAATTTATTACAACATGCTTTGAATATAGAAGACGGTTATGATACGCTTCGGTATAATAATATTGTATTTGCAACTGATGCGGATGTAGATGGACTGCATATTCGCTTACTGCTAATGACCTTTTTCCTTCAATTTTTTCCTGACCTTGTAAAAAATGGTCATGTCTATATTTTAGAAACTCCATTATTTAGAGTTAGAAATAAGCAAGAAACTATTTACTGTTATGACCAAGTTGAAAAAGATAATGCCATTAAAAAATTAGGCGCTAAACCTGAAATCACTCGATTTAAAGGTTTAGGTGAAATTAGCCCAAGTGAGTTTGCCCGATTTATAGGAGAAGATATGAAATTACAACCTGTTATGATGTTGCCAGATACTCATATTCAACAGTTATTGGAATATTATATGGGAAAGAACACCCCTAGTAGACAAGATTTTATTATTGATAATTTAAAAGTGGAATTAGATTTAGTAGAGGATATTCCTACTGCTCAATAGTGGTTTTATATTTAGAGAATTTATGTACGACTTTCATACAGACGATAAAAAGTATTTTGAGATTCAACTTTCCAATGTGCGCAAATGGATTCTACCTTTTGTTCAAAATGTGAAAGTGATTGAGCCTGGGATGCAATTATTAGAAATAGGCTGTGGTCAAGGTTCCTTGCTCAGGGCATTTAGTGAACAAGGTTGTAATTGTACCGGTGTAGAAATGTATCCTTATTGGTTAGAAAAAGCAAACGAATGGCTTCAACCCGAAATAGCAGCTGGTAAAGTAAGATTAATCAATAGTAATATTTATGATGTAGATGCAGAAAAAGATCTTAATACTAAGTTCGATATTATTGTATTAAAAGATGTGATTGAACATATTCATGATCAAGAAAGGTTAATTAGTTGGATGAAGAATTTTTTAAGACCTAATGGGATTATTTTATTTGCTTTTCCCCCATGGCAAATGCCTTTTGGAGGTCACCAACAAATGTTGAAGGGCTGGCTTGGTAAAGCTCCATATTGGCATTTACTACCCATGTCAATGTTTAAATTATTATTGAAAATAAATAAACAATATTCAGAGGATTTAGTAGAAATAAAAGAAACTGGAATTTCTATTGAAAGATTTGAAAGAATAATTAAAAAAACTGGCTATCGAATTGTATTACAAAAGCATTGGTTAGTCAATCCTGTATATGAATATAAATTTGGATGGAAACCTAGAAAGCAATTGAATTGGATTAAATCGATTCCTTTTATTAGAAATTTTTTCACCACAGCAGTTTATTATATTGTTTCGCCTAAATAAAATAATCTTAAATAAATGATACACATAGTTTTTAATGAATCGGATAAAAATGTTTTGCAACAAGCCATTGAATTAGATGAAAGCCTAAAGGGAGAAATTGTTTGCATTAAAGATGATTATGCAGTGGGGCCTTTACACAATATATACCTAGGTGAGGGAATGAAAGCACGGAATAATTGGTGGAGTGAAGTTTTATCAGGTGGAGACTATGAGTCTACAATCAATGAAACTGAATCTGACGATTATCAAACTGTAGCTCAATTAGTAGGTACCATGCGCAGAGATCCAGAAGAAGTAATTTGGATATGGGCTGCTCAAAATAAGCATGATGTGAGTGGTTATTATTGGCTACTCAATTACATGAAAGAATTTCAAGGCAGCGTCTTTATTCTTTATTTGAATAACTTACCATTCATTAATGAAAAAGGAAATATATTTTATCCTAACTGGATATTCGAAATTCCAGCAAAGGAGTTTTTAAAAGCTAAGAAATTAGCCAGAGAAATTACACCCAGTGAATTTGAAGTAGATCCAGACGAATGGACAAAATTATGTGAAGAAAATAAAGGAGTACGATTACTCGAAGGAGGAAAAAAACTGATTCAGCAAGACTATGATTTTTATGATGCTGAACTTAAAAAATACATCACATCGGATTGGCAAAAGGCTACCAAGATTATTCATCAATTCATTAGCAAGGCAAAAAATACTACTGGAGATGCTTATTTACTCTGGCGTCTTAAAGTGATGGTAGCTCAGAATATGGTAGATGTTCAAGGTAAGATTGCTAATATGAAAGATTTTGAATTAAAAACAAAATAGTTGCTGCTATGGATATCACTTCAATTCATCATGTAGCCATCCTTACCGATGATTATGAGAAAAGTAAATTATTTTATACTGAAATATTAGGTTTTAAAGTGATTAAAGAGACTTTCCGAAAAGAACGGAATTCTTTTAAATTAGATCTTTCGATTAATGGTGTTTATCAAATTGAACTTTTTTCTTTTCCCGAGAGTAAGCCAAGAGCTTCATTTCCGGAACAAAGAGGTTTAAGACATTTAGCTTTTGGTGTAAACCATATTGAAAAAGCAAGAGAAGAATTATTATTGAAATCAATCGATGCAGAAGCAATTAGAATCGATGAGATTACTAATAAAAAATTTTGTTTTTTTAAAGATCCAAATGATCAGCCTTTAGAGCTTTATGAAATTTAAAAACGGAAAAGGATTTATAGAAAGATAGCAACTAATAAAGTTTACAGTAAATTAGTTACTACCTATTCTAAGTTAAAATAAGCGATATAAATTATGGCAACAAGTAAAAATAAAGAAGATTATATCCATACTGACAGTGGCATAGGTGGTCAATATAAGACATGGTTTTTGGATTATGCCAGTTATGTTATTTTAGAAAGGGCGGTTCCAGCATTAGAAGATGGATTAAAGCCTGTGCAGCGCAGAATTCTTCATGCCATGAAAGAAATGGATGATGGACGCTTCAATAAAGTTGCTAATATTATCGGACAATCAATGCAATATCATCCTCATGGAGATGCTAGTATTGGTGATGCATTAGTTAACCTTGGTCAAAAAGATTTGTTGATTGAAACACAAGGTAACTGGGGAGACGTAAGAACAGGAGATGATGCGGCAGCCCCAAGGTATATCGAAGCTAGACTCAGCAAATTTGCTTTAGAAGTAGCCTTTAATTCAAAAACAACTGATTGGACAGTGAGTTATGATGGTCGTAAAAATGAACCCGTCACCTTACCAATGAAATTCCCTTTACTGCTAGCCCAAGGAGCAGAAGGTATTGCAGTGGGATTAGCCACTAAAATATTACCGCATAATTTTTGTGAATTAATTGAAGCTTCTATTAAAATATTAAAGGGTAAAAAATTTGAATTACTACCTGATTTTTTGACAGGTGGCACTATGGATGCTACTAATTATAATGATGGTAAAAGAGGGGGTAAAATAAGGGTAAGGGCAATAATTGAAGAGGTAGATAAGAAAACATTGGTCATAAAAAGTGTGCCTTTTGGAGTTACTACCACTCAATTAATGGAGAGTATAGTAAAGGCTAATGATCAGGGTAAAATAAAAATTAAAAAGGTACTCGACCATACTGCATCGGCAGTTGAGATTATCATAGAATTAGCAGTTGGTATTTCTCCTGATATAACCATTGATGCTTTATATGCTTTTACTGATTGTGAAATCAGTATTTCTCCTAATGCCTGTGTCATTGTAAATGACAAGCCTCAATTTTTGGGAGTTCAAGATTTATTAAGAACCGCTTCAGAAAATACAAAAGAATTACTGAGGAGAGAATTAGAGATTAAATTAGGAGAACTTCAAGAAAAATGGCATTACACCTCACTTGAAAAAATATTTTTCGAGGAACAGATATACAAAGAATTAGAAAAAAAGCATGAGTCATGGGATAAAGTGCTATTGGCTATTGACAAAGCCTTTACACCTTTCAAAAAACAATTACGCAGGGATATCACTAGAGAAGATATTGTTAAACTTACAGAGAAACCTGTTAGAAGAATTTATCGCTTAGATATAGACGAATTAAATGAACAAATTAAAGGATTAGAAGCTGATATCAAGCAAGTAAAATTTGATCTTGAGCATTTAACAGAATTTGCGGTTGCTTACTATGAGAATTTATTGAAAAAATATGGTAAAGGAAGAGAAAGAAAAACGGAGATTAAATTATTTGATACTATCCAAGCAAAATCAGTTGCTATAGCCAATATTAAAGTCTATGCAAATTTTGCTGATGGATTCATTGGTACAGGTCTGAAAAAAGATGAACTAATTGCGGAAGTATCTGACTTAGATGATATCATCGCTTTTACCAAGGAAGGAATAATGAAGGTGATTAGAGTTTCAGAAAAAGCATTTATTGGAAAAGATATTTTACATGTTGCCGTTTTTCAAAAAAATGATGAACGTACTACGTATAATATGATTTATGTAGATGGTAAGACTGGTGTAAGTTTTGCAAAGCGTTTCAATGTAACTGGTATTACTAGAGATAAAGAATATGACCTTACGAAAGGATCTGAAAAAAGTAAGGTTCACTATTTTTCTTCCAATGCCAATGGGGAAGCTGAAATTATAAAGATTATACTCAGTCCTAATTGTAGTGCAAAGAAAAAGGAGCTTGAGTTTTACTTTGAAGAGTTAGAAATAAAAAATAGAGGTAGTATTGGTAATCAGGTTACTAAATATCCCATTAAGTCGGTTAAATTTAAAGATGCTGGAAAGTCAACTTTAGATGCTAAAAAATTATGGTTTGACAATAAATTTGGTCGATTAAACTCAGAGGAAAAAGGTGATTACTTAGGAAAATTTGATGCTGAAGACAGGTTGTTAGTTGTTTATAATGATGGTAACTATGAAATTACTGATCAGGAGCTTACTCAGCGTTTTGATGTTGAGAAAGTGATACTCATTGAAAAATTCAGACCTGAAAAGGTAATAACAGCTGTTTATCTTGATAATGAAAAATTGCAATTCAATATTAAAAGATTCAATATTGAAACAACCACCTTACATACTAAATTCTTTTTTATTAAGGAAGGAAAAGATAATCGTCTAGAAATGGTTACCACCGACCTTGATCCTTTATTGATAGTGAATACAGGCCGTGGCCAACTAGTAAGATCTGCCAAATTTAAAGTGAAAAATATGGTCGAAATAATGGGTTGGAAGGCAGTGGGAGCAAAGCTTACAGACTATTCAAAAAGTGTGGAGATGGAATGGGAGAAAAAAGAAGAAACGGATAGTCCTCAAACCGAATTGTTCTAATCTAACTATAATAAAGATGACAATTTAGTTTTTATTCAGTCAGGTAAAGTGGTAATTAAAATTTACTTTTTTACAATGTGATCAATAATTTTATTACCATGATCCCGAGAATTTTCTATAAAAAGACTGTGGGTATTCATACCTCCACAAATAACGCCAGCTAAGAAAATACCTTTCACATTCGTTTCATGAGTATTTTCATTGTACTCAGGTTTTTTAATTTCATCTTCAGATAATTTAATACCAATTTTTTGCAAAAATGAAAGATCAGGTTGGTAACCTGTCATGGCAATCACCCAATCATTTTCAATGGTTAGTAAGCCATCAGCGGTCATTAAATCCACTTCTCTTTCACGAATTGCTGACAAGGAAGAATTATAATAAACTTTTATAGCACCCTCTTTAATCCGATTAATAATATCTGGTCTAACCCAATACTTTACTCTTTCCCCAACCTGTTCATCTCTAATGACCATAGTTACTTTAGCACCTTTTCTATAGGTTTCCAAAGCTGCATCTACAGCTGAATTATTAGCACCCACTACCAGTACTTTTTGAAAAGCATATACATGGGGATCATTATAATAATGCGTTACATTAGGTAGATTTTCACCTGGTACATTTAACAAAAAGGGACGACCATAAAATCCTGTAGCGATGATTACATTTAAAGAAAAATATTGATTTTTAAAAGTGATGATTTCGAATACACCATCTTTCCTATTGATATCAGTTACTTCCTCATATAAGTTAATAGATAATGATGCTGAAACAGCTACTCTTCTATAATATTCCAAAGATTCGTTACGGGTCGGTTTACTATGATTACTAACAAAGGGTACACCTCCAATTTCAAGTTTATCTGAAGTTGAAAAAAACGTCATATTAACAGGGTAGTGGTAGAGAGAATCCACAAGCGAACCTTTCTCTATTATTAAATACCGTAAACCTTTTTGCTGAGCCGCTAAACCACATGATAAACCAATCGGTCCACCACCAATAATGAGTACGTCAAGCAAATTTTCCATCGTATAGTTTAATTCAATTTTTCTTCTACTTGAAGATTAGAAAAGTCAATAGTACTATAGTCGGTTACAACGTTATATAAAGTATCACGTTCTATAGGCTTTCTTCTTACTTGCTTAATCAGCGTTACTAATTCCTCAGTACTCATTGCTGGATTTTGTTCTTCGCTACCTGCCATACTATAAATTTTGGTAGAATCATCTATTGTTCCATCAATATCATTTACGCCAAATGATAAACTAAGTTGAGCATTTTCACGACCCAACATTGGCCAATAAGCTTTCAAATGAGGAAAGTTATCTAAGTATATTCTAGCAATCGCATAAACTCGCATGTCTTCTGTAACGGTAGATTCTGGAACAGTACTCATTTCATTATCATGATTTCGAAACTTCAATGGTATAAAAGTATTGAAGCCTCCAGTTTTGTCTTGTAAATTTCTTAACCTACTCATGTGATCAATACGGTGTTCAAATCTTTCTATATTTCCATACAACATTGTTGCATTGGTATGCATACCTAAATCATGTGCTATTTCATGGATTCTTAACCATCCAATGGCATCTACCTTATCAGGTGCAATTTGTTCGCGTATTTCTGGAGCAAAAATTTCAGCACCGCCACCTGGTAAACTATCTAGTCCAGCTTCATGCAGTTTAGCCATTCCTTGCTCTGCAGTAAGTTTAGCCTTACGAAACATATAATCTAATTCAACCGCTGTAAATGCTTTTACATGAAGGGAAGGACGATGAGCCTTAATTTTTTGCATAAGCTCAATAAAATAATCCATATTCATTTTTGGATGTACACCTCCTACAATATGAACTTCAGTTATCGGTTTACCATCATAAGATTTAACAATGTCAAGCATTTGGTCAATGCTTAATTCCCAACCTTCTTCTTTATTGGCATAAAGTTTAGAATAAGAGCAAAATTTACAGCTGAATACACAGACATTGGTAGGTTCTATATGGAAATTTCGATTAAAATAAGTAGTATCACCATGTTTCCGTTCCCTAATGTAATTAGCTAAAAAACCAACAAAAGATAGACTTGCTTTTTCAAACAATTGTAAACCTTCTTGATCGGTAATTCTTTGTTGTAGTTTTACCTTTTCAGCTATATTTTTAAGGTCAATATCAGCTGTATGATTGATTAAAGTATTGATAGAATGAGTCATTCAAATTATTTGTGTAAAGTTACTGCAGCTTTGGTTTTAATTTAAAATAATTTCAATTAATACATAAACAATTTTAATTATATATTAATTTGTAAATGAAGACGAAATATTCCGCCAATACTTTAGAAAGCAAATTACTTTATACACTTAATGAAGGCTTACATTCAATAATTGTATAACTTTCATTTTTATTATAAATAAACATTTCTATGCAAAGATTTCAGGGAATTATTGGAATAGTATTGATATTAGGTATTGCTTGGTTTTTTTCGAATAATAAAAAAAGAATCAATTACAAATTGGTAATCAGTGGTATTTTATTACAAATAGTAATTGCTTTACTGATTTTAAAAGTCTCCTTTGTTAAGTTATTTTTCCAAAAAATAGGCAGTGTCATTACTCATTTGGAGGCATTTGCAAAAGAGGGGGCAGGTTTTGTATATGGTGGATTGATGGCGGATAATATGGCGGGTGGGGCTGTTCCCTATAGAACACCGGGGGTTTTCGTTTTTGGTTTTAGTGTTTTAGCTACAATTATTTTGGTATGTGTTTTAGTAGCCATATTTTATCACTTTGGATTAATGCAAAGAATTGTTTCTTTAGTAGCCAAAGCAATGAATTGGGTAATGAGGGTGAGTGGTGCCGAAGCATTGAGTAATGTAGCGAGTGCTTTTGTTGGACAAGTAGAGGCACAAGTAATGATTAGGCCCTATTTAAAGGGAATGACCATGAGTGAATTATTAGCCAGTATGAGTGGAAGCCTAGCATGTATTGCAGGTGGAATATTGGTAGTTTATGTAAGTTTTGGCGCAAAAGCAGAGTATTTATTAGCAGCAAGTTTAATGGCAGCACCAGCTGCACTCGTAATTTCTAAAATAGTATGGCCAGAGACTGAAGAAAGTGAAACGATGGGTAAAGTAAAACTAGAAGTAAAATCACCCTACACTAATGTGATAGACGCAATTTCTCATGGGGCAGGGGATGGAATGAAAATCTCTATCAACGTTATTGCTATGTTGATTGGATTTTTAGGTCTTATAGCTTTAATCAATTATTTATTGATGAAATTCGGAACACTATTTCATTTAGACATTATACTAACATTAGATTGGATATTCGGTAAAATATTTTCACCAATGGCATGGGCTATGGGAGTACCTGCTGCTGATGTTTCAAATGTAGCCACCATGTTAGGCAAAAAATTAACCATCAATGAATTTGTTGCTTTTAGCGATTTAACCCAAACAATGGTACCTAATTCTTCCGGAGTTTTGGTAAAAGGATATCAAAGTATAATTTCTGACAAATCTTTAATGATTGTTAGTTTTGCCATTTGTGGTTTTGCTAATTTTAGTTCGGTAGGTATGCAAATTGGCGGTATCGGTGCATTAGTACCAGAAAGAAGGGCAGACCTAGCTAAACTTGGAATGAGAGCTTTACTCTGTGGAACTTTGGCTTCTTATCTATCTGCGTCTATTGCTGGAATTTTGATGGGGTAACATTGAAAGGATATATATTATCGAGGTAGGCATAAAAAAACCGAAGTAGATTACTTCGGTTTTTTCTTTGGATTGGTGTAAGCTATTTCAATGCATCAATTTTTTTGACAAAATTTGCTTTAGGTTGTGCTCCTACCAATTTATCTACCACCTGACCACCTTTTACAAATAAAATTGCAGGGATACTCGTTATACCATAATCAGTTGAAATTTGTGGGTTATGATCCACATTTACCTTTCCTACATTTACAATACCGTCATATTCTTTTGATAATTCTTCAATAACTGGACCAATAGCTCGGCAAGGGCCGCACCATTCAGCCCAAAAATCAATTACTGATAATTTATCGGAGTCTATTACCTGGGTCTTGAAATTTGCGTCCGTGAATTCTTGTGCCATAAGTATATATTTAATTTATTTTTTTTAATTACTTCAAAATTACATCCAAATTGTGATATCTTAAGTATTGACATATTCACACATTGCTCATACAGTGTTAATATGTTATTTTGCTAATATAATAAGCAATTCTTTTTAGCATAAAGAGCTGATTTTTTTAAAAGTTACCCCGTAATTACATTTACCTCTATATCTTTATTTTCATTTAAAAACTCAGCCATATCATCATTCATGGTAAATCCTGTTTCTAAACTATACATGCCTACCTTATAGTTATTTCTAACATCAACAATGTTAAATTTAAGTGCAGTTTTACCGGGATACTGCTTTACATTATTTTCAATAAAATTTACAAATTGGGTACTCACAAACTGTGGTTGTACTTCTACAATAACTTGTTTAGTTAATGTAGGTTTTACAGTTTCAAGCAAATGTATTTTGGATAACTTAAATTCGTATTGTTCACTATTGTACCTGGTTTTAAAACCACCTTCTATTAAAACAATTAATCCCTTTTCTAGGTAATGAGTATATTTTACAAAATCTTCACTCCAAAGCATAAATTCACTTTTACCAGAATAATCTTCAATAGTAAGTATAGCAAAATTCTTTCCCGTTTTAGTAAGTCGTTGTTGAGCATCAACGACCAGACCAGCTAATCTGAAATTTCTTCCAGGAGTAGGGTGTGAATTTACCGATATTTTAAATTCATTGTAATCAGACAATCTGCTGATATTATAGTGTCTCATCTCAAATTTAAAATTGTCTAAAGGGTGACCACTCATATACATTCCAGTAACCTCTTTTTCGTAATCCAGTTGCTCTGCAAGTGGCCAAGGTTCACAGACCGACAATTTAGGAGGAACGATTTCAGGCATCTGTAAATCACCAAACAAAGTATTACTAACGCTGGCATTTTGATTTTGAAACACACTACCATATTTCAAAATCTTTTCTAAGCCCTGACTATCTCCAGGGGCAGCGTAAAAATATTGAGCCCTGGTAATGTCTTTGAAACAATCAAATGCGCCTGAATAAATCAAGCTTTCTAATGATTTTTTATTAGCAGCTCGCTGATTGACTCTTTTTGCTAAATCAAATGCAGAAGTAAAACTTCCATGTTTGCTCCTTTCATCAATAATATTTTCAATCGCATTTTCACCTACACCCTTAAGACCGCTAAAACCAAAGCGAATTTCTCCTTTTTTATTAACTGCAAATCCATTTTGTGACTCGTTGATATCTGGACCAAGTACCATTAAGCCCATTCTTTTACATTCCTCCATAAAGAAGGTGATTTTATCTATACTTCCCGCATGATTTAAGACGGCCGCCATATACTCACTTGGATAATGAGCCTTTAGAAAAGCGGTTTGGTAGGCTACAAAAGCATAACAAGTAGAATGGGATTTATTAAACGCGTATTGAGCAAAAGCTTCCCAATCTGTCCAGATTTTCTCTAATTTATCTTTCGCATGACCTTTAGCAGTTGCCCCATCAACAAATTGGACTTTCATTTTATCCAAGACAGCGATTTGTTTTTTACCCATTGCTTTTCTTAGCACATCCGCATCACCTTTACTGAATCCAGCCAATTTTTGAGATAGCAGCATAACCTGTTCTTGATAAACGGTAATACCGTAGGTTTCTTTTAGGTATTCTTCCATATCAGGCAAATCATATTCAACCTTTTTTTTGCCCAGTTTACGATCAATATATTCAGGAATATAAGCAAGCGGACCTGGTCGGTAAAGGGCGTTCATTGCAATAAGATCAGCAAATTTATCAGGCTTCAACTCTCGCAAATATTTTTGCATTCCCACACTTTCAAATTGAAAAGTAGCATTGGTATCACCCTGTTGATAGAGCTTATAAGTTAATTCGTCATCCAATGGAATGGTATCAATATCAATGCTAACATCATGATTTTGCTTGATAAGCGATAAGGCGGTTTTAAGGATACTTAAAGTTTTAAGACCTAGAAAGTCCATTTTTATAACTCCCGCTTCTTCTATTGATCCTCCTTCAATTTGTGTTAACCATAATTCAGACTCTTTTGATGAGGCTACCGGTAAAAGGTCGGTCAAATCTTTAGGTGCAATGATGATAGCCGAAGCATGAATACCCGTATTTCTTACAGAGCCTTCAAGAATTTCAGCTTCATGTAAAATAGTACTGTGTAAATCATTACCCTTATATATTTCGCGAAGTTTTTTGACATTTTCAATATCCTCTGGTAATAGTTGTTCTTTTTCTTCTAATGATTTTTCTCCGTCTTTAGATTCTTTTATCGTATAGGGTGCATGTAATAAACGCTTTAAATTAATACCAGGTTTTTCTGGAACTAATTTAGATAACGCTCTACTTTCGGCTAGTGGAAGATCCATCACTCTGGCAACATCTGCAATGCTAGATTTGGCAGCCATTGTTCCATAAGTAATAATTTGTGCTACCTGACTCTTGCCATATTTTTGAACAACATAATCAATTACTTTTTGCCTTCCTTCATCATCGAAATCGGTATCGATATCTGGCATCGATTTTCTTTCAGGATTTAAGAATCTTTCAAAAAGTAGATTGTATTTTATCGGATCTATATTAGTAATTCCAATACAATAGGCTACCAAACTTCCAGCGGCAGAACCACGACCAGGCCCTACAAATACGCCTAATTCTTTACCTGCTATGATAAAGTCACTTACGATTAAAAAGTAACCTGCAAAACCCATTTCTTTAATTACACCTAATTCGAAATTGATTCTTTCTTCCGTTTCGGGTGTAAATATTTTATACCTTTCTTTTGCTCCCGTCCATGTTAAATGAGATAAATAGTCATCTTGTGATGAAAAGTTGGAAGGCACAACAAAATGCGGTAATAAGATATCTCTCTTTAAGTCTAATAAATCGACCTTTGAAACGATTTCATTGGTATTGTCGATAGCTTCAGGAATATCTTCGAAGACCTTTAACATTTCATCCTTCGTCTTCATGTAAAACTGATCATTCGGAAAAGCAAATCTTTTATTTTTTACTTGAATATCATCATCTGAAACCTCACCCCATTTTGGAGTGGATTGCTTTTCACCTGTATTGATACAAAGAAGAATGTCATGCGCATTAGAATCTTTTTGATCAACGTAATGAGAATCATTACTAGCAATTATTTTGACATTATACTTTTTAGCAAATTTTAATAAAACCAGATTTACCTTATCCTGGTCAGGAATACCATGCCTTTGTAATTCTATATAAAAGTCTTCCTGAAATATATTCAGCCACCATTTAAATTCATTTTCACCTTCTTCTTCACCTTTTGTTAAGATAGTTTGTGGTACTAATGCACCGAGACAACAAGTAGTAGCAATAAGCCCTTCATGATATTTATGAATCAGTTGTTTATCAATACGTGGATATTTAGAATACATCCCTTCGATATAACCCAAAGAAGTAAGTTTAACTAAATTTTTATATCCAATATCATTTTTAGCTAATAAAATCTGATGATTTCTAGGATCTTTTTCATCCTTACTAAACGTTTTGCGAGTTCTATCGGTAGTGATGTAAAATTCACAACCTACAATTGGTTTAACCTTTAATGATTTATCATCATTTCTATGCTTATAAGCTTCCTTTACGAATTCAAATGCACCAAACATGTTTCCATGATCACTGATGGCAAGTGCAGGCATTTTTTCAGCAATAGCTTTCTGATATAAATTTTTAATAGAAGCAGCGCCATCCAATAAAGAAAACTGCGTATGAACATGTAGATGAGAAAAATCCATAGGTATGTAAACTGAAATTTTTAAAACCGATTATAAAAAGATATTGAATTTGTCAACAATAAAAGGATCTTCATTGAAATCAATTTCAGCCATACCTCAACTTGTAAAACAATAATCAGTTAGTAATTATATGTAGCAAATATCGTTTAGTAATAGATGCTTCTCGAATTCTTTTTTCCACAAGATAAATTATTGATAATCAGTATTTTATGTTTGATTTTAATGACTTTCGCCCTGAAATCTTACCTTTGAAGAAATATTGTAATTAAATTTTATTAATTGTTTGTATCACAAGGTTTATAGAAAGGAATCGCTCAGAAGTGAATTGAAGGTATTTAAGGAGGAACAAATAACACAAGATTAAGTTGTACTTACGTGTAAACTTAAAATTTTACGTATGAAACACTTATTATTTTTGGCATTACTTATCAGCTTTATACTGGGTTCTTACTCAGTCGTAAATGCTCAAAAAAAAGTCAATTATAAAAGAAAAAAACCCCAAACAAGTCAAGGTAATTCTATTAAGTTTATCAAGGGTATAGAACTAAATACTGATTCCAGTTCTACTGCCACAGCTATACTTGAAAAGAAAGTAAAGTTAAGTTCAATTACAGTAGCCCCCACATCGATAAATAATTATCTAAACAATATAGAAAACTGCTCTTCTTTCCAGTTTAAATATGCTATGATCATGAATAGGGAGGTGGAGAGTATCAATAATTTGGAACTGTATAATTTTATCAATGATTGGTGGTCCACTCGTTATCGTTTTGGAGGTTCAGATCACGAAGGAATTGATTGTAGCAGTTTTACTGAAAAATTATTTTCAAATGTATACGGTTATTCAGTTCCTAGAACTTCAAAGGAACAATTTTCAGCATTTAAAAAAGTAGCTACTAAAGATCTAAAGGAAGGTGATTTAGTTTTCTTTAATACGAGAAGTACAAGAAGAAAAAAAAGAAAAGCTATCACGCATGTTGGCCTTTATTTAGGCAATAATTATTTTGTACATAGTAGTGTTAGCGACGGTGTTACGATTAATAGCTTATCGGATGAATACTACAGAAAAAAATTTGTTTCAGGTGGCAGATTTCCTTTAACCGAATACAAAAAATAATAGCACTACTTTAATAGAGCATCTACGATCTAAAACCCAATCTTTTTTGTAAGGTGTTCCAAACAGGTATAATATCTGAAGACAATTGAAGTAGAATAGTCCCACTACCATATAAAGCAATAAAGCTTAGACTTCTAATGACTAGCCAAACAAATCCATGATAACTATCAAAGAGATAGAAACATAAATAATATGAAATAATACCTAAAACAATCGTGTAAAAAGATTTTAGTGTAAAGGGCTGCATTGAAAACTTTTTTTGCAAATACCAAAACCGTATGAGGTTATAAATAGTAAAGGAAATAAGATTAGCTATTGCTGGACCCATTACATCAAAATAATACTTAGTTAAGATATAATTCATGGGTAGCGTAATAGACAATAAAATAACTCCCGTAACGAACTCAAATTTCCATAAGGTAGAGGTAGAAATAATTTGAGCATTCACTCCAGTCCCCATATCAACGATTCTCATCAAACCAATGAAAAAGAATACCCACTTAGCATCTATGTAACCACTTTGCAAATGAAATGTAAAAATGCCATCTTCAAAATTTAACCAAATAAGAGAAAACATTCCAACGGCAAATATTAATTGATTGATTGAAGACTGCTTATAAATATTGAGAATTCTTTGTTGATCTTTATCTTTCCAAGCTTTTGATAAAGCAGCAATAGAGGAGGAGATAATTCCCCGTTGAGGTGCTTGAATAAGACTAGCCATATTTTGCGCTAATGAATATACTGCCACCGCAGCAAGACCATTTACAGAAACTGATGCTAACAAAATGGTGTCGAAAACCCCTGCCACAGCATATACCAAGGTACCTCCGTAAATAAATTTAACAAGGGTTAATATTTTTTTAGCATATTTCTTCGATACGATACTGGCCTTAATTGTTAAATGAAGATTGCCTTTCTTGATTAGATAAAACAATAAAAACAGGGCAGTGATTAGGTAAGTAAATGAATAAATTTTAATGAATAAATCAAACTTACCTAGCCAACCAATAAAAGTGCAAATTATTAATATGGTAGTAAGTCCTCGAAAAAGTACTTCCCGAAGAAAATTAGTGAAAATAGATTCCTTTTGTTGCCATGCATAACTCTCTAATATGCTATACAAAGTTAATCCAAGTCCAAAAGGAAAAATCCAGTAATAATAATTAACAAATTCTGGAGAGTTTTTTCCAAATTTAAAGATGATCAAATCCTTAAAATAAATACCCCCCATTACTACAAAACAAAAACCAATTAATGAAACCAATAAAGCCCAGGTTAGGATATCGTTTCGTTTTTTATCTAAATTGTCTTCATAGTAAGGATAAAATTTAAAAATATAGGAAGGCATTCCTAAATTGGCAAAAGAAAACATTAGATTAGCTAAGGCTATAAAAATACCAGTAAGCCCATATTGTTCCTTAGTAAAACCACCTTCTTTAGTAAATAGATAAGTATTAAAAAAGCCTAGGGCAAATCCCACATATACCATCAATGAAGAAATAATACTCTGCCTTCTAATTTGGCTCATAAGATTGTTTGATGCTAAATTAATCTACCTTTTTGGTTTTAATATAAAAATTTGGATCTACTGAAAAAACACTATCAATAGTGGAACTTAGATTTGCGACTTGCCATTTCTCGGTAGGTTTAATCCATTGACTAGTTAATCCCACTGTCTTTATTGGCATCTCAAAGCCTTTCGAACAGTTGGTAAATCTGTGGTACAGCTTTTTATTCTCTATTCTATATTCTAATACAGGTATTTGAACGGTTCTCAAATATTGATGAAATACTTTGCTAAAATTTATATTTGACTGACTAGAAATATAATTCTCTACCTGAATAGAAGTTACTGTTTGATGATAAAAAGTAGCATTAAGACCTCTTAATATTTTTCTAAATAATACGTCATCATTAATAATTTGTCGTATGGTATGAATCATATTGGCTGCCTTAGGATACATATCTCCACTTCCTTCCTTGTTAACATTGTATGGACCAATGATAGGCTTATCATTAAGAATATTTTTTCTAATTCCTACAATGTAGGCTATAGCCGCCTCTTTTCCATAATAAAATTCAGTAAATAATGTTTCTGAATAATTGGTAAACCCTTCATGAACCCACATATCAGCTATATCCTTGGTGGTAATATTGTTACCAAACCACTCATGGCCACTTTCATGAATAATTATAAAATCCCATTTTAACCCCCAGCCTGTTCCGCTCAAGTCCTTACCTAAGTATCCATATTTATACCCGTTACCATAGGCAACAGCACTCTGGTGTTCCATGCCTAAATGGGATGATTCAACCAATTTATATCCATCCTTATAAAAAGGGTAGGGACCAAACCAATACTCAAATGCCTTCATCATTCTTGGCGCATCTGTAAAATGTTTTTTTGCTTGATCTACATTGTAATCGAGAACCCAATAGTCCATGTCCAAATCACCTTTTTCACCTTTGTATACTTCGCTAAAATGAACATATTTTCCGATAGACGGAATGATCGTATAATTATTAATTGGAGAATTTACTGACCACTGAGCAGTATTGGTACCATCATGGTTATTGGTAACCCCAATTAATCGTCCATTCGCTACCGTTATTAAGGTGTCAGGACTAGTAACCCAAATGGAAGCTTTATCTGGCTCATCACTTTGATGATCCTTACAAGGAAACCAAACGCTAGCACCTAATCCTTGACAAGCTATACTTACCCAAGGATTATTATTTTTATCCTTTTTCATAATAAGCCCTCCATCCCAAGGGGGACGATTAGCTATAATTGGTTTACCATGATAATAGGCTATCAAATGAATAGTAGCGGAAGAAATAGGAAGGGTTTTAAATAAATCAGATCTTACGAAATAGGCATTACCATCCTTACTGATCAATTTATTACTAATTTTTTTTGCGGGTAATGAGTTGGAATAAATAATAATACTATCCAATAGTAAAGGATCTTGAAGATCAAGTTGAATATATTTTCCATTCTTAAGCACTTTAAAAGTGATGTCGTTATAACCACTAATAAAGCTATCGCTAATAGAAAACTTAACATGTAGGTCATAATTTGTAACATCCCACCAATCTCTTCCTGGTCCATATTGTCCACGCAAGGAATCCGAATGGGTATTCTTGATTTTATTAGTCAACAGTTGGGCATTGACATCCTTTGCAGTAGAAGTTAACATTATAATAAATGCTAACGGGTATAACTTAGTCCATTTCATTGTATAAACTTAATTAAAATTGGAATGAAAGAGCAAATATTTGGTTAATCTTATTTAATTTTAGATCAATCGCTATCTATATTGATGGTTTTGTATCCGCTTTTTTAAAAACATTTTTTAATTATTTTAAGAAGATGAAATTTAAACCGTCCACATTTAATTTTCATTTATCAATTGTATTATTAATTATTATTTTAATATCATTTTCCTGTTCAAATCACTCACATCATGAAAAAAAAATATTTCACTACAATGAGCAGAGTGGAATTGCCAGTTTAGATCCAGCTTTTGCTAAAAATCAATCCATCATGTGGGCTATTCATCAATTGTACAATACATTGGTGGAAGTAGATGATCATTTGCAATTAAAACCATCTTTGGCTAAAAGTTGGGAATTATCAAAGGATCAACTTGAATTTACTTTTCATTTAAGGACGGATGTATATTTTCATGATAACCCGCTTTTTGAAAATGGGAAGGGTAGATTGATGAATGCAAATGATGTGGTTTATAGTTTACGTAGAATAATAGATGTAAATGTTGCTAGTCCTGGTGCATGGATTTTTAACAACCGAATTGATCCAAAGGGAGGCTTTAAGGCAATCAATGATTCAACTTTCCAGCTTAAATTAATTAGACCTTTTCAACCAATATTAGGCATTTTAAGTATGCAATATTGTTCTATTGTACCCAAGGAAGCGATAGACTATTACGGAAATGATTTTAGGAGTCACCCTATTGGTACAGGGCCTTTTGAAATGACCACTTGGATTGAAGGTCAAGCACTACTACTTAAAAGGAATGAACATTATTATGAAAAGGATAATAGTGGAAATAAATTACCTTATTTAGATGGTGTTAGCATAAGTTTTTTCGATAGTAAAGCCACTGAGTTTTTAGAATTTCAACAAAAAAGACTGGATTTTATTAATGATATAGATGCCAGTTTTAAAGATGAGATCCTTACCAAGACAGGCAATCTTAAAAAAGAGTGGGAGGGAAAGTTGGTGTTACAAAAACATCCCTATCTAAATATAGAATACCTAGGTATATTAGTTGATTCAAACAATGTATTGGTTAAAAAATCTCCCTTGAGATGGCAGAAAATTAGACAAGCGATTAATTATGGTTTTGACAGAAAAAAGTTGATGTTGTACCTTCGAAATTCAATAGGGACTGCGGCTAACAGTGGATTTATTCCTTTAGGAATGCCCTCATTTGATTCTTCGGTAGTTAAAGGCTATCATTATGATCCTGATAAAGCGAGAAAACTTTTATTGGAAGCTGGATTTTCAGGGGGAAATAATCTTCCTACAATTAAATTAATAACAATCCCTATTTATGCAGATCTCGCAGGATACATTTCCAATGAACTTAACCTTATTGGTATACCCATTCAAGTGGAGGTAGTGCAAAAGAGTATTTTGTTAGAACAGACTTCTAAATCACAGGCTTTATTTTTTAGAGGAAGCTGGATAGCTGACTACCCTGATGCAGAAAATTATTTGAGTGTTTTTTATGGAAAAAATCCAGCTCCACCTAATTATACAAGATATAATAATGCCGAGTATAATCAATTATATGAAAAAGCAATTGAAGAAAATAATGATACAATCCGCTATCAATTATATAGAAAAATGGATCAGCTAATTTTAAATGACGCGCCCATAGTTCCTTTATGGTATGATATGGCCATACATCTTGTACATAAAAATATTCAATCTTTTTATCCCAATAGCCTAAACATGTTAGAGTTAAGAAAAGTAATTAAAAAATGATTATAAAACTTCTAGCACTTTATCAATCTATAATTGATAATTGTTTAATGCTTCTTCAATTTGCTCTTAAACACCTTTTCAAATTTTTCAACCTTAGGTTTAATTACATATTGACAATAACTTTCACTTCCATTTAAATTAAAATAATTTTGATGGTAGTTTTCAGCAGGGTAAAATTTTACAAAAGGTTCCAATTTGGTAACAATTGGATTTGAAAAAGCTCCAGAACTATTGAGTGCTGTAGCGTATTTCTGGACTTTTGACTTTTGGATGGCATCATGATAAAATACAACACTACGATATTGAGTACCTATATCATTGCCTTGACGGTTAAGTGTAGTTGGGTCGTGTACTTGCCAAAAAACTTCTAAGAGCTCATCAAAAGTAATTTTTGAAGGATCATACTCAATTTTTAAGCACTCCGCATGTCCGGTTGTGCCCGTACAAACTTGTTTATAAGTAGGTGATTCAACAGTACCGCCACTGTAGCCGCTCGTTACCTTAACAACACCTTCTAATTGTTGAAAAACAGCCTCCGTACACCAAAAGCATCCTGTTCCAAAAGTTGCTGTTTCTACTGTCGCCTTTTCAGTCATAGTTTTAGATTTAATAATTGGCTTTGCCTGTGCCAAACAAAATTGACCATACAAAGAACAAATGATGATAATAAAAGATTTCATTTTATACAATTTTAAAGGTTGTTCCAATTAATTAAGTTAGACCAACCCATATGATAATTCTAATTAAAAAAAATAATTTGATTCGATCAAGAAAACCAAATTCTCAAATATTTATTTAAAATTAATTAGCTTAGACAATAAAACAATTAAAAACTCCAAAGGTTTATAAAAATAGCTACTATTTACCCAAATTAACTTTGATTTAAATTGCTTCCTTGATTATGTCTATACTATTTGAAAATTTAACAGTTTATCCAAAAGCGACTCATTCAAAAACAACCAAAATACTAACAAATATACATTGGCTATTATTGGTAATGACCTTTCTTTTATTTTTTTTATCCTGTAAATCAAACCATACCATGCCCAATATCAGTTCCTATGCGATTCGATTAAAACCTGGTCAAGATTTAAAAGAGAGCATTCAACAATTGGTGGTGCAAAAAAATATCAAGGCTGGATGGATTAGCACTTGTGCTGGCAGTCTTACTCAATACAATATCCGTTTTGCTAACCAACCCGATAGCAGTTCAGATAAAGGTCATTTTGAAATTGTTAGCTTAACAGGGACTGTTTCAGTCAATGGCTCCCATTTACACATTAGTATCAGTGATAGTACAGGCAAAACAATAGGTGGCCATTTAATGGAGGGGTGCAAAATATATACCACTGCAGAGATGGTAATTCTGACTACTGATCAATATGAATTTAAAAGGGAAAAAGATGGAACTACTCCATGGGATGAACTGCAAATTATTGATCAAAAGTTTTAAATCAAAAATTAAATGGATAGTCTGACTTGAATCCATCGATTGATTTGAATCTATGATTTAATACCTTTTAAAGTAAATACTAAAAATCTACGCGTAGAAGTATTGTAAGGATGGGTAATTCCTTAATTTTACAAACTTAAATTCTCATTGGATTGGAGTAAAAGTATTTATGAAATTTTTTCCAGAATCAGCATTACAACAGTTAGAGTACGAAAAGGTAAAGACCTTATTGGCTGAATTCTGCAAATCCGAATATGCCAAAGAAAAAGCGACCAATTTACGTATCCATACTAAAAAAGAATTTATTGATCTAGAATTAGGACAGAGTTATGAATATAAGTTACTACTGCAAACAGGACTTTATTTTCCCAATGATTTTACACTAAACATATCCAAAGAATTAAAGCTATTAGGTATAGCTGGTGCTGTACTTAGTGGCGAACAATTTTTACATATTCGAAGGCTTACAGAAAATACAGGAAGTATATTTAGATGGTTTGATAATGAAAGAAGGATTGCTTATCCTGCGCTTTCGAGAGTAATTGAAAACACCTATTTTGAAAAAGTAATTACGGTATTAATTGACGAGATTCTGGATGAGTCAGGAAGTGTTAAAGATAGTGCTAGTGAGGATTTGGCTGGAATACGTATGAACCTTTTCAAAAAAAGAAATGAGTTGAGACGTATTTTCGACAAAATGATTACCAAGTTAAATAAGCTTGGATACCTTGCAGATATTGAAGAAAGTTTTATCAACGGCAGAAGAGTATTAGCTGTTTTTGCTGAGCAAAAGCGAATGATTAAAGGGATTTTACATGGTGAAAGTGATAGCAGAAAAACAACTTTTATTGAGCCCGAAGAAACTACCCAACTAAACAATGATATTTTTTCTCTTGAAAACGAAGAAAAAAAAGAAGTCTATAAAATTCTTCGTCAGTTAACCCATCACCTAAGCGCCTATGCGCCACTGTTAAAAACATATTATGAAATAGCGGGCACCTATGATTTTATTAATGCCAAAGCCAAATGGGCAATTCAGTTAGGAGGAAATTACCCCAAAGTGCATGACAAAGCGCATATTCATTTAATCCAGGCTTATCATCCTTTATTATTAATTTATAATAAGACTAATGAAAAGCCTACCATACCAATCAATCTTACCTTACATGATAAGAATAGAATTTTAGTTATCAGTGGTCCGAATGCAGGTGGTAAAACCGTTACATTAAAAACGGTTGGTCTTTTACAATTGATGTTACAAAGTGGATTACTAGTTCCGGTGCATCCAGATAGTGAGATGGGGATTTTTAAACAAATCATGATTCATATTGGAGATACTCAAAGCCTAGAATTTGAATTGAGTACCTATTCTTCACATTTGAAGAACATGAAACACTTTATGGAAAATGCCAATGGTAAAACTTTGTTTTTCATTGATGAGTTGGGAAGTGGGAGTGATCCAAATTTAGGAGGTGCTTTTGCAGAAGTGATTATGGAAGAGCTAGCCCACAAACATTCCTTTGGAATTGTGACTACCCATTATTTGAACTTAAAGGTAATGGCTAATAAAGTTGCCGGAATTATTAATGGTGCAATGCAATTTGATGAGAAGAATTTATTACCGCTTTATAAATTGGTGGTAGGTAAGCCTGGTAGTTCCTATACTTTCTCTATTGCTGAGCGAATTGGATTAGAAAAAAGATTAATTGAAAAGGCTAGGACGCTTGTAGATGAAGATCATTTTACATTGGACAAATTATTGAACCGTACGGAGCAAGATCTTCAAAAAATTGATAAGGAAAAGAAGGAACTAGTAAACTTATTGAAAGAAAATGAGCGGCTAAAAAAGGAAATGCAGCAGGTAATGGACAAGGAAAAGCATTTACAGGAAGTTGAACGCTTAAAATACCAGCATTTAATTACAGAGGATAAATTGTCTTATGTAAAAGACATGGAAAGAAGGTTAAAATCCATGGTCATCGAATGGCGCAAAACGGAGGATAAAGAAAAGGTGGTAAATATGATACATGCCCTCTTATTTAACCAAAAAGAGAGGATGGTAAAGGAGAAACAGTCTAAAAAGGGGAATGAAAAATTCATAGAAATAGGAGGGGAAATCCAAATTGGCAATAAAGTAAGGATGAAACAGAACCGCCAAGTAGGTATTGTAAAAGAAATTAGAGGAAAAAAATGTGTGCTTCAAGTCGGTGTAATGCCCATCACTGTTGACTTAAAGGATTTAGTGGTTGTAAAAGACAAGGATATTGAACAAATAAATTTGTAAATATTTTGGCTTAAAAAAATTCAACCCGTACTTTTGCGCCGGAGAGTTGGCAGAGCGGTCGATTGCGGCAGTCTTGAAAACTGTTGACTGTAACAGGTCCTGGGGTTCGAATCCCTAACTCTCCGCCACTTATTAATGCAAACAGTTGATTTTCAATTGTTTGCATTTTTTATTGGGGGAAGGGGAAATAAGGGAGGATTTATTTATAGTTAGACTTTACATTACTTTGAACCCCTTTTACTCTAAAAGTCATAAGAAACATAAAAGGTTGTTGGCCCCTTGTATAAACCGGTTTTATTAAAGTAAACTTTCTTGATTTTTGATACAAAAAAATTATTATCTATTGTAGATACCTTCCCCTCAAACTTTTCATTAGTGGATAGGGTAAGAAAATTTCTGAAACGAAGGGGTGTATTGTTATGGTCAAAAATTCCATTTTGACCCACTTCTACATATTTTTTAACTAGTTTATATTGGCTATTGGTAATTAAGGAATGGGGTGGAACAACACCTATTCTATCCTGATGTTTAGTAGCAGTTTTGGCAACATTGGTTCCTGATGATCTAGATTGTCTGTAGGTATAGTTAACTCCTTCGATGTTGGTTAAGTCTTCGTAATAACTTATCATTTTATCATTAGGAATAAAAGCTGATATTTTCCAATCAAAATATAGGGTAACATCAGTTTTATTGTAAACATCAAATTCCATTTTACCCTTTGCCCCCCAAAATCTATAACTAATTCGGATGCTGTCATTTTCAAATTCATAACCTTTTAATCTTAAGGGAATACTTTCAGAGGAAACGGTTATTAATTTACAAGGAACACAGGAACTCAATAAAAGGATGAAAGCAACAGTAAATAGGTTTATTAATTTCATTTAAGGCGTTTTATTTGTTCGATCTTTTAAAATACAATGCTTTTTAAAATTTTAAAAAGCGATTAGGTGAGTGGTTAGTGAAAGAAATTAAAACAAATTAATATTATTTTATATATAATACAAGTCCTATTTAGCGTTGTCCCAAACATAAATAGGATACTTATAAGAATTTTTAAATATGTCAAAAGAAAAATACTTTTCACATATATCAATTGATATTATTCAAAAAATATGTTCAATTAACTAGTATTTTAATATAAATGATTAAAAATTCATCCAATTTATTTTCTAAAATATCAATTTCTTTTAATCAAAGTTTATAATTATTCACATACTATTTTTTGATATATATTTGATAGCTTCTTTAAGCATACATTTGGACTTCTAAAAAATAAACGATGCTTGACACAGGATTAACAGCATTTATGCTGGTAGCCACCAGTTTGGTTATGCTAATGACACCAGGACTTGCCTTTTTTTACGGTGGGCTTGCTTGCAAAAAGAATATTTTAAATGTGATGATACAAAGTTTTGTTTCCATGGGATGGACTTCAGTACTTTGGTTCGTTTTCGGATATTCCTTATGTTTTAGTGGCGGTGAGGGAGGAATCATTGGAAACCTCGATAAAGCATTCTATCATGGTGTACATCCAGACACCCTATATTCAGCTGATAAACGCTTCCCTGAGATCGTTTTTATAGCGTATCAAATGATGTTTGCAATTATTACTCCCGCACTCATTACTGGTGCATTTGCCAACAGGATAACTTTTAAAGCCTATTTTATTTTCCTCACTTTTTGGCAAATTCTTGTTTACTATCCTTTTGTACATATGATTTGGGGAAATGGATTATTAGCTAAATGGGGTGTATTAGATTTCGCTGGTGGTATTACCGTTCATGCTACAGCAGGCTTTGCTGCACTTGCTTCGGTTATTTATGTTGGTAGACGTAGATCAATGAATACTCGTCCAAATAATTTACCATTGATGGCTATTGGAACTGCCTTATTATGGTTTGGATGGTATGGATTCAATGCAGGTAGTGAATTACAAGTTAATGGAATTACTTCATTGGCTTTTATCAATACTGATATATCTGCTTCAGTTGCTGCTGTAACTTGGCTTGCTATAGAGTGGACAACAGGAAATAAGCGACCTACCTTTGTTGGACTGCTTACTGGATCTGTTGCTGGTTTAGCTACTGTAACACCTGCAGCTGGTTACATTACTTATGAAATGGCTTTTGTAACCGGAATTTTAGCTTCGATTGTATGTTATGCAGCCGTTAAATTAAAAAATAAAATGGGCTGGGATGACGCATTAGATGTTTGGGGAGTACATGGTGTAGGAGGTTTGCTAGGGACTGTTTTACTGGGACTAATGGCTTCTAAAGCAATTAATCCTAATGGAGCCGATGGTTTATTTTTTGGCGGAACTGACTTTTTTATGAAGGAATTAATAGCGGTAGTAGGGACCTCTATCTATGCTTTTATCTTTACCTATATCATGCTAGTATTAATTAATAAAATAACTCGAGTAAAAGTTACTGCTGAGGAAGAGGAGAAAGGATTAGACTCTTCTTACCATGGAGAAACAGCAAGAGATATAGAATAATTAGATTCAACTAAACATTTATTATAGCTACCAGCTTTTATTGATTTAATGGCTGGTATTTTTTTATAATTAAAGCATAAAATTACTTTTAAGAGAAACTTATACCATCTCAATAAACTTAGCCTTGCTATTATTTATTTATATTTATCATCAATAAACCAGTTAATCATTTATCTACTTAAGTCTTAACGATGAAAAGAAACGAATTTGTGAAAAATGCAAGTCTGGCAACAGCAGCTTTTGCCATTCAACCTAATATTGATATTTTTTCAAGATCAGCCTCCACTCCAATTAAACTAGGAGTTATTGGTGTTGGCCAACGAGGGAGAGGACATTTGAAAAATTTATTGTTAAGAAACGATGTTGAGATTGTTGCCATCAGTGATATTGATAGTAGGTGCATCAACTTAGCGAATGAATTATTTAAAACAAAAGGTAAAGCTATTCCAGAAAACTTTCTTGGTGATGAATTGAACTGGAAAAAGATGGTCGAAAAAACTCAGCTAGATGGAATCATTATAGCTACGCCATGGGAATGGCATAAACCAATGATCATAGGTTGCCTAGAGGCAGGAATTAAATATGTAGGCTCTGAAGTAATCATTGGTATCACATTAGAAGACCACTGGGAGGTAGTACGAGCTGCTGAAAAATACAAGGCACAAGTAATGATGCTCGAAAATGTTTGTTATCGTAGAGACGTGATGGCGATTTTGAATATGGTAAGACAAGGATTATTTGGTGAGATCATTCATTTACAAGGTGGCTATCAGCATGATTTAAGAGATGTGAAATTCAATGATGGTAAGCATGTTCATGGCTTTGGTGTTGAGTTTGGGGCTAAAGGTTTATCAGAAGCAAGATGGCGAACCAAACATGCCATTCATAGGAATGGAGATTTATATCCAACGCATGGCATTGGACCAATTGCAAACTGTATCAACATCAATAGAGGGAATCGATTTAAATCTATTTGTTCATTCGCTTCCAAAACAAGAGGACTTCATGATTATGTTGTAAAATTGGGAGGAGAAAATCATCCTAGTGCAAAAGTTAATTTTAAACTAGGGGATATAGTGACTACTTCCATCAACTGTATGAATGGGGAAACTATTTTATTACAACATGACACCAATTTGCCAAGACCTTATTCTCTTGGATTTAGGGTACAGGGGACAGAAGGTTTATGGATGGATGTTAATAATAGTATTTATGTAGAAAATAAAGCAGCCAAAGTTCATCAATGGGATGATGCTAAAGATTGGTTGGAGAAATATGATCATCCATTATGGAAAAGGTGGGTGAAAGAGTCTGTTGACGCTGGTCATGGCGGAATGGATTTTTTTGTTTTACACTCCTTTATTGAATCAATAAAAAGAAAAACATCCACTCCAATGGATGTATATGATGCGGCAAGCTGGAGTGCTATCACGGCACTAAGTGAACAATCCATCGAATTAGGTAATCAAACGATTGATTTTCCTGACTTCACTAATGGTCAATGGATGTATCGCAAACCAGTTTTTTGTTTAAATGATGAATTTTAAATTTTGCCCCCAATGAAATGTAGGTTTCTTTTAATTTTATCAATTAGTGCTCTACAATGTACCAATACCAAAACGATAACTAGTTCTACTGAAAATATTTTCCCGGATGAATTAGTTCAATTTGTTGCTTATAAAAGTAATCCAATATTTACTGGAACGGGTAAAGATACCTGGGATAAACAAATGCGGGAAAGAGGATACATCATTAGAGAGGATAATATTTATCATTTATGGTACACTGGGTATGAAAAAAATGATGGTAATAGATCACTTGGCTATGCAACATCTACAGACGGAATCAGCTTTACCAGACATCCTCAAAATCCTGTTCACGATGCCCATTGGGTAGAAGATATGTGTGTGGTAAAATCTAAAGACACCTACTTTATGTTTGCAGAAGGAAAAGGAGATTTAGCTCATCTATTAATTTCAAAAGATAAGATTCATTGGCAGGAAAAGGGTCAGTTGGATATTCGACAAACCAATGGACAACCCATTAGTAAAGGCGCATTTGGTACACCTGCTGTGTTTATTGAAAAGGGAATATGGTATTTATTTTACGAAAGAGATGATCGGGGTATTTGGTTGGCGACTTCAAAAGATCATACCATTTGGACAAATGTTCAAGATGATCCAGTTATTAAAATGGGACCTGAATTATATGATCAGTTTGCTGTTGCGATGAATCAAGTCATAAAATACAAAGGATATTATTATGGATATTATCACGCATCTGCTTTTAAAGACTGGCATGAATGGTCTACCAATATAGCCGTATCAAAAGATTTAATTCATTGGCAAAAATATCCTAACAATCCAATTATTGGCAATAATCAATCTAGTGGAATAGTTGTAAATGATGGTAATCAATTTAGATTGTACACCATGCATCGTAGAATTAATTTATTCTTTTCAGACAATAAAAAGTAGTCTTCATATAAACACCAATGCACATGTCTACACAATTAAGTTCTGAGGATTTGAGTAAGCGTCTCTTGTCGCTCGATTTTTTAAGAGGACTTATTATGTTTTTATTGGTAACTGAAAGTACTGGTTTTTTTAAAATCTTATACCTAGATTCAAAAGGAGGTCCACTCGAGAATTTCTTTATTCAATTTCAACACCACCCTTGGAATGGATTGAGATTTTGGGACTTAATACAGCCTGGCTTCATGTTTATTGCAGGCACTGCTATGGCTTTTTCAGTAACTAGTTTGCAAAATAAGGGAGTTGCCCACCAACTGATTACTATAAAAATGCTTAAACGTTCAGGATGGTTGTTTTTCTGGGGAGTATTAATTTATGCAGTGAAAGAAACTGGATTATCTTTTGAACTATGGAATGTTTTGACACAACTTTCTTTTACCTTACTATTAGCTTATTTCATATTTCATTATAAATATTCTACACAAATAATCATCTGTATTTTATTATTACTATTCACTGAAATACTGTATCGATTTGCGAATGTTCCAGATTATAACCTTACGTTTACCAATCATCATAATTTTGGTAATTATGTAGATTTAATTTTGATGAACAAAACTAGCAGAGGAGGATGGGTTGCTATCAATTGTATTCCAACGGCGGTTCATACCATCGCTGGAGCTTTGGTGGGAAAATTAATATTGGGTAAAAGGAATGGCTTATTAAAAACTTTAATCATTGCTGCTGGTTCATTTTTACTACTGGGATATGCAATGGATTTTTTACAAATCACCCCTATTATCAAGAGGATTGCAACTAGTTCCTTTACGATTGTATCGCTAGGATGTTGTTTATTGGCCTTTGCAGGAAGTTATTATTTTATCGACATAAAAAAATATAACAAGATCTTCTTTTTTAAAGTATTGTCAATGAATTCAATTTTCATTTACCTGTTTTTTGAAACTGCAGGTGGGGGATGGTTAAATCATTTTATAAAATTATTGACCAATGGATTATTAAGTTTAGTGAATATTCCTGAAATGATTATTTCAATTATAGCTTGTTTTTTAATTGTTTTAATAGACTGGGGGATTTGTTACTTCCTGTATCAAAAGAAAATATTCTTCCGACTATAACTTTGAGTTTCGATTTTGGCTAATCTTTAAAAAAACTGGAATTCCTTTTATGCTTTTATTCCTTTTTCAATAATGAATAGGTGGGTAGAATTTCCCTAAATTTGCTGCTTATTTTATCAATATGACACCGCAAAGAGATGAGCGACTTACTGCAGTTTTAAATAAACGACAACCAGATATTACGGTGGTTTTAGAAAACGTATTTGATCCACATAATATTTCTGCCGTTATGCGTACCTGTGATGCGGTTGGTATTCAGGATATTTATATTTTAAACCATAAAATTCCACCTCACAGAAAATGGGGTGAAAAGAGCTCTTCGAGTGCTGCAAAATGGTTATCAATTCATCAATTTACTGATCCAAAATCTTGTTTTGAAGCATTACGTAAAAAATACAAAAAAATTTATACTACTCATTTAAGCACCGATGCTGTTGGCTTGCATGAGTTAAATTTAACTGAATCAGTCGCACTAGTTTTTGGAAATGAACATAGCGGGGTAAGTGATGAAATTATTGCGATGGCAGATGGTAATTTTATTATTCCTCAGGTAGGTATTATTAAGTCTTTAAATATTTCTGTTGCCTGTGCGGTTACTTTATATGAAGCATTTAGACAGAAATCAATAGCTGGTCATTATGAACAACCCAAGTTAAAAGGGGAACAATTAGATACACTAAAAAAGGATTGGGGATATTTAGAAGATTAGCCTATTTATCATTCTAACAGTATTTGAAAGAATCAAAATACTATTAACAGCTATACACCTCAACTAATTATTATTTATGAATTTCACTAGTAAAATGAAATTCTATATCAGGATTATTCTGTCTTTCTGTATTTAAGAACCATTCACTTTGCGCCAAATAAACTAGATGCCCATCCTTATCTTCTGCAATATTTGCTTGTTTAAACCTAGTAAAATCCTCTAACTTTTTAGGATCCTTACTGGTCAACCAACAGGCTTTATAAAAAGGCAAACTATTCATTTGTACCGAAGCACTATATTCCTGTAAAAGACGGTATTGAATTACCTCAAATTGAAGTTCACCTACGCAACCAATGATCTTTTTATTACCACCAAACTGAGTAAATAACTGAGCAACACCCTCATCCGTTAACTGAAGTAAACCCTTTTCTAACTGCTTGGTTTTCATAGGATCTTTATTCTGTACTTCTTTAAAAATTTCAGGTGAAAAAGAGGGGATTCCAGTAAAATAAAATTTTTCCCCTTCAGTCAGCGTATCTCCAATTTTGAAATTACCGGTATCAAACAGCCCCACCACATCACCAGGGTAAGCATCTTCAATTACTTCCTTTTGACGTGCCAAAAAACTATAGGGATTACTAAAGCGAAAATCCCTTTCTAACCGAACATGTTTATAATATTTATTCCGCTCAAATCGACCACTACATACCCGTAAAAATGCAATTCGATCCCTATGTTTAGGGTCTAAATTGGCATGGATTTTAAAAATAAAGCCACTGAATTTATCTTCTGATGGTAAAATATCACGGTCAGTAGTATGTCTTGGCCGAGGTGTAGGAGCAATACGAATAAAAGTATCTAGCATTTCCTTTACACCAAAATTGTTAACAGCACTTCCAAAAAATACAGGAGCTGTCTTTCCACTTAAATAATCGGCTAAGTTAAGTTCCCCATAAACACCATCTATCAATTCTACATCTTCCCGCAAAGTTGCGGCATCTTTATCACCAATTTTTGCGTCCAAAATAGCATTACTCAAATCTTTAATCTCCAAAACATCTTCATCATTGGCCTTGGTACCAGCAGTAAATAAAACCAAACTTTTTTCATGAAGATCATAAACCCCTTTGAAGTCCTTTCCACTGTTGATAGGTACAGTCATAGGGTGCAACTGCAACTTTAATTCATTCTCTATCTCTTCGAGCAAATCAAAACGATTTTTACCATCCCGATCCATTTTATTTATAAAAACTATCACAGGAGTATTGCGCATGGCAATTACTTCCATTAATCGCCTAGTTTGATCCTCCACACCATTTACACTATCAATTACCAATACCACACTATCTACTGCAGTAAGCGTTCTGTAAGTATCTTCAGCAAAATCTTTATGTCCAGGTGTATCTAATAAGTTAATCAAGTGACCTTCATATTCAAAAGTCATCACACTGGTAGCAACACTAATACCTCTCTGCCGCTCAATTTCCATAAAATCCGAGGTAGCGTGTTTTTTAATTTTATTGCTTTTTACAGCTCCCGCGGTTTGAATAGCACCTCCAAATAACAGAAATTTTTCAGTCAAAGTAGTTTTACCAGCATCTGGGTGAGAAATAATAGCGAATGTTTTTCGCTTGTTGATTTCGTTGATATACTTCATCTTTTACTACTAGTTGATTACTTTTGCTTCATTCATAGTTGCGCTCATATTCAATAAAAATTACATTGAACAACTACCTAACAAAAGGATTACAAAGGTAAGCTTTGATAAACAGTATTACAAAAAGGCAAATTTTAATTATTCAATAACAAAGATGTCTAACAATAGAAAATCTTCCATAAATCCTTCTAGCCATTGGTTTGATTCAAACGAACTATTTGACAACTTATTTCCAGAGTCCAATAGCTCATTAATGAAAAGACATTGGACGCCACTTGAAGTGGCTAAAAAAGCTGCTGAATTTTTAGCAGCGGAAAAAAATGTTCGAATCTTGGATATTGGCAGTGGGGTGGGGAAGTTTTGCCTTGCTGCAGCAAATTATATGCCTTTGGCATTTTACACAGGAATAGAACAAAGGGGCAATTTAGTAGAACAAGCCATTCAGGCTAAAGAAATAGTAGGACTCAAAAATGTGAATTTTTTACATGGAAATTTTTCTTCTGTAAATTTCAAAGATTATGATCATTTCTATTTTTTTAATTCCTTTTATGAAAATTTTTCATTTTCAGAAAATATGGATAATCAATTTGAATATTCCAAGGAATTATATGAACAATACACCTATTTAATGAAGACAAAATTAGCATCAAAGCCTTCAGGAACAAGACTTGCAACCTTTCACAGTACAGAAGATGAAATACCTGAAGACTATTTAGTGGTTGGTACAGAAATGAAAAATACACTTAAATTTTGGGTAAAAATTTAAGTGTTATAGCCAACCTACAATTAAAAGACAAATACTAGATTCCAGTATAATTATGAGGACTAATATTTTTCAATTCAGCTTTTAAAGCTGCTGAAATTTTCAATTTCGAAATAAATCCATGGATTGCCTTCTTATCAATCGCATTTTTTCCTCTGGTGAGTTCCTTCAAAGCTTCATAAGGTTGAGGATAATTTTCTCTTCTTAAAACGGTCTGAATCGCCTCAGCTACCACCGCCCAGTTATTATCTAGGTCACTCTTTAATTTGATTTCGTTAAGCACGAGTTTACCCAATCCTTTTTCTATTGACTTAAAAGACAAAATAGTATGAGCTATTGGAACACCGATATTTCTCAAAACTGTAGAATCAGTCAAATCTCTTTGTAATCTAGACAAAGGAAGTTTTGCAGAAAGATGTTCCAACAAAGCATTTGCAATGCCTAAATTACCTTCTGCATTCTCAAAATCAATCGGATTAACCTTATGAGGCATAGCTGAAGAACCTATTTCGCCCTTTTTTGTTTTTTGTTTAAAATAATCGGTGCTAACATAGGTCCAGATATCTCTACAAAAATCAATTAAAATAGTATTGATACGTTTAATTGCATCAAAATGTGCAGCAAGGGTATCGTAATGCTCAATTTGAGTAGTGTATTGTTGACGTTGTAAGCCTAATTTTTCTTCTGTAAATTGATTAGCAAATTTCACCCAATCATATTTCGGGTAGGCCACATGGTGAGCATTAAAATTTCCTGTAGCTCCCCCGAATTTAGCCATAAAAGGGATGTAGCTAAATAGCTGAATTTGATTTTCCAATCTTTCAACATATACCATTATTTCTTTACCCAATCGAGTAGGGGAAGCAGCTTGACCATGGGTGCGAGCTAACATCGGTATGTTTTTCCAATCCTTAGCCATTTGCAATAACTGGTGCTGTAAATTGATAATGGAAGGAAGATAATCGTGTTCCATAGCATGTTTCCAACTTAATGGAATAGCTGTATTATTAATATCTTGAGAGGTCAAACCAAAGTGAATCCATTCTTTAAGATGAGCTGCATTACATTTATCCAATTCAGCTTTTAAAAAATACTCAACCGCTTTTACATCATGATTCGTAATTTTCTCTGTCTCCTTAATGGTGGCAGCATTTTCAATTGAAAAATTCGCTGCTGCATTTTGAAGATGGCTATTTACAAGTGCTGGAACTTTAAAAAACTTCTTTTCGCCCAAGAATAAAAAATACTCCACTTCTACCATTACCCTATACTTGATAAGGGCATATTCACTGAAATATTCATCTAAATGTTGCAATTGTGAACGATAACGTCCATCAATAGGTGAAATAGCGGTAAGTTGATGTAAATCCATGGGGTTAATGTAAATTTGTAAGCAAAATTATACTAAAGCAATTGGACAGAAAAATAAGAGTGGGAGCAGTGAGTTATCTTAATACCAAACCGTTGATATACGGCTTTGAAAAAGGGATGATGAAAGAAGAGGTTGAATTGGTAATGGATTACCCTGCCAATATAGCTTCTATGCTATTAAATGATGAAATTGACATTGGTTTAGTTCCGGTCGCCGTATTGCCAGCTTTGAAGCAATATCACCTTATTTCAGATTATTGTATTGCTTGTGATGGAGAAGTGGCCAGTGTTTGTCTATTTAGTGAGGTACCAATTAATGAAATTGAAACCATTTTACTGGATTATCAAAGTAAAACTTCCGTTGCGCTGCTGAAGATATTACTCAAAGATCATTGGAATATTAACCCAAAATTAGCGGATACCTCTTCTGGATATGAATTGTCAATAGAAAACACCACTGGAGGATTAGTAATAGGAGACAGGGCCTTAGCACAAAGAAATCAGTCGAAATACTGCTACGACCTAGGTTTAGCATGGAAGGAGCTCACAGGACTTCCATTTGTTTTTGCAGTTTGGGTAAGCAATAAGCCGATGGATAAACAATTTATTAAAAAGTTTAATATGACGAATAGTTATGGACTTGATAATTTAGAGGGTATTGTTGCTAAAAATAATTTCAGTAGTTATGACCTTGATTATTATTTCAAAAAAAATATAATATTTAAGCCAGAAATAGACAAGCTTGAGGTAATAACTTTATTTTTGGAAAAATTAAAAGCTTTATAATGAAAGTAGTATTATTTGCTGGTGGATTAGGCACAAGAATATCTGAAGAAACTGATATAAGACCTAAGCCAATGGTTGAAATAGGTGGTAAACCTGTATTATGGCATATAATGAAAATTTATAGCCAGTATGGATATAATGATTTTATTATTTGCTTAGGATATAAAGGGTATGTAATAAAGGAATATTTTATGAATTACTTTATGCACAACGCAGATATAACAGTAGACCTTGGAAATAATAAAGTTGAAATACACGATACCAATGCAGAAGCTTTTAAGGTTACCCTTGTAGAAACGGGTTTAAACACTAAAACAGCTGGTCGTTTAAAACAAGTTCAAAAATATATAGGAGATGAAGATTTTATGCTAACTTATGGAGATGGAGTAAGCGATATTAATATTCATGATCTTGTGGCATTTCATAAATCACATAATAAATTAGCAACCGTTAGTGCGGTTCAAATGGATGCTCGTTTCGGAGGTATGGATCTAGGGACTAAAGGAGAAGTAGTTTCGTTTAAAGAAAAGGCAAAGGACGATAGTAAATGGATTAATGGAGGTTTTTTTGTTTTAAAACCAGCTATTTTTAAATATTTAGAGGGTAATATGAATGAGATGATGTGGGAAGAAGAACCTTTGGAAAAATTGACAAATGATCAACAATTGGTAGCTTTTCAACATAAAGGATTTTGGAAATGCATGGATGCGCTAAGAGATAAACTTGAACTAGAAGAACTTTGGAAAAATAATACTGCAAAATGGAAAGTCTGGTAAATCAGGAGTTGCTATCTACTTACCGAGGAAAAAAAGTTTTTATTACTGGGCATACTGGTTTTAAGGGGGCATGGCTTTTATTATGGCTTCATTCTTTGGGGGCAGAAGTAAAAGGATATTCACTTGCTCCAGAAGATGAAAACTGTTTATTTTCAAATATTCATAAAGAAATAAATTTCAGTCATGTTATTGCAGACATAAGGGACAAAGAAAGATTATCCACTGAAATTTTAAATTTTCAACCCGATTTTATATTTCATCTGGCTGCACAAGCATTGGTTAGGAGATCTTATGAAATACCTGCTGAGACTTTTGAAATAAATGTTGTTGGGACTGCAAATGTATTAGAAGCCGTTAAAGAATTATCGGTCCCATGCTCAATAGTGGTCATCACTACTGACAAAGTCTACGAGAATAGAGAAATAAATTATCATTATAAAGAAGATGACATTCTTGGAGGATACGATCCTTATAGTGCAAGTAAAGCTGCTGCAGAAGTAGTAGTAAGTTCTTTTAGAAATTCTTTTTTTAATATAGAGAATTATTTGATACACCGAAAAGGTATTGCAAGTGCTAGAGCAGGAAATGTAATAGGAGGAGGGGATTGGAACAAGGATAGAATTATACCAGATATTATTCGAGCCTTGGAAAAAGGTCAATCGATTGCAGTAAGAAATCCAAATGCTATTCGCCCTTGGCAACATGTATTGGAACCTTTGGGTGGGTACCTTCGGTTGGGAATATTATTGAATCACGATGCAAGTAAATATTCTGGCGCTTATAATTTCGGACCTCTACCTAATGACCATCTACCAGTAAGTAGTTTAGTTGCTTTGTCATTGGAATGTTGGGGAAGTGGAAATTGGATAGATAATTCGACCAGTACCGCACCACATGAAGCAGGTCTATTACAATTAGACATTAATAAGGCAAAGGCTAAATTAAACTGGCATCCAAAATTAAACAGCAAAGAAGCCATATCATGGACGATTGATTGGTATAAAAGTGCTTACGGAAATATTTTCAACTATACCCTTCAGCAAATTCAAAAATATCATCAGCAATGATAGTAAATGAAACGTCATTAAAGGGTAGCTATGTTTTAACGCTTGAGCCAATTGAAGATGAGAGAGGCTGGTTTGCAAGAACATATTGTAAAAATGATTTTCTTTCTTTAGGGCATCATAAAGAATGGGTTCAAATGAATCATTCATTTACAAAACAGATGGGCACAATTAGGGGTATGCACTATCAAAGACCTCCTTACGGTGAAATTAAATTAGTGAGATGTATTGCAGGATCTGTTTATGATGTAATCATTGACTTAAGATCAGATTCTAAAACATTTTTACAATATTTTGGAATTGAACTTTCTGCCAGCAACAAAAAAATGATTTATATACCTGAGGGATTTGCCCATGGTTTCCAGACTTTGTCAAATGATGCTGAATTAGTTTATCATCATTCACAATTTTATTTACCTGGAGTAGAAGCGGGAGTAAAATATAATGAACCAGCCATTAAAATCAAATGGCCATTAGAAATAACTAGTATATCAGATAGAGATAATTCGCATCCTCTCATTGATGCAAACTTTAAAGGACTTTAACTATGCAATGTAGATTTTGTAAAACAGAACTAAAAAATGTATTTATAGACCTGGTGAATAGTCCAGCGTCCAATTCTTTTTTAACTTCCGATCAGTTGAATGAACCAGAAACATTTTATCCTTTAAAAGTTTATACCTGCCACCAATGCTTTTTAGTCCAGGTAGATGAATATAAAAAATCAGATGCCATCTTTGATAGCAATTATGTTTACTTCTCATCCTACAGTACTAGCTGGTTGCAGCATGCAAAAGCATATACTGAACAGATGACTAAACGTTTTGGATATAATAAAAATTCACTTGTTGTGGAAGTTGCCTCTAATGACGGTTATTTATTACAATATTTTAAACAAAATAACATACCGGTATTAGGTATTGAACCAACTGCTAATACTGCTGAAGCAGCCAAAGAAAAAGGAGTAGATTCAGTAGTTGATTTCTTTGGTAAAAAACTAGCCACCGAACTTAGTTCAAAAAATATAAAAGCAGATTTATTATTAGGTAATAATGTGCTAGCACATGTGCCAGATATTTTAGATTTTGTTGGTGGTCTAAAAATAATGCTTAAGGAAACAGGTGTTATTACTATGGAGTTTCCTCATTTAATGCAATTAGTAGACAATATCCAATTTGACACCATATATCACGAACACTTTTCTTATTTATCTTTTCATACAGTAAATCAAATATTTGAATCACAGGGCTTAGTTATGTTTGATGTAGAAGAAATTCCAACTCATGGAGGGTCATTGAGAATTTATGCAAAACACCCTAATGATCTTACTAAAGGAATTTCAGAAAATGTAGCTGCTTTATTAGCTAAGGAATATAACAAAGGGTTAAATGCTTTAAATTATTATGCTAATTTTCAGCAAAAGGCAATGAAAGTAAAGTTAGATTTAACTGAATTTTTAATAGACCAGAAAAGGAAAGGAAAGAAAGTAGCGGCATACGGAGCTGCAGCAAAGGGGAATACCATGTTGAATTATTGTGGTATCAAAAATGATTTAATTGATTTTGTGGTAGATGCAAACCCCCATAAGCAAAATAAATTTTTACCAGCTAGTCATATACCTGTGGTTAGCGAACAATACATAAAAGACATTCAACCTGACTTTATTATTATTTTCCCTTGGAATTTAAAAGATGAAATATCAAAGCAACTTGCTTATATTAAAGATTGGCATGGAAAATTTGTAGTAGCTGTTCCTCATTTACAAATATTTGACTAGTTCGATACATGAAAAAAATACTTGTCACCGGAGCTACGGGCTTTATTGGTAACTATGTAATTGAACAATTGTTACTCAACAATAACTGTCATGTAATTGCTACTTCATCTAATTCCCAAAAAGCCCAATTAACTAGTTGGTATGACAAAGTTGACTATTTACCATTTAATTTGAAAGAGTTTGATAATAATGTCAATTACTTCGAGTTTTTTAATCAACCTGATTTACTAATTCATTTAGCTTGGGAAGGTTTACCCAACTACAAAGCAGATTTCCATGTCAATGAAAATCTTCCTAGACATTTTATATTTATAAAGAATTTAATTGATCACGGATTGAAAGATATAACGGTAACAGGTACTTGCTTTGAGTACGGTATGCAAGAAGGTGAATTATCTGAATTAATTGAACCAAAGCCTACTAATTCATACTCAATTGCGAAGGATACTTTACGAAAAAAAATAGCTCACTTACAGCTTCAAGATAATATAAATTTCAAATGGGTAAGGTTATTTTACATGTATGGATCTGGACAAAGTCCAAATTCCTTACTTTCGCAGTTAGATAGATCTCTTAGTATGAATGAGCCAATTTTTAATATGAGTGGTGGTGAGCAGGAAAGAGATTATTTACCAGTTGAAGAAGTAGCCGCCAACATTATAAATATTGCCTTACAGCAAACCGTTACTGGCATTATCAACTGTTGTAGTGGTAATCCTATTAAAGTGAAGGACTTTGTTATTAATTATTTACAGACAAAAAATAAATATATTCAACTAAATTTAGGCTATTATCCTTATGTAGATTATGAACCGATGAGTTTTTGGGGAAACAACAAAAAATTAAAAACTATTTTAAATAATGAGTAATCCAATTAAAGAATTTATTGATCAAAGAAATTCTCGTGTAGCGTCGAATGCTACCAATGAAAAGTTGTTAGCTGCAGCAGATGCATTTAATATTGAATCTAATAAGGCGCAATATTCCTATAATTTCTCTTGGATGGGAAGACCTGTAATTCAGTACCCACAAGATATGATGGCAATGCAGGAAATTATCTGGAATTTAAAACCTGACCTTATCATAGAAACTGGAATAGCCCATGGAGGATCATTGATTTATTATGCTTCTTTATTAGAATTAATCGGTCATGGTGAAGTTTTAGGAATAGATATTGACATTAGAAAGCATAATCGGGATGAAATAGAAAATCATCCAATGTTTAAACGTATTAAAATGATTCAGGGGTCAAGTATAGAACCAGCTATTGTTGCCGAAGTAGCAACCCATACAATTGATAAAAAACAGATTCTAGTTTTGTTAGATTCAAACCATACCCATGAACATGTATTAGCTGAACTAGAAATGTATTCACCCTTTGTTTCAATGAATTCTTATATTATTGTATATGATACCATAGTTGAAAATTTACCTGAAAATTATCTCCCGGGTCATGCCAGGCCATGGGGCATTGGAGATAATCCTATGACAGCTATGCATACTTTTTTAGAAAGTAATCCTCAATTTGAAATAGATAAATCTATTAATAATAAGTTATTAATAAGTGTTGCTCCAGATGGATATTTAAAAAGAATTAAATAAAATTCATGCAATCAAAGTCCCCATTTGTAAGTTTTTGTTTTACTACTTTCAAAAGACAAAATTATCTACAAGCTACGTTAGAAAGTATTTTGAAACAAAGCTTTATAGATTATGAGGTTATTGTGTCTGACAATGATCCAGAAGAAAGTGGGAGAAAAATTGTAGAAGGTTTTTTAGACCCAAGATTTAAATATTTCCCAAATATTGAAAATTTAGGAATGAAAAAGAGCTTCAATAAAAGCCTCGAAAGGTCCTCAGGAGAATATATTGTAATGATTGCTGATGATGACCCTGTTTATCCAGATATGCTTGAAACTTTATTTAATTTAAAAAATGAATTTCCAGGATATGGGATGTATTTAGGAGGTTGTGATTGGCTTTGTACTCATCATGAAATTGCGAAATTATATGGCATGAAAGTAGGCACAAATACCTGTCTTTCAAGCGAACACAATCTTAATTATAAAGAAGCTTTTGAGCCTGAAGATTTCGTTAAAAAACTTTTCAACTTTAACATTTTCCCTCATTATTTATGGTCTACAGGAATAGTCAAAAGAAACATATTGATTGAAAAAGGTGGGGTCCCAGATTATGGAACTCCATTTTTAGGTGACTATGCTTATATGAGTATAATGGGATCACATTCTGGATGTGTCATTATCAATAAATCTTTAGGATGTCAAACATTACATGATGAAAATTTTGGGAGAAACCAAAATGAACAATTAATAATTGCAGCAAAAAAATTTCCAGAATATCTTGAATTAAAAATGGTTAATTTAAAAAATTGGTCATCAATTAAAGTGCAAATTGAAAATTTTGTTGGGGTTTGGTTGGTATCACATCTTGCATTTTTAAATAATTATTCAGATAATAAAAATAATAGTTTAAAAATTGCAGAAAATGAAATTTTTAAGATTGGTTATATGCGTAAGTTTAAGTTGAAATACTTTTTGAAAAAGAGATTACCTTTTATACATGACAAAATTGTTTATTTAAAAAAAAGGGTTTCAAATAATTAGATTTTACCCACATATCAAACTATGTCTAAATACAGCATTATACTACCTGTTAGAAATGGGGGAGAATATGTTAAGCAATGTGTTTATAGCGTATTAGCCCAAAAACATGCTGACTTCAATTTCCTGATACTTGACAATGCTAGTTCTGACGGTACCTATGAATGGTTACAATCCCTAACTGATGAAAGAATAATATTATTTCCCTCTGATAAATCTTTAACCATTGAACAAAATTGGGCAAGAGCAATAGATGTGCCTAAAAATGAATACATGACTTTAATTGGACATGATGATATTTTGTATCCTGATTTTTTGAAAACTATTGATGATTTAATTCAATCGAATCCTTCAGCAAGCTTGTTTCATACTCATTTTAATTTTATTGATGCAGATGGCAATATTTCACGTTCATGTAAACCAATGAAATCGAGTTATAATGGAAGTGAATTTTTAGATGCTTTTATGAATAGTACTATCGATTCAATGGGTACCGGTTATGTTATGCGTTCCAAAGATTATGATGCTGTAAATGGAATACCTCTTAAATATCCAGGTTTACTTTTTGCCGATTTTGAGCTATGGGTTAAACTAGCTAATATAAATCGAGTAATAGTTTCGAATAATTCTTTATTTGCATTTAGGGTTCACCAGAGTGCTACCAGTAAATCACTTGACAGTAATTTGCATACAGCCTTAAAACTATTTGTTTCTTTTTTAAGCGAATTGATTAAAAAGGATGAAAAGATGAAGCAAGTGGTATCTCAAAGTGGGGCAACCTTTTTACTTAATTATTGCAAAAGTTATTCACACAGGTTACTTAGAACTGATTTAAAGAAAAGAGACGGTTTAACGGTGACTAACTTTATAAATGAATCCTATTTACTTGCCAGAAAATTAGAAGTAGAGGAGAACTATCATCCAGATAAAATATCCTCTATTCGAGTAGCGAAAATTATTGATAGTTATTTACTTTCGAGAAATATTTTTCTTCTTCTTAAAAGAATTTATCCGAAACCATTTTAAAGAAATTCAAGAAATAAACTTCAATTTAATATTTTCCCCATTAACAAAGCTCCATACTGCTTCAAATAATAAATCCCTGCAAACACATACCAACGCCAATCCGGGTAATATTTTTTCATGAAATTAGCATGGTTTCTTATAGAATTTAGCCTTACTTTTTTCTGTTTCTCTTTACTTGAACTTCCTTTGTGTATATGCATTACTTTAGCCTCGGGTAAAAAGTGAATTTGATAACCTAAGCGCTTAATTTCCCAGCACCATAGCACATCTTCACAATACATAAAGTAATCAGTTGATAATTTCTTTTCAGGAAATTGAGCAATAATACTTTTTGGGAATAACATAAATGTCCCCCAAACCCAATCACAATTAGCAAAGGTTTGGTGGTCAAAATAATGATGAAGCATTAATGACTCCCTTTTTTGTTTAGGAAAGAATGTATAAAAAGGGAAAATTTCTAGTAATTCCCAACCGATCGTTCTAAATCTTCTGCAATTAGGCTGAATTATTCCATTAGGATAACTTAGCTGACAGGTAACCAGACCCGTTTCTTTATTTGATAATAGATGATCAAGGCAGATTTTTGGGGCATTATTAATTAATGCGGTATCACTATTCAACAATAAAATATAATCACCAGTAGCCTGCTTCAAGCCTAAATTATTTCCGCCTGCAAAACCTGTATTTGTGTCGCTGATAACTAAATTAATTTGAGGAAACTTCGATTTAAATAAGTTAGGATCACACTCAACCGACGCATTATCAACTAGCACAATTTCGTAATCAATATCCTTGACCTTATCCTCAATAGATTGAATACAATTACAAGTAAGTGTAAAAGTATTATAATTAATTATGATGATCGATAGCTGCATTGAATCAGGATACTTTATAAAAATGAGGTTTGTTTAAAAGAATAGTAAAAAACAATTTGAGTATCACCAATATGTTACTAGTGTAATTCAAAATATTTTTAAACTGGTATTTTGTCTTCCCAATTTTTAAGATTTTTTCAATTAGTAGGCCGATTAAAAAAATCGGAATTTCAAATAGGTAAGTAGCGAAAATGATCAAAAACCATCCTACCCCAAACTGCTTTCGAATACGTACCATGGTTGATAGCATTACCTGTTTACCCTTAGCATCCCAGAGATTTTTTCCATTTTGAGATTCTGTAGTACTATAATAATCGCTACTAGTTCCACCACCAATATGAGTTACTGTAGGCTCAGCAAATAAAAGCAATTTGCCTTGTTTGCGTAACCTTGCACACCATTCAATCTCCTCTGCATACATGAAAAAATCATTGTCCAAAAGGCCTGATTTTTCAATAACCTTTTTTCTAATGAGCATATAAGCACCCACTATCCAATCTACCTCAATGGTATCCTTTATAGTGGTAATACTAGGTATTTTAGCTTTCAATTGGTAGCCAAGCCATCGAATGGATTTGCCTAAATAGGGCAATGGTAATAAAGTATTTAATCCACCTTTTATAAAATGAGCTCCTGAAATTTGATTACTCCCATCCGTATTCAACAATTGAACTCCACAACCAACAGCATCGGAATGATTTTTTAGCTTTGATATACTTTTATCAATGGCACCGTCTAAAATTATCGTGTCTGTATTTAATAATAGAATAAATTCTCCTTTAGCTATTTGAATGCCTGCATTATTTGCCCTAGCAAAACCTGCATTATAATCCATTGATATAAAAATAACCGATGGGTAGTGTTGAATAATAATTTCTTTGCAATCATCTTTTGAATCATTGTCAACAAGTATTATCTCAAAACTATACTGATTGGTTTGCTGATAAATACTTTTAAGGCAATCTAATACCAAAGAAGTTGATTTATAATTAACCAATATAATTGAAAGATCCATTTAGCTTATGTTGTGAATGGTGAATGGTCAATGGTGAATGGTCAATCCATTCAGCCTATTTTCAAACTTTTTATCTTATGCTATTTTTTTTCTTTGCATCCACAATAATATTCCACAAATCAATAAGGATAGAATTGAAATGATACCTGCAGCCAGATTGAGTGTATTACCCAAAGTGTAAGATGAAGGAGCAAATTCAAATTTAATAGTATGGTTTCCAGCAGGCAGATTAACACCCCTGAAAGCATAATCCACTTTTACGATTGGCGTTTCCTTATCGTCTACATATGCTTTCCATCCTTTAGGATAATAAATTTCACTAAACACTGCAAACTGATTAATAGTTGCACTACTCTGATAAATGATTTCATCATTTAAATTCTTTACTAATTTTATACTTGCACTACTATCAAAAATTGGAGAAATAGTGACTTTTTGCTGTTCTCTTTTATCAATTACCACAGTATCTTTTGAGTGCAAACTATCTAAGGCCAACATTTCTTCATCAGCAGTATTAACATACTTAATGGCTTTAACAAACCAAGCGGGTCCATTTGCCAATTGATTAATTTGAGCCACTGGTTGATTATTAGGACCAGAAACAATAAAATATTTTGTATTCAACATATTAAACACTTCAATATTTCCTTTACCTAATTGGTGTTCTATTAAATCATTATAGAGCCCCAATTTAGCTGGACTGTAACCACCAATTGAATTATGGAAATAGGAGGTTCTAGAGTCTTGGAAAGGATCACCACCCGCTTGATCAAAAACTCTGTAGTAACTCGTATCCAATTTTATTTGATTATCAGCAGCCGTAGGTGTAAATACTGAAAGGTATTCGTCAGGTGTGGTGAATTTGCTTTTATTGAGGTATCTAGATGAAACAGTTATTAAATCAATAAATGAAATGAAGGTTAAAAAAATAATTGCTAGTGTTGAATTAATTTTATTTTTTATTCCCAACCATATTATAGTTCCACCTAGTAATAATAAAATAATAAGTCTGATTAGATCGCTACCGAATAAACCTTTTCTATCTTCTACTAAAGCTTTTATTAAGGTACTTGAAATTGTACTCGCTTGGTTAAGCATTTCCTGAGTTGGTTGTTTACCTTGGCTCATTGATTGTGCTAGTTGTTCAGTAATAGCTTGTTTAGTGTCTTTTGTTCTTTCATTCGAAAAAGAAGTAGTAAAATAAACTGCTACAAGCAATACAACTACTGCGCCACAAGAAATGGCAGCATACCTAAGTTTCTTGAATAGTTTAGCTGATTCTAAATTACCATAAAAGATTTCTTGCAATGCCAATGATGCAATAAATGCAAAGGTAAATTGAGGGAGTACCAATGCCATTGAGGGTGCCCTAAACTTATTTAAAGCAGGCAAATGATCGAAGAGAAAATAGTTGATTGCAGAAAAATTACTTCCCCAAGCTAAAATAACACCAATTATAGTTGCTGGAATTAGCCAACTTAAATATTTTCTTGAAACAAAAAATAGACCTGCTATAAATAACATACAAATAATAGCACCAAAATAAACGGGACCTGCTGTATTGGGTTGGTCTCCCCAATAAGGAGACATATATCGGTAAAAATAATTAACCGCATCATTAGGTAAACCTGACTCCTGGAAAGCAGTTATTATTTTACTATTCTCTCCAAACTCAGACGGATCATTACTGCTTCCAGCATAATTAGGTAAGATAAAGGTGAAGGTTTCTTGCTTACCATAGCTCCACATGAAAGCATAATCTTTTTTTAAACCACCCTTAGAAAGATTTTCTTTTTTTACGCCAAGGGTTAACTCGCTTTTTCCACCTCTCATCGTTTCATCTGCATATTCTTTGGTGGGCAATAATAAAATAGCGAAGGAACAAGCACTGATTGCAACAGCAACAATAGCCAAAATGGCGGTTTGAAAGAAATGTTTAAAATCTTTTGATTGTAAAGTTTGAATTAGAAAAGTAATTCCTAAAAACACAAAAAGTAGCATGAAATAATAGACAATCTGTACATGGTTTTGATTAAAGAACAATGTAGTAGATATCAGTGTAATCGCGAATCCCAAAATATATTTACGTTGCATTAATAAAAGAACACCTGCCAAAACAAGCGGTGCATAGCCCATTGTAGCAAATTTGGTAACATGACCTACCATTGAAATAATAGCATTATAAGATCCAAAGGCATATGCGACAGATCCTATTATTCCTACCCAAGGTTTCAGTTTAACCACCTGTGTTAAAATATAAAAACAAATACAAGACAAAAAGAATAAGCTAGCAGGAGAGGGAAGAAAAAGGGTAAATAATTGATGAAGACCCAAAATGCCAATATTGTATTTAGCAGCAATTAAAATCTGAAAAGTAGGCATACCTCCAAACATTGAATTGGTCCATAATGGATAGCTTCCGTATTTTTCAAAAAATTCAATCGATTGCTGGGTCATACCCCTTGTGCCTAACATATCATGCTGATTAACCACCATACCTTGAAAAACAGGTAGGCAATAAGCAACAGTTATGATCAGAAAAATCAATACTGCACTGGCATGAGGAAGGGCATTTTTAAACATCGTATTTTTCATATAGAATTTTAATTATAAGACAGCAATTTAACCTAAATATTTTAAATATAAATTACAGAATAGAAGACAATTTGGGGGGACTAAGGAATTGTACAAAAATCTAAAAAAAAAGACCTAAAAGGTAGAAATTTGAAATAAAATAAAAAAGCCCGTCAGTAGTAAAACATACTATTGACGGGCCAAAGACCGTATTTAAGAATTTAGTTACTATTGTCCTGCTCCTTGCATACTTTGTTGACCACTTTCCATTTCACTCCTCATATTCTTACGCTTAAGTAAGGAAACATCAATTTTTCCAAATCTCCAGTTGAAATTCAATCTTAATACTTGTGGATCTCTACGACGATCCGATTCTTGAATAAAATACACAGATTCAGTATAACTACTATTTAATCTGGTGCGGAAAATATCACTTATTTGTAATGTTAAAGAAGCTGTATTATTCTTTAAAAAATCTTTACGAATAGAAAAGTCTATCCCATAGTAAGGTTTGATATATCCTTGCGCAGAAGGCATATTTCCTCCTCCGAATCTCATTCCCATAAAACCTCCACCACCGCCTGGTTGTACCAATGTTTTTGCTTGATAATCACCGCTCAACTGAATAGAATATTTATTGGGTAATTTAAAGTTATTATTAATTTTAAAAAACCAACTCAACCTTTGGTTGTCAACACCACCAGGCAGGTTACCTGCTTTAAGAATAACATTAAATAGATTTAAATTACTAGTGATATCCCAAATTTTAGTGATTTTATCTTTTGAAGTAAATTCTAAACCATAGCTATAAGTTTGAGAAGCATTTGCAAAACTAGTAAGTAATATAGTATCTGGTTTAGCAGATGTATTAGGATTCTTCTCAGGATACTGATAACGAGCTATCAAATCATTGGTATTTTTAAAATAAATCGTAGACAAGAAATTATGTCCATTACTTAATTGATTTTGGTAGGAAAGCTCTAACAAGTTTGTAAACTCAGGTACCAAATTTGGATTTCCTTTACTAAGATTCAGTGAATCACTGTAATCAATAAAAGGTATCAACTGAAAGAAATTGGGTCGGTTAATTTTTCTAGAATAATTTAACTGTAAATCTTGCTTTTCAGTTAATTTATAGGTTGCAAATGCACTAGGGAAGAGGCTAAAAGGAAATTCATTGCTAAATTTTTGATCCCTATTAATGAGTACTCCATCATACTTTGAACTTTCAGCCCTTAATCCAAGTTGATAATTGAATTTTTTAATTTGTTTTGAATAAGTAAAATAGGCAGCAATTACTCTATCAGTAAATTCATAACTATTATTCATTGAAGCAATAGAAATGCTTTTTCCACTAGGGTCCTTTAAAAAGTTATCGTTAAAACTATTAAATGAACGAAGGGCGACTCTCGCTCCAGTTTCTATTTTGGTAGAACTGTTAATAGGATTTGCATAATCTATTTGACCTGTTAAAAAATCATTTGACCCACCACCTAAAGAAGTTTGGTAAAGCAGCGGTGTTTTAGGATTGGTATTTGGATAAAAATATTGTGTTGAAATTTCGTTTATATTATCGTTTTTACTGTAATTGTAATTCACATCGGCAGTTAGTTCTTTATTAGCTTTTGCAAAATTATGCTTGAAACTTAAGGTAGATCCAAAGTTCTTAAAATTAAAATTACTGTTGGTATTTCTATTACCATAATCAGAAATGGTTTTATCGGTATAAATTGTATCCCGATAAATATTTAGAACATCTGTATTATCAAATTGACCATTCACTAAATTTCCTGATACACTTAATGTATTGCGATTGTCAATAAAATAATCGAAACCCATTCTACCAAAACCAAAAAAACCTAGTCCTATCGGTGCATTTTGCTGGCTTAATTTAGCAGTTGTCATACTATTGAAATCAGTCCTAATAGTGTTTCCAGAGGAAATACTTTTACGAAAACCCATTTGAGTAGAAGCAAAGAAGTTAATCTTTTGTTGTTTGATATTGATATCACCACCTAGGCTAGGCTTACCACGACTATCGATACTAGTTCTTATACTTCCATTGTATCCAGATTTCCTATTCTTTTTCAAGACTATGTTTAGGATACCTGAGCCTCCACCAGAGGCATCAAATTTGGCTGAAGGGTTGGTAATAATTTCAACGGTAGCAATTGCATCGGCAGGTATTTGATCCAATGTCATTGTAGTAGGTCGACCATCTACAAAAATTTGTGGAGGTGAGTTTCTAAGACTAACATTACCATCAATATCAACACTTAAGCTAGGAACATTTTTCATTACATCCACTGCAGTTCCACCAATACTTGCCAAATTCCTTTCTACATTAAATATTTTGCGATCAATACCCATGGTTAGTAGTGGTTTATCGGCTGTAACGGTTACTCCTTCGAGTTGCTTTGCATCGGGTTGCAATTTGATATTTCCAAGGTCTTTATCTACAGCACTCAGCATACTGCTCATATCTGGTCCTTGACCACCTGGCTTTGCCCCAGAGAAATTCATTACAAAAACAGCTTTTTGTTCTACATTTTTATAACCAATAGCAGTCACAACTAATTTATAAGAAGCCATCACAGCTAAATTATCGAGGCTAAATTCACCTTTTTTAGTGGTTAGCATACCAGAAACAATCACATCTTTCCTTTTTTTGCTTACCGAATCAAATTTATTTTGAAGTAATTGAACGGAAGCCGCTTCAATAGGTTTATTGGTAGTAGAGTCTATTATTTTACCATAAAAATGACCCACATTCATACTTTGACCAGCCATTCTACCCGCAGCTCCAGGATATTGAGCAAAAGTATTAATAGATAAAAAGAGAAGAAAAATTGAAAAAAAAGGGGAAAGAAATTTCATTGGATTTTAATGTTTTAATTAATTTTAATAGGCAAAGTTGCTTTATTTACACTTGTAAATACTGTTAATAATGATAAACGGTAAATATGATTTACACTAATAACTGCAAAATTTTTGCAAATATATTAAATAATAAATTAATATACATTAAAAAATTGAATTTTATTGAAAAAGGTCACACTAAACTAGTTGGTAAGAAAGGTAACCAAAACCTCGGCAAGGCCAATGAATAGACCGAATACACCACCTATGATTTCTAAAAATTTAAACTCTTTTTTGGTGATTTGATTTAAAATATCTTCTAGTTTGTTAGATGAAAAGTTAGCTACCTTTTCAGTAACAATTTTTTCCAAATCTAGATCCTGCTCCAATTTATTCATATAGTTTTTCATTAAGACTGGAAAAAGGGATTCCAATTCTTGTAAAAAAGCATCTTTCAGTTGGTTAATAGTCTTATCACCAATTAACATGGAGAGCATCGGGAAAACATCTTTTAATTTATTTCTTAGAAAGTTATCAATATGCGCTTCAATATCAGGCCTTAATTTTTGTAAATTTTCAGGGTTAATAATTTTAGCCTCAATTTCGCTAAAGGAGAGGAGTTCCTTACTAACTACCTGGCCTAGTTTTTGAGCAATCAGTTGTTGATTTTTGGGAAATATGCCTTGAATAGTAAAACCGAATATTTTGATGGGATTTCTAGGATGAAATAGCATTTTAATGGCAATCCAGGTAGTAATCCAACCAGTAAATGCCGAAAGTAAAATGGTAATTATATTTCCAGTAATATTCATATAATATTTATTCTACAAAGAAACACAATTAAAAAGTATTTCAAATGTAATTTTGTAGAGGAACTGTTTTTTGCTATTTTTGCAATCCATTAAAAAATGGTAGTCGTAGCTCAGTTGGTTAGAGCATCAGATTGTGATTCTGAGGGTCGGGGGTTCGAGCCCCCTCGATTACCCCAACCGAAACCCAATATCGAAAAGGGTTTCGGTTTTTTTATGTCTAATTCTTACCCAAATTACATTCTCAATAAGTATAAATAATTCTTTTTCGGATGGATTTTCTCTTTAAATCAACTAACCTTTCGTCTTAAGAAGGATGTTTTAAAAAAAAATAAAATAATTTTTAGAGAATAAAAAGGATTAATAGGATTTAAAATATTTAAAAAATTGATGATTAACAAGACATTAAATATATAAAATAAAAATAACGTAAAATGAATTTTTAAAATTTGTACCATTCCATTAAAATAATGAGAAATAAAAAGAATATATTCGTTTAAATAAGATGATATTTACCGCCCATTAAGAAATAGAATAAATTCTATACAAATTAATTTAATATAATATTTGAGTAGAGTTAAAAGAGTTGATAATTACAATTTTATTTGTAAAAATATTCTACGCTTTTACATTTATTTATTTGACGCTAATTAAAAATGAATGTTGTAAACCAATATTCATAAATATTAAATATGAAAAGATTTTCATTTATCATTCTATTAGGAGTTTATCTAGTTTCCTGTGTCCCTACAGGAAAAATGACAAAAGTAGTTGATCAAAATAAAGTATTGATCAGTGAAAATGACAGTTTAAACAATAAATTAAATGATACCATTTCCACTCTTCAAACAAGTGTAAAGAAATTGAAAGATAGTGTTGTTTATTATAGAGAGTTAGCCATTATGCCTCCAGACTTGAATGACGCCGATGTACTACTATATCAAATGTCTTCAGGATCATCATTGGTTAATAAGAAAGATACGGGTAATCTGAAAATTGTAAACAATATCAATTCTTGGTTGTCAGATTTCAAAACAGATATTAAAAAATATTCTGATGCAGAAATTTATCTAAAAAAAGGGGTCGTATTTGTAGATATTTCTGATTACATATTATTCAACAGTGGAAGCTATTCGCTTAATAAAGAATCACAAGCTGTGCTAAAAAGCATTGCTAATTTATTACAAGCACAGCCCGAATTGAATTTTATGATCGAAGGCCATACCGATAATAGAATAATTAAGGGTAAAAAAATTGTAGACAACTGGTCACTAAGTGTTAACCGAGCTACGGCAGTAGCCAGAATGTTAGTGGCTAATTACAAAATTGATCCAAAGCGAATTATTGCAGCAGGAAGAAGTCAGTACGATCCGGTAGATAATAACGATACAAAAGGGGGGAGACTGAAAAACCGAAGAATTAGAATTGTCTTTTTACCAACCTTTGACAAGATGATTGGTTTAGATAAAAATCTAATTAAAAAATAATTTTTTCTATTAGCTTATTTAATAGTAAGCATTACTTCAGTTCGATTTATAATAATTTTTAAAAATACACTTGTGAGAAAACCATTTTTATTAATAAAAATCATCGGAATTTTTATTTTATTTTTCCAAACAATCGCTTTTAGTCAAACTAAAAATCCCCCTAAAAAGGATAGCGTTAAATTGTCTACACCAGCAAAAGGTAAATCAGTGACTAAAAAAGGAAAAACTGAATTGTCTTTGTTTGGATCAATGAATTTGTCTAACCAACAAATTGATGACAAAAACATAAATGGTTCCTTTAATTATATTTATGATGAAGTAAATAGCAATACGTACAAATCTGGTTATAGTGGAGGCTTTCGAATAGATAGAATAACCAAAAAAAATCGTCAAGTCGGTTTGGTACTTTCTATTAATAGGGTAATTGCTGGGAATTATTATAATAATAAACATACAGTAGCCCCTTTTATAGATGATTTCACTCATTACAAAGCAGATAACCAATTCACTACTGTTAGCCTAGGCACTCACCTCAAACCGCTATTGGCAAAGGGCAATAAACACAAGCTTTACCTTGTAGTAGGTCCAAGTTTTGATTATCGTATTTCAAATTTCAGTTCCAACAGTTTAGTTAATAATGTTGGAAGAAGTGCCTTTGTAAATGGAGATATCGGAGCAGAATTTGACAATAATGGTTATTATGTTTTATTTACTCATTATAAATATGGTCAAGAAATTTTAAATACTAATATCCCTGTAAGATTAAGTCGGATTGAAGTAGGTATCTCAATAAAAGCTAAAGATTTATTTTAAAATAATAGTATGAAAGCACTTTATATATTTTCTATCGTCTCTTTATTCACCTTAGGTTCAATTTTAGTTGGTTGTAAAAAAGACACTACTAATTCTTCAACTGATTTAACATCAGAAAAGTTAGCTGACAAGATTTGGTACTTAAATTTTAAGCAACAGGGTAGTGTTACCAATACCTATCTTAGTTCCAGTACATACTACATTAAATTTTTAAGTAACAAAACAACAGAAGACTCTGATGGTCTAGTAGGAACCTATAGTATCAATGAGTCGGGCGGGCAATTACAAATTAATGTAAATGCTAAAACGACAAACAATAACACCATTACCTATACGCACAAAATAGAAACTATTGGAGATAAAAAGTTAGTGTTGTCTTATACACCTACTGGACAAACCAATAAAATAACGCTTTATTATACTAGCAAGTAAAATGAAAATCACTCAAAATATCCTTATTTATATTGTCCCCATTTTGTTACTATTTACCGCCGTTCAAAAGGTAAATTCTCAAAATTTAAATGGGACTTTCATAATGAGTAGTGTAGGTAGTATCCCCAATTTATCGAATAACAGTATGGCTATAAACTTTACCAGCAATGCAAGTTGTTTCCGTATTCAAAATGGGGCACCCATATTCATTGCAGTAAGAGGCAAAGGGAAATTCACCAACTTTTGCGTAGAAAATATTAAGCTGAATTCACTGGGCATAAAAATATTCCCAAATCCTGTTGCTTCGAAAGCTCAAGTAAAATTATCAACATTACCCCCTGTAGCGGAAGTATTTAGTTGGAGCATATGGACAACAGATGGCATAAAAATCACTGGTGAAAAAACGAGTGGATATGAGCTATTTCAAGGTAAAATGGTAGATCTAAGAGGGCTACATGCTGGTACATTTATTCTTCAAGTTGAATCCAACAACTACAAAGAAAGTTTAAAATTCATTAAGGCTAGATAGGAAATAAAAAATATTAATTATACGAATTATGAGAAGTTACATTTTAAGTAAGCTAAAGGCTACTGTAGGATTATTAGTGATAATGATTATTTCTTCGCAAGCAATGGCGCAGAGTACTACAGGCATATTTTTTCAAGCTGTTGCAAGAGATAATTATTCTAATCCAGCGATGAATAGAAAAATATATGTTCAATCCAGTATTATTCAAACTACGGCTACTGGAACAAAATTATTAATTGAGGAGTATGATGTTACTACCGATGGTTCTGGCGTATTTAGTATCAGTATAGGAAATGGAAGAAAAGTAGGAGGTACTGCCACTGGATTGATGAGTATCGATTGGTCTAAAGGACCTTTTTATTTAAATTTAAAAGTAGCCATTACACCGGTAGCCACTAGTAATGGATGGGATTATACGAAAGAGTGGACAGATATGGGAACCACCAATTTTGGTGCAGTTCCTTATGCATTATATTCAGCTAGCACTGGCAATATTGATACTAAACTAAATATTTCAGATACAGCTGCAATGCTTAATGGTAGGTTTGCCAAGGATACGATTGCTCTTTCAAATAGAATTAATGCCAATGCCAATGCTTTAAATAATGAAATTTCTCGGGCTACTGCAGCAGAGAATTTAAAATTAAATATTTCAGATACAGCTGCTATGCTCAGTGCATTTGCTAAAGATACGATTGCTCTTTCTAACCGAATTAATGCCAATGCAACAGCCATAAATAATGAAATTACTCGTGCTACTACAGCAGAGAATTTAAAATTAAATATTTCAGATACAGCTGCTATGCTCAATGGCAGATTTGCTAAGGATACCATTGCGCTTTCTAACAGAATTAATGCGAAAGAAAATTTAAGTAACAAATCTACTGATGCTAATTTAGGTGTACCAGGAAATGATTCTATTTTTTTTCCAACACAAAGTGCTGTAAAAAACTTTATCCATATAAAAGTCAATGATTTTGCAGCACAATTTAATGCGAGTGGTGGTGTTAATGACAATAGTATTTTAACTAGAATGATTGCTGAAAAGAATGTTACTTATTCAAAGATGCAGGAGGTTACTCAAAATAAAGTTTTAGGTAATTTCACTCATAGCCCAGAAGGGGTAGTAGAAGAAATATCAACAACAGGTACTGGAAATGTGGTAAGAGAAATTTCCCCCTCCTTAACTACACCAAATATAGGAGCTGCTACAGGAGAAAGTTTAACTGTAAGTGGTCAACTTCATTCTACTGTAGCAACAGGTACTGCACCTTTTGTTGTTACTTCTACCACTCCGGTAGCTAATTTAAGTATTGGAGGTAATGCAGCAACTGCAACTATAGTAACCACCAATGCAAATTTAACAGGAGAGGTAACTAGCATTGGTAATGCAACTTCAATTGCAGCTAATGCAGTAACCACTGCTAAAATCTTAAATTCCAATATTACTTATGCAAAAATCCAAAATGTAACCACATCAGACAGAGTGCTAGGTCGTGTTGCATCAGGTGCTGGAGTGGTAGAAGAGATACCAACAATAGGAACTGGTAATGTGGTTAGAGCAATTTCACCAATTTTTACAACACCTAATATAGGGGCGGCTACAGGAACAAGTTTAACTGTAAGCGGCCAACTAAATTCTACTGTGGCTATAGGAATTGCTCCATTTGTAGTTACTTCTACTACAGAGGTTGCTAATTTACATGCTGCAACAGCTAGCACAATAAATAAATCATTGACTGGTACTAATTCGGCCAATTTATTAAATGCTCAAATGGCTGATAATGATTATTTTAGAGTACAAGTTGGGGGAACAGCTACAAATGCAGGATATGCCGAAATTGCTACTGCAGATGATGGTACAGAGCCAATCTATGTTAGACAATACACGGGTAATTTTGTAACAAAACACAAAGAGGCAACCTTATTAGATGGAAGTGGAAACACCAACTTTCCTGGAATAGTTGCTGCAAGTACTTTTAATTCTACAGTAGCTACTGGCACCGCACCTTTTGTGGTTACTTCTACTACACCAGTGGCTAATTTACATGCTGCAACTGCTAGTGAAATATCTACTAGCCTTACAGGTACTAATTCTGCAGATTTGATACGCGCAACAATGGCTGATAATGACTATTTTAGAATACATGTTGGAGGAACTTCTTCAAATGCTGGATATGCTGAAATTGCTACATCAGATGAGGGCAATGAACCTATCTACGTCAGACAATATTCTGGAGTTTTTTCAACAAAAGTGAAAGAGGCTACCTTATTAGATGCAAGTGGAAATACTGAATTTCCTGGAATAGTTTCCGCCAACTCTTTTCATTCTACGGTAGCAACTGGTACTGCACCTTTTACAGTAAGCTCTACTACACCAGTTGCTAATTTACATGCAGCTACAGTAACCACCAATGCTAATTTAACTGGAGATGTAATCAGTGTTGGTAATGCGACTACTGTAGAGAAAATTAATGGAATAGCTTTAGCAGGATTGCAAACAGGCATATTAAAGAATACGATATCAACTGGACATCCTAGCATCGCAGTGCCAGCTGATTTTCCAATTTTAAATCAAAGTACAACCGGAACAGCTAATAATGTAACTGGGATAGTTGCTTTATCAAATGGTGGAACCGGTGCTAATTCTGCAGCAGCGGCTAGAACTAATTTAGGTTTAGTCATTGGAACCAATGTGCAGGCGCCATTAAGTTTTACTTCTCCTATAGTGACTACTTCAAATACAATTAGTTTAAAAAAAGCATCAGCAACTGATTCTGGATATTTAAGTAAAGAAGACTTTACCTCTTTTCATAACATGATTGCTGGCAAGATTGATGCTACCCAAAAAGGGGCTGTTGGTGGAGTAGCTACTTTGGGAAGCGATGGAAAAGTACCTTCAGATCAACTTCCACCGCTTACTTTGACTAGTGTTGCAGTGGTAGCTGATCAAACTGCTATGTTGGCCTTACCATCAACGGTAGGTACCCTTGCCATTAGAACAGATTTAACTAAAAATTTTTTATTGACAGCATCCCCTGCTACTACTTTAGGTAACTGGAGAGAATTAGCATCATCTTCAGGTGGTGTTTCAAGTGTGAATAATTTAACTGGCCCTAATGTAGTATTGACTAGCGATAATATTGCAGAAGGAACTACAAATAAATATCATACCGATTCTAGAGCAAGGGCTGCGATAAATGTTGCTAGTCCATTAAGTTACAGCACTTCAACTGGAACCATTAGCATGACAGCTGCAACAAGTTCAGTTAACGGATATTTAAGTGCAGCAGATTTTACAACATTTCATAACAAACAGAGTGCCGTAACATTTGGAACAGGCTTAACCAATTCTTCTGGTACAATCACTGTAAATACCTCTCAAAATATTGCAACCCTTTCCAATTTAACTACTAATGGAATCGTAACAACTACAGGAGCAGCAGGACATTTAACAGTTGTACCAACTTTACCTGTTGCAAATGGAGGAACGGGTACTACCACCATAACAGGTATTGTAAAAGGAAATGGAACAAGTGTGATGACAGCTGCAGTTGCGGGAACAGATTATTTAACACCAACAGGAAGTGCTGCCCTATTAACTAATTTTCCAATTTTAAATCAAAATACAACAGGAAAAGCAGGAACAGTAACTACCAATGCAAATTTAACGGGAGATGTAACCAGTGTTGGAAATGCAACTACAATTGCAGCCAATGCGATATCCTATACTAAGATTCAGAATGTATCTGCGACAGATAGAGTATTAGGTCGTGTTTCAACTGGTGCTGGAACAATAGAAGAGATAGCAACAACAGGAACAGGTAATGTGGTTAGAGCAAGTTCACCTGTTTTAACTACTCCAAATATAGGAGCCGCTTCAGGAACAAGTTTAACTGTAAGTGGTCAACTTCATTCTACTGTTGCAACAGGCACTGCACCATTTTCAGTAGCATCAACTACTCCAGTGGCTAATTTAAGCATTGGAGGTAATGCTGCAACAGCTACTACGGTAATCACCAATGCTAATTTAATAGGAGATGTAACGAGCATAGGAAATTCTACATTGATTGCAGCCAATGCAGTAACTACTGCTAAAATTTTAAATTCTACTATCACCTATGCTAAAATTCAACATGTTTCTGCATCAAATACTGTGTTAGGTCGTGTTTCAACAGGAGCTGGAGATATAGAAGAGATAGCAACAACAGGGACTGGAAATGTGGTTAGAGCAAGTTCTCCTATTTTAACTACTCCAAATATAGGGGCGGCAACAGGAACAAGTTTAACTGTAAGTGGTCAACTTCATTCTACTGTAGCAACAGGCACTGCACCTTTTGTAGTTACTTCTACAACTCCGGTAGCTAATTTACAAGCTGCTACAGTTACCACCAATGCTAACTTGACTGGAGAAGTAACGAGTGTGGGCAATGCTTCAACGATTGCTGCTAATGCGGTTACCACTGCTAAAATTTTAAATTCAAACATTACTTATGCTAAAATTCAGAATGTATCTGCAACAGATAAAATTTTAGGTAGAGTTTCAGCAGGTGCTGGTGTAGTGGAAGAAATATCCACCACAGGATCTGGTACCGTAGTAAGGTCAACTTCTCCAACATTAACTACACCTATTCTAGGAGATGCTACAGCTACAAAACTAAATGTAAGTGGACAAATTATTTCTTCATTAGCAACTGGCACAGCACCGTTTGTTGTTTTATCAACTACTCCTGTTGCTAATTTACATGCTGCAACTGCAAGTCAAATTTCTACAACAGCCTCGGGAACGAATTCTTCAGATTTATTATACTCACAAATGGCTGATAATGACTTTTTTAGAATACGAGTTGGAGGTACTGCTTCTAATGCTGGATTTGCAGAAATTGCCACTGCTGATGATGGTAATGAACCAATCTATGTTAGACAATATACAGGTGCATTTGGTGCTGTGACAAGAACTGCAACATTATTAGATGGTAGCGGAAATACGATCTTTCCTGGATCTGTAAAATCAGAAGGCATAATATCACATATTATTTCAAAAAGTAGTGCTTATACACTTACAAATGCAGATGAAATAGTAATAGTTACTGCTACAGCTACCATTACCCTTCCAACTGCAGTTAACAACACAGGAAGAACGTATACAATCAAAAGATATACCACATCGGGCAATACAACTATTAATACTGCCAGTGGTATAACTATAGATGGTAATTCAACCTATGTTTTGGATGTTAACAAAAAAGCAGTAAAAGTAGTGAGTGATGGAGCAAATTGGTACACAATTGCTTCTTTCTAATCATTTAATCGTAATAATAAATGAAAAGTAACAATACATCAATTTCTGAAAATGAAATGCATTATAAATAACTTTTAATGTTATTTAATTTAGTTAATTTTATTTAAGCTTTTCAAAAAGTCAGTTTAACTAAAAAGGTTAAATTCATTGAAAAAATGGATTTAACCTTTTTTCTTTTTTAAAAACTATCAATCTTTTCTCAAAAAACTATCAATCTTTTCTCAACAAGTCTTATGGATTATTGGAGTTTCTAAAATAATCATGACAGTACATTTTTTAGTATTTTATTGACTATTTCGTACAAACTTTTAAAGAGTATTGGTAAACATTTTTTAATTAACAGTATTATCAATAATAGGGGATTAATATAAAAAAATATTGGAGTTCAAAAGGCTTACAAATTTTATATAACTTTATATTAAAATAAATTCCATGAATCTACTTCGTCATTCAATTATTTTTTGTTGCCTATTGATTTCTCAATTGGCGGTAGGTCAACAAAAGAAATTTACGATAGTCGCCTTTGGTGATATGCCTTATAAAGTACCCAACGATTACCCGAAATTTGAGCGAGTGATTAAAACTTTAAACAAAGAAAATCCAAATTTTATTGTACATGTAGGTGATTTCAAATCGGGTTCTAGCCTATGTTCTACGGAATATTTCGAGAAGATGCATGCCTATTTTGAGACCATCAATCCTCCATTTATTTATACCCCTGGTGATAATGAATGGACCGATTGCAATCGCAAAGCTGCTGGTGAATACGATCCCAATGAAAGACTTGCCCTGCTGAGAAAAATATTTTTTGGAACTGACAAGAGTTTCGGAAAGAAGAAAATTAATTTAGTTTCTCAAGCAAAATCTACTGGTTTTGAGACATTTGTTGAGAATAATTTGTGGTCTTATGAAGGACTTCAGTTTGCAACCATCCATTTAGTAGGTTCCAATAATAATTTTAAAGAATCAGGAGATAATCAAGAATTTATCGAAAGAGAAAAGGCCAATTTAGCCTGGCTAGATCAAGTATTTGCAGCAGCCAAAGATAAAAAAGGATTAATGCTTTTTACCCAAGCAGATATGTTTTACAAAGACCTAAAGCCAAGTAAGGGATTTGAAAAAGTGGTCAATAAATTAAGTGAACTGACTCAGCAATATGGCAAACAAGTCTTTTTAGTAAATGGAGACTCTCATCGATTTATAACAGATAAGCCCATTTTAATTAACAATCAAAAGGCAACTTTGATGAATTTTACTAGAATTCAAGTATTCGGAGATGCTGAAATGGCCGCTATTAAAATTACTTATGATCCTAAATCCACTTCTCTTTTCCAAGTAGAACAGCTATTGATTGATTAGAAAATAGGCTCCAAATGATTACCCATTAGGTAAATAATCGAGTCAATGGTGTAGAAAATGCTTTATACTGCCTTACCACTCGTCATTTTATGAAAAATTTGGCGTAAAATATAGCTGCCTACCCAATAATTAATATATTTTTTGCGTTAATTTTACTGGATGCTAAAAATCCAGCAAATCATTATGAGCAAAAAATTTTTTCCAGTATTTCTAGTGCTGACAGGAACCATTCTTTTTTTGGCTTTTCAAACTCAGGGTAAAACAGAGGATAATCCAAAATCTAAGAATGAAAAAATTATTCAGAATGTAGGTATGTTATTGGAAGAAGGTCATTTAAGTCCTAGACAAATTAATGACGACTTTTCTAAATTAGTAATGAAGCGTTTTATCGAAGATCTGGATGAAGATAAAACAATTTTTCTTCAAATAGATATTGATAGTTTTAAAAGATATGAAACTAAAATTGATGACGAAATTCATGGTCAAAAATTAGAATCTTTCTACCAAATCAGCCAATCCTATACGCGCAGATTACAGCAATCCTCAGAATATTTTAAAAACATCCTCTCCAAGCCATTTGATTTTACGAAGGATGAAAATATAATTTTAGACGGCGATAAGGTGAATTATCCTACTACCGAAAACGATAAGAAGGAAGTTTGGCGTAAGCGTTTAAAATACCTTGTTTTATCAAGATATTCAGACATGGTAGATGACAGAGAAAAAAATAAACTAAAGTCAACTACTAATACTCCAGACACAGCCACTAGTAAAAATGGTGTTGTAAAGGAAAAATTTGTTTATAAAGCCGATAGTACATTAGAGCGTGAGGCTAGGGGGCAGGTACTTAAACAAATTGAGCGATATTTTACGACATTGAAAAATCACAATACTTCGGATGAATTGTTTAGTTCATTCATCAATGCGATTACTGGTGCAATGGATCCTCACACCAATTATTTTGCCCCTGTGGATAGCCGTGGTTTTAATGAAATGATGAGTGGCAAGTTTTATGGTATTGGAGCTCAATTAAAAGAAGAACAGAGCAAAATTAAAATTGCCAGTTTAATCTCAGGTGGACCAGCATGGAAGAGTGGTGATTTGGGAGTGGATGATGAAATTTTAAAAATTGGTCAGGCTGGTGCAGAAGCAGTTGATGTAACAGGATACGGAGTAACTGATGCGGTTAAATTAATTAGAGGTGCAGATAAAGGATCTGAAGTAAGGTTAACCGTCCGTAAACCCGATGGAAGTATTAAAATAGTTTCATTAAAAAGAGATGAAATTAAACTCGATGATACTTTTGCTAAAAGTGCTATCATAAAAGGAGAACATAAAATTGGTTATATCTATTTACCAGAATTTTATATGGATTTTGATGATCCAAAAGGAGCAAGATGTTCAGATGATGTAGCTAAAGAAGTGACTAAACTTAAAGCTGAACATGTTGATGGTATAGTACTTGATTTAAGAGGAAACGGTGGAGGTTCGCTTCCAGAAGTGGTTAAAATGGCTGGGCTTTTTATTGAAGATGGTCCAATTTGTCAAGTGAAAGGCAGAGATGAAAAGCAGGCCTTTCAATGGAAGGATAGAGATAAATCAATTTTGTATGATGGACCATTAACTGTTATGGTGGATGAGTTCAGTGCATCTGCATCTGAAATTTTTGCTGCAGCCATTCAAGATTATAAAAGAGGAATCATTGTGGGTAGTACTTCTACTTATGGAAAAGGAACAGTGCAAAGAACAATTCCGCTAAGTCCAGAAAGTGAAAATTTACAATTTGCTAATAAGTCAGAAGATTTAGGAACAGTAAAACTTACTCTACAAAAATTTTACCGCATCAATGGTGGTGCTACTCAATTAAGAGGTGTAGTACCTGATGTAATTATTCCTGATCGATTAGAACTTGCTAAAGCTCGTGAAAAAGATAATGATGCTGCATTAGCATGGGATGAAATTTCAAAGTCAGATTATAAACTTTGGACAAGCAATTACAATACAGATCTAATTGTTGCAAGTGCTAAAGAACAAGTGAAGAATAATATGACCTTTAAAAAAATGAGAGAAAAAATTGACTCTATTGATAAGGATAATACAAAGGCCTACTCTTTAAATTTTAATAAGTATCAGCTCTCACAAAAAAAATTAAAAGTAAGATATAAGCAGTTGGAAGAATTGCTAAAATTACCTGCTGAACTTACTATTAATAATTCAGCTGTAGATAATGAAAAGTTCACTACTGATAAAGATAAAGCTGAAAAAAACAAAAGGTTTTTAAACACTTTAAAGAATGATATTTTTATCAATGAAGCAGTAAAAGTTACTAATAAAATGATCGCTCAAACTATTCTTGCACGACAAGGTAAATTTACTTCAGGAGCTAAGAACTAATAATCTTATATATTTTATAAAAAATCCCGTTTGCTTTAAGTAAACGGGATTTTTTTGTATCATCAAGAGATTAATAGCTATTCTCTAAAAATTATCTTTGCTCAATAATTGATTGGTGATGTGAAAAATGTCCGATAATAATAAACCCATTTTCTTTTACAGAAATTCTATTGTTAGCTGCTTGCCCTTCCAATTCAAACATATCTTCTGAAAAACTATCATAAAGGAATAAGGTAGATTTTCTTAGGGCAATAAATTCAGCACATAAACTTTCCCAAGTTCTTCTATTTGCATTGGACATTTTCGCGTAATCGTTTTCATCAAAAGAAGGAAGTATGGCTATTTCATTTCTAGCAATACACATTGCCCTGTAGGTAAAAACTCTTTCTGAATCAATCAGATGCTGAAGCACTTCTTTTAGTGTCCATTTATCCATTCCATAACTGAATGTTGATTTTTGTTCAGAGATTGAAGGAAGTAATTTTTTGATTTCCTCTGACTGCTGAACAAAAGCATCCTGCAATTGATCTTCTTTTACTAACTCGATATACCTTCGGAAATAGCCCGGTTGATTAGTAGGTGATGCCGAAGACATAGAAGTGTATATTTAAATTATTTATTGTTTGCTAGATTTTTTTATGGACGGTTTAGGTAATTTATCATTAACCATTTTCCTTTCTCCCTTTAATGTACTAGCAAGTTGAATAGCGGAATATGCATTTAGTAAACCTCCAGTTTTAGACAAGTCAGTAAATGGAACAGATTCATCTGATCCAGGTTGTTTAACATTTTCAGTTATTTGCTGAGCAGATTTTTCAATTGCATACTTTACTTGTTGTGCAGTAAGGGTAGGATAATAACTCATAATGAGTGCTGCAGTACCAGCTACTACTGGACAAGCCATACTAGTTCCGGATGCTGCTCCATAGACGTTACGTCCAGGCATAGTAGAATATATTTGAACACCAGGTGCAAAAATATCTACTTCCTTTTTACCATAATTACTAAAATTAGCTGCAATACCTCCATTAGATGGATCTCCACTAGCACCCACTGTAATCCAATTAGTAGCTTTCTTATTGGTATTTTTATAAATTGGAGAAGGAAAATTGTCAGTACTGTCCACATTTTTACCATCGTTTCCTGCAGCATGAACTAATAATACTCCCATTTTCTCTGCATACTGAACCGCATCATCTACCCACTGTTTTTCAGGAGAAAATTCTTTTCCAAAACTCATGCTAATTACTTGGGCTCCATTATCAACTGCATAGCGAATAGCTAAAGCAATATCTTTATCATGTTCATCTCCATCTGGTACTGCTCTAACCATCATAATCTTCACATTATCAGCAATACCATCTACACCCATTTTATTATTTCTTACTGCTGCTATAATACCAGCACAATGAGTTCCATGGAAAGGATTTGAAGCCATCAAATCATTATTGCCGTAATAGCGATCATTAATATTTGATTCATCATCTTGCACTATCATTTTACGGAATTCTTCAGGCGCATGATCCGCTGCTTCAGATTTCCTGATTTGTCCATCAAACTCATCAATGATTTGATTGTTAGTGATATCATCTGATCCATTTCCTTTACAGAGTTGTAACAAAAACATTTTTGTTTTTTTAGCATCTGCATTCGTTGTAACATACTTTTCAAGGTCAGTACAATTGTATTCCTTTTTACCCAAATCTTTTGTTATAACTGAGTCGCCTTTCAAAAAGACTGGCATCAATTTCTTAATAAAAGCTATTTCATCAGGGTTAATGTCACCCACTAATCTTTGTTTCGTCTTTTTAAAAGTAGCCCACTCATTTTTTTCGGTCTCAGTTAATTTAGATTCATCCACTGTGAGCAGATCAAATTTTAATTTTAACTTATTAAAAACTCGAGCAGCTTCATAACTATCTTTCTTAACATTACGCCCATCCTTTCCACCTAAAAAATTCCATCCATGAACATCGTCGATATATCCATTTTTGTCATCATCAATCCCGTTATAGGGTATTTCCTTTGGATTAGTCCAAAGAACTGATTGTAGATCTTCATGTAGCGTATCTATTCCACTATCTATAACTGCTACCACTACTTGTTTACTTTTTATTTTTTTAGCAGTAATATAACCATAGGCTTTATCTAAACTAATTCCATAAATCCCGGTGCTATCTTGGTTTTGAGTATGCCAATTTTTAGGAATTTGAATAGTAGATTTTTGAGAGAAAGAGGTGATTCCAACTAAAAGAACGAGTAATAAGGAGAATAAATGCTTCATTGATTATTTTTAAATGTAATTTAATTAAAAGCATTTTAATTAAATGCTAAATTTATTGAACAGAATTGAAAAATTTTATAGTAATGTAGAAAACACCAAGTAGTTACTTGGAAAATTAAAATTCGGAATTTCATTTGCTTTAAAAAGTCCAAAAACACTACTTCCACTACCACTCATACTAGCATAAACGGCTCCATTTTTATACAACGATTTTTTTATCCAATCAATTTCTGGAAATTTTTCAAAGACGGCTTGCTCGAAATCATTTATTAATTCATCTTTCCAATGATTCATATCGTCCAAAATAATAGATGATAAAGATTGAATAGCTACTAAGTCATCATTAGTAGTATTTGCCGGTAAATTTAATTGAGAAAATGCCCATCCCGTATTTACATGAATACCAGGATTAACAATCACTAATTGATACCCTTTCAAATTAAGCTGAATAGGTTGTAACTGTTCACCTCTGCCGCTAGCCAAGCAAGGTTGGTTTATTATAAAAAAAGGACAATCACTTCCCAATTGTAATGCATAGGAGAGTAGTTGACTTTCCGTAAGATTCAACAAATATTTTTGATTAAGTAATAACAAGGTAGCTGCGCCATCTGCAGATCCTCCTCCTAAACCTGCTCCCATTGGAATCGCTTTGTGTAAATGCAATTTTACAGAAGGTAATTTTGGAAAATCATTTTTTAATAATTGCCATGCTTTTATACAAAGATTGTCCTTTTGTTCGCCCGAAATAGGAATACCAGATTGGGTTAACTCGATACCTTCAGTGAGGTCTTTATTATCAATAATTTCAAGGCCATCATTGAAAGGAACGGGAAAAAATACAGTTAGAATATTATGATAGCCATCCGCTCTTTTACCAGTAATTTTTAATCCAAGATTAATCTTGCAATTAGGAAAAAGAAGCATATCGAATAGAAAATTTTAATTGATAAGAGGTAAGTTAAAACTGAAATTTCAAAACTACCATTGATAAAATAAAAGGAATAGAATAGAAAAGGAAATGATTTACATTAATAGTTATCCCTTCGTTCTGCTTTTAATTTCATCCCGAATAGTGATAGCTTTTATATAATCTTCCTGTTCTAATACTTCATTGAGTAGGCTGTCTAATTCTTCCAAAGAAAGGTTTTTTAAATTACTCTTGTCGGTAGTATCCTTGCTAACTTCTGCAGATACTTTTTTCTTTTTACCGTCACCTTCCATTAGAATACCTGCATTATCTAAAATATTTTCATAGGTATAAATCGGGCAACCGAACCTTACCGCTAATGCGATTGCATCAGAGGTACGAGAATCAATTTCTACCGTATCTTTTTCACTGCTACAGACTAATTTACTATAAAAAATACCTTCTTGAAGATCGTTTATAATTACTTCATGCAACTCAACGCCAAAAGCCATCATAAAATTTTTCATTAGATCATGGGTGAGAGGGCGACTTGGACTCATACGCTCAAGGGCAACAGCAATTGCTTGTGCTTCAAATCCGCCAATTACAATGGGTAATCTACGTAATCCATTTACTTCACCCAGTACAACCGCATAGGAATGGGTTTGGGTGATACTATGCGATAAGGCAACAATTTCTAATTCAATTTTCTTCATAAATAGTTTACGAAAATAAGTGATTTTAAGCAATTTTATATTGCTTTCATGAATGGATATTGAATGAAACGCTTACCCTCAATCCATCATCCTAAAATGTATTAAAAGGATTAAGAATTCATTCCCTGGAAAGATGGAAAACAAGCTTTTTTATAAACAAATTGTCTAAAATGAACCTAATTTAAAATATTAAAATAAATTATAATAGAAATTAGTTGATGATTATTTATTTTTCAACTTTTTAACCGCTTCAGTAATCTTAGGCATTATTTCAAAAGCATCCCCGACAATACCATAATCAGCAGATTTAAAGAAAGGAGCTTCAGGGTCTTTATTAATAACCACAATAGTCTTACTTCTATTTACACCCGCTAGATGCTGAATGGCACCCGAAATACCTATAGCGACATATAAATTAGGCGCGATAGCCAGTCCTGTTTGACCCACATGTTCGTGATGAGGCCTCCAGTTAATATCAGCAACTGGGCGACTACAAGCAGTAGCAGCCCCCAAAACTTTGGCAAGATCCGTTACCAGTCCCCAATTTTCTGGGCCTTTTAAACCACGTCCTCCAGAAATTACTATTTCAGCTTCAGAAAGGGATACTTCACCTTCCACTTTTTTAGTAGAAACCACCTTTACTTTCGAAGGTGGAATAATGGCAACAAAAGGTTTCACTGTAGCCTTTGCCTCCAATTTAGTAATAGGAAATGAATTTGGATTAAGTGTGATGATTTTCAAAGGGGTAGTAATGCCAACATGAGCAAAAGCCTTACCACCAAAAACATTTTTTTTAACAACAAAACCATTACTGGTAGTAGGCAAATCGATAGCTCCAGAAACTAGTCCTGCTTTTAGTAACACACTTAGACCAGGTGCGATCGCTTTTCCAAGCATATTATTAGACAAAACAACCACCGATGCATTGATGGTTCTAACCAATTCAGCAATTACCTGAGTAAAAACCTGCCCATCAGCTTGATTCAGCGAATTTTCAGTAATAGTATGTACGGTATTAATTCCGTACTGACCTAGAGAAGCTAGGTCGTCACTAACGGTGCCGATTACCAGCGTTTCTGCTGGAACACCTAATTGTGCAGCTAATTGGCTACCATAACAAGCAGCTTCAAAAGAAGATTTCCGAATATGACCATCTGCCTGGTCTAAAAATATTAAAACACTCATTGGTTTGATATTTTTTAATTATTTAAATAACTTTTGCTTCTTCATGTAGTAACCTTACCAATTCTTCTGGATGATCAGCTGAAACCAACTTTACGCCAGCTTTTGCAGCGGGAAGATCAAATTGGACAAAGGAAGTAAATGAATCGGCTGCTACAGGCTCTCGCACTGTTAAGGTTTTTGTTCTTGCTCCCATAATTCCTTTCATATTGGGAATACGCTGTTCTGCCATTCCTTTTTGACAACTAACTACAATGGGTAGTTGCACTTGATCAGTTTGTTCACCACCTTCAATTTCTTTGACCAAAGTGGCTTGACTATTTTCCAAGGTTAAATGAGTAGCGTGCGAAATAAAGGGCCACTCTAATAAAGCAGCTAGCATTCCGCCAATGGCAGAGCCACTATAATCAATCGTTTCTTTACCTGTAAGCACTAGGTCGTAGTTTCCTTCCTTGGCTACAGCGGCAATCTGTGCAGCTATATAAAAGCTATCCTGGCTGTCTGCATTGATTCTAATCGCTTCATCACCTCCTAAAGCCAGTGCCTTACGAATGATAGGATCACAGTCAGCATTACCTAATGTAATCAGATGAATGGCGGAAACAATTCCTGATTCTTTTAACTCAATAGCCCTAACCAAAGCGTACCATTCATCATATGGATTAATAATCCATTGTACTCCTTCCTCAGCGAATTTCGTATTGTTGACTGTGAAAGTTACTTTTGCAGTAGTGTCAGGCGTTTTACTGATACAAACTAATATTTTCATCGTACTGATTTAAACCATCAAAAAATAAGTTGTTTATGCAACTAATAACAAAGGTAAGATTTGTACAATAATTTTATTATAAATTATTACTAAAAAAAGGCTGAAATGAGTAGAATTGAAAAATTGTTAGCATTTATAGAAAGTTCAGGAAAGGATAGTTTTTTACAACATGCGCTAGCATTGGAGTATATCAAAATTGGCGATGATGAAAAGGCAAGAAATTTGTTCAACGAATTACTACTTAGAGAACCCACCTATGTCGGTTCCTATTATCATTTAGGCAAATTATTAGAGCGGGTAGGGGATTTAGAAAAAGCTATCCGTATTTACCAAAGAGGAATGGAAGAGGCTAAAAGAGCAGGAGATCAACATGCTTTGAATGAATTAAGAGGCGCTTTAGAAGATATAGAAGATGAAGCTGTGAATTAAATAATTGAATACCTGTGCTAAACACATCATTACCAATCAATACTTATTAAAATAATCATGGGGCTTCAAGAAAAATTTAGGCTTTATATCCATCAACAAAATCTTTTTCATCCAAAGGATCGGCTATTGATTGCCGTTAGTGGAGGAATAGATTCGGTTGTATTGTGTGCACTCTGCAAAGCCGCTGGATATTCATTTGAAATTGCTCATTGCAATTTTCAACTCAGAGGAACAGATAGCCAAAGAGATGAAGCTTTTGTGAAAGCACTTGCTAAAAAATATGCAGTGCCTTTTCACTTAAAAATTTTTAATACCACCGATTACGCTAAGTCTACAAAAAAATCAATTGAAACTGCGGCGAGAGATTTAAGATATGAATGGTTTACCGATTTATTGACTAGCAGTCAACAGAATGAATCAACTAAACTAGATTTTTTACTTACCGGACATCATGCAGATGATAATATGGAGACGGTGGTAATGAACTTTTTTAGAGGCACGGGTATTCATGGATTAAAAGGCATTTTGTCCTCCAATGGAAAAATTATTCGTCCGCTGTTATTTGCAAGAAGGTCTGAATTAGAAAGCTATGTAACAGATCATGGGCTTGAATTTGTAACTGACCACACTAATTTTGAGAATGATTATACCAGAAATTATTTTAGAAATAAGATCCTCCCACTCGTGAGTGAAACATATCCTGAGGCTGCCAACAATGTCTTAAAAAATATTCAGCGGTTTAGAGAAACGGAAATTTTGTTTCAACAGGCAGTAGAGAAGCATAAAAAAAACTTATTAGCATACCGTGGAAATGAAGTACATATTCCTGTATTAAAATTACTGAAAACCATTCCATTGGTTACTGTGTTTCATGAAATTATAAAAGAATTTGGTTTTACTGCTCATCAAACCGAAGAGGCTATTGCTTTACTTCAAAGTGAAACTGGAAAATATATACAATCAGCTACCCATCGAATCATTAAAAATAAAAGTTGGCTTATTATTTCACCTAATCAATCATTAGCGGCTCAACATATTTTAATTGAAGAAAATGATATCCAAATAGATTATTTCAAAGGGTTGCTATCAATTGAGAAAAAGGATATGGAAACCTTTAAAATATTGGATAACCCAATGATTGCTCAATTAGATTTAGCTAAAATCACTTTTCCATTGCTACTTCGCAGATGGAAAACAGGTGATTATTTCTATCCTTTAGGAATGCAAAAGAAAAAAAAGCTAGGACGCTTTCTTTCTGATCAAAAATTATCTATCACCGAAAAAGAAAATGTATGGGTTTTAGTAATGGATGAAAAAATCATCTGGGTGGTAGGTATAAGAATTGATAATCGATTTAAAGTGAGCGATACTACTCAAAAAATATATTTGCTACATCAATCAATAAGTACCCATAATTAACTCAATCATTCGAGGAAGTAAGTAGGGGTGAAGCACAAGTGGGAAAGCCAGACCAAACAATGCACCCCACAAATGCGCATCATGGTTAACGTTATCACGACTTTGTTTAGCTGCATAAATACAATACAACAGATACAAAGGTCCAAATATATAAGCCGGGATAATTGGAGGAACAAAAAAGAAACCCATTTTCATAGTGGGATAAAATAAGATTCCCGCAAAAACAACAGCGGATACTGCCCCAGAAGCTCCTAGACTTCTATATTGATAGTCATTTCTATGCTTAATATAGCTGGGTATATCTGCTACTACCATACCGCCAAAATACAAAACGAGATACATCCATTTTCCTGACAATTGCTCACAACCAGGTTCTACAATTTGCTGTCCAAAAATATATAAGGTAAACATGTTAAAAATCAGGTGCATCCAATCAGCATGTAAAAACCCAGAAGTAATAAAGCGATACCATTGGTTTCTTGCTTTCATTTCTACAGGCCACATAATAAGGTCATTCATTATCTTATCATTGCTAAAAGCAGTAAAACTAACTAGGCAAGTGAGTATAATAATTCCAACGGTAATAGTAATTTGAGTCATTGAGGAGGTTTGCTTGCAATATAGTTATTGATGATGATACTTTTCATTTCTATTGATAGAGCAGGCTCTATAAATTTGTTCTGCTAAAACCAAACGAACTAATTGATGAGGAAAAACAAGTGGAGATAAGCTCCAGGTAAAATTGGCTCTTTGAGCTACAGCATCACTTACGCCAAAAGCACCACCGATAAGAAAGATGATATTTTTTACACTTTCGTTGGCTCTAGACTGAATCATTTGTGCCAACCCTTCACTCTTCAATTGTTTGCCCCTTTCGTCTAATAAAACTAGATAATCGTCTTTTTGAAGGGCTTGTAAAACTAATTCACCTTCTTTTTTTTTGAGATCAGTTGCTGATAAAGTTGCAGCGTTTTTAGGAATGGATAGAATATTCCATTCCACCGGATAATAATTAGTAATTCTTTTGGTAAACAATTCTACCCCTTCTTTCACATAGCTTTCATGGGCTTTTCCGATGGACCAGAATTGAAGTTTCATGTAATTTTTTATGCAAAATTGCGTAAAGAGTTGGGTACAATAAAATAAATCTCTATTTTTGCAGTCCAATAGCAAAAAAGCTTCGGTTTTATTGCTGGTCTGGCTGCGTAGCTCAACTGAATAGAGTACCTCACTACGGATGAGGGGGTTTTAGGTTTGAATCCTAACGCGGTCACTAATTAAGACACAAGTCGTTGTAAATGAATAATTTACAACGACTTTTTTATTTTAATTTAAAACTGATCAGACAGTAAATTAAAAATTCGATATCAATCAATTCGTGAATTAACAATTGCTAACTACCTATTAAATAAAATAAACTCAATTCCACTGAATAGCATAATACACAGCAGGTAGTTCACCTATGTTGGTAATATTATGTAAGTACATACTATTTAAATACACCACATCGCCTGCTTTACAACTTTGTTGCTCATTAGCAATACGCATTTCACCATTACCCTCCAACATTAAAATGATTTCTTCATCTGTATGGGTATGGGGATCATGACTTTTTTTACCTGGATTCAATGTAGTTACATGAATATCAAATTTGTTGAGCATTGCAGTGGGACGATTAAAAAATTGACGAACACCACCTCTGTCATGTTCTTTAAATACAATATTATTCCAGTCTATAAAAAAAGATCCACCCGCTAAGACTGCCCTTTCTTTATTAACAGGCGCATAAGAGTGATACAACATTTCATAATAAGAAATAGTTGTTTTGCCAGTATTAGCCACTTTTAAAACATCACCAGGTAGTAAACAAACAATCGATCCCCGAACTAATTCAGTGACCTTATTATTTAAGGTAAATGTTATTGATCCCTCTTTAACGATTATAAAAAGTTCTGTCTGATTATTATTGGTATAGATATTTTTTTTACCTTTTTCTATGGAGATCACTTTAATAGAATGCGATGACAATATTGAACCAGCTCCATTAAATATAGACCTTACACTACCATTTGGAATATTTTCTATCTTACTATATTCAAAGGAATAAACTTTAGAAATTAGAGGATTAAGCTGCGAAAAACTGCTTAGACTAATCAAGATGGAAATGGTAAAAATAAAATTCTTCATAGACTTTTTAATTGAAATAAAATTTAAACGTATCCTTAATTACTTTTCCATCTTCTAATCTTGTGGCCGTACACAGCATAAAAAACTAGGTAAATATAGCAGGGTATCAATACTGCATAAGCCATTCTAACATCGATTTTATCTGCAACATAACCGTAGAATAGCGGCATAATAGCATTGCCACTTAAACCCATAATCATAATGGATGCGCCAAGTTTAGTGAACCTACCAAGACCATCTAAAGCAAGGGGCCAGATACCAGCCCATACCAATGAATTTGCTAGTCCCAACAACACTACAAACCAAATTGAAATATCACTTTTATGTCCAAGTATTTCAACCCTTCCATGAGAAAAGATAATTAAAAAGCATAAGGCAAGTCCGAGTAAAGTACAAAAACGCAGTGCATTTACCTGGCTAATGAATTTTGGAATAAGAAGGATTCCAGAAATGTATCCTATAATTGTTGCCGCTAAGGTATAGGATGGAAAAGCTTTTGCTTCCAATAAGGTCATATCCATCGAGTTAGCGTAACCAATGATTGTATCGATAGAAATAACCTGAGTACCTACATGTAAAAAGATGGCAAAAGCTCCTAAAATTAAATGCGGAAAATCAATGATTGATTGCTTGTCTGCATTAGCTGCTGCAAGTTCTGTAGATTCTTTATCGGTATCAATTTCTGGAAGTGGAGAAAGCCGAACTAACAAACCCAAAATAAATAATACAGTTCCTACAATTGCATAGGGAAGAATAACTCGTCTGACCAATTCATCCAGCGCTTGCGATTTTTGAATAGTATTCATTAAAGGCAATTGTGCAAAAAGATCTGTGTCGGTTGCTTTTAATACCACTGCAGCAAATACCAAAGGAGCAATAATACCAGCTCCCTTATTACAAATCCCCATAATACTAATTCGCTGGGCTGCACTTTCTTTTGGACCCAAAACAGTAATATAGGGGTTAGCAGCAGTTTGTAAAATAGCCAATCCAGCGCCAATGGTAAATAATCCAATTAAGAAAATTTCATAGGTGCGCGTCATGGCAGCAGGAATGAAAATAATTGCACCAAGAGACATGGTCCAAAAGCCTGTCATCATACCTTTTTTAAATCCTGTTTTTTTTAGCAAAAAAGAAGCAGGCACCGACATCACAAAATAAGAAATATAAAAAGCGAAGGTAACTAGGTATGCTTTGAAATGCGAAAGCTCACAAGCAATTTTGAAATAGGGTATTAAAATTGAATTCACCCAGGATACAAATCCAAAAATAAAAAAAAGCATACCAATAATCATAATTGATATTCTAGTTTGACTTTTTGTAAGCGAGCTTATTTCAATTGGGTTTGACATATTATTTTTTTAGAAGTAGGGCCGATGATTCATCTAAATGCAAACTGCAATTGGGATGTGTTTGTAAAACACTTGCAGGTACAAGATTGCTCACTTCATTCTCTAAACAGTTTTTCACTGCTAATGCTTTACGTTCATCAGGAACTGAACATATGATGTGAGTTGACTTAAGAATCTGTTGAATAGACATACTTATCGCCTGTTTAGGAACAGCATCAAGTGTTTCAAACCATCCTTCACCCCATTGTTGCTTTCTACATGCAGCATCTAAATCAACAATAAGGTAGGGCTCTTTGGTATCAAAATCAGCAGGAGGGTCATTGAAAGCTAGATGTCCATTTTCGCCAATACCTACTAGCGCAACATCAATGGGATGCTGCTTGATCAATTCACCTAATTGAGCACAGGTAGCTATAGGATTAGTTTCAGCATCGATCAAATAATACTTGCCTAAAGAGGGCACTTTTTTGATAAAACGCTCTTGTAAATATTTTCTAAAACTTGCATTGTGAGTGATTGGCAAGCCTATATATTCATCTAAATGAAACATAGTAACACAAGACCAGTCAATACCTGGTTCTTGTTGCAATGTTTGTAAAGTTGCAAATTGACTAGTACCTGTTGCCAAAATAATATTTGCAAAACCTTTATCCTTAATAGCTGATTTGATTAGCCTAGCGGCTTCTTGTCCTGCTGATTGTCCCAAATTTGCTGCCGTAGAATGAATCTGTATCTTCAATTGTTTTGTTTTATACTTTTAAAAATATTTTCTTTTGATAGAGTAAATATAAGCATACCCACTTAACTAATAGGGTGCAAATTACCATCGCTAACACATTGTAGGGATCGCCAATGAGATCACCCACCCAATGAAAGAATCCATCAGTGGCATGAGGCCAATTAATCAATTTACCTGACAGGTAAATTAAAATAGAATTCATTCCGATGACTTTGAAAATAAAAGCCCAATTTTTATAACCAAGCACATCAATGACATAATAAAAAATAGAAAAAAGTAAAAGACTCCATCCGGTAGTTACTAATACAAATGAACTAGACCAAAGATTTTTATTGATCGGAAAATCAATATTCCATATTTGTGCCGATAGAATTGAAGCGATACCCAGTACTACTAAGGTTACTACTTGTTTGGATGGAGTAGTGGTTGTCTTTTTTAAATAATTTCCTGTCATGATCCCAGCAAGTGCAGAGCTGACAGCTGGAATATTATTAAAAAAACCTACCGTATCGTGAATGCCTCTAGAAAGTTTGCCAGGAAGAATAGACCGATCAACAAATGAAGCAAAGTTTCCTGGTTCTGTCAAATCACCCATTGGAAAACCAGGAGCACTAGTAAATTTTAAAATTAACCAATAGCCAATTAATAATGAGGAAAACCAAATAATGTGATATTTATCTTTCACATAGAGGTAAATAATATTAGCCAGCAGATAAGAAATACCAATTCTTCCCAATACACTCATGAACCTAAAATCACTAATAGGTCTAAGTTGTAGCCCATTATTGAAAATCATTCCTAAAATAACTAATATCAACCCCCTTTTTATCACCCGCAGTAAAAGGGTTTGTTTAGTTTTTCCTTCTTCGAGTAATCTTCCAATTGAATAAGGAGTAGAAACCCCTGCTAAAAAAATAAATAAAGGAAAAATAAGATCGTAAGCGGTAAATCCATTCCATCTAGGATGTTCAAACTGTGCAGATAAAGATTCCCAAAAAGGGAGGTGGGTAATCCTAGCCAATGAATGAAATATTTCCTCAGCACCCATAATCCAAATCATATCGAAACCACGAAGTGCGTCCAAAGAATAGAGTCTTTTTATCTGCATAAATCAAATCAAGGTTTTAAAATTTTCAGATAGTTAAGCATCAAATTTTCAAAAAAATTAAAGGGTAGGTTCCCATCCTTTTTCATATTCTCTGGTCCAGTATTTCATTGCCTCTTGATCATTTATGATGTGACCATTGGTTGGATCAATATGAAGTGTTCTACCAGATCTTTGGGCAATATTTCCTAACTGAACTAGCAATGTACTTTGATGACCACTTAAAATATCTGATCTCACGGCCTTGCCATTTTTAATACCATCAAAAAAATTCTGAATATGCAAGGCATCTAATTCTTGAGCAGGGTCTACCAAATTGCTGGTATTGATTACTCGATCATTTTTAACCTCTTTTATAAGATTGTTTTTTAGATCATGAATCTTGTAAGCATTGCCACTCTCAATTGTTATGCTGCCGTTTTCTCCATAAAAAGTTATCCCAGTACTAGTGCCTTCATTATTTTTTCCATTGCAGCTTCTCCCTTCCCAAGTAATCATGGCTTTATTTCCAAACTCTATGCTGATCATTTGAGTATCGGGAGTTTGCCAATCATCTTGATAACGAAATCTTCCTCCAGTAGAACTAACCTTTGTAGGATAGTCCACTTGAAGTCCCCATCTAGCAAGGTCTACCATATGCGTACCATTATTTAAAGCCTCACCTGTTCCCCAATGCCAAAACCAATGCCAATTATAATGTATCAGATTATCTTTAAAAGCTCGACGTGGTGCAGGGCCTTGCCATAGATCATAATTTAACCAATTAGGAACGGACACTTGTTTTCCAGTTCCGATAGATGCGCGGTTATTGGTATACCAAGTCTTCGCATAGTAAGGTTTACCAATTACACCAGCATGTAATTCTGCAATTGCCGCTGCTACATTTGGCCAGGAACGACGTTGGTTACCCATTTGTAAAACACGGTTGTATTTTTTAGCAGATTTTACTAAAAGTTCCCCTTCATTCGGATTGTGACTACAAGGCTTTTCTAAATAAACATGTTTCCCTGCTGAACAGGCAAGCATTGCAGCTGGGGCATGCCAATGATCAGGAGCAGTAACGATCAATACATCGACATTTTTATCTTCTAAGGCATGCCGAAAATCTGGTGTGGACTTAGGTCTTTTATTCTGTATTTTTTCTACAGCATTAATACATTTTTCAGCAGCTCTTGAATCTACATCACAAACATGAATTACTTCCGCATTCATTTGCGCAGCAAAATTGGTAGCAACTGCATAGCCCCGACTATTTACGCCCATTGATGCAACAGCAATCTTTTCATTCGCCCCTGCAATACGATTATAATTTTTTGCAGAAAAGCCAGGAAGTATTCCACCAAAAGCAACTGCAGCAGCTGTTGCAGTTGACTTTTTAATAAACATTCGACGAGAGTTATTATTTTTCATACAAGCATATTAATGTTTTAATAAATTAATGAGCTGCCTTTTTGAAGATATCCTCAAGAAGAATGGCTTGACCCTTATTTCTTTTACTTTCATCCGCTGCCTCCATAAAAGTGTAAATTTCTAGAATTTCAGCTTTGGATACTGGAGGTATTCCTGTTTTGAAAAATTCAATAATTTGATCTAATAAATTATCATATCCTTTAAAAGGTCCCAATACCAAATTTCCTTTTTCACCGTAGGCAGTTCCACCATAATCATGCGAACCAATTCTTGTCCCTCGAAAAGTTCCTACTCTTCCGTCGTTCCAAACGCCAACAACTATATCCGTATTATCAGTACTCGTTCTTGTAATTTGCTTACACCCAATACCCATAACAGTATAAAGTATTTCGACCCCATGAATTCCATACCAGAAAAAATCAGGATGTGTTTTTTCTAGGGTAGCAGGACTGTATGTATCAGCCCCTACAATTTTTCCTACTTTACCTTTTGCTGCTTCCTGTGCAGATTCCATGTATCGGAGGGATGAACTTGAAAATACAGGAACATGATATTGATCAGCAGCTTTGAATATTTTAATGGCATCACGCAAAGTACCAGCCACAGGCTTGTCAATAAATAATGTCTTACCTGCTTTTATTACTTGTACTGCTTGATCCAAATGAGGTCTACCATCATTGGTTTCTAATAAAACAAAATCAACTTTAGTTAACAATTCTTGAATGGATTGCACAATTTCAACACCCAATTTTTTAACCTCTTCTATATAACCAGGTATTCGTTTAACAGATGATTCAATATCAGCACTACCTTGAGGATAAGCAGCAACAATTTTGAATCCTTTATATTTTTCTGATGGATTGGATCCGTTTAATGATTTTGTAAAAGCAATACTGTGGGAAGTGTCCAATCCAATTATACCAATTCTACCTGAAGCAGTAATTTTATGGTTATTCGTTTTTGCCAGTAATGATTTTGAAAACGTAATTGCACCAGCAGCCAAAGAAGCATCACGAATAAAACGACGACGATCGTACCTTTTTTTCATATAGCAATTTTAAAAATTTCCTTAATAGAATATAACCTTAATTAACTAATATCACTCAAATAACGGTTACCTTGATTTGTTAAAAATAAGGGTTTAAATTATTGCTGGCTATTTTATTAATCCACTTTCTACTAACGATTTATAGTAAACAAGTATTCCTATTTTTTAGTAAATATTCATCAAAAAAGATAGTAGGTTTGGGTTAATATCATTTAATCAATGATCGTCTATTTTAGAAACAATAATGCTTATCAAAAGCAGCAAAACCTCCAATCAATAATCTAATTCCCTTTTTACAGTTTGTCTTAAATTATTCGATAAATTTTTGAATTGTTGTATCTTTGAAACGCTTCAATAAGTTTATTAAATTAAAATCTATAATGGAAAACCAAGCAGCTGACCTAATCGTCAAAATGAATGTAGCGATGTGGGACGGACAGAATAAAAAATTTGCAGAATTAATTGAAAAATTAACTGAAGAACAGTTACTCAATGAAACAGCACCCAATAGAAATACTGGTATCTATCTTTTAGGACATATTGTTGCGGTAAGTGATGACCTGTTTAGATTATTTGATTTAGGAGAAAAAATGTTTCCAGATTATCTAGAAATCTTTATTAAAAGTCCTGACAAGTCGAATAAAACATTTCCCTCCATTGAAGAGTTAAAATCTGCCTACTATACGGTTACTAAAAAATTAGCTAATCAATTTGAAAAATATAGTACGCAAGATTGGCTTTCAAAACACGAAGCCGTATCGGAAGAAGATTTTGCTAAAGAACCAACGAGAAATAAACTAAATGTCCTTATCAGTAGAACGGTTCACCTTGCTAATCATTTAGGTCAGATGGCTTATTTAAATAATTAAAATCATTAATTTAAATTTATAAAACTTAAAAATAAACAAAATGGATAACCCAATTATTGCAGGCAAATCGCCTATTCCCGTTGAATTAGAAGCTGGAAAAACTTATGCATGGTGTTCATGTGGAAAATCAACTAAACAACCATTTTGCGATGGCTCTCACAAAGGTTCAGGTTTTGTTCCAAAAATTTTTGTAGCCGAAGAATCTAAAACTGCCTATTTATGTAATTGCAAGCACACAGAAAATCCTGGATTTTGTGATGGTTCACATAACAACCTATAAACTTTCCTTTTAAATTTAGTTGAATGGAAATTGGGATAGATAGTTTTGCCATTACGCCAACTCATGCGAACATTAGCAATGCTCAGGCAATGAGTGAATTATTGGAAAGAATAGTTTTGGCAGACGAGGTAGGCTTAGATGTTTTTGGAATTGGCGAGCATTACCGTAAAGAATTTTTAGATTCTGCACCAGCACTTATTTTGGCTGCTGCTGCTTCGCGTACCAAACGAATTATACTTACCAGTGCAGTTACTGTTTTAAGTGCTGCTGATCCAGTGAGGGTTTTTCAAAACTTCTCTACGCTAGATTTAATTTCTAACGGAAGAGCTGAAATTGTTGCTGGGAGAGGTTCTTTCATAGAATCCTATCCACTATTTGGATTAAACTTAAATGACTATGATGAACTTTTTATAGAAAAGTTGGATCTTTTACTCAAGATAAGAGACAATGAAATTGTAAACTGGTCTGGAAAATTTAGACCTGCATTAAATAACCAAGCAATTTATCCTCGCCCTATACAAAAAAAATTACCCATTTGGCTTGGAGTAGGAGGAACGCCTGAATCCTTTGCTAGAGCTGGTTCATTGGGAATGCCTTTGATGGTAGCTATCATTGGTGGTGAAACCCATCGATTTAGACCTTTGATAGATCTGTATAAATCAGCAGGTAAGCAGGCTGGTTATACAACCGAAGAATTAAAAGTAGGTCTTCACTCATTAGGTTATGTTGCCAATTCTAGAGAGGAAGCTATCAATGATTATTATCCTGGATATGCTGAATTGTTTACCAAAATTGGACAGGAGAGAGGGCGACCTCCAGTAACTAAAGCAGCATTTGATAGTCAAAATGGAACACGAGGAGCACTGCTAGTTGATCATCCTGAAGCGGTAGCATCCAAAATACTAAGACACAGTGAGGCTTTAGGAGGAATTACAAGATTTACTTTTCAAATGGACGCTGGACTTTCCCATCAACAATTAATGAAATCAATTGAGTTGATTGGTACCAAAGTATCTCCTTTGGTTAACCAATAAATTATACTAAAAATACAATTTAATTCTAAGCATAACACTATTCCTGCCAAGGAACTTTACCACCTTCTTTAATATGTTGAACCATTTCTTTTATTAGTTCTTGATATTTTTTTACTTCGATATCGGCTAGATTATGCTGTTCAGATGGATCAGATTTAAGGTTGTATAATTCATAGGGCTGAAAAGGAGTATTTTGTAAAATTTTCCAATCTCCAGAAATGAGTGCTTGAGTTGTTTGACCGCCCATTTTGATTCCTCCATCTCGCATTATAAAAAACAAATTACGAGGTTTATTATTTACTGACTTAGCTGTCAGCAGCGGCAATAAACTAACTCCATCAATGGTAGAATTATTTTTAACCCCTATAATATCTATAATGGTTGGAAAAATATCCATAGAAATTACGCGCTCATTAGTTGAACTATTAGGGGCAACATATTTGGGCCAAGAGATGCAGGCAGGAATCCTTATGCCCCCTTCATACATTCCTGTTTTTGTACCCCGAAGATCACCATTATTGGAGCCATTTGAAATTAAGCCTCCATTATCACTCATAAAAAAAATTAATGTATTTTCAAATTTTCCAGAATTTTTCAATGACTGGATTACTTTACCAATACCATCATCTAAATGTTCAATCAATGCAACCAAGTTGGCTCTAGAATCGGAAATACCTTTTTCTCTTGCCTTTACTTTTGCTAACCATTCAGCAGGAGGCTGAACAGGCGAGTGAGGGGCATTGTATGCTAGATATAAAAAAAATGGATGGGAACTGTTTTTTTGAGCACCAATATAATCAACCGCCCATTGAGTAAATAAGTCTGTAGCATGCCCAACAGGGTCAATAACTTTTTTATTTTCACGCATAAAATTATTACCATTTCTAAGATGCGTATAATAATCGTTCATCATGTCGTCTAAGAATCCATGGAAATAGTCGAAACCCTTATCATTAGGCAAATTAGGAGACTTGAGTCCTAAATTCCATTTGCCGATAATGGCAGTATTATAATTAGCCGCTTTGAGATATTGAGGAATAAATAAAACTCCTTTTTTCAAAAAAGCAAAATTATCTGAAGGGGTAGAACGAACTAATCCAGGAACACCAATTTGTTCAGGATAACGACCACTTAATAAAGAGGCACGGGTAGGAGAGCAGACGGGTGCATTAGAATAAAAATGATCAAATCGCATCCCTGAAGAACAGATTGCATCAATATTAGGGGTTTGAAGATATTTTGTTCCATAATATGAAACATCATGATAGCCTAAATCGTCTACTAGAATAACTAAAATATTGGGCCTAGAACTATTCTTTACTTGTCCGAACACTGTAAATGAAAATAATAGCAATAAAATAGGAAGTGTAAATTTCATATTATTTAAATTATTTATAAAAACTATTAAAATTGATTGTAAGGAAATAATAATTATTCCAATAAAATGATGAGTTTACAAAAAATCTTTATGGCATTGAAAAAAATAAAATCAATTACAATTGATAAATTGTTCATTTCAAAGTTAATCAATGAATTAAATATAGTTTTAGAAATATAAAAAATGATTGAAATACATTACTTTTAATAATAGTAATTATTGATTAACCTAGGCACTTTTTATAACAAAATAAGAATGGCTATACTATAATTTTAACCGTTAATAGTCTATAAAAAACATTTAATACCCACAAAAATGGAAAATGTAAGCAACGCTTCCTCACATAACAGAGTAGCATCAGTGGATGTTTACCGTGGTTTTGTGATGTTATTAATGATGGCAGAAATACTTTCCTTCTCCTCAGTATCAGAAGCCTTACTTGCAAATGTATTTTGGAGCTTTATGGATACGCAACAAAGTCATGTAGAATGGACTTGGCTTGTTTTACACGATATGATTCAGCCTTCGTTTACTTTTTTAGTGGGAGTAGTATTACCGTATTCTCTTGCAAGTAGAAAAAATAAAGGAGCAAGTTTCGGAAGCTTGATGAGACATACCATTACTCGTTCATTCATTCTTATATTTTTAGGCATATTTTTAAGATCGATGTATGCAAGCCAAACCAATTTTACATTTGAAGACACTTTAACGCAAATAGGTTTAGGCTATACATTTTTAGTATTGATAGGATTTGGTTCTCAGCGGGTGCAAATCATTTCGTTGATGGTGATTTTAGTAGGTTATTGGCTTGCTTTTGCATTGTACCCACTTCCTGGACCAGACTTTGATTATGCTGCCGCTGGAGTAACAGCAGATTGGGAGCATAACCTAACAGGATTTGCTGCTCACTGGAATAAAAATACCAATCTTGCTTGGGAATTTGATAAATGGTTTTTAAACTTATTTCCTAGAAAAGCACCCTTTACAAATAATGGTGGAGGATATTCAACGCTTAGCTTTATTCCTACCTTAGGCACCATGATATTAGGTTTGCTTGCTGGCAACGCATTACATTCCTCTTCATCTCCTAAAGAAAAAATTAATTTCTTTATCAAAATGGGATTTGCACTTTTAGTAGTAGGCGCTGTTCTACATTTTACAGGAATTAATCCGATAATCAAACGTATTTGGACTCCAGCCTGGACTATATTTAGTGGGGGCATTTGCTTTTTAATGCTGGTATTTTTTTATAGTATTGTGGATGTAGCCGATAAAAAGAAATGGTCCTACTTTTTAATGGTGATAGGTGCTAACTCAATAGCAGCTTATGTGATGGCGGACGCAGGATTTAGATCACTAATCCGGAAATCTTTATTCATTCATTTTGGAAAAAATTTTGATAAAATATTAGGTAATCCATATGCATCATTAATTAGCGGAGGAATAACCCTTTTTATACTTTGGCTAATATTAAATTGGATGTACAAGAAAAAAATATTCATTAAAATTTAAGTTGAATAGCAAACTGCTTTTATAAATTATTTTTTCTGATAATTTTTTAAAGAAATCAACAAAGGCATGAATGAGAAGCAACCAATAAAAATATTCAACGGAAAAATAATAACCCCAGAAAAAATTATTGACGGAGGAACCATCTTAATTCAATCTAACAGAATTGAGGCAATTAGCAATGGAGACATTGAAGTTGCCAATTGTATAGAAATAGATGCACAGGGAAAATATATTTCACCTGGATTTATAGATATCCATATTCATGGTGGGGGAGGTTATGATTTTATGGATGGTAATGAAGAGGCGTTTTTAAAAATTGCAGAAACACATGCAAAATTTGGAACTACCGCTATGTTACCTACTACACTCACTAGCACCAAAGAAGCAATGCTTCAAATTTTAGGCGTTTATGAAAGTGCTAATCGAAATAATGTAAAAGGTGCGCAATTTCTTGGAATGCATTTAGAAGGACCATATATCGCCATGAGTCAAAAAGGCGCTCAAGACCCTAGATATATCAGAGATCCCTTACCTGAAGAATATGAAGAAATATTATCAAAATTTTCTTGCATTAAACGATGGAGTGCTGCACCTGAACTAAAAGGTGCTATTGAATTTGGAAAATATATAAAATCTAAAGGAGTGCTTCCTGCAGTTGCACATACAGATGCCATTTATGAGGAGGTGGTAAAAGCATTTGATAATGGCTATACATTGGCCACTCATTTATATTCAGCGATGTCAACCGTTACCAGGAGAAATTCTTTCCGATTTGCAGGCGTGGTAGAAAGTGCCTATATCATTGATGAAATGGATGTAGAAATTATTGCAGATGGAGTTCACCTTCCAGCTCCCTTGCTAAAATTAGTTTATAAAATAAAAGGTGCTGATCGAACAGCCTTGATTACAGATGCCATTAGACCAGCTGGAACAAATGTTAGTGAAAGTATTTTAGGAAGTATGGAGGACGGTCTAAAAGTAATCATTGAAGATGGAGTAGCCAAGCTACCGGATCGTAGTTCTTTTGCTGGAAGCATAGCTACTGCAGATCGATTAGTTAGGTCGATGATTACATTAGCTGAAATCCCTTTAGAGGATGCTGTAAAAATGATTTCTGCCACACCAGCAAGAATTTTGGGCGTTCAAAATAAAAAAGGAAGCCTTTCAGTTGGGAAAGATGCCGATATATTAATTTTTGACGGTACAATTACTATTTCAATGACCATGATAAACGGAAATATTGTTTATCAAAACAAGTAATATTATTATCACTTAAGAATCATTAAAAAAATAATATTGATTTCAGCATTTTACTCAAACCGTCCTCATTCTACAGTAAATTACTAAGCTACTGCTTACAGTTAAAAACAATCATTTATAAACTACCGTAAAACTCTGAGCTGCACTATTAGATGGTGTTGCCACTGACGACACCTTTACAGTAGCAGTGCACCATTGTTGCTGAGGTAAATTGATAAACTGCAAGTTATTGACAGCGGATGTACTGGTAACCGCTGCACTTTGTGAAATATTTGCACTAGTAGTTTGATTCACTAAAGTTGTTTCAATGGTAATACCTTTTGAAGAAGGCATTATTGAAGTAAGCGTAGCAGTAACTGCGTATCCATTAGTCAATGAAACAGTATTATTAGAAGCATTAATAGTAAATGTTATAGGCGTTTCTGAAGGAGTCGAAGGTGGAGTTGGAGTTGATCCACCGTCATCCGAAGACTTTGAACAGGAAATAAAAGAAATGACTATAATGGGAAGAAATGCAATTATTTTTTTCATACAAATAAATTATTTACTTATGATTACGCCCTCTGTTTGATTATAATTATTTCCTGTAATTCTTATATAATAATTACCAGATGGAATATTATCAATCGGAATGGTTGTCAACTTATCTTTTGTTCTTAACGATTTAATAATTCGTCCGTCATTCGTTACTAAACGAATATCTAAAGTTGTATTGGGTGCCTCTCTAAATTTAACTAGCAAAAATGGAGAAGCTGGATTAGGAAATACACTAGCCAAATTATTGACAGTGGTAATGGCTGGATTATTGAGCGCTGTAACGACTAGATTAAAGCTATCACTAATGGTATTACATCCTTCAGTATTAGTAATTTGAATTTTATAAGATCCAATAGCAATAGGTTTATAGCTAACGGTCGTAGCTCCAAATAAAGAAACATTATTTAGAAACCATTGGAAAGAGGTAGCGGTAGAATTAGTCGATAAATTTGATCCATTCCAGCTTATAACAGGTTTAGCTAAAGAAGATTTTAGCGTCACTACAGTTGGTAGAGAACCAGTTTTACATCCTGCTGAATTGGAGACCGAATCTGTATAAGACCCTGCATCTGAAGCGGTAAATGTAGCATTCGTTGCACCGGTAATTAGAACTTTATCCTTAAACCATTGGTTTCCTGTAGTTGCATTACTACTTAATAAAACTGACCCTCCTAAACAAAAACTTGTAGCAGATGCAGCAGAGATGATTGGTTCAGAAGGCACAGCAGGTTGTGGAGTGACTGTTAATGCCGTTGCTGTACTTGTACATCCATTATTATTCTTAGCAGTTACACTATATATTCCAGCAACAACCCCGGTAAATATTCCCGTAGTATTAGTATATGTAGAACCGTCGATACTAAATGTTAGACTGGTGATAGATGAACTTACCTTAATTGTTCCAGTACTAATAAAACAGCTTGGTTGTGCAGTAACACTTGCAGTTGGAGCGACTGGTATTGGTGGCTGTGGCAGAACTGTTACACTAACAGCAGGACTAACAATATTACTTAAACTCTTAGAAGTTACACTGTAGGTTCCAGCTGCAACTCCAGAAAATACACCCGTAGTATTGGAGTAAGTTAATCCGTCTATACTAAATGTCAAATCTGTTGTTGGTGAACTAACCGTAATGGTACCTGTTGCTAAGGTACAAGTTGGTTGTGCAGTAACACTTACCGCTAATGGTTGAATGTATTTAAATCCAGTTATCGTTGCAGTACCTACACCTGTTGTAACACTTACACTACCGCTAGTACCGTTTCCAACAACTGCTGAAATAGACGTACTACTTAATATAGTAAAAGAACTTGCAGCGGTTCCTCCAAAACTAACTGCTGTGGTACCGGTAAAATTTGTTCCAGTAATGGTTACCGTTTCTCCACTTCTTGAATTGGTTGGAGAAATAGAAGTAATGGTAGGAGTGGTAGCAGAAAGAAGCGTAAACCCTGTTTTAGTAGCCGTACCTAAAGGAGTGGTAACACTAATGGTACCGCTAGTTCCTGATCCAACCACCGCAGTAATGGTCGTACTATTTACCACCGTAAAAGAAACTGCCGCTGTGCCTCCGAAACTAACTGCAGTAGCACCAGTAAGATTAGTACCAGTGATCGTTACCGTTGCACCAGAAGCAGCAGAACTAGGAGTGAAAGAAGTGATGGTAGGAGTAGATTCAGAGAAACCCATAGAAGAATAAAGTCCTCTTCCAAAAGTGGCAGCGATTACCATTTTATCTGAAGTTCTCATTTGTAACATATCAGTTCTTACATTCGAAAATCCAGTATTTTTAGCCGTCCAAGTAGGAGTGGTATTATTAAAATTAGTAGTTCCATAAATACCTAATTCAGTTGCCAAAATCACTTCAGTAGCTACATGATTAGGATTGAATAAAGCCCATCTAACTGGCATATCCGGAAAATCTCCCATCTTGCTCACCCAGGTAGTACCTCCATTAGAACTATAATAAATTTTACTGGCTAATCCATAATTAAAGAAGGTTACTAGCAATTCGTTTTCAGTACTTCCAAATTCAATACATGAAATAGAGCCTGTAGGCAATGTACCAGTAATATCAGTTTCTGTTGGGGAACTACCATTCGCATTCGCTAACTTAATAAGCTTTCCTGAAGCAGTTCCAATAAACAAATTAGTGGAGGAGGTGGTATAAGGCGAAACTTTAAACGCAGTTACTCCTGCTGTTAAATTAGTTACATTTAAACTATCCAACAATACATTAGGAGCACTTGTAATATTTTTTACTCGATAAATACTTCCTCCAGTAGTTGCGTCACTTGATTTATAAGTATACAACACGTGTAGATTATTATCATAACAAGCTGGGTTAATAAAACTACCTGTATTTTCACTCGCAATCAAATTCATCATAGTCGTATCACCATTGCTATCAGGATAATACAAGAAAAAATTATTATTTACATAACTCACTATTTGATACTTGGAATTTACTTGATCTATAAAACAATAACCTCCATCACCACCATATACTTCACGAGTAGAATTTGAATTGGCTGAATTAAATTGTTGGGTACCATTATCCTGAGCACCCGCTAAGTGATAATAATTACCAGCAGTAGGATGGATAGCAGCTGAATAAAACTGTGTTACATTATAATTTTTATTTCGAGCTAAAATATTTTTAGTGGTTGCAGAAGAGGCAATATTGGAAGAATAAAAAACTCCACCATCATTACCAAAAATAACTGTACTTGAAGAACCTGGTTTAAAACAAATTGCATGTTGATCTGCATGTACAACCGAACAATTAAGTCCAGACCAATCCCACCACTTACCAATTTGGCTCCAACTAGCTCCAGCATCTACAGAACTAAATAAATCAATCCCACCAATAAGGAGATTTTGAGGATTAGCAGGATCTACCGCAAGTGCTTGGTCATACCAAGATTGACCACGAGTAAAATCATCTGCTGGAATAGTATTCGAATCATTATCTACTGGAAGGGTCATGTTTGACCAAGTAGTTCCATTATCAGTTGATTTACGAAGAACAATGATTGGCGTTCCTATACCAGTAGCAGTTTTATTTTCCATAAAACTGTAAATATAATTTGCATCCGAAGGAGCACAAGCTACAGTAACCCTGCCTTCAGTTGCATTTGTAAGTGAATTAGAAAGGGTCCAAGTAGTTCCATTATCAGAATAATATACACGTCCACCGCCCAGATCATCACCACTGTAATTATTTGATTTAGTCCCCACCCATATTCTGTTACCAGCACCAACACTAATGGATGCAGGTACATAATTGGCATTATTTGCAGCTTTCGGCATCACCTGCGTCCAAGAAGCCCCAAAATCTGTAGAGCGATACAAACCCTGACCAAAATCGTCAAACCATTTATAATGATAGTTCCCTATGTCAACAGAAGCGTAAATCACACCGATATTGGTACCTGAAATACTTTCTGTTCGAACAATTAAATCATTCATATACCGCATATTAGCGGTAGAAGAAATTTGATTCCAAGTACTACCTCCATCGGTTGTTTTCCAAATTCCTGCACCAATAGATGCTCCTACACCAAAACCTTCTCCTGTGGCTACATAGGCAATATTAGCATTGGTTGGGTCAAAGGCAATTTTTGTTACAGAAAGTGTTGACCAAAAATCATTCACTTTTACCCAACTTGAATTAGCATCCGTTATATTCGTATTATACCAAAGACCTCCGCTCGCACCACCAGCCCAAACTTTATTAGCGGTTGTCGGATCCCAGGCTAATGCCCTTGTACGACCGCCTACATTATTAGGCCCTAACTCAATCCAATTGGTAGCGGCACTAGAATTATCACCAGGTAAAGTAGTTGCTTTGGCACCAGCATAATTACTTTTTTGAATGATCCTAGGCAAGAGTTCTGGCGTTGGCCTTTTTAAACTAGGATTCATAGTTCTCAAAAAGTCTTGTTGAAAAGCTAGGTCAGGACGATCTGGCCTTTCTTCTTCTTCCTCTTCTCTTTGCTTTCTCGTTTCTCGGGTCTGTTCAACTTCAGTTTCCTGCAGGTCATTGACTCGATTGTTGAAAGGATGTTGATGCAAATACAATTCATATTTCTCTCGCTCAGATAGTACTCGATATTTTTTATTTATCGGCTTGGAAGACTTGGCTGAATAGGTAGATGCAACAACAGTAGCGCTACCATTAGTAATTAATTTATCTCCATACAGATCAGTCGCTGAAGTAAATAAGGTAGATCGGTAAGCATATATGCCACCCAATAATAAACAAGCAATTACTATACAGCTTAATAGGACTCTTCTTTGATTTCTCATTAGTAATGGCTATAGTTTAGTTTGTGCAAAAATTTCTTTATAATTTATAATATCAATTCTTTTAACCCCTTTTTTACCAGAAAAAATAATCCAAGAAGGATAAAATTTTTGTTTAGAAAGAATTGAATCATTGGATACTATTTGAGCAATATTTTTATGCTCGCCAATTGGTTCTCCTACTGTTCGGCTAGGGGCCGACACAAAATAATTGGATTCTAAATAAACTGTATCTAGAATAGTTCGGATAGAAAAATTCTGTTGCCTTCCACTCAAATAAAATGAATCAACAGCATAATTTTCTCTCATTTCAGCAGGAATAGGGACTCTAAAAATTATACCTCTTCCAGCACCAAGGGCGGTATGATAAGCAAAAAAAGTACCCGATAAGGGAGGGTCCAATTTTCGTACTCCACTATTATTATAGGCACAAGCCGATAATAGCAACAATACAAAGGGTAAAAATGCTCTTTTCAGAAGGGTAGCAGTCATTATTTCGATTTTAATAAATTCAAAAGAATTTAGATATTTTTTAAAAATTAGCTAATTCAGGTGGCTTAAAAATATCATCCTTAAAAATAATAATTAATCGCTTTCAAAAAAAATATAATCCATTTAGTATCATTTTTTCTTTGTGCTAAAAGATTCCAAAGAAAAAATTGGCAGACAACAAAAATACTGTAATTTGCTAAAAATATTAGCAAATGACTAAACTGCATGAGATTAAGATTATTCAATCAGAGGAGGGGAGCCCCATATTTCTACGGCATTTTCCAGGATATGTACAAGCGGGATTTCCATCACCTGCAGCCGATTACCTAGAAGAGATTATCGACCTCGAGCATCTTTTAAGACCCAATCCCTTATCCACCTTCATCGTACGCAATATTGGTGATTCGATGATCGATGCCCATATACCTCCCAATTCGCTACTAATCGTTGATAAGTCGGTAGTGCCTTCCAATAATAAAATAGTAGTAGCGGTAGTCAATGGTGAGTTTTTGCTTAAATATTTTATCAAAAACAGTAGCGGAATACGTTTATTGCCAGCCAATAAAAAATATCCACCCATCCCCATTACCGAGGGAATGGATTTCAGTATTTGGGGAACCGTAACCAAAATTATTCTTAGCGTATAAGCGATGATTGCACTGGTAGATTGTAATAATTTTTATGTTTCCTGCGAGCGACTTTTTAATCCAATGCTAGAGGGTAAACCTGTTATCGTACTGTCTAATAATGACGGTTGTGCGGTGGCCAGAAGTGAGGAAGCAAAAGCGATTGGTATTAAAATGGGTACTCCATTATTTATGATCGAAGCCTTAGTTAAACAGCACAAGGTGGCCGTTTTTAGTTCCAACTATACGCTTTATGGCGATTTGAGTAGCCGCGTAATGGCTACACTAACCAAATTTTCTCCGCAATTAGAAGTATACTCCATTGATGAAGCTTTTTTGGACATGACTGATATGAAGATGATGGACCTTTTAAAAATAGGTATCAACATTCGTGAAAAAGTAAAGCAAGATATTGGTATTCCCGTATGCGTTGGAATTGCACCTACTAAGACATTAGCGAAAATGGCGAATCGCTATGCAAAAAAAAAGTTGCGTAATATCGGTGTTTACTACGCGTGCAACGATTCAATGATAGATGAAATGCTTCGCTATACCGAAGTAGCAGATATCTGGGGAGTGGGCAGAAAATACGCCTCCTTCCTGAATAGCAACGGATTTAAAACAGCCTATGATCTGAAGCAAGCTCCTGATGAATGGATAAGAAAAAATATGACAGTGCAGGGAGAGCGACTATTAAACGAGTTAAGAGGCATTCCATCGAAAGAATGGGAGTTTGATCCAAAAAGAAAAAAAAATATTTGTACCTCCAGATCATTTGGGAAATTACTCACCGATAAACCTACCATTCTAGAAGCAGTCAGTAACCATACTGCCTCCTGTGCCCTAAAATTGCGTAAGGAGAAAAGTTGTGCCAGCGCTATCCTTGTATTCATCCATACTAACCCACATAAAGCAACTGAACCTCAGTATAGCCGAAGCGTTACAGTTCAACTAGAAGCCTCTACCAATGATACTTCCATACTGATCAAGCATGCGTCAATGGGACTAGATATTATTTTTAAAACAGGTTATCGATATATGAAATGCGGCGTAATTGTATTAGATATAGTTCCCGATAATGAGGTACAGCTCAGTCTTTTTATGGGTGCCACAGATGGCAGAAAAAAAAAGATATTACAAGCACTGGATCAGGTAAATAAAAGTTTTGGAAAAGATACACTACGTTTTGCTGTACAGGGATACCAAAAAGAATACCGATTAAAATCAGCACATTTATCCAAACGTTATACTACTGACATTAATGAAGTATTGGAAATTGGCAAGGTGGACAATGAGGTGAATGGGCAATGGGCAATGGTGAATGGGCAATATTTTAAATAAATATCATAGACAAAATTCAATGAAAAAATTTAACTTTATAAACTAAAAATTTCACCATTCACCATTGCCCATTCACCATTCACCATTCACCATTCACCAAAATGTGTTACGACATTTCATTAATCACTCCACTTACTGCAGTAGCTGCTAATTTTCCAGGAATAATAATGGATGAAGAGATTTCGATGGACACAGAAAAAAGTATTCATCTCATAGGGCATAGTTATGGTGAGCATCCCATTATATTTAAAAATCGAGAAGATCTGCAATTGCACTGCCGATTAATGGAGTGGGGATGTATTCCATTTTACATAAAAGACGAAGGAAGTTTTTTAAAGCAGCGTGCCTTTATGCTCAATGCCAGAAGTGAACGAATATTGGAAGACAAAAATAGCTATTGGCATAAAATTCGTAATCGGCGTTGCCTAGTGCCCATTGATGGATTTTACGAGCATCGAAAGGTGCAAGGATTTAAAAATAAAATCCCTTATTATATTACGGTTAAAAAACAACCCCTCTTTTTTTTACCAGGACTGTATTCGGTAGTAGAATTACCAGATAAACAAACAGGAGAGCTGCTTCGTCGATTTACATTCACTATCATTACTCGTGCAGCCAATAGCCTAATGCAACAGATACACAATGATGGAGACAACAAGGGAAGAATGCCATTATTACTGCCGTTTGAAAAGGCGAAAAAATGGATGGAGGAAGAATTAACACCAGAAGCGTATCAGGAAATAATAAACTTTGAAATGAATCAGGATGAACTCAATTACAATACTGTGTTCAGCATTAGAACCAATAAACTTAGGCCTGATGGAAAGCGAAAAAACGAGCCTTTTCAATGGGAAGGCGTAGAAAAATTTCCACTCAATTAATAAAATCAAGTGCGTAAGTAATTTGCAAAAAATGTAATACAGGATTTATTATTGAAATTATTTAAATAACCATTTCAATCAAATGCTGAAATAATTCAATAGGTTATTTGGCTTTTTTTAAAAAAGGGTGTAAGTTTAATAAATAAGAAAAAATTTATCAAATACCCCTCTCAAATAATATGAAAAATAATTTATCTAGACGTCACTTTATTCAAAATGGAATTGGTGCAAGTCTTGCACTTACTTCAATAGGAAATTTGCCCGACTTTTCGTCCATAAAACCCAAAGGCATGAGACTAGGATTAGTTACTTATCAATGGGGGAGAGATTGGGACTTACCTACATTGATTGCTAATTGCGAAGCAACAGGATATCACGGAGTTGAATTAAGAGTGCAACATGCACATAAAGTAGAAAGCAATTTGACGGCCATTCAAAGAAAAGAAGTTAAAAAAAGATTCAATGATAGTAGTGTTCAATGTATCGGTTACGGATCTAATTTTGAATATCATAGTCCCGACCCAGTAATACTCAAGAAAAATATTGATCAAACAAAAGAATACATAAAACTATGTAAGGATATTGGTGCAACGGGTATTAAGATAAAACCAAATTATCTTCCCCCAGAAGTATCCAAAGAAAAAACAATTGCTCAAATTGCCCAATCCTTCAATGAGTGTGGAAAATTTGCACAAGATTATGGTCAGTTAGTCAGAGTGGAAGTCCATGGCAATCTTACCCAAGAAATTCCAAATATGAAGGCAATTTTTGATCAGGTTACAGAACCCAACGTAAAAATTTGTTGGAATTGTAATGAACAAGATTTGTTACCACCAGGACTTGAACCCAATTTCAATAGTGTAAAGAAATGGTTTGGCGATACTGTTCACATTCGTGAGCTCAATGATGCAAGCTATCCCTATCAACAACTTTTTGATTTGTTTACACAGAGTGGTTATAAAGAATGGATACTACTAGAAGCAAGAACCGAACCGGTAGATAGAGTAGCTGCGATGAAAGAACAATTAGAATGGTTTAATAAAATGAAAGCCAACGCTAAAAAGAAATAAAAAGTTATACTAAATAATTTTTTATTGCTCTAAATTTCTAAAAAATTACTTTCACAATTTCAGCATTTTTGGTGATGAAGGTCACCAGAAGCATTTACAATTCCATTGGTAATACTTAACTGTTGCTTAATATTTTTGGTCATTTTCGCTGCATATCTTTTACCAATTCCTCCAAATCCCATTCTCATTCCCTAACTATTTTATTTTCCATCAAAGAAATTATTGAGTATGATCTATCACCCCTTTAATTTCATCTACAAACTGGCTAGTGGTAACCTTAGGATATCCTTCCCATTGTTTTAAAATCTTTCCATTCTCGGTGAGTAGTACGGTCAACGGGAAAATTCCCTGTGAATTATACCTTTCTGCAATTCCATCATTTATTTTTTGTTGTGTAGCAGATAATTGATTTTTTTTAAGACGAGGAAAATCAATATTTACCAACACCAAACTTTTGGAGGCATAGGTCTGAAAGGTTTCATTTTCTAAAATCTCCTTGTGGAATCTTATACAGGGACCACACCAATCTGATCCAGAAAAATTCAATAAAATGTACTTATGTTCTTTTCGTGCAATTTTTTTGGCTTCTTCTAAATTAGCATACCATTTAATTACCGAAAAGGACATACAAAAAAAAACTATTAAAAAAAGTGTTGATAAAAATTTTATGTTCATGGGTAAGTGTTTTACAGGTATCAAATATTTAAAATAATTTCCTTTTTTAATCAATACTATAAGTTAAAAAGACGCTAGTTTTATTATTTAAAGATTTAATAATTCATTGGTGACTATAAAATTACTTAATTGCTTGTTAACCTAGCGTTAAAGAGAAAAGTTAGATAAGCGCCCTTAAAATTTAAGTTTCAAAATTTTCCATACCTCCATCCAAAAGGTACTGACCAAAGCCACTACTACGCAAACTGACAAGTCTTTAGGGGACAGAGAAATCAATTGAAACAAGTTACTGATAGATGAGTTATTCAATATTAATAATATCAATAATAAGATAATGCCAATTATCAAGGGAACTAATTTGTTTTTATAACGAAGGGTTGTAAACAAGGTTTGTTGAAAAGACCTATTAACGAGTGTAAGAAATATATTACTAAATAAAAGTGTCATAAAAATAATTGTCCTAACCATCGATTCATTTGCACCTTGTGACATATAATAATAACCAAGCCCTAAACAACCTACGGTAATCAGAAGGCCCTGAAAGATACTTATCGATAATTGTTTAAAAGTCAAAAAGGTAGCGCTCATTTTTCTTGGTGGACGAAGCATGGTACCTTTTTCCATGGGTTCATTTTCATACATAATAGAACAAGTAGGCCCCATGATTAGTTCCAAAAAAATAACGTGAACGGGTGAAAAAATATCTGCGAATTGCCAACCGAATAATAGGGGAAGAGTTACAATCAAAATGATAGGAATATGAATAGATACAATGTATTGAATGGCTTTTTTTAAATTGTCATATATCTTTCTACCCAAGGCAACCGCATCTGTCATATGAGATAAATCGTCATCGATTATAATGAGTGCTGCAGCTGATTTAGCAACTTCACTTCCGCGATCCCCCATGGCAATTCCAATATGAGCAGATTTTAAAGCAGGTCCATCATTGACACCATCACCAGTCATTGCTACAATCTCTCCATTTGCTTTCAATGCTTCGATTACTTTAAGTTTAGCTTCTGGAAACATCCGAGAATAAATATTAACCTGATTTACTTTCTTTTGAAGGCCTTCCTTGCTAATTGATAAAATATCTTGACCAGTAAGCACTTCATTATTATGAGCTAATTTAACTTGACGAGCAATCGCTAAAGCAGTCTCTGGATAATCTCCAGTAATCATTTTTACTACAATACCTGCACTATTAAATGTCTGAATAGTCTGCTCAATATTGTCTTTTGGAGGATCCTGAAATGCAATTAATCCTAAAAATTCAAAAACAAAATCGTGCTGCGAGGATGGCCATGCTGATTGATTCCATAAGGATTTACCCACTCCCAAAACTCGATATCCCCATTGGGCATATTCACGAGATTGATTTTCTATTTTTTTAATATTTTCTTCCGATAAATTACTTTGATTTAAAATTGCTTCAGGAGCACCCTTTGCTGCGATGATGACAAGTTCATTGATGTCTTTAAAAATATGAGTCATCATGGGTGGTTTACCTCCAATAGGATATTCATGAACTTGCTTAAATCGATTTCTTTTATCTTCAATAGTATTACTTTGATAAAGTGAATGAATAGCTAATTCCATTGGATCAAATGGATTCGTTTCACTACTCCACATAGCATATTCAATTAATTCATTAGGCAGAGCAGTAGGTTGTTTTACTTCTATTGAAACATCGGTTATAAAATCGTAAAGGAATGCGATACTCATTTTATTTTGAGTCAGCGTACCTGTTTTGTCAACACAGATTACCGTGGCTGATCCCAATGTTTCAACATATTGAGGTTGCTTTACAATTATTTTATTGCTTAATAATCGAAAAGCGCCCAATGCTTGAAAAGTACTAAAAGCAACTGGAATTTCTTCTGGAAGAATACTCATGGCTAATGTGAGTCCTTGTAAAAAGGATTGAATTAAATTACCAGATTGATAATAATTAAAACCTACTACCATTAAAAAAGCAATCGCTCCAAACCAAACCATGTTTCTAACGAATGAACGAATTTGATTTTGTAGGGGCGTTTTTACAATAATAATTTCTTTCATTGATCGGCCAATATTTCCAAATTGGGTTTGTAATCCTACTGCAGAAACTTGTATGGTTGCACTTCCACTAGTAACAAAGGTACCTTTATAAACCATCGTTTTGTTTTCAGCTGTTTTATTAACAACAAAAGATTCACCTGTTAAAATAGATTCATTGAGAGAAAAATCGTTTGCGGCTATAATAATTCCATCGGCTGCTACTACATCACCTTCTTCTAATAGTAACATATCCTTTACAACGATCTGCTCTGTGGCGATCAATATACTTAGTCCATTGCGTTTTACTTTGGCAGATGGAGCTGATAGTTTTTTTAAAGCTAAAACAGCATGCTTACTTCTGAACTCTTGAAAAATCGAAATGCCTGCTACAATAAAGATTGCCACTAACATGATGATTCCTTCCTTAAATTGTCCAACAGCAAAATAGATGATACCGGCTGCTAAAAGGAGTATGAACATCGGTTCTAAAACTACTTCCTTTAGTACATTTAATAGTACACGATCTTCCTGCAACGCAAGACTATTAGTCCCAAAATTTTCCCTAGAAATAATCACCTCTTCATCAGTCAATCCCATCAAAGCATTTTCATTATCCATATCACTAATTTTAAATTGATTAAATCATTTGAAGTAATAGTAGGATATTAAACCTGTTATATTTTGAAAGTAAAATAATTATACAAAAAGAACAGATTAAGTAAGGTAAAACAAATGTATTAGAATTCTAAATTAATGGATAGTCCTACCAATTTACATTCCAATAATTTGGTAGGTACTTTTAGTGAAATAGGTATTATGGTTAGCATCAATAATGAAACAGGGTAATCGTCAGTAAAAAGTGATTTCAAATAACCAATACCAACACTTCATTTCATTTGCTAAGTTGTCAGCAGCTTGGATTGATATAATTATTTAGTAAACCTTTTGTTATCTTTGTTATTCTATCAGCCAGGTCATCGTTCTCCGTTTATTCGGAGGAAGGAAAGTCCGGACAGCAAAGGGCAACACACCGGTTAATCGCCGGGACCCGTATTAAGCGGGAACAGAAAGTGCCACAGAAAATAACCGTCTAGCTTTCATTAGTTGGATAAGGGTGAAAACGTGAGGTAAGAGCTCACGATTATTACGGGTAACCGTATTAGTGGGTAAACCTTGTGTGCTGTAATGCCATGTACACCAATGCCATAGAGCGGCTCGCTCAATGTTTTAGGTTAATTCCTTAACAGCGTTGGAGGGTAGGCAGCAAGATCATAACAGTAATGTTATGGCAAGATAAATGATGGCCATTCCAGTTTACTGGAACTACAGAATCCGGCTTATCGGCTGATAGTTTTTTTCTTCTTTTCTTTGCGTTGACGCTAAGAAACACTTGCTGAGCTGTCTATTTCATTCTTCCATTTACCCTTTTTGAAAAAGATAAAAGAAGCTAAAAATACAAAGATCCAATAAATGATTTCATTACCCCAAGCAACTTCAAGGGATATGTAATTGACTTTCATAAATATCCAAGTGTAACACATGTAAAATACGATAGCAATAATTTCAATGAGTAGGTTCACCGTTGTCTTTCCAGTTCCGGTAACCCCGTTGAGCCAAATATTGGCAATACTCATCACCATCAAACCTATTGAAACTACTCTTAGCACTGGAATTCCATCGGTCATAAATTGATTATTCTGACCAAATAAAGTGAAGAATTGCTCAGGAAAAATATTGACTATTAAACACATCATTGAGCAACATAAAAAACTTAGGATCATAATTCGACTAATCACTACTACTACTAAATCATTTCGCTGTTGTCCAATGATATTACTTACCATCGTATTAGAAGTAGCAGCAAATGCCCATACAAATACGCCTACTAATCCAAATACATTGCGCATAGTATTACTGATTGCTTTAGCTTCAGTACCCTTATCTTCTAAAAAAATAAAAAATACCAACCAAGTCCCCACGCTAATAACAAACTGAACGATAAGCGGAGCGGCTACTTTTACGATTTCTTTAGTTTTGGTTTTATCGAAACTATATTGCTTAAATAGTGAATATTCTTTGCGTAAACCAGTTTTATATAAAACCAATAATACTACTAGAAAACCTATCAATTCAGCAATAACAGATGCTAGTGCAGCACCATTAAATCCCATTGCAGGAAATCCTGCATGACCAAAAATTAACAAGTAATCCAATAAGATATTTAACAGCGCCTCTGAAATAAATCCGATGATGAGGTATCTGCTATTGAGAGAAGCCACCATAAAAGCATTCCCCATTTGAAATAAATAAAGAAAGGGGAGACCAAGAATCCTGATTTTTAAAAAACTCATTTCTACCGGAAAAGCTTCAGGAGCTAAGGTCTTTTGGAGAATGTAAGGAGCAATAAACCAAGTCAACAAAATACCAACTGCTGCAAATTGTAAGCTGATTCTAATTCCCTGTGCCAAAATAATTTTAAAAGCCCCCGAATCGCCACTACCGGCATATTTAGAAAAAACAGACTGCATAGCATTATTAAGCCCATGTCCAACTACTGCAAAAATTAAATAATAAACGCCAGTAATTCCTGCATTCCCTAAAGATTCAGTACTCAAATTGCCTAAAAATATACTATTGGTAAGCATATTAATTTGAGGAATTAGCAATGCTAAAGTGATTGGAACTGCAATAGATAGTATTTGTTGATAGCTAACGGTTACTTTTAAATCTTTTATTGTGCTTACGCTTTCCATATATCAGTAAAATTATCTTATTTTGCTATATTAAATTTAACTTTTGAATCCATTATTTAAAATTCAGCCAACAAGTATTGATTGTACTAATGCTAAACTCTGCTTAGAAATTAGTTCACAGGGTTTTAGTTATGTCATAACCGATAATCAAACGGCAATGGCTTTATCCATTTATAATTTCAACGACAGACCAACCGACGAACAAGCGGCTGAACAAATCGAAGAGATCATCAGCGAACAGCCTCTTTTACAAGATAATTTTGAGTCTACACATATTGTCTATAATTATCCATCTTCAGTTTTACTTCCGCAAGAACTTTTTTATAATGCCGATCATAAAGCAATGCTTGAATTAGTATATGGAAATTGCAATCATCAAACTATAAAGTCTGATTTTATGCAAGCTGATGCTATTCATAATATTTATTGTATACCAGATATAATTGATCAATTAATTACTCGTCATTTTACTAATGCTAAACATACCCATATCTTTTCTTTATTACCTAACTTGATTGCAGGATCAGAAAATTATTTGTACTGTATTTTTAGTCCTGGTGTAATGAAAACTATATTGAAAAAAGAGGGAAAACTTCAGGCTACTCAACTATTTGCCTTTAAAACTCCTGAAGATGCTGCTTATCATTTATTAAATCTTTGTCAAACCTTTGAAATAAACGTCAATAATTGTGAACTACTATTGAGTGGAATGGTCACTGAAAATTCTGCTTTATATAAAGAATTATACAAATATTTCATTCAAATACGTTTAGAAGCTTTATCTAATCAATTTCAATACCCCCAAGAAATTAATAACTATCCTAGTCATTATTTTAGTCATTTATTCTCAGTAGCAGCATGCGTATAATTAGTGGTATTCATGGTGGTAGAAGGATCAACCCTCCTGCAAAAATGCCCTATACCCGGCCCACTACAGATATTGCCAAAGAAGGCCTTTTTAATGTCATTCAAAATAATCTTGACATAGAATCACTAGCTGTTTTAGATCTTTTTGGAGGTACTGGATGTATCAGTTATGAACTGGCGAGTAGGGGAGCTGAGGATATTACGATTGTTGAGAAAGACAGTTCAATGTATGATTTTATTAAAAAAACGGCCCTTGAACTTAAGTTTAGTAATTTTTTAGTGGTAAAATCAGATGTGTTTAAATTTATTGATAGTAGCACCAAGCAATATGATTTCATTTTTGCTGGCCCACCTTATGCTTTGGCTACCATTGACCAATTGCCCATAAAAATTTTTGAGAAGAATCTTTTAAAACCAGGTGGATGGCTTGTTTTAGAACATACTCCAAGAAATGATTATAAAAAATTTGCTAACTACAAGACTGAACGAAATTATGGCACAACCATATTCTCAATTTTTATAATGTAACAATACCCAATTTTTTTTCATACGTATTTTATATAGGCCAACCAACAGTACTTTATAATGAAAAAAGAAGCTCTCCGGATTCATTTTAAGAAAAAACGATCTGAATTAACTGATCAAATGAAGTTAAAGATAGATGATTTATTGTTGATTCAGTTTCAAAAATTATTGATCGATATTCCTTCCAATATCATGTCTTATTTAATTAAAGAAGATTCAAATGAATTTGATCCTCAATATATTATAGATTACTGCTCATTTAAAAATTTAGATATAACTATCAGTTTTCCAGTCATGCTAAAAGATTTTCATTCAGCAGAAATGATAGCGGTGGATGCAGCTTCTTCCTCAACGTTTATCACCAACGCCTATGGTATTCCAGAACCCAAGGATGGTAATGAAATCTCACCAGAGCAACTTGATTTAGTGATCGTTCCTTTATTATGTTTCGATCAATTGGGTAATCGAGTGGGCTACGGGAAGGGTTATTATGATCGTTTCTTAAAAAAATGCCGTAAAGATTGTATAAAAATTGGATTTAGTTACTTCTCTCCAATTGAACGCATTGAAGACATCAATGAATTCGATGTTCCGCTTGATTATGGTATTAGTCCAGACGCCATCCATGAATTTCACTAAATTGCACTGTTGGCAGTTGTATGGCTAAGTATTTTATAAAATTTCAACCTATTCCTTGTGCTTAAAAGCTTTCGATACTTATTTCTTCCGTTTTCACTCCTCTATGGGATCATTCTATATAGCAGAAACTGGCTATTCGATAAAAAGTACCTAAAATCGGCGACTTTTAATTTCCCCATCATTTGTGTTGGTAATCTTGCAGTTGGTGGCACAGGAAAGACTCCCATGGTTGAATACCTTATCCGAATATTAGGAGATGACTACCAACTAGCTACGCTAAGTAGGGGATACAAAAGAAAAACAAAGGGTTTTGGTATAGCTAATGAAAATACTACCGCCCTAGAAATTGGTGATGAGCCCATGCAATTTCACCTAAAATACCCCAAAACAACCGTTACCGTAGGCGAGGAGAGGTTAGCTGCCATACCTGAACTGCTTCAGGAACGTCCTAATACCCAGGTTATTATATTAGATGATGCATTTCAACACCGTACAGTCAATGCGGGCTTAAATATACTATTGACGGAAAGAAAGAACTTGTATAGCAGGGACTTTTTTTTACCCGCAGGTGATCTAAGAGATACTACACATAGTGCATCCAGGGCGCAAATCATCATTGTTACTAAATGTAAAGATGCACTCAGTACCCAAAAAAGAGATTTGATAATCAATGAGTTACGACTAAATCCAAATCAAGCTATTTTTTTTACAGAGATAGTTTATGGCAAACCTTATCACCTTTTTAGCAAAGAAAATTTTACGATTATTCCTGGAATGGATATGTTGTTGGTTTGCGGAATAGCAAGTCCAAAACCTTTAAAAGAATACCTTACCGCTATCGTTAGCACCTATGATATGCTTCGGTACCCGGATCATCATATTTTTTCAATAGACGATCTACATGAAATCAAAAATCAATTCGATAAACTAAAATCTTCCAATAAGATCATACTGACTACTGAAAAGGATAGTGTTCGTTTATTAAAATTTGAAAATGAGTTAAAATCCTACCCAATTTTTGTACTCCCTATCGAACATCACTTTTTATTCAATGACGCTAAGCGTTTTTACGGACTTGTAAAAGAATATGTAGACTCCTTTCCAAAAATTCGATAGTTTTTGAAAGGGGAAAAGGATTTAATCTAGGATCAAACGGTACGATTTTGAATATTTATTTAGCCACCGCAAACTTCACCTTCTTATTTTTAATCTTTTCATCTTTAATTAATTCCAATAATTCGCCCACTTTAAGCTTTCTAACGGCTACAAAAGAGAAGAAATCCTTCACTTCGATCAATCCTATATCCTCCTTCTTTAGTTTGCCAATTTTAGATAAAAAACCAACAATATCGATCTTATTGACTTTATCTTTTTTTCCGGCAGCTATGAAAAGGGTGGACCATTTCGGTTTTTCAGGTAGTTCCAATCTTTCTGGCAACTCAATCGCTACAACTTCTTCGGTGATATAAGCTGGTAATTTTTCCTCTTCAGAAAGAATAAGTACTGATTTTCCTCCTGAATCCATTCTGGCGGTACGACCATTTCGATGCGTATAAACATCTGCTGTAGCAGGTAAATGGTAATGAATAATGTATTTAATATCTGGAATATCCAATCCTCTTGATGCTAAATCTGTGGTTACCAATACATTAGAACTACCATTTTTAAACTTACACATCGCACTTTCACGTTCTTGTTGCTCCATACCACCATGATAAAACACGTTGATAATCCCTTTTTCTTTGAGAATATTACTCGTCCTTTCCACTGACTCACGATGATTACAAAAAACAATCATCGATTTATTACCAATCATACAAATTAAACGGAATAGACTGTCCGATTTATCCTTGTCAGGAGATAAAAGTGTCATCACTAATAACTCATCTGCTGCAGGTTTTTCATTGATAACACCTAAAAAATTCAGTTTGATAGGGTTTTTGAAGCCTATAAAATCTGGTATGCCAACCGCTTCGGTGGCAGAAGTTAGTATCCTTTTTTTAACGGAAGGCAGTGAACCGATAATAAAAGACATTTCTTCTTGAAATCCCAATTCAAGAGATTTGTCAAACTCATCTAGTACAAGGGTACTAATTTGTTCAAGTTTAAAGTTACTACGTCTAATATGGTCAGCTACACGCCCAGGAGTACCTATAATAACTGCTGGAGATTGCTTTAAATTGTTTTCTTCGGTTTCCCTCTTATGGCCACCATAGCAGCAAGTCACCTTGAATCCAGTAGCCATTTTACGAAAAACCTCGTCAATTTGAATAGCAAGCTCTCTGGAGGGCACCAAAATTAAAGCTTGGACATTTTTAAGCGATGAATCGAGTAACTGGATCGTTGGTAGTAAATAGGCTAAGGTTTTTCCAGATCCAGTGGCCGACAATAAAAGTATATTGTCATTATTTTCATTCGCTTGGATGGATGCCAATTGCATTTCATTGAGCGAATCGATTTTCAAATTGGAAAGTATTATTTCCAATGAACTAGTATTGTTTTGCATTTCAACAAAAGTAGGTCATGTTGGACGAAGGGCAAAATAAGAGAATCAGATCTGATGGATTAGTAGATAGCATTCAGCTAATTAACCTTTTAATACGTAAATCTTTCTTATAATTAATATTATGTTAAATAGAATATTTCAGTTAGAAAGCAACTAGGCTTATACTTCTAGATCGCCTATCTAAAATTTAATCGATCAAGTCTACCCTACGGCATCTGCTTTTCGATCCTTTGATGGTGAACAATAAATGAAAGATGAACTATTGAAGTTTCATTTATAATTTGAATATTTAATAAGAAGTAAAACCTACTATTTATTATGAATCAATTATTTATGAAATTAATTAATTAGTAAATTTCAATTTTAATTCATTTAAAATTTAATTAAAAATCATAAATAAATGATTATTAAGTATATAAACCAAATATAATGAATGATTATCAAAATAATCAGCATAAAAAAAGAGGCATTATTGAATCAATAATGCCTCTTTTAAAAATTTATATAAGTAATACTATATATTGTAAACCATATAGTTACGTAAAAAATTATTCAGAATCTGGTGAAACTGGAGAATTAGTATCTTCTACTTGTGTAGAATCGCTAGTTCCTTCCACATTAATTGACTGATCACCTTCTTCGATGACCTCATCTGGTGCTTCAGGTTCCTCATCTAGTTTTGTAATTGCCGCTATACGATCACCTTCATCTACCTTAATTAATTTTACACCCTGAGTCGCTCTACCTTGTTCGCTCACACTAGCCACACTCATACGAATCGTAACACCGCTAACACAAGTGATCATCAAATCTTGCTTTTCAGTAACATCAAGCAAACCAACCAGATTACCCGTCTTTTCTGTTACGTTGATTGTTTTAACCCCTTTACCGCCACGATTGGTAATCCGGTAATTGGCTTCACCAGTTTCTGGATCATCCAAAAACGTACGTTTTCCATACCCTTTATCACTTACCACCAAAATAGTACGGGTTTTATCCTCCCTATTAACGCAAACCATACCAACTACCTCGTCGTTTTCATCATCTACCTCTATTCCATAAACACCTATACCACCTCGACCAGTGGATCGAACCTTCTCTTCAGGGAAACGAATGGCACGACCGCTTTTAATTGCAAGCATAATTTCACAATTTCCATCAGTCATTTTTGCTTCTAAAAGCTCATCACCCTCCTGAATATTAATGGCATTGATACCATTTTGTCTTGGACGGCTGAAATCTTCTAAGTCAGTTTTTTTAATAACGCCCTTTTTGGTACATAATACGATATAATGAGATTTCAGATATTCTTCATCATTGAAATCCTTCACATCTATAATAGCTTTTACCTTATCATCTGGAGGAATTTGAATCATATTCTGCAAAGCACGACCCTTTCCCGTTTTATCTCCTTCTGGTATTTCATATACTTTTAACCAAAAACACCTTCCTTTTTCTGTAAAAAATAGTAAGGTATGGTGCGTAGAAGCTACAAATAGATGCTCTATATAGTCCTCTTGACGCGTACTGCTACCTTTTGATCCACGACCACCTCTACGTTGCTGACGATACTCTGCTGATGAAGTACGCTTTATATAACCGAGATGCGAAATAGTGACTACAACATCCTCTTCCTCAATCAAATCAAGCATATTGATCTCATTATTGGCATAAACGATTTCTGTTTTACGTTCATCTCCAAATTTCGCCTTTACTTCAGCTAACTCTTTTTTAATGATATCATAACGCATAAATTCATTAGCCAAAATCTCCTTCAAATGTTCAATTAGTTTCATAATCTCGGCATGCTCTTCCCTTATCTTGTCGATCTCCATTCCGGTTAAACGTTGTAAACGCATTTCCAAGACCGCTTTTGCCTGAATTTCAGACATTCCGAAACTACTAATCAACCCTTCCTGAGCTATAATTGGAGTAGATGACTCACGAATTAGCTTGATAACCGCATCTAAATTATCTAAGGCTATAATATAACCTTCCAATATATGCGCCCTTTCTTGTGCCTTTTTAAGTTCAAATTGAGTTCTACGAACGACTACTTCGTGTCTGAAAATAATAAATTCACTGATCAGGTCTTTTAAATTCAAAATTTTAGGCCTACCTCTTACCAAGGCTACATTATTAATTCCGTAAGAAGTTTGTAATTCTGTTAGTTTATATAGCTGATTGATAACCACTTGGGCTACCACATCTTTCTTCAAATCAATTACTACCCTAGTCCCTTCCTTATTGTTACTTTCGTTATTCACATCAGAAATACCCTCAATCAACTTGTCATTGATTAGTTCGCCAATCTTTGCAGTCAGCGCATCTCTATTTACTTGATAAGGAACTTCGCAAATAATAATCTTTTCTCGACCCGTTTTGGTAGTTTCTACATTTACTTTACCGCGTAGCACTACCCTGCCTCTTCCGGTATGAAAACCTGCTTTTACTCCTTCAAAACCATAAATGATTCCTCCCGTTGGAAAATCAGGCCCTTTTACATGCTTAATAAGATCATCAATGGATATTTCCCTATCATCAATATAGGCTACACAAGCATCAACCACTTCACTTAAGTTATGAGGCAACATATTGGTAGCCATACCAACGGCAATACCGCTTGAACCATTTAATAACAATTGAGGAATTCTAGTAGGAAGTACAGTAGGCTCTTGAAGTGAGTCATCGAAATTAAGTTGGTAATCAACCGTATCCTTTTCAATATCTTCCAGCATTGCTTCTGCAAATTTTTCCATTCTCACCTCAGTATACCTCATTGCAGCTGGAGGATCACCATCTTGACTACCAAAATTACCCTGGCCATCAATCATGGTATAACGCATAGACCAATTCTGGGCCATACGCACCATAGTATCATAAATGGACGCATCACCATGAGGATGGAATTTACCCATTACCTCTCCAACAATACGCGCACTTTTTTTATAAGCTTTGTTACTGTAGTTACTCAACTCATTCATCCCAAATAAAACGCGCCTGTGTACCGGTTTTAATCCGTCTCTTACATCAGGCAAAGCGCGTCCAACAATCACACTCATCGAATAATCGATGTAGGATGTTTTCATTTGCTCCTCAATATTTACAGGTATAATCCTTCCTCTGTTACTAGCAGCTCCTCCATCATTTGGAGGTAGCATTTCGTCATTTAAATTCTCGTTATTTTCCATATAAAATTATAGTAATCAAAAATACCAGTTTTACCTCAATTTACCCTATTAAAAACACCCATTTCAGTCAGTATTTTTGCACATTCTGGCAATTTTTGTGGAGAAGGTTAAATTACTTTTTTTCTCCTGCTAATTCCATGATAATCTTCCATTCGGAATCGGTTACCTGTTGCACAGATAACCTGCCTAAACGAACCAACGCCATCTCACTTAAACGTGGATCTGCTTTTACTTTTTGAAGGCTTACAGGAGACTTTAATTTTTTGACCGGTTGCAAATCAACCACTACCCAAGCAACTTCATCAGTGGTTGGGTCTTGATAAGATTCCTTCACTACTTTAGCAATTCCTACAATCTCCACCCCTTCATTGCTATGGTAAAATAAAACCTGTTCACCTTTCTTCATAGCTTTAAGATTATTTCTAGCTCCATAATTCCTTACACCATCCCAAAAGGTTTGCTTATCCTTTACAAATTGATCCCAACTATATTTAAATGGTTCAGATTTTACTAGCCAATAAGCCATAATTAATATTTTTAAATTATAAACTAAAAAAAGAAAACAGAATTTAAAATGGCTACTACCAGCCACTAGCAAGCACATCGGCAATATGCATTGTTTTCAAAGGAAGATTTTTTCCTTTGACATATCCATCGATATGCATAAGACAACTGAGGTCAGTTGAAATAATATATTCAGCCTTGGTAGCCATAGCATTAGTTACTTTCTGATCGGCCATGCCTGTAGAAATAGCATCAAATTTTACAGCAAAAGTGCCGCCAAAACCACAGCAAGTTTCAAGCTCATTCATTTCTACCATTTCTAAACCAGCAACATGAGATAATAACCTACGGGGGGCTTCTTTAATCTTACACTCTCTTAAAGCTGCACAACTATCATGATAAGTTGCTTTAGCATTCATTACAGAATCAAACTTTTCAATCTTCAGTATATCGATTAAAAATTCAGAAAATTCAAAAGTTCTTGAGGCTACATTTTTTACTTGATGATGATTAGCAGCGTTTTCAAAAAGTTTAGTATAATAATTTCTAACAAAACCAACACAACTTGCACTAGGTGCTACAATGTAATCTGCCGTATCAAAGTCTTGGATAAATTTATTACAAACAGCTCTTGCTTCATCTAAAAAACCTGCATTAAATGCTGGCTGACCACAACAAGTTTGATTAGGATTATACTGCACTTCACAACCTGCTTTCTCCAACACTTTCACCATGTTAAATGCCGTTTGCGGATATAGCTGATCTACAAAACAAGGTATAAAAATTTGCACTTTCATTATTGCACTTTTCCTTTAATTATCAGCAAATAAAACTTGATGAATTGAAAATTTCTTTAGAAATAAAGATAGTAATTAACTATTTGATAGAACTATTTAAAGCAATCATTTTAAGGGCAGTAATTGCAGCCTCTTCACCTTTATTTCCATGAACACCACCGGTCCTTTCATCGATTTGCTGCTGATTATCTACCGTAAGCACTCCAAAAATAGTCGGTACTGGTAAGGAATTATTTAGGAGCACCACTCCTTCTGTTACTGCTTTACAGACATAATCAAAATGGGGAGTACCTCCTTTTATAACACAACCGAGTGCAATAAATGCATCTGGCTTATCTTCACGATATTTGAATTTATCCCAATAATTTTTAATAAAAAAAGCTATTTCAAATGCTCCTGGTACGGTTAATATTTTATAAGAAACACTATTTTCTTCTAATACTTTAGTACATGCCTTTTCAAGCCGATCGATTGTTTCGGCATTCCACTCAGTTCTTACAATTACAATACAGGCATCCTTTGGTAAAAGAATGCCTGAAGTATGATATAAATTAGATGAATGGGTTGACATGAATACCGTTAAATTATATTAAACAAATTTCAAAACAATTGGTCAAGCCAAAATTATTTAAAATCACCCAATCTAGCCAAGTGCTTTTCAATATCACTTAGGCGAGTAGTTTTAGGATAAGCTGCTAAATTTTCTTTAAAAAGCTCAATTGCTTCTTTAGATTTTCCAATAGCTTCCGCAAAAGAAGCTGCTTTATATAAAGCCTCTGATGTCATAAATTCATCTTTTTTATTGACATCGGTTGCTTTTTTGTAATTAGCAAAGGCCTCTTCATTTTTATTTAATTCAGCATAAGCATCACCTAACATACTATAAGCTACAGTTTGAATCTGTGTAGCAGTAGTTGAAAAGGCAGATAAATATTTAATAGCTTTTTCAAATTCTTTATTATGTAAGTAACAAGCTCCTGCAATAAAATTGGCTCTATTTCCAGCATCCGTTCCACTGTAATTAGCTGCAATTTTAACTACTCCAGTAGGTATTCCATTACCACCATTTAAAACTAGATTAATCGTATCCTTATTAAAACCAGTTTGAGTCATTTTATCAAATAAATGTTCAGCAGGAAAAATCGCATCCGCAGATTTTTCTTCCTTAGGAATCAATACTAAATATTTATAACTGATAAAACCTCCAGTTAACAAGATAAAGGCAGCACCTATATAAATAATTAATTTGCTGTATTTAGCCCAAAAACCAACGGCCTTGTCCAAGATTTCATTTTTTTCTTCCACAATTACTGGAGCTTGCTTGTCTGTCATTTTATTGTTGTTTTACTGTTACCTTCTTTCCTATTCATCTATTCAAGGAAAATATAAATATTAAAAAATCGATTACTAATTAATCCATTATAAATGGATAATCTTCTTGCTTATACACATCTTTAAGTAATTCATCATCACTAGGCCATGGGCTTTCTTCGGCAAATTGAACACAATCTTCTACCTGTAATTTTACCCTATTATTCATTACCTCAATATCTGCATCAGAAACTTTAAATTCAGTTTTTAGCACATTCAAAACATGATCTATAGGATCTCTTTCTTTGTACTCTTCCACTTCATCTTTAGTACGATATTTTTGAGGATCACTCATACTATGCCCTTTATATCGATAAGTTTTAACTTCTAACAATGTTGGCCCGCCTTTTTCACGAGCTCTTTTAACAGCTCTAACAATAGCATCGTGAACATCTTCAGGACTCATTCCATCCACACTATCACCTGGCATATCGTATGCATCAGCAAGTTTATAGAGATCCAAAACATTACTAGTACGGGCAACCGAAGTCCCCATTGCATAGTTATTATTTTCACAGATAAAAATAACAGGCAATTTCCAAAGCATCGCCATGTTAAATGTTTCATGCAACATTCCTTGTCTTGCAGCACCATCGCCAAAAAAACAAAGTGCTACATTATCTGTTCCCTTATATTTTTCAGCAAAAGCTAATCCTGCTCCAGTACCAATTTGTGCACCCACAATACCATGACCTCCAAAAAATCCAACATCCACTCCAAAAAAGTGCATGCTACCCCCTTTACCTTTACTACAGCCGGTAGCTTTACCATATAACTCTGCCATACAAGCCCTTGGAGTAACTCCTTTAGCAATTGCAAGGGCATGATCCCTGTAAGCGGTAATAAATTTATCCTCTGGATTGGTAGCTGTCATACATCCTGCAGCTACAGCCTCTTGTCCAATATACAAATGACAAAATCCTCTAATTTTCTGCATTCCATACAATTGTCCAGTTTTTTCTTCAAAACGGCGCAATAAAAGCATTAATTCGTACCAATATAGATAGGTCTCTTTTGAAAACTTTGTAGCCAAGGTATAGTAATTTTAGGGGGCAAAGATAAGGGAGAAATCGTGAATTTATAACAAGGATAATGGAAGCTTTTTGACAGTTATTCAACGATTTAAAGAGCAAATGTTGAAAATAACAGCTTTAACAGGCAAATATTAATTGATTTGGAGTCAAAAGAGGCCATTTTAAAACTTATCAATAGTTTCTTGAACGCCCTCAAATAAAAGTGCTAGAAATTTGAAATGGCAGCCGTTAAAAAAAATGCGCCGCGTCGGATGAAAAAACTTTAAAGTGACGCCATGTTTTAGTTTCATATTAAAAGAAAATCAATCCTCTTTTGACGCCCTCGAATAAAAAGTGCTAGAAATTTGAAATATCAGCCGTTAAAAAATCAAGGCTGTTTGAGCCGGCTCGCTCTTAAAAATAACTTACTCTACCGGCGAGTTCCTTGATTTTAGGCTGATATTTCATATTTCAGCCTTTTTATTCGCAGGATTGATTTTTTTTGTTACTTTTTTGCATCAAGGCAAAAAAGTAAATGAACTCTATTTTGTAAGAAATTCATTCAATGATCGACTTAATAAGGGCCAACATTTATTCAAAACTCAATTCCTGAAGCCCAAGCTTCTAATGCCTTTTTAGTAACTTGCAATTAAATGCTCCGGCTTACCAAAATATCAATTACCCAATTCAAGAATTATAGTCTCTCGGCATTTTCTTTTGACGAAAGAGTCGTGGGAATCTGCGGTTTGAATGGTATGGGGAAAACCAACCTATTAGATGCCATCCACTATTTATGTTTTACAAAGAGCTACTTTTCAAAGTCAGACACTGCCTTTATTCAATTTGAAAAGGATGGTTTCAGATTGGAAGGATCAGTTATACCAGCTTTACCCAACAGTAATCAAATAGCAGATTCCAACGAAAAAGACCAAATAGTCTGTGTTTATAGAGGAGTGGGCAAAAAAGATTTTTCATTAAATGGAGTGCCTTATGTTAAATATTCAGAACATATTGGAAAGTACCCCTGTGTAATGATTGAACCCGATGACATTAGTTTGATCACAGGAGGAAGCGAGGATAGAAGGAAATTTTTAGATACCCTACTTTGTCAAATTGATGCACAATATCTTCAACAACTCATCAACTATAATAAAATTTTACAACAGCGAAATAGTTTGTTAAAACGCTTTGCAGAACAAGGAAAATCTGACGAGTCCTTGTTGGAAGTTCTTGATCAACAATTGATACCACCTGGCAACTATATCTACTCAATAAGAAAAGAGTATACTGCCAAAATCATACCCTTAGTCCAACAATTTTATAAACAGATAGCCAATAATGACGAGCTAGTTACCTTACAATATGATAGCCATTTAAATCAATCTAGCTTTGAATCTATTCTTAATCAATACCGTGAAAAAGATAGTTTTCTTCAACGGACAAATGGTGGAATTCATAAAGATGATATTAGCATATTTTTAAATGGTCAGGTTTTTAAGAACATAGCCTCTCAAGGTCAGCGAAAAAGTATATTATTTGCATTAAAATTAGCTGAATTTGAAATCCTTACAATCAACAAAGGTTTCGCTCCTCTCCTTTTGTTAGATGATGTGTTTGAAAAGCTGGATGATTCAAGAATGCAAAATTTATTGCATTGGGTCTGCAACGAAAATGACGGCCAAGTATTCATTACCGATACGCACAAAAAAAGATTAGAAGATGCTTTTGTAGAACTAGGAGCTCATTACCAAATTATAGAACTTTAGGTCCTACAAAAAATAGTAAATAAAAGATAACTTTACTTCATGGGAGAATTTTCAATGCAGGATGCAATCAAACAATTTTTAAAGCAAAGCCGAATTAAGGGAGGCATACAAGCTTTACAAATTGAAGAAGTATGGGAGCAAATTATGGGTAAAACAATTGCTAGATACACTGACAATATTCAGATTATTAATCAAACTTTATTTATAAGTTCTTCAGTTGCCCAATTAAAAAATGAATTACTTTATCAAAAAGATAAAATTATAGAAAGAGTCAATGAGGCGCTAGGCGACAAAGTAATTAATGAGGTAGTTATTAAGTAAAAAATTATTTCTCCCCTATTCTTGGATCAATTATTTCATACAGCTTATCAGCTAATAAATTGATCACAATAAAAATACAAGCACTCAGTAGCACAGCTCCCATCACCACAGGGTAATCTAATTTCCCTAATGCATCAACCGTTATTTTTCCAATACCCCTCCAACCAAAAATATATTCAATAAAAAAAGCACCTGCTAACAATTCTGCGAACCATCCCGTAATAGCGGTCACTACAGGATTCAATGCATTAGGAAGGGCGTGAATTAAAACAACCTTTATTTTGGGTAAGCCTTTAGCGTAGGCAGTTCGGATATAATCTTGATCCAATACATCTAACATTGAACTTCGGGTAAGTTGGGTAATGATAGCAAGAGGTCGCAAACCCAATGTAATGGTAGGGAGAATAGCATTTTCAAGGGTCAGGTATTTTTCACCTGTTACTTCATCTATATCAAACCAACTTCCTGTTAAATGCAAACCAGTATAGTGATGCAGAACTACTCCAAAAATATAAGCAATTAAAATAGCCATAAAAAAAGAAGGAGCAGAAATACCTGCAATACTAGAAAACACTGCGGTAGAATCCAGCCAACTACCCTTTTTTACAGCTGCAACAATTCCCAATGAAATCCCAATGAAACTTGCAAATAATATGGAGGCTATCGCCAATAGCAAAGTGCCTGGTAAGGCTTCTAATAACAAGGCGCCTACATTTTTTTTAGTTTGATAACTTTTACGCAGATAAGGAATCTTTACACCCAATTTAGTTTCATTACCAATAAAGACTCCTTGTAATTGTTTAGTTATAATCTCTTCTTTTGAATGAATAGCAATTGGAGAAACATCATTTACATACAAAATAAATTGCTTCCATTTTGGCTGATCTAAATACAAATCTTTGCGGATGTTATCGAGTGTTTTTTTATCTCCAGATTGGCCAACAATCATTCTTGCTGGATCCCCAAAGCCCTGAAACATTATAAATACTAAACCCACAACACCTAAAAGAACGAGAAAGGAATAAATTAATTTATGTAACAAGGGAATCAATATTTAGTTACAAAAAATTATCAATGTACGATACTTGAATAAATTGATTATTGGATTACTTTTTCTAAATCTGCCCAACTGTATTTTTCTTGAACGACTGGTCCAACCATACTATAAATTGTAGGGTTTGCCCTAGCCGCAGTTTTAATAGCCGTAGCATCACATGTCATTATCTCAATGTTAAAATGATTAGTCACGTTAAATAAATTATTAACTTTTTCTCGATCTGAAGTAATGATATACACAGGACGATTTAGCTTTTGAGCTTTTGCATATAGAAGGTTAAATTCCTTCCACCATTTGGATGTTCCACCTTGAAGATTTTGTAAGAAAAATAAATAATAAGCACCTGTTTGACCAAGAATCTCTTCAGTCATATTTACTCCTAAAGAATCAGCCAGCGTAAAATCACTTATTAGTGGCACATTATTTTTTCCCTTAGCAATTAGTTTTTGAATTCTTTCAGCAAATGCCCAGCTACTATCTGGTAAATTGGCGGCAGAAAATTCTTTTTTTACACCTCCCTTTTCATAGACAAATAAATAATCATACTGATCGGGAATAGCCCCTTCAGGCATTTTACGCAATGCTAATAAATCATTTCCTTTTTGATAAGGCAGGCAATCTTTTAGGGGAAGATGTTTTAATACATAGCCTTGTAAAAGAGTACTTGATAGAATAGCAGAAAAAAGAATAATTAATGAAAGGGTGCCATTAAATATAGGAGAAATATGTTTGTTATAAATAAGTAACAAAACAATAAGTAGCGTTAAGATAATATCCTTTGTAAAAGTTTGAATAGGGGTGAGTGGAATACAATCACCAAAACAGCCGCAGGCTCTTATTTTACCAGTGAATAAAACAAAACCAGTTAAAAAAGTAAAAAACAAAGTAAGTAAAAGTAAGAGTGTCGTTACCATTTTTTTTCTCCAACCAATCAAGAGAGCTACTCCTAATAAAATTTCAAAACCAATCATGGTGATAGAAAACCATAAGGACTGTACATGCAAATAATTCATTAACCCTGGAAAATATCCATCACTAGCCCACACTTCAAAAAACTCTTGCATCTTATACCCTAACCCTAGTGGATCGATGGCTTTTACTAAGCCAGAAAAAATAAACAAGCATCCAACTAGTAATCTAGAAATATGAACAGCAATCTTCATGGTAAATTTTTGAGTGTATACAATTATAGAAAAAAGCGATAAATCACTTTATGCGCTATGAATATTTTCGTCAATTAAAATCAATGCAAATACTGAATAATTCATGATATCAAAAAAGTTGGCATCAATCCCTTCGCTGGCAATTGTTTTACCATCATTTTTCAAAATCTGTTTAATACGCAGCAGTTTAGCCAAGATTAAATCAGCAAAACTTTCTTGACTCATTTGTCGCCAAGCTTCACCATAATCATGATTTTTATCTTCCATCAATCTTTTGGCCCTATTCACTTGGTCGTTGTACAAATTTTCAACTTGTTGCACCGGCAACTCTTCTGTCTCATCTGAAGCAAGTTGAAGTTGGATTAAGCCAATGATACTATAATTCAAAATACCTTTGAATTCACTAATCAAATCATCGCCTACTTTTTGAGTGCCTTTTTCCTGAATAGTACGGATACGCTTCGCCTTGATGTAAATTTGGTCTACAATTGAAATGGTTCTATACACTCGCCAAGAAGTGCCGTAATCCTGGGTTTTTTTTAAAAAAATATCCCTGCAGCTTTGAATCGCTGAATCGTATTGTTGAAGAGTGTTCATTGTTTGCTGTAAGTGTATAATTTTGTACAAGTCAAAAATACCATTTCTATCTGATGTTCACACTTAACTGTAAAGGAAAATTATTAACGATTGAGCAACCTTTGGTAATGGGGATTATCAATGCTACCCCCGATTCCTTTTATAAGGGAGATTTACCCGCTGGTTTGGAAGAGATAGTTGTGCAGGTGGGTAAAATGACTAGTGAGGGAGCTTCAATAATAGATATAGGTGGGCAAAGTACTAGGCCGGGTAGTGAAAGAATCAGCGCATCTGAAGAGATTCAAAGAGTAATTCCGGTAATCGATTCCATTCTTACTACCTATCCTCAAACCATTATATCCATTGATACCTATCATAGCGAAGTTGCATTAGCAGCCATCAAAGCAGGTGCATCGATTGTAAATGACATTAGTGCAGGTTCCCTAGATCCTGAAATGATCCATTGTGTTAGCTCACTTAAGGTTCCCTATATCTGCATGCACATGAAAGGCTCCCCTGAGCATATGCAAAACAATCCGACTTATGATGATTTGATAAAGGAAGTACTCGATTTTTTCATCGACAAAATTGAGCAATGTAAAAAAGCTGGAATAAAAGATATCATCATTGATCCAGGGTTTGGTTTTGGAAAAACGATTCAACAGAATTTTATCTTATTAAAACAATTGTCTGTTTTTAAAATGTTGGATAAGCCTATATTAGCTGGGCTTTCAAGAAAAAGTATGGTGTATAAAACCCTCAATGTTGACGTAACAGCAGCACTAAATGGAAGTACGGTTTTACATACGATTGCCTTACAACAAGGAGCTTCAATTCTAAGAGTTCATGATGTAAAAGAAGCCATGCAAGCAGTCACACTTTTTACTGCTTTTGACAAAGCCTAGTTACACGATTTGTGTCGTGTGTCGTCCTAAATAAAAAAGCGTTCCGAAAATTCGGAACGCTTTTTTTATGATGAATAATTTTTATTTTTTAGCAGAAGCCGCAGATGGAGCGTTTTTCATTGCTTCTTCTTTTTTTGCTTGTGCAGCACTCATCACATCCACCACTTCAATATCAAATAACAAATTGGCATTCGGTTGAATTTGGCCTCCAGCACCACGAGAACCGTAAGCTAAAGCAGAGGGAATATAAAATTTAGCTTTCCCACCTTTTTTCAATAAGGATAAACCATCCGTCCATCCTTTGATAACACTACCCGGTGTGCCAGGGATAGCGCCCATATTGACTGTCAAAAGTTCTACGTGTCCGAAAGCTGAATCAGTATTAGAATCAAAAGCTTTATCAGCTCCTATAACTCTTCCAGAATAATTTACTTTTAAAATTTTAGAAGTATCCACCACATCTCCAGCACCTGGTGTAATGATTTCAACGTAAGTACCTTGAGGAGCTTTTACAGTTTTGATCTTATTTTTATCCAAAAATTCAGCAATAATTTTATCATCTACTTTTATTTGCTCAATAGCTTTGATAGAATCCCTAGTTTTTGCTAAAACCATTTGCTTTTGATAAGCAACGTCTGCTAATTCTTTTGTTTCATAAACATTCACGATCTTATAATGAGCTACAATAAATGCACCTTTTTTAATAAAAGGAGGCGTATTGCCATTTTTCATTATACTATCAGTTGATTGCTTTACAATGATACTATCCCCATTTCTTGATTCGCTGAAAATCTTGTAATATACTGGTGGAATAGTAGCTGAATCTAAGCTAACAATTTGGTTAGAGGCAGTTTTCGAATCAAATAGAACTGAATCTTTTCCTGCTCCACTATAAACTTGATCAAATTGGATTTCAAAGAAATTGCCATTTTTCAATAATTTTCCTTTTTCGTTGGAAATAATCTTGTATTGTAGGCCACCTTCAGCTTTTTTGAATGGTTTACTACAACTTGCAAATAACAGAGAGACTACTGCTAATAAATAAAAAAAGTGTTTCATGGTTATGTGTTTAAAATTGATAATTGCTTAATTGATCTTTATTCTCGGCCATCGCCTCTTTAAACTTAGCTACCACCGCTTCTAATGGTTCTTTACTTTGTCCTCCTGCAGCGTTAAAATGACCACCACCGTTAAAATATTTCCGGGCAAAGGTATTTACATCAAAGTTACCTTTACTTCTAAATGAACATTTTCTTTCTTCCCCCCTATCTATTACGATTACTGCAAACTTAATTCCTTTAATACTCAAAGGATAATTAACTAATCCTTCCGTATCCCCGGTAATAATATCGTACTTAATAAGATCTTGCTGACTTATAGCTATCAAAGCTGTATTGTATTCATAAAATATTTCCATTCTATTGAGCAATACATGCCCAATAAATCTAAACCTATTTTCAAGATAATTGTCAAATAACGCCTCGTGAACATGGCTATGCTGTAATCCTTTATCTTTTAAAGTAGCCACCATTCTATGAACTGAGGCAGTGGTACTCGGAAATCTAAATGAGCCAGTATCCGTCATCACACCAGCATAAAGACAATCGGCAACTGATTGATTAATACATGCTTCATTACCCGATTCCATGATGAAATCATAAATCATTTCACAGGTGGAACTTTTGCTGGTATTACTATTACCAAAGGCGAATTTTTCTGTCTGTGGCTCCTGATGATGATCAATTAAAACCCTCATTCCAGTAGCATTCGCCAATTTTTCCTCCATTCTTTTGGTCCTACTCAAGGTGTTGAAATCAAGACAAAAAATCCAGTCCGCCTTGTCTATGAACTGATCGGCTTGTTCTGTTTGCCTTTCATAATCCAATACCAATTTTGTTCCAGGCATCCAATCTAAAAAATCTGCCCAATTGGTAGGTGAAATTACCGTAACCGAGTGACCTAGATGCTTTAAAAAATGAAATAAACCCAGTGAAGAACCCATTGCATCGCCATCAGGCTTTTGATGAGTAGTAATGACTACATTTTTTGGTTCCCTTAAAAGAGGAAATATTTCGTTGATTTGGAGCATAAAGCGGTCAAAAGTATGGAAAAAATGTCAGTTTGGACTTCGCATTGCAAGAATAGCTGAAATTTGGTCTAAAGCCTTGATTACATGTAAGGGAGATATTTTTTTGATAAAATTTCACTGTTCATCCGTTTTTCGGACTTATTAAAGCGGATTGAGCGATGAAAAAATCAATTTTCAGGCATAAAACTTACTATCTTTGCGCCTCAAAATTAATACTATGAGTAATAGAACTTTTACAATGATTAAACCCGATGCAACGAAAAAAGGTTACACCGGTGCTATTTTGGAAAAAATAAATGCTGCAGGCTTTAGAATTGTAAGCTTAAAAATGCTTCACTTATCTGCAGAAAAAGCAGGAGAATTTTATGCTGTTCACAGAGAAAGACCTTTTTACGGTGAACTTGTTGAGTTTATGAGTAGTGGCCCTATTTCTGCAGCTATTCTTGAAAAAAACAACGCAGTAGAAGATTTCAGAATTTTAATTGGAGCTACTAATCCAGCCGAAGCAAAAGAAGGAACCATTCGTAAACTATACGCAGCTTCAATCGGAGAAAATGCCATTCACGGAAGTGATAGTGATGCTAATGCAGCCATCGAAGGTGATTTTTTCTTTAGCAAGCTAGAGCAATTTTAATTCATTAAAAGTATTGTCTAATAAAATAAGGCCGCTGTAAATTCAGCGGCCTTATTTTATTATAGGATTTTATCAATGAGCGAAGTCTGCTGAATAATCCCCTTTTATCCTTTCAATAGATGGATTAAAATAACCAAATTTCAAATTTGGAAATTCTTCCTGAATTAATTCCATCATTTGTTTAATGCCCATGCACTCACCAGTATCAGTCACTCCTATTTTACCTAAATACCAATCAGGATCAATATTGAAATTTCGCCATTGAATCATACATAGATCCGTTTCTCTAATCAAAGTTCTTAGCGCCTCATATTCTTCAATACTATCAGTCATCCCTGGAAAAACAAAATAATTAAGGCTTGTCCATCCACCATAACTTCTCACAATTTTCAGACTCTCTAGTAAATCAGCAAATACATAATTATTGGGGCGATAATAAGGCGTATAAATATTTTCCCTTGCCGAATTGGTACTTACTCGCATACTATTCAATCCAGCTTCACATAAGGCTTTCACCGCATCGGGTTTGCTACCGTTCGTGTTGATATTAATACTTCCTTTCGGAGTATGTTTTCTGATTTCAATAATGCTATCCCGAATAGTTTCCCACATTAGTAGTGGCTCACCTTCACAACCCTGACCAAAACTGATTATCGGAAAGGGTGCAGTTTGTAAATGAGGAACGGTAAATTCTGTAATCTCTTCTGGAGTAGGTCGAAAGCTTAATCTATCTTGAGTACTTACAATCGTTTCCTCTACAGGCTGAAAACTAATGCAACCAATGCAATTAGCATTACAGGCTGGTGATGAAGGCACAGGACATTCCCAGCGACTTAATGCAAAATTTCTTGCTGCCGGACAATTATAGGTCATGCAACAATTTTCCATCAAATGCTTTACCAATCGATTGTGGGGATAGGCTTCTAATAAATTGGAAGTGCCTGAAACTATTTTTGCTTCATCATAACCAATAGTTTCTTGTCGAATATCTTGTTCAATACGAACAGCTGGCACATATAATTTGTCATTTAACCAACCAGCGGCTGTATAGCAAAATAAGGGCAAAGTGGGTGCATCATCTGATGTTTCATAAGCTGCCATATACAAGCCAGTATGGGCAGGAGGAATAAATGCAGCAACAGCCCAACCCTTTTCGCATAAACGCATGTTTCCAGTCTCTACATCAATTCCAATACCTCTTCTGCCAGGCAATTCATACAAATTACCTCCATCTGGTAAATCTATCCATTCGTCCAAGGGAACTGCAAATGCATCCCATCCACTTCTACCCGTTGCATAAAGGGAAGTATCCTCAAATATGTTTCCCTCACCATCAGAATATAAAATGAAGGGGCTTTGTTGTAGTGACATAATAAATATTAACTGTACTGCTAATTACTAAAATGAATTTCTAATTCAATGAATAGTTTAAAAAACAAATTTCGACATTTTGTTGGAGTTGCTCAATTTTAAATTTTATAAGTCCTTCTCAAAGATCAGTTGATAGTTGATTTGATTTGAGTATTCCACTGCAGAAGTCATTGAATTCAGCTTCATCAATTTGAGCGGTTCTGCCATCAATCATTAATTGTATCAATCGATTGTTGGTAAAATCCAAAGTAATCAGTTCATCCTTTAAAATAATATTTGAAAACTCATTCCATTGATAGGTTTTACTGAAGATGCCTTTTTTAACTTGGATAAGCTCAGAAGAAATATCAACCTGAGAAGATGGATTAAAATTACTTGCCAATAAACCTACCAATAAAAAAATCAATGCGTAAATTGTAGAATGGGTAGACACCAAAATAATAGTCGAAGCAACTAGTAACAAAAGATGTTTTTTGATTCCCTTTTTTACAAGGAAAAAATCAATCGAAACCGCTAATAAAAATAAAAGTAAAGCAGCAACTACATTGATTAAATAATTCGAGTTGGTTTTCAATACCAGAGAAGCCAATGCCGCTAAAGCTAATAAGGCTCTAAATAAGGTAATTTCCAATTGAGGCCTATTCTCTTTAATTTGAAGCGTATACATAGTTAAGAAATATCTATGAAGCGGATATAAGTTAAACCCATTGATTGGAAATCTAAATTAAATAGCTCATTTAGCATCATACAACTGACTAGAAGCTATTAATGTATTGCATAATTTAAAAAGACATCTTGCACCTACATTTTCATCCCATTCATTGGAACTTAAGCCTACTTCATTTAAATCAAAACCTACAATTTGACGACCGCTATTTAATAGTTTTTTAAGTAGGTAAAATATTTGTTCGGTCTCAAATCCTCCCTGTACAGGAGTATCGGTATGAGGACATAATTTAGGATCGAGTCCATCAATATCAAAACTAATATAAACTTTTTGAGGCAAGTGTTCGATCATTTCTAATACAAGCTTTTGCCAAGTCTCACCCTCATATAAACGCTCCTTGATATCCTTATCAAAATAGGTAATCACCCTTTGCTTACTTTTTTCAATATAATCCCATTCCTCCTCACAGTAATCACGTATTCCTATTTGAACTAACTTTTGTAATTGAGGAATTTCTTCTAAAGAATTGTACATGATAGAAGCATTCGAATAATTAAAATTTTCGTAGGCTTTTCTCAAATCACAATGCGCATCAATTTGTAATATTCCAAAATCTCCATGTTTTTCGGCAATAGCCTTTAAAAATCCAAATGGAGTACTATGGTCGCCTCCCAATAAACCCACTAGTTTCCCTGCATCCAATAATTCTTTGGTTTGCAGAAAAACCCACTCATTCATAAAAATACTACCTGCATTGACTTCCTTTAAGGTTTTGCACATGAATTTATTATCCTGTACATTTTCTCCTTCGGAGATATAATTAATATACAATTCGGCTTCTTTGCGTAAATAATCACTTTTCATTAAGACTTTCTTGTCTACACTACGCATAAAATACCCCTGTTTCCAAGCATCGTTAAACTCAGGATCAAATAAATCAACTTGTAAGCTAGCCTTGAAAATATGTTCTGGAGCCCTTGCTGTACCAGCATTACAACTAACGGTAACCTCCCAAGGAACAGGTAGTATAACTAATTTCGCATCTTCTTCACTGAATGGTAAACCGAAAATATTATTCTTTGGATTACTAACTTTATTCGGGTCAAAAAGTGAAAGGTCAGTCATTACTTTTACAATGTAAAAAGGTGAATGGAGGCAATGGATATTTAAAACTTTGCAAAGATAAGCCAGCAATCATTAATCGCAATGGTTTTAAAGTAAATTCCGTTAAACAAAATTCCCCATAAAGCCTATTTGAAAAACAATACTTTTAAATGACTGAATAGGGCTTATTTCCTAAAGATTTACTAAAAAATGTCATTAAACTCAATGATTTCAGTGCTTTGAATAAATTAAAACGCTAACCTTCCATAGGAATCAATAAAAGGGACTCTTCAAGCCTATTTTTGACCTACCTTTGTCAAATTCTAAATTGTTTATCAATGAAAAAAAGCCACATCGTAGTCCTGGTAGGAATAGCCATTGCAATTGGAGCATTAATCATGCTATCGGTTGATTTTTCAACTTATGATACCATTCTTTCTGCTAAAAAAAAGCAAGGGAAATTTGTTCATTTAATTGCTAAACTTGATAAGTCTGTTCCGTTAGAATACGACCCAGCTAAAAACCCCAATTACCTTTCCTTCACAGCGATTGACAGTTTGGGAGGTAGAGCAAAAGTAATCTATCTAAATACCAAGCCGCCAGAACTAGAGCAGAGTGAAAGGATCGTTTTGAAGGGAAAGATGCAAGGCGAAGTTTTTGAGTGTACCGACATATTATTGAAATGTCCTAGTAAATATAAGGATGATAAAAAGCAATTAGAAAAAGAAATCGTAACTGCTAAATAATTAGTTGAAATATTTTTTAAGGTTCATTCCAATAGTTGAACCCGTGAATAAAACCAAAGAAAAATTATGCAATTTGAAGGAGAGCACCTATGGATAGGTCAAGTCGGACATGTTTTTGTTCTAATAGCTTTTACAGCTTCCCTACTTAGTACCCTTTCCTTTTTTATAGCGGGTAAAAAACTTGATTACTCAGAGAAATTATCTTGGTTAAGATTTGCTAGAATCAGCTTTATAACTCAATCAGCCGCTGTATTCATAGTTTTTTCATCGATTTTCTATATTTGTTCTCATCACTATATTGAATACCTTTTCGGTTACAAGCATACTTCCAAAGAGTTAGAATTTAAATATCTGTTTGCTTCTATTTGGGAAGATCAAAGTGGTAGTTTTTTGCTTTGGAGTATTTGGCATAGTATCATTGGAATGTTTCTGATCAAAAAAAGTAAGGAATGGGAAGCCCCCGTAATGACAGTAATCAGTTTAGCCCAACTTTTTTTAGCCATGATGATCATGGGGATTTATATTTTTGGCACCAAGATTGGTAATAGTCCTTTCGTACTTACAAGAGATGAAATCAATGGGCCAATTTTTGGAATGCCCAATTATTTAAGCATGATCAAAGATGGTGTAGGCTTAAATGTTTTATTACGTAACTATTGGATGGTGATTCACCCTCCTGTTTTATTTCTAGGATTTGCTTCTACAATTGTTCCTTTTGCCTATGCTTATGCAGGTTTACAATCAAAAAAATATGGTGATTGGATAAAGCCTGTTTTACCATGGACATTATTTAGCGCTTGTGTATTGGGAGTAGGAATAATGATGGGTGGCAAATGGGCTTATGAGTCCCTTTCCTTCGGCGGATATTGGGCTTGGGATCCAGTGGAAAATGCCTCCCTTGTACCCTGGATGATTTTGGTGGCTGGACTGCATACCATGGTCATTTATAAAGCAACTAGTCACTCTTTAAGGGCTAGTTACATTTTTGCCATACTCACTTTTGTTTTTATTCTTTACTCTACTTTTTTAACTCGAACAGGCATATTGGGAGATACATCGGTGCATGCTTTTGCTGAATCAGGAAGACCTATGTTTAACTTAATCCGAATTTTCCTTTTTACATTTTCTGTTCCTGCTTTAGTTTATTTTTTCTTCCATTACAAAAAAATGCCTGCAGAAATAAGAGAAGAAAATACTAGCTCAAGAGAATTTTGGATGTTTATTGGATCATTAGTATTGTTTCTATCGGCCATGTTTATAATCGCTAAAACATCTACTCCTGTTATCAATGCAATTTTTGGTTCTAAACTAGCTCCTCCTGAGGATATTGAATTCTCCTACAATAAAGTGATGATATTAGTAGGAATTATTATTGGATTTTTAAGCGCGATTACACAGTATCTCAAATATAAAAGTACGGGCTCTTCCTTCGTAATAAAAAAAATCGCTCTGCCTACTATCATTACAATAGTAATCACTACTTTATTGATTATTTTTTATCCTATTACCTATTATAAACAAGGGGCCGGATTTTTAGGGGCAGTTTATGTAGCAATTTTTGCAACGGTTTATTCAGTAATTGCTAATGCAAGCTATATCTGGTCTGGCTTGAATGGTCAATTGAAATCAGCCGGTGGCTCTTTATCTCACCTTGGATTTGCGCTAATGATTGTAGGGATATTGATTTCGTCGGCAAATAAAAAAGTAATCAGTGAAGAAAAATTCAAAGATTTTCAAATTCAAATGGGTGTAGATCCGTTGACTAAGCAACAAGATAATCCTGCAGAAAATATTAATTTGATTCGTCAGGTATCTAAAAAAATGGGTCCCTATGATGTTACCTATTTGCATGATAGTGTAGGTAAAGAAAAAGGAAGGCGTTTTTATCATTTAGCCTTTGAAAGAAAAGATGAAAATTCAGGCGAAGTAAAAGAGTCTTTTATTTTGAGTCCAGATGTCTATTTAATGAAGGACAATAACATGAGTAGTAATCCAGACACCAAAAACTATTTAACCCATGATGTCTTCACCTACATATCTTATGCCCTTAATCCAGATGCCAATGAAGATACTGCCAGTTTTAGAATAAATGAAATGGCAGAAGGTGATACTTTATTTTATTCCAAGGGATATATGATTTTGAATCAAGTAGTAAAAAACCCTGTTTCGAATAAGTTTAATTTCCCCGTTAATGGTCCTGCTGTTTTAGCAGAATTCACCATTAAATCTACTGAAGGTAATACCTATCATGCTGCTCCAATGATTGTGGTCGATAGCTTTGGTATCAATCAAATTGATGATACTGTATATGCGCAGAATCTTTATGTAAAATTTGCAGGGGTAAGTTCAGATCAAACAAAAATGAAAATTGGCGTTAAAGAATCAAGTACGATCATTGATTTTGTTACGCTAAAGGCTTATATATTCCCCTATATTAATTTAGTGTGGATAGGGTTAATTATTATGGCGATTGGCTTGGTGATAAGTATGATTCAAAGAGCTAGTCTTTCAAAATCAACAGGAGCAATTGTTTTAGCATTTGCAGCCATCGCTATGTTTTATATGTTTTTATTGGCGAATTAGCCTTTTTGAAAATTGATAGCGAAATATTCGTGGGTCTTTTTTTTAAAATCGTCACAATTAACTAAATAGTTACTATCAGCTTGCTGATTTTTGTAATTTTGGAATTCAATGGTTCGTTTTATTTCATATAAATTATGGACTCTCCTAGTGTTATTTATCCTTTTAAAAGTAGGGAAAGCAAACCTATTGGCTCAACAGCTAAACAATAGAGATACTATTCTTAGTTATGCAATGATTTATAATGGTGATACAATTGAAGCGAAAACACTAGTTGATATCAATTTCTATTCCAGACTTACCCAGGCTCAAAGGGATAATCAAGCTAAATGGAATAGATTAAGAAATGCAGTTTATGTAACCTACCCTTATGCTAGACGAGCTGGAATGGTTATTAATGATATCAATAGGAAACTTGTTGCAATTAGCATTGAAAAGGATCGTAAGCTTTACATTAAAACTCGAGAAAAAGAATTAAGAAAAGAATTTACTACTCCTTTGACTAATTTATCAATCTACCAAGGCAAGGTGTTAATGAAATTAATCAATCGGGAAACAGGTAATAATTGTTTCGAAATTATAAGAGAATATAAAGGTGGTTTAACCGCTGGCTTATATCAAACCGTTGCCTTTTTCTTTTCAACTAGTTTAAAGCAACCGTACGATAAAAATGGAGAGGATTTTGAAATTGAAAAAATTGTACAAGAGGTAGAAAGATTGTACGGAATTAGAGGATAAGGTTTAAAGGAAAACGGATTAATAAATAGTAGTTATAAAATATAGATTGAATCATAAAAATACCCATAGAATGAAATTAGATTTGCTGGTTTTTGCTGTTCACCCTGACGATGCAGAGCTCTCTTGCGGCGGAATATTGCTAACTGAAAAAAAGAATGGAAAAACAACAGGCGTGGTTGACCTTACCCAAGGTGAATTAGGTACTCGTGGCACTATTGAAACTAGGAAGACGGAAGCAGCAGCTGCAGCCAAAATTTTACAATTGGATGTGAGAGAGAATTTGCAAATGGCTGATGGCTTTTTTACCAACGATGAAGCACATCAGCGTAAAATAATAACCACTATTAGAAAGTACCAACCTGAAATAATATTCTGCAATGCCCCATCGGATCGACATCCTGATCATGGAAGAAGCGCTCAATTAGTTGAAAATGCTGCTTTTTTATCAGGATTAGTTAAAATTGAAACCCAACTCGATGGGAAATTACAAGAACCCTGGAGGCCTAAATATGTCTTTAATTATATTCAAGATAAATACCTTACGCCCAACTTTGTAATTGATATATCAGCGGTAATAGACCAAAAGTTAGCAGCAATTAAAGCTTATGGGACACAGTTTGATAGCCCTAGTTTAAATGAACCACAGACCTACATTTCGACACCTGATTTTTTGGAGAGTATTATTTATCGTGCCAAAATGATGGGCAAGATGATTGGCGTTAAATACGGTGAAGGTTTTATTAGCTCAAAAATGATTGGGTTGAGCAATTTTGACTGTTTTATTAAAGAAAATACCTAATTCAAACTAAATCAAATCAAATAACTTACATTTATGGTGTAACTTGCTTGTATATAAAATTCAATTCAATGGCAACACCCAAATTTATTCAAAATGGCACAGAGTTTCACCAGGAATTGAAGCAAAGAGTCAATCAGTATTTCATTGATAGAAAGAAATCTTCTACTGGAAATTTCAATCTTTTTTTCAAGGCTATTTTTTTCTTTTTAACCTATGTAGCCTTATACATTCATTTAGTTTATTTCACACCTTCTACCCTAGTAGCAATTATTGAATGTGTTCTGTTGGGTGGTTTCACCGCTGCTATTGGTTTTAATGTAATGCACGACGGAGGTCATGGAAGCTTTAGTAAGAGTAAATTCTTAAATAAGATGGCCGCTGTATCTGTCAATTGCCTGGGCGCAAGTAGCATCATGTGGAATATGAAACATAATATTATTCACCATACCTACACTAATATAGACGGAGTTGATGATGACATTGAAATAAAGCCCTACCTAAGGATGTGCACTACCCAAAAGCGTCATTGGATGCACCGTTTTCAACATTATTATGTTTGGTTTCTGTATACCCTATTACATTTGATCTGGATTTTTATGACAGATTATCAAAAATATTTTAATAAAAGAATTGGTTCTGTTCCTATCAAAAAATTTTCTGTAAAAGAACACCTTGGTTTTTGGTCAGCTAAAGTGGGGTATGCTGTAGTTTTTATGGTAATCCCTATTTTCATAGTAGGATTTTTTCAGTGGATGGTTGGTTTTCTAATTGCAAGTATGGTGACTGGTTTCATTATCAGTATTGTTTTTCAGTTAGCTCATACGGTGGAGGAAACAGCTTTTCCTTTACCAGCAGCAGATTCCAATAAAATTGAAAATGAATGGGCAATCCACCAGATTCAAACTACTGCCAATTTCGCTACTAAAAACAAACTGATTTCTTGGTTGGTAGGTGGGTTAAACTTTCAAATTGAGCACCATTTATTTCCAAAGGTTTCTCATGTTCATTATCCAGCCATTAGCAAAATAATTAAACAGACTTGTTTTGATTTTAACATTAATTACGTTGAATACCCAAAAATGCGTCAAGCGATCGCATCACATGCCTCCTACCTAAGGAGGATGGGTAAAGCGGATTAAATTTTAATTCTTTAAAAAAGCCTTTTCATCCAAGTAGATGGGAAGGCTTTTTTTATTAATTAATTACAAGAGTAAACTAGTTATCAGTAAAGTCAGGAGCCATTTAAAATATCTTAATTAAATTTGTATTAGAAAATCATTAAAATGTCTGAAGAAAAGAGCTTGAATTTTATAGAAGAAATTATAGAAACTGATTTAGCAAGTGGTCAATGTCAATCTATACTTACTCGTTTTCCACCTGAACCGAATGGCTATTTACACATTGGACATGCCAAGAGTATTTGCCTAAATTTTGGTTTAGCTATTAAATATGGTGGCAAAACCAACCTTCGCTTTGATGATACCAATCCTGCCAAAGAAGAAACAGAATATGTAGACAGCATAAAAGAAGATGTAAAATGGCTAGGTTTTAATTGGTCGAATGAATTCTATGCCAGCGATTATTTTGATCAGATTTATAATTTTGCGGTTACACTTATAAAAAAAGGATTAGCCTATGTGGATGATTCTACCCCAGATGAAATTGCGACTTTAAAGGGCTCTCCTACAGAACCTGGTAAAAACAGTCCATTTAGAGATAGAAGTATGGAGGAAAATCTTTCTCTTTTTGCTGCGATGAAAGCAGGTACTTATCAAGATGGAGAAAAGGTTTTAAGAGTAAAGATCGATATGGCTGCAAACAATATGCACATGAGAGATCCAATTATTTATCGGATCAAACATGCCCATCACCACCGCACTGGTGACCAATGGTGCATCTACCCGATGTATGATTTTGCTCATGGCCAAAGCGATAGTATCGAAAATATAACGCATAGTATTTGTACTCTAGAGTTTATCCCTCACCGTGAGTTATACGATTGGTTCATTCATACATTGGAAATTTTCCCTTCCAAACAATATGAGTTTGCTCGTCTTAATATGACCTATACGGTAATGAGTAAACGTAAATTACTTCAACTAGTTACAGAGGGGCATGTTCAAAGTTGGGATGACCCTCGTATGCCTACTATCAGCGGAATGAGACGCAGAGGATATACGCCAGAAAGTATTCGTAATTTTTGTGAAAGAATAGGAATCGCTAAAAGAGAAAATTTGATAGACGTAAGTTTACTTGAATTTTGTGTCCGAGAAGACTTAAACCTTAAAGCTACAAGAGTAATGGCAGTGCTAGAGCCTGTTAAATTGGTGATCACTAATTATCCCGAAGGACAAACTGAAGAATTAATGTGTGAAAATGGACCCGACGAATCTTATGGCCACAGAAAAGTTCAATTTAGTAGAGAGCTGTGGATTGAGCAGGAAGATTTTATGGAAGAGCCAGCAAAAAAATGGTTTAGACTAGCACCCGGTGCTTTGGTAAGACTTAAAAGTGCCTATATTATTCAATGCAATCATTTTTTAAAAGATGCAGCCGGTAATATTAGTGAAATACAGGCTACCTATATCCCTGAAAGTAAAAGCGGTTCAGATACCAGTGAAATTAAAGTAAAAGGGACTATTCATTGGGTGAGCGCACAACATGCACTGCAGGCAGAAATTCGATTATATGACCGATTATTTAATGCAGAAAACCCCTCTCAAGAAGAAGGAGATTTTAAAGAATATATCAATCCTGACTCGCTTCAAATTATACCCAAAGCCTTTATAGAACCCTCCTTATTGAATGCTGAAATTGGAAATCATTTTCAGTATATTCGTAAAGGATATTTTTGCCTTGACAAAGAAAGCACTAAAGAAAAGCTGGTTTTTAACAGAACCGTTTCTCTAAAAGACGCTTGGGCAAAAGAAGTTAAGAAATAAGGGTAAGAAAATTTAGGAATGTAAATCATCCCAAAATTAAATTTTACTAGTCTTTTTCTGTTGTTTTAACAGGTTTTAGAGCAAGGCTAGGAAATGCAGAACAAATCAGCATGGCAACGGAAGCAAATAGCATCAAATAAATGCCTATTTTTTTTTCAGGACAATACGCATTGTAGCAGGATACAAATAATATATAGGTCTTCACCGCATAGCCTACTCCTAGTGCACAAACGAAAAGATTGGTTCTTTTAGCCCATATTTTTGGCAATAAAATCAAAATAAAAGAAAAGGTAGCCGTCAGCACTAGCATCTTTCCGGGTTTACCATAATTATTTTTGTAAGAATAAAACCCAGTAAAGGTTCTGTCGGCCTCATTTAATATGTGCGCATCAGCATAATAAGCCCAAGGAAGCCAACAAGAAATCACCAGACTAACGCAAGCGATTATGCCTAACCAATGTAAGAATTTTAATGTCATAGTAAAAAAATTCCCCCTCCATAGGGAGAGGGATGATAATCAAGAGGTTCCGACCGGATTCGAACCGGTGTAGAAGCTTTTGCAGAGCTTTGCCTAGCCACTCGGCCACAGAACCTTAAAAGATTTGAATAAACAGCAATTATTTATTTACAACAGCTGTTATTTAAAAGAACTTGTTCCAATTATTAAAAAAAGTAGATACTATTTCAACCAACTTTCTAGCTAATCAGTAGGATTTTTATTTGCTCGGCAAAAATAGGCGTTTTTAATTAGAAATTGTAAAGAGTTAGTACGAAATTCGGTGTTCGAAATGAAAAATATGAACCCAATAGCTGAATCAGAACTTATTATTAATGACCGAGGGGCTGTATATCATATCAATTGCAGACCAGAAGAGATTGCAGATACGATCATAATAGTTGGCGACCCTGGCAGAGTAAAGGAAGTGAGTAAGTATTTTGATACTATTGAATACGAAAATCAGCACCGAGAATTTATAGTGCACACAGGATTCATTGGTCATAAAAGACTCACTTGTTTAAGCACAGGAATTGGTCCGGACAATATTGATATTGTTTTAAACGAACTAGATGCACTAGTAAATATAGATTTTGAAACAAGAACAATAAAAGAAAATCTTACGACTCTTAAAATAATAAGATTTGGCACCTCTGGATCTTTGCAAAAAGATATTCCAGTAGATAGCTTAGTTGCCTCCACTTTCGGATTAGGATTGGATAATTTGATGCACTATTATCGAAGAGAAACTAATGAAGTGGAGCTTCAATTACTCCAAGCATTTAATACCCATACTCAATTAGAATCTAATAAAATTTATCCCTATATTCAAATGGCAGGTATTCAATTGCTAAAACATTTTACCCAGCCTTATCATCAAGGAATCACTGTAACCTGTCCTGGATTTTATGGACCGCAAGGAAGGATATTGCGCTTAAGGCTTGGCCATCCCCTTTTGATTGACCAGCTCACCAGCTTTAGATTTGGTAACCACCAGATTACTAATTTTGAAATGGAAACTTCTGCAATCTATGGTCTGGGTAAATTATTAGGCCACCAATGCCTTAGTTTGAATGCCATTATAGCTAATAGAATTACAAAAGACTTTTCAAAAGATACTAATCTTGCGGTAGAAAATTTAATCAAACAATCATTACAAATAATTACGGATTCAAAAATTTAAAAATGAAAATTGAATTTTATAAATACCAGGGAACAGGGAATGACTTTGTAATTGTTGATAATAGAAGCAATGAGTATGCTAATTTAACTTCAAAACAAGTAAAGCATATTTGCGATCGGAATTTTGGTGTGGGTGCTGATGGATTAATGCTACTAGGAAAGAAAGAAGGCTATGATTTTGAAATGATCTATTATAATTCTGATGGCAATCAAAGTACGATGTGTGGAAATGGAGGGAGATGTTTAGTTCAATTTGCCTATCATCGGGGAATTAAAAGAAGTACCTATAATTTTATCGCCATTGATGGTGATCATAAAGCCGAAATTGACGGGGATGGTACGGTTAGTTTACAAATGCAAAATGTTGATTTAGTCAACTATCATAATTCTTATGTAATTATTAATACCGGTTCACCGCATTTTGTAAAATTTGACAATACGGTTAAAAATATTGATGTAGCTACTAGAGGACATGAAATTCGATATAGTAAAGAATTTGCTGAAAAAGGCATTAATGTTAATTTTGTAGAGTCGACTGGGGAAGATTCAATTTTTGTAAGGACTTATGAAAGAGGAGTAGAAAATGAAACACTCAGCTGTGGTACTGGCGTTACAGCAGCTGCTTTATTATCTGCTCATAATGAAAAAGGATTTAATACGGTAAGGGTAAAAACTTTAGGAGGTAATTTAAGTGTTGAGTTTAATAAAATTGATGACCAACATTTTGATAATATTTGGCTTTGTGGACCAGCAGAACTAGTTTATACAGGTGAAATTGAATTAGACTCGTAAAAAATATTAATAGCCATTCGACAAAAGAATTTATAGTTCAGTAATAGAGATAATTAATCGATCATCCCACAAGATATAATCAATGATTCAATACTTTAAAAATATAGAGCATCAAACCATCGCTATTGATAAGCCAGAAGATGGATCTTGGGTGAATGTATTGCCCCCATTACGTCAAGAGGAATTCTCAGAACTGAGCGAATCCCTAGATATACCTATTGACTTTTTAAAAGATTCACTGGATATTGATGAACGTAGTCGTTTTGAAATTGATGATAATGTGAAATTAATTGTTATCAAAACTCCTACTGAAAATATATCATTCAATGATAGTGATGCATTTTATATCACTATCCCTATTTGTATCATTTTAACACACAATCAAATTGTAACGGTTAACTCTTTTGAAAATGAAGCTATCAAAAAATTTCTTACTACTTTTCAAAATAGAAATCCAGATAAGAAAAATATGATGGTGTTGAAAATATTTGAAAAAGTAATCAATAATTTTCAAGATCATTTGAAGGAGATTAATATGCGGCGCAATAATTTGGAACACAAATTATATGTAGCCAATAGAAATGAAGAACTGCTTCAATTAATGCGTATTCAAAAAAGCCTTGTGTACTTTTTAACTGCCTTAAGAAGTAATGAGTTGTTGATGATGAAAATGGTAAGGACTAATTTTTTACAATTAAATGAGGATGAAAAAGATTTCCTAGATGACTTAATTGTAGAAACTAGTCAGGCCCTTGAGATGGCCAATACCTACACTAATATTCTAAGTAGTACATTGGATGCATTCGCTAGTATCATTAGTAATAATCAGAATGAAGTGCTGAAACGCCTTACTACACTAACGATTGTATTAACCGTACCTACACTAATTGCTAGTATCTACGGAATGAATGTACCCATACCCTACAAAGACACTCCTTACGCATTTTGGATACCCGTAATTATATCCTTAATGATCTTGATTGTAGTAGGTTGGAATTATATTAAAAGAGTTAAAAAATAAATTGGATGAGTTTGACTTTAACCGTTAGAGTTTATGGAATTTTAATGAATGAGAAAAAGCAGGTATTGGTAAGTGATGAATATATAAGAGGTGAATATTATACAAAATTTCCAGGCGGTGGACTAGAAATTGGAGAAGGTACTAGAGATTGCTTGAAAAGAGAGTTCATCGAGGAAATGAATCTTAAAGTGTCTATCGGCGACCATCTTTACACAACAGATTTTTTTCAAATTAGCGCATTCAATAATGCACACCAGATACTGTCTATCTATTATGAAGCAATAGCCCTAGAACCTATTAGGGTAGCGCTCAAGAGTAAAGAGTTTGATTTTGATGAGCAACAACTTCAAGTGTATGAAAAAACTCGACAAATAGAAAGCTTTCGATTGGTAGATTGGGAGCATTTTTCTAGCCAGCAACTAACCCTTCCAATTGATAAAATTGTCGCTGACTTAGTAAAAGAAAAAAAGGGATAATCTTTTTTAGACTACCCCTTTTTTCAAAGTATCAATGATTTAAATGAATAGGTCAAATTAATTTCCCTTCCACTCATTATTACTGAAATTAATATCTGGAAAAACTTTTTCTGCATCAATAGCTACTTTTTTAAGCTTTTCAATACAAGGTATTTTTACTTTTTTGAAATAGGTATTATTCCAAATTTCCACAGGCAAATTAATTTTTCCTTTTACACCACTAACCGTTTCGTAAGATAAATTGACAGGCATAGCCATTTGATCCAAATTGGCAATGGTTACAATCGCTCCATTAGCTGGATCGTTACTTACATAATCAACCGATGTAATTGATTGATCCAATTTGTAATTTTCTACAAACCAAGCTTTCCAAAACCAACTTAGGTTTTCGCCAGAAACGTTATCCATTGTTTTAAAGAAGTCCCAAGGAGTGGGATGCTTGAAAGCCCATCTTTTGATATAGGTTTTAAAAGCATAATCAAATCTATCTGGTCCTAAAATTTCGTTACGCAATAATTGCAAACCATAACCAGGTTTAAAATATAAAGCGTTGCCTATATTCGCTTCACGCATCGCATCAGGAGTGCTTAGTACGGTTTCACTATTGTCGCCAAACATATAGCGAGACATTAAATCCATTGATAATGGGGCAGATTTATATTCACCCTTATTGAAATCATCATCGGCTAAGGAATTAATAAAAGTATTAAACCCTTCATCCATCCAGCCATATTTACGCTCGTTGCTTCCCACAATCATTGGAAACCAAGTATGTCCAAATTCGTGATCCGTAACGCCAAAAAGTCCATTCGTAGTTGCTGTACTTCCACAAAAAACAATACCAGGATATTCCATTCCACCTACATTACTCGCTACATTCGTTGCTACTGGATAAGGATATACATACCATCTTTTACTATAATTTTCAAGACTTCCTTTGATGTACTCAGTAGATCGACCCCAAGCTTTATCGCCATTACTCTCAACTGGATAAACACTCATAGCTAAAGCAGTTTTTCCTTCAGGCAAATTAATTTTAGCAGCATCCCAGATAAAGGATTTGGAAGAAGCCCAAGAAACATCTCTAGCATTATTAATTTTAAAATGCCAAGTAAGGGTTGGTTTATTAGGTCTAGATTGAGGATCCGTTACTTCTTTTTCAGAACGAATCATTACTGTTTGATTGCTTTTTTTAGCCGCTTCCATTCTTGTTAATTGAGTCGGTGTTAACACCTCGGCAGGATTGACTAATTCTCCACTAGCCACTACAATATGAGAGGCTGGAGCGGTAATCGTAAAATCAAAGTTTCCATATTCAAGATAAAATTCACTAGGGCCTAAATAAGGAAGCGTATTCCAACCTTCCACATCATCAAAAACACACATTCTTGGATACCACTGGGCTACAGCAAAAATATCGCCATTTTTTGTTGGCAGAATACCACAACGATCTGCGCCATAATCTGGAATTACAAAAGAATACTCTAGCTTAACGGTAACCACATCTCCAGACGCAGCCATTGGTTTGGGTAAACGAATTTGCATTCTGGTATCAGTAATCACATAATCAGCCAAGGCAATATCATTTACCTTAACCGCACTAATAGTATATCCACCATTAAAACTACTTTTTGCATCACCATAACGGCTACGTGCATCTACTGGCATCCTGGCTTGGCCACGACTACTTTGATTGAAAAAATTCTGATCTAATTGCAACCATAAAAAAGGCAAAGTAAAAGGACTATTATTCTTATAAGTGATCGCTACAGATCCAGTAACCATATGGCTCTTCTCATTGAGCGTAGCAGCTATTTGATAATCCGCCCTGTTCTGCCAATAGCCTTTATTAGGCTCTCCAGTAGCAGCACGCGTATTACTTTCACCAGTAGCATAAAAATTAGGAGAAAACAAAGCATGTGGATCATAGGCCGATAAGATGTTCGGCTCATTTTGAACTTGCGAAAAAGCAATTAGGTGTATACAAAGACAAAACAATGACAATAAAAATTTCATAGCGTTTAATTTAGTGAAAAAAAGATACCTGCAATATAATAAATGATTGAAACTTGTAGAAGGATATAACTGTGAACATTCTGCCAATATTAGTAAACCCCTACTACTGCCTAACGAATTGATAAGTGACCCCTACTTCACCCACAAAATTTTCAATTGGTGGAGACAATTTTTTAATGGTGATACTAACAGTAGCTATTTTATTATCTAACCGTTGAATAGCCTGAGACATTTCCTGAGCCAGTGTTTCCAGTAAAGGCGTAGCCTGAAGCATTCTTTTTTGAATCAACTGGAATACCTCCACATAATCAACTGTTTGTTGTAAATCAGAAATTATACCCTCAGTGTCTACTTGAATATCTACATTTACAACAAAGTTATTTCCATTTTTTTTCTCTTCTTCATAAAGACCATGAAAAGCATGAAACATTAAATTATGTAAGTGGATAGTCAAAATAAAAAGAAGGATTCAATTAAATGATAATTAAAAATGGTTTGAGCTTATTGAATAAAATTAAAGTCCCTTTGCTCCTAAGTATCTTTCTGCATCTAGAGCAGCCATACAGCCACTACCAGCAGCAGTTACCGCCTGACGATATATTTTATCCTGAACATCACCTGAAGCAAAAACACCCTCCACATTTGTTTTGGAAGTACCAGGTTCTGTGATTAAATATCCCGCATCATCCATATCTAACCATCCCTTAAAAATATCACTATTAGGATGATGGCCGATTGCAACAAAAAATGCACTCACCGGTATATCTTTTTTTTCTTGAGTCTGAGTATTTTTAATTCGAACTGCTTCTACTTTTTTCTCACCTAAAATTTCATCGGTTTCGCTATTCCAATACATGATGATATTAGGTGTATTGATTACTCTTTCTTGCATCACTTTACTGGCGCGCATTTCAGATTTTCTAACAATCATATGAACCTGTGAACATATTTTTGAAAGATACAATGCTTCTTCAGCAGCAGTATCTCCCGCACCTACAATGGCTACCTCTTTACCTTTAAAGAAAAATCCATCACATACAGCACAAGCACTTACACCATATCCATTGAGTCTTTGTTCACTTTCTAACCCCAACCATTTGGCAGAAGCACCCGTAGAAATAATTACCGCATCGGCTGCTATCCATTTTTCTTCATCTATTTCTATTTTATAGGGGTGAGCAGAAAAGTCAACCTTAGTAGCAAGACCATATCTGATATCAGTACCCATACGCCTAGCCTGCTTTTCAAAATGTTCCATCATCTCAGGACCTTGAATTCCTTCTGGGTATCCAGGATAATTTTCAACCTCTGTGGTAATCGTTAACTGTCCCCCTGGCTGAATTCCTTGATATAAAACAGGATGTAAACCTGCCCTACTTGCATAAATAGCAGCGGTATAGCCTGCGGGACCAGAACCTATAATTAAACAATGAATTTTTTCTAATGAGGAATTTTCCATTTTTTCTAAATTTTGCGCTAAATTAATACAAATAATTTTAGCTTTTCTTTGGTGACCACTAATTGATTCAAACTTATTGGAAGAAATAGTCTTCAGAACTTTAAGGTAATCTTAATATTAGAAAAGAAACCAACTTTCCCTATATAATTTACTTTGGGATTACCAAGGTTTTATAGACAGCTCCATAACCATAAAAAGCACCTAATGCGCCATTACTAATATTACCCATTACTTTATTGGGTTGGGAAAATGGATTACCAATACTTTGAAAAGCAAACTCCCAAGTACTAAAGAAATTATAAGCGTCTCTATCTATATTGCAAACTTTAAGGGTAACCACATCCCCTTTTTTAAAGGAAGGGTTTTCCTTAGGCTTTGTCAGGTTCCTATCAAGCCCTGGCTCTAATTCAATTCGATAAGTAACATCATTAATTACTTGGTCATCTGCTACAGAATTACGGCCTGGAAGAAAAGGCTCGTTATTAATTTTAGTAAAATAACGTATATAATTTCCCAAACCTGGTGGATCGGTAACTTGAACCATCACCGTCACATCATCAACCTCTTTTGGAAAAGGGGTAGGCATCCACCATAAAGAATCTAGCTTTTTAGCTAATGGAGGAATTAAGGTGCTTGCTCTATATTCCTTCCCTTCCGATTTAATATATAAGGTATATTGGGTATTAATCTGTCCTAAAAATGCAGTCGACAAATTGCTAGAATCAATTGAATAGCGATAAGCTTTATAGCCGTTAGGCAATAAAATACTGTACTCTTTTAACTGATGGGTAGTAACGCCATTGGAAATGGTCACAAAAGCATTATGAACAAATGAATTGGCTAATTGGTCTGCCGAGAGCGTATTAAAGAAATCTAGACTTTGGGTAAGCATAATCTCAGGAGCCCTTCCATTTTCAATATTGCCATCCACCACTAAAACATCCGTTGCATTCTTCAAATCGAAATTTATATTTTTCTCACAGGCTACTAGTGATACTAAAATGAAAATTAAAAACACCATTTTTTTCATAGCACAAATTTACTGAAATACAACAAAAAAGAAAGCGTTTGGTTGAGGAGAAATTGTTTTACTTTTTTGCCTTAATGCAAAAAAGTAAAACAACTCTATTCCAAAGGAATTTCAGACCTTAATAATCAGCTTTATTTTAATAAAAAGCAAGCTGAATTGGAAGCTTATAAATCTTCTGGTAGTAATTTTTATTCGAGGGAATTCAATGATATTCAGCCAATTATTTTTGTTTGAAGTAAAATGTAAAAGCCTGAAAAGTAAGCCTAAATAATTCATAGGATACCCACCGGAAAAATTGTTTGATAATATTTTTTGAATGAATATGTCCTTCTTTTGTAATGGCTAGGCAATCTTTACTCATAATCCCTTCAAGCATTAAATGAACTTCTTTAGCGAAATGATCATTTTGAATATCTAGATTTAACTCTACACTCGCATAGGCACTAATATCATTTACATTATAAGAACCGATGGTAACCCATTTACTGTCGCAAACCGCTATTTTACCATGCAGAATATTATTTTGATACTCGTAAATAGCTATTTTATTCCTAAGCAGCCAATCATACAAGAATTTTTCGGCATTTTTTGCGATCAATAGATCTGATTTGCCTGTTACAATAACTTTTACCGCAACCCCTCTGCTAGCAGCCTTTTTGATATACCTTCTCATAAGGGTACCAGGCAAAAAATAACTACATAAAATGATGACTTGCGAGTTTGCGGTAGTCATCATTTCAACATATGTTTTTGAAATCTGATTTTTTCTACGCACCCAATCATTCCGTCTAATTCTTACATTAGACATTTCAGAAAAATATAAATGAACGGTAGGGTTATGGGAAATACAGGGTGACTTACTATAACCAGGTTGACTACCCTTCCAGGTTTTCCAACAGACGGTGCAGAGTTCTTTCACTACGTCTCCCCTCACTAATAGAGCAAAGTCAAGCCAGGCTGGTTTTCCAGGTAGATCATTGTAATGGTTACTGATATTAATACCTCCTACCATTGCAATGGTAGTATCTACCACCACTACTTTATGATGAAGCCTTCTACCAAAATAAAAATTACTTCCCTTAAAAAGAGGTTCGAAAAAACGAAAATGAATACCCCCTGCCGTTAGTTGTTTTATCAACGCATCGGAAATTGATCTGGAGGCATATCCATCCACCATCAAATACACTTTTACCTTTCTTTGGGCAGCAGAAAGCAGGGCTTGTACGATTCGATGACCGGTTTGGTCGTCTTCAAAAATATATACCTGTAAATGAATACTCTCTTTTGATTCAGCAATAATTTTTTCAAGTAAATCAAAGTAATCACTTCCACCCTGGAGAAGGGTAACTTGGTTATTAGAAGTATATAAAGAGGTTGTTTTGATATAATTCCCAATAAGCATCCTACCAAACTACTCAAAAATATTAATACATTAGTACAATAAAATTGACAGTTGGGTAGGATGAAAAATCAATATAAAAAATCAAAAAAATTAGATCGACCATTCTTTGCGCATCTTTCTAGTTAGCAAAGCATTGGCTTCTGCATCATTTTTAAAGCGTTCTTTTATTGGATCCCATTTCAATGCACGATTCAATCGATAAGCAATATTACCAATATTACAAACCGAAGCAGTACGGTGACCAATCTCTACATCACATACAGGCTTAGTGCGTGTGCGCATTGCATTTAGGAAATCTTTGTAATGATCTATGCTCTTATAAACATGCTTTTCTGAATCGGTAATAATTCTTTGTGCAAGATTACTTGGACTAGTCTCAATCTTTTTTCTTTGTACTTTAATTTCTCCAGCTGTACCAATAAAATGAATACCATTACTCCACTCCCATGTTTCGTGGGTCATTTTAATGCCATTAGCATAATGATAAGTTAGGAAAGGGTGATCCTTTCCATCAGGAGCAATTACTTCAATTGGTCCACTATCATCCATTCCTAATGCCCATTGTACAATGTCAAACATATGTGCCCCCCAATCGGTTACCATACCTCCACCAAATTCTCTGAAATTACGCCAGTTTGGAAATACGTCTTTGGTAAGCGGTGGAGCTAATTCTGAATTAAATGCAACTTCTTCATTGGGGCCAAGCCATTTATCCCAATCTAATCCAGCTGGAATAGGCTCTGCTGGTAAATTGTAAGCAACAGGTGGCGGTCCAACATTTACTTTAACACTTTTAATTTCTCCGATGTATCCATTTCTAATTAATTCAACTGCCTGCCTAAATTCTGGCCAAGAACGTTGCATACTTCCGGTTTGAAACACTCGGTTATATTTACGCGTTGCATTAACCATTGCCCTGCCTTCTTTTACTTTAAGGGATAGCGGTTTTTCACAATAGATATCCTTTCCCGCTGCAGCAGCTTTTACGGCCATTGTAGCATGCCAATGATCAGGAGTAGCAATTACTACCGCATCTACATCTTTACGAGCTAGCAATTCTCTAAAATCAGTATACACCGGAATAGTAGCGAAAGTACCTAGGGATGAATTCATTTTATAGGTTTCCTTAATCGTATCAATAGTACGCAACGCCTTTCCTTCATACACTTCACTAATTGCAGAAATGCGCGTTTGACCAGTATTTAAAAAGGATTTAGTTAGTCCACGTCCTTGTTTACCTACACCTATAAAACCCAAAGAGATGATATCACTAGGCGGTAAAAAAGGGACTCCTGATTGACTCTTACCCCCCATTACAAAACGAGGGATAATTAAAAAACCCGTGATCGCTTTTGCAGTAGTACCTACAAAACCTCTCCGAGTTAGGGAATTTGTTTTTTCTTTTTTCATATAGAATTAGCTTAAGTTGATGTTGAAATTTTAATACCTAAATATAATTGAATTTATTAAATAGTATATTCTTGTACAGTAGAATTTTTATACCAAAAACAGTGGAAGTTAATAACATACCCTCCTACGATAAACTTTAAAATAAAAAAGGGGAATGTTTATAAAAAAATAAACATTCCCCTTTCTATGTAATCATTGTAATAAACAGTCAAAGAAGCTGCTTATCACTTTTTAATTTATGGTAATGGTCTAACCATGATATCCTTAAAATAAGCTATACTTTTTGGATCATGCGCTTGAATAGCGAATGTTCCAGTAGCAATAACACGCTCAGGATGTCCTCTAACAGGTACAAAATTTTCTGGTTGAGTCCAGTCAGTAACCACGATATCATTAATTTTTACGATAACGTGATTTCCTTCTACACGGATATATTCAGTATACCAAACATCATCTTTAACATAAGTCTCTCTGGTATCTTTGATATCATACAATCCACCTGTTCTTTTCCAATCTGTATGAGAGTTATTTACTTGTACTTCAAATCCTTTATCAGGAAATCCTCTGTCTTGATATTGCGTATGGAAATACAAACCAGAGTTAGATCCTGGCTTAGTCATAACCTGGGCTTTGAACTCGAAATTTTTAAAATTATGATTCATTACAGGTCCATCATAAAAAAGGTGAGAGCGAACGCCTGCAACTTTAATACAACCATCTTCAATGGTAAATGAACCTTGCTTTTCACTAAATTTCCAGCCATCAAATGATTTGCCATCGTATAGACTAATCCATCCGTTGCCATTTTTCATTTTACTAGAATGTGCGCAAGCTGATAGTAAAAATACCACTGCGATAAAGAGGATGTTTTTTTTCATAAGCAATTTTCGTTTTTAATATATTATCGAAATGATAATAATATGGTTAATTAATATTCGAAACTTTTTTTAAATTAATGCGAAAGCAAATACCTAAGAATTTAAAAAAGCAATTAGACTTGCCAATTGCTTTTTTAAATATATACTATTTAGATTTAAACTTCGGATAGATTGTATTGCTTCAATACATCTTTTGGAACGCCTTCCCAGATATTAGGAACGTTACCAACATAACCTAAATCTTTTATACCAACTGCGCTAGTATAAAAACCTGTACCCACTAGGTCACGTACTCTAGTAAAGAATACTTCGCCTTGTTGCAACTCAGGTTTAGTTTTACCTGGGTAAGCAATTTGCTCCAATACTTCAATTTGTTGTGCATTGGTACAATCAATAAAGGTTTTGTCATAGGTGTTTAGGCAATGTAAATCAAGCCACTTTAATCCACCACGCAATGGAAGCTGGTGGGTAGGGATATCTTTTACAATAAACTCGATGAAATCAACCACTTTAGCATCAGATGCACTTCCAGATACTGCATCCTTAGGGATAATTAGATCTGCTAATACTACCAAAGTGCTTTTTTCATGTGCATTAAAAAATGCAGGCTGAGCATATAATTGTTTCAATCGCTCCACTTCAAACTCCTCTAATCCTACTGCAGTATCAACATTTGAAACATCTACTTGTTTGGTACTAGGTTTGCAGGAATCTACCAACAATCCTACACCAAGAGTGGATATACTTAAGGCTTTTAATGACTGTCTTCTGTTCATAATTAAATATTTTGTTTTTTCCTTTGTTCAAGAATATATTCAGTTGTACGCATTGATAAGGCAAGAATTGTCCAAGTAGCATTTTTATCTCCTTGTTGTACAAAAGGAGCAGCATCTACTACAAACAAATTTTTACAATCATGAGCCTGACTCCATTTATTTAGGGCAGAAGTTTTAGGATCATCTCCCATACGAATGGTACCTACTTCATGGATGATTTTTCCTGGGGCTTCCAAACCATAGCTAGTATCAGCACCTGGAATTTTAGTAGTAATTACAGCACCCATTTCATGCATGATAGACTGGAAAGTCTCTTGCATATGTTTCGCTTGATTCACTTCTTCATTACTCCAAGTATAGTTAAAACGTAGCACTGGAATACCAAATTTATCTACCACATTAGGATCAATTTCACAGTAGTTTTCTTTGCGTGCAATAGCGGTACCACGACCAGCCATGCTAACTTGAGTACCATAAAAACGACGATAGTCATCTTTCAAAGTAGCTCCAAAACCGCCAGAATCCTTTGTTTTACCCTCTCTATCTGGAACCATACCATTCATTTTAGGGGTACCTGCGCCAAAACCGTAGTTAGGCATACGCATACCACCACCATATTCTATATGATAACCGCGAGAAAAATCTAGTTTTTTATTATCTAACCACCAAGGTGAATAGATATGAACGCTACCTACGCCATCTTCGTTGTAACGCTTGCGATCCATCAATTGAGGAAGGAAACCGCCCAAACTAGCTCCAGTAGAATCATGAAGGTATTTACCTACCACTCCGCTACTGTTAGCAAGACCACCTGGATGTTGCGCAGATTTAGAATTTAATAATATACGAGCAGATTCGCAGGTACTAGCACCAAGAATAACAATTTTAGCATTCAACTGATATTCCTGACCATCGGTTTTATCTACATAAGATACACCGGTAGCCTGACCTTCTTTTCCAGTCAAAATTTGACGAACCATTGCATTGGTGATAACCTTTAGATTACCTGTTTTAATTGCAGGAATAACAAGGCAAGAGGAGGCTGAGAAATCACCATATACTTTACAACTTCTACCGCACTGACCGCAGTAAAAACAAGCACCACGATCTTTATTTCCTGGCAAGGCATCCGTTAATACAGAACCCCTACCTGGAATAACTTTTACACCAGCTTTAGCAGCGCCATTTTTAATAAATATTTCGTTCAGCCTAGGCTTTGGAGGAGTAAGGAAAATACCATCTGGATCGTTCTCCAATCCTTCATTGGTACCATACACACCAATCATTTTATCAACCTTATCATAAAATGGTTTTACATCATCGTAGGTTATAGGCCAACGATCGGTAAGGCCATCAGTAGGTTGGAAATCTAGCGGTCCAAAACGCAAAGAGATTCTACCCCAGTGATTGGTTCTACCTCCAAGCATTTGAGCTCTAAACCAACTAAATTCAGTTTTATCTTTGGTAGTGTAGGGTTGGCCTTCAATTTGCCATCCACCATATGCAGCATCAAAATCTCCAAAAGCACGAGTAGTAGAAGCACCACGACGCGGTGATTCATAAGGCCATTGAAGTTGCTTAGATTGCTTAGCAGGATCAAAAAATGGTCCAGCCTCTAGCATTAATACTTTAATTCCAGCATTGGCCAATACATAACCAGCCATACCGCCTCCTGCACCAGAGCCTACAACAATTACGTCGTATTGCTCTGCAGATTTTTTAATTTGGATTTTGTCTCCCACAGTTATTAAATTATTAAGTAAACAATAATATTTAGAACACTAAAATATAAAAAAATCTTTTAACCGATGAATCATTTGACCATTCTCAAATTACTTAAATCGAAACAACTCACTAATATAAATAGTTCAATTTATAGAGAAAAAACCATTTTTTTAGCCAAAAAAATATTTTAAATAAATACAAATAGTATTTATTTAAACGGCTTTGTTTCCTTGTATGAAGTTATGAATAAACAACGATAAATTCCATACTAGGTGAAAAAGCCTTATAGGTAAATTCGTTAGGTTTCGAAAGGGTAAATTTGAACTAAGGCCAAATTGGATTATTAAAAGAAAACCATTGCCACTAAAAAAATTTAGTGGCAATGGTTTTTATATCAATAGCGATTATTTTAAAATAGCTAATTGAGCATAAGTACTTCCGATCTTGTACTCATAAGCAACTGAAGTTCCAGGAACTACGCTATTAATTCTCAAAATACCATAATAAGTGTTACCACCAGTAATCATTTTGAAAGCATAAACAGGCACACCTGCGATAGGATCAATTATTGCTGTTGAAGTACCAGCATCAAAAGCAGCTTGAATATCTGCAGCATTACCTGCAGTATACAATGCACTAGTAGATGGTACAAAAGAAATGTCATTACCACTTATAGCACCAAAAGCAGCACTTTTAGTAATTTGTAGAGAAGCAGAACTAACTGCAATAATTGCTTTGTCACTAGACGCTGCAACAACTGAATTATCCAACATATTTACTCCACCAGTAGTAGCACCTAATACCATTGTACCAGACTTAGTAAGTTGATACAAAGGAGCATTAGCAAATACAGTCATTCTAACTGTATCAGAAAAGCTGCCTACTTTAGATACGAAAGCATAATACATGGTATCTTTTCCAACAGCGTAATCATCACCTGAAATTGGAATTTTAGTTCCATATGCATAATCAGTAGGAGTCCAAGCTAATGCAATACCATTTCTTTTCAAAACAGTAACATTACCTGTATAAGCAGCAGCTTTAGGAGCAACCGCTACTTCAAAATATGCAGCACCTGAATTACGTCTAATGTTTACTGCTTTACCATCATATAAAGGACCTTTCACACTAGTAGCCAAACCCATTGAAATGGTAGTAAATGCAGACTCTGTTTTACCAGCGAAAGTAACAGTTACCTGATCATTTACATTTTTGAAAAGAGCTTGCTCTCTTGTGTAAGAAACAGTAACTTTTAAATCAGCTCCAACAATTAGCTTTTTTTGAGTTCCTGCAATTGGAAGAAGCTGTGTAGCAGATCCTCCAACAGGTAATTGCTGAGCTAATAATTCAGCAACCATTTCATCTCCAGCTTTTGCATTTGGAAGTGTAGCGGTAACTGAAAAACCATTATCTAAAGTGGTCATACCAGTATTGGTTGTACTTGCAACCGTGGTGATGTACGCAGACCCGTCCGCATTTCTCGGGATATTTACGTACTCTTGTTTGCTGCAACTTTGCAACAAAGCAGCTATTGTTACGAGGGTTAACCCTATTTTATTTTTCATTTTGTTCTGTATAAATTAGTTAATAATGTCGTTTACAAAAGTTTTACTGACCTTTTTGTCTTGGGTTATAGTTGAAATTCTGTAAACAATTTGCATTATTGGCAATTTCAGCTTGTGAAATTGGAGCCAACAAATTCATTGGACCAAATTTGTAATTGAATTTAGCAGGCTGATGGCCAATGAAATTTTCAATTCCAAAAGCACCAGAACCGTCGATTAGACATTTACGGCTACGACGTTGATCCCAAAGCATTTTTTGTTCAAAGATCAATTCATAAGCTCTTTCGCTAAAGATAGTTAAATTGTTGATTTGACCGATAGTATAAGCAGGTAATTTAGCTCTAGATCTAACTGCATTGATACCTTTCAATACGTCTGCATCTGGAACAGATACACCGTTTTGAGTCAAAGCCCAGTTTACTTCTGTTAACATTAACAAAATATCAGAATAACGATAAACTGTATAATTCAAAGTGGTTCCAAGATTACTTTTTATACCTGCCTCATCATAGAATTTAAATACATGAGGTTGGCTAAAACGAACCAACGGAGTAGTTGGATCAAATCTAGCCAAAGTTAAATCACTAGTATAAAAATACTGACGCTCTTGAGCGCGTAAATCAGCAGAAGCAAAAGAATTTACATAAGTAGGCTCTGGAATGATTGTACCAAATTCAGTTAATTCAGCACATCTAGCAGCTGAAGGAGTATAAGAACCTATTAAACCATTCATATTAGAAATACCTAATTCAAATTGTACTTGGAAGATAGCTTCTAATTTATTGTCATTGGCTGGATTGCGCATTTCAGCGTAAGTAGAGTACATTGTGTATTTACCATACAAATAATCTAAGTTAGTTTTAGCTTTTGCTAAAAAACTAGCCGCACTAGCAGAAACCACTGGATAGGTTTGTTGAGACCAACCACCTGTTGTACACCAAGCCTTGTCTGGAGCAGTAGCTACCTCTTGATAAGGATAACCAGCACAATTAAGATATACATCTGCCAAAATTGCTCTAGCTGCATTTTTGCTCATTTGGCCGTTAGCATAATTATCAGCCAACTTGCTATTTACTGCAAACTCTAGATCAGGAATAATCAAATCATCATAAGCCTTCTTAAGAGAAGTACGTGGTCTTTGAGATTCAGCAAATGATCTCAAAGTAGTATCTAACACTACATCGCCGAAGTAACGAACTAAGTTGAAGTAGTATAATGCACGAAGAGCACGCACTTCACCTATTTTCGCAGACCTTTGATCAGCAGTGTATTCTGTAATACCTCCTAGTTTCTGAAGAGCATTGTTACAATCTTTAACTCCTGCATAATTATTGTTCCAATAGTTATCAAAATTTTGGATGAAACTTCCAGAAATTTGATTGGTTTGGTAAATAGTTAACTGAGGATGGGAACCACCAGACCAAGCCTTACCTGTCCAATATTCCAATACACCAGCCAATTGGTTACCGTAATCACCACCACCACCAGTATACACAGCGGGTAAAGCTCTATATGCAGCTACCGCAAGGGCATTTCCTTCTTCAGCAGTTTTAAAATTGTATTCTGATGTTAGATTAGCGGTAGGTTTTTCTTCTAGGAATTTGGTGCAACTAACTAGCACCGATACCATCGCCAAACAAGGCAATATGTATTGTATAACCCCTTTATTTGTTTTCGTTATATTAAATTTCATGTTGTAATTTTTTAAATTTATTAATTGCTAAAAATTATAAACTTACGTTCAATCCAAAGGTATAAATAGATGGTGTTGGGTATTGGTATTTATCACTATTTGGTGCCAATGGAAGATTTTTATCAAGTGATGCTCCTTCTGGATCATATCCCTCAGCCTTAGTTCTAAGGAAGAAGTTTTGTGCACTTAAGTAAACTCTGATTTTTTGCAAACCAATTCTTTTTGTAAGTTTATCAGATAAGCTATATCCAAGAGATGCATTTTGACCTCTGATATAAGAAGCATCAGTGATAATATAAGAATCAGAAAAAGATTGGTAGTTATAGATAGCACCACCATTACCTGGACGGAATTGAGCAACCTTAGTATTTTGGTAGTTTGGACGCCAAGCATTTAAACTAGTATTTAAACCACCTGATACCAATTGACGATCTTCAGCTGATTCCTTGATAAATGCTTTGTTAACTCCTTGTACAATTTGAATATCTAAGTTAAAGTCAAAATCTTTGTAAGTAACTGTATTATGCAAACCATAGATTTGAGCAGGAAATGCTCTACCTGTGATTGCACCATCAGTTAACAAATCAATTCTACCGTCACCATTAGTATCTTTAAATTTCAAATCACCAGGTATTCTTCCGTATCTCATAGCAGCAGAAGCTTCTTGAGTACTCCAAGTACCTATACGATCCAATCCAAAGAATGAACCAACTGGCTCACCAACCTTAATAATGGTAGTTGCGTTACCCGCACCAAATTGTTGGTAAATAGGAGCACCTGTAGGTCCTAATTGAATCACCTTGTTTCTATTCATGGTAACAATCAAATCAGTAGTCCATCTGAAATCTTTTGTAGCGATATTAACTGTATTGAAAGTTAATTCCCATCCTTTGTTTTCAACTTTACCATAGTTTCTTAAAACACTACCAGTAGTAGTTGACAATGGAAGAGGAACACTCAACAACATGTCGCTAGTTAATTTATTGTAGTAGTCAACACCAATGTTAACATTACCTTTAAATAAACCAATTTCAAGACCTAAATCATATTGAGTGGTAGTTTCCCATTTCAAATCTGGGTTAGCAACTGAAGCTGGTACAAGTCCTGTTTGAACTGAACCATATTGCAAAACACTAGCAGTACTAATAAATTGTTGAGTTTGGAAGTTACCAATTTCTTGGTTACCAGTTTTACCCCAGCTACCACGAAGTTTCAAATTAGAAAATGCAGAAGCATTTTTCATGAAATTTTCTTCGCTAATTTTCCAACCAGCACCCACTGAAGGGAAGAAACCGTATTTATTGTTTTTACCAAAACGAGAAGAACCGTCCTGACGAGCAGTAACTGTCAACAAATATTTGTCTTTGTATGAATAATTCGCTCTAGTGAAATAGGAGTTCAATGCGTTTCCACCATCACTACTTGAAACCCCTGGTCTTGGTGCAGCACCTGCTCCAAGGTTAGAGTATCCATAGAAGTTAGATAGGAATATGCTATTGGAAGCACCAAAACCTTGGAACTGATTCTTTTGCCAAGAAAGACCCAAAATAGCACTTATTGAATGATTACCAATTTGTTTGTTGTAGTTAAAATAGTTCTCATTTTGCCAGAAGTATGATTGAGTGTTAGATATTGAAGCACTACCCGTACCACCATATAGTTTACCACTATAGCCATTATTCTTATAATTGTTGTAATCGATAGAGAAATCACCTTTAAAGCTTAAATCTTTAGTGATTTGTGCAGTTGCATTAAAGCTACCTGTTACCTGACCTACGTTATTTTGTTGATAGATCTGATCTCTTCTGAACAAAACGTTCCACCATTGCTCACCAGTCTTAAAGTCAAAGTTAGATGCCCAACGACCAGCAAATGCTGGAGGAGCATCCATAGGATATTTAACTGGCAAAATTGACCAAACCTCTGTAGCAGAACGAGTGATACCATCATCACCAGTTTGTACACTCTTATTGAATCCAATAGAAGTAGCTATTTTAAGCCATTTTGTTGCAGTGATATCACCAGTAATTTTAGAGGTAATACGTTTGAAAGAAGATTGTAGCATCAAACCTTTCTCATCATTCGCTCCTAGAGATACAGAAAATTTAGCATTTTCGTTACCGCCACGGATAGAGACATAATGTGCTTGAGAAGTAGATCCAGGGAACATTAAGGTCTCCCAGTTAGTATCATACATTGGCTTGTAGTATTGACCATCAGCACCTAATAAAGGAACTGAATAACTACCAGCAGGAACTGCTTTAAATAAATGCAGCATTGAAGAGAAAGTATTAGTAGCCTGATTACCTTCACCACCTTGAGCAGTAGCACGGAAATCATTACCTGGAATTACATTACCGAATTTTTTAGCATTCATCATGGTTTGTAAATACAAGTAAGAAAGTTGCTCAGCATTTAAGGCATATACGTGTCTTTGCAAAACGTTTCTAGATACGTTGCTACCTACAGTGATTTGAGTTTTTCCACCCACACCACGCTTAGAAGTAATAAGGATAACACCATTTGCACCACGAGCACCATAGATCGCTGTTGCAGAGGCATCTTTTAAAACGTCAATTGATTGAATATCATTTGGATTTAAAGTAGCCAAAGGATTCGCAACACCTACTACTCCATCTAATACATATAACGGATCGTTACCTGCAGTAATAGAGTTGGTACCACGAATACGAATCAAAGGGTTTTGTCCTGGAACACCACCACCTTGAGAGATTACTTGTACACCCGCAATTTTATTTTGTAAGGCTTGTCCAAGGTTAACAGTTTGTCTTTCTAAAAGTCGCTTAGAAGAAATAGTAGAAACAGATCCAGTAACATCCTTTTTCTTGGCTGTACCATATCCAATTACTACCACATCATTCAAACCAGAAACATCGTCCTCTAGAGAAACGTTGATTTCAGTTTGACTTCCAACTTTCACAGTTTTGGTTTTAAAACCAACACTAGAAATAACTAAAGAAGCTGTGTTGCTAGGAACAGTTAAAGAATAACGACCTTCGTTATCTGTTGTAGTTCCCACCTGAGATCCAGCAATTAATACAGAAACATTCTGTACAGGTTCGCCTTTCTGATTTGTGATCTTACCGCGAACTTGAATGGGAGGATTAAACACCCCACTTGCATTTACCTGCGTGCAGGTAAAGAATAGCATAAGCATTGCTAACTTAATAATACGCAGCATTGAAATCGTTAATAGGCTCCTTGAATTTCCTGGAGGCTTGCTAAGATGTTTAAATTGCATAAATTTAATTTGTTTTGGTTAATTAATGAATAGTCAATCGTTGGGATTTGTAAATGGATAAAAAGCAATCATTTAGTCAATCTTTGGGATAAACCGATACATAAAGATATCTAGTTTTGTGATATAGCCAAATATTTCTTAAATTTTTTTATTAACATATGTTTATGGAGATGGAGGGTGAAAAATCAAATTTTTAAATTATTAATTAAAAAATAATTCAATATATATATAAATAATTGTTTTTCAACGAATTATAAATAATAATAATTTTACTATTCATTTAAATAGGCTAAAAAATCTTTATGATTTAAGACAAAAATTGTTAAATAATTTTTTTATAAAAAATTATTTAAATAAAATAGCCAATTACTGAAAAATTGTCTCAAAATTCAAACAACCTGACCAAAATCATTGTTTAATTTTAAAAAAAACACTACTCAAATCAATTCAACCACCCCTTTAAAATATACCCCATACCTTTCAATTAACCATTATGAACCCTAGCATCCCTTTAAGAAAAATTTATGTAACCCTCCTAGCAGCCTTTGTTTTGGCCGCATGCAACCAACCCATACCTAACAATGCTAAACCCGATGTATTGGCGAAAAATATGGATACCACCCTATTACCTGGGGAAGATATTTTTCAATACGCTAATGGTGGATGGATCAAGAATAATCCCATTCCTGCTGAGGAAAGTCAATGGGGCATTGGTAACCTAGTGATCGAAGAAAATACCAAGCGATTAAGAACAATCAGCGAAAGCGCTTCCAAAGAGAATGCAGTAAATGGATCGGCAGCTCAAAAAATTGGTAACTTTTGGCAAGCCGCCATGGATACACTGAAAATTGAAGCCGCAGGAACAACACCACTCAATACCTACATCAATAAAATTGAATCCATCAACGACACCAAATCCCTATTATCCGTTTTGGCAGAGTTAGACCAGATCGGTGTTAATGGCCCTATTCAATTTTTTGTAGCACAAGATGCAAAACAAAGTGACCTAAATGCACTTCAACTTTGGCAAACAGGTATTGGCTTGCCTGAAAGAGAATATTATTTTAAAAGTGATTCTTCTACCCTAAACATTAGAACAGCCTATGTAAAAAATATAACTCAAACGCTTATGCTAATTGGTGAAGACAGTTTGAAAGCTGCTAAAGCAGCCACCGATATTTTATCACTAGAAACATCGCTAGCAAAGGCGCACAAAAAATTAGAAGACCTTAGAGATCCTTATGCAAATTATAACAAAATGAAATTTGCTAACCTTGCCAAAATTTGTCCTGCTGTAAATTGGGATAATTATTTAATTGAAAATGGAATCGGTAAATCAGATTCAGTCATTGTAGGACAACCTGCTTATTACCAAGCGCTGAATAATTTATTAAATAATTCACCACTAGCTACTTGGAAAAATATGATGCGGTATCGATTGACCAAAAGATTTTCGGAAGTACTACCAGATAAATTTGGACAATTGGCATTTGACTTTAGCAAATTATTTTCTGGCGCAAAGGAACGAAAGCCAAGATGGAAAAGAGTAATACGTGCTGAAGAAAATGCAATGGGTGAATTGCTTGGTCAATTGTATGTGAAAGAATTTTTTAATGAAAAAGCGAAGCAACGATATGAAAAAATGGTAGACGATGTAAAGCTTGCCTACAGTGAAAGAATTAAAAAGCTTACTTGGATGAGCGACACTACCAAACAAAAAGCCTTGATCAAATTAGCCGCAGTAAAAATGAAAGTGGGCTACCCCAATAAATGGAAAGATTTTTCATCCATGGAAATCGTGAAAGAAAGTTATTTTCAAAACCTAGTAAATTCAACCAAGTGGTGGCACCAGTATGAAATGAATAAACTAGGAAAACCAGTAGACAGAGAGGAATGGGATATGACGCCTCAAACATACAATGCCTACTACAATCCAAGCAATAACGAAATCGTTTTGCCTGCAGGTATTTTCACCGTACCCGGTTACAAAGATGAAGAGCTAGATGACGCGACCGTATACGGATATGCAGGTGCAAGTACCATTGGACATGAGATAACTCATGGATTTGATGATGAAGGTAGACAGTACGATGAGAAAGGAAATTTAAAAAGTTGGTGGACTAAAAATGATGAACAAGAATTTAATAAAAGAGCTGCAGTAATGATTAATCAATTCAATGCATTTGAACCTTTACCAGGCAGTCATATCAATGGTAAAGCAACCTTAGGTGAAAATATTGCTGACTTAGGTGGCATACTAATAGCGTTAGATGCATTTAAAAAAACAACACAATTTAAAAACAATCAACCCATCGCTGGTCTAAGTCCAATGAAAAGATATTTCTTAGGTTACGCATTAGGATGGATGGGCTATCCAACTGAACAATCATTAAAAAATCAATTGATGACAGATGTTCACTCTCCTGCAAAATACAGAGTAAACGGACCCTTTGTAAATGTGAAAGAATTTTATAGTGCCTTTGATATTCAAGCAAAAGATAAAATTTATTTAGCTGATAGTGTAAGAGTAAATATTTGGTAGGGGGGATTTTTAAATCAAACTCTTAATCGATTATTCGATTAAGAGTTTGATTTAAAAAAATCGATAATAACTACTATCTTTTTTTGTTTATAAAAGTTAGGTAAATTGGATTTAAATTTCTTTTGAAATAGAGTGCTTTTACTTTTTTGCCTTGATGCAAAAAAGTAACAAAAAAAATCAATCCTGCGAATAAAAAGGCTGAAATTTTACATATCAGCCTAAAATCAAGGAACTCGCGGGTAGAGTAAATTACTTTAACGAGCGCGAGCGCTCAAACAGCCTTGATTTTTTAA
>JAURKC010000020.1 GCA_030831945.1 Ferruginibacter sp.
GCCGTTGCCTATATTAACTGGACTACTGACATTGATGCTACCACTGGCTACAATACTAAAGGTCTTTGGCGAACTGATTGTAGCTGCTGTAATCGTATAAGCAATGTTTACATTACCTACCTGCGTACCGGTGCCATTGGTAGTAACAATAGTCACGTTGCCTACCGCAAAGCCACCACTGCCAATTAATCGGCTCTGGATATCTGTATATAAAATATTGGCATTGTCAGCCGTGGGTGTAAAGGTATAAGTACCTGAAGTAAGGGCACTCCAACTACCGCCACTGGTGGCAGAGGCATTAACAGTAATATTACTATTTTGTCCAAACATATTGTTGGAGCAAAAAACTGAACAAAGAAAAATGAGTGATCGAAATAGCAATTTGGGATAAATAAATTGGCTATAAGATAATACTCTTAAAAACAAATTAGAGCTAATAAATAACATTAATATTGAGATGAGCAGCGTCATATAAGACTAGTAGAAATAATATAATTCAATCAAATCGTTAACATCCAAGGAGGTATTTCCGTTATTAGATGGAATATAAGTCAATGTTGTACCGCTCAAAGTATATGCGGAAGAACGGATTTTAACACCATTTCTAAACATTTTTATTTTGCCGTTAGCAGAGGGTGTTTGGGTTAAAGTAAAGCTGATTTGAGAAGCTGTTGCCAAATATGTATCTAATGTTTCTCTTAATATTGGAGATGCCAAAGAAACCCAAGTAGTCCCATTAGAAGTTAGCACATTGCCACTAGTTCCGGGTGCTACCGATTGAAGTGCACCAGTTCCGTTTCCCAACAAAACATTGTTGGAAGTTAAACTGGCAGAACCAGTTCCACCATTAGCTACTGAAATTGTTGTTCCGCTCCAAGTACCTGAAGAAATAGTACCTAAAGTAGTGAGGGAACTCGATCCAGCTAAAGGAGACGCGCCAATCGTGTTATAAGAAATTGTTTTTGCAGATAACCCAGAAAAGGAAGCACCAGATGCTTCGCCAGAACCGCCGTTATTAAAAGTCAATCCATTCGTTAAATTGGTAGAAATGGTAATATTTGCACTTCCATCAAAAGAAACACCATTAATAGTAACAGGAGTAGCTAATTTAGTTGTCGTACTTGCATTACCCGTTAAGGATCCTGTAAATACTGTGGATGATACCGAAGTTAAGCCTGCAATGGTGGTTGCTGATGATCCCAAAGCCATCGAAGTTGATCCAATAGTTATAGAACTATTCGCTAATTGTGCATTCGTAATACCTGCATTACTTGATAAATTATTTGTTGTTAATCCAGTTGCTGAGATTGTTCCGGAGCTAATTGAAATACCAGAACCAGCAGTTAATGCAGGTTGTTTTGAACTAAATAAATCATAATCAGCTTTACTTAATAATCCAGCTGTAACACTTGTTACTGAGGCCATTGGTAAATTCAATGTATGTGTTGAGCTTGCCGAACTAAAGGTAGGTGCAGTACCAGCCGTTCCTATAGTTAAAGTTTGTGCGCTTGAGCTAATGCCATTGATTGCAGTAATACCAGTTGCTGCAGGATTACCCCATGTAATAGCAGTTCCATTACTGGTTAATACTTGCCCATTAGTACCAACACTTGTTAAACCAGTTCCTCCATTTGCAATCGCCATGGTTGTTCCACTCCAAGTACCTGAAGTAATGGTACCCACTGTTGAAATATCTGTACCCACTAATTTTGAAGCAGCGATGCTACCTACTAAATCAGCATTGCTGATAGAAGAAGTTAAATTTAATTTTGAATAAGCAATTGCTGCGTTTGTTGCAACGTCGACATTCATGATAGTTCCATCTTCAATCTTTGCGGAACTTATCGATCCATCACCAACTCCGACTGCTGCAGTTTTCGCATCTATATAATCCTTTATTAATTTAACACTTGGATATTTTGTTGTGGAGATAGCATCTGTAATGATATTGGTACTTTTATTTGCAATAGTCTCAGCACCTAAATTAGTTATTACATCCGCTATAGTGCTAGCACCTGTACCTCCATTGGCAATAGCTACTACCCCATTTACATTTGCCGCATTACCATTAATATCGCCTAATATTTTAGATCCAGAAACGGTAACCACTTTTTCATCAGTAACGGCAGCAGCAGCTAATTTAGCAGTGGTAATAGCATTATTAGAAATGATAGGAATAGCTGCAGTAGATCCTCCTCCAGCTAAATCTCCTGCTAATTGTATTTTTCCAAGCGAGGAAGCTGTTGCATCTCCAATAGTTGCACTCGAAAGATTGGCATCTACATATAATTTATTTACCACATCATTAGAAGAAATCGGAGCGTCCGTTACAGTAATTTTAGTGCCTGTGGGAAATGATAAATTGCCCGCCATGGTGCTGCCCGATAATTTTACATACCGATTATCAGTCGATGATTGATTAGAAGTTACTTCTTGCCAATTAGTCCCATCACTAATAAATGTACGGCCATTATTTAATGGATCGACATCCGATGAAATAACATATATATTACCATTGGTTCCTGCATTGGATGGTCTCTGCAATAGCGTACCCGTTACAACATTTCCAAAAGCAAGCGCTACATTTCCATTGGCATCAGGCAAATTGCCATTTACTTTTTGTATTGATCCGGTTACGTCTCCAATAGCAATTTTTGAGACGGTAGTAAAAGGGCTGGCTCCGTTTGCTTTTACAAAACCAGTTAGGTTTGAAGCGCCCGTTCCTCCATTAGCAACATTCACCACAGCGGTTACATTTGCGGCATTACCAATAATATTACCCGATATTTTAGATCCGGAAACGGTAACAATTTTTTCATCGGTAACAGCGGCAGTAGCTAATTTTGAACTGGTGATAGCAGCATTGGAAATGATAGGTGCCGACGCAGTGGAACCCACTCCTGCCAAATCGCCTGCCAATTGTAATTTACCCTTAGTTGTTGCAGCTGCATCTACAATTGTAACCAAAGCCACTTTTGCATCTACATAAGTCTTTACCGCATTTTGTGTTGGAAATAATTCATCACTAGTTCCCAGGATAGTAACGGAAGATTTATTAGCAGCATTTTCTTTTAAATCAACGGCAGACTGTTGAATGGTAGATAATGGCTTATTTGCATCAGCGGTATTGTCAACATTCCCTAGTCCTAAATTTACTCTAGCAGCGGGTGCAGTATTTGCACCGGTACCACCACTGACTACTGCCAGTACGCCCGTTATTTTTGTGGCACTTATATCCGAAACCTTTGCATCAGTAATTGCACCCGAGCCAATTTTTATATTGGTTATGCTTCCATCTGCAACTCCTGCTGACGATGAATGATTGTCAACATATATTTTTACTGCATTTTGTGAAGGATACAAATCATCACTAATACCCAACCGCACATCGGTGGATTTATTATTTATATTTTCTTTTAAGGCCAAAGCATTTTGTGTAGCTGTTGAAATAGGTTTACTTAAATCGGAAGTGTTGTTCACATTTCCCAAACCTACCTTTGAGGCACTGATACCCGAAGCAATTTTAGAATCGGTGACGGCAGCGTCTTGCAATTTATCAGTAGTAACAGCCCCATCTGAAATTTTAGCCGTAGTAATAGACTGATCGGATAGTTTGATCGTAGATACAGATAAATCAGCAAGCTTGATTGAAGTAATCGAGTTATTGGCTACAGTGGGATTTGGGTAATTACCTGAAAGGTCTCCACTAGCTAAACCCGAAGGAGCAGCAGAACCGGCAGTTACCGCAGTAAAAGCATAGGGTACACTCACGAGTTGAACTGTTCCAAGATCTATAAATTTGTTAGTGGAACTTTGGTCAATCTCTATCTGCAAATATTTATCTCCCACAAACCAGTTTACACCAGCGATGGTCCCTGTAGAACTGGTAGTGCCTGCACTACCAATCTGTATTGAAAATAAACCTCCAAAATTAGTTTTGATAGCACGTGTTTCAGAATATACTACAGGACCAGCAGATGAATTATTTCGGATAGACAATCGAAGGTTCATAGACTGGTTAGGCAAAGGATTACCTATGGAGTTACGTGCTACTCCCTGGTAATTCAGCAAATTAGGCGCCTGTGAAAAACTATCGAATCTCGATAAAATGAAAAGAATAAAAAATAGTAAGCCAATAATTTTAAATAAAAATTTAGTACACATAAGATAATTGGATCACATGATGGATTGAATTTGAAAATAACATAGCAACTTGTTTTGCTATTTGGTTCAAAATCTATTAAATTATTATCTTCAAATATATTCATTTTTTAACTTTTCCACTCAAAATCCCATTACACCCTCTAATTCCCCTCCAACATATTAATCATTGCATCCACCTTATCCTTGCTTAATTTATCTTTTGCTTTGGATAGATAACTGTTACCCATTTCAACATATCTCCTAAATGATCGGTCATCCTTGTGGCCAGATATTTTTTTGACCTCCGATTCGCCCATTCCTAATATTAGAGAGTTGGTGATGAAAGTTTTTCTGGCGATATGACTGCTTAAAACCTCATGAAGTGGTAAACTATGTTGGCTAGGTTTTCCTCTTATCCAAGTTATTCTTCTTACGAGTCTGATCAAACCTACTTTCTCTGCCATTTCTTTTAATGACTTGTTGAAGTGCTGTTCAGTAAATTTGGGAATGGCTGTGGGTAGATAATGGTATCTATCTAAAATTTCTTTGCAATATTCATTCAGTGGAACAGTAATGGATGTATCATTTGTTTTTTTTACGTAACCAAGGTATATTGGAATACACATTGGAATACACATTGGGATACACTTTTAAAAAAAACATAATTAATAGTAATTAGTATCAATTAAAAGAAAAGACGTTTTAACGGAGAATCATCTAGTGTAAATGAATAGAAAGTAGCTATTATAATGGGCTCTTCGCCTGGTGAGGCTTCGCTTATCGAGAAATTTTGTAAGTAGATTAAAGGGTTAATTCGATTGAGGGATCCCAAAACAATTCAGTAAATCCAACGATTTTATCTTCTTTCACGATGATCTTTTCTTTTTTCAAAAGGGCCTCCATCAGTGATGGGGGAGAAAAATGAGCTTTACCAGTTAACATACCATTTCTGTTGACAACCCTGTGTGCTGGAACTGGAGGTTGAACTTGGTGGGCCGCATTCATTGCCCAGCCAACCATTCTTGCAGATAGGCTAGTGCCTAAGTAGCGCGCAATCGCACCATAAGAACTAACCCTCCCTTTTGGAATTTGCCTTACTACCTCATGAACATCCTTAAAAAAAGAATATTCTTTTGGTGGCGAGGGTAAATCAATATTGGAAGATTTTTTCTTTGGCATTGATTAAAATGTCTTGTTGGCTTTATTTTCAAGTAAATCATTTATTGATTTTTCCGGAACGTTACAGTATTCGTAAGGACAGTGCTTGCATCTATTACCACAGCAGGTTCCTCTTTGCAAATGGTATTCTTTGGTTAGCACTACATAACCATCTTCATTGTAATAAAAATCTTTTCCCTCTATTAATTTATCCATTCAATTATTATAGGTGAGTAGTTATTGATTTTCTGTTTCCTTTAATAACAATTGCAGCTCTTCATCTAAATCAGGTATGACTGCGGGTAATTGAAATTTAAGATAAAAGATTTTATTGCTACCCGCAATGTCCAAGGCTTCGTAATGAGTTTTAATTTTGAGTGACTCACTGGGATTATTAGCGTACACATCACTGCAATCTTCTACTAGCACTAATTCGTACAACTCAATTACCTTTTTAGTGAATGCATATAATTTAGGAGAATCTGTTTTTAAATGAATAAAACCATTGGGCTGAAGTAGTTGTTGGTAGAGGCGAAGAAAAACTGGATGGGTTAACCTTTTTTTTGATTTAGAAGTTCTTAACTGCGGATCAGGAAAAGTGATCCAAATTTCATCAACTTCTGCGGTATTAAAATAATTACTAAGCAGGGTAATTTGTGTTCGAAGAAAGGCTGCATTGTTAACATTGCCATCGAGGCATTTTTTTGCTCCAATGTACATTCTATTGCCTTTGACATCAACCCCTATAAAATTTTTATCAGCAAAAAGTGCAGACAGTCCAACGGTGTATTCTCCTCTGCCGCAAGCCAGCTCCAATACAATGGGGTGGTCATTTTTGAAAAACGAATTCCATTTTCCCTTCATCCCTTCCGGATATTCTAATACATTGGAAAAGGTTTTGATGTCTGCAAAACGTTGTAATTTTTTTTGTCCCATTCAGCGGCAAATATAATTATAGTAAATAGAAATGGTCAAAAAAATGAAGGGAAAGGTTAAATAAATGTAAATGAATCATCCAGAACTAGTATTTTTTAAGCAATCAATTAAACCTCTTGCTGAAACGGCAGTCATAGGGCTGTCAGTAATTTTTATACACCTGAAAATTTAACTCAATGAAAAAAATAGTCCCGCTATCATCCTTGATACTTCTCGTTACGCTGTTTCAGTTCTGTACAAAAAATGACAGTCTAGATGTTTCTACTAAACCAGTAATTACAACAACTCCTGTAATGACATTTACCAGCTATAACTATTTGGACACTTATCCTGCACATATTCAAGTAGCTTTAGCAAATTCAGATAATACTCCGGCTACTAATCCAATCACCAATGAAGGAGCCAACTTGGGACGAGTGTTATTTTATGACAAGCAATTGAGCAGAAATGGAACTACAAGTTGCGGAAGCTGTCATCAGCAGAAAAATTCTTTTAGTGATTCTGTGGTATTAAGTAGAGGATTAGATGGAGGGGTTACCACTAGACATTCGATGGCCCTATTGAATATGCGTTTCTATAAATCTGGAAAAATGTTTTGGGACGATCGAGCTGCAACTCTTGAAAAGCAAGCCCTTCAACCCATTCAAAATCATATTGAAATGGATATGACCTTGGAACTATTAGAAGCGAAAGTAAAATCCTTGACTTACTATCCTTCACTGTTTCAAAAGGCTTTTGGCACTAGCTTGATTGACTCGGTATTGATTGCCAAAGCTTTGTCTCAGTTTCAAAGAAGTATCGTTACCTATCAGTCTAAATACGATCGAGTAAAACAGGGATTAGAAATATTTACTGCTGCTGAAGCAGCGGGTGAGCAGTTGTTCTTGACAGTTCCTGCAAATAGAACCTGTGCAAGTTGCCATACACCACCGATGTTTATTACCAGTAGTCCGAGTGCTCCATTTGGATTGGATGATACGAATGATTTAGGCATAAATAATCGAGGCAATTTCAAATCGGGTTCTTTACGTAATATCAGTATCCGCTCTAATTTGTTTCACAATGGAAGCGTGGCCAATGTTCAGGAGATGCTTACTGCAGGAAATCCAGGAAGCGGTAAACAGCCCATCCCTTCTCATTTTTTAAGAACGGCTGATATACCCAATATGATGGCGTTTTTGAATACCCTTACGGATAGAACTATTTTGACTGATGCAAAATTTTCAGATCCATTCGCGCTTTAATAATTAATTGGTATCTAGTTCGTATTGCTTTTTAGTAAAATTACATAGGCTTTGAATTCCATTTGGAATAGAGTGCTTTTACTTTTTTTTCTTGATAAAAAAAAGTAACAAAAAAAATCAAGCCTGCGAATAAAAAGGCTGAAATATTAAATGTCATCCTAAAATCAAGGAACTCGCCGGCAGAGTATTTTTCTTTGAAGGGTCTACCGGCTCAGACAGCCTTGATTTTTTAACGGATGACATTTAATATTTCTAGCACTTTTTATTCGAGGGCGTCAAACATAGGATTGAGTACCTATTAATGTAAAATTAAAACACTGCGGTACTTTAAAGAGTATGCATCCGCCGCGGCGGATTGATTTTTTAACGGCTGATAGTTAAAATTTCTAGCACTTTTTATTCGAGGGCGTTTAAATAACAATTATGTCAAATTTTTTTGATTCTACTTTTTGAAGGTCAACTCTCTAGCCAATTGCCTTAAATTCTAAAGGATTAATATTTCTGTTAACCTAAATCACCTTTACTAAAATAAGATTTTATTGTCCAATACGCTGATATCAAAAATTGATTATCTTCAATGATAGCTTTGACTTTCTTTTATTGATTGTATTTCCGATTAGTCAAACTATGCTTTTAAATCTTTACTCTTTAGTACTTTCCCTTTTATGAGGAAAAAAAATGATGGCTGTATGAAAAATAAAATCCAACTTCTAACTATCGCTATTGGCATTGTATTGTTGATATCCTCTAAGGCATTTAGTAAACCGAATGATCTTTTCATTCCATCCATATTGTCTAGTCGACAAGAATCAGCTTCTTTACTTCCAATAAAACTGGGAATCGATAAATTGAAAAATAGTCGGGTATTGGTATATACTAAAAATGGAAAGGGGTATGTACATGATAATATAGCTGCAGCTGTAAATTGTATTCAGGACTTAGGAGCGGCCAATAAATTTAGGGTAGATGTTTCTGACGACCCTTCGGTTTTTAATGAAAACAATCTAAAAAAATACACCCTATTAATATTTTCTAGTACTAATAACGATGTGTTTGATACGGATGAGCAGCGACTCGCCTTTAGAAGGTATATCGAAGCAGGCGGCGGCTTTGTAGGCATCCATTCTGTTACAGGTACAGAACGAAATTGGACTTGGTTTAAAATGATGGTGGGGGAAACTTTTACTTGGCATGCTTCCTTCCAGACTTTTACTATTAAAAATATTGACCCTACTCACCCCTCTATGCAAGGAGTTCCATTAAAATGGACCAAGGCAGATGAGTGCTATTTTGGAAAGCAAGTTTATCCTGGAATAAAAGTTTTAATGATGCACGATCTGTCGACACTAGATAAAAAAGACACTCAATTAATTACAACTCATTCAGGATCTTTTGCTAATTTCTTCCCAGCAGTTTGGTATCAATCATTTGAAGGAGGAAATATTTGGGTTACTACCTTAGGGCATGATAAAGCTAATTATCAAGAGGCTACTTTTAAAAATCATTTACTACAGGGAATAAAATTTATTGCTAATCAATATAAGGGAATTGATTATTCAAAAGCAGTTGCTATGGATAAGGATGCCCAACTTAAAAATTAATGCCGATGTCTATATCAAAAAAAATTGACCGTAGAAGTTTTGTAAAAAACTCATTGAAAGTAAGTGCTGCCACTGGCATTGCTATGACCGGTTTTCCTACAATTGTCCCTGCCGCTGTTTTGGGTAAAAATGCGCCTAGTAATAGAATAAATATTGGTGCCATTGGTGTAGGAAGAATTTCAAGAGATCATGATATGTTTGAAACCTTGAAGTATAGTCATGCAAAAATTATGGCAGTTTGTGATTTGGATAGTAAAAGGTTGGCCGATGGAAAAAAATATGTAAATGATTATTATTCTAAATCATCAGGAACTGCTTACAATGGCGTAACCATGTATAATGATCATCGTGAGTTGCTACTGAATAAAGATATAGATGCAGTATTGATAAGTACACCGGATCATTCACATGCTTATCTTGGTATTCATGCAGTAGAGGCGGGCAAGGATGTTTATTTACAAAAGCCTGCATCACTCACTATTGCAGAAGGAAGAGCCTTGAGTAATGCAGTGCATCGTACCGGAAGAATTTTGCAAATTGGAAGTCAGCAGCGATCGACTGAGCAATTTAGGTATGCAGCAGAATTAGTTCGCAATGGGAGAATTGGTCAATTAAAGAATGTATATGTTGGTCTGCCTGGCGACCCAGGTGGAGACGTAGAACCAGATATGCCAGTACCTAAAAATTTAAATTATGATGCCTGGTTAGGCTCCACTCCTGAAGTTCCCTACACAGAAAAAAGAGTGCATCCTCAAAATGATTATGGTCGACCGGGTTGGTTGCGCTGCGAACAATTTGGTGCGGGAATGATTACCGGCTGGGGTGCTCATCATGTGGATATTGCTCATTGGGGAATGGATACAGAATATACTGGTCCGGTGGAGATTTCAGGCAATGCTGATTTTCCAAAAAGTGGTTTGTGGAATGTGCATGGGCTTTTTAGAACAGAAGGTATTTATGCTAATGGTGTCAAAATGATTATTAGTAATGAAATTCCTAATGGAATAAAATTTGAAGGAACCGAAGGATGGATTTTTGTGAGCAGGGGTGATTATAGGGCTAGTGCAAGTGATCCAGTTCAAAATACGGAGAATGCAAAATCTTTGACTGCCAGCAATGAAAAGATAATCAAATCTGTAATTGGAGAAAATGAAATTCACTTATATAAAAGTACTGAGCAACATGGCAACTGGCTAGATTGTATTAAGACGAGGGTGCAACCTATTTCATCTGTTGAAGTTGGACACCGTTCCTGTTCTACTTGTTTATTACATCATATTACTATGAAGTTAAAACGTAAAATCTATTGGGATCCTATGAATGAAAGGTTTATTAAAGATGACGAGGCTAATGGAATGTTAAATAGACCTCATCGTTTAGGGTATGAAGTAAAAGGACTGGTATAGTTAATAATTTAGTTGAATATTAATTTATAAAAAATAAAAAATGAAGGAGTCAAATTCAGATCGTAGAAAATTTTTAAAAAATACCACTGCTTTATCGGGGATGCTATTGTTTGGCGGCTTAGAGGATAAAGTAAAAGCAAGCACTATTATTAAACCTGTTCCAATGAAAGTTTATCCTAATAGAATCAAATTCGCAGTTATTAATATCAATCATAGTCATATTAATTCTATGACAGAAGCTATTAAGCGGGGAGGTGGCGAATTGGTAGCGCTCTATGCAAAGGAGCCTGAACTAATAGCAGAATATTTAAAAAAATTCCCAGAAGCTAAACTAGTAAAAAGTGAAAAGGAAATCTTAGAAGATCCATCTATTCAATTGGTATTGAGTTCTGGCATACCCGATGAGCGCGCTCCACTTGGTATTAGAGTGATGCAACATGGAAAAGATTATTTAACAGATAAACCAGGTGCTATTAGTTTAGCGCAACTGGCTGAGGTAAAGAAGGTGCAAAAAGAAACCAAACGCATTTATTCAATTATGTACAGTGAACGGTTAGAAAATAAAGCAACCGTTAAGGCAAGTGAATTAGTTAAATCAGGGGCTATAGGTAATGTAATTCAAACGGTGAATTTGGCACCTCATCGAATTAATAATGGAACAAGGCCTGATTGGTTTTATGATAAAAAAAGATTTGGCGGAATATTGACTGATATTGGCTCTCATCAGTTTGACCAATTTTTACATTTTACGGCTTCTACCGAAGCAGAAATTTTACTGTCGCAGACAGGGAATGTCCATCATCCGCAGCGTCCGAATTTCGAAGACTTTGGTGATGTGATGTTGAAGGGTAATGGCGGTTCGGGTTATATCCGTGTTGACTGGTTTACTCCAGATGCCTTGGATACTTGGGGAGATGGCAGACTAACTATTTTAGGTACTGAAGGTTATATAGAGGTTCGTAAAAACACAGATGTTGCTTCTGGAAAAAAGGGAGGCAACCATTTGTATATGGTCAATCAAAAAGAAATGTTGCACATAGATTGCAATAATGTAAACCTTCCATTTGGCGGACTATTTGTTGATGATGTACTCAACCGAACAGAGACAGCGATGACACAGAAGCATTGTTTTTTAGCAACTGAAATGGCCGTCACTGCGCAGAAATTAGCCAAGCCTTTGGTGTTGAAAAAGTAGGTGCTTTATGTTGAGGATACTGATTTTGTAAAAATCGATTGATCAAATTTTTGGGATCAAAAATAAATTTAATTCATTTATAAGGTGTCAATTTTGACACCTTATTTGTTATTAGATAGGTAAAGATTATTTCAAATCGTTTAGTTCAATTTGCAATTAAAATAAAAACTTACCTTTAAATCAACAACTACTATTTCATGAGAATTTATTTTTACTTATTATTAGTTTTTATATTATTTGCTAGCCAAACGAATATTGCTTATGGTCAAAAAGCTCCTATACCTAAAAGTAAAAATGCCTTTGTAGTAATTTCCCATCGGGGCAATCATTTAGCTGCACAAGAAAACACTTTGGCTGCTTTTCAAAATGCAATCAAGGTTGGAGCAGATTATGTAGAAATAGATTTACGGACTTCTAAGGATAGTCAGTTAGTGATCATGCATGATGCAACGGTGAATAGAATGACCAATGGAATAGGAAAAGTGAGTGATTTAACATGGGCTGAATTAAAACAATTAAATGTGATTGAGAAAAATCACCCCGAATGGCCTGAACAGTCTATTCCATTGTTTAGTGAGGTATTGAAACTTTGTAAAGGCAAGATCAATATTTATCTTGATTTTAAAAATGCAGATGTCAATGCTTCTTACCAGGCTTTAAAGAAAGCAGGAATGCAACATTCAGTGATCGTTTATATTAATGAACCACATCAGTTGGTAGAATGGAAAAAGATTGCACCTCAAATTCCATTGATGGTTAGTTTGCCTGATAGTGTTCAATCTGCAGCACAGCTCAATAGTTTCCTTGAACAATATAAGATTCACTTATTGGATGGCTCGTACAAGGAGTATACAGTGGAAATGGTTAACGCAGCAAAGGCTAAAAATATTCCAGTATGGCCAGATATTCAATCCGCAACAGAAGGACCTGAGCAGTGGGAAAAAGCAATCAATTTAGGCTTCACTGGTTTGCAAACAGACCATCCAGAAGCGATGGTGAATTATCTGAAAAATAAAAAACGCAGATCCTAAAGCTTTGCTATCATTTGAAGGATTATTTGCAGGTGTTTTTTGTTATCTAAAAATAGTCAGAATCAGCCAAAGGGTGGGGAATATAAGAAAAACTCAAACATTTGGCGATTGGTATAAACATTTGTAATATTAATATTTAAAACAATCAGCAATCCATACATCAATTCAATTACTCAAAGAATCAAAAATAAACTTTTATGAAAAATTTTCGCCTGATGTTCAAAAAATACAACACATTTAAACCCTTGGCATTTGCACTGATTAGCCTTTTGGGCTACCATATTGCTACTGCACAAACTACTCCTGCAAAATTCATAGACCCTGCCAATATGGATCTGTCGGTCCGTCCGGGAGATGACTTTTATAATTACGCTAGTGGCACCTGGTTAAAAAACAACCCAGTTCCTGCAAAGGAAACCCGTTGGGGCAGCTTTAACGAGTTGAGAGATTTTAACATCAATGCCGTAAAAAAAATATTGGAAAATGCAGTTGCAGACAAAACTGCCGCTGATGGCTCTTTAACAAAAAGAGTAGCCGATTTTTATACAGCAGGCATGGACAGCGCTGCTATTGAAAAAAGAGGGGTAAGTCCTATTATGCCTTATTTACAAAAAATTAATGCCATCAGTAATATAGATGGATTGATAAGTGAAATAAACCAGCTGCGTACCTTGGGTATTGCCGGCCCGCTGTTTAGTTTTTATATTGGGCAAGACAGGAAAAATGTAGAGCGAATGATACCACAACTGGGTCAGGGTGGCACTAGCCTGCCAGACAGAGATTACTACCTTAAAAGTGAAGGACGTAATAAAGCAATACAGGAGGCGTACAAAAAATACATCACTACTTTATTTACACTTACTGGTGTACCTGAAAAGCAGTCTGCATTAAATGCCAATGCCATATTTGAACTAGAGAAAAAAATAGCTGCTGCACAAATGAGTAGGGTTGAAATGAGGGATGCTTACAAAACTTATAATAAATTTTTGGTGGCAGATCTTAGCAAAAGCACACCCAACCTAAATTGGCAGCTAATGCTCACCCAATTAAAAGTAACTGGCCAAGACAGTATATTAGTTAATAATCCATCGTTTTTTAAAAGTGTAGATAGCCTGTTGGTTTCCGTATCGATGCAGGATTGGAAAACATACCTGCAATGGAATATATTAAATGAAACAGCGCTCAAATTAAGTTCGCCATTTGTAGCTGCTAATTTTGCCTACAACCAGGTTTTGAGCGGACAACGGATTCAAACACCCCGTTGGCAGAGGATGTCCTCTTTAACAGACGGGTCTATTGGAGAATTACTTGGACAATTGTATGTAAAAGAATATTTTAAACCCGCAGCCAAAGCCCGTATGGAAGAGTTGGTAGCTAATCTTAGAAAAGCTTTCGCTATTCGCATTAATCAATTGGAATGGATGAGCCCAGCAACTAAAATAAAGGCACTAGCTAAACTAGCAGCATTCAGACCAAAAATTGGTTATCCCGATAAATGGAAAACCTATGATGGACTTGCGATAAGCAGCAATCAATATTTTGAAAATTGCACCAATTTTCAAAAATGGTCTTATGATTTTATGATCAGCCAATTAGGCAAGCCGGTAGATAGAGAGCGTTGGGGAATGACACCGCCTACAGTAAATGCGTATTACAATGCTACACTCAATGAAATAGTTTTCCCTGCAGGTATTCTCCAATTTCCATTCTTTGATCCTGCTGCAGATGATGCGATAAACTATGGCGGTATAGGCGCTGTAATAGGCCACGAAATGAGCCATGGCTTTGATGATAATGGAAGTAAATACGATGCAGATGGTACACTAAGAAATTGGTGGACAGCGGAAGACCGTACAAAATTTGATGCCAAAACAAAACAATTGACTACACAGTTTGACAACTATACCATACAGGATAGTATTCATGTAAATGGCAAACTAACCTTGGGCGAAAATATTGGTGATTTGGGTGGATTGAATGTAGCTTATGAGGCATTTAAAATGACCAGCCAGGGAAAATCATCCAAAAAAATTGATGGCTTTACACCAGATCAACGATTTTTTCTTGCCTGGGCACAGGTATGGCGTGGCAATATTCTAGCACCAGCAGCTGCACAATTAATACTTACCGATCCGCATTCCCCGGGCCAATATAGAACCATTGGAACCCCGGTAAATATGGATGCCTGGTACAAAGCATTCAATGTAAAGGAAGGCGATAAATTGTATAAGAAATCAGCCGACAGGATAAGAATTTGGTAAGACCTAATTTAGTTATAATGAAATTACAGTGACCTTGAAGTCATTTGCGGATGCTGAAAACTATAAAAATACTGATTTGAAATCTTAGTGAAACCTTTAGTGAGACTGAAAGAAAATAAAAAACCCTTAACCAATCGATTTACAATAGGTTAAGGGTTTTTTGTTACTGTAGGGGGAGGGGTAATTTTTTTTTTACAATCCCTAATTTCTTTGATTATGATTTTGTGAGTAGAGAATTAGAATTTTTAATGTAATGAAAAAAGAAAAAATATGGTTAAACTATCCCAATTAAGTATTTGTGCAGTTGTTTTATTGTGATCAAGAAAGTTGGTTGCAATGCAGCTATAATGAATTTATAAGAGCCGTTAAATGAGCGATTGATTTGGGACGAAATTTAATTATGCCGGAATTGTCCAATAAAAAAATGCTGGGAGATGCAAATACATAATAATCCTTAGCAGCGGGCGTATCCCATTTTTTGTAATCGCAGCTGCTTATAAAAGGCAGTACGCTGGTAAAATCCCTGAAGGCTTTTTTATCGGTGTCTAATGAAATAAAAACTACTTCTATCCCTTTTGCTTTCCATTTCCCATAGAGGGGAAGCAATTGTGCTATTTCCTCTGTACAACTGGGGCACCAACTCGCTCCAAAAATTACCAGCTTGTAATTGGCAACTATTTCAGATAAGCGAGATGGACTTTTGACAGGTGATCCATTATTATAAACATCTCCAGCAAAAAGAATATCCGGCGCAGGGTTGCCTATTTTCATGGCTCGGTAAGACTCCATTTGTTTTGCTAAATCATTATTTAGGGTGCAACTGTTTTGTGTTAAGGCTTTAATCGCTAAATATTCGGATGGTTGAAACAAACTATGTTTTTCAAAATAATCAAATAGGTATTTTGAAATTTCATTAAATAGCTTTTCATTTGTGCCGATGCGCTTCAACAAAAAATCCGTGGATACATTCATATCTTTAAAAATAGTATCCAGCGGCAGCCCTCTATTTTCTAATAACCAATAATGACTTTCAATGGCATCTCTTAACAATCCACTTTTATACAATCTTGGATCTGCATAATCTATTTTTCTAAATGCGGAAATGGTAGCAGGGATTTCGGCAGTTTTATATTGTGCTATCGACGATACGGAACTGATTAATTTACGAAGCGGCAAATACCATTTTACATAAGCGGAAGCGGGTAAGTTAGAAAGAAAATCAAGGTCCTGTTTTTTTATCCTTTGTATTTCAATTGCGATGGATTGTTGGGTTATTTTTTGACTGGAAAAAATAGCATCACCCTGATATATTTTTTGCAGATACTCCCATGCACTCAATGCTTGTTCGCGTTTGACGTGTTCTTTAGCATAGGTTATAAATAATTTATTTTCATTTCCTTTTATTGTAATAACCGTTTCAGTTGCAGTCAGCGATTCGCCATTTATCTGAATCTGTTCTTTGGCCAGTACTACAAAATAGGGTTTGTTGTCTGCAGCTGCGATGTACCCCATTCCCAAATCGGCATCGGAAAATTGTAATGAAAAATCACCCTTTTCATTTATTTGTGTGCTATCAATATTGTAAATACCCAGCCCATTGAATCCAACTAAGCGGATGGTTTGCCCCTTAAGTAGGGTTAAATTACCGGAGAGGGTATTTTGTGCAAAGGAATTGAAGGCTACCAAGGTTCCGACTAAAAAAATATACAAATGCTTCATTGCCTTCAAAATTAGGATAAATTTTTTCTAGTTGTTTTGCATGAATGGATTTAAAGAGCTACTGCACATGAAGGGTATGGTGGAGATGGTATCTTTTAAATGGAGATGACATCTTCGTAAAAAAGATGTCATCTCCATAATTCAATCAAATGGCCAAACCTTCGAGTTGGCTAAAGCTGGGTTTAACTTTAATTCTTTATGCAACGAACAGACATTCCGTCCGCGCGCGCTTCGATGGATACTGAGGCATGAGGTGTCATCATAAATCCTGGTTGATCAGGGTAATCGTTAAATCCCAAGTATTTTGCCCAGATACCAGAAACCGAACTAGTCCAATAGTAGCCTTCACTACCTGCACCAGCTAAGAAACTGCCGCCTATGAAGGGAAGTTGAATTGCCGCCATGGGCAATTTCAGTGGAGAGGTATATGCACCCGTTGCGTTGTTGCTGCTCCAACTTAAGCGCTCGGCATCCCACTCTGAATCGGTGGGTAATCGGTAGCCTGCAGGACAAGGATTATTTACCCCATTCACATCCTGCCATAAATCATTGTTTTGTGGGTTACGCCAATCGTAAGGAGAGGCACCTGGTATTAGAATAAAATTTACATTTCCGGGTAAGTCATCAGTTTTACGAATACTGGTAGTGGCGTTTGTAAGTGTTCCTGTTGTGGAGTTAGTCCAAGTAACTTGTTGGTGCCCATCAGACCCCCTGCCCCATTGGTACAAACTACCATATGCAAGATAATCGGTACTACTGGTAGCTACTTGGCTAGCGCCTAAGTTGCGATCCATCCAGATTTTACCGGTGGTTAGGTTGGTAACGTCTGTTTTACCTTCAATAGGCTTCCATGTTGGAACATTACTAACAAAAGTTAAAACCTGTCCGTTCCCACCCGCTGCTACCTTCACCCAAGCGGATCCGTTCCAATACAACATGTCGCCAGTAGTAGTTCCGTTGGTAATTGATGCAACCGTCGCCCAACTTGCAGTTCCAGATCCATTGGTTGTTAATACTTGATTGATAGAACCTGATGTATTTGGGTAGGTGATTGTGCCTGCTGTAATCTTACCGCTAGTTTTAACATTGCTTATATCTGTATTTCCTAATTGAATGGTATTAGAACCATTACCAACTGCATTATAGCCAATAACTACTTCATTAATGGAATTAAGTGCAAGAGTCCTAGATGAAGCACCAATTAAAACAGAGTTATTAACGTTAGAATTATTTGTATTATCGGCGATTAACCTACCGGCGGAAAACCCTAAAACTGTATTATTGCTACCTAATATATTTTTTTCAATAGCGTTAGCTCCCAGAACTGTGTTTTGTGTTCCACTTGTATTAAAAAACATGGAATTAGTTCCAACAGATGTGTTATTTTCTCCTAAAGTAGTACTAATTTGAGCATACGCTCCAACAGCAACGTTTGATGTAGCACTAGAATTATTTAATAGCGCATACATACCAACCCCTGTATTAGCACCCCCTGTAGTATTAGCTAATGTATTAAACCCTATTGCAACATTATCGGCTCCGCCTCCACCATTCTTTAAAGCAGCAACTCCAATCGCTGTGTTTCGCCAACCGTTTGCAGTTGCTAATCCTCTTCCAGAAAGAGCATCTGCTCCTATAGCGGTATTATCATTTCCGCCAATTGCATTTGAAAGGGCTTTATAACCTAATGCAGTATTACCAGCACCAGGTGTTGAATTTGAAAATGCATTGTTGCCAAGCATAGTATTACTTACCCCAAGATAAGCCCCAACGCTTACTCCATTAATTAAATTGCTGAATGTTTTATTACCTGCAAATACTTGTTCGCCGGTTGTTACAATACCTCCATTGGTAGCATTCGCTGGAGCTAAACTCAATACACCGGATGTGATGCTAGCGCCTTTGGCAGTGGATGTTCCGCTAATAGCTCCAATTGAAGATACTCCTCCACCAGAAGCTGTTGTCCAAGTTAGTGTCCCAGTACCAGTAGTACTTAATACCTGACCACCCGTACCATGAGCACTTGGATAAGTTACTGCACCTGCAGTAATGGTTCCACTCGTTTTGATATTTGTTGTTAAACTAATTGTTCCAGAAGAAATAGTTCCTACACTCGTTAAACTAGAAGCAGTAACTGTTGAGTTTAATGTAGTGCCTGTTAAAGCTTCAGCATTAGCAATAATTGGAATCGTAATATCAGTGCTTCCATCAAAAGGAACACCATTAATATTTTTTGTTGTAATTAATTTTGTTGCGGTTGCTGCATTACCAGTAATATTTATTTGATCACCCGTATTGGTTCCCGTAATAGAGGCAAGCTTTGTCTTTTCATCAGTTGTATAATCATTCGTTGTCAAATCCTTACCTGCTACTTTATCTACTTTAGTATCCAAAGCTACTTGCGTTGCTGTACTAATGGGCTTTGCAGCATCAGTAGTATTATTCACTAAATCTAATCCTACCTTAGATTTATTCAACGTTCCAATCATATCACTGGTGATTGCTCCATTGGCAATAGATGTTTGATTTCCTGAACTCGTTACCGCACCAGTTAAATTAGCATTGGTAGTAACGGTTAAAGCATTGGCTGCAGTAACCGCGTTGAATGCATAGGGCACACTAACCAATTGTACAACACCTATATCAAAAAATTTACTATTGTTGGCAGGGTCAATTTCTACCTGCAAATATTTATCTCCCGAAAGCCAACTTATACCCCCGATGGTACCTGTTGTACTAGTAGTGCCAGCACTACCCACCTGTACAGAAAATAAGCCCCCTAAATTGGTTGTGATTTCACGGGTTTCCGTATACACAATGGTACCAGTAGCCGAAAGGTTATGCACCGACAAACGAAGATTCATCTTCTGATTAGCTATTGGATTGCCCACTGAATTTCTTGCTACCCCCTGGTAGTTCAATAAATTTGGAGCCTGCGCAAAGGCGGAAAAGCTAATGGCAATGAGGGTTAAAATTAAAACTGCTTTGGTTTTTAAATGCGACATTGAATGCATGGTTTAGGGGAGTTTTATTATTATTGGTTCTTTTAAATTCAGGTTTAGATGAGCTTTAATTTTATTTGTTCTTTTAATTTCGAGTTTAGTCGAGTATGATTATTGATTGTGCTTTTTAATTCGGGTTTAGATGAGCTTTAATTTTATTTGTTCTTTTAATTTCGGGTTTAGGCGAGTATGATTATTGATTATTCTTTTTAATTCGAGTTTAGAGGTTTAGGGGAGTATAATTATTGTTACTCCTTTTTAATTCAAGTTTAGAAGTTTAGGTATTTAGTTTAAACCCTATTCACCTTTCACCATTCACCATTCACCATTGCCCATTCACCATCCACCTACCCAGAATTAGTTCACCTTCATTATCTTAAATGCGCCCTTTTTCTTCAGCTTTCCCGTAACCGCATCCATTTGGCGGATATTTAAAATATACAGGCCTGTGGGTAATCCACTTAGATTCCATTTTTCTAGAGCCCCCATTCCGTTATAGTTCAATTGCACTGCCTTGATCTTATTGCCCTTTCCATCTAATAATTCAATCTGGTGCTTTCCATTGTTGGCATGTAATATATTGATGTACAATATATTTTTCACTGGATTGGGGTAAACCCTAATTTCTTCTCGCAAGAAGTATTTTACGAGATTCACCTCAGGTTGGTTTTGTACATTAAACTGAAGAAACCCGTTGGTAACCAATAGATCAATATTACTCATGGTAGTAATGGCGGCCGATTCACCCAAACTCCACTCAAAACGGTAGCCTTCAATAGTAGCCGATTTACCACTTACATTAACGGCGCCAGGAGACATCGATTGAGCAAGACTGGCATCTATATTTAAAAAAAACAGAAAAGATAATAAAGTGTTTAGTCGCATGGATTTTAAAAATTGTTGTAAACGATTGATTGGTTTTTGCTATATAAAAAGAGGTATAAATTGATATGCAAATCAAAGCTTATTTACACTGAAGAATGGCTTGAAATCTGCCACCCAAACGATGGCGCTTAATAGTCATTGAGTTAAATATTAAAAGTCTTAATAATAAATAGGTTTCCGGGGCGGAATACACCATTGGTATTTTGCGAAAGAAGCTAAAAAAAGGCTAAAATTAAAAACAGGATCATCTCCAAGCCCATTCTTAGCAAAGTATTTTGGTCGGTGAAATTGAAATCAAGCTGTAAAATAAAAATGTTTGGACTAGAGAATAGCCTTCCAAAATAGAATTATGGAGTCGACTTAATTTTGGATTGAACTAATATAATCGGAGGGGGTGCCGCCATGAAATTTCTTGAATGCTTTTTGCAGACTTTGTCTAGAACCAAAACCCGACTGAATGGCTAAAGCTTCAATTGTAAATTGAACAAAATCACCTTTATTAATCAGGGATATAAAATAATCTACCCGGTGTTTATTTACTAAATCAGTATATCCAATTCCATAATTTACTAGCAAAAACTCATTGAGTGTATTTGTACTTACAGTTGTTTTCTGACTTAGATCCTCTATGGTGCCTAGACTATTTAAAAAATACCGTTGAGTAAAAAATACTTCTATAAAAATAGTAAAGGGTACTGTCTGAGCATTCTCTTTTTTAAAAATGCCCATCATGGAAACTTTAAAGTCTGTTTGATTCATCAATTTTGGTCGAAATAGTATCAGGAGTAAATAGAAAAAATAGCAAAGCAGATAAAGTAATTGAAAAATAGGATCTTGAATAATTGAAATAGATTTCAAAATGTTTATTAAGCAGATCAATCCAACCATAACAATAATTGCGATTGCAGGAAACACGAGTTCCTTAAAGTAGATATTGCCTGATTTATGTTTTTCGATGATGGTAAAAAGTAAGCTTTTGTTGAAGAAAAGTATACCAATTAAAACGCCAATTCTAAATAGTGACTGTGCGCTTCCTGCTGAGGGGATATCACTTACCAACAAACTTTTACTTACTGGTAAAACAAATAGGTAAAAAATAATATTGATTGATTGAAAAATAAATATCGTAATCCCAAAGACAAGTAGATATTTAGACATCTTATTTTGAAAGAGCAAGGATATAAAAAAAAGAGAGGCGATAATAAAGATGGCGCTTGGAATTAAGATGAGCCTTCTATAAATAGTGTAGTTAAAATAAAAAGTAATGGCAACACCATGCGCAATAATGCAAAATAGTATAACTAGTAGTATTATTTTTAAGGAACTAGGCCGTTTAAAGTTAACCATCACTTCCAGCATAGTAATCAGTGCTAATACAACAACAACAATTGCCAAATGACTTTGAAATAATAGTTGCATAGTATTAGAGGTTAAACATTTAGGTCTTTATTAGTTAAGGGGTTTAGACCTTTTATCAGCTATCCATTATTCAGTCTTCTTGTAACCGCATCGTTTTGATGGGTATTTGAATTATACAGGCCGGTAGGCAAATTGCTAAGGTTTCAGTTTTTTTAGGAGACTCTTTTCTTTGGACTTTAAATAACTTTGGCAATGTAGGCGATTGCTATTAAAAATAAATTATTATTTAATATAAATTGTATTAGCCTTATTTTATTAATTGGTTAATGATCGTTAGAACAGCATTTAGCAACCTATTGTTCTCTTTCCTTAGAATTAATTATGATTTCACCTTACTAAAAATAAAAACCCCCATCCAATGGATGGGGGTTCGTTGCTGTAGGGGGAGGGATCGAACCTCCACGGAGCAGTTAGTTGTAGCACAAAGTTGAGTGGTCGACCCTGGTCGGACCAGTATTGCTACCGGTTCGGCTCTATGCTATATTTATCCTGTTATCCCCACCCCCGAGACAAGGGGGCATGTCTGCCAAAAATTTCATCACCCCACAGTATAGAATGAATGATTATAAGCGTTGATGATGCAAATCTACTTAAAAAGCCTTTATGTTGAAAATAATTTATCAAATATTTCTTAAATATAGATATTTATCAAATAAATATGTCTATATTTGAAATAATATTAAAATTGCTTAACTATATGGCTTCAAAATTGAATCTTGATAAACTGGACCTCCAGATTATCCATGAAATGATGGAAACTGCTGAAATCTCCTATGCAGAGCTAGGCAAAAAATTATTTGTAAGCGGTGGTACCATTCACGTTCGTATCAAAAAACTACAGGAATTGAATATTGTAAAAGGGACCCGATTAAATGTGGACCTTCGACAATTAGGGTACGATATTACAGCTTTTGTTGGTATTTATCTCGAAAAAAGTTCTTTGTATGATTCGGTGGCAAAGGAACTAATGGCTATACCTGAAATTGTACGACTGAATTACATCACAGGTAACTATAGCATGTTTATCGAAATTGTTTGTAAAGACATCGCTGAATTACGCTATGTGCTTCATGATGAACTTCAGAAAATTAAAGGGATTGATAGAACGGAAACTTTTATCTCTTTAGAAGAAGGATTTTCTAGAAATGTACAAGTAGCGCCTGCACAATAAATATGGATTGAGAAATTGATTTGCGAATGCAGCTTAATTTTTTATTGGGCATCTCTAACGTCAACAGCATCCCTCAATCCATTACCTAGCAAGTTAAATGCTAGCACCAGCAGCATGATGGCTATCCCTGGAATAATGGCCAACATCGGTTGATGCGTAATAATAAAATTATAATTTTCTTTGATCATCAATCCCCAGCTTGGTTGTGGCGGCTGTACCCCAATTCCTAAAAAACTTAAGCCCGCTTCTATCATGATAGCTGTTGCAAAGTTGCTGGCTCCAATGACTAATACTGGTCCTATACTATTGGGAACTATGTGGTGAATAATAATCCTGCTATCTCTAAAACCCAATGCCTTAGCCGCTTGTATATATTCTAACTCTTTTAATGCAATTACTTGACCTCGAATTAAACGAGCCACATTAACCCACATCGTTAAACCAACGGCAAAAAATATTTGCCAAAAACCTTTCCCTATCGCCATAGTTATTGCAAATACTAGTAACAAAGTTGGAATGCTCCAAGTAACATTGATTAACCAAAGAATAACTGCGTCTATTCGTCCACGATAGTATCCAGCCATTGATCCCAAAAAAATACCTAGCGTGAGTGAAATGAATACTGCAATCAGTCCAACCCCTAAACTTACCCGCGTACCAATGATTAGTCGGCTTGCAATATCTCTTCCAAATTTATCTGTTCCCAACCAATAAGTTTTCGTCACTAGGTATTTGGAAACTAATAAATTGGGTTGATGTTGGGTAAGCTGGTTAATAGAATAATACTGAATGATTGAAGTGTCTTCGTCTATATATTTATTTACAAGAAGGGTATCTTTTTGAATAGAATAATTGCTGATGGGTATATAACGAAAGGTAGAGGCTTTGCCATTGAGCAATTGATTCAACCAGCTGCTACTGTTCAATTTTTTATCCTCTATTTTTAAAAACAGTTGTTGATAGCCTGGACTTTTAGCCTGTATCTCTACTGTTTGCAAATCTGCATTGGGTGTGCCATCGGGAGCCAAAAAGTATCCAAATAAAGCAACGAAACTTGCCACTGCAATTATGCCCAAACCAATTAGGGCACCTGTGTTTTTTTTTAGGCGTTTCCAAGTCTGGTTAGAAAAAGAAAATGATTGGTCGGACATGTTTTATTGTATCGATAATATTATTTAACAGACCTTTCTTTCCAAGTATATTTTCCAAATTTGCCGAGCCATCCCGCAATTACTGTGTACACTATATGAAAAGGTTGAGCCATTGGAAACCACCAAAGTAATTTAGTTTGATTGAAAAACTTTGCCACTGGATAAAGGAAAAACAGTTCGAAAATAGTTTTGATTAAAAGTAGGCAAGCATAAAAATTAAATGTCGATACCTGAGTATTGAATAGGGTTACCGAGCAATTGCATAGTAAAGCTATGATAGGCAATGCCATCATCAGTACATTTAAAAAATACACTATGATTAGCACTACAAAAATCCTTTTGTCATCAAATTGATCTGCCTTGCTCGCCCAGCGAATTCTTTGGTTAAAAAATTGCTGGATCGTACTTACCGGATTAGTTTTTACAATTACCTCCTGGCTTTTTAAATATTCAATATTGTTCGGAAATCGATTATAAATTTTATGCATTAATAACATATCATCTCCACTGGCTATATTATCGATGCCCTTAAATCCATTGACGGCCGTAAAGGCTGCTTTGGTATAGGCAAGGTTGGCGCCATTGCACATGCTATGAAATTTCTTGTGAACCGATGCGCCGGTAATTCCTTGTAAGGTCATAAAATCAAGGGATTGAAAAACTTCAATCATTTTTTTTCCATAACTAATCAATACAGGCATCACTATAAAGGCAGGTCTTTTACTTTCATAAAAAGACGCAATAGTAGTAAGCCAATTTTTAGGAAAAATGCAGTCTGCATCAGAAGTAACTATCAATTCCCCATTGGATTGCTGAATCGAAATTTCAATTGCCTTCTTTTTGTAAGAATTAATATCATTGGCTGATAAATAGTCTTTTAATGAAATCAGTTTTACATTATGTGCCGCAAAACTTTCAATGATTGCCGCAGTATTATCTGTCGAATGGTCATCAACTACCAATACTTCAAACAAATGTTTCGGGTAGCTTTGTTCAATAATTGACTGTAGACAGTGGCCTATATTTTCTTCTTCGTTTCGAGCCGGTATAATGATGGAAATTTGCGTATTTAATTTTGACTGTACGTCCGCTGTAAAGTCGGGTATACTTCCCCAGCTTTTTCTATAGTAAACCAGTAGTGCCGAGTAGCTCAATAGCAGTAAAAAAGAAATAATCAGTATTATTTGTATCATAAATGGCTACTGTAGGGTAGGGCAATGTTGTTTCAAAAAGACAATAATAACATTAAAAAATAACTATGCCAACCGTGACCCAAAGTTGGTATAAACTAGTGGTAAAAATAGTTGGAAAATTTCCAAATGAATCATTACCTTTATATAGTTGTTTAAACAACTATATGCCTAAGAACCAATTTAAACGCGGGGAGTTATACAGTTTCATCACTGGAAAAGCTAGTACGGCTATCTCTCGCCGGCTTCAGAAAAATTTTAAGCAAGCTGGAGTAGATATTACCATTGAGCAGTGGAGCGTGTTGTACCATTTATGGAAACAAGATGGTTTAAGTCAGCAGCAATTGTGTGATGCTACTTTTAGGGATAAACCAAGTATTACTCGCTTGGTAGATAATTTAGAAAAGTTGCAATTGGTAACGAGGGTAGCTAATAAAGAAGATAGAAGAATCAATCGTATTTTTCTTACCCCGCAAGCCAATCAATTACAAGATAAAGCGATGGATTTGGCTAATCAAACTTTGAATGAAGCGTTAGAAGGCGTTACCAATGGACAAATAGAAATAGCGAAAGAAGTGCTTCAAAAAGTATATGATAATTTGGCAAATTCTGGCACACTGTAAATTTATTATATAGAGAATTACAGCTTTTGAAATTTGATCAATATTTAAATTATTATACAATAATTACGATAAAATATTTTTAGATAATCTGTAAAAAAAATCTCCCGTCATACGAATTTTCGAAATGTTTGAGGAGGAAATTAATATATGAATACATCTACTCCAACTACATCATCCATTAAAGGTGGTGAATGGTTAATCAAAGAAAGTAATGCTATAGAAAGTTTTTCACCAGAAGATTTTAATGAAGAACAGTTGATGGTGAAAGAAATGTGTTTGCAGTTTCTGGAAACAGAAGTGCTTCCGATAGCCAATAGAATTGACCAACTAGAAGAAGGATTGATGCCCTCTCTAGTATTAAAGGCAGGTGAACAGGGACTATTAGGGGCTTCTGTGCCTGAGGCCTTAGGTGGTTTAGGAAAAGATTTTATTACTTCTACTATAGTGAATGAAGGACTCGGAGGAGGCTTTTCATTTAGCGTGGCTATATCAGCGCATACAGGAATTGGAACATTACCTATTTTATATTTTGGTACGGATGAGCAAAAGCAAAAATATATTCCCAAGCTTGCGAGCGGAGAATGGAAGGGTTCTTATGGATTAACCGAACCCAATAGTGGTAGTGATGCATTAGGAGCAAAAACATCTGCTGTTCTTTCTGCTGATGGAAAACATTATATTTTAAATGGTCAAAAATGTTGGATAACCAATGGAGGTTTTGCAGATGTATATACTGTTTTTGCAAAAATAGATGGCGATAAATTTTCAGCATTTATTATCGAGCGTGGTTATGAAGGATTTACTCAAGGTCCTGAAGAGCATAAGATGGGCATCAAGGGTTCCTCTACTGTTCAATTGTATTTCCAAGATTGTAAGGTGCCGGTTGAAAATTTATTAGGCGAGATAGGAAAGGGGCATATTATTGCCTTCAATATTTTAAATATTGGCAGATTAAAACTTTGTGCTGCTGCATTAGGTGGCTCAAAGATGGCATTAAATACCACTATCGAATATGCTAAAACAAGGGAGCAATTTAAAACAGCCATCGCCAATTTCGGTGCTATCAAACATAAATTAGCTGAAGCAGGGATAAGAATTTTTTCAGGTGAAAGCGCTTTATATCGCACCAGCAAATGGGTAGATGATAAAGAGACTGATCTTGCTAATGCAGGTAAACCATTTAATGAAGCTTTACTAGGTGCTGCAGAAGAATATGCAGTAGAATGTGCAATTTTAAAAGTGCATGGTAGCGAAGTGTTAGATTTTGTAGTAGATGAAGGCGTACAAGTTTTTGGTGGTAATGGTTTTAGTGATGAGTATAATATAAGTAGAGCTTATCGCGATAGCAGAATAAATCGAATCTATGAAGGTACTAACGAGATCAATCGTTTGCTAACAGTAGATATGATTTTGAAAAGGGCAATGAAAGGCAAGCTTGACTTGATGGGGCCTGCCATGGCGGTTTCTAAAGAATTAATGAGTATACCTGATTTTGGAAATGATGATGATGGCCCTTTTGCTACTGAAAGAAAGTCAATCGTAAATATGAAGAAAAGTATTTTGATGGTGGCAGGTGCTGCTGTTCAAAAATTGATGATGAAAATTTCAGATGAACAAGAAATATTAATGAATATAGCAGACATGGCTATTGAAACTTTTGTTGCTGAAAGTACGCTTTTACGTATTATCAAAATGGTTGAAAAACAAGGTGAATCGGCCAGCAGGATTCAAATAGATATCATGCATTGTTGTTTGAATGACGCGATTGATAAAGTAAATAAAGCAGGAAAAGAAGCAATCAATAGTTTTGCTGAAGGAGATGAACTTAGAATGATGTTGCTTGGACTAAAACGTTTTACAAAGTCAACTCCCTTCAACTGTAAGGATGCACGCAGAAGAATTGCTGATCATTTAATTGCAGCCAATAAATATCCTTGGTAAAAATTAAGTTCATATCCATTATTCCGGTGAGTCACTGACGATTCGCAGAAATAAATTATCTTACAAAAATGAAATTTATTTATACCATTATTTTAATGGCTTGCTATGGATCGATTTTTTCTCAGTCCGAAGTAAAACCCTTTATTCGTCTTACTAATCCCTACCAGTCTACCCTTAACATTAGTTCTTCTAGACAATTTATCATTGGCTCTACCTGCAAAAACTGTGTGTTAACGATCAATGATAAAACGATTAGAGTATATCCAACCGGCGCATTTGCTTATGAGTTAAATCTGCAGCCTGGTCAAACGGCTATCAATATTTTAGCAACTGCAGGGAGTAAATCCGTAACTAAAAAAATAAATTACAATTATTCGATACCCAAATTACCTGAACCGGTTTCAACACTTGCAATAGAAAGCATCAAAACTTTTCCAGAAGGCAATTTAATTTTAAAGCCTGGCGATAATATCCAGTTTCGTGTAAAAGCGCTTAGTAATTGTGTGGTTAAAGTAATGGACAATACTGCTTTGTATGAATTGCCCTTGTCAAACAGCAATAGTATGCCGGGAATTTATCAGGGAAATTATGAGGTGAAAGCTTTGGATAGTTTTTCTTTAATGAACATACCGGTAACCATCACCGATAGTAGTGGTGAAAGTATTACCAAAGTAACACCAGCTAATTTTTCCATTCTTTCTTCTGCATCACCCGATATGGTAATTACCAAAGGTAGGTTAGCACATTTAGAATATGGATTGGGAGAAGATAGATTGGGGGGAGCAAAAATTGGCTATATCGATAGCAATATTGTTTTAAAAATTATAGGCAAAGTGGGTACTCATTATAAGGTTGCTTTAACTAAAACACGCACGGCTTATATTCCAGATGAATTAGTAGAATGGTTGCCCAAAGGAACTTTCCCGCCATCATCACTTACGGATAAATGGATGGTTTATGCAGATGATAGTTATGATTATGTAAAACTAGGCTTGTTTCAACGCCTGCCTTATCAATCTTTTCAATTAGTGAATCCATCCCTGATAGTGGTAGATGTTTTTGGTGCTACTAATAATACCAATTGGATTACCCAGCTGGAGACAGTAAAAGAAATTAAAAATGTTTATTACGAACAAAAGGAGGACGATCTGTTTCGTATTACCATTGAATTAAAACATGCACAGCATTGGGGACATCAAATTTATTATGTAGGAAATTCTTTGATGATAAAAGTAAAACATCAGCCTGAAAATTTATCCTTGAGCAATCTTACGATAGCTGTTGATGCGGGGCATGGTGGTACCAATAAGGGCGCAGTGGGCCCCACAGGGGTTTCCGAAAAAGAATTGACCTTAGCTGTTTCTCTAAAATTACAAAAGGCACTCGAAGCAGAAGGTGCTCGTGTAATCATGACAAGGAAGAAAGAAGCATTTTTTGATAATAAAGAACGTATCCTTTTTTATAGAGATACTGTGCCCGATCTCTTAATCAGTTTTCATTTAAATTCCTCCGAAGATCCTATTCGTGTTGGCGGAACAAGTACCTATTACCGTTATATTGGTTTTAGAAATTTAAGTGAATCTATTTATAAAAGAATGCTTGAATTGGGACTAAAGGAATATGGGAATACAGGTTCTTTTAATTTTATGCTGAATAGTCCAATCGAATATCCGAATGCTTTAGTGGAGGGTTTATTTTTGAGCAACCCCGAAGAAGAGATGAAAATACTCGATCCATTATTTCAACAGCAGGCAGTTGATAAAATAGTGGCTGGTATAAAGGATTTTTTGAACAGTTGTAAATAGTCATTCGTTAATTTATATAGGTCTGAAATTCCGTCCGGAATAGAGTGCTTTTACTTTTTTGCCTTGATGCAAAAAAGTAACAAAAAAAATCAATCCTGCGAATAAAAAGGCTGAAATTTTAAATATCAGCCTAAAATCAAGGAACTCGCGGGTAGAGTAAGTTGCTTTAAAGGACCTGCTCGCTCAAACAGCCTTGATTTTTTAACGTCTGATAGTTAATATTTCTAGCACTTTTTATTCGAGGGCGTCAAATAAAGGATCGACTATCTATTATTACGAAATTAAAAGACTGTGTTACCTTAAAGGGAGTGCCGCCGCGGTGGATTAATTTTTTAACGGCTGATATTTGACATTTATGACACTTTCTATTCAAGGGCGTTCAACCAACTATTGTGTCAAATTGCCTAACCCGACTTTATTAGGACCAACTAGCGAGTTAAAAAGTATCCATTTTCTAGTAAAAAAGGTATTCTATACTTAAACTGGGTGAATTGTAGGAGGTAATTGTAGGCTGGAGGCCTTATTTTTACAATAACTTTTTAGCTAGTCAATCGGATATTTATTTTTGTTAACTTTACTTTTTAAAAATAAGTCATATGAGTGAAACAGCAACCGCTATTCCAGCACAGACATTAACTTCTAAAGATTTTGTAACTGACCAAGAGGTACGTTGGTGCCCTGGTTGCGGTGATTATTCAATTTTGGCGCAGGTTCAAAAGGTGATGCCTACATTGGGTATTCCAAAAGAAAATATTGTAATTGTTTCTGGAATTGGTTGTAGTAGCCGTTTCCCCTATTATATGAATACTTATGGTATGCACAGTATTCATGGAAGAGCAACTGCAGTGGCAAGTGGTTTAAAAGCTGCTCGTCCTGAGTTGAGCGTATGGATCGTAACGGGAGATGGAGATGGTTTAAGTATTGGCGGTAACCATACCATTCACTTATTGCGTAGAAATTTTGATGTAAATATTTTATTGTTTAATAACCAGATTTATGGTTTAACAAAAGGACAATATTCACCCACCTCTGAAGAAAATAAAATTACTAAGTCGACTCCTTTTGGAAGTATCGATCATCCTTTTAATCCATTGGCATTAGCAATGGGTGCCGACGCGAGCTTTATTGCAAGAACAATGGATAGGGATCCAAAACATTTGCAGTCAATGTTATTGCGTGCTCAGGCGCATAAAGGGGCTTCCTTCTTGGAAATATATCAAAACTGTAACATCTTTAATGATGGTGCTTTTGAAGTGTTTACTGAAAAAGGCTCTAAGCCAGAAGAAGTCTTATTTTTAGAGCAAGGCAAGCCATTGATATTTGGAGCCACTCAAAATAAAGGAATTAAATTAGATGGATTTAAACCAGTGATCGTTGAGCTGGGAGAAGGTGGCGCTACTGCAGATGATCTTTGGATTCATGACGATAAAGATTTTTACAAAGCCCAAATATTGGTTCGCATGTTTGATGATCCAAAATTAGTGGGTCATTTACCAAGACCATTTGGTGTGTTTTATGAAACTGACCGTGCTTGTTATGAAGATGGTATGGCTATGCAAATAGATGATATCATTGCTAAAAAAGGAAAGGGTGATTTGGATAAATTACTCAGAGGTAACGAGACTTGGACAATCAGTTAGTCGTAGAAATTGAAGTTGACTGAATTGTTTCAATAATAAAATTAAAAAAAGCCATCTTATAAAGATGGCTTTTTTTGGCACTCATTTTCTATGGGTACTCAATTATAATAGTCCCTTCCCCATTAAATATTCTGCTATTTGAACTGCATTGGTGGCAGCACCTTTTCTAAGGTTGTCACTTACAATCCAACAGTTAAGCGTATTCGCTTGCGTTTCATCTCTTCTAATTCTGCCTACAAATGTGTCATCCTTTTCATGCGCAGTTAGCGGCATGGGATAAATACTGTTCGCAATATCATCCTGAACGATAACACCAGGTGCTTTGCTTAACAAGGCTCTTACCTCATCTATGTTGAAATCATTTTCAAATTCAATATTCACACTTTCACTATGGCCACCCATCACTGGAATGCGCACGGTGGTTGCCGTTAGTTTAATATTGGCATCCCCAATGATTTTTACTGTTTCATTGGTCATTTTCATTTCTTCTTTAGTGTATCCATTATCTAGAAATACATCAATTTGTGGAATTGCATTTAAGTCAATTGGATATTTATAGGCCATTTCTCCTTTTACTCCTTTGCGCTCATTCATTAACTGGTCTACTGCCTTTACCCCAGTACCAGTAACACTTTGGTAAGTAGAAACCACTACTCTTTTAATTTTATATTTATCATGAAGTGGTTTCAATACTACTACTAATTGAATAGTAGAACAATTGGGATTAGCGATGATTTTATCAGTTGCTGAAAGTACATCCGCGTTTACTTCTGGCACTACTAGTTTTTTAGTAGGATCCATGCGCCAAGCACTGGAGTTATCAATAACCGTAATACCTGCGGCAGCAAATAATGGAGCTAGTTCCAAAGAGGTACTTCCTCCTGCTGAGAAAATTGCCACATTTGGTTTAGCAGCGATTGCATCGGCATATCCTACGATGGTATATTTTTTACCTTTAAATTCTACTTGTTTACCGATCGATTTCTCAGAAGCTACTGGAATTATTTCGGTTACTGGAAAATTTCTCTCGGCTAATACTTGCAACATTTTGGTGCCTACTAAACCGGTTGCTCCAACTACAGCTACTTTCATTGTTTGGGTTTTTTATGAATGAATATATTCTATTAAAAATATTTACTGCTTTAATTGATTTAATCCTCCTTAAATTTTACAGAAATAGGATGGAATCAAAAAAGCCTCCCGTTTTTGCGGAAGGCTTTGAATATAGTGTAACAAACAAAATACTAAATCACCTTCCCAATTAAGGAACGCTTCTTCGTAAAAAATGTATGTTTTATAATCATCATTGCAAGGCAAAAATAATAACAAAGCTGTAATTGACCAAACTTAAAGAATAATCTTTTCAATTTAGCTTTCATTCGAAATTAAATTACATTATTTTGTTATGGGTTTTAGACTTGCTGCAAGCTTGGTTTTCGGAGTTGCTGGATTGCAGCAGCAAAATCAAAACCTACCCGCCCTAGAATGAATATAAAATCTTTAATTGGTTTTTCTATTGGTTTATTCACAGCTTTTATTGCAATCGGCCATCCTAGTTTTTTTGAAAGTCATTGGAAAGATAAAATTTTAGTAAGACATTATTTTACCGATACGACTACTCGTCCATTCGATCTAGTAATAGATGAGCTAATGATTGATCCATCACCAATGGTAAGTTTGCCCAACTTTGAATGGATTGAATTAAAAAATACTAGCAGCCATACAATTAATTTAAAAGGGTATCGAATAGGTAATGGCTCTGTACATAGCGGACCAATATCTAATTATATTTTATTGCCTGATAGTCTGGTCGTCCTATGCAGCAGCAGTGCCGCAACGGCACTGTCTTTATTGGGACCTACCATTTCGGTTAGCAGTTTTCCTTCTCTCGATAATAGTGGTGGATTACTTATTGTAAAAAGTGCTACCAACGAAATCATTCATTCAATAAGCTATTCGGATACTTGGTATCAGAATCCTTTAAAAAAACAAGGCGGGTGGTCACTTGAAATGATTGACTCACATAATCCTTGTGGTGGTGGAAATAATTGGAAAGCGAGTACTGATAATAGTGGTGGTACTCCTGGAAAGAAGAATACTGTGGAGGCAGAAAATCTAGATCAATCTCCGCCAAAATTATTACGCGCATTCGCTATCGATAGTCTGAAGGTAGTGTTGATTTTTGATGAACCAATGGATAGTTTGAAGGCTGCAATAAAAGAAAATTATACGATTGATGGCGGAATCGGAATCCCATTGTTTGCTTCAGCAGTAGCGCCAATGTTTGACAGGGTAATGATAAGTCTAGCTAGTCCTTTAGTACGAAATAAAGTATATACCCTAACGGTAGTATTGGTTTCCGATTGTGTTGGCAATAGGATTGGTAAAAGTAATTTTACTACACAAGTTGGATTATCAGAGCAGGTATTGAAGAGTGATGTAATACTCAATGAAATTTTGTTTAATCCAACACCCGCTGCAACAGATTATGTAGAGATATACAATCGCAGCAATAAAATTTTGGATCTTCGACAACTCTATATTGCTAACAGAAATACTACCGGTGCAATAGGTAATCTGGTACAACTAAGTACTGAAAGCAATTTGATTTTTCCTCAAGAGTTTAGAGTCATTACAGCAAGTGCTGCAATCGTTAATGCAAATTATAGAATTATAAACAAGGAAGCCTTTATTGTGATAGAATCAATGCCTTCTTTTAATGATGATAAGGGAACTGCTATTATTTTGAATGCTCAGGGTGAAATTACGGATGAATTAACCTACAATGAAAAATGGCATTTTAAACTCATCGATCATTTTGAAGGCGTTGCATTGGAAAGAGTGAATTATAATGCGGTTACTCAATCTGCTGAAAATTGGCATTCTGCAGCAACTGCAGTGGGTTATGGCACTCCTACCTACAAAAATTCCCAGTATCACCTCACTGAAGGATTGACTGAGGAGATAAGGCTATCTCCAGAAATCTTTTCACCCGATAATGATGGTCAGGATGACTTTGTAACATTGGATTATCATTTTCCGGCGCCTGGCTATATTGCTAATATTACTATTTTTAATTCAATGGGTAGGCCAGTTCGATACCTGCAGAAAAATGCATTATGTGGTACTACAGGTAGTTTTCGTTGGGATGGGCTCCAAGAAAAAAATCAGCCCCTTGCAGTGGGAGTCTATATTATCTTTACCGAAATTTTTAATTTAAAAGGGATCAAGAAACAATTCAAAAATGAGATCGTGTTAGTAAGAAGAAATTCATTTTAATAATTTTTTAAAAACCTTTGAATTAATTTATTACCTCAAAATTATCAATCAACATAGAGTGAAAAAAAATATTTACCAGTGGCCACAAAATTTAGTACCACCCGTTTGTGCTATTCAACCGAAAGAATTGATTGCGCATAATGATAGCAGAATAGATAATTATTATTGGCTAAATGATTATTTTAAGAAAGGACCTGATAGTGAAAAGGTGGTGGCTTATCTTACTGCTGAAAATGCCTACTATGATGCAATGATGGAAGGTACATTGTCCTTGCAGGATAATTTGTATAATGAAATGAAAGCCAGAATAAAAGAAGAAGATGAATCTGTACCTGTGTATAAAAGAGGTTATTTTTATTATTCTCGGCAAGTACCTGGAAAAGATTATTTTGTCTACTGCAGAAAAAAGGAAAGCTTGGAAGCAAAAGAAGAAATTTTACTCGATGTAAATGCGATGGCAGAAGGGTATTCTTATTTTTCAGCTATTGGATTTTCTATTAGTCCCAATAATAATTTACTTGCTTATGGAGTGGATACTTTATCTAGAAGAGAGTATACGATTTATATAAAAAATCTTTTAACAGGCGAAACGCATACTGACAACATTACTGGAACAGAGGGTGGGCCTATCTGGGCGAACGATAACCAAACGATTTTTTATACTGCCAAAAATCCAGTGACTCTTTTATCCGAAAAAATTATGCGTCATCTGCTAGGAACTCCTCAAGTAGAAGATCAGTTGGTGTATCAAGAAAAAGATCCCTCCAATTATATCGGTGTAGGGAAAACAAAATCAGAAAAATATATTACGGTGGTTTCAAAAGCTACCTTGTCATCAGAAGTGAGTTGGCTAAATGCTGATCGTCCTACAGATCCATTGGTTGTTTTTCAAGCTCGGATGAAGGAGGTGATTTATAGTATAGATCATGCAAATGATAGTTTCTATATCCGCACGAATCACGAAGCTAAAAATTTTAAGCTGGTTACCTGTTCTGAAAATAATACTGGAATAAATTATTGGAAGGAATTGATTGCTCATCAGAAAGAGGTGCTCCTTTCAGGCTTTGAATTGTTCAAAAATTTTATTGCAATTAATGAAAGAAAAAATGGACTCACTCAAATTCATATATTGAATACACTCAATCAGGAGAGTCATTTTTTAGCATTTGATGAGCCCACCTATGTAGCGGGTATTGGCTCTAATCCTGAATATCATTCAGCTACTCTTCGTTTTAATTATACGTCTTTAACTACTCCCCATTCAGTGTTTGATTACAATATGGTGACCAAAGAGAAAAAACTGATGAAGCAGCAGGAGGTCTTAGGGGGCTTTGATCCAAACCAATTTGAAACAGAAAGATTGTTTGCTACTGCAACTGATGGAACTCAAATTCCTATTTCTATTGTTTTTAAAAAGGGATTTATTAAAGATGGACATGCTCCTTTATTATTGTATGCTTATGGATCCTATGGAATTAGCATGGATGCTTCTTTCAGTAACGTTCGATTAAGTTTATTAAACAGGGGTTTTGCATTTGCTATTGCTCATATTCGTGGAGGTCAGGAGCTAGGAAGATACTGGTATGAAGAAGGTAAGATGATGAATAAGAAAAATACATTTACTGATTTTATCAACTGCGCAGAATTTTTGATCACTAATCAATATTCTTCTACCAATCATCTCTATGCAAATGGGGGGAGTGCAGGAGGATTATTAATGGGCGCTATTATAAACCTGTGTCCTGATCTTTGGAAAGGTATAATTGCTGCTGTACCTTTTGTGGATGTGGTTACTACCATGAGTGATGCATCTATCCCACTCACTACTAATGAATACGATGAATGGGGTAATCCAGCAGATAAAGAAAGCTACGACTATATGAAATCCTATTCTCCTTATGATAATATTGCCCATCATAATTATCCTCACATGATGGTAATTACTGGTTTACACGACAGTCAAGTACAGTATTTTGAACCTGCTAAATGGGTGGCAAAAATCCGTGCAATGAAAACTGGAGATAATTTATTATTGATGCATACAGATATGGAAGCTGGTCATGGCGGCGCTTCTGGCAGATATAAACCTTTAACTGATAAGGCTAGGGAATACGCTTTTTTATTATCGATCGAAGGAATTGAAGCATAGAATAAGATAACTCTTAGCGTTAAATTTAACTATGCTGATAGCCAACTTTTGAAAATAAGTGAGGCAGAGGAAAAAATTTATTGAATAATTTTTTCCTCTCTTGTTAATTGTCCAACTTCATTAATTCCCTCAACAGTTACTCTAAATTTTTTACAAAAATCACTATTATAAAATGGAACGGTTACTCTTCTAGTATTTTTATCAAAGTGTAAATTTGGATTCCAATATAGGGTAGCTCTGTAATCGTTGACATCCGTCTCAGGCTTTTTTTCGTAGTCCGGAGAATAAAACTGCTTAATAACAGAATAACCATTAATAGTAGTAACTGCTAAGCCTTTCAGTTGGGAAAAATCACTTCCTCCTTTTTTAGTATAAATCGCAATGGCACCTCCAGTACCTCCGCCAACTGCACCATAAAACGGCGGCCTAAAAATTTTGATCATTGCTACATCGTTCATGTTGATGACTTGAACTCTTGATAAATCAGTCGTCATTTCATTGACGAAAAAACTGGTAGGACTTCCTCTCCAGATAGCACTTCCTTCGCCGGCCGTATTAATTTGTAAACCAGGCACCTTACCTTGTAAATAGGCTAATACACTGCTTGCTGTCATAGCAAAAGCGTCATTTTCGGTTGAAAAAACATAGCCGTCTCCACCTGCAAAAAATCCAGAGGTATACTCCTCGTCTAATTTTTGATTAGCTGATTTTTGGAAACTTTTAATCACAATATTATCAAGTGTTCTTATTTTGTTTCTTTCATTTTGATCACGAAGTAGGTTGGCCATAGAACTACTTTTTTGCAAAACAGCGCTATCTACTTTTTCAGGTAAATACAAACCAGTAAGCAATGAGATCGGCCGCAAAGGTGATTTTATAATATTGTTTTTAAATGCAAAACTTGCAATATTTGTCAGCGTTTTGTCCTTATCGTTATTGAGTTGATAGTATAATTTGGCGGTATCAAAAAAGTAAAGTCCTTCACGTGAAAACTCACCTTGACTGCTCACTGGCATACTGAAAATATTGGAGCCGCCATTTTTTGTCTTTAATATACCTGTTAATTCTTTTTGAAATAGCATTGATTTGGATAGCCCTAAAATTTGTCCTTTAATGAAAAGTCGATCTTCTGGAATGAATTTAATTTTAGGCCAATTGCCTGATAAAATATCTACCCACTTAAATCTTCTCCAACCATTGGTCATCATTACTAAATCAAGATGCTGCTTAACAGAATCTGCTTCTCCTGAAAAATAATAGGCTGAATTATAAACATATCCTTTTAAGTCGCTGCTTAATAATAAATTCGAATAAATGCTCTCTTCATTTTTAGAAATTGGATTAAGTTCTGCATCTGTAATGGAAATAGATAAATTAGAAATCAAGCTATCACCTACATCAATTTGAATTGAATTGCGGCCACGTTTGGCGAGGCTTTTATCAGCAGAATGTATATCAGTAATGAAATAGTAATCATTGTGGTTAATAAAAACAAGGCGTTCAGCAATCGGTTGAAGGGCAGCGTTAAATATGGTTAGTTGTAAAACTCCATTGGGTAAACTGTCTGTTTCAATTTTTGCAGTAACACTCGTCCTTTTAGTCATATTCACTTTGGCACTATATACCAATCGTTGATGCATTTGAGCTTCTACTTGGTAGCTGGAATAAACAGCGTCTACACTATCAGGTCTTTTAATTGTATAACTTAATCCATAGTCGCTTAGATCGGTGCTGAGTACAATTCCTGTTTTATTTGCCTCTGGCAAAAGGTTTTCATGCTGCAATCCTTTTTTATCTTTCCAAACAGCACGGTATTTTTCTTTTGCTATGGGTTTAAGCGTTAGGTAGCCCATACCATCATGTATAGACGAAAAGGAAGTTATTTTTTTTCCTTTACTGTCTATTATATCCCCTTTTACTTCAAAGGGTGTTCCCTGGTTATCGGTAGCTTTAAAAGCTACTCTTGAAGAAATATCAGTGAGTAAGTCTCCACCTTCTGGAAAAAATTGAATACTATAACTTACAGGGGTAGCTGCTTTTTTAACCAATATTTTATTTGGTATAATTTGTATAGGTTTAAAATACAAAAGGGAAGAATCAAAATTAAGCATCCATGTTGTGTAGGCCCGAATGTATAACTTAGTGTAGCTGACTGAATCTGGCAAATCGAAGTTAGAAGATGCGCCTGATTGTATGATGGGTAACATTTTTTGTTGCAATAGCATCCCCTTTTCATCTAATAACTCTGCAAAAAGGGTCTTACTGATTGGACCTGGAAGGTTGTCTGCACTTAGATAGGCTTTAAACCAAATAGTTTCTCCTGCATTGTAAAAAGCCTTATCCATCTGGAGGTGAATTTTCTCTTGCACATATTTAGTATCCAATATGTCTAATAGAGAATCAATTTTTTGTGCTTGCAGATTTTTAAAAAAAATAGCAAAGAACAGCAGTAGGGTAATTTTAAAGGGAAGTTTTTTTTCTATCATAACAGTCAGCTATAGGTATTCAATTTATTTCAGCCTTAATGTTCAATCTGTATTACGCTAGATTTAAATTTTCTTGTAGAAAATAGGTTAATTTCTAGGAGGATGAAGATCATCTACGCTGTTTTGATCCATATCATCCGAATTTAAATCAGGCTTTTTCTCTAGTATATATTTAATGATCAAATATCCCCCAAACGCACTTATTATTCCCAACGACATTACTCCCAGTATATTGGTTTCTCCATAAAATATAATCCCCATTATCACGCCAATTATTTCAGTAACAATCCAAGCTAATACCGTGTACCATTTCCATGGACGGGGATTAAGCCCTTTCTGACTAGCGAGTAGTCCATTTTTTTTACAAAGAAAATAAAGGGCAATTACTTCTAACATATACTGAAAATTTAATTCTATACGTAAACCTACTTTTTAATTTTTAACGCTCCTCGAATATAAAGATAAAAAAACGCTATAAAAATTGATCAAGTAATTAAAAATTTATAAAAACGATTGCTAATTTTTACTATTCATTTCAATAAAAAACCGAAGTGGTTAATACTTCGGTTAATGATATTGATTGAGGATGCTTATACTAAATCTATTTCAAAATTTACTAGCTGAACAAACTCTTTTAGCCTTTGGGCAATATCTGCCTTTGAAATTTCTTTCATTCTATTAGGACCAAATTTTTCTACACAAAAACTTGCCAATGCACTTCCCACAATAATGGCAGTCTTCATATTCTCAAAACTGATATCTTTTGTTTTTGCAAGGTATCCAATAAATCCTCCAGCAAAAGTGTCGCCTGCACCAGTCGGATCAAACACCTCTTCTAGTGGTAATGCGGGCGCATAAAACACATGGTCTCCATGAAATAACAATGCACCGTGCTCTCCCTTTTTAATAACTAAAAATTTAGGCCCCATTTCAAGAATAGTTTTCGCAGCTTTTACTAAAGAAAATTGACCGCTTAATTGTCTTGCTTCTCCATCATTGATCATTAATACATCTACTTTTTTTAATACCGCCTCCAAATCACTCATTGCAATATCCATCCAAAAATTCATGGTATCCATTACAATTAATTTGGGCCTTACTTTCAATTGATTGATAATACTTAATTGAAGATTAGGAGCCAAGTTGCCGAGCATTAAAAATTCAGCACCTTGATAGCTTTCTGGTACGATTGGATTAAAATCTGCTAATACATTCAAATCGGTTACGAGTGTATCGCGATTATTCATATCAAGATGGTATTTACCACTCCAGAAAAATGATTTTTTATCGGGAACAACTTCCACCCCTTCAAGATCTACTCCTCTTTTTCTAAGCTCCGCCATTTCTTCTTCTGGAAAATCGAATCCAACAATAGAGATTTGCTTGATGGAACTAATAAAATTGCTGGCTGCATAGGCTACATAAGTTCCGGAGCCACCCACTATTTGATTTACTTTTCCGAAAGGTGTTTCAATGGCATCAAAAGCCATGGTTCCTACTGAGATTAAAGACATAATGATATGGTTTTATTGAACCAACGTGAAAAGCCACGTGGAGTGATTAAAAGTTGCTGCAAAAGTAGTGTTTTACCCTTTGTTAAATGTATCTCAGCTGCATTTTTCTGTTAAAAACCTTCATTTTTAATTTTTACATTACTTATAAAACGGCTGAGTAATATTAATTTTCGGTTTATTTTACCCAAAACCTAGTCGGTAAATTAAGTAGCTCAATTCTCTGGGTTTATTTGGAAAATAATCATCATTCTTACTACAAGTTGTTTACCTTACTTAGAGAGAAGGATAAATTTAAAACTATCCTTCAATAAATTGAATGGTTGCTCCAGTGAAGCAGCTCAATAAATAAAATATGCTATTATCAATACATCCCCAAAATCCTCAGCCTAGATTGATACATCAGGTGATCGAATGTTTACAAGATGGGGGAGTAATCATTTACCCAACGGATACTATTTATGGCCTTGGCTGTGATATCAAGCAACCGAAGGCGATTGAAAAAATTTGTCAAATAAAAAATATTGATCCTCAAAAGGCTCAGCTATCTTTTATCTGTAGCGATTTGAGTCATTTAAGTGAGTACACTAAAAGTATAGATACGCCACTTTATAGAATGTTGAAAAATTATTTACCAGGTCCTTATACATTTATTTTGCCTGCCAGTAAGCAAGTGCCAAAAATATTGCAGAGCAAAAAAAGTACTATCGGACTACGCGTACCCGATAATATTATCTGCCAACAAATTTTATCAGGCCTCGGTAATCCCATTTTAAGCACCTCTTTGCCTGGCGAAATGGTAGAAGATTATACGGACCCCGAGATTATTTATAAAAAATTTGAAAACTTGGTAGACTTTGTAATTGATGGGGGTATCGGAGGAATGACCCCCTCCACAATGGTTGATTGTACTACCGATGATTGGACTATTCTGCGACAAGGCCTGGGTGATTGGATTGGATAATTTAAAAAGCATCAGCGTGCTTTTTAAATTTATTTGAGCTAATAATTATTTACCCTCAAAAAGTCCGGTAAGGCAATTTGAACTAACAGTAGTTTGAACGCCCTCGAATAAAAAGTGCCATATATGTCAAATATCAGCCGTTAAAAAATCACTCCCTTTAAAGTATCGCTGTTTTTTACTTTAGTCTTAACATATAGTCGACGCACATTCACTAACGTCCTCGAATAAAAAAGTGCTAGAAATATTAAATATTGGCCGTTAAAAAAATTAATCAACCGCGGCGGCACTCCCTTTAAGGTAACACAGTCTTTTAATTTCGTAATAATAGATAGTCGATCCTTTGTTTGACGCCCTCGAATAAAAAGTGCTAGAAATATTAACTATCAGCCGTTAAAAAATCAAGGCTGTTTGAGCGAGCAGGTCCTTTAAAGCAACTTACTCTACCCGCGAGTTCCTTGATTTTAGGCTGATATTTATTATTTCAGCCTTTTTATTCGCAGGATTGATTTTTTTTGTTACTTTTTTGCATCAAGGCAAAAAAGTAAAAGCACTCTATTCCAAAGGAAATCTTAGAACTAAATAACTTAAATTTCAATAAAAGCAAGACGAATTGCAAGGTTATCTATCGTTTGACTGATTATCTAGTAGTAGTTCTTCATCGATCAATTTTGATTAAAAGCTCAACCAAATAGGCGGTTACGCCTTTTTGAGGATTAAATAATTAACAACTAATAGGATTTATATTGAAACTAATTCGATGGTATTTGCAAAGCCCATATTTTTCAATTGCCTTTCGATGGCTGGCAGTTCCATAGGCCTTATTTTTATTCCAGCCATAATGTGGGAATTCTAGGTGAAGCTTTTGCATATATTCATCCCTATAGGTTTTTGCTAAAATACTTGCAGCAGCAATCGATGTATATTTTCCATCTCCTTTAATAATGCATTGATAAGGGATTTTTTTATATGGTTTAAATCGATTACCATCAATGAGCAGCTGACCTGGCTTTACAGATAATTTATTAATGGAAAGGTGCATGGCTTTGTAAGAAGCCTGCAAAATATTGATCACATCTATTTCATTATTGTCAATCGAAGACACTGCAAATGCAACACTTTCCTTTTCTATGATCGGCCTTAGTAAATCCCGTTGCTTCTCCTTTAGTTGCTTACTGTCATTCAATAGCGGATGATGGAAATCTGGAGGTAAAATAACAGCTGCAGCAAATACTGGTCCGGCATAGCAACCTCTACCGGCTTCGTCTAACCCGGCTTCAGGTACTAAATTTTGAAAGTAAGAGAGCAACATATGGTTAAAAAAAATGAAGTGTAATTAAAATTACGATCGATTGAGGAGAATCAACCATTACTGAGCTAAATTTGTATCCAATATGAATACTAATTTAAAAAATGACGGTATCAATAATGCCCCTTCTAAGGCGGTAGCTATTTGGTTATTAATTGGAGTTGGGATGATAATCATTCAGATTATGCTTGGTGGTATCACTCGTTTAACTGAATCGGGTCTTTCTATTACTGAATGGAAACCAGTTACTGGCACACTACCTCCTTTGGATTCAATTGCTTGGCAAGCGGAGTTTGATAAGTATAAAGGAACAGATCAATTTAAATACGTTCATCAAAATTTTACTTTAGCAGAATTTAAATCTATTTTTTTCTGGGAATGGTTTCATCGCGTTTGGGCCAGAATGATGGGAATAGTTTTTCTTTTCGGATTTATTTATTTCTTGTTGAAAAAGAAATTTAATAAAGAAATGGTGCTACCCATGGTGACACTTTTTTTATTGGGGGGGCTGCAAGGAGCTATTGGTTGGATGATGGTAAAAAGTGGATTGGTACCTGAAAAATATTTTGTTGGCCATGTTGAATTAGCAACGCATTTTATTACCGCCATTGGTTTATTGAGCTATACTGCATGGTTTGCCTTAAAATTTATTGTTGCACCCCAACAAAAAGTTATCAATACATCTTTACGAACTTTATTATTATCCATTTTATTAATTCTCTTTTTTCAATTGATCTATGGCGCTTTTATGGCAGGGCTAAAGGCGGGGGAATTAGCACCTACTTGGCCTGATATCAATGGAAAATTGATTCCTGCCAACTTGTTTGAATCAATGCCGTTGGTAAAAAACTTTGCTTACAATCCAATCACTATTCATTTTATTCACCGAGGCTTAGCCTATATTTTATTCGGTTTAATTATCAGTTGGTTTTGGAAGGCTCGTTTAGTAAACGGCAATCGTCTTTTTTCCAAACTGAGGAGTTCAATACTGTTCTTAGTTTGCGCTCAGGTGATACTTGGAATAGTAACGGTAATTAATGCTACTTATCCTAATCGCCTAGTTTGGTTAGGAGTGATGCATCAATTTACGGCTATGTTGTTAGTAATGGTGGTGGTAGGCTTATTGTACCTTGTTAGACCAAGTCCAGCCAAGTAGCGTCTTTTTGTTAAGCTCCATATTAAAAGCCTATTTTTAGCGTTGTATATTTAGTAAAACGATATAAATGCGCCGGTTACTTATAAATATTTATTATTCTTTTCCCATTCAGCTGCTACTATTACATTTTCGCAAGTATCAAATATTATTAGTCATCTGGGCAATTTTAGCCAGCACTATCAACAGCGGCTTACTTAAAAATTTTGGTGCCGACTCCTTATTTTTTGTTCCTGAATATATGGGCAAGGTAAATTACTTAAGTACCGGATTGGTAGGGATTACCATGGGCGTATTTTTTATGAGTTGGAATATCACTACTTTCATTTTACATACTAAAAGGTTTAAATTTTTGGCCACTACTTCTAAACCGTTTCTAAAGTATTGTATTAATAACTCCTTGCTTCCTTTACTTTTTTTATTCTTTTATATTTTTAAAGCAGTTCATTTTAATTTAAATAAGGAGCTAATGGGCGTTGCTGAGGTAGCGTTTTTAGTAATTGGGTTTTCAGTAGGATTAATTCTATGTATTGCTTTTTCTTTTGCATTCTTTTTCAGTGCGGATAGAACTATTCTTCGAACGATTGCTCCAGTAATTTCGAATCCTAATGAGTTTATAAAATCTTATCATCCTTCGCTGCAAGCCCAGCCAGACGAATTTGGGCTTAAGGTGTCTTATTTTATTTCTAGTCGTTTTAAATTTAGTAAAGTAAGGCCTGTGTTTCATTATAGTCAGCAGTTATTGGATACTATTTTTAAACGCCATCATTTTGCAGCAATGCTGGCAATCATTATAGCCTTTATCTTTTTAATAACAGTAGGATTTTTTTTAGATATCAAATTTTTTCAAGCTCCTGCTGCAGCTAGTATTTTTATATTTTTTGCAATTATGATTGCCGTAATTGGAGCACTTACTTATTTTTTGCAGAGCTGGAGTATATTATTTTTGATTGCGCTTATTGTAGTTTTAAATTTTCTTTTTACAAATGAAATTATTAATCCTCGCAATAAAGCCTATGGACTCAATTATAGTGAAAACACCTTGCGCCCCAATTACAACAAGCAATCACTTCAACAATTGTGTACACCTGAAATAATCAGTCGCGACAAGGCAAACATGATTACCATTTTGGAAAATTGGAAGCGTAATCAATATACTGAAAAACCTCCTATCATTTTTATGAATGTAAGTGGTGGCGGACTAAGAAGTGCCACCTTTGTTATGAACGCCTTACAACAATTAGATAGTATTACCAATGGTAATTTAATGAAGCAAACATTTTTAATTAGTGGGGCGAGTGGGGGCATGTTATCTGCAGCTTATTTCAGGGAATTATATGCGCAAAAAAAGAAATCCAAAACAATTAATTTACAATCTGCGGAATTCACTGAAAACGTTACAGAAGATTTATTAAATCCAATTTTTTCATCGATGGTGAGTCGGGATCTATTTGCACCCTCCCAAAAATTTTCTATCGGGCCCTATGAGTATGTAAAAGATCGTGGATATGCGTTTGAAGAAAAGTTAAATATCAATACAGGCGGTATTTTGAATAAGCAGTTAAGAGAGTATACAGTAGATGAAAAAGCAGCGAATATTCCGATGATTATACTTAATTCAGTCATTACGGTTGACGGCAGGAAAATGATGATTGGTAGTCAGCCGCTAAGTTTTATGATGAAGCCACCTGCATTTTCAGCTGTTAAGTCTCATCATCCAGATGCAGTAGATTTTGCTTCCTTATTTTCTAGACAAGACCCTGGCAATATTCGCTTGCTGACAGCGTTAAGAATGAATGCTACCTTTCCTTACGTATTACCCAATGTTTGGTTGCCTACCAATCCAGTGATTGATGTAATGGATGCAGGAATAAAAGATAATTTTGGACAAGAAACCTCCTTTCGGTTTATTGATAATTTCAGAGAGTGGCTCATCAATAATACTTCTAACATCATCATATTGCAAATAAGAGATCGGGGGGTAGATGAAGGGCAGCAAATCAATGAAGCGGGATCAATGGTGGATATGATTACAAGACCATCCACCATCTTGGAACATAGCTGGCATAATTTTCAAGATTTCAATCAGTCCGATGAATTTAATTATTTGCAAACTTCATTGGGGGATCAACTTCATCGACTTACTTTTACCTATATCCCCAAAAAAGATAATCAAGGTGCTGCGCTTAATTTTCATTTAACGGCTTCTGAAAAAAGAGATGTAATCAATTCTTTTCATTCAGCAGCTAATCAAAAAGTATTGCAATCGCTTTTGTCATTGATTGGAAAATAAAACCCTTCTATTTTTTTGATTCCTGGTGATAAAAGTTTTGGGTATTATAAATTGAAACTAAACAGCCGGTTGTAACAATTTGAAAGCATTGGGAATTATTGCTATTTTAAATTCACTCGAAGTGCTGGAAGGATCACCATCTATGTGGAGAGGAGCCAAATCTCGGTTTTGTATCATTAGCCGATCGGTTTGAAAATAGCTTACTTCTTCTTTATGAAAGGAACTCTCGTCGTAGTCATTTAGTTTGCCATTAAGCACTTGTTTTAATACGGACCAAAGAAATCTATACTTGGGCATTTTTTTAACGATTACAATATCAAGTAATCCATCCGATAAGCTTGCTTTTGGTGCAATGGTAAATTGATTACCAAATTGATTACTGTTGGCTATACTGATGAAAAAGGCAGCAGTATGAATCGATTTTTCGCCATACTTTATTTCAAAATTGAATGGCCGCATTCTAATAAAATTAATTATTGTTTGCTTGATATAGGTAACCAATCCTCTGGTGGTTTCTTTTGAAAAATCATGTGCTACCTGGGCATCAAATCCAAGTCCGCAGAGCATACAACTGAAACTGTCATTAATAGTAAAGGAATCGACAAAGGCTGCATTGCCCTTAAAAATAATATCTAGTGCAGCGTCTATTTTTGTAGGAATTTTTGCAGCTAAAGCCAATCCATTACCTGAGCCCATCGGGATAATTCCAATGTGAACCTTTTCATTTAGTAATGATCCAGCTATCTTACTAACGGTGCCATCGCCGCCACAGATTACAATATCAGTTATTTGTTCTCGAAGTACTTTTTCTTTCAAAAATTGATAATCACCCTCAGCGTTGGTATATAGTATTTCAAATGGTATACCTTGAAGAGAAGTTTTCACTTCAATTTTTTTTATTAAAGTATTCTTTCCACTGGTACCTGAAATAGGGTTGATGAAATAAATGATTCTTCGATTCATTACTGATTATTGCTTGCAAAGTTAGCGCAATGTTGGAATTACTTTTTAAATAACTAGTAGTGCTATATTAAATAACCCTTACCATTTAATCAATGCACTTGCCCAGGTAAATCCACTGCCAAATGCAGCTAAACAAACTAAGTCGTCTTCTTTAATTTTTCCTTGTTCCCAAGCTTCACAAAGAGCAATCGGAATAGATGCTGCTGTGGTATTTCCATATTGTTGAATATTATTGAAAACCTGGTGATCCTGCAGTGCTAGTTTTTGTTGTACAAATTGACTGATGCGCAAATTGGCCTGATGAGGAATTAAAAGATTTAGATCGGCAGTAGTAAGCCCATTGGCAGTTAGGGCTTCTATAATCACCTCCGGAAATTTAACGATTGCTTTTTTAAATACGGCAGGTCCATCCATGTAAGGAAAATTTTGAGCTTGATCAATCATCTCCTTTGTCATGAACATATCTCCAATTTCACTCTCGTTATAAGTTGCTAATTTTTCTTTCACCCAGTGATTAGCATGGGTACCCGGATTATACATCGCTAATAATTCTGCACTCGCTCCATCGCTATGAAGATGGGTACTCAATATTCCTTGATTTGCTTTTTGAGTGGGTTGAAGTACAACGGCACCCGCACCATCTCCAAAAATTACTGAAATATTTCTTCCTCTCGTGGAGAAGTCTAATCCAAAAGAATGTTTTTCACTACCTATCACTAGAATGTTTTTGTACATTCCTGTTTGTATAAATTGATCGGCTATCGATAAGGCATAAACGAATCCACTACACTGATTTCGAATATCTAGGGCGCCAATTTCATTCATCGCTAAAGCTCTTTGAACTAATACGCCGCATCCAGGAAAATAGTAATCGGGACTAAGGGTTGCAAAAATTATAAAGTCAATTTCTTTAGCAGTAGTGCCGGCTCTTTCAATTGCTATCTTGGCGGCTTCCACTCCCATAGTCGTCGTCGTTTCTTCCGTTCGGTGCGCATAATGCCTTTCTTGAATACCTGTTCGCTCTTGGATCCACTCGTCACTGGTATCCATATATTTTTTTAGATCTTCATTGGTCATGGTATTTGCTGGAATATACTTTCCAATACCGGCAATTTTGCTCTTAAACATAGGATCATCTTTTTATGAATTAGCAAATTACATTATTGTAAATGAATTGCCATTCTTTTCAATGAGTAAGTTTTGTAAACGGGTGTAATTATCTATCCTTTAAATATTTAAAGGACAAAAAACGCTACCTGTTAAGTAGCGTTGGTATGATTTAGTTTTAATTTTCTTTTGGCGGCGCGTTTAGCGTTTTCCACAACAGGTCTTTCAACTCTGGAAGTCCTTGTCCTGTGACAGAAGAAATAAAAATATGAGGAATTTTTTTAGGTAATTCTTTTGTAATTGCTATTCTTAATTCATCATCTAGCATATCGTTTTTGCTGATAGCGATTACAAAATCCTTTTGTAGCATTTCTGCATTATACTCTTTTAATTCATTCACTAAAATTTCAAATTCTTTTTTGTGATCAGCACAATCGGCGGGAATTAAAAAGAGTAAAATTGAATTGCGTTCTATATGTCTTAAAAAACGATGTCCTAATCCTTTACCTTCAGCAGCACCTTCAATGATGCCGGGAAGATCCGCGATGCAAAAGCTTTTGCCATCTCGATAATCTACCATACCTAGTTGAGGAACCAATGTGGTAAATGCGTAATCTGCAATTTTTGGTTTAGCTGCGGTAATAACAGAAAGCAAGGTTGATTTACCTGCATTCGGAAAACCAACTAGACCCACATCGGCTAATACTTTCAACTCCAATACTTTCCAACCTTCAGTACCTGGTTCACCCGGTTGCGCATATTCAGGAGCTTGATTAGTAGCGGTTTTGAAATTGCTATTACCCAATCCTCCTCGGCCACCCTTTACTAAAATAATCTCTTGTCCGTCTTCTAATATTTCAGCTTCTATTTTTCCTGTTATTTCATCCCTGGCAATGGTGCCTAAGGGTACTTCAATGATAATGTCCTTTCCAAATTTACCAGTACTATTATTTTTATTGCCACCTTCTCCATCTTCAGCCAATACATTCTTATAATAGCGAAGGTGTAAAAGTGTCCACAGTTGGGTGCTACCCCTTAAAATAATATGAGCACCACGTCCTCCATCACCCCCATCTGGCCCAGCCATGGCATTGTATTTAGTACGCATAAAATGCCTACTACCAGCACCTCCATGGCCACTACGACAAAAAATTCTGATGTAATCTATAAAGTTTGACTTTTCCATTGCGGTGTTAAAGGTCGGCTTTTTTGATGGCTTAGCCTTAGAAACTAATTGATTGGCTATTTGAATCAGTCAAAAGTGGACCTCCTTTTGGATGATTATTTCTTTTGAAAGGAGGATTGTATGGGGGAGAAAAAGGTAAGATTAGCCAAACGAAGAGAGTTAATTTTATTTTTATATATTATTTAAAAATAGCATATAAATGGAATTTTAAATTGTATATTTACTGGCTACTCGGTTATATCATTTTCTTCTATCTCAATGAAAGCCTTCTCCAATTCTTTTCTGATTTTTTGATTGATTATTTGTAATTATTTTATTTGCAAAATAGAGCAGTAACCTTTTTTTCTTATAGTTTCAGAGGTAAGCAAGGCCGGAGATTTTTATCTCTGGCCACTCTTTTTTTAACTCACTCTATTCAACCGCTCTATTCAAAAAATCAATCATTGGCTTCATTATACTAAATGTCTCCGCTAAATCTTTAACCAGTGTTTTACTTTGTACTTCTGCATCAGTAAAAGGTTTGCTGACTATAAAATGTTTCATTTTTAGGTAGTGAATGGCAGGATTACTTTCATCGTAACCTTTGGGAGGTCTCACCAGTGACTCAATTCCGTCTACTCCATCCGGAAAATATTTTTTGAATTTCTTTTGGGAAAGAATTTTTTTCCAATCATCTAAACTATAATCAATTTCCTGTCTGATTTTTGAAAGCTCCTCTGCTTGCGGACTATAAAAGCCACCAGCTGCATAACTTTTTCCAGGTTCAAAGTGAAAGTAATAACCCGCTACAGAAGCCTTTTTTCCACCTTGGCTGAAATAGGCAGACATATTAATTTTGTAAGGACTTTTATTTTTGCTGAAACGTACATCTCGATTAATTCTGAAAGTACATTCTTTCACTGCTAGATTTCCAATAGGAGGATCGAATACAGAAATACTGGGTATTAATTCTGCTACCATTGATTGAATATCTGCTTTTGCTACTTCGTATCTTGAGCGATTGATATCAAACCATGGTTTATTATTGTTCTTTGCTAAGTCTTTTAAAAACTGCAAGGAATTTTTGGTTGGCATATGGAATATTTTTATTGATCTAAGAGCAAAAAAAGAGGAATTGTATCATATGACCAATTCCTTTTTATATAATTTTTTATTTAACCCTTCTCCAATTCTCTCCACTCTTGATTCGATACACTGTCATTTCACTTACATCATATTTTATGGCCAATTGCTTGTAAGTAAGTTTTCGTCTCGGATTATTAATGGTTTCTTTAATCTGTCTTACTTGAGCAATAGTCAGTTTCAAGCCGACCGTTTTATTAGCCTGGCGTGATTTGTAGGCAATTTTCTCAGGACTTTCTTGTTGATGAATTCCCACTTCTTCTAGGGTAGCCCACCTTAGATTTTTAAAGTCGTTGTCATTTTTTTTATGATTGAGGTGAATGACATAATTATATTTTTGGGATGGCTTTTTACAAAATTTTTTTGCAATTTCTCTATGTAAATAAATTGTCCCATTACTATTTTCTAAATGTAGGTTCAATGTTCGATAACCAGAAGTGACAGATCCGTTTAATATTTTTCCATCATCCTGCAGGTCGGCAGAGTAGCTAGCCGCTCTGCCAATGGATGAAACGGCATATTTTCTAGTAAGGAATCGGTTACCTACAAAATACAGTTGCTTCCATTTTTCGCCCTGAATACTTTTTATCATATCGAGTAATTTAAAGGGATGCTCTGCTGTAAGGAATAATTGAAGGGGAGGAGTATTGTAGGTTGAAAGCAACACCTTTAAATATAACAAAAAAAGGACTATTTAGAAAGCATTTTTATAAAATCTTCCTCATTTATTATTTTGATAGATTGAATTTTTTTTGCTTTTTCAAGTTTGCTTCCTGCCTCTTCACCTACCACTAGATAATTTAATTTGCTGCTAACGCCACTTACTATTTTTCCTCCATTTTGTTCTACCATTTCCTCTGCATCACTTCTCTTTAATTTCATCAAACTACCCGTGAATAAAAATGTTTGCCCTGCAAGTGTATCATTTTCAGCTACTTGCTTTTTTTGATTTTTCAGTGAAATACCCAGCCCTTCAAGTTCTTGTAACATCAAAAGGTTTACTTCATCTTTAAAAAAGCGGTGAATACTTCCTGCCACCTTTGTTCCCACATCTTCCAATTGGATTAACTGCTCCTCGCTAAGGTTGGTAAAGTCAAAAAGGTGAGTAACCGCATTAGCAAGAGTTTTAGCGGTGGTTTCTCCAACATACCTTATGCCTAGTCCAAAGATCAAACGATGCAAAGGCTGTGATTTAGATAGCTCAATCGCTGTCTGTAAATTATCAATAGATTTTTTACCAAAGCCTTCTAGCTGACCAATCTTGCCAAAATCTAATCGGTAAATGTCTGGAATACCTTTTAGTAATCCAATGTCATAGAATTTTCTAACATTGGCTTCACCAAAACTTTTAATATCCATTGCATCCTTGCTCACAAAATGAATGATTCTCTCTACCACCTGGGCTGTACAACTGATATTGATACATCGCCAAACCGCTTCTTCTGCTGGTTTAAAAAGTTCGTGATCACATACAGGACAATTTTTTGGAAACTGAATATTCGTTTCATCGCCTGTTCTTAATTCGGCAAAGGATTTTACTATTTGAGGAATTACATCACCACTGCGTTCTATTAATATAGTATCTCCGAGCATCAAGTCTTTTTCCTTAATGTATTCTTCATTGTGAATAGAAATACTGCTAACCGTTACCCCGCCTACCATTACAGGCACTATCTTAGCAACAGGCGTTACAGCACCTGTTCTACCAACCTGAAATTCTACGGATAGTAATTTACTAGTCCCCTGTCTTGCTTTAAATTTAAAGGCAATTGCCCATCGAGGATGATGTGAAGTCATACCCAATTTCTCCTGTAGTTGCAAGTCGTTTACCTTCACCACCATGCCATCAATTTCGTAAGGAAGTTCCTCTCTTTTTTCTTCAAATTCTGCTATGTATTTGATTACCCCATTGATTCCTTTGACTACTTTCAATTCATTTTTTGGACTTCTAAAACCTAGTTCCCATAGCATTTCCAGCATTGCTGAATGCGATTTAGGTTGCTGAATAAGAGAACTATTTTCAGATGGAAATAAGCTAGTAGTAGTTGTTTTTTCTGTATTGGTTGTAAAGCTGACATGGTATAAAAAAACCTCTAAATTTCGATTACTCACTACCGTCGGATCTTTGATTCTTAGGGAGCCAGCTGCTGCATTCCTTGGATTGGCAAAAGGTGGAACACCTTCCTCCATCAGCTTTTCATTGTAAGCTTTAAAGTTTTTTTTATTAATTAAAACTTCGCCTCTAATTTCAATTTGCTCGATTCCATAACTGCTAAATTTTGCAGACAGTGGAACAGATTTTATTTGTTTAGTATTCAATGTAATTTCATCACCTACTGTACCATCTCCACGGGTAGCAGATCTTGTGAGGAGGTTGTTTTCATAAATGAGAGAAATACTGGCGCCGTCAAATTTGGGTTCCACACAGTATTCTATTGTTTCTAGTCCTGATAATTCGCGAGCTTTTCTATCCCAATCTAGTAGGTCGTCGGCATTGTATGAGTTTTCTAAAGAGAGCATCGGAACTAGGTGTTCAACTTTAGCAAAATCATTAGCCAGTCCAACTCCTACTCGCTGAGTGGGAGAATCGGATGTAATTATTGCCGGATGCTCCTGTTCAAATTTTTGTAAAATTTTAAATAATACATCATATTCAGCATCACTAATTAGAGGATCATTTTGAACATAATATCTGTATTCATGCCATCGTAAAATATCTCTGAGCTGTTCAATAGCTGATAATTCTATAGAGCCTGGATTGGATAGCCAGTTGGAGCTTTGTTGATGTAATTCTTTTGTACGTTGTAACTGATTCATGGTTGCTTTACAAAGCCGAAGTTAAAATTAAAAATTCAGCGTACCCCATTTAGGATTTAAATAATATATAAGTTGACATTTAAATAAAGGCTAAAACAAGAAAAGCGCTGGCAGGAAATCGACGGTAGTATAAATAGTAAGTAACATAGCTTTTCAATTATGAATAGCAGATAGTTTCTTTGGGAAATCCCTATGATTTATCTGCAATAAGGGGATTTACTATATAGTAAAGGGAGGATAATCCAAGGCTATTAAAATTTTTAGTCAAAATTATCATTGAAAATCAATTAGTTACAAAGCTCCGATGAAAATACTTTCTAAATTAGTAGGAAATTAAACCTCGTCACCCTACCTTCGCCGTCCATTTAAAAAAAGCCTCTGGGATAGCGGGGGCGTCACTTAAAAATAAATACAATGAGTAAACTACATTTCACCACCAAACATGCGAACGAGGCTACCGTAATTCACAGCTGGTATGTGATAGATGGTACTAATCAAACCGTTGGACGTATGTGTTCTAGGATTGCGGCAATTCTTCGCGGTAAGAATAAAGCCTATTATACTCCTCATGTTGATTGCGGAGATTTTGTTATTGTAACGAATTGCGATAAAGTAAAATTTACCGGCAATAAACTAAACGAAAAAATTTATGACAACTTCAGTGGTTACCCAGGTGGCCGTAAAGAAGAAGTTGCTAAAGATCTTTTAAAGCGCAGACCAGAAGTGATCATCGAAAGAGCGATCAAAGGGATGTTGCCTAAAAATCGTTTAGGACGTAAGATGTACAAAAAATTATTTGTATATGTTGGAACTGAGCATCCACACGGCGCTCAAAAACCAGTAGAATTAAAATTTTAATCACTAACGAATTGAATATTTACTAATCAAATGGTAAATTTTTAAATTTTCAAATTTTCAAATTGAAATAATGGAAAAGCAAAAAAACGCTGTTGGTCGTCGTAAAGAAGCTGTTACTCGTGTTTTCTTAAGCAAGGGAGATGGCAAAATAACGGTCAATGGTAAAGATTACAAAAATTACTTCTCTTTAATTTACTTACAAAATCAAGTAGAAGCCCCACTTAAAACGGTTGAATCTTCTGACAAATTTGATATTGTTGTTAATGCGCAAGGAGGTGGTATTAAGGGACAAGCAGAAGCTGCTAAATTAGGTATTGCCCGTGCATTACTAGAAGTAAGTGCTGACTATCGCCCGGCTTTAAAGGCTGCTGGATTACTGAAAAGAGATCCACGTTCTGTAGAGCGTAAAAAACCAGGACGTAAGAAAGCTAGAAGGAGCTTCCAGTTCAGCAAACGTTAAGCCTTTATCTCCGCATCAGTGGAGAGCAATGCTCGTTTGTTTTCAAATTTTCAAATTTTCAAATTTTCAAATAAAAATAATGGAAAATAATACTTCCTTACAACAGCAACTTCTTGAAGCAGGTGTTCACTTTGGTCACTTGAAAAAGAAGTGGAACCCTAAAATGTTACCTTACATTTTTGCTGAGAAAAAAGGTATTCACATCATTGACCTGAATAAAACCGTAGAAGGTTTACAGGAAACTGCTGCTGCATTGAAATCAATTGCAAAAAGCGGCAAGAAAATTATGTTTGTGGCAACTAAGAAACAAGCAAAAGAAATCGTTTCTGATTGTGCTAAGCGTATTAACATGCCTTTCGTTACAGAGCGTTGGTTAGGTGGTATGCTTACCAATTTTAACACGGTTCGTAAGAGTGTTAAGAAAATGCAGAGCATTGAAAAAATGTTGAACGATGGTAGTATCGATAACCTAACTAAAAAAGAGCGTTTAACACTTACCCGTGATAAAGACAAAATGGAAAAGGTGTTGGGTGGTATTGCTCAAATTAGCCGTGTACCCGCTGCCTTATTCTTAGTAGATATTGGACATGAGCATATTGCATTAGCAGAAGCGAAGCGTTTAAATATTACCACTTTTGGTATGGTAGATACTAACTGCGATCCAAATAAAGTTGAATTTGCTATTCCTGCAAATGATGATGCAACCAAGTCAATTGCAATCATTGTAAACTACATTGTTGCAGCTATTGCTGAAGGTTTGGCAGAGCGTCAAGCAGAAAAAGATGAAGATGATAGCAGTACTGATAGCGAAGAAAGTGCAGAAGCAAAAGCAGCTCGTTTTGAGCAAAAAGCAGATGGTGGAGAAGAAAGAGGTAAAAGATCAAAAGGTGGAGCACCTACTAAGCGTCGTATTTCAAGTGCTGGGCCAGGCGGTGCCGGTGGAAGAAAGCCAGCGGGCGGTGGAGCTGGTGGAGCAAGATAACAATTGACTTTCCAAATGGGAAAGTAGCGATTGATCTTTTAGTTCTTTAGTTAACAATTTTATAATTTAGTAAAAATTCATTTGTGTTATTACAAATGAATTTTTGCAATTAAAAATATTATTATGAGTGCAACTATAACAGCAGCAGACATTAATAAATTACGTCAGTCAACTGGCGCAGGCATGTTGGATTGCCGCAAAGCATTAACAGAAAGTAATGGTGATTTTGAAGCAGCTATTGATTGGTTGCGTAAGCAAGGTCAGAAAGTAGCTGCAAAGCGTAGCGACCGTGAAGCAAAGGAAGGCGTTATTTTAGCAAAAACTACCGCAGATAATAAAACAGGTATGATTGTTTGCGTTAGCTGTGAAACAGATTTTGTAAGTAAAAATGCTGAGTTTGTTGCTTTTACACAAAGTATCATGGATGCAGCGATTGCTAACAACGTTACTTCGGCAGAAGCTTTGAACGAAGTGTCAATCAATGGAGCTAAAATAGCTGAATTGATCAATGATAAACTAGCCGCTATCGGTGAAAAAATAGCTATCAAATTTGAGCGTGTAGATGCAGCTTATGTTGCCTCTTATATTCATGGAGCGAATCGTATGGGTGTTTTAGTAGGTTTCAATAAAGCTGCTGCAGATGCAGGTAAGGATGTGGCAATGCAAATTGCTGCTATGAATCCATTAGCCGTTGATGAAACTTCAATTTCTCCTGAAACGATTGCTAGAGAAAGAGATATTGCTATTGAGCAAATTAAAGCAGAAGGTAAGCCAGCAGAAATGGCTGAAAAAATTGCAGTAGGAAAAGTGAATAAGTTCTTTAAGGATAACACCTTATTGGCACAAGCTTTTGTAAAGGATAATAGTAAGAGTGTTTCTGAATACCTTAAAAGTGTAGATGCTGATTTAAAAGTGACTGAATTTAAAAGAATTGCCCTAGGTTAATTCCGATAAAAATATAATAAAGCGAAACATAAAGTTTCGCTTTTTTTATGCGTAGTCAAGGTGCTCTTTAGTTTTCGCGGGTATTTTTAAGGGGTTCCTTTCAATAATCTCAGTAAAATAATTTTAAAAATATATCTTCGTTAAAATTTTAACAATATGGCACCAAAATTTAAGCGTGTACTACTGAAGCTTTCCGGTGAATCTTTGATGGGAGATAAGAATTTCGGATTGGATAGCCAGGTGATCAGTCGTTATGCAAAGGATATTAAAAGTATCATTGAGTTAGGCGTACAGGTGGCGATTGTTATAGGGGGTGGAAATATTTATCGTGGTATGAATGAGGCTGAAACAGGCATTGAGCGGGCACAAGGCGACTATATGGGGATGTTAGCTACCGTGATTAATGGTATGGCATTGCAAAGTGGATTAGAAAAGGAAGGGGTTTATACCCGTTTACAAAGCGCCATTAAAATGGAACAAATTGCAGAACCCTATATTCGTAGAAGGGCTATTAGGCATTTGGAAAAAGGGAGAGTCGTAATTTTTGGAGCTGGTACTGGTAATCCTTATTTTACTACTGATACGGCAGGTTCTTTGAGAGCGATTGAAATACAAGCGGATGTTATTCTTAAAGGTACTAGGGTAGACGGCATCTATTCTGCCGATCCTGAAAAAGACCCTACTGCAACAAAATTTTCAACTATCTCTTTTGCAGAGTGTATCAATAAAAATTTAAAAGTCATGGACATGACAGCATTTACTTTGTGTATGGAAAATGAATTACCAATTATTGTATTTGATATGAATACAACTGGTAATTTATTAAAAGTAGTTTCAGGCGAAAAGGTTGGAACCTTGGTAAAGGGCTAATAAAATAATTCTATCAATGAAAAGAGCTTCCGAGATTTCGGAAGCTCTTTTCATTGAAGGTAATGCCTAATTAATTTTATATCCGCTAGCGATAAAAAACTGACAGGTTAAATTGAATAGTATAAAAAAACGGACTAGGAAAGTCGGTTGAATGAGGGAGTGGTAATAAAGCCAATAATACAGAACAGGATAAGTGTTCTTTAAGGGGAATTAAGTTGATAAGTTGATAGGTTTCCCCAAACAACTTATCAACCGAAATATATTAAGCTTTCTTTTTTGCTACTTTTTTCTTAGGGGCTGCTTCTTCTTTACTTGCTGCTGCCACTACTACTTTTTTAGCTGGTTTTGCAGGTCTAGATTTTCCGAAAGAACCTTTTGCAATTTTACCTTTTTTTGTTTTGATATCTCCGCGTCCCATGATAGTATTTTTAATTAAGTGAAATGGAATAAGATAAAAAAGCAAGACGTATTAATACGTCTTGCTTTTTTAATGTACTTGACTGATCATTAGATTTTAGAAGACAATTCTTTACCAGCTTTAAATTTAGCTACTTTTTTAGCTTTAATTTTAATAACTGCTCCTGTCTGAGGATTACGGCCATTACGGGCTGCTCTCTTAGATACAGAGAAAGTACCAAAACCAACTAAAGTAACTTTACCATTACCTTTTAATGTTTTTGTAACTGCTGCAACGAATGAGTCTAAAGTTGCATTTGCTTGTGTTTTGGTGATGCCAGCATCATCAGAAATTTTTGCGATTAATTCTGCTTTGTTCATAATTGAGTTTTTAAAAGTTTACATCAACAAATATAGATGGTTTTTTATTACAATAATAATTTTTTATTTTTTTTGAAAAAAAAGAAATCGCTGTAAGTCCACAGCTTAAAGGATTTAAGATGAATCGATTCATTTTAATAGGCAAGAGTAGGGGAAAGATAAACCAGTGAAACCCTTTGCTGTAAAGGCTTTCATTGGTTATAGTGGTAAAATTCAGTATCTACGCGGATTTGCTGACAATATAAGGAGGAATTTGATTGAACAAAAGTGCTATTTTTAATTTTACACATTTAGTTAACAACCTGCATTATGGAGCTAAATGCAATGAATTGGTCACCCCATTTTTCATATGACTTTTTTCTTAATTCATTCGAAAATAGCTCTATGTATCGATTATATTGGGCTTTGCTTTCTGTATGAAATTGTAAAGCATAGGTTGGACCTTCTGATTCATCAGTTTCTAATAATTGTAAAATGGTAGAATGAGTAAAACAGCCTGTATTTAAAATGGCGGGAATATGCGCCACTTTCACCCAGATAAGCCAATCTGGGACAATGGAAGGGTGTACCTTAATAGTAACATTATAAATGATCATTTGTAAAAATTTTAAAAATTCTATCTTTTAATATTCAATAGAAAGCCAATGAACAATAGTACTATGATTAGGGTTTGAGTTCTAAATAAACTGGACAGTGATCACTATGCTTCACATCTGGATAAATGTCGGCATCTACCAATTGTTGTTTTAATGGAGTAGTTACCGATATGTAATCTATTCTCCAGCCTTTATTATTTAAGCGTACGGAAGGAAAACGCTGGCTCCACCAACTATAGCGGTGAGGTTCTTTATGAAATTCTCTAAAAGTGTCAATCCACCCACTTGCTAAAAATTGAGTCATCCATTCTCTTTCTTGAGGTAAAAAACCACTGCTTTTTTTATTTCCCTTTGGATCATGAATGTCAATTTCTTCGTGCGCTATATTATAGTCACCACACAATATTATTTTTGGATGCGTAGTTTTTAATTTGTCTAAATAGGTTTTCAGTTCATCCAACCAGGTATATTTAAATTGCTGTCTAAGCTCGCCGCTGGTACCCGATGGAAAGTAGGCGTTAATGAGTCGAATATCTCCAAAATCGAGTTGTATTACCCTGCCTTCATCATCACTTTCCTTATGCCCATTTCCAGTAATTACTAGATCGGGTTTTATTTTTGAAAATACAGCTACCCCGCTGTAACCTTTTTTCTGAGCGCTAAACCAATGGTGGTGGAAGCCCAAAGCATCCAACAACTTGGTGTCAACATCATCTTTAGTTGCCTTGGTTTCTTGAAGACAAATGATATCTGCAGGATTTGTTTTTAACCAATCAATAAATCCTTTTTTCAGAACTGCTCTTATGCCATTTACATTGTAGGATATGATTCGCATGATGGAAAGATTTTATGGATTTAATTTAATTCAGTTAACGGGATCCTACTGGAAAAGTAGCCCCTAAACTTGCAATCATTTCATAAGTGCCAAAAGCATGTTTGGCAGTACCTTGATATACTTTCAAATTGGAATATCGGGCATAATCCAATTTATTGGAATATTCTAGAAACACATATTTAAAGAACGTAGTGCGAATAGCGGTCTCCACTCCAATATTCCATCCCCCTAATTGAAACCCTGGTTGATTGGATTGACCAAAAAAGCTATTCTCCACGTGGGGAATTACTGGTCCAATACCTGCTTTACCTAAAAAATCTATTTTAATATTTCCATCCTTGGTTGCATACCATTGCCATCTTTTTACAATATTAAAAAGTAAAAAATTAGCCCCATTGTTAAGGTAATAATGAAATCCATTGGCAGCTGAAAAGTTCACAGTACTGTCAATCGGTCTGTTATTCAAAGTGCCTTTTATTCTTGCATTCTGGTCTGCAAATATGTATTTTGTATGGTCAAAATTGATTTCGAAGGCAATACCTTTTTTCTTATTGACAAAGAGTCCAATACGGTAGCTGTATTGAGGAATTGTGATAGGTATTTTAAATAAACCTTCATCCCAACCTGGACGATCGTGCCCTTTAATACCGACAAAACTATAGTTATTTCCTAAGGTAGGTTGGTTAATTTTAACCGTACTAGGTGTATACCATTCTTTGTTGTATCCCCATGAAAAATAGAATTCTTTGGTTCTTTCTTTTTTCTTGATTTGGGCATCAATACTAAAATTACTCAAAGCTAAAAGGAGTAGAATGGGCAGAATTTTCACTTATTGCTGTATTTATTTTATCCTGTAAAATTAGGTAAAAAGAATAGGCCTTAGCATTAATCTTTCTCTAATAATTTTGCATTAAAAACTAGTAAAGAAAACCATTGATAGCAATAGGATTGGTTTTGTTAGTCTAAAATAGGACTTAACCATTTTTTTGCTTCATCCAATGGCATTCCTTTTCTTTGGGCATAATCTTTTAATTGGTCTTCATTTATTTTCCCAACACCAAAGTATTTACTTTCAGGGTTTGCAAAATACCATCCGCATACAGAGGAAGCTGGATACATAGCTAATGATTCAGTTAAATGAATTCCGGTTGCTTTTTCACCACCGAGTAAATCAAATAATTTATATTTTTCTGTATGATCAGGACAAGCAGGATAACCAGGAGCAGGGCGTATTCCTAAGTATTCTTCTTTGATTAACTGCTCATTGGTTAAATGTTCATCGGTAGCATAACCCCAATAGTCGAGCCTTGTTTTTTTATGTAATAATTCTGCGAACGCTTCAGCTAGTCTATCAGCCAGTGCCTGTAAGATTATTTTATTATAGTCGTCTAGTTGATCTTCTAATCTTTTTATATGGGGCTCTATTCCTTCGATCGTTACAGAAAATGCTCCGATATAGTCAGTACCAGTACCTTTATTTTTTATGAAGTCTGCCAAAGATAAATTCGGTTGTCCAGCCGCTTTTTTTATTTGTTGACGTAAAAATTCTAGTTGAATTGTACCCTGCTCATTATTGATTGAAACAGTATCTGGAGCAGTTTTTTCTGCAGGCCAAAAACCAACAGCTCCTCTAGCAGTCAGCCAATTTTCATCAATGATTTGTTTCAAGAGTTTTTGTGCATCCTTATATAAAAGTGTTGCAGCAGAACCAATCACTTCGTCCGAAAGTAATGCAGGAAATTTGCCATGCATTTCCCAAGCAATAAAAAAAGGTTGCCAATCTATGAATTCAGCTATTGCAGCTAATGAGTATTTTTCTAAAATTTTGGTACCAAGAAACGAAGGTTTCACTGGTGTAAAATTATTCCATTCGATGGCTGCAGGATTTTGTTGAGCTTCTTCAAATGGCAAATAATTTTTGATCGTTTTTTTATTGGAAAAATCTTCCTTCAGTTGATCGTATTCTTTTTTTATACCATTAAGGAAATCAGGCTTTTGTTCTTTACTTAATAAACTACCGGCTACAGTTACACTTCTGCTGGCATCTAATACGTGAATTACGCCATGGTCGTATTGTTGAGCAATTTTAACAGCGGTGTGCATCCGAGAAGTAGTGGCACCACCAATCAATAGCGGTTGAGTCATTCCTCTTCTTTTCATTTCGTGAGCAACATGCACCATTTCATCGAGTGATGGAGTGATGAGTCCGCTTAGTCCAATGATATCTACCTTATTTTTTATGGCGGCATCTAAAATTTTATCTGTTGGCACCATTACTCCAAGGTCAATAATATCATAGCCATTACAACCTAGTACAACTCCTACAATATTTTTACCAATATCATGCACATCACCCTTTACTGTTGCAAGAAGAATTTTTGCAGCACCTGCAGATTCTTCATTAATTGTTCCTGCAGCAAGATGCGCCTGCTTTCTATCTTCTTTTTCTTGTTCAATAAAGGGAGTGAGCACGGCTACTGCTTTTTTCATTACTCGAGCACTTTTTACTACCTGAGGTAAAAACATTTTACCCGCACCAAATAGATCTCCCACAATATTCATACCGTCCATTAAAGGCCCTTCAATTACATCTAAAGGTTTTGCATAAGCAAGTCTAGCTTCTTCTGTATCCGCATCAATGTATTCAGTAATCCCATTGACTAATGCATGGGAAAGTCTATTTTCGACAGATCCATTTCTCCATTTTTCGTCTTTAATTTCTACCTTACCTTTTGCTTTTACTTTTTCTGCATGAAGAATTAATTTTTCCGTTGCTTCATTATTTTCGTTGTTTCTATTCAGTATTACATCTTCACAAAGTTCCCGAAGCGTTGGCTCGATTTCATCGTACACCACCAATTGGCCCGCATTAACAATACCCATATCCATTCCTGCTTTGATAGCATAAAATAAGAAAACACTATGGATGGCTTCTCTTACATGGTCATTGCCTCTGAAAGAAAAAGATACATTGCTTACACCGCCGCTCACTTTTGTTAGCGGCATCAATTTTTTAATTTCCTTGGTAGCCTCTATAAAGTCTACAGCATAGTTACTGTGCTCTTCAATTCCAGTAGCAATGGCAAAAATATTGGGATCAAAAATAATATCCTGTGGGTCGAAGCCTACCTGCTCGGTTAAAATCTTGTAAGCACGGTGGCAAATCTCTATTTTTCTTTCTTTAGTATCCGCTTGTCCTATTTCGTCAAATGCCATTACAATTACTGAAGCCCCATAGCTTTTACATATAAATGCTTGCTCAATAAACTTAGCTTCCCCCTCTTTCATAGAGATAGAGTTCACGATACATTTTCCTTGAACACATTTTAATCCAGCCTCAATAATCTCAAATTTTGAGGAGTCAATCATGATTGGAATTCTTGCTATATCTGGTTCTGCTTGCACTAGATTTAAAAAAGTAGTCATTGCCTGCACTCCTTCCAGCAAGGCATCATCCATATTGACATCAATAATTTGTGCACCGCTTTCTACCTGCTGACGAGCAACGCTTAAAGCTTGTTCATATGAACCTTCTCTAATTAATCTCGCAAACATTTTACTGCCAGTAACGTTGGTTCGCTCCCCGACATTTATAAAGTTCGTTTCGGGTCTTACTACCAATGGCTCTAATCCACTTAGTCGGAGATAAGGCTTGATATTTTTATTTTCACTCATGATTTTTACAATCTTTTTAATAATCTACTCTTCGATTTGATAAGAATATTTTTTATTTGCTCTATTTCTTTTTCGGATAAGGAAATCCAATTGGATTTCGTTTAACGGTTTCGGGTAATGGTATTAATTTTTTTAAAATAGTAAAGATGTTTTGAAGATCTTTATCATGATTGGTTAGTTGCTTTTCCACCTTTTCAATTTTTAAAAACAACTCTTTATTTTCAAGTAGCAACTGTTTCATTTTTGTAAATACCCGGATGATTTGGATATTTACTTGAATGGCTGTCTCAGAATTTAGCACGCTCGACAACATGGCTACTCCCTGTTCTGTGAATGCATTGGGTAACTTTCGATTACCACCCCAACTTGAAGTCGCATTTTGCGACATCAAATGAAGCCATTCTTCACTTGATAACTGAAACATAAAGTCGGCAGGAAAACGAGTATGATTTCTTTTTACCTGTTCATTTAACCTCTTTACTTCTACCCCATAAATCTCAGCAAGATCTTTATCAAGCATTATTTTTACACCTCTAATTACTAAAACTCGATCCACAATTAACTGTTCTGTTATTTCCATTTAAGATTGTTTTATTGAATGACAGTGGTAAATTTTTGCCAATTTTTAATAAAGGTTCTCTTAGGAAAGTATAGAATTTATCTGCTTCTTTTATTTCTAATTCTTATTATTAATTTTATATATTTTTTTCAACAAAAGGTAATGCTCTAGGTTTAAATTTGGCCACTTTGTCAGCAATATGCTTGATGTGGTCAGGTGTAGTCCCGCAACATCCACCTACAATATTTAGCCACCCATTAGCAGCCCATTCTTCAATAATATGGGCAGTTTCATGAGGCTGTTCATCATATTCTCCAAATGCATTGGGTAATCCTGCGTTGGGATAAGCAGAGGTAAAGCAACTACAAATTTGTGATAACTCCTCTATGTGAGGTCTCATTTCTGCAGCTCCTAATGCACAGTTGAGTCCAACGCTTAAAGGATTGGCATGCATTACGGATATATAAAATGCTTCTAATGTTTGTCCGCTAAGAGTACGTCCACTTGCATCAGTGATGGTACCACTAATCATGATAGGTAATTCTGGTTTTCCTGTTTCCCTGAAAAATTTTTTTGCTGCGTAGATGGCAGCTTTTGCATTCAGCGTATCAAAGATGGTTTCTATTAATAAAATATCTACTCCTCCTTCTATCAAACCCTTTATTTGCTCTGTGTAGGCTGCGGCAACTTCGTCAAAGGTAACGGCACGAAAACCTGGATTGTTTACATCAGGAGACAAGCTCAATGTTTTATTGAGTGGCCCAATAGCACCCGCTACAAATCTTTGTTTAGAAGGATTTTTTGCAGTGTATTCATCTGCAGCTGTTCTTGCGCATTTAGCTGATGCCACATTTAGTTCGTAGGCTATTGATTGCATATCGTAATCTGCTTGCGCTATCACAGTGCTACTGAAAGTATTGGTTTCAATGATGTCAGCACCCGCTTCTAAGTATAATTTATGAATACCTATAATAATATCGGGTTGAGTAATACTTAATAAGTCGTTATTGCCTTTCACATCCGTATGCCAATCTTTAAATCGCTCTCCGCGGTAATCTGCTTCTTCAAGTTTATGACGTTGTATCATCGTGCCCATCGCGCCATCGATAATTAAAATTCTTTCCGCAAGACTTTCCTGAATACTTTTTTTCATACTATTTATCCGTCGGGTAGGCGGAGTTTTTTTAAAATTGAATAAATCATTTAATCCAGTTGTTTAAAAACTTCCAGAATAATATTACCAATTGTCTCGAATCATCGGAGCGTTTTGGTAACTTACTAAGGCCTGGTGGTTAGTAATCAACTAAAAAAAATGTAAAAAAATAAACGAGAATCAATCCGGAAGAAAGGGGTAGAATTGCTTTCGTTTATTAGTTCACTTTTAATAACGCTTAGGCTGAACAATAAACAAATCTGCCTAAGAGTGGATACAAAAATAAAGCAACTAAGCCGGACTGCAAAATGAGATGGGGCTGAATTCGGGGTTTTGAATTTGATTTTTTGCTTAGTTTCCTGAAACAATATAGTTTTCAACAGGTATTCTGTTAGAGATGCTTTTAGCGAGAGTCATTTCATCAGCATATTCCAATTCACCACCAAAGGCGATACCTCTAGCAATGGTGGTTATTTTGACGGGTAGATCTTTAAGTTTTTTGCTGATATAATAAATCGTCGTATCGCCCTGAATATTGGCATTTAAGGCAAAGATGATTTCTGTTATTCCTTCCTGTGTAACCCTTTGAATGAGAGAGTCTATGGTTAATTGCTCAGGCCCCACGCCATCTAACGGAGAGATGATACCCCCTAAAACATGATAAATCCCATTAAATTGTTGCGTGCTTTCAATGGCAATAACATCCCGAATGTTTTCTACTGCGCATAGTATTCCTTGTTTACGAGAAAGATTACTACAAATATTACATAGCGCGGTATCGGAAATATTATGACATCTACTGCAAAATTTAATCTCTTCTCTTAATTTGGAAATCGCTTCGCTAAATTGAATTACTGAATGGGCTTCTTGTTTAATTAAGTGAAGCACCAATCTTAATGCAGTTTTTTTTCCGATGCCAGGTAGTTTGGCAAATTCTGCAACTGCATTTTCTAAAAGTGAGGAAGAAAAAATCATGGAACGAAGTTAATTGATAATTCGCAAGGTGAAAATTGAAGAAGGTTACTTTTATTCAATCTCATTAGATTTAAAATTTGATTTCTCTTTCATTATCCCAATTAGCCTTGATGGATAATTTGCTGTCCAGCGTGATGGTTTTCTCAGGTTGTAATTTTTTTGCATAACTACCTGGATCCCATTTGCCATTATTATTAGTGTCAAAAAATATCCTTAGTTCATATTCTCCTGGGGCAAACAATTTATCACTCCATTGTTCAGAGGTGATAGGAATAGTTTTATAGATTTCTGCTTCCTTAATAAATTGTAGGATTGGATGCACTACAGATGAAAGATTACTAAAGCGCAATAGAAGATTTGCATATTCAATATTTTGCTTAGCACTAAAGCGAATTGTATCTTGTTTAGTCAATTGTGTGCCACTAGTATCGGTGAATGCATCTTTGGATACCACTAGTCGGTAATCAGCTCCCTCTTTCCATTTTGCCTGGATGGATATAATCTTCTGAGTACTATCTAGGCTTACATTTGTAGGAATGGCTTTGTAGTTAGTATCTGTTAAGATTAACTTTTTTGAATCTACATTTTTTAAAGGGTGATTAACAGTTAACAATAAATTGGAAAGTAAATCCTGTTTATTATTCGTTAAGTTATTAGCATATCTTAATTTTTTCTCAATTGGGTCAGTTTTTTTTATAGCCGCAGGGGAAGGTTTAGGGATTTTTTTAGATTCTTTTTCTTCTTCGTAGGCATATAGTTTAATAGGCGAAAAACTTTCAGCCGCTGTTACCATTGAATCAGCAAAAGCAAACATTTCTATTTTTGTATTATAAAATTTTCCACCATCGCCATCTCTCAATGCATAAATTTTATAAGCACCTGCGGCAAGATATTTAAAAGTAAAATTTCCTGAACTGTCTAATTTGGCAATATAATTCGGCTTTCTTTTTTGAACTGCAGAGTCATCTGCATTTTGATAGAGCAAGGCTATAATGGTACTGTCTGCTTTTCCTGTTTCAGCAATCATTACGTTCCCGCTAATTTGTAAAGAATCAATTGTTTTTCCAGTGGAGAATACGTAACTAAAATTTCTGAAAGGGTTCCCTTCATTATTATCTTTAATAGCGTTTCCAAAGTTGATGGTATAAGTTGTATTGTCAATTAAAGTGTCTTTAAGTTTTACGGTTACTGTTTTTAATTTATACTCTACAGTGGGGTTGATTTTTGGCAAGGGGGATACTAAAAGGTTGTTAGTTATATCTTGCACATCGATATATTCATTAAAATTCAGGATGATCTTATTGCCCTTAAAGTTGGTAGCCATTAATTTGGGGACGGCATTTACCAGTTCAGGGGGTATGCTGTCTTTAGGACCGCCTGTAGGTGCACCAATTTGAGCACAACCGGTACCAGCAATAGAAATAAAATAAATGACAAAAATGCTAGCAGTAAAATAAAGTAATACTTTAATTTTCATTGAATGTAATTATACTGCAAACTTAGGCTGTTTCTTTTGTTTGCAGTATTTTGAAATTAATAAAATTAGTTTAATCTGCCTTCTCTAGGGGCTAGGTTGATTTTTGGCAAGGGGGAAAATCTATATTTAGAGAAAAAAATGAATCACCATTTACCAGAGACTCGCCGGCCGTTTAATTAATTTAAAAAACTTTCAACATTCACAGCTGTTAATTGTTATATAAAAAAATAGTGAACATGAGTAAGGTGTATAGTATTAAAACAGTCCAAAAATTACCGATCAGTCTTGATAAGGCATGGGAATTTTTTAGCAGTCCTGCTAATTTAAAAGAGATTACTCCTGATGAATTAGGATTTAATATTATTTCAAAGCACCATGGAGAAAAGATGTATCCAGGTCAAATTATTGAATATAAGGTAAGCCCAGTTTTACATATTCCTATCTATTGGATGACAGAAATTACTCATGTAGAAGATAGAAAATACTTTGTAGATGAGCAGCGATTTGGCCCCTATGCCATGTGGCATCATCAGCATCATTTTAAGCAGGTAGACGATGGAGTAGAGATGACTGATATTGTGCACTATAAATTACCCTTCTGGTTTTTAGGGGATATAGCGCATTTCCTTTTTGTAAAAAAGCAATTGCAAGGAATTTTTGATTATCGATTTGCTAAAACAGAAAAACTTTTTAGCAATAAGGCATTATAATACAATTTTATTAATTGTATTATTTCAGATAAGTAATTTTTAAAATTACTTGAGTAATCAAGAGGATAATACTATCCCGGCATGCGAGAGATATATTTTTCCATTTGTTTAATCTGATCAGCAATTTGAGGGGTAGTAGGTTTAAGCCCCTTGGCCTTTTTGAAGTAGTCTTTTCCAGCTCTGAATTCTCTTTTATTAATCATGATAGAAGAAAGTTGAAGGTAAGCAGCTGCTTCATTTTCTTTGTCTGGCAAGCCTGTTCTAATCGCTCCGCGGATATAAGTTTCGGCTTGTTTCATATCCCCTTTTTGCATGGCGAGCATACCTAATTGTAATTTATTGGCACCCTCGGCTTGTTTCATTTGTCCGCCCATTAATCCAGTCCCATCGCCCATTAATTCTTGGCTAATTTTTAAATTCTTTTCAGCCCCTGCAAAATCTTGGTCTGCCATGTCTAGGTTACCCTTTACCGTATAGTAAACCGAACGGATCGGCTTAATTAATAATGCTGGAAACCAAATGGAATCTAATACTTTTTTTGCTCCTTCCATATCACCGGTTTCCATGCAGTCTTGTATGAGGCGCATAGGGCCGAAAACGAAATGGCCTACAATTAATACGACTGCTATTAGGTAGAGTACAAAAGATGGCCAAAAGCCTGCTTGTACATTGGTAAAAATAGCTAGTGCCAACAATACGATTCCAATCCAAAGTCTATATTTAATAACTACATTTAACCATTTCATGTTTTGATATATTAGGAGGGCAAAGATAAGGGTAACAAAATTATGAACATGAATGCTGGGGCATTGTTGAGTAAAAACTTGTTGGGTAAAAAACTAAATGGGCGTCTAAATCAAGGAATGTTGGATACTATTGGGTTGTTCGTTACTTTTGCACTCCTTATTCAGTGCCTGTTGGGCTGAATAAACCAATTGGTCCCGTAGTTCAGTGGATAGAATAGATGTTTCCTAAACATTAGACACAAGTTCGATTCTTGTCGGGACCACAAGTTGTTGATTTTCTGTATTTTATACCTTATTTTCAACCTTTTACCTTTGCTACATTTAGTAATACTGCAGCAAATATTGCAGTTGACTTCAAACCTCCCTACCTTTTAGATTATCAATCAACCTTTTCTAATAACCTACTATCAATACCAGCTGAAAAAAACAACCATTTCTTGTTTTGTAACCATTCTCATTTAGAGCTTTTGAAATTTCAGAAAGATTACTGTAGTGATATTAATAATGTCAATAGTAATATCTTTATTTATCAAAAGGATTTTGGATTTAACTATACAGCTGTAAAGTAAATCCAGCGTCAATTTTAAAAAATGTTTTTCTAGGAAGCAATAAGTATTTTTTAACTAAATTCATCCACTAAAATAAATTGCATGTTTGCTAAAATAATTTACCCATTTATCTTTTGTATTTTATTGACCAATAATATCACTGCACAAAAAATTACCTCCAGATTAAATGACATTAAACTGGATAATCTGGAAGGATTCGAGTCTGCTTCAGAAAATTGGAAAATTGTGGGGGATATTCAAGGTAAATATGATAGCGAATCATTGAATCCATCAAAAGGTAGTGGGATTTTATACAACAACTTCAAAAAAGAGATTCAATTCAAAGAAGGCCGTAACCTCTTTACAAAATTTAATCATGGAGATATCTATTTAGAATTAGACATCATGGTAGCCGAAGGCGCTAACTCAGGAATATATTTCCAATCTAGATATGAAGTACAAATTCTAGACAGCTGGAATTCGAAAGGGCTAACCTCAAGTGATATGGGTGGAATATATGAAAGATGGAAGGATGATAAAGGCTTTGAAGGCAGTGCTCCTTTAAAAAATGCAAGTCTAGCCCCAGGCCTTTGGCAGCATATGGAAATTTCTTTTCAAGCACCACGATTTGATGCAACTGGAAAAAAAACAATGAATGCAAAATTTAATTTCATAAAACTTAACGGGATAATACTGCATGAAAATATTTTTGTAACTGGGCCAACACGTTCATCAGCTGCAGCAGATGAAAAATCTTTAGCTCCAATCATGTTTCAAGGAGATCATGGAGTAGTTGCTTTTAAAAATATACGCTATGCCTTATTAGAAGATTTAAATGTAACTACATCAGCTATTAGTTACAAGTATTATGAACGCAATATCAAAACGCCCGCAGAAGCCATCAAATTAAAACCAACAGCAGAAGGGAAAACAAAATCAATAAATCCTAGACTAGCAGCAGTAGAAGATGGCTTCTTACTTCAATTTGAAGGTTTAATCAATATACCTACTACAGATACCTATCTATTTACTTCATATTCAGGAGTTGGAAGTCTAGAAATAGATGGAATCGGTGTTATTAAACCCACATCTACTAGGGTAGGCGGAGAAACTGTTGATGGATCAATTCATCTTGAAAAAGGAGAACATCATTTTAATTTATGGGTAAATAAAAATCGTGGAAGGGCAAAAAATGGATTAACCTTATTCATAGAAAAACCAAATAGTAAAGCTACACCACTTCACAACCCTTCTTCTTTGACTGAAGCAACATCGCCACTTATTACGGTTAAAACACAAAAAGAACCTGAGATTATCAGGTCATTTTTGTTTCATAAAAATAAAAAACTAACCCATGTAATTTCTGTAGGAGACCCAGCCCAGGTGAACTATTCATATAATCTACTTCAAGGCGCATTGTTACAAGTATGGAAAACTGATTTTCTTAATGTAACGGACATGTGGTATCAACGGGGGGAACCTCAAATAGCTACTCCGATGGGATCAACAATTGTATTAGCCGGTAATTGCCCAATCTATGATAGAACAAATGTGATAGACTCAATAAGTGGATATCAATATAAAGGGTACACATTAACCGAAAGCCGCTTACCTGTTTATAGTTATGCTTACAAAGAGCTGTTCATTAAAGATATGATTTCTCCATTTGAGCAGGGAAGGGGATTAAATAGAACGATTTCTTTAACTGGTAAAGGAATAGAAGATGCAATGATTCGTATAGCACAAGCAAAAACAATTACGCTAGTGGGAAAAGGATTGTACGCGATAGATAATCAATCTTACTATGTTCAAGTTTCTCCTGCCTTATTCCCGAAAATTGAAACATACAATAATCAACAAGTATTATTACTTCCTGCAAGTAAGGAGATAACGTATCAAATTATTTGGTAAATGAACCTAACACCTTTTCGTGATGAATACTAAAAAAAAATTTAACTCCACTCAGATGTATACTAAATCAATAATTCTCGTAGTCCTTCTTTCAATAATACTTTCAACTTCGTATGCTCAAAAAAGTCGTGTACAGTCTGAAAAAGATTTTTATTCTCTAAAAACAATTTCAATACCCGAGGATGTAAAACTTGAAGTAGGTGGTATCGCTGTAATGCCTGATGGACGAATTGCGGCTTCAACACGAAAAGGTGAAATCTGGATTATAGAAAATGCATATGGTCCTGGAGTAGCACATTTTACAAAATTTGCTTCAGGGCTTCACGAAATACTAGGATTAGCCTATAAAGATGGCGCATTTTATTGCACACAAAGAGGAGAATTAACTAAAATAGAAGATACCAATAAGGATGGCAAAGCAGACGTTTTTACGCCAGTCGCGGTTTTTGATCTTAGTGGAGGATACCACGAATATGCATATGGTCCAGTATTTGATCAAAATGGAGATATGTACGTTACCTTAAATTTATCGTTAGGGGAGGATTTAGGTAAATGGCATGGGTGGCTATTAAAAATTACACCAGAAGGTGTGGTTAACCCGATAGCTACTGGATTTCGTTCCCCTGCCGGATTTACTGTAAATAGTAAAGGAGAAGTGTTTTATGCTGAGAATCAAGGCAATTGGGTTGGTAGCGGAAGAATTACTCATGTAGAAAAAGGAGACTTTACAGGAAATCCAGATGGACTAAAATTTACCAAGGAACCAGGCTCGCCACTTTCACTAAGACCAGAAACGGTAAAAGGAATCGTTAATGGGAAACCGATGTACGAAACTGCAAAAAAAATCAAAGAGCTAAAACTACCCGTAGTTTGGTTTCCACATACCATCATGGGAATATCAACTTCAGATATTTTAGAAGATGTAACCAACGGAGCATTTGGCCCTTTCAGCGGACAATATTTTGTAGCAGATCAAGGACATTCAAAAATTATGAGAATGTCTTTAGAAAAAGTAAATGGCAAATATCAAGGAGCATGCTATCCTTTCTTTGAGGGATTTTCTTCTGGACTGCTTAGACTAAGATGGGGATTGGATAATTCAATTTTTGCAGGAATGACTAGCAGGGGTTGGGCAAGTAGAGGTGGCCAACAATATGGATTGCAACGCCTTGTTTGGAATGGAGAAACTCCATTTGAAATGAAAAATATTCACGCGCTCACAGATGGATTTGAACTGGAATTTACAACACCCGCAGACAGTACAGATTTGAAAAATTCAATGAATTATTCTGTAAATAGTTTTACCTATAAATATCATGAAGACTATGGAAGTCCAATTATTAATTTTCAAGAAAGAAAAATAATTGGTATTATCCCATCATCTGATGGCTTAAAAGTGAAGCTGGTACTAGATAGTGTAATTGAAGGAAATATACATGAAATAAAACTCGCTAATATCCAGTCGAAAGAAAAACTTCCTTTACTACATAATACTGGGTATTATACATTGAATAATATCCCACAGGGGGAGAAAACTTTACTAACAGAAGCGGACAAAGTGAAGATGCAACATCATCAATCAGCGATAATAAGTCCTTCAAAAACATCCACCGTAACGAGTCCAAAAAGGCAATTAAAAATGCCAGCTGATTGGACACAACCCGATATGGTTTTACAGATTAAGACAAAACCCGGATTAAAATATGATGTATCGAATTTTGAAATTAAAGCAGGATCAAAAATTAGATTGGTCTTTAATAACAATGATGATATGATGCACAATGTTGTTGGGGTTATGCCGGGGACTGCAGATGAAGTAGCAGATCTTGCAATAAAACTTGGCTTAAAGGGATCTCAAATGAACTATGTTCCAGCGTCATCTAATGTGTTATTTAATACAGCATTGCTACAACCACATTCTTCAGAATCCATTTACTTTATTGCACCCACAAAACCAGGTGAGTATACCTTTCTCTGTACCTATCCAGGACATGGATCTATTATGAGAGGAGTGTTGAAAGTGGTATTATAAAATAGGTGATAATCTTCCGAAGACAGCTACAATTGATTCCTGAATATTTCAAAATCAATTGAATTGATCTCTTCATAATACAAAAGCGGGGAATCCTGCGCCTAAGAGATTTTTTGGTGGTATTATCTTCTTATTCACGACAACATTGGTGAAAACTATTGGATAGATTGGGATGTGTTTAAAAGTAAAATCATTGAGCTTATTGTTCAATTCCTCGCGGCATCAAATAAAGAATCTTTCTTATCAACTTCCGCGGATTTATCGCCCATTTATTTATTTATCCACTTGATTTTAAAATGATTGTTTAGTACATTTTACCATTTTAGTGTAAATCTATCTTTTAACTGAGAGGCAATATCAGTTTTATCTTTTTTAAGTAGAGGGTCAATTTATTGGTGTCATTGAAAGTAAGAATTCTGTCGATCCTGTCTTTTTGAATATGAAGATAGGTTTCAATATAAAAGTTTTCATATTGAAAAAGCTTTACTACGTAAGGACCTTTAATGATAAATTCGAGATAAGTGCCGTAGTTATTAAGTTCAATGAGTTTTAGAGAGGGGCAAAGGCAAGCAAATTCAGATTGATTCATATTCATATTTTTTAATGCTAAAAAAAATGATGGTGGATGAGCGGTAAGCAACAAATACTAAATTTATAAATAAGTTAATTGATTTTTAATCTTTTCATCTAATACATTTTCGGATCGTTATAGATCCAATTGATAGGCTTTACTGGGCTTGAAACTTGTAGCTTCTTCGTCTGCAAATTCAAAAAACATTTAATCATTCCTCATCAGTTTTTCTGTCAAATTCAATGCTGATTCAGATATAAATATCATTCGCCTGCATTTTATTAACATCAATTTAAATGCAAAAGGGCATTTAAATTGATGTATTACAAACCAACCCCTGTAAAAGCCTTATTATATTATACCTGCTGAACAGATACCTAATGATGTTTCACGCCAACTTTCATTCCTATCTTTAAATCTTTCAAAGAGGCTTTACTTATTTTTTAAAAGCAAGGCTTTTGGCAATTTTAGCGGTTGTAAATTCCATTTAGTAATTATAGACGAGCTAGTATTTATCCCAAACTTAGAAAATGGTTGGAATAATAGTATTCACCCTACGCTTACTGTTTTGTTTTATTATCTAACACTTAATAAGGTTAGAATTCTATTTTGAACTTTTACAAACCCTGAATCTATATTCCATCTAATGTCTATATTTTCATCATTACCCACCGTTGCAATGGCTTGTAATGATATTTCACCTAAGTTATTTGAACTAATTCTTCTTCGACTTGAGAAAGGTATTTGGACTCCATTTTGGTAAACACTGAAACTTGCAGTTGCATTACTTATTCCTGAGGCATATATAGACCCATTTATTGCAACAGTTCCAAATCCTGTAATATTTCCTGAATTAGTAGCTATGTCTCCAGTAATGTTTGTGGCACCAACATTAGAAATATTGCCACTTTTAGAAAAAACAGCAAAATTATTTATGCTTCCAAAATTGTTTGAACAACCCACTAGTCGAGAAATGGAAGATGCATCTAATCCTATGGTTCCACCACTGCTAAATATATTTCCTTGAACATTAGACATGCTTCCTATAGTTACTGCTCCGTTATTTGAAATGATAAAACCTTTCATTATTGTAGATGCTCCAAATGCAATAGCTCCTTCTGCAATCCAAAATACATTGCATGCCGAAGCTCCATTTGTTAGCGTAACATTAAAACTGGTGCTTGTGCTAAATGCAGCTCCAAATTTAAAAACAAATTGAGCATTTGGATTGCCTCCCGCATCTAGGGTAATTGATCCTGATGCTGTAACGGCTCCCGCGTTATAATAAACTCCAGGAGAAAGTGTTTCACCCGCCCCATAGGCAAGAGCATGTGTTGAATTTGTATTTGGTTTTGCCATTAAAAAATTATATGCTGCTGTCAGGTCAGCGATTGCTTGTGCTGTTCTGTTCGAAGGTTCTAAAGTGTACTGGCTATTAAAATTAACTAAATATTTTCCTGCGATAGGAGAAGTTAATGTCATACCACTAACAATAACATCTGAAGAGGAACTAGTAGTAATTTCAGTGCCTGATGAAATCGTATTGTACCGGTCTGTATTTTTTAAAATATAGTCTAATGTAGCTGTAGAGATAGGTTTATCTAAATCACTCGTATTATTCACATTGCCTAGTCCAACTACTGTTGAATTCAAAGTTTGCCAAGTTTTATCCCATCTCCAAAATTGTGAAATATCGCCTGGTATAACTGGAAATTGGTAATCAGCTCCGGCTAATCCTTGTATTCCTGTTGCTCCAGTTAAGCCTTGTATTCCAGTTGCTCCGGTCAAGCCTTGTATTCCAGTCGTTCCATTAGCACCATTTACTCCAGAAGTACCTGTCGCTCCAGTTAATCCTTGTATTCCTGATGCTCCATCAGCACCCTTTAATCCAGTTGACCCATTTACTCCGTTAGCTCCAGTTAATCCTTGAATTCCTGCTGCTCCATCAGCGCCATTTGATCCAGAAGTTCCAGTTACTCCAGTTAATCCTTGTATTCCTGCAGCTCCATCAGCGCCATTTGATCCAGAAGTTCCAGTTACTCCAGTTAATCCTTGTATTCCTGATGCTCCATCAGCACCCTTTAATCCAGTTGACCCA
>JAURKC010000021.1 GCA_030831945.1 Ferruginibacter sp.
AGCTCACTTTGAAACATTTTTATCATCATCACAAACTCGCTAATCGCGTCTAAAGTGCCGGATTTAAAACCATAAGATCGCGCGTTTTCGAGCACTTGCCATAAAGTAATATTATTCTCATTGGCAGTAAGGACAGCTCTGTCCATGGTGGTTTTTCCAATTCCTCTGGTAGGGTAATTAATAATTCTTTTTAAAGATTCTTCATCATTGGGATTTACCACTAATCTCAGGTAAGCTATATAATCCTTTATTTCTTTTCGTTGATAAAAAGAAAGGCCACCATAAATACGATAAGCGATATTCATTCGGCGAAGACTTTCTTCATAGCTTCTACTCTGGGCATTGGTACGATATAAAATAGCAAACTCATGATTAAAAAAATGATTGCGCAATTTTTCTTCTTGAATTGTATCAGCCACGTACTTGCCTTCTTCATTGTCAGTAGCAGTCCGAACTAATTTTATTTTATCTCCCTCTCCTTTATCCGTCCAAAGTTTTTTAGGCAATTGATTTTTATTGTTACCAATAATTTCATTCGCAACACTTAATATGCTTTTAGTACTTCTATAATTCTGTTCCAACTTTACTACTTTCACATCATCATAATCTTTCTCAAACTGAAGAATATTTTCAATGGTAGCCCCTCGGAAACTATAAATACTTTGGGCATCATCTCCTACTACACAAATGTTTTCGTGCATAGCACCTAGCAATTTGATGATCTCGTATTGAGAGGTGTTGGTATCTTGATACTCATCAATTAAAATGTATTTAAATTTCTTTTGGTATTTGATGAGTGCATCTGGATGATTCTTAAGTAGTAGATACATTTTAAAAAGGAGGTCATCAAAATCCATGGCGCCATTCTTAAAACAACGCTTATTATAAGCATCATAAATTTTGCCAATCATCGGTCGATTGGCTCTTGAATCTTCCTGTTGAGTGCCCCAATCATTCTGATATTCGTCTGGACTTACGAGACTATTTTTTGCAGAAGAGATTCTATTATAGACGGTATTGGGTTTATAATGTTTATCATCTAAATCCAATTCTTTAATCACAGTTTTAATAACGCTTTTCGCATCATCTGTGTCATAAATAGTGAAGTTGTTGGGGTAACCAATTTTATTGGCTTCGCCGCGTAAAATTCTTGCAAATACACTGTGAAAAGTTCCGATGTATAAATTCCTTGCCTCCGAATTACCAAGCGTTCGCTCAATTCTTTCTTTCATTTCCTTGGCAGCTTTATTGGTAAATGTGAGTGCTAGAATATGAAAAGCATCTACTTGGTGAAACCCCATTAAATGAGCAATTCGAGTAGTGAGCACTTTTGTTTTGCCACTTCCTGCTCCCGCAATAATCATTATTGGCCCATCCTTATGTAATACAGCTTCCCGCTGCGGCTCGTTCAGTTCGTCTAAATAATTCGCCATTGAGCAAAGGTACGAATAGCTTTATTGGAGTGGAATGATGTGGGGAAATATTTATCGCTTCTTTTTTTAATAGTGAAAACCAGGAGTGACAGGGCTATCAATTTTAATTTAGTAAGAACGGCTATCAATAATTAAAAAAACCAGTAAACAATTATATATTAGCAGTTGGTAGAGATAGATTATTATTGAAGAAATAATAGTAGCCTTTAAAAAGAGCAATTGTAAAATTTACAGGTAGTTATTTTTTATTTATACATAATTTTTTAACGCTACAGTTTATTGCTGTCACTTACATTTTTATTGAATTTCTATACTATTGCTATTATGAGAAAAGAAAGCACCATTCAGAAAAGAAGCCAACTGGTTTTTAGTTTATTAATTATTTTACTGGCAACCGCTACATTGTTTAGCTGTAAGCAATCAGCTAAAAACCTTCGTATTAAACAGATGGATTCTGCCGCTGTTGTAGGACTGGCAAGGACTATAGAGTCTCAAGTAAAGCCTGAGCTGGCCGAAGGATTGTCTCTGAGTATATGGGGAGTTGATTCATTAGTTATTTCTCCTATTGCTATTGATATAGACGACGAAGGGAAATTGTATTATACCACCACCGATCGGCAAAAAAATTCTGAGTTTGATATTCGCGCGCACCACGACTGGGAAATAGGTTCCATTCAACTTGAAACGATTGATGACAAGAGAGCCTTTCTTCATAAAACCCTGTCGCCAGAAAATAGTGATAAAAATAAGTGGTTGAAGGATATGAATAAAGACAGCTCTCATGATTGGCGAGATATGTTGGTGGAAAAAGAAAAAGTGTATCGTATGGAAGATGTGAATGGAGATGGTGTTGCTGAAAAGACGCAGTTGGTAGTGGATGATTTTCATGATGAGGTAACGGATGTTGCGGGAGGACTATTAATTAATGGAAAGGATCTTTATGTGGGCGTAGCACCTGATTTATGGAGAATGAAAGATACCAATGGTGATGGGATAGCGGATGAAAAAACATCCATTTCAAGCGGTTATGGAGTTCATATAGGATTTGGTGGACATGGAATGTCAGGAGTAGAAATGGGTCCAGATGGCAGAATCTATTGGCAGATTGGTGATATAGGTTTTAATGGAGTTGATAAGACAGGAAAAAAATGGGCGTATCCAAATAGTGGTGTTATTGCAAGAGCTAATCCAGACGGAAGTGATTTTGAAATTTTTGCAGCTGGTCTTCGCAATACACATGAGTTTGCTTTTGATGAATATGCCAATTTGATAAGCGAGGATAATGATGGAGACCACGCAGGCGAAAAAGAAAGGCTGGTCTATATTGTTAATGGTTCAGATGCTGGCTGGAGAAGCAATTGGCAATATGGTAAATACAGAGACAAAGACAATAACGGCTATAAAGTATGGATGGATGAAAAAATGTGGATGCCTCGATTTGAAGGACAAGCGGCGTATATAATTCCTTGTATTGAGAATTTTGAAAGCGGCCCTGCAGGAGTAGTATATAACCCTGGAACAGCTTTATCGCCTGCGTATAAGAATACTTTTTTTGTAGCAAAGTTTGTTGGTAATCCTGCCAAATCTGGTGTGTATTCTTTTAAATTAAATCCTCATGGAGCAGGTTTTGAGCTAGGGGAAAATAAAAAAGTAGTGGGCGGCATTCTACCTACCGGTCTTGATTTTGGTCCAGATGGCGCGCTTTACATAGCCGATTGGATTGATGGATGGGATGCTACTAGTTATGGGCGTATTTGGAAGATGGACGATATTAAAGGATCAAAAATGGCTGAAAGGGCTCAAACTAAAATGTTATTAGCAGCTGATATTACTAAATATTCTTTGCAACAGTTGAAGGCCTTATTAATGAATGCAGATATGAGGGTTAGATTGAAAGCGCAATTTGAATTAGTGAATCATGGAGCCGAAGGTGCTTCGATATTTGAAAAAGTATTGAATGAAAATAGTATTCAATTTGCCAAGATTCATTCCATCTGGGGTATTAGTCAACTTGCGCGAAAGGATAAGAAATGGGGAAAGCTTTTATTTCCATTACTACAAGATCGTGACGCAGAGATTAGGGCCCAAGCTGCTAAATGGATTGGCGACACCCGATTGGTGGATGCGGGAAAATACCTAATTCCTTTATTAAAAGACTCTAGTAGCAGAGCTCGTTTTTTTGCATCAGAAGCATTAGGAAGAATTGCTTATGAACCAGCCATAGAGTCAATTATAGAAATGCTAAAAGATAATAATGAGCAAGATGCTTATTTGCGTCATGCAGGATGTTTAGCATTAGCAAGAATAGGAAAAGCAGCCCCAATAGTTGCCTTATCAAAAGATAAATCTCGCGCATTACGTATTGCAGCAGTGGTAGCTTTAAGAAGAATGGGCAGCCCAGCCATTGCTATTTTTTTAAATGATACAGATGAGTTTGTGGTAACCGAAACTGCGCGCGCTATCAATGACGACCTTTCAATTAAAGATGCATTGCCTGCTCTAGGAAATTTACTTACTAAAACTCAATTTACTAATGAGGCATTAATAAGAAGAGCAATCAATGCAAATCTTCGAGTAGGAAATGAACAAGCGCTTCAAAATTTACTTGACTATTCTTTGAAAGAAAATAATCCTGATAAAATGAAGGCAGAATCAATCGAAACCATCAGCACTTGGTCAAAGCCATCCGTATTAGACAGGGTAGACGGAAGATATAGAGGCGTAATTCAAAGAGACTCATTAGCATTAAAAAATAAAGTAGGAGCATCAATAATTCAATTATTAAAAAGCAAAGAATTTGTTGTTAGAGCAAGTGCCATCAAAGCCATCAGCAAACTATCTATTAAGGAAGGTGCTAATACTTTGATGGAAATGCTTAAAAAAGATACGTCTGCAACCGTAAGGGTAGAGGCATTAAGAGCAATTGCTTCCATGCAGGATGCAAGAATAAGCGATGCTATTAAAATGGCAACTGCAGATAAGGATAAAATGGTAAGAGTAGCAGGTATTGGATTTTTGAAAAAAATGAATATCTCACAAGACTTAATGGTTTCATTGCTTTCGGAAGTAATTAAAACAAAGACGATGGAAGAAAGACAGGAGTCATTGCTGACGCTTGGAAAATTACCTATTCAAAATACTCGTTTAGTTTTTGAATCATTGCTTCATCAGATGGAAACGAATCAACTTCCTCCAGATATTTTATTAGAATTGTCAGAGGCTATTGACAGCAGTCGTTCTCCTGAATTAATTTCAAGATATAAAATAGCAAGCGACAAATTATCGAAAGATGCTTTAATAGCCGCCTATGCCGGAGCTTTATATGGTGGAGATGCAGATAAAGGAAAGCGACTCTTTTTTAAGGGTGAAACAACTCAGTGTATAAAATGTCATGCATACGACGACAAAGGCGGTAATGCGGGACCAAGATTAAATGGAGTTGCTAAAAGACTTTCTAGACAGTTGATACTTGAATCTTTAATTAATCCAAGTGCGCGTTTGGCTCCAGGATATGGCGTTATTAATCTCACTCTTAAAAATGGACAATCGGTTTCAGGTATAATGGAGAGTGAAAATAATTCTAGTATCAATATAAAATCTGGCAATAATCCTAAGCAAGTGATTGCTAAAAAAGATATTATGAAAAGGGAGAATGCAGCTTCAAGTATGTTGGAGGTTAAAAATTACCTTACTAAAAAAGAGATAAGAGACCTAGTAAGTTTTTTATCTACCTTAGAAACCGAGTAGAATAAGTAGAAAGTGCATATTAAATATATAAAAAACCATATGTGAAAGGATCTTGGTTAAGAAAATCAAGGAAAAAATGGCTTAAACTTATATAAGTGACTAAAAAGTAACACTTTGTGGTATTGTTTTATCTAGTAAACTTTCGTCAATTTGCAGTATCCAATTTAAAGAAGAAGTTGCTTAGAACGTAACAATGCTATAATTTTTGCCCGTTTTTATCCTTTTACCCTAAAGTTTTAAAAAATAAAGGCAATTTTCTCATCCTATTTCATACCCTATTCCAGCTTTTTGGAATAGGGTTTTTACTTAAAAAGGGGCTTAGCTAAATTTTTTACTAAAAAAATACTAAAAAAATTAGTGTTAATAAAAGAAAAGATTTATCTTTGTGTCGGAGTTTATATTTACAACGATAACCAGATACATCACTTTAAAAAAACTAAAACAATGAGTAACGCAGAAAAATTGAAGGCCCTAAAGTTAACAATGGACAAAATCGATAAAGATTTTGGCAAAGGATCTGTAATGATAATGGGCGATAAGCCACATGTGGAGCAAGAGGTAATTTCAACTGGATCACTAGGATTAGATGTGGCATTAGGAATTGGCGGTTTGCCAAAAGGAAGAGTAATTGAAATTTATGGTCCAGAGAGCAGTGGAAAAACAACGATAGCAACGCATGTAATAGCTGAATCACAAAAGAAGGGAGGCATGTGTGCATTTATAGATGCAGAACATGCTTTTGATAGTGCTTATGCGCAAAAATTAGGAGTTGATATTGACAATCTACTTATTTCTCAACCGGATTATGGAGAGCAGGCCTTGGAAATTGCCGATCGCTTAATCTTATCGGGTGCTGTAGATGTAGTAGTTATTGATTCGGTAGCTGCCCTGGTACCAAAGAGTGAGTTGGAAGGAGAAATGGGGGATAGCAAAATGGGCTTGCATGCAAGACTAATGAGTCAAGCGCTTCGTAAACTGACAGCTACTATTTCTAAAACGAATTGCTGTTGCATTTTTATCAATCAGTTGAGAGAAAAAATCGGCGTTATGTTTGGTAATCCTGAAACAACTACTGGTGGAAACGCCTTGAAATTTTATGCTTCAGTAAGATTAGATATTCGTAGAATGGCACAAATTAAAGATGGAGACGAAGCAATAGGAAATCGTGTAAAAGTGAAAATTGTAAAAAATAAAGTAGCACCACCTTTCCGTCAAGCTGAATTCGATATCATTTTCGGAGAAGGTATTTCTAAGACTGGAGAAATTATTGATATGGGCGTAGAATTGGGTATTGTTCAAAAAAGTGGTAGCTGGTTTAGTTACGATAGCAATAAATTAGGACAGGGAAGAGACTCCGTTAAACAATTGTTGCTCGACAATCCAGAAATGGCGAAAGAAATTGAGGTGAAGATCAGGGCTAAGATAGCCGAGACCATTGCGGTATAAGAGATAATTTATTATGGGTTAGTAAATACAAGCCATTCCGAAAGGGATGGCTTTTTATATAATATTCTGTTATTATAATTTTTGAAAATTCTCAAATAATAAAAATGAATTTAAATTAATCTTTGATCAAAACTCAATAGTTATTTTGTTTAATTACATCTCTGAAAAATTAATTTAATCAGAGGATATTTTGAAATATTTAAAAGGGTCTAAGTTTATTTAAATTCGTATTTTGAAAATTTAGTTGATACTTTAAAAAGTCGGCTTAGACAATTTGAAATAATAGTAGTTTTAAACGTCCTTGAATAAAAGCTTCTAGAAATATAAATTTTCAGCCGGAAAAAATCAATCCACCGCGGCAGATGAATTCCCTTTACAGTAACGCAGTGATTTAATTTAGCATAAATAGGTAGTCAATCCTCTGTTTGACGCCCTCGAATAAAAAGTGCTAGAAATGTTAAATATTAGCCGTAAAAAAATCAAGGGTGTTTGAGCCAGCACCCCCTTTAAAGAAACGTCCCCTACGGGCGAGTTCCTTGATTTTAGTCCGCCGCGGCGGATTGATTTTTTTTGTTACTTTTTTGCATCAAGGCAAAAAAGTAAATGCACTCATTCAGAAAGCAATTTCAGACATAATTAGCTAACTTTATTATAATAATAAACCAAGAAATTATTTATCATTTGACTGATTATTTAGCATTTTTTTATCGATTCATTTTGATCAAAAGTGTTGCCAAATTTAAGGGTACGAATTTTTGCAAGTCGATTATATAAAGAAAGCTCTTTTATCTAAATCATTCAACAAGACCGATATCTATGAATTTACAATTCAATGAAAATTATATTCTTGAAAATGAAAGAGTAAGTCTAAGGCCGTTGATAGCTGGGGACCAAAAAAATTTACTTACCTATTCAATTCATGAGCCAGAGCTATGGACCTATTCCATGGTTCAAGCCATTGGAGAAAAAGGGCTACATGATTATATAGAACTTGCAGTAAAAGGTAGATCATCAGAAAAGGAATATCCTTTTATTATTTTTGATAAACAAAGTAATCAATACGCTGGCAGCACTAGATTTTATGATATTCAGCCCCATAACCAATCTTTACAAATCGGATTTACTTGGTATGGTAAAAAGTTTCAAGGAAGAGGTCTAAATAAACATTGCAAGTTTTTATTATTAACTTTTGCATTTGAAAAATTAGGAATGCAGCGAGTTGAATTTAGGGCAGACGCCAAAAATGAAAGAAGCATCTACGCAATGAAAAGTATAGGTTGTAAAACTGAAGGTATTTTGAGAAGCAATGGAGTTCGTGCTGATGGAACTAGAAGAGACAGCATTGTATTAAGTATATTAAAATCTGAATGGGAAACAAGAGTAAAAGAGTTATTGGGCAACAAACTTAAATAGTATTGTAGTAAAATATTGTTAACTACTGTCACTTAAAAAGTTTAAAAAAGGTTTAAAACTAAAAATGAATCAAGCAAAAAATATCGATGAATATATTGCTGGTTTTCCTGAATCTACACAAGTAATTTTAACAAGGCTAAGGATAGCAATACAGAAAGCAGCTCCCGATGCCGAAGAGGCTATTAAATACGGGATGCCCACTTTTACTTACAACGGCAATCTGGTTCATTTCGGAGCCTATAAGAATCATATCGGATTTTATCCAACGGCATCTGTAATTGTTCATTTTTCTTATGAACTCTCAAATTATATTACTTCTAAAGGTGCTATTCAGTTTCCTATTGGAAAGCCAATTCCACTTTCACTCATTAACAAGATGGTTAAGTTTAGGCTTAAACAGCAGCTGGAAAAGAAGCCTAAAAAATAAGATTCAAATTGTTGGACCGATATAAAAGGCATAAAAAAATAAATACAATAGCGCTTAGCTTATCTTTGTACTATGATTAAAAACACGTTAATAAAAGCAACCGAAGCGGGTGCAAGTGAATTACAGCGATTTTTTAATGGCAGTTTTAAAATCACTAATAAAGAGGGAATTAATAATCCTGTAACAGAGGCAGACCATGCTTCTGAAAAAGCAATTTTTGAAGTTATCAGAAAAGATTTTCCAGACCATTTCATTTTAAGTGAAGAATCTGGTGAAATAAAAATGGATAGTGAATATAAATGGATTATTGATCCTATTGATGGTACAGTGAATTTTGCTAATGGAATTCCTCTTTGCTGTATTAGCATTGGATTAGAACATAACGGAACCATCATTATGGGAGCTGTTTACAACCCAAATATGAACGAGTTTTTTTTCGCTGAAAAGGGAAAAGGCGCAACACTAAATGATAAGCCTATTCAGGTAGGAAATAAATCAGCTGTGATAGATAGCTGCCTCGCTACTGGATTTCCTTATACCTATGTAAATTCACCTAATGGGGGTTTAGAAGTATTTAACACTTTAATTAGAAGAGGCGTTGCACTTAGAAGAATAGGAAGCGCAGCCTTAGATTTATGCTGGGTGGCAGCAGGCAGATTTGATGGTTTTTATGAACATATCTTACAGGCATGGGATAGTGCAGCAGGATTTTTAATGGTAGAAGAAGCCGGAGGAAAGGTAACCGACTTTAAAGGAAATCACTATTCAGTTTATCAACCACAATTATTAGCTACCAACGGAAAAATACATGATGAAATGCTGGAGTTAATTAATAATCCGTCTGAATGGGATAGCAAAAGATTTGTTGCTAGTAAGTAACTAATTTTTTTTAGCGTAAAATTGTATAGATCATTTACCGTATTTAAAAATATTTTTATCAATGAGTAACGAACGCACTGAAATATCTTCTCTTGGCGAGTTTGGCCTTATAGATCATCTAACACAAAACAATGAAACAAAACTTGCCTCTACTATATTGAGTGTAGGTGATGACGCTGCAGTGATTGATCATTTTGGAAAACAAACGGTTATAACTACCGATATGTTGGTAGAAGGAATTCATTTTGATTTAATGTATACTCCTCTAAAACATCTAGGATATAAAAGTGTAGTGGCTAATTTGAGTGATATATATGCTATGAATGCGGTACCAACGCATGTTACTTTAAGCATTGCCTTTAGTAATCGTTTTAGTTTAGAGGCAATGGACGAGTTTTACGAAGGCGTTTATGCAGCTTGCGAAAAATATGAAGTTGATTTAGTAGGCGGTGATACCACCTCTTCTCAAAAAGGCTTTGTTATTTCAATTACTGCCATTGGTGAAGTAGCTCCTGATAAATATGTAAAAAGAAGTACTGCTCAAAAAGGAGATCTTTTATGTGTAAGCGGTTTTTTAGGAGGTGCATTTTTAGGACTTACTATTTTAGAGAGGGAAAAAAGAATTTTTGCAGAGACAGGTTCTCAGCCTGATTTAGAAGACCAAGCATATATAGTTGGAAAATTATTGAAACCAGAAGCAAGAAAAGATATCATTGAATTTTTCACAACAAGTGAAATCACTCCTACTTCAATGATAGATGTAAGCGATGGTCTTAGTAGCGAAGCGCTTCATATTTGTAAGCAAAGTAATCTTGGTTGTATTATTTACGAAGATAAAATACCGGTGCATGAAGAGGCTCGTCAATTTGCCTACAAACTTGAATTAGATCCTACTGCATGTGCATTAAGTGGAGGAGAAGATTATGAGTTGCTGTTTACCTTATCACAAAGTGATTATGATAAAATTTTATTGAACGAACAAATAAGTGTAATCGGTTACATGACTGAAGCAGAAGACGGAGCCCATATATTAACCCGAGGAGGAAATAAACATGCATTAGTTGCTCAGGGATGGAATCACCTTAAGCGCTAATTATTTTTCACTACCATTCATGCAAAAAGAAAATTTCTTACTGTATATCATTTGTTTACTCCTATTGACAGGCTGTTTCACGACTAAAAATTTTGATCCGAGTAAAAAATTTTCCAAAGAACAACTCCAACAGGACTATACGCTACTAAGAAATATTTTAGAAAAAAAACATCCTGCCCTTTATTGGTATACCTCCAAAGACAGCATGAATTATTATTTTGATAGCATCTATCATGTCATTTCAGACTCCATGACTGAGCTTCAGTTTGGCTGGAAAGTATTAGCTCCGCTGACCAATAAAATTCATTGCGGCCATACTAGTTTTTCTATGAGTAAAGGTTGGAATAAAAGTATGAGAGGGAAAAGAGTACCTTCTTTTCCATTGTTTTTAAAAATTTGGGGCGACACCATGGTAGTAACGGGCAACCTTAATCGAAAAGACAGTCTCTTTAAAAGAGGAACTATAATAACTTCTGTAAATGGGATTGACAATAAGGAGCTTATTTCTCACATGATGCAATACTTTCCATTAGATGGATATTCAGACAATGTAAATTATGTACGCCTTAGTAGTAATTTTCCCTTATACCATCGTTATATTTTTGGCATATATAATAATTATAGTATCGGCTATATCGACAGTAAAGGCAATCAAAAAATAGCCTTGATACCCATGTACAATCCAGTTGCTGATACCGCATGGAGGCGCCAGCGGATAATTCAGCCTGAAAAGCCATCTAGAAAAAAAATAAAAAAAGAAAGCATAGAATCGGCACGTTCACTAATAATAGATACTACTATAAGTACAGCAACCATTGTATTAAATACTTTTTCAAATGGAGAATCACTACACTTACGTTCATTTATTAAACAATCTTTTAAAAAGATAAGTCAACAAAATGTCAAGCACTTAATTATTGATTTGCGGAGTAATGGCGGCGGCGATGTACCAATTTATGTACAACTTTTAAAATATATTCGGCACACCGAATTTAAAGTGGTAGACACTGCCTATGCAGTTGCAAAAAACCTTTCCCCTTTCTCTGCTTATATAAAGGAGCGACTGCTCAATAACCTTACTCTTTTATTACTTACTAGAAAACACTCGGATGGTAACTATCATTTTGGATATTGGGAAAGACATTTGTATCACCCTAAATCAAATAATCATTTTAATGGCCAGGTCTATGTACTAACCAGTGGTCCAACATTTTCAGCATCGACTCTTTTTTGTACTGCAGTAAAGGGACAGCAAAATGTTAAACTGATAGGAGAAGAAACAGGTGGTGGATGGCACGGCAATAGCGGTATAATGATTCCTGATATTACATTACCCATTACTCAATTAAGGGTTCGACTACCTTTATTTAAAATAGTTCAATATAATCATGTTCCTAAAAATGGCAGAGGGGTTATGCCAGATATTTATATTCCGCCTACCGTGGAAGGGGTAAGAAAAAATATAGATAGAAAAATGCAGGTAGTAAAAGAGATGATTCGGAATAGTAATAAAGCAGATACTATAAAATTATCTACCGCCAATTAAAGTCGTCTGCATCTTTCCAAAAAGGAAATTTATTTCTCACTTCACTTAGCCATTCTTTTTGAAGTGTAATGGTAAAAATATCCTCTTCGTCTGCCATGTGATAGAGTACTTCACCTAAAGGGTCAATCACTAGACTGTTTCCGCTGTGACTAATATTATTTCCATCTATACCTATTCGGTTTACGCCTATTACATAACATTGATTTTCGATGGCTCTAGCGCAGAGTAAGGTTTTCCATGCATGGCTTCTTCTTTCTGGCCAGTTAGCTACATAAATGAGTACATCAAATTCAGGCCTTATTTCTTGAGCATCTTCCCCTATTGATTTTTCTATTGGGGTGATTCTATTTCTAGCCCAAACTGGAAAACGAAGATCGTAGCAAATTTGTAAATTTATTTTCCATCCTTTTACTGATGCGATTAATCGTTTATTTCCAGCAGCGTAATATTGATCTTCTTCTGCTAGTCCAAATAAATGCCTTTTGTCGTAGTAACCAAATTCACCATTAGGTAGCATCCAGATGAGCCGGTTATAAAATTTATTTTCTTCTTCAATTATTAAACTTCCCGTTAAAATAATTTTATTAGCCGATGAAATATCTTTCATCCATTGTACTGTTTCACCTTCCATTGTTTCTGCGAATAATTTAGGTCGCATACTAAAGCCAGTACTAAACATTTCAGGCAGTACTACTATTTCTGTTTTTTCCTGAAGGCTGTTTATTTTTTTTGCAAGCAACTGAAGGTTGGCATTTTTATTTTCCCAAACAAGATTGGTTTGCAAAGTAGTAATAGTAAGGGGTGCCATTTAGCGGTATTTGATAACAAATGTACAATATAGGTAGTAACAAATGGCTCGTTTTATTTTATCAAATCATTCATCACTTCTTGGATCAAGTTAGATTCAAAGCCTTTCAATCTTAAATGACTATGAAGCTTTGTCTTTTTAACAAAAATATTTTTTTCACTTTTTAGGGACCTAAATTTTATGTCGGCTAATTTGGATACTGTTGCAAAGTAGTCGGACATATTAATAGCTGCCAGCGCTTTTTTAATACAGTAGTTACTAACATTTTTTTTCTTTAACTCATATTTGATTTTAATTCGACCCCATTGTTTTATTCTAAATTTTCCCCCGGCAAAGTGAATCGCAAAACGCTCTTCATTTAAAAAATTTTCTTCTACCAGTTTGCTAATGATTTCTTCAGCGTCATTTAAGGAAAGCCCATATCCATATAATTTTTCTTTTATTTCACTGTGACAGCGTTCTTGGTAGGCACAAAACTGCTTTATTTTAGGAAGAGCTTGCTGTGGTGTGAAATTTTGCGAATGCATAGGCTACAAAATTAGCCGCAGCGATGTATAATCCAAGCCTTTTTTCAAATCGATCGACAAATCGTCTTTCAAAAGGACCTACGGTAAATTCTATTTTGAATCAAGGATAAATTTTAGCGTAATTTAACAAGCCAATCCCCAACGAATTAGTTATTTTTTAAATATTTCCCCATTTACCTTAGAGTTAGTCACATTGTACCGGTTTGTTGATATTATCTTGTTTGATTAGCCACAAAGATTTTATCTTTGATGATATATAAATCAATATTATGAAGTTTATCGTTTCTTCTTCGGCCCTACTTAAACAATTACAGCAAATTAATGGTGTAATTAATGCAAATACAGTACTACCTATACTAGAAGACTTTCTATTTGAAATTGAAAGAAATAAGTTAACCGTAGTGGCAACTGACTTAGAAACGGTGATGAAGGTTCATTTAGATGTGGAAGCTAAGGATAGCGGAAAGGTTTGTATTCCTGCTAAAATATTAATGGATTCATTAAAAAATATCGCAGAGCAGCCGTTAACTTTTACAATAGATAAAAATTTTGGCATTGAAATCACAAGCGATAATGGAAAGTATAAGGTGATGGGTGAAAATCCTGATAATTTTCCAAAAGAACCAGTTGCGGATGATGCTAATTCATTTAAAATGACTTCTTCTGCTTTGGTGTCTGCCATTAATAAAAGTTTGTTTGCAGTAAGCAATGATGATCTTCGTCCAGCAATGACAGGTGTATTTTTTGAGTTAGATAAAAAAGGTCTTACTTGTGTTGCAACTGATGCACATCGCTTAGTAAAATATAAGAGAAAAGATGTTAGTTGTCCAAAGGCGGATACATTTATTGTACCCAAAAAACCATTGAATCTTTTAAAATCTGCAATGCCTGATAATGATGATGAACTAACGGTATCGTATAACAGTAATCATTTGTTTGTAAAGCATGGTGGAACAGAACTGGTTTGTAGATTGATTGATGCGCGTTTCCCTGATTATAAAGTAGTAATCCCTGCTGACAATCCATATAAACTGGTTTTAAATAAAAATGATTTTCAGAGTGCGCTTCGCAGAGTGAGTATATTTAGTAATAAGAGTACCAACCAGGTTGCGCTTACTATCAGCGGTAGTGAATTGCAGCTAGCTGCACAAGACATTGACTTTAGTTTTGAAGGAAACGAGAGAATGAGTTGTCAATATGATGGAGAGGATCTACAAATTGCATTCAATGCAAAATTTCTAATTGAGATGCTGAATGCTGCTGAAACTCCAGATATTATCATTGAATTGAGTACCTCCACGAAGGCTGGTATTATTAAGCCAACCGAAATGGATGAAAATGAAGACTTGCTAATGTTGGTGATGCCACTCATGTTAAACAGCTAAAAATTCTTCGAAATCCCTAAAGATTTTTTATATAGCAGGATTTGCGCAAAGCAAATCCTGTTTTTTTATGAGCAAATATATAAGCCCTGGATTTCCGAACAGTTCTTCTTAGATTTCTGAGTGTAAAAATGTTTCTAAAATTAGCATTCGCTAATCTTTACTATTGGGTGGGATTACACCTGACTTAATTTGACAAAAAATCTTCCTAAACTTTTTAACTAGCTATTCTCATTAATTTTTGTGACCTTGTGGTCTAAATTATATTGTTATGATCTTAATCATTCTAGGAATCATTCTATTTATTGTTGCTACACTCATAGCAAAAAATAATACAGCCATTGCTAAATTTGAAGGAATAGGCAAAAAGATATCCATTGTATTAGTGGCACTAGGAATTATGACCTCTTGCGTTAAACAAATCGATGCAGGTGAGATAGGGGTTAAAATATTATTTGGGAGTATTCAAAAAGAGGTAATGCTAAGCGGCCTACATTTTATAAATCCTTTATTGGATGTAAAAAAAATGGATGTAAAAACGCAAAACTATACAATGAGTGGAGTACACGATGAAGGCGATAAGGCGGGAGATGACGCCATTAAAGTATTAACTAGCGATGGCTTGGAAGTCACCATTGACCTTACTGTTTTGTTTAGGCTAGTATCTAATGAAGCCCCGAGATTATTAGGAGAAACAGGAGCGGATTATCGTGATAAAATTGTACGTCCAATTACTCGTACAAAAATTCGCGATAATGCAGTTTACTATCAAGCAGTAGATTTGTTTGGTTCAAAAAGAGATGAATTTCAGCAAAGAATATATAAAACCATTGAGGATGATTTTAAGAAAAGAGGTTTAATGTTAGAACAGTTATTAGTAAGAAATATCACCTTGCCTAACTCTGTAAAAGCTTCTATAGAATCAAAAATAAATGCTGAACAAGATGCAAAAAAAATGGAATTTGTGTTACAGAAAGAAAAACAGGAAGCAGAAAGGAAAAGAGTAGAAGCGCAGGGTATCGCCGATTATCAAAAAATTATTAATACAGGCCTTACTGATCAACAATTACAATACGAACAGATAAAAGCGATGCAGGCCTTGGCGCTAAGCCCTAATGCTAAAGTAATTGTAATGGGAAAAGGAAATTCACCGTTAATTATTGACGGAAAATAATAAGGTTAATAAAACATTTTATAAGAAAATTTTCTTTAAGCGTATAGCTTTAAAATTCAAAAAGAATGAATCTGGTTACAGTAAAAACATTCGATAGTTATTTTTCTGCCAATATTATTTTAACCAAATTGCATTCTGAAGGAGTAGAATGTTATTTAAAAGATGAATATACGGTAACCTTAGATCCAATCTTATCGAATGCCATTGGAGGAATTAAGTTGGTGGTTAAGGCAGCAGACGAATCTTGGGTAAAGGAATTATTAGACCGCTACGAATTAGATTTTATAAATGCTGCTACTTGTCCAAAATGTAGTAACAATAAATTTACTTATATAACAAAGCCTGGTGCGACCAATTATTTAACAGTATTTTTTACATGGATATTTTCGAGTTATGCAGTAGCACCTTATTATGTATATCATTGTGAAAACTGTGGCTATGAATGTGATAGGCTGCCGGAAAAAACTGAGGAAGGAGTGGATTGATTAAATTGACATTTACCAAACATTTTCAATTTAATAGGAGTACATAATTCCTAACTTTGCGCATATTAATTTTTTTATAATGAATAAAATTGCACTCATACCAGCTCGTTATGCTGCCACTCGTTTTCATGCCAAGCTGATGCAAATACTCGGGGACAAAACCGTTATTCGACATACCTATGACAACACCATTGCTACTGGTTTATTTGATTCAGTGATGGTGGTAACGGATAGCGATATTATATATAACGAAATTGTTGACAATGGCGGCAAGGCAATAAAAAGTATTCGTGAACATGAAAGTGGAAGTGATAGAATTGCTGAAGCAGCAGCAGGACTGAATGTTGACCTAGTAGTAAATGTCCAGGGAGATGAACCTTTCGTTCAAAAAGCGCCGCTAGAAAAGTTATTACATTTATTTGAAGGAGAGTCGGGAAAAAATGTCCAGGTAGCCTCTTTGATGCAGGTGATGACCGATCAAAAATTAATTGAAGATTCAAATTATGTAAAGGTAGCAGTCAATAAAAATATGGATGCGTTATTATTTAGTAGAAGTGTTATTCCCCATCACCGCGATAAACAGGCTACTCCATTTTATTATGAACATATCGGAGTATATGCTTTTCGTAAGCAAGCTTTAATGGATTTTACAAGCTGGCCAATAACTCCTTTGGAAGCAGTTGAAAAAATTGAATGTCTGCGATATTTAGAAAATGGAATTCCTATCAAAATGGCCGTAACGGATTATATGGGAATAGAAATTGATACACCAGAAGATTTGATTAGAGCGTCAAAATTTTTATGATTAAAAGGGATTAAATAGCTCACTAGAAAATGTTTAAATAAATCACCCCAATTAATTGAGTAGATCATAAGCTCAAATGATTTAATTATTTCTCATCCACTTCATTACAAAATAGACAAGGCATATCGTTGTAATAAAAATAATGGTGGATAGGATTTCCCACTTATTCAAACTAGTTAATAGCCATAGAATTGAAGCCATTCCAATAAAGGGTACAATTAATCCACCGGGCACTTTAAAAGTTTTTTCTAATTCATCTTCTTTATCCCTTCTCAATTTAATGGTGGCTAAAATCACAGAGAGATAAACTAGCAGCAATGCGGCGCTAGCCAATATAGCAAGTTGTTTAAATCCTCCAGATACTGAAAAAATAAATATCAGTGAAGCGTAAGTAATGATTGCTAAATAAGGGGTGGCAAACTTACTATGAACCTTACCCAGAAATTTTGGGAACATCCCATCATTAGCACAGGCAAACAAGGATCGAGGGGTTGCCATTACATCCGCACTTACTCCTCCAAAACATGATAATGCAGCAGTAAATAATAATAGAGTTGTACCCGCAGGACCAATAATTTTTTCGGCCACCGCTGCTAGCGGAGCGTTTTTATGAGCAACGATGTCTGCACCTAAAATTCCTTGAGTAACAGTTTGCAACAGTAAATAAACGATCAGCACAATAGCGCCGCCTAAAAAAATTCCGAGGGGTACAGTTTTTTTAGGATTTTTAAATTCACCACTTACACCTAGCGATGCTTCAAATCCAGCAAATGCGAAAAAAAGAATTAAAGTGGTATCGCTAAATGTTTTGAGAGAAGGCACTTTTTCCCAATGTAGATTATCTATTTTTATATGACTGAAACCAAAAATAATAATACCAATTATTGGGAATAGTTTTAGAATCGATATGGACTTAACAAAAATATTAGCTTGTTTAGTGCCAATGATATTGATGACCACCATTATTCCCATCAAGAAAAAAAAGAGAATTCCTCGGATGAATGGGTTTAATAATGAAGGCCAAAGCAGCGCCAAAGAATCAGCTATAATGTTCATCATCGCGGCACTGGCTAGAATACCCCATCCAAAAAAGAAAAGCCAGTTAATAATAAATCCTGGAAAATTTCCAAAAGCTTTTTCCACATAAGCATAGGAGCCGCCACTAGTCGTAATTTTTGATCCGACTTCTGCATAACAAAGCATTATTGCGGCCATCATAATACTACAAAATATATATCCGAATATTCCAAAAGCACCCATCGCCATACCTATAATTGCGGGCAGTACAAAAATGCCTGAACCAATTACCATATTTACTATAGATAACGCAAGGCCTTGTACTCCTATTACCCGCTTTAAACCTTCATCAGAAGTAGAAATAGGCATGGATGTTAATTATAATTACTTATGAATGTTTGTGTTTAAGTTGCTAACCTCAAAAACTAATAATTGTATACTGCATGCGCACAATTAATTTTTTCAAAAACCATACAATTATAAATAGGCGTCTATTTTTAAAAGCCCTTATCTAAAGTTAAATATAAATGGGAAAACAAAGCTTACTATAATGGTCCATAAAATGTAAAAAGGGATAAAAGAAGCAATTGCATTTTCGACATTACTGATAGCTGATTTTTTGAAAACCGTTTTGAATAGCTGAAATGATATCCAAAACAGATTGATTAGCATTAACAGATTTGCTCCTACAACAGCAAGCCTGTTGGGTGTGATTCCCAAAGTAGAAATTCTAAATAAAATTGCTGAAAGGGCTATTCCACTAATAATTACCGTAATAACTGATAAGGCAAAAAGAATAATACTACCGACTTGACTGTTATTTTGTTTTGATGTAGTTGAAATTGAAAACAGAATAATTGCTATCACCCCGATTAGTAAGCAGTTAAAAAGCATTAAAAACTCTCTGTCATTATATAGATTTTTATTAGAAAACAAAATCGCTATCAAATAAACTATCACAGTAATTAAAACCAATGGGCTGAATATTTTGGCAATTACTGGTGAAACTTTATTAACTAATTGAGGATTTGTTTGTGTTAAGAAAGTTCCAAGTATTGGGATAATAGGAAGACAAAATATTACGATGTGTTCAAAGTAAAACTCTTTAATATCAAAACCGCTTACCGTAAATAATCCGATTGTAATTCCAGTAAGCACACCGCCGGCAATGAGGATGAGACCAGACATTATTAATAATTCTCCATTGTATCTTAGAAATTTAATACGTTGATCATTATTGTTTACCTCAGTTCCAACGTAAGAAAACCCTACTACCATCCATAAAAAAATTGGAATGTGAATGAGGGATAAGGCTAAAGTGTTACTATTATTGTTTGCAGGTAAAAAGTTGATAAAAATCAAAGCGATTAGAAAAACCACTCCTGTAAATAAAGTTTTCTTTAATGGAAGCGCATTCTTTCGCGAAAAGTAGGCTGATAAAGCCGCAAAAATAATTAGTGAAATATTTCTTGTATAAAAAAATTCAGAATCGATTTTAAAAAGCCAAGGAATGGAAGCTAAACAACCCGCTATTAAAGAAATAATTAGTACAAAGATTAACTCTTTCTTGCTACCCCATGATATTTCTGCGCTTTGAAAATTCAGTCTTTCATTCCAATATTGTAAAATTGGACTTTCTTTATGTTCTGTGAAAATTAAATTGAATTCAGTTTTGAATGATGTTTTATTATCTCGATAAAGCTTTTCAAGTTCTTTTGGATTATCAATGTGAAGTAATATTTCATTTTTCATTTCTAATCTATTTTAAAGTAAGACAAAATTGTAAAAGGACTGAAAAGGTAGCAACATTTTAAATAGGTATGGAGTAACTCAACGTTAATAAAGTTACAAAACTTGAGGCAAAGAATAGTAGTAGGTAGAATTTGATATATAAAGCAGGAAAGGTCTACAATAGAATTAATAGTATTATTGAGATTTCCACTTTTCTAGTAAAATTCCCGCAGTTCCATAGAGAGGGTCTGTCAAGGGAATGGTGACTTTAGAAAGGTTATGGATGATAGTATTCCTTTCGCCTTCTTCAAGTCCAGTTTTTAAGTCCCAGCTATATCCACCCGGGTAACCTCCTACAAACTGATAGTTGGTATGCTCGGTAATACTGTAATGCCCTACACCAGCGGGTATTACAATGACATCGCCAGTAGAAAGTGTAAAAACTTCACCATTGGATCCGCCAATTTTTAATTGAACTTCTCCAAATCCTAAGCCGAGCACTTCATGAGTATTACTGTGAAAATGGTCATAGGGTAAAATAGTCGCCCGCCAATTATTTAGCCAATTGTTATTCATGAATTGAGTCTCCAGCCATTCTGATGAATCTGGCAAATTGATTACATTTTTATAAAGAATTACGGGGAGGTGACTATTAGGAATGATTCCATCGTCTTTAAAATAAAATGTATTGACTCCTTGCATTCGCTATTATTGATTAGAATGAAATTTTATTTACCCTAATTGATTTAAATTAATTTCAAATTAAAAAAGATGCTATTGAATTGCACTAATAAATTTTTGCATTTCTTCCATCGTGCCAACAGTAATTCTAGTCCATTTGCCTTGTTCCTCATAAATTTTAGTGCCTATAATGTTATTATTCTTTAATTGCTCAAAAAAATCTTTTTTATAATTATTTAATGAGAAGTAAATAAAGTTTGTATTAGAAGGAATGCATACAAGGTTTAATTTTTTAAGATTTTCAATTGTAAACTGCCTTGCATTTTTATTCAAAGACAAAGCTTCTAATACAAACTTTTCGTCATTCAATGCTGCTAGCGCAGCGGCTGTAGATGCTACACTTATACTACCACTAGCCCAAGATTTTAATTCGCTAAGTTGGTCAATAGTTTTGCTATTGGCAATTGCATAGCCAACCCTTGCCCCCGCTAATCCATAAATTTTTGAAAATGTTTTTGCAATGATTAGATTTTTATTTTCAATGGCTAGAGCGCTTAAAGATTCTTGATTAGTATAGTCAATATAAGCTTCGTCAATTAAAACAATTGCCTTTTTACTTGCCTCATTAATGAATTTAACTAGTTCAACTCTCTCAGCCATTGACCCGGTAGGATTGTTGGGATTACAAATATAAATTAGCCTAGTATCTGATTGAATAGCGCTTAGCATAGCACCTAAATCAAGTTGCTTAGATTTAGTAAGAGGTACAGCAATTTTTTTGAGCCCTAATTTTTCGGCAGCTTCTGTCCAATAGGAATAACTTGGGTCTGCAATTAAAAAGCTTCCTTTTTTTGATGCTGATAATCTGGTTACTAAATCTAAAATTTCTGTAGATCCAGCTCCTAACAAAATATTGTCAGTACTAATTACATTATTTTTTGCAATAGCTTGAATAAGATCAGTAGACAGCTGCCAATTGTAACGATTACTGATATTTATATTTTCAATCATTGCAGCCCTTGCCAAAGGTGAAGGCCCATACGGGTTTTCATTTGAACTTAATCTAATGGGCAAATTATCGGCACTAATTTTTTCTACAGTATTTGTTGGTGCTGAAATAGCGTTTAGGTTTGACAACCCAATACCTGCAACACTGAGTCCAATTTGCTTTAGCCAATACCGTCTATTTGATTCCAACATAGTGTAGAATTAAATTTTACAAAATAATATTAAAAAGCTCCTGAATCTACGTCTTTGATGAATTTAATAACACCAGTCATAAAAACTTTTTGATCATCCCACATTGACAGATGACTTCCATTCGGGCAATAAAGGAATTGGCCTTTTTTAACCATCTTACTTTGTTCTTCCATTGCTTTTGGATCCATTGTATCATGTTTAGCGCCTACCATTAAAGTAGGAACAGTTATTTCCTTTAATCTATTTTTGATATCCCAGTTTGCTAAACGACCACTGATACCAAATTCGCTAGGACCTTGCATCAAAGTATATATTTCGCCGTTTGCATGTTTCATAGAACGGTTGAAGGCATCAGGAAAATCTTTCAAACGGCATAAATGCTCTTGATAAAAATTTGGCATAAGTAATTCCATATAGCGAGGGTTAGCAAAATCTTTCTTTGCTTCAAGCTCTTTAACTTCAGCAAGAACTTCTGGTTTCATTTGTTTAGCAAGAACCTCTTCTGCATACTTTGCATATTCTGGAGCACTTGCTACCATATTAGCTACTAACAAGCTTTTTAAGTTCTTTTGGTATTTTAATGCATACTCCATTCCTAAAATACCACCCCATGAATTTCCGAGTAAGTAAAAATTTGAACTGTCTGCTCCAATAGCCTGTCTAACTTGTTCTACTTCTTCAACAAAGCGGTCAATTGTCCAAAGGCTACTGTCTTTAGGCTGATCGCTATAGTAAGAACCTAGTTGATCGTATTCGTAAAATTCAAATCCTTGTTTTTGAAAAAAAGTTTCAAAACACTCCATATATTCATGAGTCATTGCAGGGCCGCCATGAAGTAGTAGTATTTTAATTTTTGGATTATTTCCAAAACGTTTTGTCCATACTTTAAAATCACCCACAGGTGTTTTAATTGGGATCATTTTTACACCAGCCGATTCAATAGAATCACCATAATTAAAATAATCATTTACTAATGGACCATTTGAAGTAGGATTTTGCTTGCAGGAAGCAATCGTTAAAGCGATTGAAATAATAAACAATAAACGCATAGTTTTATTTTTAAAGGTTAATATGATTTAAGAGACTGACGAATATAAAATATAATTGGAATCATTGCTACGCCTAAGGTAAATGGCAAAAAACCAACCCCTAATCCATTGGTGAATCCAATAGTTGTAAGGTAAGTGAATAGAATGAGATAAGAAAAAATAATCAATAAAGCTATTTTTAAAATTTGCAACATTCTTGTCGCAATAGTATATTGTTTTTCTGCCTTCTCTTCAGTAATAGGGGTAATGTAATTAAATGATTGAGGAGATTGATTCAATTTTGATAAACCGAAATATAGTAAGGTCGCTATAATTGGTAAAATTAAAATAGTCAATTTATCTCCGAAACCATCCGGTTTGCCTGAAGTATTAAAGTGGGTTGGAATTATGGTGGGTAGTTTAAAATAAACAAAAACGGTTAATCCCCATATAATTATAATCAATACTTTACCTATTGCTTCTAATATTTTGTCAAGTGGAGAAAGCGAAACATTAATTTTTGGTCGAGTTTCCATTTTTCAAGATTTAGTTGAATCTATCTCAAATTGAATTTTTATTTACGCTTTTCTGTCTCAATACCAATAAATTCAAAATAGCTGCCTTTCAATTGATATAAAATATTTCTATTACTTACTTTTCCATTATCATCAACAACTGGAATATAAATGATCTTCTTTTTTTCATCATAAGTAATTAAATTTAAAGCACGTTTAGGTTTATCAACCACACTGAAAAAGTCAAACGCTAAACTTATTCGATTTAATTTTTTTGTTTTGGTTTTAAAAAGTGCAACAGTATCAATTAATTTGTTTTCTTTAATGTTAAAAGCAGCAATTTCTTCCATCATATCTTTATTTGAAAAAACGCCGTTAGTAATTGCAAGATAAAAAGGCTGGTTTTTAATCTGCACAGTTAAAATACTAGAACAAAAGATTCCGGCATCTCCTTCTACATATTGAGGAATATGTATAAAAACATTACCATTGCTTCTCCATTGATAAATAGTTTTAAAGATGCGCCTTGATCCTCCAGTCCTTGTATCCCAACTATAAATTCTGAATTTTTTGTCACTGGAAGTCTTCACCCAGCAAACAAAGCTATCAGTAATGTTTTTAAAAGAGTAATCTAATGTTGCTGGGTTGTTTCTGATAAAATTGGTCAATTCATTTTCAAACCTTTCTGCATAATAGCTTATGCTGTCATAGTTTTCTTGCGAATAAGAAAGAATGTCCGAGTAAAGTTTTATTAATTTAATTTCATGTGAAGGGAAGTCGTTTCTCTGTGCAAAATTTTTGTTAACTAAAAGGAAGAAAAGCAGTAAAAGTATACACCTTACTTTTCGAAACATAATCATAATGGGGTATAATTATAGTTTATTTAAATTTAAAGCTAATTAATGCTTTGTGGTTAACCCTATAAAATTATGAAATAAAATTGAAGTTTATTCTTATATATCAGTTCAAGTATATAGCTACTCCAAGGAGTAAATTTGCTATTAAAGAAATTAGAGCAGTACAGAGTAATCCATTGCACAATTTTTTAATTTTTAAAAAATCATGAGAAACAGGTTTACTGTAAAATCCAAAATATCCCAAAGGGGAGGCCAAAGAGTACAAAAAATTACTGCCTCTTTTGTTTTTATAGGCTAAGTAATAATGAAGAACGACTTTGCTTCCAAAAAAAATGCTTACCAATAAGCCAGAAATTGTATGTAAAGTATGAAGAGGTATCATTTTGCCAAATACCTTTTATTGATTGATGTTATTTACCATTCTCACTGGTACAATTTCTATTTTCATGTATGGATAATAGGGTAAAATAGATAGTTTTGAATGAACATCATCTATATCATTCGCTATCATTAGAATGAAAATCCCGGACATATCCAATTTAATATAAGTTTCTATTATAGTTCCATTTTCTTCTAACTCTTTCACTAAAGCCTGCTCTTTGGGAAGGAGATTCATTCTAGTTTCAGTATCTAATCCTTCTAATAGGATGTTGAGCATAAATTTCTTCACCAACTTAATTTTTTGTTTTATTTAAAATTTGTCTGTGAACTCCGTTCCATAGTTCTATACGTTTCTGTAATGATTCAATAGTTGCTTTTTCAGCTTCTTGCCAAAATTTTTCGTTGTTTCCACATAAGTTAGATGTCATTTGTAATGCTAGGTGACTATGGTGATCACCGTCTACCTCTATGTGCCTTTCTAGGTAATATTTAAAAATTGCGATACTGTCTGGGAATTTTTTGTGCAGGTCATTTACAATTGATATAAACATGCCAGGAATTAAGTCTTCTCGTCCAAAAGTAAAAATGGCAGATTGTAAATAATCTTTATTGCTTTTTATAATTTCAAAGGTAAAGTCAACAAATTCTTTTGCCTCTTTTGGAGTACCTGAATTTTTATATGCTGTGCTGAAGTCGTTAGTATTTTTTAATATTTCAGTAAAACCTTCGATTTTAGAATAGTCTGCACCACATTGTTTCATGGCATCAATATATAATTCGAAATGGCTTTTTCTAATACCATTCAAGTCAATATCTGCTTCTTCTCCCACAACAATTTCATTGATAAGGTGTCTGGTATCTGCCGATCCTTTTGGAAACCAAGGAACACTAGTACAGGTTAAATTATTTTGCAAGGTTTTGAGCAAAGACATAAAATCCCATACTGCATATACATGGTATTGCATAAATATTCTTAAGTCATCTATATCTTTTATTGCAGAGTAAACGGGATGGTTAATTATTTCTTCTCTTAAAGGCGCTATAGATTTTCTGATTTTTTCAATTTGCTCGTTCATCTCTACTATTGGATAATTTGTTAAGGAAAATAGATTTGTACTTATATATTTAATTGTAATGTAAAATTATAACAAACAAGTTCAGAATTTTGTTTAGTACCTAAATTTTGTTATCAAACATTTATTTTAAATTTATTCACTCTTTCGATCATTTAAGCCTATTCCTTTTAAAATATTTTCTCTACACTTCTCAATTCTGTTAACTTTAGATTGAGTACTTTTTGGTTGAGAAAAATAAATTATATAGCCTCTTTGACGGCCAGGTGTCAATTGATTAAAGGCGTTCTTAAATTTCAAATCCTTTTTGAATTCTACTAATAGCTCTTCAGGAATTGGCTCAGGATTTTTCTTAAACTCCACTTTTTCCCCAGAATTTTCAATTTCAATAGCCTCTTCTATATAAGCCCTTATTATACTGCTCTGATGTTTAATTTGTTTTGAGTTGGTATATTTTATCATTCTTACTGACTGAGAACTCTCTCCATGTGCAGTTAATATTTTTTCTTTGTCTTTTAATAACACGCCCTTAAAAAAGCTAATACAAGCGTATTCTTTGAAAGCGCTTATCATTAAAATGTTTTTATTATTGAGCGTATAACAAGGCATGCCCCATTTTAGTTCTTCGACTAAGGCACTTTTTATAACAATTTTTCTAAGTTCTTCCAGTTCCTTTGCCCAATTATTTACTTTACAATTAGGAGTGCCACCTAATTTGCATCGCATACACCCGTATACTAAATATTTATCAACTTGGGGGTTCATTTTTCTTTTAATTTTTTATTGACTTAAAGTTGAATTTTTTCTTTGTTAACTAGTGACCTTAACTTTTTTTAATTGAAATATTTGACCGTAACTTAAACAACGCCACAACCATTCCAATATTCCGTAATTATATTTTCTAAGCCACCATTTGCTAATCAAAATCTGTATAATATATACGACGCAAGCTATTATTAGATACCAATATAAATCCCAATGTGGTTTTAAATAAATAAGAAGTATAAACGAAATAATATTTTGAAGCAAGTAATTGCTAAGCGTCATTTTACCAACTATTTGTAAAGCCGAAAACAATTCTTTCGCTTTTCCTGTAAAATATAGCCAAACAATAAAGGAAGAAGTAAAAGCCATTATACATAGTTTTTCAGGATAAAATAGATTGTAGTAGTTATTAAATTTCCATTGAAATTTTCCAATAAATAATTGCATAAGAAATAGTGTGATCGATAGGACGAGACTTATAATTAATATTCTTTTTAATAATTTTAAATTATTTTGAATTAGTAAAAAAAAGTTACTACGGTGTAAAGCAACACCTATTAAAAGACAACCTAATTGAATTAAGTGAAATACAATGGAGTAACTCAAACGGAGCATCCATCTATATCTCATAGAAAAATTGGCTTTTATATGATCTATAAAACTATTGTTGTCGTAAAGTTGATAAAAGTTATCGCGTTCTTTAGGAAGGAATAGTAGATGTTGATTTCCCAAAAAGGATTGTAAAAAAGGAGTTAATAATAAAATTGATACTCCAATAATAAAAAGCGATTGATAACTGAGTTTATAAAACAAAAGAAGGATTAATCCCAATAGTGCATAATCATGGAGAATGTCTCCACCAAAAAAGATTGTGTTGAAAATTCCAATTAATAACAACCAAAGCATTTTTTTTATAAAAAATAAATACTTGGGTTGACCATTTCCACTAATATTCTTAAGTAATATTGAAAATCCATATCCAAACAAAATGGCTAATAATGACCAGCCTTTAGAACCTAAAATAATTTCAGATGTATTTTCTAAGATCTTGCTGAAATTGTCTGTTTCGTTTTTTTGGCTATGATTGTTCCAGTTATAGATTGTTATATAATTAATTATGATGACACTAAATAAAGCCCAGCCTCTTAAAATGTCAATGATTGGCATTCGCTGATTGTGTGCGATAGGGGTCTTTTCCGTCATAGATAAATTGTAAGGGAAGTAGCGGTACTTTAATTAAGCTTTCACTAGTCAAAATTAAATTATTTGTTGGAGAGTTGTATTTTTTAAATCCTTCTTTGTGATTGATTGCGGGAATTTTAATTATTTTGTTTCTTCTAGTATTATGACACCATTTTCAGACTTATCAACTGCGATAGCAATAAATGGTCGAATAGTAAAAGATTGTTTTTGACCAATCGTTAATTTATACTTTAATTTGATTTGATTTTCAGCGTTTTTCTGCAAACTAATTATATCAATTGAATTCGAGAATTCAGTTTCAGGAATAATAACAGCGATGATGTTTTGTTTTGAAAAATTTACATCTGTTGGCCTGCCTTTCCCCCCTCATTGTTGTCGCCATGCCAAAAATTTCAATAAATTTTCAGCAGTTTCAATTTTTGGATTCTCTAGATTAGTGACTGTATTCTTTACAAAGTAATTTTTCAATATGGCGAAATTAATATTAGAATTAAATTTATTTTCAATAATTTCTATTGCAACTCGAAATCCAATATCTGCTTGCGGCTTCGTGTAATTTTTTTCACTAGCAATTCTTACATTATAGGCAGGTTCTAGATAGCTGCCTCCTTTTGCAATACTATTTTCACTTGTCATCTCGGCCACATTACCGCACATGTTATATAATCCAAATGAATTAGGATAATATGATTTGACAGGAACTGTTATGAAAGAAAGATTGTCTATATTCGGCACTTCAATAAGTTTCTTCGTAGTAGAATCATAGACAAATGATGTGTGTTTAAAATTACATAGAAATTGCTTTCGATTGTTTTGCATAAAACCTGACCCCCAAGTATATACTTTTGAAGTATCGGAATCCCTTGCAGCAAACATCCATTCTTCCTTTGTCAATAATTTGAAAGATACTTTATGAAATTTTCTTTTCGGATCTTGGTTGTATTTTTGAGTTAACCAATTACAATATTGATTTGCAGCTTCATAACTAATACCGACCACTGGGTAATTGTCATAGCTTTCATTGCGAAAGTAATATTGGGTAAATGGTTCGTTGTAATTTGATGAATTCCTCCAACATAAGGTGTCGGGTAAACAAATCTGATAGATAACTTTCTGATTAGAATTTATTAGATAAGAAAGAAAATTTCTATACTGCAAATTAGAAACTTCATACCTACCGACATATAAACTTTCTTTAATTTTAGCATATTCTTTTTTAAAGTTTTTACTATCGAATGGTTCATCTTTATTTATCGTAAAAGACGTTAAAGCAAAAATAAAAAGAATAAAAAATGTTTTTTTCATGTGAGTAATTTACTGCTAGCTTTGAATAAAATTAGAAAACTTCTGTATTTGTACTAATTTTTGAATTTGAAATCCAGTTATTGTAGGTCATTTCAAATTTTATTTCTTTTGGTCCGTTAGTCCCTACTTCTATCCATCCAGCTTTTCTGTAAAATTTCTCTGCTCTTGTATTAAAAGCAGTCCCTAGCCAAACTTTTTCTTTAGTCTGAGTAAAATACCAATCCAACATTTTTCGATGTAATTTTTGTCCAATTCTTTTTCTTTCATATTCAGGGTCTACAAACAATGCCCAAATATTATTTTCTTTCAAATCGGCAATTGCAAAGCCTAATATTTGTTGATCAATTTCACACACCCAGCCCTTTCCTCTTACTGAAATAAACTCTTCACAATCTTTGTCTGTAACTAAATTAGGATTATACAGGGTATTTTCTTTTACCGAATTTCTTACTATCTGAATTTGTTGTATGTCGTCAATTTTAGCCGCTCTAATCATCATCATTTAATTAACTAGTATATAATTATGGCAATTAAACAGTTTAAGTAATCAACTATTAATTAGGATCGACTAGATGAAGAATAGTTTACTAACATAATCAATGCTATTAATCATTCGGACTTCTAAATGAAACTATTTATTATTTATAATAGTCAAATATACTTTAATTACATTTTGAAGCAAAAGCTTGATGTCTTAATTAATTATGGGTTGAGCTGCTATTCATATTGTATAAAAAGGACTTCCGCAAAAACAATATAGCATTGAAAATTAAATCTAGAACTGCTGATTTTAGGCAGTACTTAGATTGTTTAAAGTCATTTTATAAGATCAGTATGCGTTCTATTTTTATGTTTGGAATCTGTTTATATACATTAAAAAATACTAAACAATGGGAAATTTACTTTATATACTAGCTGTGATACTAATTATAGGCTGGGCTATTGGATTTTTTGCGTATAATCTTGGTACAATTATTCATATACTTATAGTTATAGCGATTATATCTATACTATTAAGGGCAATTCAAGGCAGAAAAATTTAATAGAATAATATTTTAAAATACACTTTTCTATTTTATAAGGTATCAACACATTTGCTGGCGCAAATAAAATCCATTTACTCAGTGATTATTTTATCATTATTGAGTGATAACTTGTTTATTTTTATTGCAAATTCTTTCCCGTTTAAGGGAAGACGAGCAATTTGTTGGAGAGTTATAAAAAGAATTGTACGGAGAGCTTAAAAATCTTTTAAAAGCCCCCTCTAACTAATTTGAATGAGCGCATTGTGAAGCATTCAATTATTAATATATTCTAAGTAATTATCCTTTATGAAGCAGTAGTTAAAAATAATTTCCAGTCATCTAACATCTTGCTTTTTAACACTCTTGGAAATTTGTGTTGTCCACCCACCTTACCCTTGGATTGCATAAAATCCATAAATATATCTTCAGTTAATACAGTCACCATTACCTCCTTTAACGCATGCTTTCTTTCCACTTCGTAATCATCATTGAGCTCTTTTAGTTTATCGTCTATCCTTAATCGTAAGGTTTCGTTGTTCACTTCATCATTTGTGGCCACATACCAATGGTGCGCAAAAAATTGTCCGTGGGGTACGCCCGCTACTGTAAATTCTGGAATCGAAATATTAAGCTCTTCACTTACCATTTCAATCGCCTTATTCATATTGTCTACACTTAAATGCTCTCCTACTAAACTTAAGAAATGTTTAGTGCGTCCAGTGATAATAATTTCATTTTCTTCTTTATTTACTAGTCTAACCGTATCACCGATTGCATAACGCCAAGCACCTCCATTGGTGCTGATTAAAATTGAATATTCCTTATTCTCTTCGATCTCATGGAGCATAAATGCTTCAGGATTTTCTACCATATTTCCTTCCACATCAAAATTGATTTCATCAAAGGGAACAAATTCGAAGAAAATATTATTGTTCAATGCAAGGTGCATCCCTACTGCGTCTTGTCTATTTTGATAGGCCAAAAAACCTTCACTCGCCAGGTAAGTTTCAATATAGGTGATTGGCTTGCCCATCAATTTTTCAAATCCCTTTTTGTAAGGCTCCATAGCTACACCACCGTGTACATAAAAAGCTAGATTGGGCCACATTTCATGTATATTATTGAGGTTGTAACGGGCAATAATTTTTTCTATACACAATTGTAACCAAGCGGGGACACCTAAAATGAAACCGATATCCCAATTAGGTGCATTCTCAACAATCTCTTCTAATTTTTTAGCCCAGTCTTTTTCTTTCGCAATTTTTTTACCTGGTTTATATAAACCCAAACCTTGAAACCAGAAAGGAATATTCTTTTGTTGAATCCCACTCAGATCACCCGCAAAATAGGTCGGACCTTTTTGCAATTGAGTACTTCCGCCTAATAATAACCAACCTTTTCCAATGGCACTATGTGGCACATCTTCATATTTGGTTAAACTTAAAAGTTGCTTAATACTGGTAATCGTATTACTTCGAATGAGATCTTTGGTAATGGGAATGAATTTGCTTGATGCATCGCTAGTGCCACTGCTAAGTGCAAAGTATTGAATTACTCCTGGCCAACATACATCAGGAATGCCTTCTTTAGCTTTGTGCCACCATTGGGAATATATTTTACTATAATCGTAGGTAGGAACTAGTTGTTGAAATTTTTTGCCTGGATGGCGACCCATTAAAATTTCATCAAATTTATACAGCTGCCCAAACTGAGTAAACCTTGCTTTTCGAATTAATTTTTTTAGCACTTTTATTTGCTGACGCCTAGGGTCACTCACAGGGAGATTTAATGCCCTTGCTATACTCTTGGGTAGTTTCAATTCAAAAATTGGCATGCAGCGGTTTAAAGTTGTAGAGCAAATTTACTCTTTACAAAGCGTTTCTAGGCAATAATTTATAAACTATAAATATTTATTTTTTTAATAAACCAGTAGCCGTTTTATAAATAATGACTGTAAGCTTAAAAAAGGATTATTCATAACCAACAGTATCTTCTAATTGGTGTAAATTTGAAGTCAAAAAGTACTTGGCATTTAATTGTTTCAGCTTTTCGGACAGGTTGATTTTATGGATACAATTCATATCAGCTTTTTTATAGCAGAAGGATTGAAATTTTGACCATAGAAACTCTTTACAGACAGAAATTAATAATGATTATTTTTAACCAGCTAAACTCATAACAATGATAAAATATTTTCAATCAGTAGTAATAATTTTAATGATGGCAACATCAATATCGCTAAACGCTCAAAACAATTCCGCTTCAATTAAAGGAGAGGATGTTACTTACTCGGATGGAACTACTGTTTTAAAAGGCTATGTTGCTTACAATGAAAATCAAAAGGGGAAAAGACCAGCCATTATCGTCGTTCCTGAATGGTGGGGATGCAGTGAGTATGTTAGAATGAGAGCAAGGAAATTAGCAGAGCTCGGATACATTGCAATAGCAGCGGATATGTATGGCGATGGAAAAATTGCAACTAACCCCGGTGAAGCCCAGGCGTTTGCTGGTCCATTTTACAAAGATCCTGCTCTTGGTAAATCAAGAGTAGAAGCAGCAGTTAAAAAAATTAGTTCTTATGCTCAGGCCGATGTAAATAAGTTAGCGGCGATCGGTTATTGTTTTGGAGGTTCAATGGTTTTGAATGCGGCAAAGTTGGGAATGAATTTTAAGGGAGTGGTAAGTTTTCACGGTGGTTTAGCCGGTGTGCCAGCTTCTCCGGGAGTGACAAAAGGAAAAATTTTAGTTTGTCATGGTGGAGCGGATAAATTTATAAGCGATAGTGATATTAAAAATTTCAAGGATAATCTTGATGCTGTAAAAGTGCCTTATACTTTTAATACTTATGCAGGAGCTACTCATGCATTTTCAAACTCGGATGCAACAGCAATAGGCAAAAAATTTAGTATGCCGATTGAATACAATGAAGCTGCCGATAAGCAATCGTGGAATGATATGAAGCAATTTTTTACCCTTATTTTTTAATAGAATAAATTGGTGAATGGGCAATGGTGAATGGTGAAAATTTTTATGGTGAAATTTTTTATGAACACAAAATTAAACATTGCCCATTGCCCATTCACCATTCACATTTCTAGAAATTAATTTACAATATGTCAGATGATCTAAGCATTGCAACTGGAAACAAGATTGAAATGTATCAATCAATTATTCCACAAATCGCAGCATTGATAGAGGGTGAGCAAGATCTTATTGCCAATCTAGCAAATGTAGCCGCTGCGCTGAAAGAACAGTTTGGTTGGTGGTGGGTTGGATTTTATCTTGTAAAAAATAATGAGTTAGTGCTAGGTCCTTTTCAGGGCCCAGTGGCATGTACTAGAATTCATAAAGGAAGAGGTGTTTGTGGCGCAGCATGGCAACAAGAAAAAACGATCATCGTTCCTGATGTTGAAAAATTTCCAGGGCATATAGCCTGCAGTAGTTTATCAAAATCGGAAATAGTAGTTCCTATTTTTAGTCAGCAGCAAGTAGTGGGAGTGCTAGATGTAGACAGTGAGGTGTTGAATTTTTTTGATGCAACCGACGAGCGTTATTTGAAAGAAATTGTTGATCTTCTAAAGATTAAATAGCCAAAAAAAACCCGGTTGCCTCAGGCAGCCGGGTTTTTTAATTTGTCAACTTATTTAAGAACAATTCATTTTTTAATCTTGTCCCATTGATTTAGAAATTCTTTTGCGCTCGTCTTCATTTAAAACCACCTTGCGCATACGAATTGATTTCGGCGTTACTTCAATACACTCATCTTGTTGAATGTATTCCATACATTCTTCCAAGGTCATTAAAATTTTAGGTGCAGCCTTTGTCGCATCATCACTTCCACTAGCACGGTGGTTAGTTAATTTTTTTGGTTCAGTAGCATTTACATTTAAATCACCTGGCTTAATATGTTCAGCTATAATTTGACCTGTATAAACTTCTTCACCTGGATCTACAAAAAATCTTCCTCTGTCTTGTAATTTATCGATTGAGTATGCAGTGGTCTTTTCTAAATTTTTAGATAACAATACACCATTACTTCTACCAGGAATATTTCCTTTCCATGGACGGTAATCAGTAAATCGATGAGCCATTACTGCTTCACCTGCTGTACCTGTTAACATCGTGCTACGCAATCCAATCAATCCTCTAGAAGGAATATCAAACTCCAAATGCTGCATTTCACCTTTGCTTTCCATGATAAGCATTTCGCCCTTGCGTTGTGTAACAAGGTCAATTACCTTACCACTAAATTCTGCTGGCACATCCACAACAAGGTTTTCGTAAGGCTCACATTTTTTGCCATCGATTTCTTTAACCAATACCTGAGGGTTACCAATCGTCAACTCAAAACCTTCCCTTCTCATTGTTTCAATCAATATACCTAAGTGTAATATTCCTCTTCCATAAACTAAAAAGCTATCAGCACTCTCTGTATCTTCAACACGTAAGGCCAGATTTTTTTCAGTCTCTTTCATTAAACGATCTCTAACGTGTCGAGAAGTAACAAATTTTCCTTCTCTACCAAAGAAAGGAGAGTTATTGATACTAAACATCATACTCATTGTTGGTTCATCTACACTAATCACAGGCAATGCTTCAGGGAAATCAATATCACAAATAGTATCTCCAATGTTAAATTCGTCTAGACCAACAATTGCACAAATATCACCTGCACTTACTTCAGTTACTCTCTTTTTACCTAGAGCCTCGAAAGTGTACAATTCTTTGATTTTCATTCTTTTAATGCCACCATCAGCTTGCACTAAAGCTATTGACTGACTTTCTTTTACAGTACCACGGGCAACCTTTCCTACGGCAATTCTTCCTAAAAACGAAGAGAAATCCAATGAGGTAATCTGCATCTGAGTGGTTCCTTCATTTACTTTAGGCTCTGGTACGTGTTCTAGAATAGCATCTAACAGAGGAAAAATATTGTCAATTTCAGTAAGAGAAGTATTCATCCAGCCATTTTTGCTACTACCGTAAATGGTAGGAAAGTCTAGCTGTTGTTCAGTAGCATCTAGGTTAAAAAATAGTTCAAATACGGCGTCGTGCACTTCATCAGGACGACAGTTTGGTTTATCTACTTTATTAATTACCACTATTGGATGAAGTCCTAGTTGCAAAGCTTTTTGAAGCACAAAACGGGTTTGTGGCATTGGCCCTTCAAAGGCATCTACCAACAATAAAACCCCATCTGCCATTTTTAAAACTCGCTCTACCTCTCCACCAAAATCACTATGGCCGGGAGTATCAATTACATTGATTTTAGTACCCTTGTAGGTTACGGATACGTTTTTACTAAAAATGGTAATACCTCTTTCTCTTTCAAGATCGTTGTTATCCATAATCAGTTCACCAGTTTCCTGGTTGTCACGAAAAATGTTGGTACTGTGTAAAATCTTGTCTACCAATGTGGTTTTGCCATGATCAACGTGAGCAATGATGGCGATGTTTCTTATATTCATTATTAAATTACTTTTCGCCTTTTCTACCTGTTTAGCAGCTTATTTTTAGGATAAATACTAGTCAGTTTGAAAGAAGGCTGTTTTTTAAGCGGCAAAAGTAGGCTAATTCTGCCGTAAAGCAAGCTTAAATGTAAATAAACATTGGCCTTTCCATAGTTTTAGCCATCCGCTCCATTGGCCAGATTAGGACAATATTCCCCTCCTTTTAACTATCAATTGATTAAACACTAGTGGTAATTGTTGCAATTATACGAAAGAGTGCCAAGCTCTCCATAGGAGGTAGTAATGATTGGTAAGGTAAATGTCAATTTTTGGTTGATCCTGTTGATCCGATAATGATAAATATCATAAAAACTTTGACGCCCATCATTTATTGAAAAACTAAGGTCCTTCATCTTTGCTTTTACTATTGATCAACATCAAAAAGATTAGCCTATTAAAAATGAAATTACGATACCAGTAAGTTGTTATCACTGTGGTGAACAATGTGATGAAATTATTAAAATGGATAATATTAGTTTTTGTTGCGAAGGTTGCAAACAAGTCTATCTATTATTGAATGAAAATAATTTATGTGTCTACTATAATTTTGAAAAGGCTCCAGGCATTAAAGCCAAGGGAAAATTTGATACTGGAAAATTTGCTTATTTAGATGATGCGGAGATCATTCAAAAGTTAGTTCAATTTACTAGTGATACACAAACTAATGTATCCTTTCAGTTGCCTCAGATGCATTGTTCGTCTTGTGTTTTTTTATTAGAAAATCTACATCGAATTGAACCAGGGATTATTAAATCAATAACCAATTTTCAACGAAAAGAGGTCTTTATTATTTTTGATCCGCTAAAAATTTCATTAAGAAAAGTAGTAGAGTTACTAGCCTTTATTGGCTATGAACCTTTCATTCGTTTACAAGATAGTTTCGAAAAGCCCACAATTAGTTTCAATAAAAAAGAATTATATCACATAGGAGTAGCAGGTTTTTGTTTTTCTAATATTATGATGCTAAGTTTTCCTGAATATTTTTCAGCAGGAAATATTGAGCAAGCAGGATTAAAGGCAACCTTTGCCTGGTTAAATTTATCATTATCACTTCCAGTATTATTTTTTAGTGCATCTGGAATTTTCATTTCCGCCTGGAAAGGCATGAGACAAAAGTTTTTAAATATTGACGTTCCCTTAGCACTCGCTATATTGGTTACTTTCGGAAGAAGTTATTACGAAATTATATCAGGCCAAGGTGCTGGATGGCTGGATTCGGGAACGGGTATTGTTTTCTTTATGCTGATAGGGAGGTGGTTTCAAAATAAAACCTATGATTCTTTTTCATTTGATAGAGATTATAAATCTTATTTTCCATTGGGAGTAACAAAACTGATGAATGGAAAAGAAATTAATATTCCAGTGACACAGCTAGCCAAAGGTGATTGTATCATCATAAGAAATGAAGAGATGGTACCTGCAGATGCAAAATTGGATCAGGGCGAAGCCAATGTTGATTATAGCTTTGTGAGTGGAGAGAGTAAGCCGGTAGCAAAAAAAACAGGTGACCTCATTTATGCAGGCGGGAAACAATGTGGAAGTTCCATTAGATTGCTAGTTGTAAAAGAAGCTTCTCAGAGCTACATTACTCAACTATGGAATAATGATATTTTTAAAAGAAAGAAAAACATTGCGACATCCTTTATTCATCCCTGGAGTAAATATTTTACTGCTGCACTTTTTTTGGTAGCAATTACCACAGGGATTTATTGGGCCTTCGTAGATTCATCAAAAATATTGCCATCAGTTACTGCGGTTTTAATTGTTGCCTGTCCATGCTCATTGCTGCTTTCCACAACGTTTACATACGGAAATATGCTTCGTATTTTTGGGAAAAATAAATTGTATCTTAAAATGCAGGCGTTATTGAAAGTCTTGCTAAGATTAATACAATTGTTTTTGATAAAACAGGCACTATAACTCAAAATGAATTTGCCAAAGTTTTTTACGAGGGTACTACATTAACTAATTATGAAATCGCAATTATAAAGTTGGCCACGGGGCAATCAGCTCATCCACTCAGGCATAATTAAACCTTCCTAAACCAGTTTACGGAGAGCTGAAATCATTTTCCAACAACTGTGTAGTTGATAAAATTAGTGATAAAGTAAACTAGCAAAATAGTTCAGTAAATGCTATTGGCTGAGTGATTACATTTTAAAAGCTAGTTATTTAAAGGCTTTTTATTTTTAACTTTTTATTTCATTACATAATACTATGTTTGGAATCTAAAACAACCTACTTCATGAATAAGCTACTAGTTTTTTTTGCATTTATTGCTGCTAGTTTTCAAATTAGTGCGCAAACCAATTTTACTGCATTAAAAATCACTCCAGAATATCCAATGCAGGGTAGAAAACTAAGTTTTGAATACAATAATAATAATAAGTCTTCCCTTAATAAGCAACCAACGGTAGCGGTAGTTGTTTACCTGTTTACAGAAAAAGGACCAAAAATTTTAGAACCAGTGATTACAAAAAAGGGGACAATATATTCAGGGTCTATAACACTCGACAGCAATACTAGTTGCATTGCTTTTGATGTTTCTTCCGGCAAAGAAAAAGATATGAATGGCAGCAAAGGTTATATTGTACCTGTATATAAAAAAAATAAACAGCCAGTAGATGGATATTATGCTTGGGTGAGTTCCCTTTATAATGGTTATGGGGAGTATTTGTTTCGTTTACCCAATGATGCAGATAAAGGTTTAGCTGTTTTAGAAGAAGGTTTAAAAGAAAATCCGTTACTAAAAAACAATATTGGCTTTTTTAGTAGCTATCTAAACGCATTAAGCAGAGCAAAGAAAAAAGAAGCTGCTCCTTTTATAGCAAAAGAATTAGAAAATTTTGAGGCAAAGGGAAATTTAAAAGAAGCAGGATACAATACGCTTATTCAATGGTATAATAAAGATAAAAAAAAGGCCAAAGCAGATAGTCTAACAGTAGCAATGAAAGCAGCTTTCCCTGAAGGCGACTGGAAAAAAAATGAAGCGGGAGCTGCATTTTATAAAGAAAAGGATCTTGCTAAAAAAGTGATTCTCTTTCAAGAATATGTTGCCAAATATCCTTCCTCAGAAGCTAATCAATCTCAAATTGATAATTTTAAATCACAATTGGCACTTGCATATGGCAAAGCCAAAGATTTTAAATCCTATTATGAATGGAGCAAAGGATTAGCTAAAGAAATAGTTGCTAGTAATAACAATAACCTTGCTTGGGCAATGGCTGAAGCGGATGAGCACCTTGAGGAAGCAAAGAGAATGGCTGCAGAGGCAAGCGGTTATACGAAAAATGAACTACAACATCCAACAGAAAAAAAACCTAATGAATACACTGCTAAACAATGGGAAGATCAACTTAAATCATCTTATGCCATGTTTGGCGATACCTATGCTTTTGTATTATACAAATTAGGAGATTATAAAAATGCTTATCCCATTGCCAAAGAAGCTGCAACTATCAACAAATTAAAAGATGCTGAATACAACGAACGTTATGCGCTGTTGGCAGAAAAGGTAATTTCAACAGCGGATGCAAAAAAATTAATAGAGCAATTTGTAAAAGAGGGTGTGGCAACAGCTAAGACAAAAGAAGCGCTTAAAAATTTATATGTAAAGGAAAAGAGCTCTGAGAATGGCTTTACTACCTATTTAGCAGATCTTGAAGCAGATGCAAAAAATAAAAAAAGACAGGAAATCGCAAAAAGTATTTTAGATGAAGCTTCTCCAAAATTTAGTTTGAAAGATTTTGAAGGAAAAACGTTAGGCCTTGATGATTTGAAAGGAAAAGTTATCGTTGTTGATTTTTGGGCAACCTGGTGCGGGCCTTGTATTGCTTCTATGCCAGCCATGAATAAAACATTGGCAAAATACAAAGACAATGAAAATGTAAAATTTTTATTTGTAGACACCTGGGAATCTGTAGAGAATAAATTGCAGAATGCAAAAGAATTTATGAATAAGAAAAATTATCCCTTTTATGTTTTGATGGATAACGATAATAAAATGGTAGCCGATTTTAAGGTTAGCGGTATCCCTACCAAATTTGTAATTGATAAAGAAGGTAAAATTCGCTTCAAATCTATAGGATTTAGCGGAAATGATGATGCTTTGGTGGATGAATTAACAACAATGATTGAATTAGCTGGTAAGTAATACCATAAATTTATTTTAATTTTACAAGGCTCAGTTTCTGAGCCTTTTGTTTTTTTGTAAACTAAAAAATGCCATTCAATCTAAACTCACCCTATTCACCCGCAGGCGATCAACCAGAAGCCATTCGTCAATTGACTGAAGGAATCTTGGAGGGGGAACAATATCAAACACTTTTAGGAGTTACTGGAAGTGGTAAGACTTTTACAATTGCCAATGTAATTCAAAATGTACAAAGACCTACTTTGGTACTTACACATAATAAAACTTTGGTAGCCCAGCTCTATGGGGAACTAAAACAATTTTTTCCCGACAATGCAGTAGGTTATTTCGTGAGTTACTATGATTACTATCAGCCAGAAGCTTATATGCCAGTTAGTAATACTTACATCGAAAAGGATTTGAGTATTAATGAAGAGTTAGATAAACTTCGGTTACAAGCAACTGCACAATTGTTGAGTGGTAGAAGGGATATTATTGTAGTGGCAAGTGTAAGTTGTATTTATGGTATGGGAAATCCTACAGAGTTTGAAAATGGTATTGTGAGAATACAAAAAGGGCAGGTGATTTCGCGTCAGGGATTTTTGCATTCGCTCGTAAATAGTTTATATAGTCGTTCTCAAGGTGATTTTACAAGAGGCACTTTTAGAGTGAAAGGCGATACGGTTGACATTAATTTACCTTATGTAGATTTTGGCTATCGAATCACTTTTTTTGGAGATGAAATTGAAAGTATAGAGACGCTAGAACTTACTACCAGCAAACGTATTGGTTTAGTTGACAATGCTGCTATCTTTCCTGCTAATTTATATTTAGCTCCCAAAGATATTATGCTAGAAGTAATTAATGAAATACAGGATGAGACAGCAGCTCAAGTAGCATATTTTAAGGATAGCGGTAAGTTTATAGAAGCACAAAGGCTAAATGAAAGAGTAAACTATGACTTGGAAATGATTCGTGAACTTGGTTATTGTAATGGCATTGAAAACTATTCTCGATTTTTTGATAGGCGAAAATCGGGGACTCGCCCCTTCTGCTTATTGGATTATTTTCCTAAGGATTTTATTTGCATCATTGATGAAAGCCATCAAACCATTCCTCAAATAAGTGGTATGTATGGTGGCGATAGAAGCCGTAAACTTGTATTAGTGGATTATGGTTTTCGTCTACCCAGTGCGTTAGATAATCGACCGCTTAATTTTCATGAATTTGAAAATATGGTTAACCAAACCATATTTGTAAGTGCGACTCCAGGTGATTTTGAACTTGAAAAAACTGAAGGTGTAGTAGTTGAGCAAGTAGTGCGACCTACAGGTTTGTTAGACCCTCCCATTGAAGTGCGGCCTTCTATTAATCAGATAGATGACTTATTAGAGGAGATTGATAAACGAATAATAAAAGGAGATAGAGTATTAGTGACTACGCTTACTAAGCGAATGGCTGAAGAAATGGATAAATATTTACAACGCATCAATATTAAAAGTAAGTATATACATAGTGAAGTGGATACACTAGAGCGAATTGAAATTTTGCGAGAGCTACGCTTAGGAATTATTGATGTGTTGGTGGGAGTTAACTTATTAAGAGAGGGGCTAGACTTACCAGAAGTTTCTTTAGTGGCTATTTTAGATGCAGACAAGGAAGGTTTTTTACGTAATGAAAGAAGTCTAACTCAAACAGCAGGAAGAGCAGCTCGAAATGTAGATGGATTGGTATTATTTTATGCAGATAAGATGACGGGGAGCATGCAAAAAACTATTGACGAAACCAGTAGAAGAAGAGAAAAGCAAATTGCCTATAATATACAACATGGTATTACACCCACTACGATTATTAAAAGTAAAGAACAGATTTTTGCACAGGGGTCAGTATTAGATGTAAAGGGATACGACCCGTCTAATCCTTATTCTGTTGCTGCTGACGAAGGTATAGTGAATCTAGCTGCAGAAGACCAGGCTGATTATTCAACAATACCGCAAATTGAAAAAGGCATTGTAAAAATTAGAAAAGAAATGGAAAAAGCAGCCAAGGATATGGATTTTATGGAGGCAGCTAGATTGAGGGATGAGATGTTTAGAATGCAAAAACAATTAGAAGAAATGAAAAGCCAGTAAAAAATTAATTTGCTAATTTTTTAAAAAGTATTCCAGCTGCCATTAATTTCTATTTCTACCGGTCTCGTCTGGGTATAAATTTTGAACGACATCGCTTTGCCAGAATTTTTTATTTTCCACCTCTAGAATTGAAAGCCTTCCATTGAAAGCCGCTCCCGTATCGATATTCCAAACATTCACCGCATTCATCGGCTCAAAGCTATCATAGTAAAGAGTAGGCGTATGGCCAATATATATTTCACTAAATAATTTTAATCTTTTAGGGTAAAGGGCCGATTCTTTTTTAATTCTTTTGTCCATGCATAATGCCATTTCCCAAAGGGTTCTGTCCCAACTATAATTACTGCTGTAATGCTCTTTGTAAGGACCATGAAGAGAAGAAAATCCCGCATGAATAAACAGGCGGTTTTCTTCATCAATGAAATAATTCTGCATCCTTTGAAAAAAAGCCAAATGATTTAATTTCTCTGCCTCAGATCTGCTTTCGTAACTTCTAAAGGTGGCTCTTCCGCCATTGAATAACCAGGTTTCATCTTCAATTTTTTTCTCTAGCCATTGCTCACACCATAGGTCGTGATTACCTTTTATGAAAACACATTTAAATTTTTTTTCTAATTCGATTAGGTATTGGATGACCTCAAATGACTGGCTCCAGCCATCAACAAAATCTCCTAAAAAAATCAGTTGGTCGGTTTCCTTTACCGCCGCTTTTTCAATGATTTGTTGTAAAGCTTTGAAGGCACCATGAATATCTCCAATCACTAGGGTTCTGTTCATAAAAAGGGCAATTTTAAGCAGGTATCGTGCTCATCGCAAATTTAAGTTAAAAATGATCATTACTGAATGTATTAAAGAGATGGCGACGCTTTGTTAAGCTACTATTAAAACAGCCTTTTTTAACCTCTTACAGATGAAACCCTTTGTTAGAAGGGGCTTTGGATAGTGACAGCAGCTAATAAAGTGGCCCTAGTAGAAAATTATATCAATTTAAATTACTAACTTCCAATTCTATTATCTAATAAAATAAAAGACATTGATATGATTACAGTAGCACTTTACAATCTTAAGGGCGGCGTTGGTAAAACGGCGAGCTGTGTAAATTTTGCCTATTTAGCAGCAAAAGATGGCTTTAAAACCCTGCTTTGGGACATTGACCCTCAAGGCTCTACTACATTTTATTATAAGGTAAAACCCAAAGACGTATCAGGAATAAAAAAATTGATTAGCAAGGATGCTAAATTGGAAAGTGCCATCATGGCAACGAATTATGAAAACTTAGAGATAATACCTGCTGATGCATCCGCTAAGAGTTTTGATATTATGGTGGAAGAAATGAAAGGGAATAAGACCAGACTAAAAAGTATTTTGAAACAATTAGAAAATGAATATGATTTTGTTTTTATAGACTGTCCCCCTGGCTTTAGCGCATTGAGTGAAAATATTTTTAGCGCTGCGGATGTAGTACTTATGCCAATTATTCCTACTACTTTATCTGTTCGTACCTATAATATGGTAAAAGACTATTTTAAAGAGAAAGATTTAGACAGCAGCAAGATGATGTGCTTTTTTACCATGACAGATCTTAGAAAAAACATGCACAATGAAATCATGGAATTGTTATACAAAGACAAAAAGTTTTTTCAAAATTATGTCCCCTATTTATCCGATGTAGAAAAAATGGGCATCCATCGTCAGCCGATTGAAGAGTTTGCAAGAAGTAGCTCTGCAGCTAAGGCTTATCATGAGCTGTGGACGGAAATTAAAGAAGGGGTTGTGGAATAAAATCTCGCTTTAATAAAAATTACTGCTTTATAAGAATGATTCAGCAAGGTTAATTTGCTGCCGACTTTGGCAGTGAGGATTCAATTGCATTGGTTATATATTGTAAATTGATAATTAATTGTATGAAAATATACAAGTGTAAATGCTTATATAATTTTACATGCAATTCCGTTTTCAACTATTAAGTATTTTATCAATTTACTTTAATAACTTACTTTTACCAGATGCAAAAAAAATTATTTCTTCTTGATGCATTTGCCCTTATTTTCAGGGCTTATTATGCCTTGATTCGTAACCCTCGTATTACTAGTAAGGGTAGAAATGCCAATGCTCAATTTGGATTTACTAATACCTTAATTGACTTAATCAATAATCAAAAGCCTACTCATATGGCAGTGTGTTTTGATACACATGCACTGACCGAGCGCCATACCGATTTTGCAGACTATAAAGCGAATAGACAGGAAACCCCTGAAGACATTCTATCTGCTGTACCAGATATTAAGCGAATTATTGAAGCATTAAATATTCCTGTGGTGGCCATTGATGGATACGAGGCTGACGATGTAATTGGTGCATTAGCAAAGCAAGCCGAAAAAGAAGGGTATGAGGTATACATGGTAACTCCAGACAAAGATTATGGGCAGTTAGTTTCAGAAAATATTAAAATTTATAAACCACCTTATCAAGGAGGTAGTGCTGAAATTTTAGGGCCAGAAGAAATTTGTGTTAAGTGGGGCATCAACAATGTGTCTCAAGTGATAGATATGCTAGGTTTGATGGGCGATGCAGTAGATAATATTCCTGGAATAAAAGGTATTGGTGAAAAAACAGCTGCAAAATTATTACAAGAGTATGGGACATTGGAAAACATACTCGATCATGGAGATGATATTAAGGGGTCTGTTGGTGAAAAGGTAAGAGCTGGAAAAGACATGGCATTGCTTAGTAAAAAGTTAGCTACTATCATTATCAATGTACCAACAGAATTTCATGCGGAGAACTTTAGGATAAAGGAGATGAACCGCGAGGCTTTAAAAGAAATATTTACTGAGCTGGAATTTAAAGCAATGGCTAAAAGAATTTTGGGAGAAGAAATTATTTTAGACTCGACACCTGAGCCATCGGATACAGTTAAAAATTCTCCTTCTGCAACGGTTGGCCAGTTAGATTTATTTGGTAATGCAGTTAGTCAGCCGGCGAAGAAAGAGTTTAATGAATCTGATGAAGAGATTGGGGCTGGAAATGATTTGATAGCAGATAAAAATATTAACAACACTCCGCATAATTATCAACTGGTTAATACAGCCGCTTCAATTGAAGCATTGAAAAAGTTATTATCCTCATCAATTGAAATTTGTTTTGACACAGAAACGACAGGTATAGATGCAAACAATGCCGAACTTGTGGGGTTGAGTTTTTCAATTCTTCCTGGTGAAGGATATTATATTCCATGTTCGGCTCAAAGAGAAGAATGTATACAGTTGTTAAAAAGCTTTGAATCAATTTTTAATGATGAATCCAAGACTTGGGTTGGGCAAAATATTAAATATGATTTGTTGATATTGAAGTGGTATGGTTTTACATTGAAAGGAAATATTTTTGATACCATGCTAGCGCATTATGTACTAGAGCCAGAAGGCAAAAGAAGTATGGATGCTTTAAGTGCAAAATATTTAGGCTACCTGCCGGTATCAATAACTGAACTCATAGGAAAAAAAGGAAAGGGCCAAGGTAATATGAGAGATGTTGATCTCGAAACAATTAAGGAGTATGCTGCAGAAGATGCAGATATCACACTTCAATTAAAAAATGTTTTTCTTCCACAGTTAGCTTCTAAATCAGTAGAAAAAATTTTCTATGAGGTGGAAAATCCTTTGGTAAAGGTATTAACCGACATGGAGTTTGAAGGTATTCGAGTGGATGAATCTTTTTTAAATGTATATAGTCAACAGTTAGAGGTAGAGGCGAAAGTAAGTGAGGAAAGCGTATATGAGCAAGCTGGAGTTCGCTTTAATTTAGCAAGTCCTAAACAATTGGGAGAAGTATTATTTGAAAAATTAAAACTAGATCCTAAGGCAAAAAAAACGAAGACAGGACAATATGCTACCGGAGAAGATGTATTGGCAAAATTAGCTCACCAGAATAAAATTTGTGATGACATTTTAACTTTTCGTGAGCTAACGAAATTAAAGAATACTTATATTGATGCATTGCCATTGTTGATTAATAAAAAAACAGGGAGGGTTCATACGAGCTATGCTCAGGCAGTGGCTGTGACGGGAAGACTAAGCAGTACCAATCCAAATTTACAAAATATACCGGTGCGTACGGAAAGAGGAAGAGAGATTAGAAAAGCGTTTATTCCTAGGGATGAAAATCATGTATTGATATCTGCCGATTACTCTCAAATTGAATTAAGAATTGTTGCTGCCATTAGTGGAGATATAAATATGTGTGAGGCTTTCAAGACTGGCAAAGATATTCATACTGCTACGGCAGCTAAAGTATTTAATGTAGAAGAGTCTGAGGTAACAAAAGAAATGAGGTATCGAGCAAAGAGTGTGAACTTTGGAATTATCTATGGACAAGGTGCATTTGGCTTAGCTGAAAATTTGGGTATTTCAAGAGGGGAGGCAAAAGAGATCATTGATAATTATAAAAAGCAGTTCCCAAATATTCAAAAGTATATGGACGATACAATCAACTTTGCAAAAGAGGCTGGGTATGTAGAAACCTTAATGGGAAGAAAGAGGTGGTTGAGGGATATTAACTCAGCTAATTTTACAGTAAGAGGTTTTGCTGAGCGAAATGCAATTAATTCTCCTATTCAGGGATCTGCAGCAGATATGATTAAGTTGGCGATGATAAAAATTCATGCGGAGTTTAAGCGACAAAACTTTAGATCAAAAATGTTATTACAGGTTCATGATGAATTGGTGTTTGATGCGCATAAGGAAGAGGTAGAAATAATAAAACCGGTAATATTAAATTGTATGCAAACAGCAATGGCCTTGCCTAATGGTGTTCCTACAGATGCAGAAATAGGACAAGGAGATAATTGGTTGGTAGCACATTAATTTTTCGAGTGAGTCACTGCCAAGAGTGAGTCACTGCCTAGGGTGACTCACTCTTGCCAGTGACTCACTCACCCCACTCCACCCGGTGACTCACTCAAGCTAATAATTCAACGATAAAATCTAATATCTAGGATAAGGCTACCAAAATGTGTATATTGACACTATTGTATTTTATTACCCAGTGACTCACTCTAGGCAGTGACTCACTGGGTAATAAAATACAGCAATTTAAATACAACAAATGCCCACCCCAGAAACACTCAAAGCTCATTTTTCTCCAGTAGAGTATTATCATGTAGTCTGTAAAAGTATAGATGGTCTATTACTTTTTCAGGATAATCAGGACTTTAAAATATATAAAGAACGGTTTAAAAAATTCACTGGAGACTTTTTGGATGTTTGGAGTTTTTGTTTTCTTAACAACCATACACACCATATTATTAAAACAAAGACTTCAGCTGCTATTTATAAATTTATAGAGCGGGTTCCAAAAAAGCAGAGAACAACTTCAATGAATGATTTTTTTAAGGAATGTGAGAATCAATTATTTTACAATAAAGTGATTGAGCGTCAAATGAATAGCTTTTTAGTTTCTTATGCTACTTATGTTAACAATAAATATATAAGGAAGGGTGGAATTTTTCAAAAGCCATTTAAAAGAATTCAAATTGCTGGAGAAGCTCACTTGCAACAAGCTATTATTTATACCAACGCAAATGCTCAAAAACATCAAATGATTAAAGATTATAGAAAATATCCTTTCTCATCTTATTTACCTTTAGTAGAAAACGATCATCAATGGGTAGATGCTAAAAGCGTACTTGAATTTTTTAATGGCTTAAATAATTTTATCTTTACCCACAATGAGCAAGCAGCTTATTTTTATCAAAAAGATTGGCCTTTGTCAAAATTGGAATAAACTCGGTGAGTCACTGCCCAGGGTGAGTCACTCTAGGCAGTGACTCACTCGAAAAAAAATCTTATACAATGGAAACCCCTACACTCATATACTGCTACGATGCCTATTGTGGATGGTGCTATGGATTTAGCTCAGTAATAAAAAAAATTGCAGATCATTATAATCAAAAGCTAGATTTTGAAGTATTAAGCGGCGGAATGATTCCAGCTGAAAATGCTAAACATATCAGCGTTACTGCCGACTATATTAAAAAAGCTTATAGCGTCGTTGAAGAACATACCGGCGTTAAATTCGGTGAAGATTATTTATGGCATATCAATCATCCTGATCTAAGTGATTGGCATCCCGCCTCCGAAAAACCAGCTATAGCCCTTTGTATTTTCAAAGAATTTTATCCAGATCGACAAATTGAATTTGCAAGCGATCTCCAATATGCTCTCCATTTTGAAGGAAGAGATCTATGTGATGATGAAGCGTATCGTCATTTACTGGAAAAATACTCTATACAGCCCGAAACGTTTTATGCCAAATTAAAATCGGAAGAGTATAAGCAAAATGCATTCTATGAATTTGCACTTTGCAAACAGTTGAAAGTTACTGGATATCCTGCAGTATTACTTCAGATAAATGACACTAAATTTCATTTACTATCTAGTGGATTCACTCCCTATGAAGTTTTAAAAGAAAGATTAGATCAAGTATTGTCAGAAATATAGCCTGCTTTAATAGATAGGCACAAAAAAAGCTGATCAATTGACCAGCTTTTTTAAATAAATTATTTTAAACTAGTTATTGGAAGGAGCCCTTTGCTGTCTAGTAGTAGGCTCAATCTCGTCTTTCCATTTTTTCATTTGATCTTCAGTGAAAATTGCTTTTAATTTAAGGTCTCTTGCATCAGATTGTTCTTTACGCTTAGCCATCATTGCATCTCTATCTACAGAGCCACTAGCGCGCATCTCATCCATTGTTTTTTGCCAAGTAGTGTTGTACTCAGCAAAAATCGCTTCTGTTTTTTTAGTAACTTCTGGACTCAAACTTAGTGGCCCTAGTTTTTCCATAGTCGCTTTAGTTCTTTCTTCAGGGGTTTGACGTTGTCCACCTCCCCCTTGTGCATTTACAGCAGTAAAGCTTAATAATGCAGTAGTCAATAGCAATGCAATTTGTTTTTTCATTTTTTAAGTTTTAATTTATGATAGATATTTAGAGATTCAATTTTATTTTTTTACCCCCTCTTCCCTTTTTCCAAAAACTTTGGTAAATAGAGAATCAAAAGCAGCGAGCTGATTAGGCTTGCAAAGGGCTCTAATATTTTTTATATGAGTAAGCTTATTTACCTCCATCGTTTGATGGTTTTCCGCTGACTCTTCACCCAATTTTTCAACGATTGAATCGTTAAAATTACCTTCCACTAATTTTTTGAGTTGATTGTTTTTATTAGCACCTAAACTTTCAAACCAACTTTTCATTTTACTTCGATACAAATTGCTCGCGGTATCATATTGTAATAATTGATTTTGATCAAAACCGATGTCGTTTTTCAAAAAATTACTAATCATAGTCTTTCTGTCAGGTCTATTATGTACTTTGCCATTCCCTTCTTTTTTATATAAAAGAAATGAAAGCAATACCATATTTACTGCAAGTAAAATAGTAATGGCGATTAGGAATACCTTTCGCTGATTGGGGTTATTAGTGATCATGGTTCGGTGTTTTCGTTTTCATAAATACTAGCAATCGAATAGGAAAATTCATCGGAAGACGCTTGAATATTTTGTTCTGCTATTGAAGCCGAAGGGTCAGTAGCATAAAAAATAACTGCAGTTAAATTGATTAACATTAGCATTGCTAAACCTGGTATAGCGAAGCTTGGTTTGCCAATATAAAATGCAGCATTTTCCCACCAAGTAGTTCTTTTTTCGGATAATATTCTACTGTTAACGCGTGAAAGCAGAAATGGCTTCACACTCGCGCGCTCAATGTTGTTGATACTATTAAAAGCATCTTCAACTAACTGATCGACATTTTTTTTACTATTCATAACGGAAATTTTTATTGGTCCGATAAATTTTTATAATAATAATTATGTAACAAAATTTTTAAATTAGCTTTCGCCCTACTCATTAACGCTTCAACTGCATTTAAACTTTTGTTCATTATTTCTGCAACCTCTTGATAGCTTTGACCTTCTACCTTATGAAGTATGAAAGCTATTTTTTGTTTATCAGGCAATTGTTTTAGGGCAGCAAATAATTCACTGGCCCTTTCTTTTTGCTCTAACTGCACTCCCGGATGATTGAACTCTACTGGTGAATATTTTTCAACCTCCGAATCGCCAAACAAACTTTTTACTATGCCAAATCTTTTTTTTCTTTTTTTCTTTTTTATGTGGTCTAATGACTTAGTAATCGTTATTTTATAAAGCCAAGTAGATAATTTTGATTGGCCTTTAAATAAACCAATAGAAATATATACCTGCTCAAAAACCTCTTGCGTAATATCATCTGCATCTTCTTCATTTTGTACAATACCAAGAGCAGTATTGTAAACCATATTTTGATACAGATCCATTAAAGCGGTAAACCCCATTTGATCCCCCTCTTGTAACTTTTTAATTAAATCGTTAGGTTGGTTTACCACATTACATTTATTAAGACCACTAAAAATACTTAAAATTTATCATTAAAAACCAGGACCATAACCACGGCCACCGCCACCTCCATCAGGTCTCATTCCACCTCTATATTCTCCTCCACCATTAAACGATGGTCTTGCAGCTACTCCAAAATTTTTAAGGCTATAGCTGAAGGTAAGCATAAAATACTGCTGTAATACCTGGTTTCTAGAATCTTCAATATAGGCACCTGTAACGGTTCTAATAATACTTTGATTTTGTTTAAGTAAATCGAATACGGATAATTTTAGTTCAGCCGCTTTTTTCTTCCAGAATTTTTTACCGATAGAAGCATTCCATAACCAATAATTTTGATTCAGCCCGTCTGTTAATCCACTATATGTTTGGTTGGAGACATCATTTTGTAATACCCAGCCTTTTTTATTTAATAAATTGAGTTGAGCTCCTGCAACTGCATTTATATATTTAGTAGTTGAACTATTGATAGCATTTATTTTTGCAATACTATAATTGTTATTATATGAAATATTGAAATCTACATACTGACTAATATTACTTGCTAACACTATACCGCTTGAGTAGGTATAGTTATTGGTAGTGGTAGGGTTATAGTTTGCCAATCCAGGTAGTCTGGCATAACTCAAGCCAGTGCTAAGGTTCACAGTTGTTTTAATTGCTGTGATAGGCATACTATAGGTGAAATAGCTTCTTACATTATTATAACCATCAAGGTTAACCGCTTTGGTTAATTGTGATCCTCTTTTAATGATGATATTTTGCTGAATGGTAGAATCAGTAGTAGCGATATAGGTTGCATTTGAAATGAAGTCGTTCGCCGTTTGTACATATAAATTGGCAAATAAGCTTCTGCTAGTCTTGGAATTTATAAAGCTATACCTGAGAGAAAGAAATTGTGTAAATGATTGTTTAAGATTTGGATTTCCACTACTAATTCTTAAGGGATTAGAAAGGTTTACCACATCTTGTAATTGACTTACAGTAGGAAATATAGTGGATGCTCTATAAAATAAGTTAACGTTACTTTTTTGATTAATCTTTTTCCTCCACATCGCATTAGGCAAAATATTTGAAAACCCTTGGTTTACACTTGAAGCAGTTGGTAAAATTCTTTGGCTCTCTAAAGTTGAATGTTGCAAGTTTACTCCAAATGAAATTTGTTCATCACGACTTTTTCCTAGTCTGTAAGTAACACCAGTATTGTTGGTAGTAATGGTGTTGGCGAATTGATTCGATAAGCTAGGAGAAAATTTTGAGTAGGCAGCCCCATCATACAAAAAGGTTTGCTGATCGGTTTCATTTTTTTGAATCGAAGGAAGATATTCAAGTTGTACCTGTCCTTTTTTACCTACTGGCTCGGTATAAGTAATGTTGGCACCAATGGTATTTCCATCAGTTGGATTTTGATAAAATTGATTTTGAATAGAATCTGTGATTAGATTGAATTTAAAGAATCGGAATTTTGCATCAGTGTAAGTATCCCCGTCATTTTTTGTAAAAGTGGTATTCATGCCTAGTGAAATGGAACGACCTCTTTTAGGAAAGGAGTGGCGAAAACCAAAATAGTTTCTGATGTTATAACCTGACCTGTCTACACTTCTATTTGTAAAGGAAGTATTCAGTGAATCATCCGTTCCATAATAATTTTGTGAAGATGAAATGGTGGAAGTATTGTTATTCTGCAAATTAATACTTGGAACAATAAATATTGTATTAGCCGAATCGATTTTATATTCTACTCTAAAATTGATACGATGATTGTTATTATTGGAAGTAGATTGACTGTTTTGTAAACTGAACTGATCTTTCGGATTGAAAAATGTCTGTGTATTTACTAAGGATTCATTATTATTTACGCCGTTATTATAAAAATAACTCCCTGTAACCGTAAGCTTTTTATTGAATAGATTACTATAGTTGATACCGAAGGCGTTCGTTTTACTGATGCCATTTGCTTGACCAACCATGAAATTATCCATTCCACCACCGCCGCCTCTTCCACCACCACCGCCACCTCTTCCGCCGCCGCCACTACTAGTCAGGCCAAGTAAATCTTGTGATGCGAAGTTTTGCTGATTGATATTATTGAAGTTTCCCACTAAAGAAATTCGTTTATTATCTTTGAAAAAACTGACATTACCTCCTCCGCTATATCTATCATCCGTACCGGCACCTCCAAAAAATCTACCAAATTGACCATTCTTTACAGTTGATTTAGTAACAATATTCACCGTTTTTACAGAGTTTCCATCATCAAATCCGGTAAGCTGTGCTTGATCACTTAATTTATCAAACACTTGAATTTTATCGACCACATCGGAAGGCATATTCTTTAACGCTGCAGAGGCATCATCTCCAAAAAAATCTTTTCCATCAATCGTAACCTTTCTAACTTGTTCACCTTGAGCAGTAACTGTTCCATCTTTCGCAACCGTTATACCTGGCATTTTCTTGATGAGATCTTCTGTGGTTGCATCGGGGTTGACTTTAAATTGACTAGCACTAAATTCGGAGGTGTCACCTTTCATTTTTACTGGAGGTGTTTTAGCAACAATCGTAATGCTCTCTAAATCTTTTCCTTGTTTTTTAATGGAGATTACACTTAATTCTTTCATTCCTTCTACTGTAGTAATTTCTCTTCTAAATTTTTCGTATCCAATAGAGCTTATTTCAATGATGAAACCACCTTTTACAAAGGTTGGTATTGCAAAACGACCTTTTGCATCCGTTACACTATTCTTTGTTCCCGTTAGAGAACTGTCTTTTTTTGTAAAAACAGACACCGTAGCACCTGAAATTGGCAGCTTGTCCTCATCTCTAACTAGACCACGAGTAGACGGGGTCTGGGCCATCAATGCCAATCCGAAAAACATAGAGAACAGGCTTAATCCTAAAAATCGCATCATAAAAAGTATTTAATTTAAATAATAAGACGCCTAATCAAGTATTAACTGACGAAATAATTAATTTATTTTGATTAGCGGAGGGGCAAAAGAAGCTGGTTTATAACATAAAATAAGACAAATAGTTTTTAAACCAATAGCCACTCCCGTTATTCATATTATAAATAATTATCTTTTGACAGCTTTTCTTGATAATTTTACTGAATTGAAATCAATCAGCTTCGCTTGGTGAATAGTTGCTTGAGCTTCCTTAAAAAGCTGGATCAAAAACTAGGCTCATTTATAGCTGCGATGGAGCAAGTCCTATAAAAATCGGCATGCATTCCATAGTCAACCAAAACATTGCTCAGCTCTTCCCATTCAGAAAAGAGTAAATATTTTTTTCAAAATAAAAGGTTTCGTTATTAATCAATTTGGTATTAGAGCTGTAATTATATTTCATCATTTTCTTTTTACATGACAATTTGAATTGCTGGATTTTCAATTTTTAAATTTTGGAGAGGTTGGAACTTGGTGGATACAAAAACTTATTCATGTATATCACGATGAAAATTTTAATTCAAAGGAAAATGAAGGATAGAAAAGGTGAAAATGGCCTTAACCAAATTTGATAAAAACTCGTTCAATCTTAGGAAATTGAAAAACTATAGGCAGATGAAATTAATATAAATATTTTAGTATCTATAGCAATCTTAAAAATATTTTCAAAGTTGAGTTAGAATAGATTTTTTACCAATGAAATAGTCAATTTGTTTTGATCAAATATGCTTCCGTTAAAATTCGTACTAGTATGTTGACAAAAAATTCACCATTTCAGTAAGGGTAGAAGAAACAAAAAGGCAGCTGTCAACTTTTAGTAAACTTTCTTCATAAACCTGTTTATTTTCTTGATGAGGGCCGAGATGAATAATTGAACTAAGCTGCAATAGATAGTAGCTACTATCAACAATATCAAATACTAAGCATACTAACTCAGTATTGTGAACGGCAGGATAGCAAATTAAAAAAACAGGAAAATCTAACAATTGATTTCCTAAGTATTGGAGATTTAAATTAGCTTCAAAAAACCGATAATATTGTAAAGTAGTAGGGAAGGTAACCTCATTTAATAGCCTTTTAGCATCAGTTAATTTATCCACCATTTTATGTAATGGATTTTGTAAATCCGAAACTGGATCTATCGGAAGCCATTGTTGAGAAGCCATTTGCAAGTATTGAAGAGTTGATTTGCCAATGGATAATTTATATTCAAAGGGGGGATAGCCTGGTACTGCATATCCTGGATAAAAATATTGCAAATTTTGATTAAGGCAAAAATTGATCTTCAAGTAAATAAGGTATTTACCTAGACTATGTTTTTTATATGCAGGATGATAAATACAGGTAATTCCTGCAGCAGTTGTTTTGCCCAGATCGAAAAAACCAGCGGCGATCAAAGTCTCGCCATCAAAAATATTGACTTCATGTGTATTAAATATTGAGGGATTATCATTGCCTAAAAGAAGTTCCCCTAGAGAGGTCGAAACCTCAAAGGAAATAGATTGGCGGTATAGCTGAAAAAGTTGTTCATGTGCCTCGCTGAACTTGCTGGCTTCAGATTTTTTTATTTCTATACGAAAGGTATTGTTTAACTTTTGAAGCGTTTTAAACTTTTTATCTTCTTGGTATTTTGCTATGGCAACTCTGAGCCAAATAGCGGAATAAAAAATATCATGAAACTGCAAAAAATTGGTTGTAAAAATTGCTTGCCGCATTCTGAACCATCCATTGCTTAAATAGTTGTCCAGTTCCTCGGGACTTAATTCTGATGGGTAAACTATTTGTGCAAACATAAATAATCAGGTCATTATTCTAAGATGGATTCAATCGATTCAGCAATTGCTTTGAGTAATTCGGTATCCAAATGTTTCACTTCTCCTTGGTTTGTAGTGTTAGCAATTGCCCGATATTTTCCATTATCATCTTGTTCAAAAAAAAATTCCTGTTTATCGATAGTTACCACAAATTTGTGCACATAGCCTACTATCAATAGTCTTGCTGGGAATAAAAGTTCCTGTCCTTTATATAGCACAGGGATTTCAAATAGCTCATCCATCAAATATAATTTTATTGCTACCAACTACTAGGAGTCAACTTGCTTCTTTTCGGTTGCTTCTTATATATCGCAAATTACGGAATCTTTGGACTTTATGGTTTGGGAATAATGTGAATGTATTTCCCTATTATGATTTATTTGAAATAGACAATTGTAATGTTAATAGAAGGACGTACTTAAAAATTGAATACTTTAATTTAGATGGAGAGTCTACTGTATTCTAAAAGAGCTAAATCATTGTTGATTTAGAAAGTGATCTTAGAGGAAAACTATTGTCAAATAACTTGGGCAAAAAATTTTACTAGTTTTTATTTTCAAAAGGAGAAATTTACTTTCTACAAAATAACTGCTTAAGTTTTAAATATTTCATTACAATCAATAAAGAATCATTATCTAAACTGATTGTAATGAAATATATTTAAATTTTATTTTGTCTATACAAAACAAATGATCTTAATGATGCTCATGAGCGTCATCGAAAGTAAATTCGAAATGCTCATCTTTACATAACTCAACATGCATAAACATGTGTTCTTTACCTTTTTCATCTACTATTTTAACATCCCAAGTACCGCAAGCAACAGCAACAGTAACTGTATGGCCGTGTTCAACGATGTGGTCGTGATCTAATTCATCTGCACCCCAATGAGTTTCATGCTCAGGGCTGATGTAAAGATGATGAATGTCATAAGCAGTTTTGTTGGTAATGCTGATGTCATGTTCAGCGGTTTTAGCTGGTGGATTTTTGAATCCAGAAAATGCTACAATCAAGAAGCACATACTAAGTAGTAAGCCGAGAGGTTTTTTCATATATTTATTTTTTTTATGAATTTAAATTGAAAAAAGCGGATAAAAAAATTTGAAACATTAAATTTTTTTTAATAAAAAATTGTTTAATGTTAAAAAGTAAAAAGTACTTACAGGTTAAACAAAATTAATCTTTTGATTAAAAAGAAGCAATTGTTCAATGAGTTTTAAGTTTTTTGCCTCCAAAAAAATAACCCTTCCACACCAATGGGTAATCAGACGGCACCAATTGAAAAGCAGTTGTATTAATAGAGATAGCTGAGGCGGTTTTTAAATGCTAACAACAGGACGGCATAATTAAAATCATAATTAGGCTATCGCATAGATTTAATCCTATTAATTATACTTCATTTGCATCTGCGAAAAAAGGTTTCGCAGGTATTGGTTAAGAAATTATTATTAGCACTTGCATTTATCATAATTAGGTAGTATGTTAGTAGCTGAATCTACCCCATCGAATTACTTCTCCATTACCTTTTTTAACCACTGATCAATTGAATTAGCGCCACCTTTTCTAAAAGAAAAATATTTTCATGAATCGTAATCAATTTAGCTATCAGGTGAGTGGGCAGGAGATAAACTTGCCCATTGACCCTGATCACATTGCATTGAAATTTTATGAGCCTTTTCCTAGAAGTGCACGTTCAAAGTTTGTAACAGAAAATAAACTATTGGGTGAATTTTCAAAGCGCGTAGAAATACCGGGTGAAAAATTTACCATTTTTACATTGCTGGGCCAACCAAAAAATAGTCCTCATGCATCCAATAAGGCTTTTACATTTTTAAATCAATCGGATGAGATAAAAAAAGTAATACCTGTTTTTAAATCGGGGAATAAAAAAGTGGTAGCTACCGATAGAGTTATAATTGGTTTTCAAACAACAGGTTTCGACTCAGCACTCCTCCTAAAAAAATATAATTGCGAAGAGATAGAATCATCCTACAACGAAATGATTGTAAGAATTCCAGAAGCTGCTGACATATTTGATTTGATGAGGCTGATTGAATTGGAAAAAGGAGTGATATATGTAGAGCCCGATTTTATTACGATTGGATCAAATAATAACCGAAAAAATGATTACAGTTTTACTGAGTCAATCGATAAGATAGATGACAAAAAAGACCTAAGCAAACTTCAATATGCTTTGAAACTTACGATGGCGGAGGAAGCATGGAAAATTCAATTAGGCAATAAAAATATCAAAATTGCCATTTTGGATGAAGGTGTTGAGACGACGCATCCTGATTTGAAAGAGGTGATCGAAAAGTCATTTGATGCAACTGACGATGATACCTTTCAAGAGCCTAATTCCTGGGATGGGCATGGAACCGCTTGCTGCGGATTAGCTGCAGCTCAACATAAAAAATTTGGTATTAAAGGTTTATCAGGAGGTTGTGCTGTATATGCAGTTAGGCTTGCATATACTAAATCGCCGGAGTCAGAATGGATCACAAGCAATTCAATTATAAGAAGAGCCATCGATTGGTCATGGAAAAGTGGTGCCGATGTGCTAAGTAATAGTTGGGGAGGTGGAGCGCCTTCTAATGCAATTACGAATGCATTTAATCGCGCCAGGGAAAATGGAAGAAATGGTAAAGGATGTGTAGTGATTATTGCAGCTGGCAATGAAGATGCAAAAGTGTCTTATCCTGGTAATTTAGATGAGGTGCTTACGGTGTCGGCTAGCAATGAATATGATGAACCTAAAACAAAATTTAGTCAGGATGGAGAATACTGGTGGGGCTCTTGCTTCGGTGCCGAAGTGGATGTTGCAGCTCCCGGCGTTCATAATTTAACCACCGATATTAGTGGTAGTAAGGGTTACAATAAAGAACATAACTATACCGATTTTAATGGAACTTCTTCTTCTACGCCTATCGTTGCAGGGATAGCCGCTTTAATGTTATCCGCTAATCCAACACTTACAGAGAAAGAAGTAAGAGATATTATTAAACAAACTGCCGATAAAGTAGGGCATGTGCCTTACGACCGAGGACACAATCATCGAATGGGTTTTGGAAGAGTTAATGCACTTAAAGCAGTTAACGCCGCATTAAGAGTAACCAATAATGGTGAGCCATCTGAAAGATTAGCCACTTTTGTTCAATCTTCTGAAGAGCTGAATCATTTAGCAGGAACTTCAATAAATATATTTTGAGCAGTAAAAAATGCTTAAAAACCCAGTCAGAAATTTAAACTATTCCTGTTAATAAAATAAATCTAAGATGATCTTTTTAGCTTTACCCTTAACTAGTCCACAAGAATTTTTCACTTGGGGAAGCTTTTCCACTTTAGCTGGTACAACCGGAATTGTATATATTATTTGTGGAGTTTTTCAATCTGTTTTTAATTTTAGTCCAAGATGGTTTGCATTAATTATTTCAATACTTGTTTCTTTTATAGGCATTCAATTTAATTACGAGTTGGCTGATAATAATCCTTTCATTTCTTACACTATCAAATATATCATTGCCTTGTTGAATGGCTTTCTGATTTTTGCAACCGCTACTGGCTCTAATCAATTGTTTGCCGGCAAGTTGTCTATTCCTCAACGTCCGCCGTATCCTCGTCCGCTAAGTTTTCAAAATCAGCCGAGAACTTTTAATTCAAATTGGTGGCATCACTGAAAGATATTTTTTGCTTAACCAACAAACCATTTTATAATAAAAACATGAAGATTTTATTGCTAACCTTTTGTATTTGTCTGCTAACTTTTTTCTCTTATAGTCAGGAGTCCTTCGTTATAAAAAGACTGTACGGTATTTCTATCAATAAAAATATTTTTATTCGCAATAATGAAACCGCCTCCTTTCAATATAAAATTGATAGGGATAGCCAATGGCGAGATATAAAAAAAGCACAAGTCTTTACTGTAAAAAAAGACTTTGACCCATCTGTTGGGCTATACCTTAAATTTTATAATCCTTTACAATACAAACTGACGAGCGATTTCAAAAAAGTAGATGACCCAATTTATCTTTCTTTGATTCAGTTTGTAAATACTGTATTACCATTGCTTAAAAATTTTTCCAATGTAGAGTCGGTGATACAGCCTTTAGAACCATCCCCAAAAAATCTCTCCTCATTCAACCCTTCTCTACTGCTTTATCAATGGACCTTCGATTTTATTAATCAGGTAGATTTTGAAGCAATTAAAGCCGACACTTCAATGGAAAAACAAAAATTGTATAATTCGCTAGTAGAACAAATCAATGATGCAGTAAAGCCAATAGATGATTATTTATTTCGAAATGAAATAAGGATTGATCAAGGAGTAGATGCTGGTAAAGCGAATGGATTTAGTAAGTGGCTAGAAATCAGTAAAGAATCTTTAGTAAACTGCCCCTCTGATTATACTTTGTTTGTACAAAAACTTGCGCTTTCAAGAACTGTAGTGGATGAATTGACTAATAAACAAAAATTAGCGGAGAGGAGTATAGCAAAAGTTCAACAATTACTAACTACGGATTTTAATAGTAGAATCTTTCCTTTGTTAAAGGCCTCAGGTGTAGACAATTTCAAACAGTATTCATCGGCTGCTTCCATTTTGATTTTTATGAATGCCTCAGCAAGAATGGATAGTCAGAGCGAGGCATTAAAAAAGTTTACTGCTTTATTAAAAACGCTTAACAATTTTACAGGCGATTTTGAATCTGATATCAAAGGCTATCGAATAGAAAGTCGGGTAGATTTAGGAGAAACGCCCACAAAAATGATTACTATTACTTATGGCGTTAACGGGATAGATAAAGAGGGAAACCAAAGAGTAACCAAAAATTTTCAAATAGAATATATCATTGCTCGTCATCAAACAATAGTTCCGTTTATTTCAACAGGTATTTTCTATACTGATTTAATCTACCCAGCATTTGCATTGCAGCAAGGGGACGGCGAAATGGTAGTTACTCAAACAAAGGGAAAAAGTATAAAGGTTCGGCCTGCAGTATTTTTAAATCTACTATTTTCTACCAAAAGTAGTTGGCTCTTTCCATTTTTGCAATTAGGCTTAACTACTGGAGCAAATGATTTTTTAATCCCATTTGGAGCTGGAATAGTTATTGCAAAAAAGCTATCGATTAGTGGGGGTTCGGTTTTGGGTGTAGGAAAAGGCTTGACCAATTTACATATCAATAGCGCTGTTAAAGACGAGGCGACATTGAAAAACGATTTGACTAATAAGGTGTTTTCTTCTTGGTATTTTTCCTTGAATTATAATTTTTTTAAGTGATACGCCTCTCAGCGCAATAGATTTAAGTCACCAGTACACGCTAAACTATAAAACTGCATAACGAATGCTTAGTCTTTTATTCTTTGCAGAATTATGTACTATTAAAGCTTTCAAGGTATTTATTGATAAATAGGCTAGGTTCAATTAATTTTGAATCCAGTGAGTTGTATGTGGCAAAGAAAATTATATTTTATTATCGAATCTGTTATCTATGAGTCAGAAAAAGGAAGAACTATTTTCATTAAAAGATAAAGTAATCATCGTTAGTGGCGGGACAGGAATTTTGGGAGGCGCATTTGTAAAAGCAATTGCTGAACAGCAGGCTAAAGTTGTCATCATAGGACGAAATGAGCAATTAGGAAATTTAAGAGTTTCAGAAATTAATAACAATGGCGGCAATGCCATTTTTATAGCGGCAGATGTATTAGACGAGACTCAGTTAAAGAATGCGAGAGAAAAAATAATTGCTACTTATGGCAGAATCGACGGCTTAGTGAATGCAGCAGGAGGAAATATACCAGCAGGAGTTTTGCCACCAGAAAGAGATGTTTTCGATTTAAATATCGAAGGAGTTAAAAGCGCAATGGACCTAAATCTTTGGGGAACAATTATACCCGTACAAATATTTGGCCCCGAGATAGCAAAATCAGGAAATGGAAGTATTGTAAATATTTCTTCTGTAAGTACTCAACAAGCGGTCACGCGTGTACTTGGTTATAGTATGGGCAAAACGGCGGTGGATTGCTATACTAAATGGTTTGCATTGGAGATGGCCAATCGATATGGCGATACTATTCGGATGAATTCAATTATGCCAGGTTTCTTTTTGACTGAACAAAATAGAGCGCTTTTGACCGTTCCAGACGGCACACTGACTGAAAGAGGAAACGCTATCATTCGTCAGACACCTTTCAAAAGGTTTGGTAATCCTGATGAATTAACAGGTGCATTAATTTGGTTACTGAGCGATGCCTCTAAATTTGTAACGGGTTCAATTATTACGGTGGATGGCGGCTTTACGATTAATAGTGGGGTATAAAAAATAGAACAAGGGGTCTCTATTTTTTATACGCATTTTAATTTGCTCTGTCATCTAAAATAAAATTTCAATTTATTTTAGTTTTATGCGAAAGGGAATTGCAGGAAAGCCTTCCTTGTTTTCAAAATTGGTTACTGGATAATTCGTAAATGCATATCTAATCTCTGTTGGATTTTTCACTTTATCAGCGCTTAACCAAACTTCGTTTTTTTCAATACTAGCTTTTGCTTCATAAAGTACTCCCTTTCCATCTGCTATAAAAAAGTGTTTGGGCTCTTTGCCATCATTTGTAGCTAAACCAGTACCCGTATTGGTGAAATTAATTTTAATAATATTATTTTCAATTTTATAGGATTGGTAATCTGGTCCTTGAAATATTGTATTGGGCTCTTTATAAAAATTCGCTAAAGCAATTTTTGCAAGCCTAAATCCCACGTCTTGTTTATTTCTTGGATGAATATCATTGGGCTCTGCTATATCCATTGTTGAAGCCATCTCAGTGTGCGGAACAGTTTTTCTAATATTGGATTGCCCCTCTCTTAATAATGCATATTCATACAATTTAGTATCATCCTGTGACCAGTTATAGGGAGCCACTTGCACAAAATAAAAAGGAAGCGCTTGATTTTTAAAAAGATTTCTCCAGTTGTAAATCATTTTACTGCAAAGTTGAGTATAGAGAGAGCTGTCATATCTATTAGATTCACCTTGATACCATAATGATCCGGTAAAATTTAAATTTCGAAGTGGATAAATCATAGCATTATAAAACAAAGTAGGCCTTACTACTTTTTCAAAAGTTACTACCGAGTCTAGCAGTTCTTTGGACAATCTGCTAGTATCATAAGGAAATAAATATTTTTTATTTAAGATGCTATCTGCTGAAAGCGTTTCTCTACTTGTCCAAGCTTGGCAAGAAGACGCCCCAACACTACTCACTACTAAACCAATAGGAATTTTCTTTTTTATAAAAATTTGGCGAGCAAAAAAGTAGGCTACTGCACTAAAATGAGGAGCCGTATTTGGTGAACAAACTTCCCAATTCCCACCACAGTCTTCTTCTGGCAATGCTTTAAAATCAGTCCTAACTTTAAAAAGTCTTATTTCAGGATAGTTAGCATTTTCAATTTCAATTCTAAAATTATTGGCCCCTAATAGCCATGGTAACCAGGGTCTTATTTCCATCGCCATATTGGATTGTCCACTGCAAAGCCAAACATCTCCAATTAAAATATTGTTGAGCTCTCTAACCTGCCTGCCTTGTCTAATTGAAATTTTATTCTTTTTAAATTCCCCTGGTATAGCATTGGGCACAGGAATGTCAATACTCCACTTTCCTTCCTTAGTAGCTTTTGTTTTAAATGTTATAGCATTCCAATCCGCTTTTACCATTATTTCAGCACCTGTAGCAGCTTTTCCCCAAACATGAAGCGGTTTTCCTTGCTGAATGACCATATTACTTTGTAAGGTATTGGCAATAGAAAAACTAGGAGTATTATCTTTTGCAATTACAAATGAAGCTTGTAGAATTAGTAGCAAGCAAAGCAGAGGCAATCGTTTAAATTTCATGGTATATTTTTATAATGAAGCGAATTAAATTTTTAAAATGATCAGCTGATTAATTAGGTTGTCCTGAAGCTTTATAAATTTCTACCAACTGTTTTAGTTCCTTAACAATAAGGGGGTATTTATTATATAAGTTAGTAGTTTCAGTTTCATCTTTTTCCATATCATATAATTGTCCAGCCGTTTCATAAACGTAATCATTTTTTATATGTTGATTAACCAGACTGCCGCCGGAGTCATTACAGTCTATATATTTCCATCTTCCTTTATGAATACTTATACAACCTTTAGAAGATGAATATAATATATTTTCTCTTGTGGATTTATTTTGATTTTTTCCTTTAAATGTTTCAAACATATTATAACTGTCTATTGCAGCTGATTGAGGTAAAGCAATATTTAAAATACCACTACAGGTAGCAAAAAAATCAGTCAAACTTATTTTATTATTATTAGTTTTTCCAGCAGGTATTACACTAGGCCATGATGCAATAAAAGGCACGCGATGTCCTCCTTCCCATATATCTCCTTTCATACCTTTCCATTTTCCACTTGAGTTATGATTGTAAAGTTTGTATAACGATCCAAAAGTTGAAGCTTCAACTCCTCTTGTTGTTAAATCGCCTGCTTGCATGGTTCCACCATTGTCACTCGTAAAAATAACGAGTGTATTTTTTGTTATATTTAATTCATTCAGTGTATTCAATATTCTTCCAATATAATCATCCATTTCAAAAACAAAATCACCATAATCACCTGCTTTACTTTTCCCCTTGTAGGATTGATTAGGGGCTATAGGAACATGTGGGGCAGATAAAGATAAAAATAAAAAGAAAGGCTGTTGATTATTCGTTTTTACTTGGTTTCTGATATACTCATCCGCTTTATTAATAATTGTCGGAAGCATTTTTTCTGAGGTCCATCCCGATTCCATCATTCCTTTCGCACCTACAATATCCTGCGGTTTCTGTTGCATTAAATTACCCCCAATTATATTACCATTTTCTATAAAACAAAATGGAGGCAAGCTCGGAATGTCTACACCAAATTGATAGTCAAATCCGCAAGATAAAGGTCCCCCCTTTAAAGGTTGGGTGAAATCAATTTTTCGTTCTCTTTCATTTGTTTCGTTCATAGCTCCCCAAAGAGTAGAATCAATGAACTCACCTTTTTTTACTGGCCAGCTCCATCCCAAATGCCACTTTCCAATAATTGCAGTATGATAACCGATGTTCTTTAAAAATTGTCCGACAGTCAATTGATCTTTTTTAATTAGTGGCCAGTCGTAGGCCCATAGGACTCCTTTTTTAAGTCCTGATCGCCAAGGATAATTTCCAGTTAAAATACTATATCTAGAAGGAGTGCAAACAGCTGAAGCGCTATGGGCATTATTGAATTTCATCCCTGATGATGCTAGGCGATCAATATTGGGGGTCGGAATTTTTGAATACTTATTATAAGCCATAACGTCGCCATATCCCAAGTCGTCTGCAAGTATATAAATGATATTTGGCCGAGATGAAATTGTTTTATTTTGGGAATGTGCTGGATATAAAAAGCCTAAGGCTAATAGTATTCCAAAAATTCTGTTGATCATAGATAAATTTACATTTACAAGGTTTAAATATTACCAAATCTTAATTTGATTAGTAATTATTATTTTAAACTTTTTTTAATTTTATACTCAAAATAGATACTGCTAATTTAATATCAATTCAAATAGGGGATAGCTATTTTGCAAACTCCTTAGTTGTAGTAAAAATTAAGCTATTTCTTTAAAAATAAGGATTTTAATTTTTGTCTTCCTTTACCTTTAATTTTATGGTGAAAGCTATTTTATGATTATATCGAAATTTATTTTTGGGAATTACAGTATATTAGCTTTGATTTGTAGAAGATAAAATAATATAAACATTAACTAAACTTGATAATATGAAAATCAACATCCTTTTAAGTCTTTTGGCTTCTTTGATCCTTACAGTTTCTGCTTCTGCAGGTGATGGAAAACCGGCGTTTGCTGGAAATTGGAAATTAGACAGAACCAAGTCTTCTACCACAGGCAGTTCTCTTTTTCTTTCTGCAATAAATATTAAAGTTCAAAATGAAAACCTGCTTACAGAAAGGGTATATGAAAATTCAAATGGAGAGAATTATCCATTTAATGAAAATCTTACCTTGGATAATAAGGAGTATAAAATTGTGATTTATGAGATGCCTAGAAAATCTAAAGCGCAATGGTCAGAAAAAGAAAATTCATTATTGATAGAAACCAATACCATTTATAATGGCAATTCGGGAGAACAAAATATTAACACGATTGAAACTTGGAAATTAAGCCAGGATGGCAATCAGCTGATTTATGACTTTGTTACCAAAACTTCTGAAGGCAGTTTGAAAGGGACCTATTACTTTAATAAATAAAAATAGTTTCTTTAGTACTAGTACTATTTTAGATTCTTGTCCTTGTCTTACGTAACTAATTTAATATGGCCGTTTCGCTTGCGAAATGGCTATTTTATTATTTATTTTATTATATAAATACTCATGAGTTATATGCAATCGACTAAAAGGTATCTTTTACTATTGTTGTCTATTTACCTAAACGGATTTGTCAACGCACAAGGAATTAAAAAAAGCAAGAATGAAAAAAAACTTCCGAATATCATTTACATACTTACGGATGATCTAGGATATGGAGACGTTTCGATTTATAATGCTGAGGGGAAAATTAAGACTCCCAATATTGATAGATTAGCAAAGCAGGGAATGCGATTTACGGATGCTCATACCACTTCAGGTGTTTGTACTCCTTCGAGATATTCAATTTTAACAGGCGTATATCCTTGGCGAAGCCGACTACCAGTGGGTGTACTGCATGGCTATAGCAGAACATTAATTGAAAAGGACCAACCAACAGTTGCCACATTATTGAAGTCTCATGCTTATACAACTGGCGTAGTTGGAAAATGGCATCTCGGATTAGATTGGGTTCCAAATGCTAGATCCAAGGATTCGGTAGAGAAGCAAATTAGTAACAATAAGTTATATGGGATATCATCAGATATGAATCCTGATCAGATTGATTTTTCGGCTCCTCCTATCAATGGTCCAAGAACACAAGGTTTTGACTATTCTTATATTTTACCAGCTTCTTTAGACATGCCTCCTTATTGTTATCTTGAAAATGATGCACTAACGGAAATGCCTACTGGCTATACTCCTGGAAGTAAACTTGAATCGGGGTATACAGGACCATTCTGGAGAGCTGGATTAATGTCTCCTTCATTTGATTTTAAAGAGGTACTTCCTCATTTTACTAGTAAGGCAATTAGCTTTATTAAAAATCAATCGGCAGCTGCCAATCCATTTTTTCTCTACTTCCCAATGCCTGCTCCTCATACACCATGGCTTCCTACTGCTGGTTTTATTGGTCGTTCGAATGCCGGTGAATATGGAGATTTTGTTCAGATGGTAGATGATGCCGTTGGCAAGTTGTTGCAGTCAATTGAAAGCTTGGGAATTTCTGAAAATACGATGATTGTTTTTACAAGTGATAATGGACCTTACTGGCGAGATAATTTTGTGAAACAATTTAGCCACCATGCCGCGGGTCAATTTAGAGGAATGAAGGGTGATGCATTTGAGGGAGGTCATCGCGTTCCATTGATTATACGTTATCCTAAGAAAGTGAAAGCTGGAACCGTTAGTAACGTTACTACTTCTCTGGCTAACTTTATGGCAACCTGTTCAGACCTCGTGGGTGAAAACGCTGATAAATTTAAAACAGGTGACAGTTACTCAATACTTCCAAACTTAGAATCAAAGGTTACTAAATCGGCAGAGCAGCAACCGATTGTTGTTATTTCTTCTAAAGGATTATTCGCTATTCGAAAGGGGCCATGGAAACTTATTACCGGATTGGGCTCCGGTGGTTTTACTGATCCATCGGTGGTAAAATCTAAGCCAGGCGAAGCTATAGGACAACTGTACAACCTGGAGGAAGATATTCATGAGGATAATAATCTCTATCAACAATATCCTGAAAAGGTAAAAGAACTTTCAGCATTGCTTGCAACCATCAAGAAACAAAAATAGAATTGGTCTGCTATTACAGAGCGTATATATAATTGAAAGTGAGGCTTAGAAATCTTGGGATTCTTAAATTTATATTCTTTAAGACTATAAATTTGTAAGGCTAATGGAATCTTAATTCAATGCATTGAAAAAGAAATTAATTTTATAAATAGTTAGCGGGTCAACAAAGTAATTTTTTAAAATAAAGGCTATGAAATTAAATCTGTGGGCATTAATAATTGGAATTTTTTTTATTGCAGGATGCAATCAAAAAATTAAAAATTCTATTACATCTTTTGGTGCAATAGCTGATGGAAAAACTAATAATGCTGTTGCCATACAGCGTTTGATTGATAAGGTTTCTGCTAATGGAGGAGGTCAGGTAATTATTCCTCCAGGAAATTTTGTGACAGGAACAATTTACTTGAAATCAGGAGTTGACCTGCATCTTGCTGCAGGAGCTTGTTTGATGGGGTCTACTGATAGAAAAGATTATAAGAATGAGGGGGCTGGATTGATTGAAGCAAAAAATCAAACAAATATTTCTATCAGCGGATCGGGCGTTATTGATGGTCGCGCTCAAGAGTTGATGCTTGATATTTTAAAGAAACTTAGAAGTGGAGAAATCATACAGGATAATGTGTGGCGCGTAAAACGTCCTGGAGAAGGTGTAAGAACGGTAATACTTGCAATTGATTATTGCACCAATGTTACTGTCTCAGGTATTACGTTAAAAAACTCTTCAGGCTGGGTTCAAAATTATACAGAATGTACTAATTTAATAATTGATGGAATAACGGTTCAGAGTACTGCCTATTGGAACAATGACGGAATTGACATTACTGATTGTAAAAAGGTAAGAATTACAAACTGTTTCATTAACTCTGCCGATGATGGAATATGTTTGAAGTCTAGCAATCCAAATTCTGGTTGTGAAGATGTTTATATTGATAGTTGTAAAATTCGTTCAAGTGCTAGTGCTTTTAAAATGGGTACTGCATCATCTGGAGGGTTTAGAAATATCAAGGTGCGAAATTTAGAAATTTATGATACCTACCGTTCAGCAATTGCAATTGAATCGGTAGATGGAGGGGTTGTTGAAAATATAGATATACAGAATATAGTAGCGAGGAATACTGGGAATGCGATTTTTATCAAAAGAGGGAAAAGAAATACAACAAGAAATGTGGGAACGCTGAAAGGGATTTATATTGCTAATGTTAAAGTAGAAGTGCCCCTTAACAAACCTGATCAAGGCTATCCAGTTGAGGGGCCTCCTGATCATCTTAAACCTGGCATAGATAAAATGCCGAAACGCCCAGGTAGTTTTCATATTTATGGACATCCATGGTTACCCTACAATTTAATTCCCTCTTCTATTGTTGGCTTGCCGGGATACCCTGTCGAAAATGTTACCATCGAGAATGTTGAAATTAGTTATGGTGGCAAATCAAGTAAAGAGATCGCTTATATTCCACTGAACGCAATTACTTCTATCCCTGAGAATGAAACGAATTATCCTGAATTTTCTATGTTTGGTGAACTGCCTTCTTGGGGGTTTTATGTTCGTCATGCGGAAGGGATTAAAATGAAAAATGTAAAAGTGTTTTATTTGGAAGATGATTTTCGTCCAGCATTAGTTTTTGATGATGTGAAAGGAGTAACCTTGGATAAT
>JAURKC010000022.1 GCA_030831945.1 Ferruginibacter sp.
ACAAGGGCATAAAAAAACTCCGATTTCTTGACGATTTCGGAGTTTTTAGTGCTTATTACAAGCTAGATTGTGAACTGGCTGGGACTCGAACCCAGGACCCATACATTAAAAGTGTATTGCTCTACCAACTGAGCTACCAATTCAAAAACTTTATCTCTTTTTCCAGAAACCTCCCGATTTAATCGGGATGCTCTACCAACTGAGCTACCAATTCAAAAACTTTAACTCTTTTTCCAGAAACCTCCCGATTTAATCGGGATGCTCTACCAACTGAGCTACCAATTCAAAACTTATTCTCTCCTTAAAAAGCACCTTTTGAGGGTATTTTCTTTTGGATTGCAAAAATAAGGTAAAAACATTTAGTCCCAAAGTTTTTTAAACTCTTTTGCCCAATAGTTATACAATTTTATTAAGATAATTGATAAACAGCCGATGAAGTCGCTTATTTTTGCTATTAATTTATCATATGAGTGATTTTTTTAAAAATAAAGTAATTGCCATTACAGGGGGAAGTGAAGGAATTGGAAAGGCATTAGTTGACGCCCTAATCCCTTTAGGTGCCAAAATCGCCACCTGTGGCCGTAACCAAGATAAATTATATAGCCTTCAGGTTCAATATTCCAATCATCTACTCCATACCATGGTGGCAGATGTTAGCAGATATGCGGATTGCAAAAATTTTATAGACTCTACCATCGCTACTTTTGGTGGCATCGATATCCTTATTAATAATGCGGGAATTAGCATGAGGGCTCAACTCAAAGACGCAGAAGTGGATGTAATCAAAAAAGTAATGGACGTCAATTTTTTCGGTACGGTTTATTGCACCAAACTAGCCCTCGATTCTATTATTGAAAGAAAAGGAACTATTGTAGGGGTTTCCTCCATTGCTGGATATCGTGGCCTTCCCGGCAGAAGTGGATATTCTGCTTCTAAATTTGCAGTCAATGGCTGGTTAGAAGCTATCAGAACAGAATTATTAGAAACTGGAGTCAATGTAATGTGGGTGAGCCCAGGTTTTACGCGTAGTAATATCCGTAATGTAGCACTCAATAGCAAAGGCTTTGCTCAAGGAGAAAGTCCACTCAATGAAAGAGATTTAATGAGCTCTCAGGAATGTGCCAACCATATTATCAAAGCTATTGAAAAAAAGAAAAGAACAATGGTACTTTCATTTAATGGGTTTCAAACTATTTTTATGAATAAATTTTTTCCTTCTCTAACCGACAAACTGGTGAGGAAATTCTTTTATAAAAATGGTGAATTAGTTAAATAGTGTGTTCAATATTATTATAATCCCCTTACTTAAAATATTTATTAAAAGATGCCGATCCTAACACTTACTTCTGATATTGGCCAGCAAGATTTCCTTACTGGTGCAGTAAAAGGACAGTTGTTACAGGCAGGTGATTTGTTTTCATTGGTAGATATCTCTCACCAAATATCGCCTTTTAATTATCCTCAAGCAGCCTATGTTTGTAGGAATGCTATAAAAAATTTCCCAGTAGGGACCTTTCACTTAATTCTAGTGAACTTATTTGACGAAAAGCCGGAACATATGCTAATAGCCGAACATAATGGCCACTATATTGGCTGTGGCGATAACGGTTTACTGACAATGATATTAGAAGAGATACCTCAAAAAGTAGTCGCACTAGATTTAGAAAAAAGTCAAACAAAAAATACCCTCTATTGTACCACCGTGTTTGCAAAAGCATTTAATGATATTGCTAATGGTAAAACCTTAGATCAAATAGGTGACCCTTCCGTTTCTATTCAGGTAAAAAATCCTTTACGACCATTACTAGGTTCCAATTGGATGGAAGGTCAAATTATTTTCATAGACAATTTCGAAAATGTAATTGTAAATATTACCCGTGAAGATTTTGAAGAACAAAGAAAAGGTAGAAGCTTTAAAATTGTTTTTAAAAGAGATGAGGTGATTGAAAAGATTTGTGATACCTATGCAGATGCTCAAGAAGGTGAAAAATTAGCATTATTTAATTCAGCAGACTATCTTGAAATTGCTATCAACAAAGGAAATGCAGCTGGCCTTTTTGGTTTGCAAGGATTTTCAGAAAAACAAAATCAAGCGCAACACCAATACCTCAATAACCGCCTCTTTTACCAAACAGTAAAAGTGTATTTCGAATAACCCTCCTACCTGCTGTAGACTAAGTATTCTAAAAAGCAATTCTCATTATCTACAAAACACTTGCTTTAAAAAAATTGCTTAATACCATCTAGCGTTTATCAAAATAATTTAAGATTCGATTTTCTTTGCGCTAGGCAATACGAATTGGATAATGACACTTAATAAAATCACTAAAATCACTCCAATCAAATTCAACCATAAAAAGGAAACAATATTGAGGTTATAGATGAGTATAATCAATAATTCTGATAAGGCTGCTGCAATAAAAACCGCATTTCCCCTCACATATTTAATCCAGAATGCAACAAGAAAAATGCCCAATATTACTCCGTAGAATAAGGAACCTAAAATATTAACTGCTTCTATCAGACTATTACCTAGGTTGTAAGCAAACATGGCCACTACTACCGAAAATACCCCCCATCCAAAGGTGTACCATTTTGAAATACTGTAATCCTGAGCTTCGGTACAATTTTTATTAATAAATTTTTTATGAAAATCTACTACCGTGCAGGAGGCGAGGGAATTTAATGCTGCTGCAATACTACCCCATGCTGCCAAAAATATAACAGCAATCAATAGCCCCACCAGCCCCTTGGGCAAATTGTCAATTACAAAACGAAGGAAAATAAAATTAGTGTCATTGGCATCATCACCAGGAATTGCTTTTTTTATTATGGCCTTATAATTGGCACGTAGCTCAGTCATGCCCTCAGAATTACTTTTCTTTATAGCGTCACTATATTGATTTTCTAAAAGAATCAACGAGTCTTTATAAACCGTTTTCTTTGCTACTATTACTCTTGCTTCATCAAAATAAATCGGCGCCTTGTGAAACTGATAAAAAGAAAATACTAAGATTCCCACCAACAAAATAAAAAACTGCATGGGCACTTTCACCAACCCATTGGTTAATAATCCAATCTTACTTTCCTTATCCGACTTTGCAGTAAGGTACCTTCCTACCTGACTTTGATCAGCACCAAAATAACTTAGCGACAAGAAAAATCCTCCCAACAAACCGCTCCAGATATTGTATTTATCTTTCCAATCAAAATTATGATTAGAAAAGCCGGTAGTAATAATATTCATCTTTCCCTTACTACCTGCCACCTTTATAGCATCTATAAAACCCATCCCTTCGGGGAGCAGGTTAATCACCATATAACCTGCCAAAAACATTCCCGCAATAATGATGATCAGTTGCAATTGTTGTGTATAAGCAACCGCTTTGGCACCTCCAGTGATGGTATAAATAATTAATACGCCTCCCATTACCAAATTGGTATAATAAATATTCCAACCCAAAAGTGAACTCAATATGATAGAAGGAGCATAAATACTAATTCCAGTAGACAACCCTCGGGAAATCAAAAATAAAGCAGAAGTAAGTGACCTTGTTTTTAAGTCAAACCGATTTTCTAAAAATTCATAAGCGGTATACACTTTTAATTTTCGGAAAACAGGTACAAAGAAAATACAGATCACAATCATAGCCAATGGCAATCCAAAATAATATTGTACAAATCGCATTCCGTCTGTATAGGCCTGGCCGGGGGCACTTAAAAAAGTAACCGCACTTGCCTGCGTACCCATAATACTCAGCAGTACCATATACCATGGTAAACTTCGATTACTCAAAAAGTAACCATCTAAATCCTTGGTAGTACGACTTTTATAAACACCATAAATAATGATGCCGCAAAGGGTAGTTATTAATATGATCCAATCAATAGTACTCATTCAAAAATTTAGTAATCATAAAAAAATAATTCAGCCTATTGGAAATAAACAGTAATAAAATAGTAAAGCAACATTTGTAATAACAATATGATGGTCACTCCCCAATACCATTTTCTCCAATATGATTTTTCACCTTGCATATAACTAGCTTAAAAAATTAAATTACTTTTTGCCCTTTTCTGGCAATGCAATTAAGTTAGCAAATAAACGATACGCTCCTGGAACTCCTGCAGGAAGTTCCCTAAAAAAAACTAGCCCCGTATAAATAAATCTTCCTTTTCCATAATTAGCAATGATCAAAGATCCGTCCTGCTCTGATTCTGAAGGATCCTTCATACTCAAAATACGTTGATAAGCAGGGTCTGCCCTTTCTGAATTATAAATACTGCGCTCTTGAATCCATCCTTCAAAATCTTTTTCAGAAATTTTATTAGGATAATTTAATGCGGGATGATTAGGTAATAAGAAATTCACTTTCGCCTCTTCATCTGTAACTCGACCTCTACTGATGGTAAATGGATAAGGCGAAATTTTTGCTTTTACAGGTCCAATCTGATTGCTCGTGTTATACTGACAAAGTAAAATACCCCCTTCCTTCACATAATCCATTAACGCATCATATACATCATTCATCCAAGCATTTGTATTGTAGGCCCTTACCCCAGTTACTATTGCATCGTATGAATGAAGCTTACCAGCCTTAATATCTTTTGGTGAAAGTATCACTACTTGATATCCCATTTCTTGCAATGCCTGAGGTACTTTATCACCTGCCCCTGGTATATAGCCCACTATCTTTCCACTAATTTTTATATCTGCGAAAACAGATTTTGTTGTTGCCTCTTTTTGATAAACGATAGAAGGAATATGATCATAATTGATCACTCTTTTATATGTTTTTGAACTACCCGCATCCCCACTATTCAAGACAGCCTGAACAGTTGAAACTGCTCCTGACAAATTCTTTTGAGGAAGTTTGACCTCCAACGAAATAGATTTGTCTTTTGAAAGTGTTTTTAAGGAAAAATCTTTTTGATTTAATAAAGTCCCTTGCTTGTCATTTACAGTTGCTTGCAATTGAATATCTCGCTGTAAATCGATATTAGGAACTACTTGCACATCCACATGTAAGGAATCCTTATTCTTTAATAAATAAATATCTTTTTCAAACTTTATATCCGCAATGGGCAGAATAGTAAAAGGCTGATTCAACTCTCCTCTTACTGGATCTGTATATTTATATCTAACTGGCTTCGTGAAAGTAAAAGGAGTCCCCTCAATCGTTACATCAAAAATTACCTGAATGGGTGAATTTTCTGCCATACCTATTTTTTGGCGATCCGCTACATTAAAGCTTCCTTTATCCATTGGCAAAGCCAGCCAATAAGGTTGCGCATTTTTTACGGCTGCGTCGCTAAGGAAAATGTTTTTTGCAATCGACTGATTGCTATTTTTATTAAGCGCCCCCAATGAATACTGTTGATCGCCGATACTTACACCCACCTTACTCAAATTCAAACCCAGTTGATTATTGGCGGTAGCCGTTATTCTAGCACTATCTCCCTGAATTCCAAATTGACTGTTGGTAGTAGCCTCCAAAAACAAACCACTGGCTGCTTGAATACAATTTTTAATCTCCTTTAATTTCTGAGTTTTCCAATACCCATCAGTAAGTGATGTAACTAAATTATAAAGATTCACTAAGGCTGGTACTGATTTTTCAGGATGTTCAGCAGAAAAACTAGCAGCTATATTAATTGATAGCTTTGACAAATTATTTTTGTTTAACCTATCCCAATTGGTGGTAATGCCATCCATTAAATCATTGACAGGTTGTTCACCTTTGATGGTGGTGAAATATTCAGTCACCGTTCCTCTTTGTGCCGACACGCCAAATCCCTGACTTTTATGTTGACTTCTACTCAGCGCTGCGATTTCGCCATATCCTTTTCCTAAAAGCGGATTATACATACCCACATCGAGTTTAAACTGGTCTTCACTTTGTGTATTACCACTTCCAAAATTAAAAGTATTCCAAAGCAATCTTTTAGCTTGCCAAATGTTTACTCCCTGTGATAACTGTTCTGGAAATTTGTTTGGATCTGCCGCTGCATCAAAAGCCTCACGGGCAAGGATACCCGAAGCTGCATGATGACCATGACCTGCCCTACTATCTTCTGGAAAACGGGCAATTAGAATATCCGGCTGAAATTTACGGATAACCCAAACTACATCACTCAATATTTTATCATGTCCCCAAAAGCGAAATGCCTCTTCGGAAGATTTACTAAATCCAAAATCAAATGCCCTACTAAAAAACTGTTCAGCCCCATCGATTCTTCTAGCCGATAATAATTCTTGTGTTCTAATTAAGCCCAAATCAATTCCTTGTTCATCACCAATTAAATTTTGTCCTCCATCACCTCTTGTTAAACTTAAGTAACCAGTTCGATACAATTTTTCATTGGCTAGATAAGTTAGTAATCGGGTATTTTCATCATCGGGATGAGCAGCAATGTATAAAACAGATCCTAGTACTGGTAATTTTTTTAACTGTAGCAATATTTCTGATGAAGTATAGCTTTTGGGAGTTTGAGAAACTGCCTGTAAAGAATTCAATACAAAAACTAGAATTGCAATAGGTTTTAACATACGATTTTGATTATTTATTGGATGTAATATAATAACAACTGAAAGATTTTCAATTTAAAAAATATACCCTTATCCTAGGGGATATTTGATTTAGTCCCCAATAAGTATAAAAGCATCAACTGAGCGGCTATATTTAACGGACAACTGAATATTTTACAATAGAATCTATTTAGTAATTTAGACAAAAATTTGCGCATGAAGTTCAAGGATTTAGTTGGATTGATAACCATGGTTTTATATTTAAATGTCTCCATTGTTGAGGCACAAAAAATTGACCCTTTCCATTATCAGCCACAAAAAAAAGTGACCTGTACCCAAGGGGCAGTAGCCTCCGCGAATACTTTGGCTAGTAAAGTAGGGGTAAGTATTTTACAAAAAGGAGGCAATGCCATCGATGCAGCAATTGCCACACAACTTGCGCTGGCGGTGGTTTACCCAGGAGCGGGTAATATTGGTGGAGGTGGTTTTATGCTTGCGCATTTAAAAAATGGAAAAAATATCAGCATAGATTATCGGGAAACAGCACCCTCCCATTCCAATAAGGATATGTACTTGGACAAGGAGGGAAATCCACGGTTGAATTTATCTCAAGACGGCCATTTGGCAAGTGGCACACCCGGTTCAGTTGCAGGAATATTCGCTGCTATGAAATATGCTTTATTGCCTTTCAAAACCCTCATACAGCCAGCTATTGAATTGGCAGAAAAAGGTTTTTCAATTACTGCCAACCAAGCAGATGATTTCAATGAATTAAAAAATGAATTTATTCAACTGAATACTTCTCCAACTGTTTTTGTAAAAACAACCCCTTGGAAAGCGGGTGACACGCTAATACAAAAGGATCTTGCCAATACGCTCAAAAGAATAAGGGATAAGGGTGCCAAAGGATTTTATGAAGGGATAACTGCCAAATTAATAATTGCTGAAATGGCAAAAGGAAAAGGAATTATTACAGGAGATGACTTAAAAAAATATAGCGCCAAAGAAAGAACGCCAATTGAATTTGATTACCAATCACACCACATTATTTCGATGCCATTACCGAGTAGTGGAGGAATCATTTTACAGCAAGTATTGAAAATGATCGAGCATAAAAATATCGGTGAAATGAAATTTCAATCTGCCGCAAGTGTTCAACTTTTGACGGAAGCAGAAAGAAGAGCCTTTGCTGATAGAGCACAATATTTAGGAGATGGTGATTTTGTAAAAGTGCCTGTAAAAACATTAATAAGCGAAGAATATTTAAAAGAAAGAATGAAAGATTATCAACCGGGCATTGCAGGTAATAGTCAGTCTACTAAACAGGGATACATTAAAGAAAGTGATGAGACCACTCATTTAAGTATTATCGATGCCGAGGGGAATGCAGTAGCTATAACCACTACACTCAATGGATCTTACGGTAGTAGAACAGTAGTGAGTGGCGCTGGATTTCTATTAAATAATGAGATGGATGATTTTAGTGTAAAGCCAGGTATACCTAATATGTATGGAGCAGTAGGTGCCGAAGCCAATGCTATTTTCCCAGGTAAAAGAATGTTGAGCAGTATGACTCCAACTATTGTGTTGAAAAATAATCAACCTTACTTGGTAGTGGGAACACCAGGAGGAACTACCATACCCACTAGCATTATTCAATCCTTGGTCAATATGATTGACTTTAAAATGTCGCCAGAAGATGCGGTCAACCTGCCAAAATTCCATCATCAGTGGCTACCCGATGAGATACGAGTAGAAAAAGATTTTAATCCCGGCACCATCCAACAATTGGAAGCAATGGGCTATAAAGTAGTAAAAAAAGAGTCCATTGGGCAAGTAGAATTAATAGAAATAAATTTTGGCAAGACAAGAAAAATAACTGCCATTGCTGACAAACGGGGAGATAACGGAGCGGAAGGATATTAATTCGATTCATTTTCTTATTGATTAAACATTCATATTCGTTTATTTTTACATACCAATACTTGCTCAGTAGGTTTGGTATTGAATTTGCATATAGGTATTGAAACGTTATTTTTGCATTATAATACAATACACTGCACAAAAGCTTCCACATATTAAAACGAATATCCTTAACACTGATTTTTTGGGTAACATTGGCAATTTTGTTAACCACTATTTTAGACTACGCTCCACTATGGGTTTTTGCCCTTCTCCTAGTTGGCTGGATAGCCGTATGGTTATATTTTTTTAAAGAAAGAAAACAAAAAATCCGATTCTTCCTGCCTGTTTTATTGCTGATCGTTTTTATTTGGGGGATTTTACAAATTACCGCTGTTCAAAATTTCATAGTAGGTAAGGTTACCACCACCCTTTCAAAGGAATTGCATGCCAAAGTGAAAATTGACTATATCAATTACCATCTGTTTGATAAATTGGCTTTTAATGGTTTACTGGTAGAAGATTTAAAAAAAGACACCTTATTATATGCAGGTAGTGCAAGTTTCAAAATTACCGACTGGTTCTTTTTTAAAAACAAAGCCATTATCCATTACATAGCCTTAGACAAAGCGGTCATTAATTTACATCGGACAGATTCCACATGGAATTATCAATTTATAGCCTCCTTTTTTGCCCAACCAACTAATAGTTCCACAAAAAGCAAAGAATCATCAATAGCGTTCGATTTTAAAAAAATTGAATTGACCAATATTCAATTTAACCAAATAGATCAATGGATTGGACAAAACTTAAAATTATCTGTCAAAAAGTTTGATCTCAATGCAGAAGAAATTAACCTCAATAAAAAACAAATCCATTTAAAAAATATTTTACTAGAAGCGCCCATTTTTTCTCAAGAAGATTACACAGGACTAAGGCCCGATTCGCTCATCAAAAAAAAGGTTGAAAAAATTAATTTATCCTCTCTTCCTTACAAATGGAATAATGAAGGATGGCTTTTTTTAGTAAACAATATTGAAATTAAAAATGGTGTATTTATCAACGAAATAGCATCTAATCGACCAGCCTACACAGAAACCATAGATGGTGATCATCTTAGGTTTAGTAATATTAATGCTGATATTAAAAACATTCGCTTCGACAAGGATACACTAACTGCTTTTTTACAATTAGGCACTAAAGAAAAATGTGGACTGGATATTAAAAAATTACAAGCCAATGTAAAATTCACTCCAGACATCATGGAGTTCAAGCAGCTAGATCTAAAAACAGAAAAAAGCAGGCTAGGGAATTATTATGCTATGAAGTATAACAGCTTTCAAAAGAACATGAATAATTTCATACATGATGTTCAATTGGAAGGAAACTTCACCGATAGTAAATTAAGCACCGATGATCTTGCTTTTTTTGTCCCTGATGTAAAAAACTGGGAAATGCTTTTTAACCTCACGGGATCTATCAATGGAAAATTTGATAATCTCAGAACTAAAGGAATGCGCATTAGTTCTGGTAGCTCTTTGTTTGATGGTGACCTCTCTTTCAGTGGACTTCCAGACATTGAAAAAACATTTATCAATTTAGACGCCAATACGCTCCAGACAAATTATGCTGACTTATGTATCATTGTTCCTTCTCTTAAAAATGTAACTAACCCTCAGCTAAGTAAACTAGGTAACATTCAATACCAGGGAAAATTTACAGGCTTTATCAATGACTTTGTAGCTTTTGGAAGTATTCGCACACAGCTAGGGATTTTGAAGGGAGATATTAATTTAAAACTTCCTGAAAAAAGAACGCCTGTTTATAAAGGTAAAATTTCAACTATCGGATTTAAATTAGGCGAATTTTTAAATATTAGTTCTCTTCAAAATATCACCTTCAATGGAGATGTGAATGGAACTGGATTTTCAGAAAAAGATATCAATGCTAATTTTTATGGAAAAGTTGACACCCTAGGGTTTAACGGTTATGCCTACCAAAATATAAATGTAAATGGAAAGTTTTTCAAAAAAATATTTACAGGTTTTTTAAGTATTCATGACGAAAATTTAGTGGTAGACAGTTTAAAAGGAACAATTGATTTAAATAGTAAAGTACCTCAGTTTTTGTTCAATGCTTCCTTAAGTAAGTCGGATTTTAAAAAATTAAAGTTAACCACGGACGACTTTGAATTGAAAGGTGATTTTGAACTCAATTTTGCTGGCAATAATATTGATGACTTTTTAGGCACTGCGCGGATTTACAATGCCAAGTTAACTCACAACCATCAGCCATTAATTTTCGATTCGATGGTTTTGGAGTCTTCCATAGAAAAAAACTTAAAATATTTGACGCTTCATACCAATAATGTAGAAGCAGAATTGTTGGGTAAGTTTTCAATCAATGAATTACCTACTGCATTTAAAACCTTTCTGAGTAGATATTTTCCTTCCCAGTTCAATGTGCCCCCAAGTTTTAAAAGCGAACAAGATTTCTCTTTTAAAATTACCACCAACGATTTCGACGCTTTTTCAAAAATACTTGACAATAGACTAGGAGGTTTTAGTAATTCAACCTTCACCGGTAACCTTAATTTAAAAGATAATAAACTCAATATTGATGCTGAGATACCACGTTTCAGTTATAATGGAAAAGTATTTAATAACACCAGATTTAAAAGCATTGGTACTATTGATTCACTTAAAACCTTGGTAGATATAGATGAGGTTATTATTAATGATAGCATGAGTCTGCCTAGCTCCAAAATAGCCTTTAGCTCTCGTAACGATCTTTCCTATATCAAAATCAATACAAAAGCTAGTAAAACATTTGGAGATGCCACTATTAATGCAACTTTACAAACTTTAAAGGATGGAATAAAAGTTCATTTCTTCCCTTCCTCTTTTATTGTGAATGAGAAAAAATGGGAGTTAGAAAAAGATGGCGAGCTTACTTTAACTGAGAAAGAAGTCAGTGCCAATGATATAAAATTTATACAAGGAAATCAGCAAATTATTATTTCAACTGAACCTTCAGACATAGGCAATTCGAATGATTTAGTGGTGAAGCTTAATAAAATTAATATTAATGACTTTGTACCTTTTGTATTAAAAGATCCAAACCTCGAAGGCCAACTTACTGGAGATATCAGAATAATGGATCCTTTTGGCAAGCCTTCCATTGAGTTTGACTCCAAAATAAATGAATTTAAAGTAGATGGAGATTCTATCGGTATAGTAGTTGGCACGGGGAATTATTCTTCTTTTTCTGGCATCGCTCAATTTAAATTAGATGCCCCTAATAAAAATAACCAATTCAAAATTGAAGGCAACATTAATACAAAAGACAGTTCCGAAAACCAAACGGATATTTCAATTATTTCTGATCGACTAGACCTTGGAATTTTAAACAGTTATCTAGGTGCGGTTTTCAGCAATATCAAAGGAACAGCTAATACTAGTAATCTAAAGATAAAGGGAAATAGTAAAAATCTTACTTTAACAGGAACTGCCAATATTATTGGAGGTTCAATGGTGGTGAAATACACTCGGTGTAAATATCTGTTTGGTAATGAAACCGTTACTTTTAAACCAAATGAAATTGACTTTGGTAAAATTTTATTAAAAGATACACTCAATAATACGGCAACGCTGAGTGGCAAAATGTACCACCAATTTTTTCAAGACTTTTTCTTTGACGATGTAAAAATTGAAACCAATAAACTTTTAGTGTTAAACACCACTAAAAAAGATAACGCTGAGTTTTACGGCAAAGTAATTGGTAAAGCCAAAATGAATATCAAGGGGCCGATAGATAATATGACGATGGATATTAGCGGTGAGCCATCTAGATTAGATACCAGTCACATTTATTTACTAAGTGGAAGTAGTTTAGAGAGTAGCACAGTAGATTATATTGACTTCATTCAGTTTGGTAGTAAGATGGAGCAGAAATTTAAAGGGCAGCCTTCTACCAATATCCTGGTAAATATGATACTAACGGCTAACCCTGCCTGCAAAATTGATGTGATTTTAGATGAAGCCACTGGTGACATCATCAAGGGTGAAGGAAATGGTTTGATGAAAATTCGTGTTGGAAATAAAGAGCCGCTTACCATTAATGGAAATTATACGATTACTAAAGGAGAATACACTTTTAATTTTCAAACCTTTCTTAAAAAATACTTTACCGTAAACAGCGGTACCATTGTTTGGAACGGTGATCCAGTGAATGCTAGAATTGATATTATGGCAGAGTACCTAGCTAATAAGGTTGATTTCAAACCGATCTCAACAGCCAGTTCTCAGATTTTTCAAAAAGAAGATGTTAGAGTTATAGCTCGGCTTACTGAAACACTTTTGAAACCGTCTATTGATTTTGAATTTCAATTGCCTAGTTCTAGTTCCTTAAAAAATGATTTTGTAATCACTAAAAGACTACAACAATTTAAGGAAGATAAAAATGAACTGAACAAACAAGTTACCTCATTATTGCTTTTCAATACTTTTGTTAGCAGTTCACAAAGTATGTTGACGGCAAACAGTGGATATAATGTAATAGCAAGTACTATTGGAGGAGTGGTTTCGAATGCTTTATCTGGCTACTTCAATAAATTATTACAAAAATATATGAAGAACACTTCTGTCTACCTAGATCTTAACACTGGACTTGGGTTAGAAAGTAATGTTCAAAAATTACAAGCAGCTGCTAAAACTGGTTTAGTCTTTACGCTACTCAATGGAAGGGTGATTATTTCTGCAGGATTTAATCTCGATTACAACAATCCCTATGCAATGAATATGAGTAAGAATAATAATCTACTAGTAACCCCTGATATCACTGCAGAATGGCTATTGTCAAAAGATGGAAGCGTTAGGTTAGTTGGTTTTAACAGAACTAATTTCGATTTAATTAGCCAACGCACTAGAACGGGTGCCAGTTTATCTTATCGAAAAGATTTTGATAAACTCAAGTCTTCCTATGAAGCGGAAGAGGAAAAGAAAAAAATACAACCGATTAAAAAAGAAGAATAGATTGAGTTGTTAAAGGGTCGACTTCGGAAATTTTATCAATCAGTCTGCATCGAAAAATCCTAGAAAAAATTATTGGTCGCCTAAAATTTTATGCCCCATTTTATCCCGTTTAGTAGTAAGGTATTTTTCATTGTGTTCATTGGGGACAATTTCTATGGCTACTGTTTCCACTACTTCTAAACCGTATCCTAAAAGACCAGCGCGCTTGCGTGGATTATTACTCATCAATTTCATTTTACTAATTCCGAGGTGACGAATAATTTGAGCCCCTACACCGTAATCTCTTTCATCCATTCCAAATCCAAGCTCAATATTAGCTTCTACGGTATCCATTCCTTGCTCCTGCAATTTGTACGCTTTCAATTTATTTAACAATCCAATGCCCCGCCCCTCTTGATTCATATATAATACTAATCCTTTGCCTTCAGCCTCTAACATGGTTAAGGCCTCATGTAATTGATCACCACAATCGCAGCGCAATGAACCTAAAATATCACCCGTCATACAACTACTATGTACTCTTACTAAAATGGGCTCATCTTTTTTCCAGTCTCCCTTTTTTATTGCCAAGTGAATTTCGCCGGTATTAATTTGTTGAAAAGCGATTAATTCAAAATTGCCATATTTAGTAGGCATGTTCACCCGCTCTGCTTCTTTAATTAGTGTTTCCTTAGAAAGTCGATACGCAATCAGATCTTTAATGCTGATTAATTTTAAGTCGAATTTTTTAGCAATCTCCATTAACTGAGGAAGTCTAGCCATGCTTCCATCCTCATTCATAATTTCTACTAATACACCTGCTGGTTCAAAACCTGCTAATACGGATAAATCAGTGGTCGCTTCGGTATGACCAGATCTTCTCAACACGCCACCTTTCTTTGCCCTTAGTGGAAAAATATGACCCGGACGACCAAGATCTGATGCCTTGGTAGCAGGATCTACTAATGCTTGAACTGTTTTAGCACGATCATGAGCAGAAATTCCTGTGGTACAACCTTGTCCTAATAAATCAATACTCACGGTAAAGGGAGTAGCATGCAAAGAAGTATTATCAGGCACCATTGCTGGGAGGTTAAGTGCATCGCACCTTTCTTCAGAAAGGGGTGCACATATAAGACCGCGGCCATAGGTACTCATAAAATTTATAATTTCAGGAGTAACATTTTCTGCTGCCGTAATAAAATCACCTTCATTCTCTCTATCCTCATCATCAACCACAATTACCAATTGACCTTTTTTTATAGCCTCAATCGCCGACTCAATACTGTCTAACATCATTTTTCAATTTAAAGTGCAAAGTTAACAAGGTTTACCCTTTTTTGTGCTGGTTTATTAGTTGAAAAAATGGATTCTTTAGTATTAAAATAATTTCAATCTATAAAAACCTCGCATTCAGGTCAAATTGGATTGAAAGGATAACGAAATTTCATCCATTTTCCCTCCTATCTAAGCCCAAAAGCAATTGCTTTTAAGCAATCACCCGTAGCGCTTAATAAGTATCTTTGGAAAATTGAATGAATGAGCAGAATCCAATACCAATTGATCAACTTCAACAAAAATAATTATTGATTGTTCAATTATCCATTTTCAACAACCTAAGCTATGGCTAATATTTCGTTTAAAAGTTTTACTGTGGGGGTAGAGGAAGAATACATGGTAATAGATCCTATCACCAGGGAACTAAAAAGTCATGAGCAACGTATTGTACAAGAAGGTCATAAAATTAGCAAAGACAAAGTAAAAGCAGAGATGCACCAGGCGGTGGTGGAAGTGGGAACCGATATTTGTAAAGATGTAGAGGAGGCTTTTATTGATGTATCTACATTACGACAAACGATCAGTGGAATTGCGGATAGTTTAGGTTATAAAATTGGTGCATCTGGCACCCATCCTTTCAGTCATTGGGAAAGCCAATTAATTACGGATCATGCACGGTACAATGAAATGGTCAATGAATTTCAAGAAGCCGCTCGTAGCAACTTAATCTTTGGTCTTCATGTGCATGTAGGAATGGAAAATAGAGAGATGGCGATACATATAGCCAATTCGGCGCGTTATTTTTTACCCCACGTGTATGCACTGAGTACCAACTCCCCATTTTGGGAAGGTCGGCTTACAGGATACAAATCTTATCGCACCAAAATATTTGATAAATTTCCTAGAACCGGCATACCAGATCATTTTGAAAATATACAGGCTTACGAAAACTATATTGCACTTTTGGTAAAAACCAATTGCATTGACAATGCAAAAAAAATATGGTGGGATATAAGAGTTCATCCTACATTTAATACAGTAGAATTTAGAATTTGTGATATCCCGTTGACGGTTCATGAAACTATTGCTATCACTGCTCTTTTTCAAGCTATCTGTGCAAAATTGTATCAATTAAGGAGTCAGAATTTAAATTTTATGACTTACTCAAGGGCACTATTAAACGAAAATAAGTGGCGGGCTAGTAGGTATGGAATAGATGGCACACTGATTGATTTCGGAAAAGAAAAAGAAGTAAACACCAGAATACTCATTGAAGAATTACTTGACTTTGTAGATGATGTTATCCCTCATTTAGGAAGTCAACATGCCATCAATTATGTTCATAAAATATTAGCAAAAGGAACAGGAGCAGATCAACAATTAAAAGTTTACCAAGACACTAATAATTTGGTAGCGGTAGTAGATTTTATTCAGCAAAAATTTCTAGAAGGAATTTGATATTGAGAAATCACTTTAGTTGGATTAGAAAATCGACTAGTCTTTTTATTTAGGTTAGGATATTAAAATTGATAACATGGATTCAATTCAACGGCAGCCCTTTCGAATTGCCGTTTTAGATTTATATGACGGAGTAGCTAACCAGGGTATGCGTGGTATTAGAGAAACGCTTCAACGGTTTTTCAAAAATCAATCAACCGGCATTAGCTGGGATGAATTTAAGGTTCGACAAAAAAATGAAATCCCTGATTTATCCTACGATATTTATCTATCCAGTGGTGGCCCAGGAAGTCCGCTCGAAGTGGAGGGAGCTAATTGGGAAGCTGGTTATTTTAATTGGATTCAACAAATTGAACAATGGAATAAAGAAGAAAAAAATACTCGAAAAAAATATGTTTTTTTTATTTGCCATTCCTTTCAGTTAGCCTGTAGATATTTTAAAATTGGTAAGCTATGTAAAAGAAAAAGTACCGCCTTTGGTATTTTCCCTGTTCATTTACTTAGCGATGGAAAAGCTGAACCCGTATTCAATGAAATGCAAGATCCTTTTTACGCAGTGGATAGCAGAGACTATCAAGTAATAGAACCCAATCACCAACAAATTGAATCCATCGGAGCCAGCATCTTAGCGATAGAAAAAGAAAGGCCTCAAGTTTTGTTAGAAAGAGCCATCATGGCCATACGATTCAATGAATACATGATTGGCACTCAGTTTCACCCCGAAGCAGATGCACCTGGTATACGCCTTTACCTACAAACGGAAAAGAAAAAGAAAACGGTCATTGAAAATTATGGATTTGAAAAATGGGAACAAATGATCAACCACTTAAATGATCCAGATAAAATTTTATTTACCTATTCGCACATTCTTCCTAATTTTTTATCGATTGCTACCCAACAAATTAAATAAATTAATATTACCCGGATAGGCACAATAGTTGGAAGGATAATGTTTAATTTTAGCAAGACATTCTATGTCGTAATTAAAAGATCGTATCAAAAATGCAGCAAGAATTACGCAATCAATTTAATAAGTCCTTTACAGAAGAAAAATTTGAAGCCTACAAAAGTGAAATTGAAGCGCTGTCTCCGGGTAACCTAGATTTTACAGTTGCGGAAACACCTATTTTTATTTCAAAGGAATTTACCAATCAACTGCTAGCAACTTGCGAGCACATTATAGATGCTATCCTAAGCCCTTCATTCAATACACAAACACAAAGAGCCATCCCAAACAATGCAAACATTGCCAATGAAAAAGAATATCCTGATTTTTTAGTTTTTGATTTTGGTATCTGTGAAAATGAACAGAAGGAAATTGAACCGCAGTTAATTGAGATGCAAGGCTTCCCTTCATTATTTGCATTTCAGGCATTACACAGTGCCATTACTTTTAATTATGCCCAGGTACCCGCTAACTATAGCAGCTATCTCAATGGTTATACCCAAGAAACTTATTTTCAATTATTAAAGGAGATTGTGTTAGGTGATCTAGACCCTTCCCAAGTGATATTATTAGATCTATTTCCAGCGCAACAAAAAACAAGAATTGACTTTTATTGTACAGAATCAATACTCGGTATAAAAACAATCTGTTTCACCCAGCTCATTGGAGAAGGAAATAGATTATTTTATGAATTAGATGGAAAGAAAATAGCGATCAAAAGAATTTTTAATCGCTTAATTTTTGATGAGCTTTTTCAACAAAAAGACTTACCAAAAACGATTGACCTCTTGCATCCTTGGGAAGTGGAGTGGCTCCCTCACCCTAACTGGTTTTACCGCGTCAGTAAATTTACGCTACCCTTGTTGAGACATCCTTTTATTCCTAGAACCTACTATCTTAATGAGCTAAAGGAAATTCCAGCAGACCTAAATAATTATGTATTGAAACCACTTTTTTCTTTTGCAGGAATGGGCGTAATAATAGAGGTCACTATTAATGATATAATTAAAATTAAAGACCCTGAAAATTGGATTCTGCAAAGAAAAGTAAACTATGCGTCGATAATAAAAACACCTGATGAACCCGCCAAAGCAGAAATTCGTTTATTCTATTTTTGGAAAAAAGGATGGAGTAGACCAGAAGCGGTCTTTAACTTAGCAAGACTTAGCAAGGGAAAAATGATTGGTACCCGCTACAATAAAAATAAGCAATGGGTAGGTGGAACGGTAGCCTATTTTGAAAAATAACCGAGCACAAAAAACCCCCATTTGAATGGGGGTTGTAATTATGTTTAAGCTCTCTGTTTTGCAGGCGCTTTTTTCTTCACCTTTTTTAAAGCCGCTTCTATTGCCTTACTTAATTCTTCGTAAGTCACTTTTCCATTATAGCGCTCTCCGTTTACAAAAAAAGTAGGAACGTCTTTAACTCCTCTGTTAATACCTTCACGCATATCTCCTTGTACCTGCCAACCATAGGTAGCATTTACTAGTTCATCCAAAAAACGTTTGTTTTGAACACCTGCTTCTCTGCTGTGCAACTTTAGACTAGTAGTACCAAGGTTACGACGATTTGCAAATAAAATATTGTGCATTTCCCAAAACTTTCCATCCTGGGCAGTAGCCACAGCAGCTTCACCTGCTTTTAAACTGCGTTGGTGAATATTAGTCATAGGGAAATGACGAAAATTAAATCTAACCTTTCCGTCGTACTCTTCTAAAATTTGTTTCACTACTTCATTCGCTTTTGCACAAACTTCACTTTCGTATTCACCAAATTCTTCTAATGTAACCGGCGCATTGATATTTCCTACAAATACATCCCTAGGTTCAATAATCTCAACCACCTCTTTCTTAAATGCCATAATATAATTTTTTAATGTGTATGCCTATGGGTGGCAATTTTTCTAATCTTGTTTCTTTATAACCATTCTAAGTCGAAATAGTTTGTCTTCGACAATAATACCCAATTGCTTAATTAAAGACCTAGAATTTCGGAAGGTAACAAATTTTAATCTTTTTCCAATACCTTTCATCAAAACTAGACTACCCTAATTATATAAATAAATGATAATCAATAAGTTGTATTTCATTTAAAATTATATTTTAGGAAGCCCTTAACGATTAGCTCACTGATTTTTCTACTTTTCTATCGTTAGGGATTTCATTTCTAAAAACCACGTTCCCATCAAATACATCCACTAACACTGGAATTGACTTGTCGATATCTCCAGCCAAAATCCTTTTACTAAGCTGATTGACGATTTCTTTTTGAATCAACCGCTTCAATGGCCTTGCACCCATTTGTGGATCATACCCATTTTCTGATAGAAAGTCTAACACATATTCACTGAACTGCAACTGAATTCCTGTTTGAGCGACCAATTTTTTTAAATCCTGTAACTGGATATCGATAATTCCTTTTATTTCTTTTTTCATCAAAGGTTGAAACATAATTACCTCATCAATGCGATTCAAAAATTCGGGACGAATGGTTTGGCGTAATAATACCATCACTTCAGCCTTGGTACTCTCCACCACTTCTTCCTTATTATGCTCAGTGACTTTTTCAAAATTTTCCTGAATAATATGACTTCCCATATTACTCGTCATGATGACAATGGTATTTTTAAAATTTACTACCCTTCCTTTATTATCAGTCAATCTTCCATCATCGAGTACTTGCAATAATACATTGAATACATCGGGATGCGCTTTTTCAATTTCATCTAATAATACTACGCTATAAGGTTTGCGTCTAACCGCTTCCGTTAGTTGTCCGCCTTCATCATAACCCACATATCCTGGAGGTGCTCCTACTAGTCTACTTACTGAATGTTTTTCTTGATATTCACTCATGTCTATTCGAGTCATCATGGAATCGTCATCAAATAAATAATCCGCTAAAGCCTTGGCTAGCTCTGTTTTTCCTACACCCGTGGTTCCTAAAAATATAAATGAACCAATCGGTTTTTTAGGATCTTGCAAACCTGCTCTACTTCTCCGGATAGCATCACTCACCGCCTCAATCGCTTCATTTTGACCTACTACCCTTTTGTGCAATTCATCTTCTAGCAACAATAATTTTTCTCTTTCACTCTGTAACATTTTCATTACAGGAATACCTGTTGCCTTAGCTACATTCGCTGCAATATCTTCTGCATCCACCTCTTCTTTTAATAATCTTTTTTCACTGATATCATCTAGCAATTGAGTTTGATCTTCAATAATTTTTTCTTGAAGCTGTACTTTACCATATCTAATTTCTGCTACCTTTCCATAGTCACCTTCTCGCTCTGCTCTTTCTGCAGCAGTTTTTAAATTCTCTATTTCAGATTTAGCAGTCTGTATTTTTTCAACTACTTCTTTTTCCTGTTTCCACTTGGCTTTAAAAGTATCCCTTTGTACAGAAAGATTAGATATCTCTGTATTGAGTTCCTTTAATTTAACCTCATCACTTTCTCTTTTGATAGCCTCTCTTTCAATTTCAAGCTGCCTAATTTGTCTTTCCAATTTATCCAATTCTTCGGGCATAGAATTCATCTCTAAGCGAAGTTTGGCCGCACTCTCATCAATTAAATCGATGGCTTTATCAGGTAAAAAACGATCGGTAATATAACGATGTGATAATTCAACTGCAGCAATGATGGCTTCATCTTTTATTCTTACATGATGATAGGATTCATACCGATCCTTTAATCCACGAAGAATAGAAACTGCATCTTCCACAGATGGCTCATCAATGACTACTTTTTGAAACCTTCTTTCAAGTGCTTTATCTTTTTCAAAAAATTTCTGGTATTCACTTAAGGTTGTTGCACCAATGGCTCTCAACTCACCTCTAGCTAAAGCAGGTTTTAAAATATTAGCCGCATCCATTGCTCCGTCTCCACCACCTGCACCCACGAGGGTATGTATTTCATCAATAAATAAAATAATTTCACCCTCGCTGGTACTCACTTCTTTGACGACCGATTTTAGTCGCTCTTCAAACTCCCCTTTATATTTAGCTCCGGCAATAAGTTGCCCCATATCCAAAGCAAAAATTATTTTTGATTTTAAATTATCTGGTACATCGCCATTGACAATGCGCATGGCCAAACCCTCTGCAATAGCAGTTTTACCTACACCAGGTTCGCCTACTAAAATTGGATTGTTTTTACTTCTGCGTGATAAAATATGCAAGGTTCTTCTAATCTCCTCATCTCTTCCAATTACAGGATCCAACTTTCCATTTCTCGCCATTTCAATTAAATTCTTGGCGTATTTATTCAGTGCATTAAATTGCGTTTCCTGAGTTTGCGAAGAAATCGTAGACCCTTTTCTAAGATCTTTAATCGCCGCTATCAATCCTTTTTCTGTAAGACCGGCATCTTTTAAAAGTTTAGCACTATTATCGCTACCCTGTAAAATAGCCAGTAATAAATATTCAACACTTACAAACTCATCACCAAATGTTTTTAAAGCAGAACCAGCGCGAAGAATCACACTATTCATATCTCTGCTGACGGATTGAGCAGGATCAGCGCTTTGCACCTTGGGTAATTTTTTAATACTCTCTTCTATCTTACTTGCCACAAAAGCAACATTCACATTATTTTTCTTCAGCAAATATTCGATGGGAGAATCTTCATTGGTCAACAATGCTTTTAATAGATGTTCTGTTTCAATATTCGGATTTTGACTATTGAAAGCTTCCTGTTGCGCCTTAGAAACCGCTTCCTGCGCTTTGATGGTGAAATTATTTAAATTCATATACACACAATTTAATATTTGAAAAACCTACCTCAATGTACACCAGATAAATGCTAAAAACAATGCTCATAGATGGATTCATTAAAATAGAAATACCTTTAATTTTCATTAGTAAGGAGCAATTTTTTGACCAAATTGAAATACAGGAAATTATGGCACTTAAAACTAGTTTTATCTGCCGTAAATTCAGTCTAGCAGAAGCTTTTATGCTAGTTTGTCTATTTTTAAAAGGACAATTTAAGTTTGCTTTCTTAGAGCAATGGACAACTAACAATGATCGGTCTGTAATTTAAAGCTGTACAAAATTGCTAGATACAGTAATTTGCAGAAGGATGAATTTTAAAAAATAAGCAGTAAAAATAAATTAGTATTTATAGAAGGTAATTTGATTAGAATGAAAGAGACTACTAAAAAAGCACTAGCGCCAAAAAAAACATTTTACAAAAGAATATGGAATAACGCAGTAGTGGCAATGCCCATCATGAGTATTTGTCTTGCAATAGGAGTAGTTGGCTACAAGCTTACGATACCCCCATTTGATTGGTATGATAGTCTATTAAATACCTCCATGATTTTGAGTGGGATGGGGCCAATAATTGATACTAAAATTGTACTAACCAAACAAGCAAAAGTATTTGCTTCCATGTATGCTTTGTTTAGCGGCGTTGCATTTATTAGTACCATTGGAATTTTAATTGCTCCTTTAGCGCATCGATTTTTTCACCAATTACATTTGGAAGATCAAGACCAATGAATAGTATTGAAAAAAATACGCGGCTCATAAATGAGCTAGCAACACAGCTAGGTTTTGATCATTGTGGAATTGCAAAATCTGTTGTCCTAGATGAAGATGCTAGAAGGCTAGAAAGCTGGCTCAATAAGGGTATGCACGGCTCCATGCAATACATGGAAAATCATTTCGACCTGAGAATAGATCCTTCAAAATTAGTCCCCGGCGCTAAGTCGGTTATCACACTTTTGCTAAATTATTTTCCATCGCAGCAACAAAAACCAGGGGCTCCTAAAATTGCGACTTATGCCTATGGAAATGATTACCATGAAGTGATCAGAGAAAAATTAAAGATATTTTTAGCGCAATTAAAACAAAATATTGGCGAAGTAGTTGGAAGAGGATTTGTAGATAGTGCGCCCGTATTAGAAAGAACTTGGGCGCAAAGAACTGGACTTGGATGGATTGGAAAAAATGGAAATCTAATCAATAAACAAGGAGGCAGTTTTTTTTTCATTGCTACGCTTATTGTTGACTTGGATTTAATTTATGATGATCCTTATGCAAAAGACTATTGTGGTAGTTGTACTAAATGTGTAGACAGTTGTCCTACCGATGCGATACTACCCAATAAGGTGGTAGATGGCAGTAAGTGTATTTCCTATTTTACGATTGAATTAAAAGATTCCCTCATTCCTGATTCCATGCAAACAAAATTTGACGACTGGATTTTTGGCTGTGATGTCTGCCAAACGGTTTGTCCATGGAATCGATTTTCATCTCCTACTACCGAAATTAAATTTAGTCCGCTCCCAGAAATTCTCAATTTCAGCACGAGTGATTGGGAGGAATTGACAGAAGAAAAGTTTAAAATAATTTTTAAGGATTCGCCGCTGAAGAGAAGCAAGTTTTCGGGGATCAAAAGGAATTTACGATTGACAAAGAAATTGTAAATCTCTTTATCACAGGCGCAGGATTCCATCGGGTGCCTTTTTGTTATTAATCTTGTGTGAAAAAATATAACCAATTTTTTAGAGTTGCTTAATGCAAGGCAGTAGTAAAAATGCAGACACAGGACGGAGTCCTGCGCATGAGGAATCAAAAGAAATTTACGATTGTCAAAAAATTATAAATTATTCTCTCACAGCCGCAGGGATTCTATCAGGTGCTCATTTTTTTTGAACTTTCAAGATCAAAAAATGCGACAAATTTTTGAGGGTATACCAATAGAGACAAAATAAATTATTTATCGGAGCGACTTTCTATATAAACCTTTAGTGCATTTAATGCTGCCTCATAACTGGCTCCAGTAAGTTGGTCCAAAAATATTCCATAGAATTTTTCCCAAGGATACCATTTTAAATGGGTGATGGTTCGCCATTCTACCTGAACCGCCTCTTGCGCTGGTAACGAATGAATGACTAATTCATTTTGAACATCATTTGCCCCGCTCACCTTCAATAAAAAATGAATGGAAGAGCTGTCGCTATCTTTAAGAGCTAGCACAATATCTTGCTGACGGTGAAAAATATGAAAACTTCCATCTTTACTTACACGATTAAAAGTGGCAGAGTCAGACGTGAATATAGGATGCCAATTTTTCCAATTTTCAAAAGGCACTATCTGCTGAAAAATTTCGGTTGTATTGGTGTTGTTGATTACCACCGCTCTAGAAATCCTTACATTCGAAGGAATCAATAAAGAAAACAAAGTAATCATCAAAAAAAGACCAATGATCACTACTAAAAGACCTTTTATTAATCGCATGTTATTTATTTACTCCCATTTAAAAACTTTGACAGCCACCGCATAAATTACAATACCCCACAGTATTAAAATACCAATCTCAGCTCTTACATCCCATAAATTCAACCCTTCAAATGCCACCGCACGCATGGCAGTATTTAAGTGGGTAAGTGGCAATGCCTTTGAAAGGGGTTGTAGCCAACTAGGAAAAGCATCTACTGAAAAAAAAGTGCCCCCCAATAAAAACTGTGGCAAGGTGAGTAAATTAGCAAATGGAGGAATACTGCTATCACTCGTTGCAAACCCGCTAACAATAAAACCCAATCCCATAAATACTAGCAGTCCAATAAAACTAAGCACCAGCATCTCAAACAAAGTGAATACTCCGTGAATTAATGTAAAACCAAAAAGAAATCTACCCACCACAATAATCACAACAGCTGTCAACATTTGGAAAATCACTCTCGCTAAACCTTCCCCTAAAATAATATAGGTTCTACTAATCGGAGTGGCAAAAAAACGTTTTAACACCAAGGTATTTCTTAAATTAAAAAACATAAAAGCAACTCCGAAAACACCCGCACTCAAAAGTGAAAACCCTAATTGTCCGGGTAATACAAAATCGATTGTTTTATATTCTCTGATTACTTCTACATCTTTGGCCGCATCAAAATCACTAACAGCAAAGGTGGGTCGATTGGCATATTGTTGATTACTGACCGTATTCACCATGCCATTGATCAAAGGCAATAATTGAGGCCACTTGTCATTGCTCGCACTAGTAGTAGAAAGCGTATATCGATAAGCAGGCTGTGGGACAGCATTTTTAGTGATAGTCAAAACACCCGAAAGTTTTCCTTTCACCAAATTTTCTCTCAACTCCTTATCAGTAGTAAAATAAACTATTTTAATGCTACTGCTTTTTTTTATCGAATCAAACAAAGCATTGATGGTGTCACAGTTTTTGGACAAGGCTATTTTAAAAACAGGAACGCCCGTATTTTTTCCAATAAATCCAAAAACCAGTATAAAAATAAAAGGAAAAGCAAAACTAAAAAGCACCGCAGATGGACTTCTAAACTGTCCCCTCAAGCTAGCCTTGGTGATAGCCAACATTGCTTTTATCTGATTGTATTTTTGCATTCCTTTATGAATTAGGACGTAAAGCTATATTTAAAAAAAGTGTAAAAAAAATTTGAAATATGAGACAACTGTCGTAAATTTAAAGACAAATGACGGGATATGGAAAAGAAGATAAAAAAGACAACTGGCACAGCCCAAAAGATTACAGAAACAAAGCTAGAAGAGCCGGAGGTAATGTACATGCGTTCGGTGCGTGTTATCAGCTCTATAAAAAAAATAACTTACAGCGAATTCAAAAAAATTGCTGAAAAAACCCCCTTCACGCAGTCCGAATGGGCAGCCATGCTTCATGTTAGCGAACGCACGCTGCAGCGCTATGCTAAAAATAACAGCAGCTTTGCCCCTATCAATGCCCAAAGATTTGTTCAAATAGTACAAGTAATCCATCGAGCTAAAAAAGTTTTTGGCAGCGTAGAAACATTCTATGAATGGATTCATTCCCAGCCTCCAATGCTAGAAGGTGGTCTTTCAATTAATTCCCTTACTTCTCATGAGGGTATTCAAAAAATATTGATACAAATTGGTAGAATAGAACAAGGAATTCTTGCATGATAGTATACCGCCTTGCCAATGGAGAATTTACCCATGACCTTTCCGGCAAAGGTGCCAAACTGTATGGAGGCAGATGGAACTCATTTGGCTTGCCCGCAGTGTATACAACTGAGCACATTTCACTTGCGGTGCTAGAAATTTTGGTACAAGTAAAAACCTTCCAAACTCCACTCAATTATTTTTTAATCACCCTTGAAATACCTCAGAGCGTTCCATTAGTGAGTATTGATTATAAAAAAATGAAAAAAAACTGGAAAGATGATACTTACTATTTACAAGCAATGGGAGACGAATTTTTACATTCAAAAAAATCATTGGTGTTAAAAGTCCCCTCCGCAATCATTGAAGCTGAAAATAATTTTATTATCAACCCTGCTCACCCAGATATAGAAAAAATTAAAATACTGAATACTGAAAACTTTACTTTTGATAAAAGACTTTCCCTGAAAAATGAATAGCACCTATCTTTTACTCGGCAGCAATATGGGCAATAGCGCTGAGCTATTATCTAACGCTATCAAACAAATAGAAAATAAAATTGGCCCTCTACTTCTATCCTCTAATTTGTATGCTACCGCCGCATGGGGTAATACGTCGCAACCTGATTTTTTAAATCAAGTCATTAAAATAGCTACCCATTTAGCAGCAGCTGAAACATTAGCAATAATCCTGTCCATTGAAAAAAACATGGGTAGAATTAGGACGACTAAAAATGCGCCAAGGATAATAGATATTGATATACTTTTTTTTAATAATGAAATTATCAATCAAAGTGATTTGATTGTCCCTCATCCAGAAATTCAAAACAGACGATTTGTATTAACTCCCCTCCAAGAAATAGCACCTCAGATGATTCATCCAGTGCTAAACAAAACTATAGAGCAACTCCTTTCTCAGTGCCCTGATCAGCTAGCAGTAAAAAAAATATAATACCAGAATAGATATTTGCTTAAATTGTGCGCCCCTACTTATGAAGTATAGTTTTATTACCATTGAAGGAAATATCGGCGCAGGAAAAACTACGCTTGCCAATTTACTAAGTAAACATTTTAACGCTAGATTGATATTAGAAGAATTTGCAGAAAACCCCTTCCTGCCAAAATTTTATGAAAATCAAGAACAATATGCCTTTCCACTTGAGTTGTTCTTTATGGCCGAGCGATATAAACAACTGAAAGACCTACTTCAAACAAAAGATATTTTTCAACAAGTAACTATATCGGATTACCTATTCACTAAATGCCTCCTATTTGCTAAAGTAAATTTACCTAATGAAGAATTTAGATTATATCAAAAATTATTTGACATCATCAATCCGCAAATTGTTCAACCCGAAATTTTAATTTACTTACATAGCCCCGTTCATAAGCTACAAGAAAATATAAAAACTAGAAACCGTCAATACGAACAAAATATTCCAAACGATTACCTCTTTTCACTGCAAGAAACCTACACTAATTATATTAAACAACATAATATTAAAACACTCTTCGTTGACTGCTCCAATGCCGACTTTATCAATAATGAAAATCACCTTAGCGTTATCATCGATGCACTTGATAAAGAATACGAAGATGGGCAACACTACATTACATTACCCTAGTATTTCAATAGTAAATTTTGGTAATTTATCCATTCTGGCAATTAGTTTTTAACTTCGTCGAATAATTAATTACTATTCCATTGAAGAACTCCCCCTTAGCTGTTTTAAGAATTCCAGAATTTAGAAATTTTATTTTGGGGCGATTTGTGTTCATTATGGGGCTTCGAATGATGGGCACTTTGGTAGCCTGGTGGATGTATGAATTAACCGGAGATGCTTTTTATATTGGTATGATTGGATTGGCGGAGGCAATTCCTGCTGTTGGACTTTCCTTATATGCTGGCTTTATAATTGATAAGAGTGAAAAAAGAAAACTTCTTCTACGAACAGTCATCCTTTATGCTGTTTGTGTAATTATTTTACTAGGCGTTTCCACCAATTGGTTTCATGGTGAATTTGGTAACAAATTGATCATAATTTTTATTTATACTGTTATCTTTTTTACAGGAGCCATCCGCGCATTTTCAGGTCCAAGTTTTGGTGCCATAATCGCTTCAATGGTTCCAAGAGAATTATTAATCTATGCATCTCAACTCAGCTCAACAAGCTGGTTGGTTGCCAGTATTACCGGTCACGCGATGGCAGGTTTTTTAATCGTTTGGCTTCAAGTTACCGGCACATTCATGGTTATTTTGACGCTCATTTTAATTGGATTATTTAGCCTTTTCAAAATCAAAGAAAAACCAGCAAGTCTTACGGTAGAGAAAAAAACTTTAGAAGCGGTTGGCGAAGGCTTGAAATACGTTTTTAAAACAAAGGAAGTACTTGCTGCATTATCCTTAGATCTATTCGCTGTATTGTTTGGTGGAGCAGTTGCCATGGTACCCGTTTACGCAAAAGATATTCTCCATGTAAGTCCCATTGGTTTTGGATGGCTAAATGCTGCTTCAGATATCGGTTCCATTTGTATGGTAATTGCACTCACGCTTTCACCGATGAAAAAAAAGCAAGGCATTAAATTACTTCTTGCCGTAGCTGGCTTTGGCATCTGTGTAATCATTTTCGGAATATCTAAATGGTATTGGCTTTCATTCGTGGCGCTAATGGTTAGCGGTCTTTTAGATGGAGTAAGTGTAGTGGTGCGCAGTAATATAATTCAATTAAAAACACCCGATGAATTACGCGGTAGAGTAATGAGTGTAAATTCAATGTTTATTAATTCCTCTAATGAAATCGGTCAATTTGAAAGTGGTGTAGCGGCAAAGTTTATGGGAGCCATCCCCTCTGTAATTTTTGGTGGCTGCATGACCCTTTTTATTGTAATAACCACCTGGATAAAAGCGCCTTCTCTAAAAAAATTGGAGTACTAAAATTTCATTGCAATCCATTCAACCCTACTTGGCTGCTGCCATTAATTTCTCAATGATATAATAGGTAATTGGACAAAAAGTTGAATTTTTTAATGCCATCGGCTGCCTTTTCAATAAAAAATCATCCTCTGTATAAGGAAAACGTTCACAATCCGATGGACGTACATCATAAATAGTGCAATAATTATCTTCTCCTAAAAAAGAACAGGGGGCAGCCCTCATCACATAATCACCCTCTTCATCTACCCGAAGGTAATTATTGATAAGATCCCCATCCTTCATCTTAAGATGTTTTGCAATACGTTTAATATCTGGTTTCTTAAACCTAGGAGAATAACCTTTACAGCAATTACCACATTTTAGACAATCAATCTTTTCAAATGCCTCGGCATTTAGATCAGGCAACGCTTTTAGCACCGTATTTTTATCTGCGCGGTGTAGATAGTTTTTATACAATTTCTGCCTTTCTCCAGATTTTTTTTCCCAGGCTCTTAACAATTCATCACTCATAATTGTAATATGCTACAGTTTTATAATAGAAAAAATAAAAGTTTATTCCCCATTTTTCCACAAGTGCAAAGTAACGAACATATTAGTACTAAATCTTGTTGTGTTAATGTAATTTTGTGGCCTTCCAATCAAAAGGTCATAAATCAACAAGGATATAGAGTAACCTTACCTTTAATTGAACGAATTTTTAAAAAATCAGTCATCATTTCGGATACTAATAACACAAATACCTTATGAATCTTTTCGAAAAACAACAAAATGAATTCTCCGGCAGACATATCGGCCCCAACCAAGCTGAAGCAACTGCCATGTTAAAGGAAATAGGTGTCAACTCTTTAGAAGCACTTATTAGCAAAACCATCCCTGACGCTATCAGAATTAAATCCGACTTGGATGTCCCGTCCGCCATCAGTGAATTTGAGTATTTAAATGAATTAAAAAAAATAGCGGCTAAAAATAAGGTCTTTAAAAGTTTTATTGGTCAAGGTTATTACGATACCATAACACCCAGTGTTATTCTTAGAAATGTTTTTGAAAATCCAGGTTGGTATACCGCTTACACTCCCTATCAGGCAGAAATAGCCCAAGGCAGATTACAGAGTTTATTGAACTATCAAACGATGGTTACCGATTTAACTGCCTTACCTATTGCAAATGCTAGTTTACTGGATGAAGGTACTGCTGCTGCAGAGGCGATGGCGATGCTTTTTAATCATAAAAATAAAAGTCAGGATCAAATTACCGCTCCTAAGTTTTTTGTAGATGAAAATATATTTGCTCAAACAAAGGACGTACTTATTACAAGAGCAGAACCTATCGGGATTGAATTAGTATTCGGAGATTTTTCAACAATAACCTTAGATGAATTATACTTTGGTGCAATTGTTCAATACCCCGACAGTAATGGAGCCGTGGTAGATTATCGTTCGTTTATTTCAGCAGCTCATGCAGTAAATGCAATGGTAATAATGGCAACGGACCTTTTATCACTAACACTGTTAACGCCTCCAGGTGAACTAGGCGCTGATGTTGCTATTGGTTCATCACAAAGATTGGGTGTGCCAATGGGATTTGGAGGACCGCATGCTGCCTTCTTTGCAACAAAAGACGAATTTAAACGCACCATCCCTGGTCGTATCATCGGAGTAAGCGTGGATGCACAAGGAAAACGCTGCTTACGAATGGCGCTTCAGACAAGAGAGCAACATATCAGACGCGAAAAAGCCACCAGTAATATTTGTACAGCACAAGCCTTGTTAAGCAATATGGCTGCGATGTACGTAATTTATCATGGTGCAGAAGGAATTACCAATATCGCTAAAAGAATACACCTACTTAGTAAATTATTAGCAAAAGGCCTTAGTAATTTGGGGGTTCAACAATTGAATGGCGAATGGTTTGATACATTAAAAGTAACTGGTGTAAATGCATCCAAACTAAAAACAGTAGCCGAAAAAAATGAGCTAAATTTTCACTACTTCACTGACGGAGCGGTAGGGATTAGTCTAGATGAAACGAGCAGTATTAATGAAGTAAATAAAATAGCACAAGTATTTGCGGAAGCTATTGGAAAAAGTACAACACCTATCTCGATAGATGAAAAAGCGGATGAATATCCAGCTGCAATAAAAAGAACTAGTACTTTTTTATTACATCCTGTTTTCAATTCCTATCATAGCGAAAGTCAAATGATGCGCTATATTAAATTTTTAGAAAACAAAGATCTAAGTCTAAATACCTCTATGATTAGCTTAGGAAGTTGCACAATGAAATTGAATGCAGCGACCGAATTGATTCCAGTTAGCTGGCCTGAGTTTAGCAAATTACATCCATTTGCTCCAATAGATCAGACTATTGGATTTCAGCAGTTGATAAAAGAACTAGAAAATTATTTGTCTGCTATTACTGGTTTTGCTGGCACTTCCTTACAGCCTAATAGTGGTGCTCAGGGTGAATATGCAGGTCTATTAACTATCAGAGCATATCACGCTTCTAGAGGCGATCACCATCGCAATGTAGTATTAATACCAATCTCTGCTCATGGTACCAATCCAGCAAGTGCGGTAATGGCTGGAATGAAAGTAATCGTTACTAAATGTGATGAAGCAGGAAATATAGATGTAACTGATTTAAAAGAAAAAGCAGCAGAACATAAAAATGAATTATCTGCATTGATGGTTACCTATCCTTCTACTCATGGAGTTTTTGAAGAAAGTATCAAAGAGATTTGCGATACGATTCATCAGTATGGAGGACAAGTTTATATGGATGGCGCTAATATGAATGCGCAAGTTGGTTTAACTAGTCCAGGTATGATTGGTGCAGATGTATGCCACTTAAATTTGCATAAAACATTTGCCATTCCACATGGTGGTGGTGGACCAGGTGTAGGACCTATCTGCGTAGCAAAACAATTAGTACCTTTTTTACCTGGGCACGTTAATCTAGAAAATTCAACTACGCAAACTCATGCAGTGAGTGCAGCTCCCTATGGAAGTGCTAGCATTTTATTGATCAGCTACGCCTACATTAAAATGTTGGGTGCAAAAGGAATTCGCAATGCTACAGAGATTGCTATTCTGAATGCTAACTACATGAAAGCGCGACTAGAAAAACATTATAAAATTCTATACACTGGAAAAAATGGTACTGCCGCACACGAATTTATCGTTGACTTACGTCCATTCAAAATAAGTGCAGGTGTAGAAGCAGAGGATGTAGCTAAAAGACTTATGGACTATGGATTTCATGCGCCTACCCTTTCTTTCCCAGTAGCTGGCACTTTAATGATTGAACCCACAGAAAGTGAAGATAAGGCAGAGCTAGATCGTTTTTGCGATGCATTAATCGGGATTTTTAATGAAATTAAAGCGATAGAATTAGGCACTGCGGATAAAAAAGAAAATGTATTAAAAAATGCTCCTCACACCCAAGAGGTAATTTGTGCAGACGAATGGACAAAACCTTATAGTCGTCAACAAGCAGCCTTTCCATTACCCTATAGTAATGAAAATAAATTTTGGCCTAGCGTAAGCAGAGTGAATAATACGCATGGTGATCGCAACTTGATTTGTACCTGTGAACCAATGGAAAGTTATCAATAAAATATAAAAATTTTGATTGTAGGTGACTGAAAATTTAAACAATAAATATGAAAAACACCGTTTTAACATTAGTTGTTTTATGCTTTTCTTTCACTAAAAATTGTTTCTCGCAAATTAATAGTAGAGATTTTGATTCAACTGACAAGTCATTTTATTCCAGGATCACTCCCATCGGTACATCGAATGATGCGGGAAAATTTTCATCTAGGATTATTCAAAATTTCGAAATAGGTAAAACCTTTGGTCCTTTAGATATTGGTATTGCTTTCGGAAGATTTTCAAATGCTGATTCTACCAATTTTGCAGAACTAAGAACCACTTTTGATGCAATGCAATTAGGCGTTTTTAGTAGTGAATTTGGACTCGGTGTTGGAAAAGTCTTTAATTCCAATACGCCGTTAATGTTTGAAATAAGCACCACCTTATTAGCCCAATTCACTAAAAAAATTGGAGTTGGTGCAATTTTTGGGAATTATGATTTAATAGGTGAATCTACCCAAAACTATAAAACATTTTATAGTTTATTTTTAAGATATGGATTAATGCGAAGTGAAAGTGGCGGACTAGTTGGAAGAGCTAGTAGCCGATTAGGGAAACGAACGGCTAAAAGAAGAAAAGCTCGTTTTTGATTTTCTATTTGCAAAACATTTTATTTATAAGAAGCTGACCCTATTTTGAGCGTCAATACCATTTACCTAACAAATATTGATGCTCAATACTTGTCGAAAATAATTGCCCACCTAGAAGATTAGTTTTTCAAGATTGCTGAATATTGAATAACACCCTTCTGCCACTTATACTATTTGAAAAATGGATAACAATAAATTCCTCTTATACGGAGCCAATGGGTACACTGGCGTGCTAATAGCTAAACTTGCAGCGAGCTATGGCCTTCAACCAACACTTGCAGGACGAAATGAAAAAGCCATTCAAGGATTGGCTAATGAATTACAATTACCTTATCTAATTGTAGATCTTACTGACACCGCTGCTTTACAAAAAATTTTATCTGAATTTTCACTAGTGCTTCATGCAGCAGGACCTTTTCAAATTACTGCAAAGCCAATGATTGAAGCCTGTATTGCAACCAAAACTCACTATCTAGATATTACTGGTGAAATTCCAGTATTCGAAATGGCTAAGCAATACAATAAAGCAGCTGCTGATTCAAAAATAATGCTACTGCCTGGTGTTGGTTTTGATGTAGTCCCTACTGATTGTATGGCATTATTTCTTTCAAAAAAATTACCTGATGCTAATCTGCTTCAACTAGCTTTTGCATCTGTGGGTGGAGGATTATCTCATGGTACCGCCACTACCATGGTAATGGGACTAGGTGAAGGTGGAGCTATTAGAGAAAATGGAAAAATTAAATCAACTCCTCTAGGACATAAAGGTAGGTGGGTGAATTTTTCAGTAGAACCAGATAAATGTAAAAATTTATTCACCATGACGATTCCCTGGGGAGATATTTCAACGGCGTATTTTACGACAGGGATTCCTAATATTGAAACCTACACAGGTATTGCTCCAAAGGTTTACAAAATGCTACGCTGGCAAAAAGTATTTAATTGGTTACTTAAAACATCTTTGGTTCGCAATTATGCTTTTAAAAAAATAAATGCAAAGCCTGCTGGCCCTTCTGATGAAGCAAGAGCAAAGGGAAGCAGTATGGTTTGGGGGATGGTACAAAACAATCAAGGTAAAAAAATACAGGCAGCCATGAGCGTAAAAGATGGATACACCTTAACCGCTCACAGTAGTTTGTTAGTAGTAAAAAAAGTATTAGCAGGAAATTTCAAAACTGGATTCCAAACACCTGCAGCAGTCTATGGGGAGGACTTGATTATGGAAGTGCCTGATACAAAAAGAACCCCAGCTTTTGAAGGCTAGGGCTCAATAAAAATATCTGGATAAAGAAAAAATCTTTTCTTTAATGATGTAAAAGCTAGGTTTTATTTAGCAACCAATTCTAACTATGCCGTTTGCTTAGGAAGAGAGATTCGGTTAAACTCTGCACCACTGAAAATTTTAGCCAACTTATTATCTTGAGACAATTTCCACTCGGTAATATTTGTTTCAGAAACAATGCGCCAAAAGTTTTTAGATTTCAAATCCTCATAATCAGAAGATTGCACAAAAATACCTAGTATAGTATTTCTTTTTTTAAACTCAATTTTTACTGCATTTTTCGCAAGGTGCCCACCTTCAATAAATTTGGCAATAGCTTCGTTGATCATGAATTTTTTTTGCGAAGATACGCTATTAAAGCCTCAATCAAGGAAGTTTCTCATTCTTTGACGGTTTATCAAGCAATCTCCTATTGATTTTCAGTGGATTGACTCATTAAATGACTAAGTCCTAAAGAAGGATGTTTACCTTTAATTCTGCCAAAATAATCAACAATCTTCTTCAAATCTTCTGCTTCGTTATCGGTAGTATAAAAGGGTAGTTCAAATCGAAATTCTTTATGTTCAAAATCCAACGCCAATAAAACAATAGGTACATTGGCTTGTCGAGCAATATGATAAAAACCAGTTCTTAAGCGATCTACTTTTTTTCTTGTCCCCTCAGGAGAAAGTGCAATAGCAAAAGATTCATTACTATTAAATAGTTGAACGATCTGGTCTACAAAATTATTACTGCTAAATCGGTCTACCGGCACACCACCTAAGTTTCTAAAAACAAAACCAAAGGGACCCTTAAATAATTCTTGTTTACCAATGAACTTTATATAATCCAATTTTAAATAACTCCTAAAAATAAATCCCATGATTACATCCCAACTACTAGTATGGGGCGCAGCTACCATCACAAATTTTTTCAAATCGGGGGATATTCCATTGACCGCTTTCCAACCGGTAGCCTTGAGGTATAATTTTAATAACAATCTTAACAATGGCTTTATAATTTATTTACTGCAACTTACGTTTAAGTATTAATAATTCATTAAAAAATACCTATAATTATTCTTTTATTGTATGGTCATTTTTCTTGGGTGAGTCACTCTAAGGAGTGACTCACCCAAGAAAAATGATTTACGGTATTAATTGAGACCTTTCAATTACGTATTTTTGATACTGATTAATAATTCTACAATGAATTTATCTGTTTTTCTTAAACACCAATGGCTTAATTTTTGGCGGGCTCGTAATGCCAATAAAAGTCTCGCTATTCAAATTATACTAGGTGTCTTTTATTTATTAATCTTTTTAGAGATTGCATTAGTAGGCATTGCACTCCCTTTTATTTTAAAGGAAAAATTACCCAACACTAACCCTATCTCAATTTACACTTCCTATCTTATCTATTATTTTCTTATTGGATTATTGGCCCGTTTTCAATTACAAGAACTGCCATCACTTAGTATTCAACCTTATCTAAGCCAAAATATCCAACGCAAATACATGCTACGTTTTTTAAATGCGCGGTCCTTATTTCATTACATTAATTTTTTACCGCTATTTGTATTTATCCCTTTCACAATAGTAGTGGTAGCACCCATCTATGGAACTATTTCAGCTTTTTGTTTTTTTATAGCTCTGTTCTCATTAGTGTTCTATAACCATTTTTTAAATATGTACATCAAAAGAAAAACCATCAACAATGCTGGTTTCTTTTTTGCTGTATTGGTTTTTATAGCTGCATTAAAAGGCCTTGATTACCTAAAACTTTTATCCTTTGAAAAAGCTTCTTCTAGCTTATTTATCACCATTTTAAATTATCCAATACTTTGTCTAATACCCATAGCATTGGCAATTTTTATATTTATTGTAAATAACCAATATTTAAAAAGTCATTTGTACATTGAAGAGTTAGTGTCTGAAAACAAAAAGAAAGAAAGCAAAAATTTTACCTTTTTAAACAGACTGGGTGATATAGGAGAAATGATTGCACTTGACCTTAAACTTATTTTTCGAAACAAGCGACCTAAGTCTCTGGTAGTACTTTCAGCAGTATTATTGTTGTATGGCTTTCTTTTTTATCCGAAATATTTGGCAACAGGCAATTTCTCGATGCTCTTCTTTTTCGCATTATTAATTACCGGTATTTTCATTTCCAATTATGGCCAATTTTTATTTGCATGGCAGAGCAGTCATTTTGATGGAATGATGACCTACAATACGAATATGCACCAATATATTAAGGCCAAATTTTCTTTGTTTCTTACGGTCTGTTCTCTCCAATTTTTAATCGCTAGTTTTTATGGGTTAATGAGTTGGCGTTTACTTCCCATCCAATTGGCTGCTTATTTATATAGTGTAGGAGTGAATTCATTTGTAACAATTTACGTTTCCACCTTTAATTATAGATACCTTGACCTAAGAAAATCTGCTAGCATGAATTTTCAAGGAATTGGAGCAATGCAGTGGTTTCAGTCACTGATTATCACCTTTGGACCAGCACTTGTATTTTATTTATTAGATCATTTTGCTGGATTTTGGTATGCCATATTGGGCGTTAGCCTTCCTGGTCTTGCAGGACTAATTTTTTATGAAAGTATTATCAACTGGCTAGTTAGCCAATTTAAAATTCGTAAACACAAAATTCTAGAAGGATTTAGAGAACGATAGCAATTGATTAATTCATTCAATTATCCAACTGTACAAAATGATAAAGATTACTAACTTAAGAAAAAGCTATAACGGCGTAGATGCTGTAAACATAGATCAATTAGAAATTCATCCGGGTGAAGTGATTGGACTAGTAGGTAACAATGGCGCTGGAAAGACAACTCTTTTCCGTTTGTTGCTTGATCTAATTAGGCGCAATGAAGGCGAGATTTTATCAAAAGGAAATTCCATTACCCAATCAGAGGACTGGAAAAGTTATACCGCTGCTTATATCGATGAAGGTTTTTTAATCGACTATTTAACCCCAGAAGAATTTTTCTACTTTGTAGGAAAACTTAATCAGTTATCTAAGGCAGATGTGGATGATTTTCTATCATCCTACCAGGTGTTTTTTGATGAGGCAATCCTAAATAAAGGCAAATACATCCGGGATTTTTCAAAGGGTAACCAATTTAAAATTGGTATTATAGCCGCTTTATTAGGAAATCCAGAACTACTGATATTGGATGAACCTTTTGCCAATCTTGATCCATCTACCCAGCTTCGATTGGTAGACATGATTAAATCGATGGCAATGGAACGAAAGATGTGCATCATAGTTTCTAGCCACGATATCAATCATGTTTCAGAAGTCAGTAGCCGCATCCTATTAATGGAAAAAGGTACTATTATCAAGGATATCGTTGGGGGAGAAAGCGCTTATGCGGAAATGGTAGACTATTTTAAAATCCGCTAAACCATTCAAATTCATATAGTTGCAAGCTAAAAAGACCTCGAAAGGACTCTTTTAGGTATAAATCTGCCCAAAAGCCAAGCAATATAAATGAAAAATAAAATTTGTTCGGTTTTTGAAAAAAAACATATATTTGTCCATTAATTTAATACAATACAATTTAAAATGGACAAAACACTAGGCACCGTTAAGTTTTTCAATTCTGAAAAAGGATTCGGATTTATCAAGCATGATGATTCAAACAAAGAAACTTTCGTACATGTTAGCGGATTAATCAATGACATTAAAGAAGGAGATCGCGTAGAATTTGACCTGCAAGAAGGTAAAAAAGGTATGAATGCCGTTAACGTTAAACTGATCTAATTAATTATTGATCTTTTTTAATAAAGGTATTGGGCTGCTAATTTTTTAGCAGCCCTTTTTTTATGCTCAATTTGTTAAAGTCTGGTCCTGAACGTCTCCTAAAGCCTTTATTCATTTAATTTTGCCCAAACTATTCAACAATCAATTTATGAGACCCTTTTCCCTTCTTCCCATCCTATTCACTTCCCTTTGCTTAATGAGCATTGAGTCGATCGCTCAGAACTCCGTTGGTAAAATAATCTTAGCCAAAGGGCAAAAAATTGAAATTAATAACAATACTAAATCGGTTATTAGTCAAGAAATGATGGGCCAGGCAATTGAAATCACCGTAGATGCTAATATGGTTCATCAAATAGAAGTGAAAGACAAAATGCCTAACTCCTACCTGATTGCTTCTACACTGACTAAGTTGACAACAAACGGTGCAGCGATGGGACAGGAAATGAAATTTGACTCCGACAAAAAAGAAGATATGGAGAGCGAAACGGGTAAGTTAATGAAAGACCAATTGAATGTAACCCAGGAAATAGAAATGAGCGAAAATGCCAAAGTAATTAAGGCTGCAAAAAAATCTACTTCAGCAGTATCTGGCGGACAAATGATGGATATGATCAATAACCTGACTGGCGGAAATGTAGATGAAAGTAATGGAGCAGGTAGCGCATTTGAAATTATCCCTGCTGGAAAAAAGACAGGTGACAAATGGTCTGACTCCACAATAATGGGAGATATAAAAACTTATAACTATTATACTTTAAAATCTGTCAATGGCAATATCGCCACCTTGGAATTAAAAGGTAAACAGATTATTAATAAAAAAATTGAACAGCAAGGAATGGAAATCAACGTTAAAATGGAAGCTACTATTTCAGGTGAAGGAATAGTGGACTTAAAAACAGGATTATTAGAACAAAAAACCACCTTAACAGATGGAAATGGTTCGGCAGAAGTAATGGGTCAAAGCATCCCGATGTCATCCAAAACGACTACGATTACTACTGTAAAAAAGATTTGATCGTTTTTTTCTACTAAAAAGGCGCTGTTTAAAACAGCGCCTTTTTTATCATCCTGTGAGTTTACAAATAAAAGATTTCAGCCAACTACGATTCGATTATTGATATAAAATCTGATAGTACTCATCGGCCATTCGATTGCTTTCAAATTGGACTTGTACATCGTTCATTCCATTTTTCACAATATCTCTCCAAGTATCTTTGTTATCATAATACAAGGGAAGAATTTGATCTTCCAAAATTTTATATAATTGATCTAGGTCATATTCATCTTGATCATTTACATGTGTATTTTCATAATCAATCGGTGGTACCACAAATCCATTATTGCCGTTATGAATAAATTCGCAAATCCATCCATCATTAGTACTCAGGTTAACTGCTCCATTCATTGCGGCCGTCATGCCACTCGTACCACTTGCTTCCCTAGGCACTCTTGGGTTATTTAGCCAAACATCTGCTGCCTGTTTTAAGCGCTTACTCAATGCAAGCTCATATCCAATACACACCGCTACATTCTTATAGCTCTTACTAATATGCACCAAATGGTTAAAATCATTGATCGCAGGATAGTCAAGCGGATAGGGTTTTCCAGCCCAAATAATTTGTACAGGATGAGTAGTATTATTTAACAAAGCCTCAAAGCGCTTATGGTCTCTAGTTAATAATTCACCGCGCTTGTATCCAGCAAACCTACGAGCCCAAACGATCGTTAAAATATCTGGATCCAATAATTTACCCGTCTGGTCTGCCACTATATCCAATGCCCTTTTCTTCAAAAACCTTTTGCGATCATCAAACCAAACGTCATTACCATCGACTTTAGCTTTGTACATTTGTTTATCTGCCCAGTAGCGCCAATTTTGAGCATTGGTAATTGCTTTTATTTCACAAATGCCACTATACTTATTCCACATTTTTCTACTCACTTCAGCATGAAGTTTAGAAACGCCATTCGCAAGTTTTGCAAAACGTAAGGCAGCTAGGGAATGATTGAATAAATTATCTTCCATGCCTGTAATTTTTCTTACGTCATCGAGGTGCATACCACAGAAATAACTCATTTTATGACATAAAAAAATGTCATGTTTTTCATTGCCTGCTTCCTCAGGAGTGTGGGTAGTAAATACTAAGCGCTTTTTAACTTCTTCTACACTACCGAATTTTCTATGTAAATAAAAAGCTGCACTAATAGCATGCGCCTCATTTAAATGATATAATTCTGGATTAAAATTTAATTCATCCATCAGTTTAGCTCCGCCCACTCCCAATAAAATAAACTGAGCAATTTTGGTAGCCTCATTACCATCATATAAACGATGGGTAATTGTCTGCGTTAAATAATCATTTTCTGGTAAATCAGTACTTAATAAAAATATAGGCGCACTATTAAATGTTGCTGGATTTAAATACAAGGCCTTTACCCAAATTGGATTATCATGAATAGTAATTTGGAATTTGATTCCAGTATCTTCCAAAAAATTATAGATCTTTTCATTCCACTGAACCTGAAGGGTCTGGTCAGCATTGCGCGCCTGATCATAGTATCCAAATTTCCACAAAATACCAATCCCCACTAAATTCTGCTTTAGTTCATACGCACTGCGCATATGCGAACCCGATAGAAAACCTAATCCTCCACTATATATCTTTAAAGGCTGGTGAATGGCAAATTCCATCGAAAAGTAAGCGATTCGTTTACTATAATTTTCATTTATAGCATAGGGAACTTTGAAATCATTAAAATTCATAGAATCAATTGAATGAGAAATAGGGTGTAATATAGTTCGAATTTTCAGTAAAATATTGAGAACCCTTTTATCAAACCAATCACCCTGCTTTATTGCTCATAAACCATTGTTACAACTTAAATTAAATACCACCTTAATTAGTTGACCCTCAAAAAAATAGAAGCTGTTTGACCCATCACGCTCATTCACTAAGGCCCTCGAATAAAAAGTGCTAGAAATTGTAACTATCAGCCGTTAAAAAATCAAGGCTGTTTGAGCGAGCAAGCCTTTTAAAGTAACCTACTCTACCCGCGAGTTCCTTGATTTTAGGCTGATAGTTACAATTTCAGCCTTTTTATTCGAGGGATTGATTTTTTTTGTTACTTTTTTGCATCAAGGCAAAAAAGTAAAATCACTCTATTCCGGAGGAAATTATCGTTGGCAAAACTTCTAAAAAATTGTTTTTCAATAAATTAGAATATTAAAGAGATAGCATGAATGTGCATTTTATTAGTATAAAATCCATTATTTATACCAGTTAAAGACGCATTAAAGAAACGGAATGAATTTATAAATATAGTTTGTTTTGAAAATTTGATTATATTTTTTTAGATTTGTCTAAAAATTAATTTAGTCAAGATGAATTTTTCTATTGCCGAAGAAAACTATATCAAAAATATTTACCACCTACAACAGCAGTCTGAGTTGGTCAATACCAACTCCCTTGCCTACGAGTTGCAGACCAAGCCTGCATCAGTGACCGATATGTTAAAGAAGCTGCAGGTAAAAAATTTGCTTGACTATGAGAAATACAAAGGATTTCGTTTGTCATCGAAAGGAAATAAAGTTGCGATTAATATTGTTAGACGGCATCGTTTATGGGAATTCTTTTTAGTTACTAAACTTGGATTTGAATGGGATAAAGTACATGCCATTGCCGAAGAACTTGAACATGTTAGTAACCAGGAGCTGATTCAGAAATTAGATCGTTTTCTCAACCACCCTCAAACTGACCCTCATGGAGATCCTATACCAGATGGGAATGGAAAAATGCCTGTCATTCACCAACTCAGTATGGCTGATGTGGTAGAAAAGAAAAAAGTAATCGTTAGCTCCGTCGGTAACCAGTCGCCCGCCATACTAGAATTACTGAATCATTACCACATCAACATAGGAACAGAAATAAAAATAAACCAACGATTTAGTTTCGATGGTTCAATAGAAATTAAAGTCGGAAAATATGCTGCCTGCATTATTAGTGAACTAGTTGCTAAAAATATTTTTGTATACCATGATTAAACACTCTAATCAAGAATCTTCACTCAGTGAAGTAAACCAAAGCGTCGATACAACGGGAAAGAAAAGAGGTTGGCGAAAAATGCTCTCCTTTTTAGGTCCCGCTTATTTAATCAGTGTGGGCTATATGGATCCCGGAAACTGGGCTACCGATCTTGCAGGTGGTAGTAAGTTTGGTTACAGCTTAATTTGGGTATTACTAATGAGCAACCTAATGGCCTTATTACTTCAGGGACTGTCTGCTAGATTAGGTATTGTAAGGGGACGTGATCTTGCACAAGCAAACAGAGAAGCCTATCCGAGAATGGTGAATCTCGCTTTATACTTACTTGCAGAAATTGCAATAGCAGCTTGTGACCTTGCAGAAGTTTTAGGTATGTCAATTGGCATTCAATTGTTAACTGGATTACCCCTCATCTGGGGAGTGTCCATTACTGTCCTAGACACCTTTCTTTTATTATACTTACAAAAAATGGGTATGCGAAAGATGGAAGCATTCATCATTAGTCTAGTGGCAATAGTAGCTATTTCGTTTTTAATAGAAATTATTTTTGCAGCACCTGTTTTTGGTGAAATCGTTCAAGGCTTTATTCCGTCTAGCTTATCTGATGAAGCACTGTATATTGGAATAGGCATAATAGGTGCCACTGTGATGCCACATAATTTATACCTCCACTCCGCATTAGTTCAAACCAGAAAAATTGATCGTTCCAATGCTGGTATAAAACAAGCCTTAAAATTTAATCGAATTGATACTACCATCGCGCTTAATCTTGCATTTTTTGTTAATGCTGCTATCTTAATTTTAGCCGCTACCGTTTTTTTTAAAACAGGTAATTCGCAGGTAGCTGAAATTAAAGAAGCCCATCGATTATTACCTAATTTCTTAGGAGATCTTGCTCCTAAACTTTTTGCCATTGCACTAATTGCAGCAGGCCAAAGCAGCACCATCACTGGTACGCTAGCAGGACAAATAATTATGGAAGGTTATTTGAATTTACGAATCAACCCATGGGTAAGACGTTTACTCACTAGATTATTAGCTATCGTACCGGCCCTAATCGTAATTATAATTTATGGAGAGGAAAAAGTAAATTCATTACTAGTATTAAGTCAGGTTGTTTTGAGTTTACAATTAGGTTTTGCAATTATCCCTTTAATACATTTTGTAAGTGATAAAAAAACGATGGGAGATTTTGTAATCAAACCAATTACTAAAATAACAGCATGGCTAATTGCTGCTATACTGATTTTTTTAAATTTAAAGATGTTGATAAATGAAGCAGCAAGTGCTTGGGTTGATGTAACTGTTTTTTCTAAAATCGGATTAGTTATACTTGGGATAATTTCTTTAGCGCTACTTTTTTACACCCTCTTGTTTCCACTGTTTAAGACTGCTCCAAAAACAAGTTCTATTGAGATGCACCCTAACATTGAGGAAATCAATCAGTTGGTCATTCCTGAATTTAAAGTTATCGCCATCGCCCTTGATTTTAGTGAAAAAGATCAGAAACTCATTGCCTTTGCAATTGGACAAGGAAAAGAAAATACTCGATACATATTAGTCCATGTAGTAGAAAGTGCTTCGGCCAAACTATTAGGTACGGATAGTGATGATTATGAAACCAGGAAAGATAAAGAAAGAATGGATTGGTATGTCAACCAATTGCAACAACTTGGCTATGCTGCTGAAGGTCATCTAGGTTTTAGAAATAGAGCAAAAGAAATTGTGCGTATCGTAAAAGAATTGAATGCTGATATGCTCGTAGCAGGAGCACATGGTCATACTGGATTAAAAGATTTTATTTATGGCGAAACAGTCAATACCGTTCGACATGAATTAAAAATACCCGTACTCATTGTAAATGTGTAATACAAAAAAGAGAAAGGATAATTAATTTTCTACATAATTAAGGTCCTTACCAAAAGTTTCTTCTGTAAACCAAGCAGCAGTAAAACTTATAGTCATTACAATTGCACCGGTTACCCAGCCAGCAGTAATATAATTACCGGTTGCTAACTGTAAATTTTTAAACAAAAGAAACATCAAGGGTAACGCACCTCTCACCATATTAGGTACGGTAGTAGTGGCGGTTGATCTTAAATTAGTGCCAAATTGTTCTGCCGCCATGGTTACAAAAATGGCCCAAAATCCTACGCTGAAACCCATTGCAAAACAAATCAAATACATGTCTGCAGCTGTTCCATTATGCTGGTTAAAGTAAAGGAAAAAAGATAGTACGGTAAGTCCATAAAAAATAAATAAAACTTTTTTTCTACTTTTCAGCCAATGGCTAATAAAACCAACTAGCATATCTGCTAATGCAATTGCAGCATAGGCATACATGGTTGATTTTTTAGGTAATACCTCTTCTGAAAAACCAAATGCTTTTCCAAAATCATTTGAAAAGGCAACTAAAATACCAATGACATACCAAGTAGGCAGTCCAATTAAAATTGCCAGTATATATTTTTTGAACCGAACGCCATTGGTAAAAAACATGAAAAAATTTCCTCGCTGAACATCTAGTTCTTTCAACTTAGTAAACATTCCACTCTCCAATACTGATATCCTTAAAATTAACAGACAAAATCCTAAACCTCCTCCTATAAAATAACAGGTGCGCCAATGGAAATTTTGAGAAATAAAATAAGCTACTACTGCACCTGTCAATCCGATTCCTGCAACAAAAGAAGTACTCAGTCCTCTTTTTTCTTTACTCACCAATTCAGATACTAACGTTATACCTGCACCTAATTCCCCTGCCAATCCTATGCCAGCAAAAAACCTGGTAAGCCCATATTGAAAGGGTGTTTGTACAAATCCATTGATAATATTAGCAATTGAATACAAAACAATAGAGCCAAACAATACACTCAATCTCCCTTTTTTATCTCCCATTACTCCCCAAATAATTCCACCCACCAACAAGCCAATCATTTGTACACTGATAATAAATTCTCCTTCAGATTTCACCTGATCCATAGATAGTCCCATATCTTTTAAACTATCGACCCTTACAATTTGAAACAACAATAAATCGTAGATATCTACAAAATAACCCAATGCGGCTACCAGAACAGTAATATTAAAAATGGAGTTGGAATTTTTATTCATCGATTTTTAATTAATAATTCAATGCTAAGAGGATTTTTTAATTTTACCAAAAAATAATTTCATTAAGATAGGGGCCGTAGTAATCAAAACAATTCCTACCACAATCACTTCCAAGTGCTTTTTTAAATCAAAGCCATACCAATCCAAAAATAATATTTGTAAGTAATGGCCGGCAAATAACATGGAGAATACCCAAGCAAAAGATCCTACCACATTATAAAATATAAATTTACTTTTATTCATACCCACAATACCCGCTACAATGGGTGCAAAGGTTCTTAGGATTGGTAAAAATCTAGCCATTACAATAGCGCCTCGGCCATGTTTTTCATAAAAATCCTTGGCCTGGAATAAATATTTTTTCTTAAATAAAAGGCTGTCTTTCTTCTCAAATAAATAGGGGCCGCTTTTTTGACCAAACCAATAGCCTGCAAAATTACCAATCACCCCAGCCAAAGAAATTACCACCCCCAATAAAAATAAATTCAAAAAAGAACTTTGTAGATCAATTCCAAATGCAGTTTTTACAAGGTTATCGCTAAAGATTCCTGTTACAAATAATAAGGAGTCTCCTGGTAAAAAAAAGCCTGCAAATAAACCCGTCTCAGCAAATACTGCAAACACGATGAACCACAGCCCTCCATTATCTATATACCATTGAGGTTGTAATAATTCAGTCCAGTGAAATAATAAAATAAAATCTAACATGCGTTTGGTAAAGCTTAAGTGTGAATTATTTTTTACAATTTGATATTCAACCAATGCTGATTAATCAACTGCAGCTTTGTTGTAAATACTATTCCTTTTTATCGGTATCAATCAAATCCCCTTCCCATTTACTCACTACCACCGTTGCGATACTATTTCCCACCACATTGGTTGCACTTCTTCCCATATCTAGCAATGGGTCAATTCCTAAAAGCAAGGCGATACCTGCTTCTGGAATATTAAATGTAGCCAAGGTGCCAGCAATTACTACCAATGAAGCCCTCGGCACACCTGCAATTCCTTTACTAGTTAACATCAATACTAATAACATCGTAAGCTGAGTGGCTACTGGAATATCCATTCCATAACTCTGTGCAATGAATAGCGAAGCAAAGGTCATATACATCATACTTCCATCCAGATTAAAAGAATATCCTAGTGGTAAAACAAAGCTTACAATTTTATTCTTACAACCAAAGTTCTCTAACTCTTGCATTGTTTTGGGAAAAGCTGCTTCGCTGCTGGAAGTACTGAAGGCTAATAAAATGGGTTCCTTCATTCTTTTGATCAAATGAAAAACCCTCTTTCCCACAAATAATGACCCTACGAAAATTAAAAATATCCACAACAGTACCAATCCAAAATAAAATTCTCCAATAAAAATAGAATAGGTTTTTAAAATACCAATTCCTTGTTTTGCGATTATAGCTGTCATTGCTCCAAAAACTGCTACCGGAGCAAAATTCATCACATAGCCAGTCACTTTTAAAATGATATGAGCCAACACATCAATCGCATGGATTACAGGCTTTGCTAATTCTCCAATTGCCGCAGCTGCTACTCCGAAAAATAAGGCAAAGACTACAATTTGAAGAATTTCATTTTTAGCCATTGCATCAATAAAACTTGCTGGAAAAACATGATAAAAGAAATCCTTAATAGTAAGCGCAGCCTTATCGATACCGCTATTGGCATTGATTTCAGGAAGGGTTAAATGCATCGCTATTCCTGGCTTAAAGAAATTAACCAATACCATCCCCAACAACAAACTCATGAGTGAGGCACTAATAAACCATAGTAATGTTTTACCTCCAATACGACCTACTGAATTAATATCTCCCAGTTTAGCAACCCCTACTACTAATGTAGTGAACACTAGTGGCGCCACTATCATTTTAATCAATCTTAAAAAAATGTCTGCTAAGATGGTAAACCATTCTAACTTTTTATCTCTTTGTTTAAGGCTATCATTTTTTTGAAGAACAACCAATTCTCTCTGCTTTTTTAACTCTTGGTAAATCACATTCGATGTGTCAACAAATAAAGTTAGCATGCCATTGACTGATTGAAGTGAATCCGACAACAGCTTAATCTGAGAAACTACCGCCTGCTGATTGGCACTGGCCATCAATTGGGAAGAAGCCAACTTTTTTTGATCAATTATATTTTTTTTAATAGCAAGTAGTCTAACATATCCAGTACTATCTTTTACTATTTCATAGGACTTTATAGCACCCTGCAGTTGTACCAATTTAGACTCAGCTACTGCAATTTGTTCGTTTTCATTTCCAACGTAAGTTCTATTTAAAATAAACCCTCCTATCACCCCAGCAATGAGGGCGATACCAATATATAAAGTCAACTGGCTTTTCTTAGAAGGTTGAATACTCATATTTGAAATATTAGTATCGCAATATAATATTTAATACTTGTTAAACAGCCTAAGGCACAAAAAAATAGGCCAGATGTCTGATTTGAAAATTTATTGCTATTTTTATACCAAATCAACAATTGAATATGAGTTTATTTGTAAAAAAGTCCTTGACACAGATGCTGGCTCAGGCCAACGATGATGAAAAAGGAATGAAAAGAACCCTTGGCGCTGGCAACCTAATTGCTTTAGGAATTGGTGCTATCATTGGCGCTGGTTTATTTGTAAGAACTGCTGCTGCCTCTGCTGAGGCTGCTGGTCCCGCTATTACCCTGTCCTTTATTGTAGCCGCTTTAGGTTGTGCTTTTGCAGGACTTTGTTATGCTGAATTTGCTTCTATGATTCCTATTGCTGGTAGCGCTTATGCCTACTCATATGTAACTATGGGAGAATTAGTAGCCTGGATTATTGGTTGGGCATTAATAATGGAATACGCCCTTGGTGCCGCTACAGTATCCATTGCTTGGAGTGAATATTTAAACAACTTGCTTGGAGGAAGTATACCCTATGAATGGTGCCATTCCCCTTTTGAAGCACTTCATAAAGTAACAGGAGCTGCAATTGATCAAATTACTACCGCTTTGCCTGAAACACTCAAGAGTGTAAAAAATGGTGTGCTGATTTTAAGTGATGATCAATTCAAAGCCTTACCCGCCAATTTAACTGGCATGGTAGAAATTACAAGAGGTATGATCAATGCCCCTGCACTCATTATTTTATTATTGCTCACCTTATTATTAATAAAAGGAACTCAAGAATCAGCATTCGTTAATATGATTATTGTGTTTGTAAAAGTGGCTATTGTTTTACTATTTATTGTATTCGGATGGCAGTTTATTAAACCAGAAAATCATACTCCTTATTTAATACCTAAAGGAACCATCGGTCATGACGGATTTTTTAAATGGGGATGGGGAGGCGTATTAGGTGGTGCTGCAATTGTATTCTTTGCCTTCATTGGTTTTGATGCAGTTAGTACCGCAGCCCAAGAGGCTAAAAATCCAAAAAGAGATATGCCAATTGGTATCTTAGGCTCCTTAGTGGTTTGTACCATTCTTTATATTTTATTTGGCCATGTACTTACCGGTGTTGCCAACTACGCTGAATTTAGTACTGCTGGTAAAGAAGCCTCTGTTGCCTATACCATTCAAACTTATATGAAAGGATACGAATGGCTTGGATCTAGTATAACTGTGGCTATCCTTGCTGGATTTTCTTCTGTAATACTCGTCATGTTAATGGGGCAAAGTAGAATTTTCTTCTCAATGAGTAATGATGGACTTATTCCGAAAGCATTTGGTGAATTGCATCCTAAATATAAAACTCCTTACAAAGCCAACTTAATTTTATTCGTATTCGTTGGTTTATTTGCAGCATTTATTCCGGGTAGTGTTGCAGGTGACCTTACTAGCTTTGGTACTTTGTTTGCCTTTGTACTAGTAAGTGTTGGTGTTTGGATCTTAAGAATAAAATCACCAGAAATTGAGCGACCTTTTAGAGCTCCATTGGTACCTATCGTTTCAACATTAGGCGCACTAGTTTGTCTTGGAATGATTGTAGCATTAGATCTTCAAACTTTAAAAGTTGCCTTTGCCTGGATGGCAATTGGACTAGTAGTATATTTTGCCTACAGCAGAAAAAATAGTAAACTTAGGAATAAATAAAATTTACTTGATAATTACAAAAAACCCCGAACTTAACTTCGGGGTTTTTTGTTGACAACCTTGTTGAAGATCTTTTTAAATTTGACTAATTATATCTAATCAACCAGTAGAAATCCTATTTTCAATTTCAAAATTTATACAATGGACAGAAGAAAGTTTATACAAAATGGATCGCTTGCAGGCTTATCGTTGGCAGCTATAACTAGTGGTTGTAATAATGCTACTAAGTCAACCGAAACCAATACAATTAACCAAGGTAACCAATATGAAAAAGATGATTTTCCGCTAAATGAAATTTCCGTATTTGAATTACAAAAGAAAATGAAAGAAGGAGAATACAGTTCTCGAAAAATAACTGAACTGTATTTAAAAAGAATTGCTGCTATTGATCAGTCAGGACCTATGCTCAACTCGGTGATAGAAATAAATCCGGATGCATTAAGTATTGCTGACAAAATGGATCAAGAAAGAAAAGCAGGAAAATTAAGAGGTCCATTACATGGCATTCCAATTTTAATAAAGGACAATATTAACACCGGTGACCAAATGATGACTACAGCTGGTGCGCTTGCATTAAAGGGAAATGTAGTAACAAAAGATGCCTTTATTGTAGAAAAACTTCGAGAAGCGGGAGCAGTACTTTTGGGAAAAACGAATCTCAGTGAATGGGCCAACTTTAGATCCACTAGATCGAGCAGTGGCTGGAGTAGCCGAGGCGGACAAACAAAAAACCCTTGTATACTGGATAGAAATGCCAGTGGATCTAGTTCTGGTTCAGCAGCAGCAGTAGCTGCAAACCTTTGCGCTATCGCTATTGGAACAGAAACTGATGGTTCAATCATTGCACCTTCTTCTTTTTGCGGTATTGTAGGAATAAAGCCTACCGTAGGGTTATGGAGTAGATCTGGCATTATACCCATCTCTGCAACACAAGACACTGCAGGACCTATGACCAGAACCGTTACCGACGCAGCAATATTATTAGGAGCGCTGGCGGCTGAAGATAAAGCTGATGCTATCAGTTCCCAACATATTGAAAAAGAAAAGATTGATTATACCAATTTTCTAAAAATAGAAGGGCTAAAAGGGAAAAGAATTGGTATCGAAAAATCTTTTCTAAAAGGCAATGAGGCAGTAGTATCTATCTATCAACAAGCCATCGAATTATTGAAAAAAAATGGTGCTACTATCATCGAAATAGATTTACTAAAACAAACGAAACCTCTAGGTGAAGCTGAGTTCATCGTTTTACAATACGAGTTCAAAGATGGGGTAAATAAATACCTTTCCAATGCAAATGCTAAAGTGAAAACCCTAACAGAAGTTATCAATTTCAATAAACAAAATGAATCAACTGCGATGCCTTATTTCAAACAAGAGCTATTGGAAATGTGTGATTCAAAAGGCAGTCTGAATGATAAAGAATATACGGATGCGCTAAAAATTTCCACTAGTGCTCGAAAGATAATTGACGACATGATGCAGCAGCAACAGCTTGACGCGATTTGTTCTACGAGTATTGGACTAGCTAACTGCACCGATTTAGTAAATGGCGATTATGATACAGGATTTTACTTTGCACCTCCTGCCGCCATGGCAGGTTATCCGCACATCACTGTTCCAATGGGAAAAGTACATGAACTTTCAATTGGTCTTTCATTTATCGCAGGAGCTTATCAAGAAGGGAAATTAATAGAGATGGCTTATTCTTTTGAGCAGGCTTCCAAAAAAAGAACCCCACCAAAATTTTTGAAAACACTTGTATAAAATCATACCTAATGTTTTTATGAGCTAACTAATTTTAAAAAATATTGACTGCCTAAAAAATTATAAAAGTTCAATACAGGTAATCTTATACACAAAAACAATAAAAAACCCCGATTATTCGGGGCTTTTTATTGAAATATATTTGATGCGCTTTAAACTCCTTCCTTTTTATTGTTCTCTAACTGCGTCATCGCCATTATCTGCTTCATCGTTTTTTCCATTCCATCACTTCCACCATCTAAAAATATGACATTACCTTTTCCGTATTCTGCGAAATTTTTAATCGCTTCTACCCACATACTGAAAAGAATTACATTCGTATCCAAATTAGCCTGTTTCATTTCTGAAGCAGCCTGGCTCATACCACGTGCCACTTCTTCTCTGAATAAAGCAACTCCTTGGCCACGTAATTGTGCAGCTTGACGTTCTGCCTCAGCAGCAATTTTAATAGCATTTCCTTCCGCTTCGGCAGCTTTTGTTTTGGTAATCAATAAAGCCTGACCTTCATTTTCTGCAGCGGCTTTTAAATTGTTACTAGCCACCACTTTACTCATACTCGTCATAATGGCTTCATCGAAAGTAATATCATTGATTTGCAAATCCTGAACATGATAACCCCATCCTTCTAGTGTTACATCAATTTGCTCTTTTACATTATCTACAATATCTCGACGAACATTTAATACCTCCGCCTGCTTTTTTGTAGACACAAATGCACGAATACTTCCTTCTACCGTACGAATCAACGCCTGCATCAAATCCTTTTCACTAATAAATTTAAAGGCAACATTTTTAATGGTCTCTTCATCAACATTCATTACTGAAAAAAGAATCATAGATTTAAAATACACATTTGCCTGATCAATCGTTACCGCTTGGAATTCCAATTCTACAGATCGGTTTTGAATACTTACCCTTTTATAAATTTGATCTAAAAAAGGGACTTTAAAATTAAGGCCCGGCAGCTTTATGCTATGATACTTACCCAAACGAGTAACTACGCCAATAGTGCCTTGGTTGATAGTAAATAAACCACCTGCTACCACCATGAATATGGGAATTAACCACCAAAAATTTCTTAATAATTCCATAATTATATATTTTGATTGAAGGTAACTATTTTACTATACCCTTGATAATTAATTTTGTTAAAATATAGAAGCCTTAAAAACAGAGCAGGAAGGTATTTACCAAATCATTTAGCTCAACTAGTTTTTCTCCTCCCAAATCATACACAAATGGATAATGGTTTCTGCAGCTTTAGCCATATCCTTAGTGCCCACCCATTCTAGTTTACTATGAATGTTCTGCATGCCCGTAAATATATTGGGACAAGGCATACCAATATAGCTAAACCGGCTACCATCAGTACCACCTCGTATGCTTTCTTTTTTTACAACTAACCCTGACCGTTGTATGGCTTCCGCAGCAAAAGCAGTTACCTGCGGATATTTATCCAACACTTCTTTCATATTACGATACTGTTCCTGCGCCTCATACACCATGGTAGCTCCAGGAAATTCTTTAATCACCTCCTCTGCTAAACTTTTCAATCTTTGATGATGCGCTTGCAAACCCGACAAAGAAAAATCACGTACTATAAATTGCAGGGTGGTTTTTTCGGAAATACCATTCATGGCTACCGGATGCACAAATCCTTCTTTAACATCAGTAGTTTCAGGACTCCACTCATTTTTTGGAAGTGCATCCATTATGGCACCCGCTACTTTTAGGGAATTAATTAATTTTCCTTTGGCATAACCAGGATGAACAATTACCCCCTCAATGGTAATTGTAGCAGAATCCGCACTGAATGTTTCATCTTCCAAGCTACCCGCTTCACCGCCATCAAGGGTATAACCAAAGTCGGCACCCAATTTTTTCATATCCACCTGAGCGGTTCCTTTTCCTACTTCTTCATCAGGAGTAAATAAAATTTTTATATCTCCATGTGGAATAGTTGGATGCTGCATTAAATAAAAGGCCGCTTCCATAATTGCAGCTACCCCACTCTTATCATCTGCACCTAGTAAGGTTAAACCGCTTGCTGTAATAATGCTATGCCCTATATGCTTTTCGAGATAAGGCGAGTTTTTTATACTGAGTACTTGATCTTTATCATCAGGAAGCGCAATGTCTTTACCATCATAATTTTGATGATGAATAGGCTTCACATCAGTTCCACTACAATCGGGTGCGGTATCAATATGGCTACAAAAACAAATAGTTGGAATAGCATGCTTCTGGCTATTAGAGGGTATAGTCGCATATACGTAACCGAAAGCATCCATTTCTGCATTGGTTATACCCATTCCAATTAGCTCATTCAGCAATAGTTTACTGAGGTCTTTCTGCTTTTCTGTAGTAGGAAAGTTATTTCCCAAAGGATCACTTTGGGTATCAATTTGAACATAGCGCATCAGTCTTTCTGCTACGCTATTGCTCGAAATCTCAATCATGTATTCAAGGTTTTGATAACTGAAATGAAAAATTTTAAGTGGGTCAAAAACTCAAACATAGCATCATTACCAAACAAAATAAAGTTTAGCCAATACATTCAACCGATTAATAAATAATCAATTGTCTTTCAAAAGTTGAGTAGAAAAATTTAAGCGATTTCTACCAACTCAATATCAAAAATTAATTCTTGGCCTGCTAGAAAATGATTCGCATCTAATACGATCACTGATTTTTTAACTTCAACCACTACCACTGGTACAGGTTGACCTGCTTCGTTGCTTAAGGTTAAAGACATTCCAGGCTCTAGTTTCATATCTGCTGGAACATTCTCTTTAGGAAATTCAATGATGGCATCTTCTGATTTTTCACCGTAGCCATCTTTTGGCGCAATACTGATTGTCTTTTTTTCGCCAACTTTCATACCCGGCATTGCAGCATCAAAACCTTTGATCATCATACCAGCGCCCACTGTAAATTCAAGTGGTTCTCTTCCTACCGAAGAGTCAAATTGTTCTCCATTAGCTAGTTTGCCTGTGTAATGAACTTTTACAACATCTCCTTCTTTTACTTGTGCCATTGTTTAATTTTTTAACACCTCTGCTTTTCGGCAACTACGCTTAACAAGTTTTAAGGTGGAGTTTACAATAAATGATCTAATGGTAACCAATAAAAAGATCATTTTTCGGCAAATTAAAGCAAACAAAGGATTACCCAATAAAATAAAGGGTTTTATTTCTCCAAGGGGTGAAAACTTTTTCAAAAATGTCACCCCTTTTAAGTGAAAAACTTTACTGAACTTTGAGCTATGAAGATTTTATTAGTTTTAATAGCAATGTTGGCAATTTTTAATTGCCAACCATTATTTGCTCAATTGTCAACTATTGACAAGAAGGACAATACACTAAAAGCTGTTCAAAAAACAACCGCCATCATACCGGGTGCCGAAAGAATGGACGTCTATCTTCCATTATTAAAAGGTAAGTCTATCGCCATATTCGCCAATCAAACTAGTATGGTTAAAAATAGCCATCTCGTTGACACCTTATTAAAATGTGGTATCAAAGTAGTAAAGATCTTTGGTCCAGAACACGGATTTAGAGGCGATGCGGATGCTGGAGAAAAACTAGGTAATAGCAATGATAAAAAAACTGGTATTCCAGTGATTAGTCTCTATGGCAATCACAAAAAGCCGACTCCAGAGGACCTTTTAGGAGTAGATATACTATTATTTGACATTCAAGATGTGGGAGTACGTTTTTATACATTTATTTCCTCCTTAGAATATTATTTAGAAGCTGCTCTAGAAAACCATATTCCACTTATTATACTAGATAGACCCAATCCGAATGGGTTCTATGTAGATGGGCCTGTTTTAGATAAAAAATTTAAAAGCTTTGTGGGTATGCAACCCATCCCTGTTGTGTATGGCCTGACGATAGGCGAATATGCCTTACTGTTAGCCGGTGAAAAATGGTTGTCCCCGCTCGCCAACGCTGCTTATATAAATCAATCCCCCACTAAGGATGAATCAAAAAATATTTTCCAAGTCAAAATAATTTCTTGCAAAAACTATGATCATAATAGTAAATATATTTTACCCATTGCACCTTCTCCTAACTTAAAGTCAATGCAAGCTATTTACCTCTATCCCTCTACCTGTTTTTTTGAGGGTACCCTACTCAGTGAGGGAAGAGGAACAGAAGCTCCATTTCAAATTTTTGGTCATCCTACATTGCCGGATAATTTATATTCCTTCATTCCTAAACCTACCGCTGGGGCGAAAAGCAGTAAATGTTTTTATCAAAAATGTTATGGATGGTATATAGCCGGCACTAATGAAGTTGTCCTTAAAAATTTGAAAAATACTGTCCAAATAAAATATTTACTTGATGCGTATCATTTATTCCCTGGAAAGGATAGCTTTTTTTTAAAAAATAATTTTTTTAATCAACTAGCGGGTAGTGACTTATTAATGGGACAAATCAAACAACAGTTAAATGAAAACGACATAAGAAATAGCTGGAAACCTTTGATTGATAATTTTAAAAAAATAAGAAAAAAGTATTTATTATACAAAGACTTTGTTTCTAATTAAAACGATCTCCTTACTATTTTTGAATCATTAAAATGGGGCTACCTTTGCACCAATGAAAAAAATCCAGGAACTACAAATTGTTTTTATGGGTACTCCAGAATTTGCAGTAGCTACGCTGGATAAACTAGTCCAAGCAGGCTGCTCGATTGTTGGGGTAGTTACTGCACCCGATAAGGCTGCAGGACGTGGTATGCAATTGCAACAAAGTGCTGTAAAACAATATGCAATTGAACAGGGCCTCTTTGTATTACAACCAGAAAAATTAAAGAATCCTGAATTTTTAGAACAACTCAAAAACCTTCATGCAGACTTACAGATAGTGGTAGCCTTTCGAATGCTTCCAGAATTAGTATGGAACATGCCGCCGATGGGTACTGTCAATTTGCATGGTTCACTATTACCTCAATACCGTGGTGCAGCGCCCATCAACTGGGCCATTATTAATGGAGAAAAAACTACGGGGGTGACTACTTTTAAATTACAACATGAAATTGATACAGGAGATATTTTGTTAACTACTTCCATACCGATTGGGGAGCAAGAAACTGCAGGAGAACTTCATGACAAGATGAAAGAAATAGGCGCAGAACTTCTACTACAAACTGTAAAAGGATTAGCAGAAGGTAGTTTAACCGAGTCTCCACAAATAGAAATGGGAAAGGATCAGCTAAAGGATTTAAAAAATGCTCCTAAAATTTTTACTGCTTCCTGCCAAATTGATTGGAATAAATCAATCACTGAAATTTTTAATTTAATTAGAGGACTATCCCCTTATCCAGCTGCTTTTAGTTTTTTAGAAGGAAAAAAAGTGAAAATATATAAGTCTGAAAAAATACATACTACTCCCACCATCGCTTCAGGTGAATGGACAACTGATAAAAAAACTTTTTTACACTTTGCAGGAACCGATGGATACCTTGCGATACAAGAACTCCAATTAGAAGGTAAAAAGAAAATGTCTATCACTGACTTTTTGAGAGGCTATCGATGGGCCTAAACTAATGCAAAAGATTCTGACTCTCAATGCAGGCTAATTTGCCCCCAAAAACTTCCTTTTTTATACCCATTCGAATAAATAAAATAAATAATATTATCCTGAAATTCAACAGTAACGGTTACCTGTAAATTTCAACTAAAAATCAATTCTTTACTTACTTGAATCACTAGCTATTCATCATTATATTTGCAAGATGTTATCTATCAGCCATCGTGGGCAAATCATGCCAACTTCTCCGATTCGAAAATTAGTGCCTTTTGCAGAAGCTGCTCAAAAAAAAGGTATCCACGTATTTCACTTAAATATTGGTCAGCCGGATATTGAGACTCCCAAACAAACATTGGATGCAGTTAGAAACAGTAATTTCAAAATTTTGGAATACAGTCATAGTGCAGGTAATGAGAGTTACCGAAAAAAATTAACTGGCTATTATGCAAAATCAGCTATTCATATTACTACAGACGAAATAATAATTACCACCGGTGCAAGCGAAGCTATTTTATTTGGATTAATGGCCTGCATGGATCCAGGAGATGAAATTATTATACCTGAACCTTTTTATGCCAACTACAATGCTTTTGCTGTAGAGGTGGGAGTAGTCGTTCGTCCAATCACTTCTACTATAGATAAAAGTTTTGCACTTCCTCCAATTGCGGAATTCGAAAAAGCTATTACACCAAAGACAAAAGGAATTCTGATTTGCAACCCCAACAACCCTACAGGCTATTTATATAGCAAAGAAGAGATGGAAATTTTGAAGCAAATTATTTTAAAGCATAATCTCTATTTATTTTGTGATGAAGCGTATCGTGAGTTTTGTTATGAAGGAAGTCACACCAGTTTCATGACATTAAAAGGTGTAGAAAATCATATCGTTCTAATGGACTCTATTAGTAAAAGATATAGCGCTTGCGGTGGAAGAATTGGTGCATTGATCACAAAAAATAAAGAGGTATTAAATTCAGTAATGAAATTTGCTCAAGCTCGACTAAGTCCTCCAGGCTTTGCACAGATATTAGGAGAGGCAGCAGTTGATTTGCCCGATAATTATTTTGATGAAACAAAGGCCGAATACAAAAAAAGAAGGGATACGATTGTAAAAAGATTGAATTCAATTCCAGGCGTATTTTGTCCTAACCCAGGAGGAGCTTTTTATACCATTGCTAGATTACCCATTGATGATTCTGAAACTTTTTGTCAATGGCTGCTAGAATCTTTTTCTTATAATAAACAAACCGTTATGCTAGCTCCAGCTGGCGGCTTCTATAGCACTCCAGGTCTTGGCAAGAATGAAGTAAGGCTGGCATATGTTTTAAATGTTAATGCTATTAATTCTGCAATGGATTGTTTAGAAAAAGCATTAGAAGAGTATCCAGGTAAAGTTGCTATTTAATTACTTTCATTCATAAAAACTACTAGCAGTACTTAGTATCAAACCTAGCGCTTTCTGCTTTTTTAAATAAAAAACACAAGTAGCTAAAGTACAAGATTTACGAATCCGCTCCTGCAGAATTGCTAAAAGGCAGCTTATGTAATTCACTTACCTTTACCAAAACGTACTTTGTAACAATGATTACAATTATACTTATCACTATTTTTATTTTGGGATACTTAGCGATTGCATTTGAGCAACCGCTAAAATTAAATAAAGCAGCCGCAGCATTATTAACAGGTGTACTATGCTGGACTACTTACACAATTCAAAGCCAATCACCAGAAACGGTTATTAAAGAGTTAAATGAACACCTAGGAGAAATTGCTTCTATCCTATTTTTTTTACTAGGTGCCATGACAATTGTTGAGGTAATAGACTCGCATAATGGTTTTGAAATTATTACTCAAAAAATTACCACTTCCAGCAAAAAACGACTCTTATTTATTATAACGGGAATTACCTTTTTACTTTCTGCACTATTAGACAATCTAACTACTGCGATAGTAATGACATCTGTTTGTGCAAAAATTTTAGCCGATAAGGAAGATCGTCTTTGGTTTGCAGGAATGATTGTTATTGCAGCTAATGCAGGAGGGGCTTGGTCTCCCTTGGGTGACGTTACCACCACCATGCTTTGGATTGGCGGACAAATAACCGCTTTGAATATTATAAAAGAACTAATCTTTCCATCTTTAGTAGCCTGTGGAATTCCGCTATTATTGATGGCTCGTCGATTTAAAGGAATAAATTTTATCCCTTCACCTTTTCAAGAAAGACCACTAAAAGAAAAAAAAGAAAGTACTATTATATTGGTTGCTGGAATTATTTTGTTACTAAGTGTTCCGGTATTTAAAACTATAACACATTTACCTCCATTTATGGGAATGTTGTTAGCACTCAGTATTATGTGGATAATCAATTCGATGATGCACAAAAAAAAGGAGGGTGCTGATGCTGAAAAATTTACTGTAGCAAAAGCCTTGCAAAGAATAGATACCCCGAGTATTTTATTTTTTCTTGGAATTTTATTAGCAGTTGCAGCTTTACAATCTTATGGGATATTAAAAATCACCGCCACTTACCTGAGCAATTCGCTTCACAATGATTACCTAATTGGTATTGCACTAGGCATGCTTTCTTCTATCGTAGATAATGTGCCTCTAGTAGCCGCTGCACAGGGAATGTATGATTTATCGACCTATCCAACTGATCATCCATTTTGGGAATTCCTTGCATTAACTACTGGCACTGGAGGTAGCGCCATTATCATTGGTTCTGCAGCGGGTGTTGCCGTAATGGGGATTGAACAAATTAATTTCATCTGGTACCTAAAGAAAATCAGCTGGTTAGCTATTGTCGGATTTATAGCAGCTATTGCTGTGTTTTATCTAGAAAATGTTTTTTTTATTTGAATAAAAAATAATTACTGAAATCGAAATGAAAGCAATTTTTTTAATCAAAAATGGGTCGGCTGAAAAAGTATTTGAAACAAGAGAAGTCAGTACACCTAATCCAAGTACTGGAGAGGTATTAATAAAAGTAGAAGCCTTTGGTTTAAATTTTGCCGATGTGATGGCTCGCAATGGAATGTATAAGGATGCTCCACCGATGCCCTGTGTTCTTGGCTACGATGTAGCTGGCACTATTGAAAAAATTGGAGAGGGCGTTACTCATTTAAAAGCAGGGGATCGGGTGACTGCAATGACTCGTTTTGGTGGCTATGCAGAATATGCCATCACTGATGCTAGAGCCACTGCTATTATTCCTGAAACGATAGACGCTGCAACTGCAACCGCTTTAACCACTCAATATTGTACCGCCTATTTTTCAGCGGCGGAAATGGTCAATCTTCATCCTGGCGATAAAGTGTTGATTCATTCTGGTGCAGGAGGTGTTGGAACTGCACTCATTCAATTTGCTAAATACAAACAATGCGAAATTTTTTCTACTGCTGGCTCTGAAGAAAAAATTAACTATTTGAAAAAATTAGGTGTTCATCATCCTATTAATTATCAAACACATGATTTTGAAAAAGAAGTAAATAAAATAACTGGTGGAAAAGGACTAAATGTAATATTTGATGCGGTGGGAGGAAAATCAGTAAAAAAAGGATTTCGATCCTTAGCAGCAGGAGGCAGAATTATTTGTTACGGAGCCTCCGATATGACTAATAAAAACTTATGGGGTAAACTAAAAGCAGCCATCGGATTTGGTTTTTATCATCCAGTAATGTTGATGATGCCATCCAAAGCAATGATTGGAGTGAATATGCTTAGTGTCGCAGATCAACACCCGCTGACATTGCAACGTTGTTTAACTGAAGTCGTTAAACTCACTGCATCAGGAGTTTTCAAACCTACAGTAGGAAAAGTATTTGAAGCTTCAGCAATAGCAGCTGCCCATGAATATCTTGAAAAAAGAAAAAGTATGGGTAAAGTAGCAATTCAATGGTAATACAATCCATTTTACGAGTGCTACAATACACTGCTCCAATCCAATGGCAGTTGTTTTTTAATTAAATAGCAAAAGATTTATGGCACTCAATGGAGGACCAGATTATAAATTCAATGAAGCCATTTCAATAGTAGTCAACTGTGAAACTCAGGTAGAAATTAATCATTACTGGAACAAATTTGCTGAGGAAGGTCAAGAAGGAAAATGTGGATGAATAAAAGTTAAATATGGAGTTTTATGACAAATAATTCCTACGATGCTTGACAAACTTATGAGCGATCCAGAAAAAGCACCAAAGGCTTTGTATGCTTTTATGCAAATGAAAAAGATAGATATTGGAAAATTGACTCAGCTCTAGGCTATTTGGAAAAACAGGATTGAACTATTTCATATTTATATCCTGAACGCTATTTCTAGATTTCGTATACTATTGTAAAATAATTATTAACCACTTATTTAAAAAAAATGGAAAGAAAGAATATTTTAACAGGTTCTCCATGGGAAGACAAAATGGGCTATTGCCGTGCCGTTCGAATAGGAAATATAGTAGAAGTTTCCGGAACGGTTGCTATTGTAGATGGCATAAAAGTTAAAGCAGATGACGCTTATGCACAAACCATGAATATTTTAGAAAGAATTGAAATAGTATTGAAAGACCTGAATGTAAGCATGAAAGATGTCATTCGCACTCGAATTTTCACTTCTGACATTACTAGTTTTGAAGCTGTTGCAAAAGCACACGCTGGCTTTTTTAAAGATATAAAACCTACCACAGGATTTTATGAAGTAAGTAAATTGATAGCCCCTGAATATCTAGTAGAAATTGAATTTACAGCAGTAGTGAATTAATTGATAGACATAGATTGATTTTCATTTATTCCCTGTCAGGAATAAATTTAAAACTATACGAAATGAAAAACATTATATTTATTTTAATCGCCTTAGTGCTAGTCTCCTATCAAAAAAATAAAATCAGTCTTCTTGCTGACCCATCGGATTATTTAACTGATATCAAAACTGAACTAAAAAAAGAATGGCCAAAAAACAGAACGATTAATTTAGTTTTTCATGGGCATTCTGTTCCAGCAGGATACTTTAAAACTCCTTTGGTCAATACATTTGACTCCTACCCTATGCAGGTTTTAAAAATGGTAAAAGAAAAGTACCCTTTTGCCGTTATTAATATAATCAATACATCTATCGGCGGCGAAAATTCCTTGAGTGGAGAAAAAAGATTTGATTCAACTGTTTTGAATCATCAACCTGATGTATTATTTATCGACTATGCACTCAACGATCGTTCTGCTGGACTAGAAAAAGCGGCAAAAGCATGGAGTACCATGATTGAAAAGGCCTTAAAAAAGAATATAAAAGTAATTCTATTAACTCCATCTCCAGACCAAAGAATAGATATATTATCCCCCAATAATGAATTAGAAAAACATGCTTTGCAAATAAAGGCATTAGCAAAAAAATACGATGTCGGATTAATAGATAGCTATGAGGAGTTCAGAAATAAGGTCTTGTCTGGAGAACCCATCACAAACTATATGTCACAGGTAAACCACCCTAATCAACAAGGGCATTTACTGATTGCCAATAAAATAGCTGAATTTTTTTAATAGACTAGAAAAGTAAAAACTTTATTTTCCTTTCATTTCACTCCTGGCTTATCTTTGCCCTATGGCCAATAAAGTTAGAGTTCGATTTGCACCCAGTCCAACTGGGGGGCTTCATTTAGGCGGAGTTAGAACCGTGCTATTTAATTATTTATTTGCAAAAAAACACCAAGGTGATTTTATAGTTCGCGTAGAGGATACCGATCAAACAAGATGGGTAGATGGTGCGGAGAAATATATTTTCGACTGCCTAGACTGGTGTGGACTAGTACCCGATGAAAGTGTGATTCATGGTGGTCCGTATACCCCTTACCGGCAGAGTGAAAGAAAACCAATTTACCGCCAATATGCTGAACAACTCATTCAACAAGGTAATGCTTATTATGCCTTTGATACTTCTGCAGAATTAGAAGCGATGAGAGAAAAGCTAAAAGCTGCCGGCAGCAATAGTTTGCAATACGATCATCATATACGGATGAGCATGAACAATTCGTTGCGCTTATTACCTGAAGAAACAAAAGCATTAATTGATGCAGGAACCCCCTATGTCATCCGCATAAAAGTTAATTCCAATGAACTCATTCCTTTTTCAGATATGATCAGAGGAGAAATGGAATTTGATACGAATACAGTAGATGACAAAGTATTACTTAAAGCTGATGGAATGCCCACCTACCATCTTGCCGTGGTGATTGACGATTATTTAATGAAAATAAGTCATGCCTTTAGAGGAGAGGAATGGCTACCAAGCGCGCCAGTCCACATTTTATTATGGAAATACTTGTTTGGACTAGATCAAATGCCCCATTGGGCGCATCTTCCATTAATTTTAAAACCAGATGGAAACGGAAAACTAAGTAAGCGTGACGGAGATCGTCTAGGCTTTCCCGTTTATGCTATGGATTGGATAGACCCTACTTCAAAGGAGGTTACCAAAGGATTTAAGGAATTAGGCTTTTTACCAGAAGCATTCATCAACCTATTAGCTGTACTAGGCTGGAATGACGGTACAGAGCAAGAAGTATTTTCATTAGAAGAATTAATAGAAAAATTTAGCATCGAAAAAGTTCATAAAGGCGGCGCTAAATTTGATTTCGAAAAAGCAAAATGGTTTAATCAAGAATGGATCAAAAAATTGCCTATTGAAAATTATAAAGAAAGAGTTAAAGAAATCTTCTTGAGCAAAGGAGTCTCCAATATAGATGATAACTATTTGGGAGAAGTGATGAATTTAATTAAAGAGCGCTGTATTGTACTTCCAGATTTTTATACTCAAGGTTTATACTTCTTTGATTCACCTAGCTCCTATGATGAAGCATCCGTTAAGCCAAAATGGGATGAAGCTAAAAAAGAATACTTCAATAGCCTAATCGATCAATTAAACCAACTAGAAAGTTGGGATGCGATTTCCATTGAAACAATTTTCAAACAAATTGCTACTGAAAAAAATAGTAAAGTAGGTGAATTACAAATGATGCTAAGAGTATTTTTAGTGGGTAGCAAAATGGGGCCAGGCTTATTCATCATTGCTGAAACAATTGGTAAAATAAATACGCTTCAAAGAATAGAAAATGCTTTGAAAGTTTTTGGAGCGTAATTACTTTCTATTCATAGACAATTCATTTAAAGAAACCATCATGAATACTGATAAAAAAAGACCCATTCGCATATTGATTGCAAAAGTAGGTCTGGATGGACATGATCGTGGTGCCAAAATAATCGCAACTTCTTTACGGGATGCAGGAATGGAGGTGATCTATACTGGCCTTCGTCAGACTCCTGAGATGGTGGTAAATACTGCCTTACAAGAGGATGTGGATGCCATTGGTGTTAGCATCCTTAGCGGTGCGCACAATACCGTTTTCCCGAAAATCATAAAGTTGATGAAGGAAAAACAGATGACAGATGTACTACTCACCGGTGGAGGTATTATTCCAGCAGAAGATATGAAGGAATTGAATAAAATAGGTGTAGGCGAATTATTTCCACCAGGCACTAATACCTCTTCTATTACCCAATATATTTCGGATTGGGTAAGTACCCATCGAGATTTTTAAATTAATCAGTTGATTTGTATTAATTGTTCCAAAAGCTTACTAAAAAAAATTAAATGAGCTACACCACTTTAATTACTTCTCTCAATAATAGTATTTTCACCATCACCATCAACCGTCCTGAGAAATTAAATGCACTGAATAGTGTGGTACTAGCTGAATTAGAACTTGCCATCGAAGAAATTTATACTAACGCCTCTATCAAATCTGCAATTATAACTGGTACAGGACCAAAGGCATTTGTAGCCGGTGCTGACATTGCAGCGTTTTCGGATTTAACCAAAACTGAAGCAATTAACTTATCCAAAAGAGGACAGGATATTTTTTCAAAAATAGAAAATAGTACTAAGCCAATTATTGCAGCAGTGAATGGGTTTGCATTAGGTGGTGGCTGTGAATTAGCCATGGCCTGCCACTTTAGAATTGCTGCCGAAAATGCAAAATTTGGGCAACCAGAAATTAATCTAGGCATCGTTCCTGGATATGGCGGTACGCAAAGATTAACAAAATTAATAGGCAAGGGACGTGCAATAGAATTATTAATCAGTGGAATAATGATAGACGCTCACACAGCATTACAATACGGACTAGTCAACTATGTAGTACCTCAAGAATTATTGATGGATAAAGCCATTTCCATTTTAACAGTAATCAATACAAAAGCACCGATTGCCATTTCCGAGTGCATTCAATGCGCCAATGCAGCAGAAAATAATGCTATCGATGGTTATACAGTTGAAAATAATGCCTTTGGTGAATGCTTCGATACGGCTGACAGAAAAGAAGGCACCCTTGCCTTTCTAGAAAAACGTACACCAAAATTTATAGGAAAATAAATAATAACAACTTCCTTCTACTTAAAATGTAACCTCGTTAATCTTATCAATCGGATTCATCACATAGGTAAGTATTGAATTGTCACTCATCAACTCTACCACTCTAAATCCACGATAGGGTGTACCCCAGTCTCCGCCAAAATGCGCATCAAATATAAAAGGTATCTCATTTCTTTTTTTAATACCTTCTTCATCATGATCATGCCCATTAAAAACAGCCTTGATATTTTTGTGCTTTGCAAAAACCTCAAATAATTCAGGACTATCCACTGCATGTTTAGTTAACTTTCCTGGATTGATATGTATAAAAATAAATACATTTTTTTTGGACTGATGTTTCTCTAATTGAGTAGCCATCCAATTTACATCTGGACTGAGATAAGTCCCTTTTTCATTGGAGGTAGTAGCAATTAAAAATGCATTCTTCCCAATCGAAAAGTCGAGGTTGACCGGCATATTCCAAATGGTTTCCCATTCCTTTGCAGTAACCTTATCATGATTCCCTTGACTTACATAATATTTTAGCGCTAGTTTGTCTAAGGCTTTTTTTGCCGCAGGATAATGCACCTTGTCGTCATGAATAATATCACCATTAATCATACAAAACGCAAAAGGATTAGCACTGTGTTCTTCATTAATACGGGTAACTAGAGTTTCAAAATATTTTTCATATTCCGTTCCTTTCTGCCCATAATGACCATCGGATGCAACAACAAATCGAAGCTTAACTTTTTTACTCTTTTCCCATTCGCTCCAATTTAAATCGTTTGCATGAAGAATTTCTCCTCCCGCCAAAACAATCGCCATCGATGATGCATACTTAATAAATTCACTCCTTTTCATAAATATATATTTTAATGAATGACTACTTTTTTTGTTTTATTCTTTCAATAAATCTCCTAGAAAGCTGACTTTTAAGAATAAAAAGCAAGTTCAAGTTAAATAAAAATATTATCTCTCGCTAAAAATATACCGTTAACAAATGATTACGTATAAAATATTCCAAAAAGATGCCCAATTATATGTATCATCAAGTAACTTTACACATCGTATTTATCTAAAAAAGTTGCCAAATGGATTATAGAATAGAAAAAGACACCATGGGTGAAGTAAAAGTACCTGTAGACGCTTATTTTGGTGCACAAACCCAGCGCAGTATTGATAATTTTAAAATTGCTGAGGACATTAATAAAATGCCCAAAGAGATTATTAAGGCATTTGCTTATTTAAAAAAAGCAGCAGCCCTAACCAATTTAGATGCAGGCGTATTGTCGCAAGAAAAGTCCGACCTGATTGGAAAAGTATGTGATGAAATACTTGCAGGAAAACTAGATCAATGGTTTCCGCTAGTAGTTTGGCAAACAGGGAGTGGCACCCAGAGTAATATGAACATTAATGAGGTAGTAGCCTATCGTGGTCATGTTATCAACGGAGGGTCATTGGCAGATAAAGAGAAATTTTTACACCCTAATGACGATGTCAATAAATCTCAATCTAGCAATGATACTTTTCCGACAGCTATGCACATTGCTGCCTATAAAATATTGATTGAAACTACTATCCCGGGTATAGAAAAATTAAGAGATACACTTGCTACCAAGTCAAAGGCTTATATGAATGTGGTAAAAATTGGCAGAACGCATTTTATGGATGCTACACCATTAACCGTTGGACAAGAATTTAGCGGCTACGTTTCACAACTTAATCACGGATTAAAAGCTATTCGTAATACCTTAGCACATCTCAGCGAACTGGCTCTTGGGGGAACAGCGGTGGGTACTGGAATTAATACCCCAGAAGGGTATTCAGAAAATGTAGCAAAACATATTGCTACTTTAACTGGACTTCCATTTATTACTGCTGAAAATAAATTTGAAGCGCTTGCTGCCCATGATGCAATAGTAGAAGCACATGGTGCACTAAAAACAGTAGCCGTTAGTTTAATGAAAATTGCTAACGATATTCGAATGCTTTCTTCTGGTCCAAGATCTGGAATTGGTGAAATATTTATTCCTGATAATGAACCTGGGTCTTCTATCATGCCTGGAAAAGTAAATCCTACTCAATGTGAAGCTTTAACAATGATTGCAGCTCAAGTGATGGGTAATGATGTTACCATTGGTATTGGTGGAAGTATGGGACATTTTGAATTAAATGTTTTCAAACCGGTAATGATTTATAATTTCCTTCACAGTGCCCGTTTGATTGGAGATGGTTGCGTATCGTTTAACGATAAATGTGCAATTGGTCTAGCTCCTATTGAAGAAAATATTAAAAAGCATGTTGACAATAGCTTAATGTTGGTTACCTCGCTAAATACCAAAATTGGATATTATAAGGCTGCAGAAATTGCGCAAAAAGCACACAAAGAAGGTACTACTTTAAAAGAGATGGCAGTAAAACTAGGTTATGTAACTCCAGAAGAATTTGATGCATGGGTAATTCCAGCCAATATGGTGGGAAAAATAAAATAGGAAAAATCTTGTGTAGTCAATAACTATTGAACTTGCACATCATCGTTGACCAAGGCTGCAGTTTCTTGTGTTCGATTATTTTCTGAATCGTCAGCATGACTGAAGAACTTTTTCTGGAATACCAAAATGGTAATGACACCTGTAGAAATAGCAGCGTCAGCAAGGTTAAAAATAGGACGAAAAAATTCAAATTCTTCTCCACCCCATATTGGGAACCAAGTTGGAAAGTATACATTACTAATAATTGGAAAGTAGAGCATGTCTACCACTTTACCATGAAGAAAACCAGCATACCCATGAGCCGGAAAAGCTTTAGCAACTAAATAAGTTCCTTGGGCACTCTCTTCAAAAATAATACCGTAAAACAAACTATCTATCAAATTTCCCAACGCACCAGCAAAAATTAAAGCAGCACAAATAATAAAACCTTTGTGGTATTGTTTCTTAATTATACTACCTAAATACCAAACCCCAAAAATAACAGCCCCTAATCTAAATAAAGTAAGTATCATCTTTCCCGCATTTCCTCCAAATTTCCAGCCATAAGCCATCCCTTCATTTTCTACAAAATACAAACGAAACCAATTACCCAAAACAGTATGGCTCTCGTTCATATAATAGTTAGTTTTAATGTAAAATTTAAGCGCCTGATCGGCTATTACAACCAATATAATAATAAATGTTACGTGTTTAGCTTTAATCATATTTTGCAAAGATAATAGATAAATGGTTTCAGGTTATGGGTCTAAATATTGACACTACTCTTCAAAATATACTCGTTTAACCCGCTGAGAAACTCCCGTTAATATTTCATAAGCAATCGTTTGAGCCTTTGTAGCCAAATCGGAAACTGGTAAATTTTCACCAAAAACAATCACCTCATCTCCTTCTTTAATATTTGTCCCCGTTATATCCAACATGGTCATATCCATACAAACATTTCCGATCACAGGCACTAAGTTTCCCTTCACCCACATACTACCTAACCCATTACTTAACACCCTAGGAAAACCATCTGCATAGCCTATACGAACAGTAGCTATTAATTTTTCCTCCTTTACCTTACCCATCCTACTATAACCAATACTTTCACCCGCTGCTACTTTTTTAATTTGAGAAATCGTTGTTTTTAATGTACTTACATTTTTGAGTTTGGATTGCATATCCCTATTACTATCCACTCCATAAAGACCTATTCCTAATCGCACCATATCGAATTGTAAATTAGGATGCCGATGTATAGAAGAAGTATTGGCAATATGACGAATAAAAGAATAACCTAGCGCTTCTTGCAAAATTGTACAACCTTTTAAAAATTCATCTGCCTGTAACTTTGTAAAAGCATCATGCTCTTGAGAATCACTTGCAGCTAAATGAGAAAATACCGTTTGGATTTTAAATCTATTGGTAGCCTTTAACAAATCCCCTAATTCAATTAAATCTTTTGCCTCAAAACCCAAACGGTGCATGCCGGTGTCTAATTTAATATGCACAGGATAACTAGTAATAGCCAATTTTTCTAAATAATTTTGAAATCCATTTAAAATAGTAAAAGAATACAACTCGGGTTCTAAATGATAATTCACTAAAATATCAAAAGTTGATTCCTCAGGATTTAAAACTAGGATAGGTAAATTAATTCCAGCACGTCGCAATTCTACTCCCTCATCTGCATAGGCAACTGCTAAGTAATCTGCCTGATTAAACTGCAATAAATTAGCAATCTCAAATCCTCCACTACCATAACTAAAAGCTTTGACCATCGCCATCATTTTCACCCCAGGCTTCAATAATTGCTGATAGGCTTTTAAATTATGTGTAACTGCATTTAAATTTATTTCTAATACGGTTTGATGCAACTTCTCTTCGAGTAAATGGCTCAGTTGTTCAAATTCAAATATTCTAGCACCCTTCAATAATATCGTTTCATTATGAAAATGAATAGAATAGAACTGTTGTAAACATGCTGCAATGGAAGAAAAGAAAAAACTTTGCGGTATATTTTTAAATAAATGCTGCTGCTTGGATATTTCAGGACCGATTCCAATAAAACGTTGAATATTTTTTTGTTCCAAAATAGCTGCAACAGCGCCATACAATTCAGCATTAGTTTTACCTGACTCTAAAATATCACTCAAGATTAATGTTCGAGTAGGATGCTGTTGCTGTTGCACCAAAAAGTCTAATGCAATAGTTAAAGAATTGATATCAGCACTATAACTATCATTGATTACCGAGCAGTTATTGATGCCTTGCTTTAATTCTAGCCGCATTTCTACTGGACTAAGCTGCAGCATTCGCTTTTCAATAACTGTTGTAGGAATATTTAAATACAATAATACACTCCAACAAGTAAGCGCATTCTGAATGGAGGCGTCATCTGTAAAGGGTATAGTAATATTAATTTGCTTAATAGTTTCAGCATTTTCTTTAAGGTGATCGTAGGCAGAAATAATTGTTTGATTCTTAGTTTTCTTTATTTCAAACACTTCTAACAAACCTTGCTGATGCGTACTCCAAGAGAAAAGTTGAATCTTTCCATCATTTGCTGTATTCTTAGTGAATTGATTTGCTGCAACATTTAGATCAACAGCATCAGATCCATAAATTAAAACATCACTAGTTAAAAACAATTTAAGTTTTTCATCAATTTTTTGTTGCTGATTCGAAAAACCTTCAGCATGTGCATCACCTATATTTGTAAAAATACCAATGGTTGGTTCAATAATATGTTGAAGTTTTTCCATCTCATTGGGCAGAGATATACCCACTTCAAAAATTGCTAAGGTATGGGTTTGATTCATCTGCCAAACACTCAGCGGCACACCTATTTGTGAGTTATAACTTTTAGGACTTCTTACAATTTGATAATCAGTATGCAATAACTGATACAACCATTCTTTTACAATAGTCTTACCATTACTTCCGGTAATGCCAATTACAGGGATATTAAATTGTTGGCGATGAAAGGCTGCTAATGAATGTAGTGCAGACAGAACATCTTCAACTAATAAAAAATTGGAGCCTGGGTAAGATGTAATTTCTTCAACTCCTTTACTATCTGCAATTACAAAATTTCTGACTCCTTTATTATACAGCTCCTTAATAAAAGTATGACCATTTCTCCTAGGACCGCCCAAAGCAAAAAAAAGTGAAGATGCAGGAAACAATAGCTTACGACTATCAAGCAGCAAGTGCTCGATAACTGTATCCGATTTTTCTTTACGTAAAAAATCGGCACTAGTAATTTCTGCTATTTTTTCTATTGAATAAATCAATGGGCCTTTTTTAACTCTTTAAATATAAAACCTACTTAGAATAATCTCCTCAATTAATTAACAATTTTATCAATTCTTTTCCTAGACATTCCCTAACTAATCTTTCACATCTGCTGGCACTCCCTTTCTATTATGATAAATAGAATAAAATATGGAACCAGTAATACAAAATATAATTACCAATAAGGAAACCCATACTGGAATATGTACCCATTGAACAACTAGCATTTTTACACCAATAAATATCAATACAATGGCTATGCCCTGTTGTAAAAAATCAAATCTACTTGCAGCACCTCTCAATAAAAAGAAGAGACTCCTTAAACCTAAAACTGCGAAAATATTAGAAGAATAAATCAATAGTTTTTTATTTGGATCAGGTATAATTGAAAAAACAGCCGGTATAGAATCCACAGCAAAAACAATATCAATAAGCCCTAACATCACCACCACCATAGAAAGTTTGGTAAATAAAATCTTATTTTCTTTTTTTATGATAAATCTTCCATTCGGTTCTGCATTGGTAGTAGGCATAAACTTTTTCATCATCTTAAATGCAAAACTATCCTCTGGCTTAAACTCTTCTTCGTCACTACTAGAAAACATCTTACTTCCTGTATAGACTAAGAACACACCAAAAATATACATGATCCAATCAAATCGAGCTACCAATCCACTTCCCAAAGCGATAAAAAGTATTCTGAAAACGATAGCCATCAAAATACCCAATAATAATACTCGAGAATAATCTTGCTTTTGCACTCCAAAAAAAGAAAAAATGATAATAAAAACAAAGATATTGTCTACTGAAAGTGACCACTCTAAAAGATACGCAGATAAATACTGTAAAGCATCATTCGGCCCATTTTCATACCAGACAAAGACACTAAAGGCAAAAGCCAATGACACCCAAAATATTGTTTGAACGATTGCATTTTTAAGCGTTATAACAGTATTTTTTTTACTAATTAATCCCAAATCAAAAACTAGGGCTAATACAACTAAACCTGAAAACACTAGATAAATCAACAGACTATTATTCATAATTTTTATTAATTAACCAATTGATTACTCATTTCATCAACGGTAAAATGATTTTTTAAAATGTATATTTTCTTTTTCGTAACCATTGGTAAAACACCGCAAATAGGCAAACCAGAATTACAGGAACCAATATATTAATTAATTGCCAACTCGATTTTTGTTCCTCCACTTTTTTTACATCCAATAATCGAAGGGTGTAATCTTTTGCTTTTGCTTCCAATACATTATCATTATTAGCAAGGTACTCAGAACAGGTCAAAAAGAAATCCTTATTGGCATACCCCACTTTAGTATACTTGTTAGTCCCCATAGGTAAAGGGCCAATTTTATCAGAAACCTGATTCATTACAATATCCGCATCACTCACCACGATTATTTTGCCAGGTATAGTGCAAGCCTTTTTAAATTCTGCTTTATATTGCTGTAAACTTTCTACCTGAGCCTGACTTACCCTATTGGCATAAAGTGAAGAAAATTTGCCCTCCAATAAAACAGCCACAGGAATATTTTTACGATTGTATTTATTGATTGACTCCTGGGTTTGTAAACTATTTAATTCTATCCTTGCAGGAGTTGACAAAGTGTAGGCATTCTCAGAGGAAGTTAACAGTATTGTTTTAGAAATTCCAGCTGCCTCTACCGTGTCAATAGAATTTACAAATTGACCCAATACATCTGCTTGATTTTTTACAATGCCGTGTGCTGAACCTGGCTGTAATAAAGGCGCATAAGGCCATGGCAATAACTGCTGCTGACTTTGACCACCTACACTGCCCACTTCCACCGGTATCAAATCAGCATGCTTATCTGCAATTAAATCCGTATTGACCCGCACTCCATAACGAAATAATAAATCATTTAAATTTAAGTCGCGGGAATAAGCTATTAAATCACCATTTTGCAGACTGTCTCTTTCTGCGTATAAGACATCGATAAAGAAAAGTAAATTTCCTCCATTCATAACATACTGATCTAACTTAAACTTATCTTGATCAGAAAAATTTTCTAAAGGTTTTACTATTACCAATGCATTGAATTCGTTAGAAATAAATGGCTGAGATTTTAAATTAACCGTATCTACAATAAAATTGCGGCCCAATGTTTCAAAAACATCGTTCACGGGTAGAAATCCATATTCGGGTTCACCATTTCCATATAGATATCCAACCAATGGAGTTTGAGCTTGTGTCAACTGTTGAATAGCGTGTGAAAATTTATACTCAAGCAAAGCCTCTGCACTATTCAAGGATTGCTTATCCAACAAATCATTAGAATTAAAAACACTCTTTTGAATTTGACCCTGCAGAAGATCTATAGCAATAGCTTTTCCTTTGTATCGAACAATTGCTCCAGGAAATATTTGACGATTATTTACTCCTTCTCCTTCCTTCACTTGCACCTGTTGATTAGTAGGTCTCAAGCCCATCGCGATAAGGGATTCAAATACTTTTGATTTGGCAGAATCATCCAAGCCATCACCAGGAATTTCAAAAATATACTGAATGTTATTGCCGCCGTAATTTTTAAAATTTTCTAGTAGCTCCCTGGTACTATTGGAAAGTTTTTTGAATTCTGATTTTATATCTCCTGAAAGTAATACGGTAATATCTACTGTGCTATCCAAGTTAGTAAGCATTTTTTTTGTAGTGGCAGATAAAGTAAAACGCTTTTCATTCGTAAAATCAACACTGGTATGAAAAAAAGAAGCCGCCCAATTAATTGCAATAAGCAGTAGGACACAAAGAGCCAACCAAGCTTTAGTTTTTAATATTTTATAAGAAAATAATTTCATTGTATAATTTACCTTATCGCTTAAGCAAATTTTTAATAGTGATCAAAAGAAAGAGTGCTACGAGACTCCCAAAATAAATGACATCTCTAGAATCTAATAACCCACGACTAACACTTTTGTAATGAAAATCAATTCCCCACATTTCTATATAATAATCCATTTTTGCCTGAAAAATTGGCAATTTACTCATTGCATTGAAGCCGAAATATAGCAGTAAACAAGCAAAAGCACTGATCAAAAATGCCACCACTGCATTGTTAGTAAAACTGCTACCACATAAGCTAATGGCTGCGAATACAGAAGCCAATAAAAAAAGACCTATATAACTCCCTGCAATTCCTCCTCCATCGATTCCGCCATCTGAACTTAAATTTTTGATGGTGAATACATAAATTAAAGTGGGAAGAATTACGAAAATGAGTACCGCTAAAATTGCAATGTATTTACCTGCTACAATTTGAAATTTAGTAAGTGGACTAGTTTGTAATATTTCAAATGTACCAGACTTAAACTCTTCGGAGAAGGAACGCATTGTAATAGCAGGTACTAAAAATATCAGCACCCAAGGAGATAGTTCAAAAAAAATATCTAGTGAAGCATATCCAAAATCAAAAAGATTACTATCATTTAACACAAACAGATAAAAACCATTTACAAGTAAAAACAAAATAATGGCAATGTATCCAGTAAGGTTACTAAAAAATTGATGTAATTCCTTTTTACAAATACTCCACATGAATGATAAAATTAGATGCAATTTACTGTTTACCGCCTAGAATACTTTCCTTTATATAAACGATTGATTTCAAATAGTTTATATGGTAATTATTAGCAATATAAAGCTATTATTTCTCCCCTCTCGAAAAATTTTTAATCAAAAGCAGCGTTTTACACCAAGTTCTTGTCTTATTATATTATCGGAGTTTTTACTCCAACTCAAAACTAATTGAATGGATGGTTAAGGCTGTTTTAATAAGTCCCCTTCCTATTTCAAATACTTAATAAACAACGGTTGTTTACCAAAACCAACTGCTGATTCCCGCTCTCAAGGCGGGATTTTTTATTACTTCCCACTCCAATGGGGATTCAAATGCTAGCTCAAGCCACTAAAAGTCCATTACTACCCACTCTAATGATATTTATTCAGTTGGTAAAAAAATTCCCGGCTACCAAGGGCAACCGGGAATTTTAAAAATATTTAAAAATTATTTCAGTGAATTTTTAAACGGCAAAGCTCTCGCCGCATCCGCAACTTCTACTAGCATTAGGATTGTCGAAATAAAAACCTTTTCCATTTAATCCGTCGCTAAATTCCAATTCAGTATTGACTAGATACAAAAAGCTTTTAAGGTCGGTTACAATTTTAATCCCCTTGTCCTCAAAAGCTTGGTCCATTGGTTTTTGCTCATTATCAAAATCCATCTTATAACTTAAGCCACTACATCCTCCCCCGACTACGCCTACACGCAAAAAATAAGAAGGATCATCTGCCAACCCAGCATCTTTCATTAGAGCAATCACTTTTTGCTTAGCTTTATCACTAATATAAATAGCATTATCCAATGTCACAGCTCCTGCCGTAGCGGCTGGTGCAGTGACTGCTTGATTGTCCGATAGATTAGAAACATTGCTATTCATTTTCCAAAACTTTTATCAGGTCGTAACCTTTTACTATCTAAGGTGCTTGTTTAAAAAATACTAGTGAACTACACTATCCTCAAACTTAATAGCATCCATACCATTTTTTACTCTGTAGTCATTGATCGCTGCTTTTATAGCATCTTCTGCTAATACAGAACAGTGAATTTTCACCGGTGGAAGATTTAACTCTTCAACAAAATCCATATTATCAACTGCAAGTGCTTGATCAATGCTTTTTCCTTTTAGCCATTCAGTAGCCAGAGAAGAAGAAGCGATTGCAGAACCGCAACCGAAGGTCTTAAATTTAGCATCTGTAATCATGCCAGTAGCATCATCCACCTCAATTTGCAAACGCATCACATCGCCGCATTCAGGTGCACCAACAAGCCCAGTTCCTACATTTTTACTGCCTTTATCAAGCGTACCCACATTTTTGGGATTTTGGTAATGATCAATTACTTTTTCTGAATATGCCATGGTTGTAAATTTATAAAGGTGAAATTAAGAAAACTAAAAAGTTAATGCTACAACTTTAACAAATTTTCCTGTTTTTTTGTTTGTTTACTATTTAATTAATGGGCTGCCCACTCAATTTTACTTAAGTCAATCCCTTCTTTATACATTTCCCAAAGTGGACTCATATCTCTCAATTTCAATACTGTTTCGCTGATTGCTTTAATGGTATAATCGATTTGTTCTTCATTAGTAAAACGACCAAGACCAAAACGAAGAGAGCTATGTGCTAAATCATCTCCTAATCCCAATGCTTTTAAAACATAAGATGGTTCTAGAGAAGCAGAAGTACAAGCTGAGCCAGAACTCAATGCAATATTCTTATTAAATCCCATTAATAAACCTTCACCTTCAACATGTTTAAATGAAATATTGGTAACATGAGGTAAACGGTGCTCGGTACTTCCATTAATGTAAGCCTCTTCCAGCTTCATCAATTCAGTCTCTAACTTATTTCTTAATTTACTGATACGTTGAGTGTCTTCCTCCATATCTTGCATACATAATTCACAAGCCTTTCCAAAACCCACAATACCTGGTACATTTAAAGTACCACTTCTCATTCCTCTCTCGTGGCCACCACCATCCATCTGTGCGGTAACTTTAACTCTAGGATTTTTACGACGAACGTACAAGGCACCAACCCCTTTAGGTCCATACATTTTATGCGCGGTGAATGCCATTAAGTCTATTCCATCTTTATTTACATCCACTGGTATTTTACCTACCGCTTGCACCGCATCTGAAAATAATAAAACACCATGCTTTTTAGCAATCGCACTGATTTCGCGAATGGGCTGAATAGTGCCAATTTCATTATTAGCATACATGATTGCTATCAAAATAGTAGTAGGGCGAATTGCCGCTTCTAGTTCCTTTAGGTCAATTAAACCATCTGGCTTAACCTGGAGATAAGTAACTTCTCCGCCTGTTTTTTCAATATGTTTACAAGTATCTAAAACTGCCTTATGCTCTGTGGTGGCAGTGATAACATGATTTCCTTTGCTAGCATACATTTCATAAATACCCTTGATAGCTAGATTGTCACCTTCAGTTGCACCACTAGTGAAAATAATTTCCTTAGGATCTGCGCCAATTAATTTAGCTACCTGCTCTCTTGCATAGTCAACCGCTTCCTCTGCCTGCCAACCAAAAGGATGATTCCTGCTAGCTGCATTACCAAAATGCTCTAAAAAATAAGGGGTCATCACTTCCAACACCCTTGGATCCATCGGTGTAGTGGCATTGTTATCTAAATAAATCGGTAACTTCAACATATTATATTATTTGTTTATTATAATGCAAATTTACTATAAATGGATTTAATATAGCTATTTCAAAGTCTTCTCAGTATTCATTTTACCTATTTCGTAAACTGAAAACGAGCAAAAAAATCAACCATGTTAAAGATTGAACATATTGGCATTGCAGTAAAAGAGCTATCGACTGCTATCCCTCTTTTTGAAAAATTACTTAATAGCAGCTGTTATAAGACTGAAAAAGTTGAATCTGAACAGGTAAATACCGCCTTTTTTCAAAAGGGTGCAACTAAAATTGAATTGCTAGAAAGTAGTAACTCGGAAGGTGTTATCGCCAAATTCATTGATAAAAAGGGAGAAGGCATTCACCATATTGCCTTTGAAGTAGCCGATATTGAAGCTGAAATGACAAGACTGAAAGCAGAAGGTTTTACCCTTTTAAACGAAAAACCCCATGTTGGTGCGGATAATAAATTGGTGTGTTTTTTACATCCAAAAGGGACCAACAGCGTATTGATTGAACTTTGCATGGAAAATAAAGTAGCCATAGATTAGGCTTCTCCAGTCATTTTATTACAAAATCTAGCCAAATATTACTGTAAATAGGGGTTATTCGCCTTTTCAGCGCCAATTGTGGTAGGTAAACCATGACCGCTATGCACCACCGTTTCTTCTGGCAATACCAATAATTTATTTTTAATATGAAGTAGTAAGGTTTCATGATCTCCCAAAGGCAGATCCGTTCTGCCAATACTCCCCTGAAATAACACATCGCCCCCGATTAAGAAATTTTGTTTGGCACAATAGAAACAAATACTTCCGGGTGAGTGCCCAGGAACTTCAATAACTTTCAACTCATCCTGTCCCAATAAAACAGTATCTCCTTCTTTCAACAAAATAAATTCGCCTACATAATTATCAAAAGGCATATTGTACATCAGACCAGACGTAGGCGCATAAGCAAGCACCGGTTTCTCTTTTTCGTGCATTTGCAGGGTTAAATGGTAGGTTTCCGAGATCATTTTATTGCCAAATACATGGTCTAGGTGACAATGCGTATTGAGTAATTGGGTTGGATTTAGCTCATTTTGGGTAATAAATCCCTTCAATTGCTCGTTTTCCTCTTCGAAATAACACCCTGGATCTATAATGATACATTGCTTTGACTCATTGTAGAGTATATAGGTATTTTCTCCGATAGGATTGAAAGTGAAAAATTTTATTTTAAACATTAGCAATTTGTTTACTTAATAAAGCAATATTTTTATGATTAATTTAGATACATTAATTATATTACCAAATTATGAAATTCAGTATGGTAAAGTTCAACCTATTTTTTAAATTCCTTTGCATTCTTTTGCTAGGATCCTCTATCTCCTATGCACAGGTAAATACGGTGGAATTTGGTAAAAATAGAGTGCAATTTAAAAAATTCAAATGGCAGTATTACCAAACAAAAAATTTCAATACTTATTTTAATCAAAATGGTCAAGAGCTAGCAAAATATATAGCGCAAGTAGCAGAAGAGGAGACTCCCCAGATAGAAGCCTTCACAGAATATTCCCTTCAGCGTAGGGCCAACATTATTGTATACAATGAATTTGCTGACCTTCAGCAATCCAATATTGGAATGGGCATTGACTGGCAAATTGCTGGTGGTGCCACTCAATTAGTAAATAATAAAATGGTCGTTTATTTTAATGGCGATCATGCGCATTTGCGTAAACAAATCAGAGAAGGTATTGCACGCATTTTAACTGATAACATTTTATTTGGAGATGATTTAGGAGAAGTTGCAGGAAACCAAGCACTGTTAGATTTGCCCAAATGGCTGACCAATGGATATGTAGCTTTTACTGGAGAGAATTGGAATACCGCACTAGATGATGAATTAAAAAGTGAAATACTCAGTGGTAATTACAAGAATTTCTATCAGTTTGCCTTTGAAAAACCTCAATTGGCTGGCCACTCATTCTGGCATTTCATTGAAGAGAAATATAAAAAAGAAAATGTAACCTATTTGTTTTATATCGCGCGGATGTACAAAAATTTAAATCGTGCTTGCTTACAAATATGTAAACAAAAATTTAAAGAAGTATTGGCTGAATTCATCGTGTATCAAGAAGAGAAATACTATAAGGACATTGCCAAAAGAAAAGCCTATCCCAAAGGAAATGTCATAGAAAGTTTTGATATCAATAAAAGAACTGACTATTATAGAATCAATGTAAATCCGGTAGCCAAAAACAATACCTACGCCTTTGTTGAATACAGAAAAGGATTGGTGAAATTAAAATTGAGTGAAGACTTTAGTTTTACCACCTTATTAAAATATGGCATTAGGAGTTACAAAAATGAAACTAACCCAACCTATCCAATACTGGCATGGGATCCCAAAGGAACTAGAATTACAGTGATCTATAATCATGAAGGGAGACTAAAATTATTTGTGTATGATGTAGTAACCAGAATTAAATCTCCTCAACTAGATTTAACGAAAGAGTTTCAACAAATACAAGATGTAAAATACATGTTGGACAGTCGAACACTTTTATTAAGTGCTGTAAAAAATGGACATACGGATATATTTACCCTCAATTTAGAAAACGAAAAAGTGCAGCAGATCACCGACGATGTGTATGATGACTTAGATGCCACCTTTGTTTCTTTTCCTGGAAAAACAGGAATCATTTTCTCGAGTAACCGACCTGGTGCAGATGCAAAATCTGGGGACACCGTTTTGCCTAGCAAAAATAATTACAATGTATTCCTAATTACTAATTTTGGAAACAAACCTTCACTCAATCAGATTACCCAACTATCACATCAGCAATACGGTAATGCCCGGTATCCGATGCCTTACAACGCCAATCACTTTACTTTTATCAGTGATGAAAATGGAGTGGGTAACCGGTATGCAGGTTTCTTTACTACCAAGGCTGCAGGATTAGATACCCTGGTATTAATTGCTGATGAAATTTTAAGAAATCCTTCTTTAAAAGAAGTAGACAGCACACTAAAAATTTATAAAAAATTAGATGTAGATTCTATCGCAGTAGTAGCTGTTTCAAAAGATTCTGCGTATACCTTTCCACTTACCAACTACGAAAGCAGTGTAGCAGAAACTAGGATTGCTGGCACCAGTAATCAGGTAAGTGAAGTGACTAGACAAAGTGATCAAAAGACTTTGTACAAATTAAAAATAGATGAAAACACCCTTCGTCGACGTAACATTACTGTACCGCCTACAGCTTACATGAAAGAAATAGTGATGGCCGATAAAATTGAAGAGCAATCTACTACCCCATTGGATATCCCTTTAATCAATACCGATACAGCCAATAAAGTTGTCAATCCTTTTCAAACTGAATTTGAAAATGACAAAAAAGAAAGTCCTAAGTTGGGGAATGGCTTTAATACAGCATTAGGCAAAAATAGAGACGTCCTAAAAAAAGCAAAGTTGTTTACCTACAAGCCAATGAAATTTGGTGCCGATTATGGTGGTGCATCCTTTAACAACTCTGTGCTTTATAATCGCTACCAGCCCTATGGAGGTGGCCAAGGACCTATTAATCTTTCTTCCAATTCGGTACTGAATGGATTAATAAGATTAGGCACTTCGGAGTTGATGGAAGACATAAAAATTACAGGTGCTTTTAAATTGTCGACCAATTTAAAAGACAATGAATGGTTGATGAGTTATCAAAATTTAAAGAGAAGAATCGATTGGGGAACTACTTATTATAGAAACGCGATAAGTGCTACTAACGGAAAAATATTTACCAATTTATACCAAGCTAGTGCAGCTTACCCTTTTGATAACAGTAAAAGGATAAAATTAGATGTTGGATACCGAAGTGATAAAAGTGTATTTTTTACAGACATCAATGATATCAATAGTTTGAAAGAACCTGATATTAAAAGAAAATTTGTAACGACTCATGTTGAATATGTTTATGACAACACACTCAACCCAACCCAAAATATTTGGAACGGTCTGAGGTATAAATTTTACTTCGATTGGAATACAGATGTAAGTAAAGAAAAATTCAGTACAGGAAAATATAATTTTAACTGGGGTATGGATGCTCGTTATTATTATCCTATTTACCGAAATTTCATTTGGGCAGGTCGTGCTGCGGGTGAATTTAGCTGGGGTAATCAAAAAACCATCTATTTTCTTGGAGGAACGGATGGTTGGTTATTTCCTAAATTTAATAATAACAATCCGCCAGCAGCTGATAACTATTATACTTTTCAAAGTCTAGCGGTTAATATGAGGGGATTCAGTCAAAATCTTTCTAACGGCAATAATAATGTTATCATTAATAGTGAATTCAGGCTACCTGTTTTCAGTACTTTGTTTAGTCGCCCAATCAATAATGCATTTCTCCGCAATTTTCAACTCGTTCAATTTTTTGATTTAGGTGCAGCTTGGAATGGAAGTTACAATGGACTTCAACGTCCTTCAGTAATTTTAGAGCAACCCCCTATTCAAGTTTTTAGCAAAGTGGGTGGTATTGGGCCTTTTGCTGGAGGATATGGATTTGGTGCAAGAAGTACCTTACTTGGCTATTTTTTAAGATTTGATGCTGGATGGACAATGAATGGCATCTTCAAAGGAAAGCCAGTATTAAACCTAAGCCTAGGACTAGATTTCTAATGTAAATATGTTTTGCTACAATTTAGAACTCAATTTTAGCAAAACATATTTGACTGCGATAACTGCAAGGAACAATGATTTGTCTTGCACCAATTTGTTTACTCAATTTGGGCATGAATTCAAAACCTCTTTCTACTGTTCTAAGCGCAGGATTTCTTAACATTTCACCACTTGAAGTAAGCGTATTGTCTGTCAAAAACTTATCTCTTCTTTCTGTTAGATTATATAGGAAATGTATTTCAGATCCTGCAATAAAAGTAGAAAACGATAGATAATTATCATTATCCTCTGCAAATTGATCCTTAGCAATCACCTTATCACTTACTACATTTCCTGATGGATTTACCTCTAGCAGTAAAATATTATTATAATAATATCTGGTGCTTTGGGTATTATTAAAACTGCTAAAGGGTCTATAAAAACCACCAAAAGATCGATTGTAATAATAATTATTATACGGACTTATAAAAGGTGAACCATACAGGTAGTCCCATCGATTCCATCCCGAATTATTACCACTTGTTTGAGTAGAATAATCTTCTGCAGCCAACAAAAAACTACCATCCCTTTTCAGGATTACATTTTTAATAAAAAAATCGTTAAGTGCATACTTACTGTTTCCTTTTAATTTAGCATTTTCCCTTACACTAGCGTCTAGCCTGGTAAAGACATTGGAATAAGTAGAGTCTCCCTTTGTATCCCATACTGAACAATATATCCCATCGATGTTACCCCGATTTTCCAAATAATAAAAAGCATTGAAGAGATAATGTTTGTTCAAATTATCAATTTTTATTTTTACCTCATCAATAAAAAGCCCTTTTAAATCAATTTGCCTTTCAGAAAAAGAATCTTCTAATGGAGGTTTACGGACAAGAAAAAGAGAAGAAGCGTTTGATCTTGTGCCTATCTTTACCGATCTGGTAAAAACAAAATTACCCTCATTGTCCAAGGAAAAATCAGAGAATTCATCTTTTCGTTCATCAAATTGAATGGTAGAACGAGACTTATGTTTCAATTGTAAATCCTTATCGAATAGGAGTGTCACGAATTTGAATTGATCATTTCTTTTTAAAATTTTAAAGACCATGATTTGCTTCTTATCATCACTATTAATGGTAGAATAAATTTTAGTTTCACCGAATGTACCCACTTGAGTGGTATCCAATTCAATAGGCTGGCCAACTAAATGACCCTCCAAATCCATTTTAGCTCCCATACAATAAACTATTCCTTTTTTTTGGAACTGATAAATGAAATAAAAATTTTCGACTTGCATCACATAATCGACATTAAAGGATTTTTCAGGAATAAAATCTAGGTCAACTATTTCTTTCAAATCCATATCCTCAGCATTATAAACCGATAAGGCATATTTAAACCGAGAATTCTTGAAAATAAAAATATTCTCTTTTATTTTCCCAATAATATCAAAACTCATATCACGGCTATCCCCTTTTTGAACCTCCGAATAAGTTATTTTTTGAGCAAAAGAAAGCATTGGAAACGAGAGTAAACAGCTCAAATAAATTATGTACTTCATATATATAAGTTTATTTTTTAGTTGGTTTGATTTTATTGGAGTAAGCCATTATTTTATTTTTCTAAATCTTATCATTACCCATTTTATAGTATCAGTATCTTTACATTAATAAAAGTAAGCTTTTAAGGGCAATGAATTAATCTGTTCCCTCAAGTTTAGGAAATTTTTATTTTTAAAACGTAATCACATAGAAGTAAGTATGCAGACAGTATTAATTTCAGGGGGAACGGGATTGGTAGGTAAACAATTAACAAAACATTTATTGAAACTGGGGCATCAAGTCATCATATTGACTAGAAAAATTCCAAATTCAAAACTTACCCATCCAAATATCTCTTATGCATTATGGAATATCGCTGATCAAACCATTGATATCAATGCAATCCAAAAAGCTACCTGTATCATTCATCTTGCGGGTGCTGGAGTAGTAGATAAAAAATGGACAGCAGCCTATAAAGATGAAATAGTTAGCAGTAGAACCCAAAGTAGTTTATTAATTTTAAAAGCTTTATCCAATCCAACGCATTCCATTAAAACTGTTATCAGTGCTTCTGCCATTGGTTGGTACGGAGAAGACGCTTCACCCAATGCTAAAGGTTTTGTTGAAACAGACCCTGCTGCTACTGGTTTTTTAGGTGAGACCTGTAAAAAATGGGAAGAGAGTATAGCGCCTGTTGAACAATTAGGAATCCGATTAGTAAAATTTCGTATCGGTATTGTGCTAAGCAATGATGGCGGAGCTCTTGCTGAATTTAAAAAACCTCTTCAGTTGGGAGTAGCGGGTATTTTAGGAGCAGGAAATCAAATGGTAAGTTGGATTCATATAGACGACTTATGCAGACTATTTATTGAAGGGATCGAAAATCAACAATTAGCTGGAACTTATAATGCAGTGGCACCTCAACCAGTAAGTAATAAAGAATTGACAATAGAATTAGCCCATCAAATAAAAGGTAAATTCTATATTCCTCTCCATGTGCCAAAATTTATTTTGAAAATAATGATGGGAGAAAGAAGCATTGAAGTGTTAAAAAGCACCACCGTTGATTGCGAAAAAATAAAAAAAACTGGATTTACTTTTTTATACCCTTCAATAGAAGCAGCATTACACCAACTGGCAAAATTGAAACCGGAGTATAATTAAAAAACTATTGACTGATTTTTTAATTGCGCAATGGTCTGCCAGTTTTTAATACCCCTTGTATTCTTTCTAATGTTTTCTTTTCTCCAGTAAGACTAAGAAAGGCATCTCTTTCAAGGTCCAATAAATATTGTTCGCTAACCAAAGTAGCTTCGCTTAAATCTCCACCGCACATTACATACGCTAATTTTTTAGCAACTGTTACATCATGATCGGTAGCATAATTCCCCAATCTCATTCCATTGATACCGGCAAGCATAGCCCCTAAAGCACCACGACCCAATACTTTGATATCATCGCGTTGCACCGGCATTACATATCCTTGATCATACATATCAATTACTGCATTTTTACCATCTGCAATTCGTCGCCCAAGATTCATACTCACTAAATCTTTTCCTTTTCTATAAATACCCATATCAAAAGCTTCCTGTGCTGAAGTGGCCACCTTAGCGGTAGCAATATTTATAAAACGATTTTGTAATGTAATCGTATCCACCTCACCGTTATGAGTTTCATCGGATGCGCGTAAAACAAATTCTTTTGTACCACCACCACCAGGTATTACACCGATACCCACTTCCACTAAACCAGTATAAGTTTCAGCAGCAGCAATGACTTTATCCGCATGCAAACTCATTTCGCATGCACCGCCCAAGGCCAATCCATGAGGTGCCAATACAACCGGTATGCCTGAATAACGTACCCGCATCATTGTATTTTGAAACATCCTAATAGCCATATCTATCTCATCGTAATCTTGTTCAATTGCCAACATAAAAATCATACCTACATTAGCACCCGCACTAAAATTGGCTCCTTCATTTGCTATCACTAATCCTTTGTATTTATCCTCAGCCAATGAAATTGATTTTTGAATACCTTCCAACACCTCACCTCCAATACTACCCATCTTGGTATACCACTCTAAGCCAAGAACATCATCGCCTAAATGATAAGTTCTGCAAGCACTATTTTTCCAAACGGTTTGACCAGCAAAATTTTTCATCACTATAAATGCTGTACCTCCAGGCATTTCCGCATAAGCCTTAGTAGAAATATCATAGAAAAAACGTTTGCCATTTTCCACTTTATAAAAACTAGTCACTCCTGCTGCCAACATTTCTTCTACCCAATCAGCTACCTTATAACCACCCTCCTTCATTGCTGCAATAGTTTTTGCAACACCCAATATATCCCAACTTTCAAATGCACCGACCTCCCAACCAAATCCGGCCATCATTCCATCATCCACTCTATATAATTCATTGGTAATTTCAGGTATACGATGAGAGATATAAGAAAATAGATGGTAATGAAATAAACGATAAAACTCACCTGCCTTATCCGTTCCGCTACATAATGCTTTGAGTCTGGTTGGTAAATCTTCGATTGGTTTGGCTGTTTCCAAAGTTGTAAACTTTGGTTTTTTTCTTGGCTCATATTCAAGACTTGTTAAATTCAACACATGAATTTGCTTTTCTCCCTTTTCATTTGGAGCCATTTTTTTGAAAAACCCTTGCTTCGTTTTATCACCGAGCCATTTATTTTCAACCATTTTATTAAGCCAACCAGGAATAACAAATTTTTCTCTTGCCTCATCTTGCAAACAATTTTCATACACTCCGTTTGCAACTTTAACCAGCGTATCTATTCCCACCACATCGGCTGTTCTAAAAGTAGCAGATTTTGGTCTGCCAATAATTGGACCTGTCAAGGCCTCGATTTCATCAATTGATAACTGCAATTTTTCCATCGCATTCATAATAGCCATCATACCAAAAACGCCAATACGATTAGCTATAAATGCAGGAGTGTCCTTGCATAGAACAGTTGTTTTTCCCAAAAACAAATCTCCATAATTCAATAAAAAAGAAATTACAGCAGGATCTGTATCAGGAGTAGGTATAATTTCTAGTAACCTTAAATAACGAGGAGGATTAAAGAAATGAGTACCACAAAAATGTTTTTTAAAATCATCACTTCTTCCGGCAGTCATTAAATGGATAGGTATACCCGATGTATTAGAAGTAATTAAAGTACCATGAGTTCTATATTTTTCTACTTCTGTAAATACTGACTGCTTAATATCTAGTCTTTCCACCACTACTTCTATTACCCAATCACAAGAAGCAATATCTTTCATGTTATCAGTAAAGTTGCCCGTCTTAATTTTCTTTGCGGCTTCTTTAGTAAATACAGGAGAAGGGTTGGATTTTAATGCAGTTGATAACGCATCATTAACCACTTGGTTTCGCTGGGCAGTTGACCCCTTATCAGCCTCAGCTGAGGGAGACAATATATCTAATAACAATACCTGAACGCCAATACCTGCAAAATGACAGGCAATTTTACTTCCCATAACGCCACTTCCCAAAACCGCCACTTTTTTTATAATTCTTTGCATGTTGGATGTTTTATCCCAAAGGGATTAAAAATTTAGTTAGCTAAACAACTATTTTCACTATCCGAAATTAAGACATTTTCTAAAAGCATCATAAAAAATAAAAACAGGCCTTTACAGCCTGTTTTATTGAGTCATTTTAAAAGAAAATGTCTTTTTTATAAATCGTCTTTTCAGCTCAGTTGCATTATGCTAACTTACGCCACTTCCATTATCAATTACATTGGTTGGACTTACAAAATGCAGTTTACCTGACTTGTCTTCAGCCAATAAAATCATTCCATTGCTTTCAATTCCCCTCATTTTTCTTGGGGCAAGATTAGCCACTACCACCACCTGTTGTCCGATTAATTGCTCTGGCGAAAAATGTAATGCAATACCACTTACAATGGTCCGCACTTCACTACCCATATCTACTTCCAACTTTAATAATTTATCCGCCTTGGCAACTTTTTCAGCAGTTACTATTGTTCCCACTTTCAAATCGAGCTTGGCAAAATCATCAAAATTTATTTCAGTAATCACCTTTTTAATATCCGCAGCATTCGATGGTTGCGCTTCTGTGGAACTGGCAGCGCCTACTGATTGACTTTTTTCATTTTCCATTTTAATCTGTTGACTTTTTAATTTTAATTTTTCTACCTGCTCCGCCACTTCAGTATCCTCTATTTTTCTAAACAGTAATTGAGGTTCTCTCAATGAATATCCAACACTCAATAACTTGGCTGAACCTGCATTTTCCCAATCCAATATTTTATCAACCACCTTCATCATGTAGCACATTTTTTTAGCTGCAAATGGTAAGAATGGATTAACAAAAACCGCAAGATTAGCAGTTAACTGTAAGCAAATATGCAAACAATTGTCAATTGACTTTTGAGCTTCGAGGGTAGGCTGACCATTATCTCCCACTTGCTTTGCAACAATCCATGGTTCTTTGTCCTGCATATATTTATTTCCCTTTCTAGCTAAATCAATCACTTCAAATAATGCATCTCTAAATTTATAAGATTCTATTAAATTTTCTATACGCACTTTAGTATTTGTCAATTCAGCAAATAAAGTTTTATCTGCTTCATCCAAAACATCTGAATGGATTGGAGGAACTTTTCCCTTACATAACTTATGCATCAATACAAAAGCTCTATTCACAAAATTTCCAAATACATCAACCAATTCTCCTTTCACTGAATCCTGAAATCCTTTCCATGTAAACTCACTATCTTTTGTTTCAGGAGCAATCGCGGTTAAATAATATCTCAAAGCATCTACCATTTGATCACCGCCATTTTCTTTCTTCACAAAGTCATTGATATAGTCATCCATTTCAATACTCCAACCCCGACTCGTACTCATCTTATCGCCTTCCAAATTCATGAATTCATTGCTTGGAACATTTTCTGGTAAAATATTGCCATGCAATTTCAACATCACAGGAAAAATGATGGCATGAAAAACAATATTGTCCTTTCCTATAAAATGTACCAACTTGGTATCATCATTATACCAATAAGGTTTCCAATCTTTATCATTATCGATAGCCCACTGTTTGGTGGCGCTAATATATCCAATAGGTGCATCAAACCAAACATATAAAACCTTACCTTTTCCTCCTTCAACATCAGCTGGCAAAGCAATCCCCCAATCCAAATCCCTCGTCACTGCTCTTGGCTGCAAACCTATATCTAGCCAACTTTTACACTGCCCTAATACATTTGCCTTCCAATCTTGTTGATGCGCTTCAAGTATCCATTTACGCAAAAAATCTTCGTGACGATTCAATGGTAAATACCAATGCTTAGTTAACTTTTTTACAGGAGTATTTCCACTCAATGTACTTCTTGGGTTAATCAACTCATCTGGGCTCAATGAAGTACCACATTTTTCGCACTGATCTCCAAAAGCATTATCGCTAGAGCAAACAGGACAGGTTCCTACAATATAACGATCTGCTAAAAATGTATTTGCTTCCGTATCAAAAAATTGTTCAGACTCCTTAACTTCAAGATCTCCATGATTATTCAGTAAAGTAAAAAATTCTTGTGCTGTTTCATGATGCAATATTTCAGAAGTCCGATGATAAATATCAAAGGAAATACCTAAGTCAGCCATATTGCTTTTTAACATAGCATGGTATTTATCTACAATTTCCTTAGGCGTAGTCTTTTCTTTCATTGCCTGGATAGTAATCGCTGCACCATGCTCATCACTTCCACATACATACACCACATCTTTCTTTTTAGCACGTAGATAACGTACATAAATATCAGCTGGCAAATATGCCCCTGCTAAATGTCCAATATGCTTAGGTCCATTAGCATAAGGCAATGCAGAAGTAATTAAATATCGTTTTGGATCAGTCATAAATTTATTATTGTTGTGCTTAGTTCAAAAAACTAAGTGTTTAGTACTTTAGCAGTTTAGCTTTATTTAAAAACTACTTCTCAGATACTGGGAGGGATTGATCTCATTTAATACTCCCCATCTAGACCATGCAAATTTACCTAAAGCAAGTACATTACCCAAACAATCAAAAAATAGCTTAAAAATCGAGGTTTTATTATCATTCATTCTCTACTCCCATTTTTACTTCAACCCAACAGATTGAATACTCAGGCCAAATTAAGCAGCTGTTTTACATTTCATAGTTATCATAAAGTAAATACCATCGGGCAGGTATGCATTATTGAAATATTCCAATAAAAACAATTTTATTGTAAATGGCAGGTAATTCTTAAATTGTTAACTGATTCTAAAAAGATTCAAACCAATTCTTTAAAATGACTAAAACGCCCCCCTACTTAAAAAAAGGTGATAGAATTGCCATTACCTGCCCTGCAGGTTATATGCCAAGAGAAAAAGCGCAAACTTGCATTGAAACCCTTCAGCAATGGGGATTTGAAGTAATGGTAGGTAAAACATTAGGTAGCAAATCAAAAAACTATTTTTCAGGTACTGATGAACAACGCTTAAATGAATTACAAGCAATGCTCGATGACGAGAGCATTACAGCCATTCTTTGTGGAAGAGGGGGGTATGGAGTGACTAGAATTATTGACCAACTAGATTTCACTCGATTTAAAAAGAATCCTAAATGGATCATTGGATTCAGTGATATAACCGTATTACACGCACATATTAATAGTAATTTTAAAATCTCCACTTTACATGCCCCCATGGCTGCTGCATTTAACAAAGGGGAAAATGATTTTACTAACTCTCTACACAAAGCGCTTTTAGGTAAAAAGGCAAAATATTCCGCCAAGGCGCACCTGTTTAATAAATTGGGGTTGGCAAAAGGAGAATTAATTGGAGGAAATCTTTCTCTAATTACCCATCTCATTGGAACGAAGTCAGCGATTAAAACAAAAAATAAAATACTTTTTATTGAAGATATAGGGGAACTGATTTACAGCACAGATAGGATGTTGCATCAATTAAAAAGAAGCGGAATACTGACAAATCTTGCTGGATTAATTGTAGGTGGGTTCTCAGCTGTAAAAGACACTGAAAGACCCTTTGGTAAAAAAGTGGAGGAGGTAATCAATGATATTGTAAAAGAGTATGATTACCCAGTTTGCTATCATTTTCCTGTTAGCCATGAAAAAGAAAATTATGCACTTAAGATTGGGGGAAATTATCAACTAAAAATAACCAAAGCTACCGTCTTACTTTCAGAGCTTTAACAAAGAATCTAGCTTTTGATGATACAGGGGAAAGTCATTTAAATCATTATGTGATCCTTTCTCTATCGTAACAAATTGATCAGTTGTTTTCAACACTTCTTTTAATTTTTCTGCACAACTATAAGGAATGACCCAGTCATCTGTTCCATGAAAAATAGTAATGGGTACTTTAATGTCTTTCAAATATTGGTAAGTTGGAATTTTATATTTCGACATCCTTTGGATTGGATAAATCAAAGTATAAGCGCCCAATAAATCAGGAATACTGTAATAAGGTGTTTCAAGAATTAATTGCTTGCAGTCATATTCAGCTGCTAAATAAGCTGCAATTCCAGTACCAAAGGACTTTCCATAAATCACTATACTATTCTTTGCATATTTACTAGAGGCCATTTTATATAGCTGAATGGACTGCTGATATAATATTTTTTCAGTCCTATTACCCACTGATTTTCCATACCCAGGATAATCTGCCATCCACACTTCGTAACCAAGTTTCGTGAAATTGGTTGAAAATTTTGCAAACCGATTTATATTTTCTCTATTACCATGAAAATATATCACCACCCCTTTTCTCACAGAATCTACCGGTGTAAACTTCACCATATTGAGCGTGTCTGTCTTGTTGAAAGGGATTTCTACTTCTGAAAAAGGGACATTGAAATGATACTGATAATTTCTAGGTAAAACAGTTGGATGAAATAAAAAATAATCTTGCAAATAATACAAGGCTATGCCCACAATGCAATAAAATAAAACAAAAATTTTCGTCCACCGAAGTATTTTCTTTTTCATCAAGATAAATTGCATTTTTTACAATGCGTGCAAGTTACTAACAGTTCAGAACAATTAGCTTTTCAAAATATCCCGTAAAAAATTATGGTATTCTGGAAAAGAAGGTAAATCATTGTGTCCACCCCCTTTTATTCGGATTAAAGTAACTTTTCTTGGATTAAGGGCAAGTAATTTTTCACTATTGCTGATGGGAATTAACCAGTCATTCGTTCCGTGAATAAGGTAGGTATGACAATTTACTTTCGGTAACCATTTATCTGTCCGTATATGAAATCGAAGTAAAAACTTCATAGGAAGAATCGGTAAAAACCTTTCTGCTACTTGTTTAAAACTAAAATAAGGCGCATCTAAAATAAGATAGCGTGGTTTATTCTCACTAGCTAAATGTGCTGCAAAACCACTACCCAGACTTCTTCCGTAAATAATCAAATGGTTTTCTTTATAGCTTGCGGCCAATCGGTTATATACAAACTGCATATCACTCATCATATCTTTTTCACTGCGCTTGCCCGTACTTTTTCCAAAACCTCTATAATCCACCAAAACAACATCATAATTATATCTGAAAAAATCAGTAGCATACTTTGCCCATCCTTTGATACTTCTACTATTGCCGTGAAAATACAAAACTAATCCTAATGGCTTTTCTACATAAAAATGAAGCCCATTGATGCTTACTCCTGGTTCAATATCAAAAAACAATTCCCGAAAAGGAGCTTGATAATGGTACTTGAAATTTTGTTTCAGCTTTTCAGGTTTGAAAATAAATCTCTCTTGAACCAAATAGGCCACTAGCAAAAGTAATAGATACCCAACAATAATATAAACAAGGGTCGATGACATGGAGGGAGTTAATTCTTTTACCTAAATTAACTATTGAAATTAACAATAAAAATTAAAAGGGAAAATTAATAGGTTATCTTCCTTCTCCACTCGTCCATTCCACCTATCAAATTATAAAGATTTTCAAAAGGAAATTTATTTTCTAGCCTTTGGATTGCGATATGACTTCTAATTCCTTTTTGGCAATATACTATTACCGGTAATTCTTTTTCAATGTTGTCTAAATACTGGGTAAGTTCTCCGAGCGGAATGAGTGTTCCACCGATATTGAAATCTTCATGTTCATAGTGTTCTCTAACATCAATCAATTGAATACTGATCTTTTCATTCATCCATTTAACCAGTTCTTCAGGAGTGATAGTTTTCATATTGATACTTACTTAGAAATTTACTAACAATTAATAAGAACAATAGCTAAATTCTACAAGCTTAGCTTTTACTCGTCCTCATCTGTATAAATTCTAGATAGTTTTATTTTACTAACTGGCGCTACAATCAAAGGATATTTTTCTACCACCACATTACTTTGTTGGAGTCCAAAACCTTTTTCTTCACTTAAAGAAACTTCTTTTATCCAGAAATATAATTGCATAATAATACGCTCCATGAAAGGAAGTTCATTATCCTGTGCTAAGAATTTTTCCATCACTACAAATTGGAAATCTCCTACTTCATTATTACGCTGCTGGCTTTCATATCTACTCATTACATTTACCTCTTTATTGGCCACCAAATCTTCTACTACCTTTTTAAACATCAGATTTACACGAGGAGCCACTCTAAATCCTAATCTAAATTCAACTCTAATAATATCATTGGGAATAATATGCTCCACAATATATTCACTGGTATAAGGCTCATCGAGGGTATCAACGTGTACAAACCAAAAAATATCTGCACGTTTAGGTTTACCACTTAAAATGGAATAGATAATCTTATGCTCAATTTCTTTAGGATTATTGGCACTGGTCATATACACCAAATGAGTTGCATATTTAGGAACAGAATTATCGTTACTCAATTCTTCTAATTTGGGGATATATTCTTCCATCCTTACAAACTCAACATATCTATTTTTAATTTTTCTACTACGAAACCAAACATACATCACTATAAATAAGCCTCCGCCCACCATCACAGCTATATATCCTCCATGAGGAAATTTATCCAAATTGGCGAATAGAAATACGCACTCTAATGTTAGATAAACAAATAGGTATAAATAAATGAGTAATGAATTAGTTCTCTTAGACACCAAATAATTAGCAAACAAAATAGAGGTAGATAACATGCACAAGGTAATCGCTAGTCCATAAGCAGCTTCCATTGCACTAGCCGATTTAAAATAAAGAACAATAGTGCAGCAGCCTACAAAAAGCAATAAATTAATACCTGGTATAAATAACTGCCCCTTCGCCTCTGAAGGATAATTGATCTTCATGCGTGGCCAAAGATTTAATCGTATCGCCTCACTGATAAGTGTAAATGAGCCACTAATTAATGCCTGGCTAGCAATGATGGCAGCAAAAGTAGCAATCACCAATCCAATCAATCTGAACTGATCACTCATTACTCCAAAAAAAGGATTAAATCCTCCCTTAATTATTTCATCGGTAATTACTTGTCCCTTGAAAGTAGCCAATAACCAAGCTCCTTGACCTAAATAATTAATGATTAAACAAGCCTTTACAAAAACCCATGAATATCGAATATTAGCTCGACCGCAATGCCCAAGATCACTGTAAAGAGCTTCTGCTCCTGTTGTACAAAGAAAAACAGCTCCTAATATCCAAAATCCTTTAGGATACACCGTTAATAATTTTACAGCATAATATGGATTGAATGCTTTAAAAACACTCAGGTCATCTTGGAAATGAATGATACCCAAAATAGCGAGCATCGTAAACCAGATCATCATTATTGGACCAAATAATTTTCCTATGGATGCTGTACCGAACTTTTGAAGAAAAAATAATAAGGCAAGAATACTAAGTACAATATAAATGATCTGCAGCTGGCTGATATCTTTAAATGCATCAATTTGTTTAAGCCCTTCAATGGAAGAGGCCACCGAGATCGCGGGAGTTATCATCCCATCGGCAAGCAAGGCCGCTCCACCAATCATAGCTGGAATAACCAGCCATTTTTTTTGACGTCTTACCAAAGTGTACAATGAAAAAATCCCCCCCTCCCCTTTATTATCTGCCTTCAATGTAAGTACTACATACTTTAATGTTGTCTGAAGAGTTAGTGTCCAAATAATACAAGAAAGTCCTCCCACCACTAGTAACTCAGAGATCTCTTTACTATTTATAATCGCATTGAAAACGTACAAGGGAGATGTTCCGATATCTCCATAAATAATACCCAAAGCAACTAGCAAACCTGCTGCTGTCACTTTATTCACTTTAGTTGACACTACACTTGATTTTTTGGTAAAAAAACATCTTATACATGTTATCTGGGAAGCATATAAGAAATAAAGGAACAAAAGTAAATGGAAAAGGAATATAAATCAGAAAATATCAAGGATTAGTTAGCCTTTTTTTAGGTTTCTCCCTTAGCCAATCAAAAATAACCTAGTTCCTTTATGAAAGTTGGCTAAAAAAGTATTTTAAAAAAGAAATCCCTCCAATAGCTGATTTCGAACTTAGCCTCAAGTTATACTCTCCAGAAAATACCTCCAACGAAAGAAAGAAGAAGTAAACTATTTACTTACCCAAGTAAAAGCTTAACACATTTTTGGAGGCTGTCTTTCCAATTAGGAATAGTTATATGGAAAGTTTGTTGAATCTTACTGGTATCCATCACTGAGTAAGAAGGACGTTTTGCAGGCGTAGGATACTGGGAAGAAAGTATTGGATTCACCGCACAACTACTTCCAGAAAGCTCCTTAATAGCTAAAGCAAATTGGTGCCAATTAATTACTCCTTGATTAGAATAATTAAATATTTGTCCTATTGCTCTCACTTGATTCAAAATAGATGGAGATTGCTTTAACTGGTCAATTATTTGCATAATAGCTGAAGCTAAATCTGCCGCATAAGTAGGACAGCCCATCTGATCGCTAACCACTTGAATGCTTTCTCTTTCTTTCATTAGACGAAGCATTGTCTTTACAAAATTATTTCCACTAAAAGAATACACCCAAGAGGTTCGAATGATAATTGAATCGGGATTATGCTCTATTGCAAGCTGTTCACCTTTTAACTTTGATGCTCCATACAAGTTGACTGGATTTACTGTATCCGCTTCCTTGTAAGGACTGGTGCCAGTTCCATCAAATACATAATCTGTAGAAATATGAATGAAAGGGGCGCCCTGTGATTTGCAATACTTTGCCAAATTACCTACTGCAAATCCATTGATAATAAAAGCTTTTTCTGAATCTGTCTCTGCTTTGTCAACAGCTGTATAGGCTGCACAATTGACACAATAATCAATTCGTTGAGTTGAAAAAAAATTTGCTAGCGCTTTCTCGTCATCAATTGGTAATTCATTCCTTGTAACAAATAAAAATTCATATTCAGGATAATGAACAGAAAGCTTCTGCATTTCGCTCCCTAATTGTCCATTTGCTCCAGTTACTAAAACGATTTTTTTATTCGACATGAAAAATGGCTATTAAAAAATAAAATTACTTTCGAATTTTTCGATTCCTGGAAGCAGCAAATCTTTTTCTGCAACAATGGCCTTAGATACTGGAATACCCCAATCAATAGCCAGCTTTGAATCACTATACAATAACCCTCCTTCACTTTGCTTATTATAAAATTCGTCACACTTGTACATCACCTCCGCTGTTTCACTTAAAACAGAATAGCCATGTGCAAAACCTTTAGGTACCAATAATTGCTTTTTATTTTCAGCAGTTAACTCAATTGAAAATACCTTACCGTAAGTTGGCGATCCTTTTCTGATATCTACTGCAACATCTAAAATACTTCCCGACAATGCTCTTATCAATTTAGTTTGTGCAAAAGGAGGTAATTGGAAATGTAAACCTCGTATTACGCCATAAGATGATCTAGCCTGATTATCCTGAACAAATTTCATAGTGATACCCTGTGCGGAAAAAGCCCTCTCGTTATAGCTTTCGTAAAAATAACCTCTACTGTCTTCAAAAACTTGTGGTTCAACAATTAACAAATCAGGGAAATCGGTTTGGATAATAGGCATTAAAAAGATTTTTATATAAATTAAATTGGTGGTTAGTATTTAATACGAATTAAGGATGCGTTATTGAATATTTGTCTTTAAAAAACTCAATCGTTTCAATTAAACCCTGTTCAAAATTTTTAGTGGGGGAATAGCCCAATAAATTTTTGGCCAGAGAAATATCTGCCAATGAATTCCTAATATCTCCTACTCTAGATTCCCTGTAACTAGCTTCGAAATTACTTTGTAAATATTTTTTACAAAAATTAAAAAGATAGTTGACAGAAAAACTTTCTCCCATTGCTACATTGTACACTTTATTCAACGCTTCATTTTTTTCAGACAACATACCCAGTATATTTATTTGAACAGCATTTTCTACAGGTGTAAAATCTCTAGTTTGCTCGCCATCTCCATTAATAAATACAGGAGTTTCTTTCAAAATACCTTTTATAAATAATGGAATCACTGCTGCATAATCTCCGTCAGGATCCTGTTGAGGCCCAAAAATATTGAAATAACGAAAGCCTAGCAAATTTAAACCATACACTTGAGCAAATACATTAGCATATAATTCATTCGTTTTTTTTGTAGCGGCATACGGCGAAAGACAATTACCCAGCCGGCCCTCTATTTTAGGAAGCTTCGGCTCATCACCATATACGGAGGAAGAAGATGCATATACAAATTGGCTTACGTTATTATCAGCAGCTGCTTTCAACATATTTACAAAGCCGCCAACATTTACTTCGTTAAAGTATACTGGCTCCTTGATCGAACGAGGCACAGAGCCTACTGCAGCCTGATGACTAATATAATTGATATCTCTACAAGCATTTAAACAGGTATCCTGATTTCTAATATCTCCTTCCATAAATTCAAAAGAAGAATAAGAACGAAGTAAATCAAGGTTACTTTGAAAACCGTTCACTAAATTATCCAATACCCTTACTTTTTTTGCTCCATTGCTTAGTAGATAGGCGGCTATATGACTTCCGATAAAACCAGCTCCACCTGTTACCAAAAAACTTTCCTGACTGATGTCTTTTGAATGAAAAGAAGAAGTCATGATTAATGCAAATTTGATTTATAAAAATTCAATTATTTAAATCACTAAAGACTCCAATAATGTCTGTTGTGAATTTTGTCTCTGAAAATACCTTTTATATCTGCAATCATTGCTGAGGGTTTAGAGATGCTTGTAAAATAATCATCATCCAGATTTTTGTAGGCTTGGTGAGGAACCGCTATAAGTACCGCGTCATAGTCATCTGCTAATTTATCCGTTAGCTCAAAACCATACAATGCAGAAAGCTCCTCACTTTTCGCATAGGGGTCTGTAATATCCACATTGACTAAAAATGATTTCAGTTCCTTTATCACATCAGCTACCTTGCTATTTCTTATATCACTTACATTTTCTTTAAAAGTAGCCCCCATCACCAATACCTTAGTTAGCTTAATATTACCATTGTGAATAATGATATGTTGTAAGATTTTTTTTGCAATATAACTTGCCATGCCATCATTAATAAATCTTCCAGCCAAAACCACCTGGCTGTCGTGTCCTAATTCCCTTGATTTGTAAGTAAGATAATAGGGATCTACACCAATGCAATGTCCACCTACTAAACCAGGCTGAAATTTTAGAAAATTCCATTTTGTACCCGCAGCCTCCAATACTTCGTAGGTATTGATACCCATTCTGTCAAAAATTATCGACAGTTCATTCATCAGCGCTATGTTTAAATCACGCTGCGTATTTTCAATTACTTTAGCAGCCTCGGCTACCTTTATACTAGAAGCTTTATGGATTCCTGCGGAAACTACTAGCTCATAAACCAATTCAATTTGGTCTAAACTTTCTTTGTCGCAGCCACTAACAATTTTAATGATCTTATCAAGGGTATGTTCCTTATCACCTGGATTAATTCTTTCGGGAGAATAACCACTTTTAAAATCAATAATATTTTTTAAACCTGAAATTTTTTCAATGATGGGAATACAATCTTCTTCTGTACATCCCGGATATACGGTACTTTCAAATACCACATAATCTCCCTTCTTGATAACTTTTCCAATCGATTCACAAGCTTTTTGAATAGGTACTAGATAGGGAATATTATGATCATCTACTGGGGTAGGTACCGCTATAATAAAGAAATTGGCCTTTTTTAAAGTTGCTAGATCTGCTGAAAATTCGATATCACTATTCTCAAAAGCTTCTTTTTCTAATTCTTGACTTGGATCAATGTTGTTTTTCAACATGTCCACTCTTTTTGGATTACTATCAAAACCAATTACTTTGATTTTTTTTGCAAATGCTAATGCAATCGGAAGTCCTACATAGCCTAATCCAATCACTGCGAGTTGCTTATTTTTATTGAGTAATTCTTGATACATATACTTTACATCCTTTACCATTGAATAAAAATCTCTTATTGCCAAATAACAAAAGGGACCTTTGTATTTTTTTGTAAAAATATTATTTTATTATTCAATATGTAAAATAATCTAATCTTTTACAGTTGCACCAGCCACTAATTTTTTTTGCAAGGGCTATTTTACCGTCTTGGAGAATTCTTTGGGGAATTTATACAGTTCTTCTTTTGGCAAGGACTTAAAATAGTCGTAAGTGATTTTTAGCCCCTCTTTTCTGCCAATAGTTGGCTGCCAACCCAATACTTCCTTAGCCTTTGAAATATCAGGTTGACGTTGCTTAGGATCATCAGTTGGCAAAGGTTTGTAAACAATTTGTTTATCGGTTCCAGAGAGTTGGATAATTTCTTCTGCAAAATCTTTCAAAGAAATTTCATCGGGGTTGCCTATGTTTAACGGTTGGGCATAGTCGCTAAGTAATAAGCGGTAGATCCCTTCCACCAAATCCGACACATAACAGAAACTCCTCGTTTGACTACCATCTCCAAACACTGTTAACTCCTCTCCTCGCAAAGCTTGTCCAATGAAAGCGGGTAAAGCACGTCCATCATTTAATCGCATTCTTGGTCCGTAGGTATTAAATATTCTTACAATTCTGGTTTCTAGGTGATGAAAAGTATGATAAGCCATCGTGATAGCTTCCTGAAATCTTTTGGCTTCATCATAAACTCCCCTTGGGCCAACAGGATTTACATTTCCCCAATAAGATTCATTTTGAGGATGCACCAACGGATCGCCATATACTTCGCTGGTACTAGCCACTAATATTCTTGCTTTTTTTGATAGCGCCAGTCCCAAACAATTATGCGTTCCTAAAGAACCCACCTTTAATGTTTGAATAGGGATTTTTAAATAATCTATCGGACTAGCTGGCGATGCAAAATGTAAAATATAATCTAGCTCTCCAGATACATGTATGTATTTGGAGACATCGTGCTCATAAAATTCAAACTCTTTTAATTTAAAAAGATGCTCTATGTTTTTCAAATCTCCCGTAATCAAATTATCCATTCCTAATACTGAATAACCCTCCTTAATAAATTTATCACAAAGGTGAGAACCCAAAAAACCAGCAGCTCCAGTTATCAATACACGTTTTGATGACATATAATTTGTAAATTAAAAATGCTGAATTTATTATTTATTCGCAATCACTTTCCTGCCGATACTTACATAATGATAGCCCAAATCTCCCATCTTATTTAAATCAAAGAGATTGCGTCCATCGAAAATCGCTTTATTTTTAAGCAAAGAGCTTATTCTATCAAAATTAGGCGTTCTAAATTCACTCCATTCCGTTGCTATGACCAGCGCATCTGCATCTTGTAATGCTTCATATTGATTTTCAACAAAAGAAATTGTTTCCCCAACCAACTGTTTTACATTTTGCATCGCTTCTGGATCAAAAGCAGCAACAGTAGCACCTGCAGCCAACAAGGCCTCTATTAAATATAGGGCGGGAGCTTCGCGAATATCATCCGTATTGGGCTTAAAAGCTAATCCCCACAACGCTATTTTCTTACCCCTCAACTCATTATTAAAATAGGCCTTAATGCTTGGAATCAAATGTAACTTTTGCTTTTCATTTACATCCATCACTGCCGCTAATATTTTAAAATCATATCCAACTTCAGTAGATGATTTTGCAAGGGCCTGCACATCTTTTGGAAAGCAACTTCCACCATAACCAATACCTGGAAATAAAAAACGTTTTCCAATTCGATCATCACTTCCAATGCCCCTTCGCACCATATCCACATCGGCTCCAAGCAATTCACAGAGTTGGGCTATCTCATTCATGAAAGTAATTTTCATTGCTAAAAAAGAATTCGCCGCATATTTAGTCAGCTCAGCACTTTTTTCATCCATAAAAATAATCGGATTTCCTTGGCGAACAAAAGGAGCGTATAATTCACTCAATATAATTTTAGCTTTTTCAGAGGAAGTACCAATCACCACCCTGTCCGGTTTCATAAAGTCTTCCACAGCTACCCCTTCTCTCAAAAATTCAGGATTACTAACGATATCAACGGTTCCTTCAATACCTCCATTGTCCATCAAAGCTTTCCTAACTTTTTCTGCTGTTCCAACTGGCACCGTACTCTTATCAATGATAACCTTATAATCTCCTTTTTTAATTAATGTGCCCAATTCTTTTGCCACTCCCAAAATATATTTTAAATCAGCACTACCATCTTCTCCTGGAGGAGTAGGAAGTGCAAGAAAAATAACTTGAGCATCCTTAATACCTTCTGACAAAGAGGTAGTGAAACTCAATCGCTTATCCTTTTGGTTCTTTAAAAATATTTTTTCTAGTCCTGGCTCATAAATAGTGATATGACCAGAAGATAATTTTTCAACTTTTGATTGATCAATATCTACACAGATAACATCGTTACCCGTTTCTGCAAAACATGTTCCTGTGACCAATCCTACATACCCAGTGCCTATTACTGCTATTTTCATTTTATTTATTTTGAATGGAGGTAATCTAATACATTTGAAATAATAAAATCCTGTTGTTCGGTATCTAATTCTGTATGAATGGGAAGAGAAATTACTCTTTCTGATAACCAATCCGTAACCGGTAAATTGAATGTGTTGCCACCAAAAGAATCAAACATTTTTTGTCGATGACAAGCCACAGGATAATAGATCATAGATGGAATCCCTTTGTCAGTAAGGTGTTGATGAAGGCCATCCCTACTAACGCCTTCCTTAGTACGATCATTTAAAACGAGCGTATATTGATGATATACGTGGCTACTATAAGCAGCTGATTTTGGCAAATCAAGCATAGCTAATTCTTTAAAAGCATTGTTATAATAATCAGCTGCTTTTTTACGGGCTTCATTGTATTGATCCAAGTAGGTTAATTTAATAGAGAGAATAGCCGCCTGAATGGCATCTAATCTTGAATTAACTCCTACCATATCGTGATAATATCTTTTACTCTGACCATGAGCTGCAATCATTTTTATTTTTTCTGCCAATTGATCATCATTGGTAGTGATAGCCCCACCGTCTCCATAAGCTCCCAAGTTTTTGGAAGGATAAAAAGAGGTACAACCGATATGACCAATGGCACCTGTTTTAATAGTGGTTCCATTACTGAAGGTATACTTACAACCAATAGCTTGTGCATTATCTTCTACAACAAATAAGTTATGCTTTGCTGCAATAGCCATTATTTTCTCCATCTCAGCGGCATGACCATATAAGTGAACAGGAACAATGGCTTTAGTTTTAGGGGTGATCACTTTTTCAATTGAACTTGCCTCCATACAAAAAGTGACAGGATTCACTTCAACAAATACTGGCTTCAACTTCAATAATGCAGCAGCTTCTACGGTAGCAATGTAAGTAAAGGAAGGTGTAATCACTTCGTCACCTGGCTGAAGATCTAATGCCATAAAGGCAATCTGAAGGGCATCAGTCCCATTGGCACAGGGAATTACATGCTTAACTCCATTATAAGTTGCCAGATTAGTCGCAAAATCATTTACCACCTTACCTCCTATAAACTGGGAACTTTCTAGCACCGCCAAAACAGCTGCTTCAATTTGAGGTTGTATTTTCTGGAACTGAGTTTTGGTATCTACCATTTGCAGCGGCCTCATAGATTCATTTTTAGGGATTGCAAAGATAGTAATTCGCGAATTAGCATCAAGTTGGAGGGCTTGGGTTTCAATTAGGTTACAATATATTAAAAAATTGCTATTAGATTTGTTAAAAAATCACCATTGGCTAAATTATTTTACGAGCTTTTCTTAGCGCTTTATGCCATGGCATTTAGGGTAGCCGCATTATTTAATACTAAAGCCAGGCTTGGTTTACAAGGTAGAAAAAATATATTTTCTACCATCCGAGCCAACCAACTCCCCTCAACTCAGCAGGTTGTATGGATGCATTGTTCTAGCGTAGGAGAATTCGAACAGGGAAGACCCTTAGTAGAGTCACTTAAAAAATCCTATCCTTCAATTTTCATTGTAATTACTTTTTTTTCGGCATCAGGATATGAGGCGATGAAAAATTATAAAGGTGCAGATCAAATCTATTATTTACCGTTTGATGGTGCTGCTAATGCAAAAAAAATGGTAGATGCTATCAACCCATCATTGGTTTTATGGATAAAATATGAATTCTGGGATCACTATTTACATGAATTCAATCAAAGAAAAATTCCTGTTTTACTAATATCAGGCATCTTTAGAAATGCTCAACCTTTTTTTAAATGGTACGGAAGTCTTTGGAGAGAAATGTTATCATCGATTACTTATTTTTTTGTTCAGAATGAAAATTCTCTACAATTGCTTTCTTCCTTAGCAATCAATGAAAAAGTACTGATTACTGGAGATACTAGGTTTGATCGGGTAATTGAAATTGCTGAAAAATTTGAACCGATTTCAATCATTGAAAAATATTGTGAAAATAATAGGGTAATCGTTGCTGGTAGTACATGGGAGGAAGATGAGACAGAATTTATCCATTACGTGAAAGCCAATCCACAAATAAAATTTATTATTGCTCCGCATGAAACTGACATTGGAAATATTCAACAAATGAAAAAAAGATTTTCCAATGCGTTGCTTTATACAGATTTAATCAACGCGCCAGTTGACAAAAATATTTCTACTAACTTACTCATTATAGATAATGTAGGAATGCTTTCTAGGCTTTACCACTATGCAGACATAACCTATGTGGGAGGTGGCTTTGGGGCCGACGGCGTTCACAATGTTATAGAAGCTGCTGTATTTGGTAAGCCCGTAATTTTTGGTCCAGAATATAAAAAATACGCTGAAGCCATCGGACTAGTGGAGAGTGGTGGAGGAATTTCTATAGAAAATGCGCTAGAACTAGAATCCGTTTTAAAATTATTATGGGAACGAGAAGATGAGGCAAAAGCGAAAGGCATCGCATCCAAACAATTTGTTTATGCAAATGCAGGAGCTAGTAAAAAAATAATTCAATTTATTCAGGAAAATCGTCTTCTAACCAATTGATCAAAATATTGAACAGTTAAACTATCTTCTTTCCAACCCAACTTTGTCTTTAACTCCCTTCGAATCCAATAGTCTGCTTCTGGCCAAATAGAAAAACTATTAATTGTTTTGATACTTCTTTCAAAAACAGATTCATCTCCATTAAATAAATCATTGATAAATAAAAAGCGGTCATTAATCCCAATGGCTTTTTTCAGATCCTTAATTGGACCGGCTGATAAGCTATCGCTTACTTCAACTTTAGTTTCCTTCAATTGGTCATTAATTGAAAGTGCTTGGTTCACTTCAACTTGCTTTTCAGGAACTTTTTGACTTACAACTGGCTGAATAGTTTGAATTGGCTTTACAGGAATTTCGACTTCCTCCGATTCCACTACCAATTTTGGCTTGCTTTGACCACTAATCTGTTGCATCAAAGAAGCATTTCGCTTAATTTCATCCAGTTCAGCTGCTAATTCCTCCTCGTCAATTTGTAAAATTCCAATTATCTTTTTCTCCACCTCAGGTATTGCATAGGTTGCCGAAGCTAATGGCTTCTGAATAACAGGAGGCACCGATTGTATTGATTCTAGGTCGGTTTCAGCAAATTCTTCAACCTTTTTATCCCTCAAATAAGCTAATTCTTGCTGAAGCATTTGTACTGTACTCAAAAGTAGCTCCGCAGAATTGCCCTCATTAAATTGCTGTTGCAATTTCCGCAAAAGTGTTTCCACTCTTTCCATAAATAAAACAATTGATTTATATTACAAATAACAAAATTAGTTTTGACCATTGAGTCAAAACCATAATCTTTGCAATTCTAGCACTAAAGTTACAAACAGTATTTTAAAAAAATCTATAAATGTTTATTGAACCAAATATAACGGGTGGCCGACGCGGATGGATTGAAGTGATTTGTGGAAGTATGTTTAGCGGAAAAACTGAAGAGTTAATCCGCAGATTAAAAAGAGTTAAAATTGCCAATCTTAAAGCAGAGATATTTAAGCCTGCCATCGACAAACGATATGATGAAATAAAAATCGTTAGTCACGACACCAATTTTATACAAAGTACACCTGTAGCAAGTGCCAAAGATATTCTTGCGCTTGCCCAAGATGCTGATGTGGTAGGCATTGACGAAGCTCAATTTTTTGATGAAGAAATTGTTTCAGTTTGCGAGCAACTTGCCTTAAAAGGAATAAGGGTAATTGTTGCAGGCCTTGACATGGATTATTCTGGAAAGCCCTTTGCTCAAATACCTAACTTGCTTGCCATCGCCGACTATATTACTAAGTTGCATGCAATTTGTGTTGTTTGCGGAAATATTGCTAATATTAGTTATAGAAAAAATAGTGAGAGTGGTCAAATTTTAATCGGCGAAAAAGAAGTCTACGAACCTAGATGCAGAAACTGTATTAATCAATAAGTATATAAAATACGCTATCCAAAAAATAAAAGGGCGCTTAGCTTTACAAATTACCATTGAAATATTTTGTTATGACTAAATCAATTCTTGCCCTACTGAAAAAAGACCTACTGCTGGAGTTGAGACAACAACACAGTTTGTATGGCATTCTCTTATACGTAGCTTCTACCATTTTTGTACTATATCTTTCTATCAATAATCCCGAAGGAGAGGTATGGAATGGTTTATTTTGGATCATACAATTATTCGTTTGTGTAAATGCTGTAGCTAAAAGTTTTTTACAAGAAAGCAAAGGAAGAATGCTTTACTTCTACACTATCTCAGGAGCAAAGGAATTCATTATAGCCAAACTCATCTACAATATTATCCTAATGCTCATCATGAGTCTACTCAGTTTAGGCTTGTTTTTTATTCTACTAAAAAATCCATTGGGCAACACCTTACAATTTATTGGTATCGTTTGTTTAGGAGGTATTAGCATTAGTTTGGTCTTTACCTTACTAGCAGCCATCGCCGCTAAGGCGCAGCAAAATGCTGCTTTAATGGCCATTATGGGATTCCCATTGATCATTCCTCAATTGCTGCTGCTTATCCGACTTTCAAAAGTTGCTTTTGGGGAAATTTTCAGAGAAGGTGCACTCATGCAACTTTCTTTACTGATTGTTGGACTAGACCTGATGGTGATTGCCCTTTCAATCATCTTGTTTCCATTTTTATGGAAAGATTAATCATTTTAAAAGTACGTAAAACGCAAAAAACAGTCATCAAAATAACAATTTGAACAAAAGAGTGTTTCCCTTAATTTTGCAGTATACATTTTAATTACATGCGAAAAAGTTGGTGGAAAATATTAGCGGCCGTTTTACTCATTTACACTTTTACTGCGGGCTTTTTAATTAAAGTACCTATCATTGGAAACCTAAAAGAAACCATACGTAATCTATTTTTTCATGTACCGATGTGGTTTGGTCAAATCATTTTACTAACCACTTCCTTAGTTTATTCCATTTTATATCTTCGTAAGCCCGATTTACGACATGACATATACGCTTCCTCCTTTGCCAAAACTGGTATTTTGATGGGTGTACTTGGTTTAATAACAGGAGCTATTTGGGCTACCTATACTTGGGGAGAACCTTGGAGCAATGATCCCAAACAAATTGGTGTAGCGATTGCCCTTCTTATTTATTTTGCTTACTTGGTTTTACGCAATGCAATAACGGACATAGATAAACGCGCTAAAATTAGTGCGGTATATAATATTTTCGCCTATTTTATTTATCTACCACTCATTATGATATTACCTAGATTGGTAGAATCATTACACCCTGGAGGCAAAGGCGTAGAAGGAAACCCTGGTCTTAATGGGGCAGACCTTGATGCTACGATGCGACTAGTTTTTTGGCCAGCAGTGATAGGTTGGACACTTTTAGGGACTTGGATAACTACCCTCAACATTCGAATTTATTTAATCAGAGATAAAAACTTACTCAATGCGAAATAGAATTCACTATTTACTTTTATTATTAGCAGGAATAATTTCAAGTACTCAAAGTTTTGCTCAAGATAATGTAGCAACTGAATCGGCTATGCGTAGTAACGGAAAGATATATGTAGTAATGGCAATCTGCATTACCATTCTAATTGGTTTTTTAATATACCTTTTGTCAATTGAGAGAAAAATCAAGCAAATAGAAGACAAACATTAATTCAGATTGACTAAGTTTATACAAGTCTGATCAACGAATTATTCTATCCTAGATGGGTAAAGTACAGACCGAAAAAATACAATTAAATAAACAGAAGATTTTATTTATTTAAAAACTAAAGTTGATTGGTTATTTTATATAATTCAAACTACAATCAAATTTACCTTCCCCCATTCCTAACGCTTGCGCAGCTGCATTGCTAATTATTATTTGTAGTCCAGCGTTTTGTTTTATATCTGGTATAAGATCGAGCACTTTTGCATAAACAGAATTCCCCGTTACATTGCTAGAAATTTTGATAATGGTTCCAGGAGTTGAAGAATTATGTAAACAATAATATTTCCCATCCTCCCAACCACTTGTACTCTTAAAAATACCTGCTTCTCCCTTTTCGTCAATCAAAGCTCCTTTGCTAGACTGTTCATTATAATCTCTTTTAAATAGACCCTCTTTGAAATCCTTAAACGCTACAACTTTTTTGGGAGCTTGATTAACAGGTGCCGCCTCTTTTACTGGTTTAGTTGCAATCGGCTCGTTACTGACTTTCTCTGCAACCGATAAACTTACACCGGTAGTTTTCTTTGTAGTCTCCACCGATTTAGCTACTTCAGCAGGTAAAGTTGGCTCTTTTGCAACAACAGCTGGCTTAACTGTTGCCTCAGTTTTAGTTTCAACCTTAGTTTCCAATTTGCTAGTCACCAGATCAGCCGGCTTTACCTTTGCCATATTTGACAAGGGTGAAATATCTTTTTTAACCTTAAGATAACCTACAATTAATTTCGTTCCATTAGCTACCCCATTACCTTTTAGTTTATTCCATTTCTTAAGTGCTTCGATAGGCACTTTATTATAGTGAGCGCTTATTTTATTAAGCCCTTCCTTTCCTTTTACGATATGATATAATGGAACTACTACTTCATCTTCCGTTGCATTGCCCACTTGTAAAAAATTAGAAGCAACTAATGGAATTTTTAATTTTTGTCCTAAACTCAATCCGTTTTCTAATACCAACTGATTAAATGGCGCCACTTCTTTTGGACTCACATTATAGATGCGTCCGATACTGTAATAATTTTCCTTGGGTGCAACTTTATGGGCTACAAATAAATTAGGGGACTGCCCCTCAACTACTATTAATTTATTTTGAGCCTGTACTAATAATGGCAAACAAAATAATGTAATCAATAAAAACTTCATATGTTGATTATTAATTCGATACAAAGATGGGAAATTTTGTTGACTACTAGCAATATTATAACTATCAGAAAGAGTTAAAATTATCTGAAACAAGATTATTGCTACTTATTGATTATACGCCACTCTTTGGGATAATAATTATTAATGCGATTGGATAATAGTTTTATCCACCCAAGTTTAATTTGTTGGTAGCTTAACAAAACCCATCCTTTATAATTTGAGTCGATTGAAATTTCCTGCTTTCTTAAATATTCCAGCGCAGTCAATTTGTCAACTTCAATGGAAGCAGTCATTGGGTTAATAATATTACTCAAGGCAAGCTCATGATCAGGAATCAATTCGTTTCTTATAATGACGCCCAATTTTACTCCAGCCTTTTTAATATAAAGTGCAGATTGTAACATAGCTAAATCATTCTCCAAATGAGAAGGAATTGCAATCACTTCATCGTTTTGTTTGATAAAGAAAAAATCATCCCATTTTTTAACCCATGGTTTTACAACGTCTATTTCTTTAGAAGTCAATCGCAAGGATTTACCTTTTACAACGCTTTCGCGATTTGCTGAATCGGTTAGATTTTTCTTCCTAAATGCGGCTATAAAAAAACCCTCCCCTTTCAATTTATCTGGATAAAAACGATATCCTTTAGCCTTAGATTTTGAAGCGGTAGTTTCAATGATATTCCATTCATTTTTTAATTGTAATTGAATAGCGTCAAGTTCAAAATCATTAATCAGCCAGTCGCTAATTTCCTCGTCTTCACTAGGGGAATATGAACAGGTAGAATAAATTAAGGTTCCTCCATCCTTTAAAGCAGGTAATATATCTGCTAAAATTCTTTGTTGACGATGACTGCACATTTCTACGCTTTGTTCACTCCACTCATTAATTGCTTTAGGATCTTTTCTAAAAAGTCCACTTCCGCTGCAAGGTGCATCTACAACTATTAAATCAAAATAACCTGGAAGCCTCTGGAAATCTTTAGGATCGTTATTAGTAACCACTACATTAGCTGCGCCCCACTTGGTAATATTTTCCGACAATACAGTTACTCGAGATTTGATAACTTCATTACTAACTAGGCTACTTTTATCAGAAATTGCAGATTGCAGCAAGGTAGATTTTCCTCCAGGAGCAGCACAAAGATCCAATACCCTTAGTGGCTGTGAAAGATCAATAGCCTGACGAATCCCTTCTTCCAAAAACATACTACTTGCTTCTTGAACATAGTAAGCGCCTCCATGAAATAGAGGATCGGCTGTAAAAGAAGGGCGCAATGAAAGATAGTACCCATTTGCATTCCATGGTACTGAATAGACGTCCACCACTTCTTTACTATTTTCAACAAAAAAGATAGTTGATTTATCTACGGGCTTCTGACTATTAAATCTTATAGAAGTAATTTGCTCACCTGATTGATGCACTTTTTCAAAGGCTTCTTTATCAAAGCCTTTAGTTTCAATTAATGAATCGATAAGAGCAGAAGGAATTTTCAATAGATTAAAGTATTAAAAAAAAGAATAGTATTTGTTTTCACTTTTATGTTCCTATTGTCATTTTTGGAAAAGATTACTACAAATTTAGCTGCCATTAAAATCGAATTTTAAAATGTTGTTTCACTTTATAATCTGGATTGACAAAAACAATTCCTATAAAAAAAAGATCAATAGTAAGTGTAACTGCCGGATGATGCTGAATATAGCTCCAGGCTTCCTCCATTTCGCTACTCCAATGAATATCGTCCAGCACAAATATGGAGGTGGATTTGGAATGGTCAAGTAATTGTTGAAAATAGTCGATAGTGGAAGCTTTTCGGTGATTGCCATCTACAAAAGCAAAATCAATTTGTTTCAAATTAGATAAAAGAGAAGGAAGCGTCTTCGAAAAATCTCCTACTATTATTGCTATATTATTCAAACGCATTGAATCGAAATTTTTCTGAGCGATGGCTGCAACACTTCCGGCCCCCTCACAAGTGAACAGTTTTGCAGAGGGGTTTCCAAGGGAAAGGTAAGCACTTGTAATACCTAGTGAAGTTCCTAATTCAAGGAGCACAGCAGGTTGGTAATATTGAATCATTCTGAATAACAGCTGTCCATACTTTTTTGACTTTACTGATGAACGAGCAATAGCATTTACCCTTCTACTATTAGATGGTGTAAGAGAAGAACCAGCTCCAAAGTCTTCTACCGCTATGAGCTCTTTATTTGAAAGTAAAAATTTTCTGCGCTCCTCAACGCTATGATAGCAATCATATTCTTTCTTATCTAACAATACATTATTAATAAAGTCAAATACAAAGGGAGAATGCACACCATGGCCTTTCCCATTGGATGCAGTAAGATAATAATAAAGGAACTTTTGGGATAATTTAAAATGATTATACAAAGCAATAATTTATATCAAAGGGAAGCAATTCATAGTCTTTCTATTTACGTTTCCACCATTGAAACGAATAGTCAAATACATGTTTTTCATCAGCAGAAAAATCATCAGTAGAAAATAATTCCCATTGGCTTTCATCCATTGTTGGAAAAAAAGTATCCCCTTTAAGAACAGTATGAACTCTTGTCAAATAAATGGTGTCAGCCAAAGGCAAAGCCTGAGCATAAATTTCACCACCTCCTATAATAAATAACTGCTTCGCATTGGTTTGTCGAGCTATTTCAATTGCTTCAGCTAAATCAAAAGCAGTTTTTACATCCTGAAATTTCCAGTCCTTGTTTCGAGTAATTACTATGTTGGTCCTTCCTGGTAGCGTTTTATTGACCGACTCAAAAGTTTTTCGACCCATAATTACAGGAAATCCCCAGGTGGTATTTTTAAAAAATTTAAGGTCATTGGGAAGATGCCAAAGTAATTGATTATTAATTCCGATGGCATTATTGGTATCTGCAGCTACAATCAAGGCAATTTCGAAACCTTTCGAAACTAAATTTGATGCCGCTTTAAAATCTTTTATTTCACTCATTATTGATGTAGTTAATGCCCAAAAAATATCAATCCAGCAACAATAGGAATTAAGCCAATTTTCAAATAAATTAAACAAGCGCATAAAAGCGCTTTTATAATTTTTTAGATAAAAGTCCTATACCGCTACCGGTGCTTTAATACCTGGATGTGATTGGTAATTTTCCAATTCAAAATCCTCGAATTTAAAATCAAAAATATCTTTAACGTCCGGATTAATTTTCATAGTGGGCAATGGAAAAGGCGTTCTACTTAATTGAAGATTGGCCTGTTCGAAATGATTTTTATAAAGATGGACATCCCCAAATGAATGAACAAAATCACCTGGATCCATATCACAAACCTGGGCAAGCATCAAGGTTAATAATGCATAAGAAGCAATATTAAAAGGCACTCCTAAAAACACATCCGCAGAACGCTGGTACAATTGGCAACTGAGTTTTCTACGACCTCCAGGCTCCTGAGCGGGTGCAGTATAAAACTGAAATAAACAGTGACAAGGCATCAGTTTCATTTTAGGTAAATCTGCTACATTCCATGCACTGATTATCATTCGCCTACTATCTGGGTTAGTTTTTAATTGCTGGATCAATTCTTTTACCTGATCTACCTCTACCCCATCAGCTCCTTCCCAACTACGCCATTGCTTTCCATATACAGGACCCAAATTTCCTTGCTCATCAGCCCACTCGTCCCAAATCCTTACCTTATTTTCTTTCAAATACGCAATATTGGTATCCCCTTGTAAAAACCAAAGTAATTCATAAATGATACTTTTTAAATGACACTTTTTAGTAGTCACCAAAGGGAAACCTTTGCTAAGATCAAAACGCATTTGGTATCCAAAAACACTTCTGGTTCCAGTGCCTGTGCGGTCACTCTTGTCATTACCATTTTCAATAATATGAGAAACAAGTTGAAGGTATTGTTGCATAGGTGCAAGTTAAGTCCCTTAGGGCTAAAGGTCAACAAAGCGCCCTTTTTTTTAATAACAAAATAATAAAGGAATGTGAATTGATTAGACGAATTTTGACATCACGAGAAAAATAGTAAAATCAACTATGGAAATAACGATTCGAAAAGCGATTCAACAAGACTGTCATCGGATGATGGAATTGGTAAAAGAATTAGCCATTTATGAAAAAGCACCCGATGAAATCACCGTAAAATTTGATCATTTTGTAGAAAGCGGATTTGGAGAAAACCCAGTGTGGTGGGCCCTTGTTGCAGAAACTACTAGCCCAACTGGACTAAAAGAAGTACAAGGATTTGCACTCTATTATATTAGATATTCTACCTGGAAAGGACAAAGAATGTATTTAGAAGACTTACTGGTCACCGAAAAGTATAGGAGGCAGGGTATAGGAAAACTACTTTTTAATGAACTATTTAAAGAAGCCAAAGTAAAAAATTACAGTGGAATTGCCTGGCAGGTATTGGACTGGAATGAAACTGCCATTAATTTTTACAAAAAACTAGGGGCAGTGAAGTTTGATGGCGAATGGGTGAATTGTAGCATAGAATTAGGATAAATATTACAGACTAGTTGGCGTATTTTTGCAAAATAATTATCATTAAAATTTAAATACTTTTATCAATGGCTGAGAAAATAACAATGGGAAGCAATGGCAAATTAAATATGCCGAATAATCCAACAATTCCATTCATTGAGGGCGATGGCATTGGGCCTGATATATGGAAAGCCAGTGTAAGAGTGTTTGATGCTGCAGTAGAAAAAGCCTTTAAGGGTGAAAAAAAAATCAATTGGATTGAAGTGTTAGCTGGTCAAAAAGCATTTGATAAAACTGGAAGTTGGATGCCTGAAGCCACCATGGATGCTTTTAAAACATACCTGCTTTCCATAAAAGGCCCCCTCACTACCCCAGTAGGCGGTGGCATTAGAAGTTTAAATGTTGCACTCAGACAAGAGCTTGACTTATTTGTTTGCCTTAGACCAGTAAAATATTTTGAAGGGGTACCCTCTCCGATGTGGCAACCTGAAAAAGTGAACATGGTCATCTTCCGAGAAAATACCGAAGATATTTACGCGGGTATTGAATACATGACAGGCACTCCTGAAGCAGATAAATTGCTCAACTTTTTGATTAAAGAAATGGGCGTAAAAAACATTCGTTTTCCAGAAACCACTTCTCTAGGTATTAAGCCGGTTAGTAAACAAGGAAGTGAAAGATTAATCCGATCGGCTATTCAACATGCTGTTGAAAATAAACTTCCTTCTGTTACGATTGTGCATAAAGGAAATATTATGAAATATACTGAAGGCGCTTTTAAAAATTGGGGATACGAATTAGCAGAAAGAGAATTTGGCGGCGAAGTATATACATGGAATCAATGGGAAAGAACCAAGAAGGAAAGTGGTGAAGCAGTGGCTAATGAAGAAATGAAAATAAGTGCCATAGGTGGAAAAGTGATTATCAAAGATGCTATTGCAGATAATTTTTTACAGCAAGCATTACTGGCGCCACAGGATTATTCTGTTATTGCCACCCTTAATTTAAATGGAGATTATATTAGTGATGCACTCGCAGCACAGGTAGGCGGTATTGGAATTGCCCCTGGTGCAAATATTAATTATTTAACAGGACATGCTGTTTTCGAAGCTACTCATGGTACGGCCCCAAGATTTGCCAACACGAATACAATGAACCCCTCCTCAGTAATACTGAGTGGAGTAATGATGTTAGAGTACATGGGTTGGAGAGATGCCGCAGAATTAATCACTAATTCAGTAGGAAAAACCATTCGAAATAAAACTGTTACGATTGACTTTTATAATTTAATGAAAGAAGGGACATTGCTAAAGACAAACGAATTTGCTGATGAAATTATTAAAAATCTTTAGTATTAAATATCAAATAACCAACCTTAGCTTATTTACTTTCCTTACAGTACATTTGCAAAATTAAAAACAACCTCATGAGTAAAATTAAAGTAGCCAATCCGGTAGTTGAACTAGATGGCGATGAGATGACAAGGATCATCTGGAAATTTATTAAAGACAAATTGATTGTGCCTTATCTAGAACTGGACATTAAATATTATGACCTAGGAATGGAATATCGCGATGAAACCAATGATCAAGTTACTATCGATGCAGCGAATGCAATCAAAGAATTTGGCGTAGGTATTAAATGCGCAACGATTACTCCTGATGAGGCTAGAGTTCAAGAGTTTGGACTTAAGCAAATGTGGAAAAGCCCTAACGGAACCATTAGAAATATTTTAGATGGTACTGTTTTTAGAGAGCCGATTGTAATGCAAAATGTACCTCGCTTAGTCACTAACTGGACAGCCCCTATCATTGTAGGTCGTCATGCGTTTGGTGACCAATATCGTGCAACCGATACTGTTATTAAAGGAAAAGGAAAGTTAACCATGACCTTTACGCCAGAAGGCGGTGGTGAGCCACAAGTTTTTGAAGTATACAATTTCAAAGGAGATGGTGTAGCCATGTCGATGTACAATACAGACGAAAGTATTATAGGCTTTGCAAGAAGTTGCTTCAATATGGCCCTTAGTAAAAAATGGCCGCTTTACCTTTCAACAAAAAACACCATCCTTAAAAAATATGATGGTCGCTTTAAAGATATTTTTGAAAATATTTATCAAGCTGAATTTAAAACTTCTTTTCAAGAAGCAGGCATTACCTATGAACATCGCTTAATTGATGATATGGTAGCAAGTGCGCTTAAATGGAATGGCAATTTCGTATGGGCTTGTAAAAATTACGATGGTGATGTACAAAGTGACACGATTGCGCAAGGCTTTGGTAGTCTAGGTCTAATGACCTCTGTATTAATCACACCCGACGGTACTACAATGGAAGCAGAAGCAGCTCATGGAACGGTAACCCGTCACTATAGAGATCACCAAGCTGGTAAACCAACTTCAACTAATCCAATCGCATCCATTTTTGCTTGGACAAGAGGACTAGCCTTCAGAGGTAAGTTGGATAACAATCAGACGCTAATTGATTTTTGTGAAGCACTAGAAGCGGTTTGTATTGAAACAGTTGAAAGTGGTAAAATGACTAAAGATTTAGCAGTTTGTATCCATGGTAATAAAGTAAAACATGGTGACCATTATTTGTATACAGAAGAATTTTTGGATGCCATTGATGCTAATCTGAAAAAGAAAATGAATATTGGATAATTTTTTTATACTATTCAATCCAAAAAGGGCGACCAATGGTTGCCCTTTTTAATATTCAACGAATTTAATTTCAACTTGATCAAAGTGTAGAGATGAACACATCGCAAAAAAATAATCCACTTCATGGGAAAACTTTAGAAAGTATTTTGCATTTTTTAGTAGAAAAATTTGGCTGGGAGGAGTTAGGGAATATCATTCGTATCAACTGCTTTATTGACAATCCGAGTATCCAATCTAGCTTAAAATTTCTCCGTAAAACCGAATGGGCACGAAAAAAAGTAGAGGATTTATACCGCTATGTTCAAAGCAATACTAAAGAGTGATTACCCATTAAGTGTTAGTTGAATAATAGCGAGTTGACCGCTTAAACTTAAGCTACTACCGTATTCAAACATTTTATTCAATACCAAAATGGTATCTTTGCACCGAAGGATTTAGCTATGAGTAAAAAAGGAAAAGTGTTAATGGCCATGAGTGGCGGTATTGATAGTACCGTTGCAGCCCTTATGCTCCATAAACAAGGTTATGAGGTGATTGGTATTACAATGAAAACATGGGATTATGCCACCAGCGTTGGCACAACATCAAAAAAGGAAACTGGCTGCTGTAATCTTGATAGTTTCAATGATGCCCGTCAAGCAGCTGTACAGCATGGATTTCCGCATTTCATTTTAGACATCCGGGAAGAATTTGGTGATTTTGTAATTGAAAATTTTGTAGAAGAGTATATCGCTGGACGAACACCCAATCCATGTGTGATGTGCAACACTCATATCAAATGGCGCGCGCTATTAAAAAGAGCTGATGCCCTTGGTTGTGATTTTATTGCAACCGGCCACTATGCCCAGGTCCATCAACACACCAACGGAAGATATTTTATCAGAAAAGGCATTGATGAAACCAAAGACCAAAGCTATGTGCTATGGGGACTTCAACAAGATTTACTTAGTCGCACTCTTCTACCGCTGGGTACTTATCACAAAACTGCTATTCGACAAATGGCGCACGATTTTGGCTATCCTGAATTAGCTAAAAAAGCGGAGAGCTATGAAATCTGTTTTGTACCCGATAATGATTACCGAGGATTCTTAAAAAGAAATGTTGAAGGATTAGAAGAAAGAGTGAACGGTGGAAATTTTATTGATAAAACAGGCAGAATTATTGGACAACATAAAGGATATCCTTTTTATACGATTGGACAAAGAAAAGGTCTTGATATCGCCTTAGGAAAACCTGCCTTTGTAACTGGCATTGATCCAGATACTAATACCATTGTATTAGGAGAAGAAGAAGACTTAAAAGGAGATGAAATGATTGTATCCAAAATAAATTGGATAAAATATGAAGGAATTACCGAAGGCATGGAAATGCATACAAAGATCAGATACAAGGACAAAGGTGCATTCAGCAATCTATATACAACAGATAATGGTTTATCGGTTCGTTTCTTCGAAAAAGTAAAGGGAATAGCTCCCGGACAAAGTGCCGTATTCTATGAGGGGGATGATGTAGTAGGAGGTGGAATAATCCAAAGAACTGATTTGTCTATCCCTTCTTAAAAACAGCTACAAACATACTGTCAGACTGCTGTTGATATCCTTTTAACAATTGCATATCCAGCAATTTACCATTCAGCGATTCGGTTATAAAATTTACTACACCTTCATTCTCTGCCTCAAAAACAGAACAGGTAATATATACCAATAAACCTGCTGGTTTTAAATGAGGAATTGCATTACTAAGAATTTTTTTCTGTGAGTCAACATAATTTTGAACCGTTGATCTCTTGAAATAAACAAGCTGCTCTGGTGTTCTACCCCATGTGCCACTCCCACTGCAAGGGGCATCACAAATGATAAGATCAAAATCTTTTTTAATTGTTTTATTATCTGCAAGACTAAGGTCTGTTACAAATGATTCATAATTAATTATCCCCGCCGATTTAAACCGTTGATGAAGATTTTTCAAAATACTTTCTCGTATATCTGAAACGGTAAGCTCTATTTTTTGTTTCAAAATATCAGTTAATAAAATGGATTTCCCTCCACTTGCAGCACAACAATCCCAAACTGCTAAAGAATGATTTTCAATAGCAGTGTTGAATAAGCCTGGCTGCTTTAAAAAATTAAATACCTGTTGTGAATTAGCATCCTGTATCACCACTTCTTTATCGAGTTCAAAAAGATCAGCTACTTTTTCTGAGCTTTTTAGTCGAATACATTGCTCATTTAATTGCTGCCACTGATAACCAGATTGAGTAAGTTTTTTACTTACAGATTCTTTCGATTGCGGTCGTATACGAATAAAAAGATCAGGTTGTTGTAACATTGAAAGGCTATAGCTTTCTCTTTCAATACCTACACTGAGTAAATCATTGAAAGGGAAAAAATCTAAAAGAGAAATATTTTTTTCAAGAAAAGATATTTTTTCGTTGGTGGAAAGAGCTATTTTTTCATTCCATGCTGGTCGCAATTCTTTGAGTAATAAAGAGTCCGTTGTTTCGCACAAGAAAGTAGCGATCAGCATTTTTTCTTCGATAGCAATATCAGTAAAAGCATTGCCCATTCTGTAATAATGGTAACAAAGTGATGCAATTGACTTCCTATCCTTTGATCCATATTTTTTATTGGCAGCAAAGAATTGTTTCAAAAAAATAGCAAAAGGTTTATCTCCCTGATAAGTATCAAGTATATTTTTAGCGCTATTGATATGAGAGTGATATCGACTCATTGTATTTAAATATAAACGGCCGGATAAAATCCAGCCGCAAAAAATTTTTTATTTAAATCCTATAACTCTAATAAACTTTTTACTGGATCTTTTCCAAACAAAAGTAATGCTGGATTTTCGAGTAACTCTTTCACCCTCACTAGAAAACTAACTGATTCTCTTCCATCAATTAGGCGATGATCATAACTCAATGCCAGGTACATCATTGGTTTAATAACCACTTGACCATTAATAGCCATGGGCCTTTCTTGAATTTTATGCATTCCTAAGATTGCACTTTGAGGAATATTAATTATTGGAGTACTCATTAATGATCCAAAAACACCTCCATTCGTAATAGTGAATGTGCCTCCGCTCATTTCCTCAATGGTTAATTTATTTTCTTTTGCCTTATTAGCAAGTGCAACTACTGTTTTTTCAATATCGGCCATACTCAAACTTTCGGCGTTTCTTATAACCGGCACCACTAAGCCTTTAGGAGCGGAAACCGCTATTGATATATCACAATATTCGTGATATACAATATTCTCTCCATCAATCATTGCATTCACTGCGGGCCATTCTTGCAAAGCAAAACAACAAGCTTTTGTAAAGAAACTCATGAAGCCTAAATTAACTCCGTGTGCTTCCTTAAACTTGTCTTTATTTTTAGCCCTTATTTCCATGATGGCACTCATATCTACTTCATTAAAAGTAGTGAGCATTGCAGTGGTATTTTTAGCTTCCACTAAACGACGACTAATCGTTTTACGGAGATTACTCATTTTTTGTGAATTCTCCTTTCTACTAAATAAATCAATACCAGGCATTCTTCCAGGATTACTAATCGCCTCTAATACATCCTGCTTTATAATTTTACCATTACTACCGCTGGCAGTAACTGATTTTACGTCTACTTTTTTATCCGCAATGATAGCAGCTGCCACTGGTGTAGCTTTCAAATCACTGGCAACTTTAGTCGAGGCTGTTTTAGCTGTTGTATCCTCCTTCTTAACTGCAGGAGCTTCGGCAACCGAACCTGCTGGACGAGCAGCCGTATTATCGATACTGCAAGCAATGTCTCCTATTTTTAAAGAAGCTCCTTCTTCTGCCACTGTCTTCAAAACACCCGCTTGCTCTGCATTTATTTCAAATGTTGCTTTTTCACTTTCCAATTCTGCAATCACTTCATCACGTTCCACCCATTCTCCATCCTTTTTGAGCCACTTCACCAACGTAACTTCTGTAATACTTTCTCCAACGGAGGGTACTTTAATCTCTATTGCCATTGTAATAAATATTTATGTAAAATTCGGTTAATTTAAATTGAAAATGCTTTTTCTATAATTTCCAATTGTTCCTTTACATGCACTTTAGCATATCCAGTGGCAGTGGAGGCGCTAGCCGGTCTACTGATCACATTGAAATTTATATTCTGCAAATTCATTTTTAAAAAAGTTGCTGCTCCCATATTTAAAGGCTCTTCTTGCACCCAATACCATTTTGCCTTTTTATATTTATCTAAAAGGGAGTCTAATTGATTTTGAGGTAATGGATGAATCTGCTCTAACCTTACCAATGCTATATCCTTTCTATCCTCTTTTAATTGTTTCTCTGCCAAATCAAAATACATTTTTCCAGAACACAACAATACTTTTTTTACATCCCCAGCTTTCTTTATAAATTCATCATCGATCAGTTCCTTAAAACCACCGCTTGTAAAGTCACTCTTCAAACTGTAGCTTCCTGGATGGCGTAAATTTGCTTTTGGAGAAAAATTAATCAATGGCTTTCTAAACTGCCAAGCTAGTTGTCTGCGCAACACATGGAAAAAATTTGCTGCAGTGGTCACATTAGTTATCACCATATTTGATTCTGCACACATTTGTAAAAACCTTTCCATCCTAGCACTACTATGTTCGGGACCCTGGCCTTCATAACCATGAGGAAGTAGCATTACTAATCCATTCATCCTTTGCCATTTTGTTTCAGCGGCAGCAATAAATTGATCAATCATTGTCTGGGCACCGTTACAAAAATCTCCAAACTGTGCTTCCCATATCACCAATGCATTTGGATTAGCCATGGAATATCCATATTCAAAACCAAGTACTGCATATTCACTCAATAAAGAGTTATAAATACGAAACGGAGTCTGCGAATCACTTAAATGATTTAGGCGATTATATTCTGCATTGTTAGTCTCATCATATAAAACAGCATGTCTATGACTGAAAGTGCCTCGCTTAACATCTTGTCCACTCATCCGCACCTCCTTGCCTTCTAATAATAAACTGCCATAGGCCATTAGCTCAGCAGAAGCCCAATCAATTTTTTGTTGATCGGTATACAACTTTACTTTATCCTGCAATAATTTTTCTACCTTTTTTAATGGTTTAAAATTTGCTGGCCATTTCATCAATCCATCAAACAATAAACTAAAATCTTTTTCACTAATTGCGGTAACTGGCGAAGAGTCAAAATCTGCAGGAACGGCTCTTCTCAAATTATTCCACCAAAGTTCTGGCTTTTGGTAAGCATAAGGCAAAGGATTCTGTTTTACCTCATCTAATCTTTCCTGCAAATCAGCAAGAAACTGCTTTTCCATTTCTTTAGCCAATGCTTTCGCATCTGATTCTCCATTATCAATAAGATACTGGGTATACACTTCTCTTGGATTAGGATGCTTGTCAATTAAAGCATACAATTGAGGTTGAGTAAACTTAGGTTCATCTCCTTCATTGTGACCATGTTTACGATAACAAACCATATCGATAAATATATCGCTATTAAATTCTTGTCTATATCTGGTAGCTATTTCAACTGCTTTCACGACTGCTTCTGGATCATCACCATTTACATGTAGCACAGGAGCCTTCACCATGGCTGCCACAGAAGTACAATAATCAGCACTGCGTGCATCATCAAAATCAGTGGTGAATCCTATTTGGTTATTGATAATAAAATGAATGGTGCCACCGGTATAATACCCCTTTAAGTTAGACATTTGCAACACCTCATAAACCACACCTTGGCCTGCCACTGAAGCATCTCCATGAATAAGGATAGGTAATATTTTATCAAAATCACTATTGTACAGTATATCTGCCTTACACCTTGAAAAGCCTATTACCACTGGATCTACCGCCTCCAAATGGGAAGGATTAGGACAAAGCTTTAAATTGATTTTATTTCCAGACGCACTTACTATGTCGCTGCTATAACCCAAGTGATATTTCACATCACCACTACCCATTGTAGTATCGGGAGTAGCGGTACCTTCAAACTCACTAAAGATTTGCTCATAGGTTTTACCCAAAATATTAGCTAAAATATTAAGCCTGCCACGATGGGCCATCCCTATCACTACTTCTTGTACATTATTTTGCGAAGCAATATCAATGATTGCGTCTAACGCTGCAATAGTAGTCTCACCCCCTTCAAGAGAAAACCTCTTTTGGCCGATGTATTTAGTATGAAGGAATTTTTCAAACATTACTCCTTCATTCAGTTTTTGTAATATTCTTCTTCTTTGATGGAGTGCAATTGGCTGAAGCATGGTATGCTCAACCGCATGTATCATCCATTCCATTTTTTTAGTGCTCGTATCTGCTCTAAATTCTACCCCCAAATTATTGGTGTAGCATTTTTGTAAATGTGTAATGATCGTTTGAAGGGAAACTTTTCCTAGACCAACAAATTTTCCTGCTTCAAAACTAGAAGAAAGGTCTGCTTCACTTAATCCGAAATTTTCAATGGTAAGATTAGCTTTTCGATCCTTACGTTCACGAATAGGATTGGTTGTTGCAACAAGATGCCCTTTTCTTCTATATGCCTGAATTAATTGATAAACGCTCAGTTCCTTGTCAAATTGAAAATTACTTTGGGAATCAGTATTTCCGGTGGTAGCAATTTTTGCTCCACTACTAGTCATACTGACAGCAAAATCAAAGCCTTCAAAAAACTTGCGCATTTCAACGTCAATACTAGAAGGGTTTTTTATAAAATCTTGGTAAAGGCTTTCGATGTATGCCGGATGGGGGTTAGTGATGTACTGAAAATCCTTCATTGTAAATAGAAAATTTGTGTAGCTACTTTAATTTTAGATTGCAAATATCGGTCATTTATGCATTCCAAAAAGTATGAAAAGGGTATTAGATCGCTAAAAAGATGGCAATGCCTACTCATCACAAAAAATAAGTGAAAAATGAACATATGATAAAGAAAAATAGTATGATTTTCAATCCTTGAAATAAATAAACGCAACGAAATGGGTAGAAATTCAGATTTAGAAGTCCCTTTTCAAGTTTTTTTTGGGATAAATAACCCAAAAAGTCAATTAATTGGATAGTAAAAACCAGATTTTCAGCTTAAAAAATGGAATTTTTTAATTCCTTGCTGAATTATGTCAATTTATTAGTTGAAATCCCTATCTTTGCAGCCCTAAATTAAGATTTAAATGGCAAACCATTCAGCAACTAAGAAAGATGTGCGTCAGAGCAGCAAGCGTAACGAACGTAACCGTTATTATGGTAAAACAACCCGTAACGCTATTCGTGACATTAAAGCATTAGATGATAAATCAAGTGCTTCTGCTAAGCAACCGATTGTTGCATCTATGATTGATAAATTAGCAAAACGTGGAACGATTCACAAAAACAAAGCGGCTAATTTAAAAAGCAAACTAGCTAAAAAAATTAATGCACTAGCAAAGTAACTTTTACTTTCTTCATATTATTAAAACCCGTTAGGTATACCTAATGGGTTTTTTATTTACCAACGACCAGGTTTAATTTGACCTTCTTTCATAAGTTTTTGAAAATTGGAAATTGATGTAAAATATTTTGGTAGATTGTGATAAACCAACATTTCAATATGAAACTTAGTTCCTTTGCCATATCAATTTTATTTATGTTGGGTGGGTCCTCCTTACTATCACAACAAACCCGTTTTGAAAAAACAAATGGAAAAGAATCCGCAACCTATAATGAGGCCATTGATTTTTATAAGCAACTCAGTAAAATATCTCCTTTAGTCTCGGTTAAAACACTGGGAACCACGGATGCAGGATTTCCTCTTCACTTAGTATTGGTAAATGCCCACGGAAACTTTTCAATCAAGCAGTGGGACAGAAAAAAAAATGTTGTATTACTTATCAATAATGGCATTCACCCTGGTGAGCCCGATGGCATTGATGCGAGTATGTTGTTGGTCAGAGACATTGTTGAAAAAAAAATAATAGTTCCTAAAAATGTTTTTTTGGCTTTTATTCCTGTCTACAATATTGGAGGATGTTTAAACCGTGGAGGCGCTACAAGAGTAAATCAAAATGGTCCACTTGACTATGGCTTTAGGGGTAATTCTCAAAACCTAGATTTAAATCGCGACTTCACAAAATCTGATAGCAGGGAAGCAAAGTCATTTGCCCAAATCTTTCATTTGCTAGATCCGGATATTCTGATTGATAATCATGTTAGTGATGGAGCCGATTATCAACCAACGATCACTTTACTAACCACACAATATAATAAGCTAGGTGACCGACTGGGCGATTGGTTGAAAAATACTTTTGAACCGCAACTATATGCTGACATGCGTAAAAAAGGGAATGACATGATTCCCTATGTCAATTTTGAATCAGCCCAACCAGAAATTGGAATGGAAATGTTTTATGATCCACCAAGATATTCTTCAGGCTATGCCGCCTTGTTTCAAACCATTGCTTTTATGCCTGAAACACATATGCTCAAACCCTTTAAAGACAGGGTACTTTGCACTTATGCATTACTGCAAACAATGATGGAAAAGGCAAGTGTTAATGCAGCATCAATTATACAAGAAAGAAAAATTGCCAGAGAAGCCGTAAAAGAAGCAAACTCATTTGCCTTAGCTTGGAAATCCGATTCTAGTCATTATTCACTTATTCGCTATAGTGGTTATGAACAAGCTTTTAAAAAAAGTTCAGCTACTGGCTTACAAAAAATGTACTATGATCATCAGTTACCCTTCACTAAAAATGTAAAACTTTTTGATGTATTTCTACCCTACAAAATTATCAATAAACCAACAGCTTATATTATTCCAGTTGGATGGAATGCTGTGATTGATTTACTTCGACTAAATGGAGTAAGTCTTCAGCAATTAAAAAAAGACACTTTGATGGAAGTAGAACTGTATCATATAGCAGACTATAAATCAAGTTTACAACCCTATGAAAAGCATCATAGAAATAGTCAAGTAAAAGTAAAGGCTTCAAAAAAAATCGTTCAATTTCACCAAGGAGACTGGTATATTCCAATGAACCAAATTGCCAATCGATATATTGCAGAAATGCTAGAGCCACAGGGAGACGACAGTTTTTTTGCCTGGAATTTTTTTGATGCAATACTTCAGCAAAAGGAAGGCTATAGTGATTATAGATGGGAAGATGTTGCAGGTGAAATCTTAAAAAATGATTCGGCTCTTCAACAAAAATTAATTATTAAAAAACAAGCGGATCTAAATTTTGCTAACAATGCGCATGCTCAATTAGATTTTATATTTAAAAATTCTACCTACTATGAAAAGGCTCATATGCTTTACCCTGTGTATAGGTTGATTCAATAGTAATATATTTGTTTTACTTAAAGTTTTATTTATGAAAAATGAAGAATACGCTATTCCAATTCGGTTTCGGAAAATGGAAAATTTGCATATTGTATTCTGGTTGTTTAAAGATATCAGCTGGTGTATGATTTGGCGACCGCTAGGAATTGCGATGATCTTTCCCACCTTGATTATTGCTATCATTATTACCACGCGCACTAGACAATTCATGAGTGAGGTATGCCATAATACTGCAATGGTTCTTTGGATTTCAGCCAATTCCTACTGGATGGTCAGTGAATTTTTACATTTTGATACTTTACTGGTCTATGGTGATTTCACTTTTAAGCACTTAGCTATTATTCCCTTTACATTGGGTATAGGTATTTTAGGCTACTATTATTTACGGTGGAAACCCCGCCACAAAGATAGACTTGAAACTATGTAGCATAGAGAAATGACGACTTCATAAAACAATGATAATCATTTATTTAGATCTATTTTTAGCTTATTAAAAGGATAAATTAGATGACGAAGGATTATAAAAAATGAAGCTGCTATTCTAGTCCCTTGAGACGGCAACAAGGTGACTCACCTCCCTTCACTTTCTCTATGTATATTTGCATCCGCTAATTTGCAGTAGCCCTTTGGTGGAAGGTCTTTAAAAACTTTCTAATGTAAAGCCCTTGGATAATTACTGCTGGCAAAATTTACCTTTCCAACATAAAATATATTTCATGTATCGTTCTCATACTTGTGGCGAATTAAGGATCACCGATGTAAAAAAAGAAGTTGCCCTCAGTGGATGGGTCCAAACCATCAGAAAATTTGGTAGTATCACTTTTGTGGATATCCGTGACCGTTATGGTATCACCCAATTATTATTTTCTGAATCACTCAATGAGTTGCTAGAAGCCAACCCTTTGGGAAGAGAGTTTGTACTTCAAGTAAAAGGTATCGTTAACGAGAGAAGTAATAAAAATGCAAATATTCCTACAGGTGATATTGAAATTATTATTTCAGCGTTTACTATTTTAAATAAATCTGCTGTTCCTCCCTTTACTATTCAAGATGATACCGATGGCGGTGATGAGTTAAGAATGAAATACCGGTTCTTGGATTTACGCAGAAACAGTGTAAAAAAGAATCTAGAATTGCGTTATGCGGTAGGTCGCAGCACTAGAAACTATCTGCATGAAAATAATTTCATGGATATTGAAACTCCTTTTCTAATAAAATCTACCCCAGAAGGAGCAAGAGATTTTGTAGTTCCTAGCAGAATGAATCCAGGTCAGTTTTATGCTTTACCTCAAAGTCCGCAGACCTTTAAACAGCTATTGATGGTGTCTGGTTATGATCGCTACTATCAAATAGTAAAATGTTTTCGTGACGAGGATCTGCGTGCAGATAGACAACCAGAATTTACACAGATAGATTGTGAAATGAGTTTTGTAGAGCAGGAAGATATTTTAAATATGTTTGAAGGACTTGTAAAACGTATTTTCAAGGATGTGAAAAATATTGACTACACCGATGTAGTAGAACGTATGACTTGGGAAGATGCGATGTGGAAATTCGGAAATGATAAACCAGATATTCGCTTCGACTTATCAATTGCTAATTTAAAATTTCCTCAACACAGTTTTGTCAATAAAAAAAGTGCATTGCATGGATCAGCTTTTGAAGAACAAGGTGTAGGGGGCGACTTACTTGCCTTTCCAGTATTTGATGAAGCAGAGACAGTTTTAGCGATAGCGATTCCGGGCTGTAGTGAATATACTCGTAAACAAACCGACGAGTTGACTGAATGGGTAAAACGTCCACAAATAGGAATGAAGGGATTAGTTTTTATAAAATATAATACCGATGGCACTTATAAAAGTAGCGTAGATAAATTTTACAGTCCAGAAAAATTGAAAGCCATTGCAGATGCAGCAAAAGCAAATAAGGGTGATCTAGTGTTGATAGTAGCAGGAGCTGAAGAAAAAACAAGGAAGGCGACTAGTGACTTAAGAATGTATTTAGGAGAAAGGCTTGGATTGCGCAAAGCCGATCATTTTAAATTATTATGGGTACTTGATTTCCCATTATTCGAATATGCAGAAGAAGAAAATAGGTGGGTAGCCCGTCATCATCCTTTTACCTCTCCTAAACCTGATCATATCGACATTATGATCAACAACAATCCAGTGATAGAAAATGCTGCTGAATACCTTGCTCATCCTTATGCGGGAATTAAAGCCAATGCTTACGACATGGTTTTAAATGGTAATGAAATTGGTGGTGGTTCGATTCGAATTTTTCAGAGAAACTTACAAGAAAAAATGTTTGCTGCACTAGGGATGGACGCTGAAGAGCAACAACATAAATTCGGATTTTTACTAGGCGCCTTCGAATATGGCGCACCGCCACATGGTGGACTTGCTTTTGGATTTGACAGGTTATGTGCCTTATTAGGAGGTAGCGAAAGCATTAGAGACTTTATTGCATTTCCAAAAAACAACAGTGGCCGAGATGTTATGTTGGATGCTCCTTCTAGTATTGATGCTAAACAATTTGATGAATTACAGATAAAGTTGAATTTGAAATAATTTTTTCAACTATATATTATTTGATAGTAGGGCTTGATTATTTCAAGCCCTATTTTAATCAATCGAATTCGTAACCATTTTATCTTTAAAACACAACTATTAAAAAAACTTAGAAATATTATTTCTTGTTAAGAATTAATATTTCAAGTCTTTCACAGATATTACCTTCCATAAATATTTACTAACTTACTGCTATGACAAAAAGCTCAATACCTCTGGCAGAACGCTTAAGGCCTGCTACATTAAATGCCCTCGCTGGTCAGCTTCACCTTACAGGAAAGGGAAGTATTCTAAGGACTGCTATCGAAAACGGAAAAGTGCCCAGCATGATTTTATGGGGTCCTCCGGGTGTAGGCAAAACTACGATTGCCAATATTATTGCTCAAACATTACAAGTTCCCTTTTATACCCTAAGTGCTATTAATAGTGGAGTTAAAGATGTTCGGGAAGTTATTGAAATGGCTAAAACTCAACCTAACGCCATTTTATTTATCGATGAGATTCACCGATTTAACAAAGGTCAGCAGGATGCATTGCTTGGAGCGGTTGAAAATGGAACCATCATACTCATTGGAGCTACTACAGAAAACCCTTCTTTTGAAGTAAACAGCGCCTTGCTCAGCAGATGTCAAGTCTATGTATTAAAACCCTTAGAGGAGATCGCATTAATTGATTTACTAAATCATGCTATTGAAACAGATGACATTTTGCGTGCTAAAAAAATTGAGCTTAAAGAAACGGCTGCACTTATTAAAATATCAGGAGGAGATGCTCGAAAATTATTGAATTTATTGGAATTAGTGACTGAAACACTAGCAGACCCGATCTGCATCACTGACGAAATAGTTATGCAGATTGCCCAGCAACGTATTGCTATTTATGATAAAAGTGGAGAGCAGCATTACGATATTATTTCAGCGCTTATCAAATCAATCAGAGGAAGTGATCCTAACGGTGCTGTCTACTGGTTAGCAAGAATGATTGAGGGAGGGGAAGATGTAAAATTCATTGCCAGAAGATTATTGATTTTAGCCAGTGAAGATATTGGCAATGCTAATCCAAATGCTCTTTTACTTGCTAATGCAACTTTTGATGCAGTAAATAAAATAGGCTATCCAGAATCTAGAATCATTTTATCACAATGTGTAACCTACCTAGCTAGTTCAGCAAAAAGCAATGCTTCCTACATGGCTATTAATGAAGCTATATCAGCTGTTCAAAAACAAGGTGATTTGCAGGTGCCGCTTCATATCCGTAATGCCCCTACCCAACTAATGAAGAAATTAAATTACGGAAAGGACTATACCTATTCTCATAATTATGAAAATAATTTTACCCCTCAGGAATATTTACCCGATGAACTAAAAGGCACAGCTTTTTATAAACCAGGCAATAACCCCAGAGAACAAGAACTTCAAAAATATTTGAAAACGCTTTGGAAAGAAAAATATGGCTATTAACTATTTTGAGTTTTAAAATATTTTTAAAACTCAAAATAATAAAAACAAAAAGGCTTTACTTATTTTTGCATTGATGAAAAAACTACTACTAACGACGGTTCTAGCAAACCTTATCTTTTTATTTCCTTCATTTTCACAAATTGATAGCAGTAGTATCTTTTTTAAAGAAGGCATTCGTGAAAAAAGAAACATCCTTTATAGGAATTTAGTTCAAAATACCATTACCAAAAACTTGTCTCTTCCACTCTCCTTTGATACAGAAGAAAATTGGATAGATGCCTTTTGGGCAATTGAGTTACTTCGCTACCAATCACCCTGGATAAATGGCAGAATCAATACAGCAATAGATTCTATTGAAAAAAGAAGTCCCATTTTTCAAAGAGCTTTACTGGAGCTAGTTTTCAGTAGCTATCCCAATCAATATATAAAACAAGTAAACGCTCTTTTAAATAGCTGTGAGGATGCTAAGGTATTTGCAATGGGTGTAGCCTATAGGATGCAGAATAATCTAAGTCCCTTTCCAAATAATCAACTAGAGAATAAAATAACCCAGTTGATTAAAACCAAAAAAGATGAAGCCATTATTCAGCAGTTGATGTATCGTATTCATCCACCCTCAATTGGGAAAAACAGTTTTCCAATTTCAGCTATTTTAGATCCTGAATTTCTAAAAAACCAAACTGTCCTCTTTAGCTTTCAAAGAAAAAATAGAAATTATCCTGGCATTGCATTAGTAAGAGACTCTGCTGGTAATTTCATTAAAGATGAAAATGGTACTATATTTTCTGTACCTCAATTGGCCAGAAGTATCGGTAATCTTCCAGGATATTTAACGAATGGGAATACCCCTCAAGGAATTTTTTCGATGAATGGATTTAGTATCAGTAGAAATAGTTTTATTGGACCTACTACTAATATTCAATTGGGTATGCCTTTTGAAACTAGTATACGACATTTTTTTAATGACCCTAGTATCAGAGATGCAAACTGGACGGAAGAATGGTACAAAAAACTATTAACCGACAAACTCATGAATTATTTGCCTTTATATGAATCATTTTATGCAGGCAAAGCAGGACGTACAGAAATCATTGCCCATGGCACTACAATAGACCCAGGCTATTACACAGGAGAAAAATATTATCCTCAAACGCCTACTATGGGCTGTTTGTGTACTAAGGAAATATGGAGCGAAGTAGATGGAAAAAGAGTAGAAAGTGATCAACAAAAATTAGTAGATGCCCTCCAAATCGCGGGCGGAGCTAAAGGATATTGCGTAGTGCTTGAAATTGACGATGCTGAAAAGCCAATTTCGATTGATGAGATTTTATCTTTAATTCAAAGTAAATCTGCCCTGAAATAAAAATAGGAAAACTAGCATAGCGATTGATGAAAAATATATTTCAGTCAATTTTTATTCAACAAAGTATTAATGAGATGGAAATAAAATGGAAATTTAATTGCTTTAAAGAATTAAGCGTAGAAGAATTATATGCTATCCTACAATTAAGAAATGAAGTTTTTGTAGTAGAACAAAACTGTGTCTATCAAGATACGGATAGCAAAGATGCTTCTAGTTTTCATCTTTCTGGTTGGGAGGGGGTTAATTTAGTTGCGTATTGTCGAATTTTACCGCCTGGGGTTTCTTATTCAGCAGCAAGTATTGGACGAGTAGTCTCCTCTCCTAACTATAGAAATAAAGGGTATGGTAGAGAATTAATGAATAAGGCAATTATTCATACGCTCACTCAATTTAACTGCAATACAATTAAGATTTCTGCTCAACTTTATCTGCAAAAATTCTATGAACAATTAGGTTTTCGCCAAATGAGTGATTCATATCTAGAGGACAATATTCCCCACATTGAAATGCTGTATTCTAGATAAACAGAAGGGATTAAATGAAGAATATATATTTAGGCTTTGTTCTTATTGCAAAATACGTATATATATTTAGTGTCAAGGTTGTAAAGCGATAACGTTTAAGTTTACTAAAGACAAACAACAAACATTCTTGGATGATATAAACCTTTGAAACTACAAGAAAACTTCACGTTTATCCATTACCGCTTTTTAAAATAGCTTCGCTGGTAATAATCACTGCTTTCGCATTTAAGTATAATCTTTTTTTCAAATCTTTCAGCAGCAATTAACCTACCAGCTCTGATTTTAAATACTGTGCGGTAAAACTTCCCTTTACTTTTATCAACTCTTCCGGCACACCCTCAAATAGAACTAAACCTCCACCGTCACCTCCTTCTGGTCCAATATCGATTATATGATCAGCCACTTTAATTACATCCATATTATGCTCTATCACTAAAACGGTATTCCCTCGTTCAACTAATTTATTTAACACCTCGAGCAGATGTTGTATATCTTGAAAATGAAGACCGGTAGTCGGCTCGTCTAAAATATAAAAAGTTTTTCCAGTATCTTTTTTACCCAGTTCAGTAGACAATTTCACACGCTGTGCTTCACCACCACTAAGGGTTACAGCACTCTGTCCAAGAGTAATATATCCTAATCCCACTTCCTTTAACACTTTTATTTTACGATAAATAAAGGGTACAGCTTGAAAAAATTCTACTGCCTCATCTACAGTCATATCTAATACATCGCTAATTGATTTTCCTTTGTATCGAATTTCAAGGGTTTCACGATTGTACCTTTTTCCATTACACTTTTCGCAATGAACATATACATCTGGTAAAAAATTCATTTCAATTACGCGCATTCCACCTCCTTCACAAATATTGCATCTGCCACTTTTTACATTAAATGAAAAACGACCTGCCGTATATCCTCTAATCTTTGCTTCTGGTACAGCAGCAAATAAAGTGCGGATATCAGTAAAAAAACCACAATAAGTAGCTGGATTACTTCTCGGTGTTCTGCCAATAGGAGATTGATCAATCTCAATCACTTTATCAATTTGTTCCAACCCCATGATGGACTTGTACTCGAGGGAATTTACTTTTGAATCATAGCAATGTTTACTAAGCAATGGATAAAGTGTTTCATTAATCAATGTAGACTTTCCACTTCCACTAACCCCTGTTACTAGTAATAACTTACCTAAAGGAAATTTTACATTCAAATTTTTTAAGTTATTCCCCATGGCGCCTCTTAACTCAATATAATTTCCATTTCCTTTTCTTCTTTCCTTGGGGACTTGTATCGATTTTTTTCCACTTAAATAGAGTGCGGTATCCGACTTAGAATTTAACACTTGCTGAGGTGTTCCCATCGCAACAATCTCACCCCCATGCTTACCTGCCTTTGGTCCAATATCAACTAAGAAATCTGCAGCCAACATAATATCCTTATCATGCTCTACCACCAATACACTATTTCCAATATCCCTCAGATTTTGTAAGGCACCAAGCAATCGTTGGTTGTCTCTTTGGTGTAATCCAATGCTTGGCTCATCCAATATATAAGTAATGCCTTGTAGCTGTGATCCAATTTGCGTAGCCAGTCTAATACGCTGCGACTCTCCACCACTCAAGCTTTTAGAAGATCTATTAATGCTTAAATAACTTAATCCTACATCTAATAAAAACTGTAATCGCTCTCTAATTTCTTTTATTACATCTTTGGCAATTGCATTTTGCTTATTATTCAATCTCTTTTCAATATCCCCAAACCAATTAGCTAGTTTATCAAGATTAAGTGCACTCAATTCAGCAATATTTTTACCGTCTACTTTAAACCAGGTACTTTCTTTTTTTAACCTAGTTCCATTACAAGTAGGACAGTTATTCAGTTCCATAAATTTTTCAACCCAAGCTCGCATTGCCTCCGTAGTATTGGTGGCGGTGAACCATCTTTTTAACATTGGAATAATTCCCTCAAATACTGAATCATATCCAGAAATATTCGATGAAGTAGATTGATCTAAAGAGGAGCTATTTGAAAATCCTGACTCAAATCCACTGTCATTTAAAGTAAGCTCTTCATTTTCATTAGCACCTAATGGATTGGCGTATAATAAAATATTTAAAGCAGTATCGGATAAAGTACTGATTGGTTTATCTAAACTGATTTTATTTTTTTTTGCAATTGCCTCAATATTTTTATACAGATATGCTTCGCGTTCTTCACCTAATGGAGCTATGCCGCCTTCTTTTATGGAAAGGGTTCTATCGGGCAATACAGATTCCATGCTAATGGCAAATACATTTCCTAAGCCCTTACAGGTAGTACATGCTCCATAAGGACTATTAAAAGAGAATGCATTGGGGGAAGGCTCCTCATAACTAATACCTGTTTCTAAACACATCAATTGTTTACTATATACTGCTACCGCATTATCATCTTTAGATGAATTACTTTTTTCTTCTACAGATTTTTCTGCTTTCTTTTTTGTAGCAGTAGCAACAGATTGAGGGGCAACAAATAGTAAGTCTTTCCCAATCTGTAATGTTTTCTGCACACTTTGACTTAATCTTAGTTTCATTTCTTCATTGACTGGCAATCTATCCACTACCACTTCAATGTCATGAATTTTATAACGGTCAACCTGCATTTTAGGAACTAAATCTTTAATCTCTCCGTCAATTCTTACTTTGACAAATCCTTTCTTTCGAATATCTTCAAACAACTCCCGGTAATGTCCCTTTCTTCCCCGAACCAATGGCGCTAATAAACTAATATTTCTATCTTTAAATTTTGAAAATATATCCATTACAATTTCCTCTTCACTAAACTTAACCATCTTTTTTCCTGTATTGTAACTATAGGCCTCTCCTACTCTTGCATACAACAAACGAAGAAAATCATAAATTTCAGTAATGGTACCCACTGTACTTCGTGGGTTTTTATTAGTAGTTTTTTGCTCTATTGAAATTACTGGAGAAAGACCGGTAATCTTATCAACGTCTGGTCGCTCCATATCACCCATAAACTGACGAGCATAAGCACTGAAACTTTCCATATAACGCCGCTGACCCTCATTATAAATAGTATCGAAGGCTAGCGAAGATTTTCCACTACCACTTACTCCTGTAAATACCACTAATTTGTTCTTAGGAATTTTAATATCTAAATTTTTCAGATTATGTTCCCTAGCCCCAAAAACTTCGATGAATTCATTACTGACCATTATGCTAGAGGAGTTGTTTTTCGATTTTGCCATTTATTTAAAACTTATTGTAAATATACTAAACAAAATGGGGGCGATTTAGTTGAAAAATAACTAACCAAAATATATGTTAGAAATATCCGTTAATCTTAAGCGATTGAATGATATAAGTGGAAGATTAAATTTAAATTTATGACTGACTCGTCTAGCAATACCTATGAATGTTTATGCTTCACTCATGCGCTTGAGGTAATTGATCACCGCTGAAATCTCACCATAGGAATAGGCTTCGCCAAGACTTTTCTTAATAGGGCCAACACCTAGGCTATTTTTATTTTCTTCAATCGCTTTGATAATTATATCAAGTTTGTCCTTTCTTACAATTTCATTAATATTAAGCTCACCTGTAAATACAAAATGTCCTAAATGCTCTTCTATCGTACTTCTTTTTAGCTCTCTTTCAAAAGCAATTTGATCAATATCTTTTCCCATTTTAAATAGGCCAAGACTAATCTTTTTCGTCTCAGTCGGTTTATTCGAAACTGTAACGGCCCGTTGACGTTTGGGAGCCTTTACATCCATTTTGGTAGCAAGTCCATTCAATCTGCAATAATCGATGATTGGGTCTAAAAATAAAGAACCATATTTTACCAATTTCAAATTTCCAAAGCCCGAAATGTTTGACAAATCAGAGGTTCTCAAAGGTAAATAGGTAGCCATTTCCAACAAAGTGGCATCTGAAAAAACCTGGAAAGCCGCTACATTCTCTTCCTTTGCAATTTGATAACGGATATTCTTTAATATGGCTAACAAATCGCGATGAGCACTTTCCGTTCGCTGATTCGTATTGGTTAACTCTTTTCGCTCTGCCACTGACTTTATTAATTTGACAGACATCTCACCTTGAAGAATTAAACGGCTAGTATCATTTAATTGAAGTACCGGATATTCACTATCACTCTGTTGCAAATAGCCTAGATACAACATTTCTCTTAGGTATAATTTCCATTGATCCTTGCTGATATCTTTACCAATTCCGTATGTTTTTATTGACTGGTGCTCAGCCCTGGTAGTGCTACTACCTCTCAAAAAGTCAATCACATAATTAATTCCAAATTTACCATTAAGCCTGCTGACAGCACTTAATAATTTTTGAGCTTCTACGGTAGCATCTGTTTTTTCTTCATCACTTAAACATACATCACAACTGCCGCAAAAAGGAGGTGCTGCTTCATCAAAATAATTTAATAAATATTGACGCCTGCATTGTCTAGCTGAACAAAGCTTTGACATTTGATCCAGTTTCTTCAACATGATCTTTGACTGAGCCTCATTACCTTCAATAGTTGCAAAACTTTTTAATTTAAAAACATCGGCTGCACTATAAAACAAAATCGCTTCACTAGGTAAGCCATCTCTTCCTGCCCTTCCAGTTTCTTGATAATATCCTTCAATATTTTTTGGGAGATCTGCATGAATCACATAACGAACATTACTTTTATTTATTCCCATTCCAAAAGCAATCGTTGCAACTATAATTTTTAATTCATCCCTTAAAAAACGTTCTTGATTTAACTCTTTTACTTTATTGTCAAGACCTGCATGATAAGCTGCAGCTGCATATCCATGACTTGTCAATTCTTCTGCTAGCTTTTCGGTTGCATTTCTACTAAGACAATAAATAATTCCACTATCTTCCGAATGCGCCTTGATATAAGTCAAAAGCTGGGGCAAATAATTTTTCTTAGGTTTAATAAAATAACTAATATTCGGACGATTAAAAGAATTTTCAAAAACAGTGTAATCATCAATTGCAAGCTTTTGAATAATATCCTGTTTGGTAAGTTTGTCTGCTGTAGCTGTTAAAGCAATAATGGGGGTAAGTGGAAATTGTTTTTTTAGCTGTCCTAATACTAAATACTCAGGTCTAAAATCATGTCCCCAATGACTAATACAATGTGCTTCATCTATTGCAAATAAAGACACATCAATAGTTTTCAAATAAGCTAAAAGACTATTTTGACCTAATAATCTTTCAGGGGCAACGTATAACAATTTAAGCTGATTATTTTTTAATCGCTCAATAATAACCGATTGTTCTGAATTAGATTGAGAAGAATTTAAAAAAGCAGCAGCAACGCCATTTAATTTCAGTGCATCCACTTGATCTTTCATTAAAGCAATCAGGGGTGATACAACAATGGTGACTCCCTCAAAAACTAATGCTGGAATTTGATAGCACAAAGACTTACCTCCACCAGTAGGCATTAATACAACACTGTCTTTTTTTGCTAAAACATTTTCTATTATTTCCTGCTGGTTATGTCTAAATTTATTATAGCCGAAATACTGCTGCAGCGCTTCCCTTATATCCATCATACATTATCTTTTTTATTCATTTCGACTTTGCTAAGATAAAACAAGTAATTAATTGGATTATTACCCTAACCAAATGAAAATTAGTTAAATTTTTCTTCAATTTCGAAAAAATAATCTGCTAAGAGATTATAAAGTAGTAAAGCCGAAAATTTCTTTGATTATCAATATTTTGAAGTTTAAATTAACCTGCATTTAGAGGCTAAAAAACCTATTTTATTGAAAATTTATTTGGAACTATACCCTCTGCACATTTACCTTTGCAATAGTTCTTTAGTTTTCACTTATCAAGAAAGGCAGAGGGTAATGGCCCGTTGAAGCCTTGGCAACCTATTTTTAGCGTTTACTCAAGACGATTAAGAATAAAGGTGCCAATTCCATCCGCTACGGCGGAGAGATAGGTCAGATTCACAGCTTCAAATATCTATTCAAAATATTAACAGCTCATCTGATTTATCGGATGAGCTGTTTTGTTATACCCTTCATTCAATCTAAAATTAAATGAAGGCTCGTTTAGGAAAATTTATAGAAGTAAATTAAAGTACCCAAAGCTTGAAAAAATAAAATTATCAAATGGAACCAGGAAAAAAATTAACGATTGGATTATTTGGATTTGGTGTAGTAGGAAAAGGATTATATGATGTTTTGCATAATACAGCAACCCTTCAATCTACCATTAAAAAGATTTGTATAAAAAATACGGATAAAAAAAGAAGTATTGGTCAAGAAAATTTTACCTCTGATGCTGCTGAATTATTGAATGACCAAGACATTAATGTAATTGTAGAATTAATTGATGATTCTAAAGCAGCTTTTGAAATCGTTAAATCTGCTTTACAAAATGGTAAAGCGGTAGTAAGTGCAAATAAAAAAATGATCGCAGAAAATTTTGAAGAGTTGCTAGCACTTCAAAAAAAGCATCAAACCCCTTTTTTATATGAAGCCTCCTGCTGTGCCAGCATGCCACTTATTAGAAATTTAGAAGAATATTATGACAATGACCTTTTACAATCTCTGAGAGGTATCATAAACGGTTCTACTAACTTTATATTAACAAAAATATTTCAAGAGCAATTAGAGTTTGATGCTGCCCTCCAAATGGCTCAGCAATTAGGATTTGCAGAAAGTAATCCCAAATTAGACATCGGAGGATTTGATGCTGCAAATAAACTCAGCATATTACTAGCCCATTCTTTTGGTGTAATTGCAGGTATCGATCAATTCATATTTAATGGGATAGAAAATATTTCACTACTAGATGCTGAATTTGCAAAAGAAAAAAGATTCAGTATCAAATTGGTTGCTAATGCTCAAAAATTAAAAAATGGAAAGTTGGCAGCATTTGTATTACCTCAATTTGTAAGTCATACGGACGACCTCTATCACGTTCAAAATGAATTTAATGCGGTAACTACAGAAAGCGCTTTTGCTGATAAGCATTTCTTTAAAGGAAAGGGAGCAGGTGCATTTCCCACTGCTTCAGCGGTTTTAAGTGATATCTCCGCCCTACGGTACAACTATAAATATGAGTATAAAAAAATATACCACCAAACCGATACTACTTTGACCAATGATTTTTATTTAAAAGTATTTATCAGTGTTGATGATCTTAGCAAAATAAATAAAGAACATTTTGAATGGATAGAAGATCTTCACAATGGACTTAAATACAGTTGGATGGTAGGCAGCATTCATGCTGAAAAATTATTTAGCAGCAGCTGGTGGAAAGAAAAAGGCATATCACTTATTGTTTATCCAGAGGGAGTGGAAGAAAGTGGAAACTATGCAAAAAAATAGTGCGTAAACTAGTAAATAGATTAATTCAATTGAATAAATCTATTGCGAAATATAATTGTGTAATAAAGTAATGGTCTCTTTTTGAGATTCAATGATAGCCGTTACCACATCGGTGATTGAAATAATACCAGTTACCATTCCATCTTGCATAACCGGTAAATGACGTATATGTCTTTCACTCATCAATTCCATACACTTATCAATATTATCACCTGGAGATACTGAAATCACCTCCTTAGTCATAATTTCTTTTACTAGCGTATCATGAGAGGACTTTCCTTTCAATATTATTTTTCTAGCATAATCTCTTTCGGATATTATACCTTTTAATTGTTGATTTTCAATAACCAGTAAAGCACCAATATTCTTTTCACCCATTACCTTCAAGGCATCATAGACTGTATAATCGCTAGTTATAGAAAAGACTTTATTTCCCTTAGCTTGTAAAATTTCAGCAACTTTCATAATCAATTCATTTAATTGTTTACTAAATAAGTCGGCTTCCATAGAAAAAAAAAAAGAAATTAGATTATTATAGCTTGAAGTTACTAAACTAGTAGAATAAAGAAAATGATTTTAATATAAAGTAATCCTGCTTTTATTTAAGGTTGACTATCAATTGATTACAAAAATTTATATGCTCTTTTTAACTATTTCACAATTTATTTTGCAAACTATTCCAACCTCCGCCATTAAAAACTGATGTATAACCACCGGATATAAGAATACTTTTCGCTGAAGAACTTCTCATACCCGAAGCACAACAAGTAATAATTGGTTTGTTTTTATCTTTTAATTTCGAGAAATTATTTCTTAGCTGATCAAGGGGAATATTTAATGCTCCCTTGATATGGCCGCCTTCAAACTCACCCTTGCTTCTAACATCTAGTATGATGGCGCCTTCCTGCAACAATTGAGCATAATCAACTTTTTTTCCTATCCCTAATATTTTTTTAATGGTATTAATCATAGATTTTATATTTTAAAAAATGTACAAATGATATACTTTTTGAAAGAAATTAATTATCAGACAAAGCCATTGATACTTCTCGATTATTAAAGATAATTTTTCCGTTATAATTTACTTCCCAGGTAATTGGCAATGCCTTTTTTAGCATATGGCTTACACCACAATACTTCTCTTGTGAAAGGTTAACCGCTTCCAATGCATCTTCCCGACGAGAAGCTTCACCATGAAATTCATACACTACATGCATAGCAACATATTCTATTGGCACTTGTTTACTCAATTCTCCAGTTACTTTGATAGAAAAGTCAGTAAGTTCTTTATTCGCCTTTCGCAAAATTGAAACAATATCCATTCCCGTACATCCAGATAGTGCAGTCAGTACAAAAGGCTTGGGGATAGAGCCATTGTCTTCTCCACCTACTCTTTCAGGTGCATCCATAATTACGGTATGCCCATTTACTAATGTGTTAAATTGCATTTTACCCATCCATTGGGTTTCAATTTCATGTTGTGCCATCCTAGTTTCTTTTAGTGATTGTAGAATAAAAGTTGTTGTAGTTTATTTTCAATTATACTAAATGATTAAACTAACTAAATATAAAATTAACCACTAAAAAAACCTTTTTTGGTTACAAATGTTACCATTCGAACGATAAATTATATGCAGAATCAATTTGAAGCATTACAATAAAAAACTCCCGATGTACTGATAGTTTATCGGGAGTTAGGCATTTAAAAAATTTACAGTCAATTAGCTACTTCCATCCGCCTCCTAAGACTTTATGATTTTTATTTTACTACTATTTAGCCCTTATTTTTTTCCTTCAGCATGGTATGAATAAAATTGGTCAATTTATATTGATTTAATATTTCAATAGGAGTGTCTGCAGCGCCCTGCACTAAACCTATACAGTCAACTTCTCCACAATGACATTCAAATTTTTGGGACATTTTCCATTCAGTTGCTGGATAAAAAAAAGCAAACTCATCTCCAATAGAAATATCACGCAAACATTCCAATTCCATCGTAGTAGTATTATATAATAAATTGGGATTACAACTATGATTGGTGAATTGTAAGTATTCAGGAGACATTAGGATATGCTGATTAATCCCAATTTGAACAGTTAAATAATTGGGGGTATCAAGCATCGTAGAGGATCCGAAATTAATAACGAGGTCACCCATCGAAAAATTCTTTCTTGAAAATAATCCCAAATGACCATTCGTTTCGTCTTTTCTTAATTCGCAAAAATCATAGACTTCTATGACTTTTAATTTTTTGCTATTTTTTGAAATCATAAAAATGGATTTTAAAAATTGAAACTATGTGGATTTAAAAATAAGTAGAAATTTTAACATTCAAATCGTTAAGGTATAGTAATTAATAAACCTGCTCCGTTATCAAGAGATTTGATGCTTTAATTTAATCAAAAAACCTCACTGAAATGAATCAGTGAGGTTTTTTAAAGCGGGTATGTTTACCAACTTATTGCTAAAAAAATTAAGCAGTTTCTAATACTTTTTTAGCATAGGCTACACATTTTTTAGTCTCTTGAACTGGATCAGATCCCGCAGGAATATCATACTCTAATTCAATGGTAGCAGGAATTGGATATTTTTTTTCTTTGAGAAGAGCAAAAATTGCATCCAAAGGAGTTTCACCCAAACCCCATACTACATTCGCTCCACCCTTTTCTTTATTATGCCTATCCTTAATGTGCATACTAGTGATACGGTCGTGCTTAGCCTGAATTAAAGCAATCAAACTTTCTTTGGTATTTTTTCCACCAGCAGCGATATAATGCCCACAATCAAGATTTATTGAGTTGTAAGGCGATTGAGCTAAAGCAACATCCCATGCAGTATCTGTTGCTTGGGTATGAGCGTGGTATCCAATATATACTTTATGCTTAGCAGCTAAATCACCTAGTCTTTTAGAATGTTGAGGATCTCTTGGAATTTCAACTGTAACAGATTTAGCACCCAAGGCTTTTGCAGCTCTTAGCGCATATTCAATTTCAGCATCTGTATTACTAACTTCAAGTGCATTAGGTTTAAATGCATAAATAGTAACCCCTGCTTTTTTAAACATCTTTTTAACCTTTGTAAATGCATCCATAGAAACCGTTGCACGCCATTCCGCTACTTGCTGTTGATAAGCAGCCATTTGCTTTTTTTCTTCATCAGTAATTGTTCTAGGCTGTCCTGGTGTACGTGGAGCTCTGCGAAATGTATTCTCAGGCTTTCCCGCATAAGTTTCTATTGAATCACCCATTAATTCAATCGCACTAATATTTGAATCCAAACAGTATTGAATAATTTGCTCTGGACTACTTGGTAAACTTCTCCAAGAATAAGTAATGGCGCCTATTTGAACACCAGCAAATTTAGAATTGGGTTTGTCTAATAAAAATGAATGAGATACATCTGCTAAAACAGATTTACTAGAAACAAAAAGAGTTAAGGAAGCAAGACTCGTTTTAAGCAAGAAATCGCGCCGATTGGTTTGTTTTGTCATTGTTTTAATTTTAGATATTGAAATTAGGGATTTTAAACTTAAAGATAACTTTTTTATTTCTCCCAATCACATTGCAATTTTAACGACAATTAAACTCATTTTTAAATTCATGAAAGCGCCTAATTTCATAATATTTAAATTTTTACAAATATAAAAGTAATGGTATGAATAATTTTAATGAGCGGAGACAAAAACTTGAGCCTTCGACTCAACTAGTCAATACTAAAAACTTATTTAATTTCCTTTAACCGAATATTTCTATATTCCACTTTCATAGGTGGTCCTACATGTACTTGAACGCCAATTAACCCTGCTGACTTTCTATTAACAATGTCATTATCTGTAACATCACTCATTAACACATCATTTACATAATGTAATAATCTATTTCCCTTTGCCACAATATGACAGCTATTCCAATGGTCTGATTGAATTGTTTTAACTAATTCATCTGCCTTTCCGAGCGAAGCTTTTACTGTGCGTACCAACCAGGCATTGTTTTTAATCTGATCCTTAAGTGCTTGAGTTGAATTGGACAATTCATCTACCGATACTCTTTCACCGATATAAGCCAAAGTTGTCCTTGCTCTTTCTTCATAATTTTGACCAGTATATCGATTAGCCCCGTCAATATCTGCTTGATACCCTTTTAATGCATAGGGTAATTCTGTAAGCAATGAGCTACGGTAATTGATACCACTATTACCCGATTTTGTTATTTTAAATTCAAGTTTGATTTCAAAATCCGCTGGACTACCGCCTTGCCAAATGATAAATGAATTGGTTTTCAACAAGGTTGAAGGAGTAATTTCACCAACCAAATTGCCATCTTCAACCCGCCAATAAGTAGGGTCACCCTCCCAACCGGCAAGGGTTTTTCCATTAAATATTTTTACAAAGCCATTTTTGTCTTTTGCTGACTGGCCAAATACATGAAAGCAATTAACAATCATTAACGAAATGATTACACTTATCCGAATCAACTGTAAACTTATTTTTTTTATCATCTCAAATTAGTTTTGATTATTTTTTTTGGCTAATAAATAGAAAATGGCTTAAACGAAAAAAGTCCAATCTAAAAGTCGGCTTTCAATAAATATTTTCCAAAACTAATTGTCTTAGAGAATAAGAATAGCTTAATAGATACCAAGAGTGGTATCGAAATATCCAAAGATTTGGAGTAAATTTTTTATTACTTAGAATTAAAATATGAATAGCTACTATTTAAAGCAATATCTTTAAAGTAATCGAAACCTAATTTAACTTCTGGAAACCGAAGGGGTTATTTATAAAGAAATTTAATTGGCCACAGGTCAAGTGGGATGAGCTTCACATCGCCTACTTTGGCATAGGGTTCGATCCCCTGACTAGGCTGGACCTTGTCAAAACTTTAAAATTCCAGATAGACCTCAAAAACGATCATTTCCTACCCTATTTTAACCAAATAATAGCAACAATACAATAAATAATAGTATTACTATCATTTATAATGGTAATTATACTATTTTTGTAGTCAAAAGATGCGTATAGTATGAAACTAGCAGTACAAATAAAGATGACCAAAAGCCTGTATTTAAGGGATCCTGAGCAGTCTGAATTAGGGAGAAATATCATCAAACACAGTATTCAGTTAATCCAAAAAACTGGTTTTGAATCTTTCAAATTTAAAAAACTTGCAGAATCCATTGGTACCACTGAAGCAGGGATTTATAGGTATTTCGAAAACAAGCACAAGCTATTGGTTTATATCATTTCATGGTATTGGGGATGGTTAGATTTTCAAATTGGATATCAAACTAATAATGTTAAAGATCCCATTAGTAAACTAAAACTAGTCATCAAAATACTTACAAACAATGTTAATAAAGATTTAATACCCAGTCATGTAGACGAATCACTACTGCATCAAATTTTAATTGCAGAAGGTTCAAAGTCCTATTTGACAAAACATGTTGGAGAAGACAATAATCAACAATATTTTAAACCCTACAAGGATTTATGTAATTCAGTTGGCGAAATAATTAAAGAGTGTAATACCCAATATCAATTCCCACACGCTCTTGCATCTACGCTTATTGAAGTAGCTCACTTGCAAAACTTCTTTATACATAATTTACCAACTATAACTAATTTTGATCAAACAAAAAAAGAAGATAAAATAATTGAATTCTTAAACAACTTAGTATTCTCAAGTATTAAATGCTAACAACATCATTCCATGGCAAAAAACTACAACGATACCTCCATAAAAGAATCTATAAATAAATTCTTTAAATTAATTAGATTAGAGAAAAGAGAAGTGACTGCAATCTACTTCTATGCAATTTTAAGTGGACTCATACAACTTAGTCTGCCACTAGGTATTCAAACCATTATCAACTTTTCTCAAGCTGCTGCAGGAATTGGAAATTTGCCTGTATCCATTGTTCTACTGATTGTTATAGTACTAATAGGCATCTTAGTTTCTGGTATTTTACAAGTAAATCAAATGAAGATTGTTGAAAAGATTGAACAAAGTATTTTTACAAGATTCTCTTTAGAATTTGCACACAAAATACCCAAAATAGAGAGCAGTGAGTTGTACAAAAATCACTTGCCAGAATTGATGAATAGATTTTTTGAAATTGTCAATTTACAAAAAGGTTTATCAAAAATTTTATTAGATATCCCTTTAGCGGTTATACAAATTGTATTTGGTCTAGTATTATTATCTTTTTACAATACAACTTTCATTGTATTGGGCCTACTTTTAATCTTACTACTATTCTTTATTTTCAAATACACCACTAAAAAAGGATTAATCGCCTCTTATAATGAAAGTGAGAATAAATATGAAGTAGCAAGTTGGTTAGAAGAAATAGCTAGATCTTATAAAACATTCAAAATATCTAGCCAAAATAATTTTCATTTAAAAAAGACAGATGAGCTAGTTAAAGATTACTTAGTATCCAAAACAAAGCATTTTGAAATTTTAAAGTTTCAATACTGGAGTCTGATCGTATTTAAGTTATTAATCTCTGCAATGATGTTAATTATTGGTGCGGTATTATTAATAAATCAACAATTAAACATAGGTCAGTTTATTGCTGCAGAAATTGTTATTTTATTAATCCTATCTGCAGTAGAAAAACTAATCCTCAATTTAGAAGTTGGTTATACCATATTAACAGGAGTAGAGAAAATAAATATAATCAGCGAAAAAAAGACAGAAACAAAAGGGAATATAGCTTATATCTCCAATGGTAATGGCATTTCATTAGAAGTGAAAAATTTGAATTTCAAGCTTGACAACAACCGCCCATTATTAGAAAATATCAATTTTACTATTCAACCTGGCAGTAAGATATGTATAATGGGAGATGGAGGTTCAGGTAAATCTATTCTTTTGGAATTGATTAGTGGAACCTTGAAAGATTTTGAAGGAATCATAAATGTGAATAATATCCCAATCAATAATATCAATCAAAATGAATATAGAAAAAATATGGGTATTTTCTATAATGAACAAGATATTTTCGACGGTACAATTTATGATAATATTTGCATGGGAAATGAAAATATAACACCGAGTGAGATAATGAAACATGCAGAGATACTAGAAATCAAAGAATTTATCAGTCAATTACCTGAGGGACTATCTACTCCTTTGCAACCTACAGGCAAAGGATTGAGCACCATTATTGCAAAAAAGATATTATTACTTAGAGCCATTATCAATCAACCAGAATTACTTGTTCTAGATGAGCCCTTTGAATTGGCAGGTGCAGAATCTAGTATGAAGATATCTAAATACCTCATCGAACTTCAAAACACCACCTGTATGGTGGTAAGTGGCTATATCCCCTTTGCAAAAAAAGCAGATATGATTATTTGGTTAGAGAAAGGCAAAATTAAACATATCGGTAGCCCTGACAATATTTTACCATTACTATTTAGTTAAGCAACTATGAAAAAGACTATTGAAAATATTAACACCGAATCTAATTTCACACCGAAATCAATTAGATCGATTTATAGACAGGATAAGACTAATCAAATTGGCTTTTGGCTATTAGGCGTATTATTATTCTTTATGATTGTATTGTTTTTGCCTTGGACACAAAACATTTCAAGTACTGGACATGTTACCACCCTATACCAAGATCAAAGGCCACAACAAATTAATACTGTAATACCTGGTAGGATTGTAAAATGGTATATCAAAGAAGGTGATATTATTAAAAAGGGAGATACCATTTTACAATTGGCAGATACAAAAGACGATTATTTAGACTCCAATTTAGTATTAAGGACAAAAGATCAATTAATTTCTAAAGAGCAGAAATTGCTTTTCTATGATGCCAAAATCAATGCAATTGAAAGTCAGATTAATGCAATAGAAAATAATCGAGAACTCAAGATCAATTCCTACGAAAATAAAATAGAACAATACAAGCGAAAATTAATTAGTGATAGCTCAGAAGTAGTCTCAGCTGATATAGATTACAAGATTGCTACAGAACAGTTAACCAGAGGTAAACAATTGTATAACCAAGGCGCGATAGCTTTAGTTGAATTAGAGAGAAGAACTGCTCAAAACAATAAAGCGTTGGCAATTCTTACCGAGAAACAACAAAAGCTGTTAAATACTAAACAGGAAATTAATATTATCAAAATTGATATTAACTCTAGTAGACAGGAGGCCGATGATAAAATATTTAAATCACGCAGCGAAATTGCCAGCTCTAGAGGTGAAATTGCAGGCACAACCGGCGAAGTAGCTAAAAATAAAAATGTATTAGCCAATTATATTACCAGAGGAAATCAAAAATGGTTGATTGCTCCACAAGATGGACAAATTATCAAAGCAAAAAAGTCGGGCATCAACGAAATGGTAAAAGAAGGCGAAATGATTGTAGAGATGGTTCCTGCCAAAATTGACCATGCTATAGAATTATTTATTGAGCCAATGGATCTGATACTGATTAATCCTGGTCAAAAAATTAGAATGATTTTTGATGGTTTTCCCGCTATTGTATTTTCGGGATGGCCAGATAATAGCTATGGTACTTTTGCAGGAGAAGTCTCCATGGTTGAAAACAATAGGAACGAAAATGGAAAATTTAGAATTTTAGTAATCCCTGATAGTCTTCAAAAAAAATGGCCAAAAGAATTAAGAACAGGAACTGGTGCAAAAGGTTTTGCGCTGCTAAAAACAGTGCCTATTTGGTATGAATTATGGCGCCAAATCAACGGATTCCCTCCAGATTATTATAAAACAAAAGCTACCATCAAAAATGCTAAATAAAATACCTTTAAAGTCTTTTATATATTCTCTTCTATTCATGTGTTTAATAGACAATGCTATAGGGCAAGATAAAACGCTAAGTATTGAGCAAACCTTAGATATTGTTAGAAAGTTTCATCCAGTTGTTAAACAATCCTATTTACAAAATGAGATATCTAAAAATGAACTAAGGGCTTCAAGGGGAGTTTTTGATCCTAGCATTCAAATAAACACCGAAGAAAAAACATTTGACAATAAACTCTATTATAAATACAATACTTCTGAATTAAAAATTCCATTGTGGTATGGAATAGATATTAAGGCAGGAACCGAAAATAATTTAGGTGAAAGAATCGATCCAACCTTAACCAAAAATCAATCTACTTTTTTAGGCGTAAGTCTAGATCCATTTAGAGGTATTATAGTAGACAAAAGAAAATCGATTGTTAAACAAGCTAGAAATTTTGTGGAGCTTACCAGAAATGAACAATTATTGGTGGTGAATGATTTATTATTTGACGCAACCAGTGCCTTCTGGAATTGGGTAAATGCATATAATATCAATGCTATACTAATTAAATCGGTTCAGAACAACAAAGAAAGGTATGAAGTAATTAAAAATTCTTTTGCTGGTGGAGATAGAGCAGCTATTGATACTACTGAAGCAATGACTCAATTACAAACTTTTGAAATCATGCAAAGCCAGACTGCTGTAGATTTACAAAAAGCAAGATTAGAATTAAGTAACTATTTCTGGACAGGCAACGGTATACCATTTGAATTAGAAGAGAACATTGTGCCCATCAGCAATTTTGAGATGAATAAAATAAACGCAACTGAGCTAGGAAAAATAGAAGAGATGATTGACCAAGCTATTCAAGCGCATCCAAAAATAAAAATGACTAATAATAAGTCAGCTATATTAGATATTGAAAAAAGATTAAAAACAATTGAGCTATTTCCGTCGCTTAAATTAAATTATAACGCTCTAGAAAATAATCTAATTAATTTTCCCAGCAATATAAACACTTCCAATAATTTTAAATATGGCCTTTCATTAACTATGCCCCTATTTCAAAGACAGGCTAGAGGTGAACTAGATAAAACAAAAAACAAAATTGAAACTATAAACTGGGATATAAAATACATTACCCTAGAAATTGAAAATAAAGTAAGGAGTAGTTTCGCAGAATTTTATGCTTTAAAACAACAAATAAAAACAAACGAATCTATTTTAAATGCTAATAAATTATTGTTTGACACAGAAAACATCAAGTTTCAAATGGGCGAAAGCAGCCTATTCTTAATCAACAATAGAGAACTAAAATTCATTGAAACTGAACAAAAGCAGATTGCTTTTAAATCTAAATTATATTTAAGCATCTACAAGAATTTATGGGCAATGGGTTCACTTAATTAATTTGCGAACATCAAGCAAAAATATCTAAGTTCCTTTAAGCCAATCGGAAAAGACATCCAAAGACGATATCCTCAATCTTCCTGGATTTTTTATGCTGCATTTCAATCCTGAAATTTTGAATATAGCCCATCCTCATTAAAAAACGATTACAAGAAATCCTGCAAAGCAATATAAGTTTGAACCTCAAAAACCGGTTTAAAGTTCTTGAAATAGCCCACAATAATTATCAAGTGAGGATTTTAGGAGATTTTGATGATCGATAGAAACCTAAGTTTATGCTATTTGCTTAAGGAATCTTGTCCATCAAAGAAAATGGAACAGTTATAACCCCACAAAGTCAATGTCTTTTCAAGCAGATTGTAATAGAAACAAAGGGCTTAGCAGTAATAAAAAAAGGCAATCTTTTGCAAGATTGCCTTTTAGGCAGTAGTGTCGGGATGGCAGGATTCGAACCTGCGACCTCCTGGTCCCAAACCAGGCGCGATACCGGGCTACGCTACATCCCGAAGAAAAATATTTACCATTTAGTCTACACTATATAAAAGTGTAAAAAATTGGGAATGGTTAATAACTAAAAGATCTGTTTGCGGAGAGAGTGGGATTCGAACCCACGGTACAGTGTTACCCGTACGACGATTTAGCAAACCGTTCCTTTCGGCCACTCAGGCATCTCTCCTACCTGCCCTTACTTTTATAAGGGGTTGCAAAAATACACTTCAACACTCACATACCCAAAACAAAATAAGAAAAAGAACAAAATAATTCTTGAATCGCCACAAAACTCCTACCCCATTAGAATTAAACCAAAAAACATGTTCAAATAAACAATCTAACTTTGAAAAATCTGTATTATTTTACCCCAACGGACAAAAAAAATCCAAATACCTAAGTATTTGGAAATGATTTTTCAATAAAAATATTTTACATCGCAGCTAACTGAACTTTTTGCTGCAATTCCATTACACTTTCTTTAAAAATACTATCTGTATCCATCAGGTCTTTTACAGTCTGACAGCTATGGATAACCGTAGTGTGATCTCTTCCTCCAAAATGCTCCCCTATAGTTTTAAGTGAGTTTTTGGTAAAAGCCTTTGATAAAAACATTGTTATCTGACGAGCCTGTACGATTTCTCTTTTTCTAGTCTTTTGAAGTAACTTATCATAAGGAACATCATAGTACTCACAAACCATTTTCTGAATGGCATCAATGGTAATTTCCTTACTAGAAGATTTAACAAAATTCCTTAATACTTTTTTAGCTAACTCTAGATCTATCTCTCTTTTATTAAGGGATGACTGTGCCAACAAAGAAATGAGTGCCCCTTCTAATTCCCTAACATTACTATTAATATTGTAAGCAATATATTTAACCACCTCTCTCGGCATCTCCAGACCATCATTTTTCATTTTTTTCTCCAAGATCTCAATCTTAGTATCATAATCAGGAACTTGAAGATCAGCACTTAAGCCCCATCTAAAACGACTGAGCAACCTTTCTTGAACCCCTTCCAAATCTTTAGGCGCTTTATCACTAGTTAAAATTAACTGTTTGCCACTTTGATGCAAGTGATTGAAAATAGAGAAGAAAGCATCCTGAGACTTTTCGGCACGATTAAAAAATTGTACATCATCAATAATTAATACATCTATCAACTGATAAAAATGTATGAAATCATTGATAGCACCGTTGCGTCCATGATCTATAAATTGATTGATAAACTTCTCAGAACTTACATATAAAACTACCTTATTAGTATGAAGCCTTTTAACTTCATTACCTATTGCTTGAGCTAGATGGGTTTTTCCTAAACCAACTCCTCCATAAATAACTAAAGGATTAAAAGAAGTGGAACCCGGTTTCTCGGCGACTGTTTTACCTGCCCTACGAGCTACCCTGTTGCAATCTCCCTCAATATAACTCTCAAAAGTATAGGCACTATTGAGCTGAGGATCAATTTGCATTTTCTTTAATCCAGGAATAACAAAAGGATTTTTTACCGGATTATTTATCACTAAAGGAAAATCCATTTCGTTATTTGAGTATGATTTAAAACCATTACCAGGAACATCCATTGTAAGCGGTTTGTTTTTGCTATTCCCGCTATCAACCATTATTCTATATTCTAAACGTGCATCTTTTCCTAATTCCCTTTTGAGTGTTTTGGATAATAAACTAATGTAATGCTCTTCGAGGTATTCAAAAAAGAATTGACTAGGTACTTGAATCGTCAATACCTTTTCTTTTAACGCAACTGGTTTGATAGGCTCAAACCAAGTTTTGTAATGTTGCCACTCCACAATGTCTTTGATTATTTCTAAACAGTTAGACCAAACTTTATCAAAAACTTTATCCATTATTCCTTAAGCAATTATTTATTCTGAGTAATATTTTTCCCTTAAATTCAATCAAACACCAAGACTTCTAAATCGGACCTGTTTTTGAAAGTCAAGCGAATATCAAAAGAAATTGTTAATAAAAAAATTTTTTTCTTCATTTTTTTAAAACTATTTCTTGGAGGCATTTTTTTCAAAAAAAAATGAAAAAATCTCAAGCTGACTAGTAGGTAGCTAAGGGCCTTGAAATACAAGCTCCTACTCAATTAAAGCAATTTTAACCTCTTTTTTAGCAATAAACATATAATTAAAATATAGTATTTAATAACGCCTCTCCAATTTTGCTAATTTTAAATAATTAGCCCTTATTTTTCTTTCCCACTTTAACAACGACCAACTTTGAAAATTATTATAGCTAGTTATCCCCATCCTGATTTTTACAAGTATTGATCCTTCAAAGTGTTTTTTTATCTTTTTATAAATTAATTATTACTATACCTCCAAAAAAATTATAAGTAAATAAGATTACTTTTGTTTTACAAACAATAAAAAAATGAGTTACGAATTAACAGGAAAACTAGTTGCAAAATATGAGGTAGTTCAGCGAACGGCTACTTTCAAAACAAGAGAATTTGCAGTTGAAAAAACAGATGATATTGGTGGAAGAACTGTTACAAATTATGTGAAGTTTCAATCTGTACAAGATAAAACTTCTATCATTGACAAAGTAAATGTTGGTGATGAAATAAAAGTGTATTTCAATATTAAAGGAAGTAAATGGGAGAAAGAAGGGAAAGTAAATTATATCACCAACTTAGATGCTTGGAGAATTGAACAAGTTTCAAATGCTGGATCAGATCAAACAGGAATTGACTCAGCATACATTGAACCTTTGGATAACTTTTCAGCGTCCTCACCAGAAGCGATAGACGATTTGCCATTTTAAGGTTTTCAATCCAAAAATGGATTGAAAAAGAGATGAAATGAATTGAATACCCCTCAAAAAACTTCGAATTATATAACAAATTTCATTCATATTTAGCCTTAGGGATAGTTATTCTATTCGAAATTTGCTAGCTTATGCAACAAAAAGTCTCCTTACAACTTCTACCCCACCAATTGGCTGATGAAGCCAATGTAATCACTGCAATTAGTAAGGCAACAGGAAATAAAGAGAGCACTATTTCAGGATTTCAAATTCACAAACAATCGATTGATGCAAGGGGGAAAACCATTTGGATCAATTGCACAGTGAATGCTTTCATTAACGAGCCATTTCAAAAAAGAACCCTTCAATCTTTTCATTTTAAAGAGGTTACAAAAGCCAGTAAAAAAGTCATCATTATTGGTGCTGGACCAGCAGGTTTATTTGCTGCCCTTCAATTACTAGAACTCGGTATTCAACCCATCATTTTAGAGCGAGGAAAAGATATTCGAGCAAGAAGAAGAGATTTAGCTATCCTAAATAAAAATGGAATAGTAGATCCTGATAGCAACTATTGTTTTGGTGAAGGTGGAGCAGGCACTTACAGTGATGGAAAGCTTTACACTAGAAGTAATAAAAGAGGAGATATTGATAGAATACTAAACCTATTCGTTCACTTTGGGGCAGAAGAGAAAATATTATACGAAGCGCATCCACATATTGGTACAAATAAATTACCCCATATTATTACTGCTATGAGAGCGCAACTGATAGCAAGTGGTGCTCAATTTATTTTTGAAAAAAAAGTAATCGACCTTAAAATTGAAAATGGCAAAGTAACTGGAGTGCATACTTCAGATGGCGATTTATTTAAAGGACATGCTGTAATACTTGCCACAGGCCACTCTGCAAGAGATATCTTTGAATTACTCCACCGGAAAAAAATTGCTATCGAAGCAAAACCTTTTGCACTAGGTGTAAGAGTAGAACATCCTCAAATACTGATTGATCAGTTACAATATCATTGTACCAGTAGAGGCGAATTTTTACCTCCTGCAGCCTATAGTTTGGTTCAACAAATAAATGGTAGAGGAGTGTTTTCATTTTGCATGTGTCCAGGTGGAATTATTGCACCTGCTGCAACTTCTCCAGGAGAGCTAGTGGTAAATGGTTGGAGCCCCTCCAAAAGAAATAACCCCTATGCAAATAGTGGAATGGTGGTGAATGTTGAAATAGCGGATGCAGTAAATTCAAGAAAAAAAAATAAACAATTATCCAATGAACCTGCTGACAGTCCACTTCACTTAATGCATTTTCAGCAAATGGTAGAACAACAAAGTTATACTGCAGGTGGTGGTAACTTTAAAGCTCCCGCTCAGCGTATGGTTGATTTTTCCAACAGAAAAATATCAGCCAATTTACCTAATTGCTCCTACCAGCCAGGTGTTACTGCCGTTCAATTAAGTGAAGTACTCCCAGATTTTATATACCATTCCCTAGCGGAAGGTTTTAAAGCTTTTGGAAAAAAAATGAAAGGCTATTTTACCAATGAAGCGATTGTAGTGGCTACAGAAAGTCGTACCTCTTCTCCAATTAGAATTCCAAGAGATAGCATTACATTAACCCATCCTCAATTAACTAACTTTTATCCTTGCGGCGAAGGGGCTGGCTATGCAGGAGGTATAGTAAGTGCTGCAATGGATGGAGAAAGAATTGCCCAACAAATTGAAAAATCGATCAGCAAGTTCTAACTGTTTCGGAAACTTGTCTTCGAGAATATGCTCTCTTACCCTAAATCAATATCTGTATTATCTCCAATATTGAGTGATCGCGTTTCTCCTTTAATTCCAGTATCGCTTCCAATTAAAGAATCGTCGAGAACAACATCATATAATTTAGAAAAGGATCCAATAATCGATTCCCTTACAATAGTATAATTAAGAATCGTATTTTCTCCAATTGAAACATTAGGACCAATGACTGAATTTTTAATATCACAACCTTCGCCAATACTTACAGGAGGTATTATAATTGTATTTTCGAAACTTTCCTCTCCTATTACTTTACCGCCAAATTTCTTAAGAAGCGTAGCGTTGGATTTAAGCAAGGTTTCTTTTTTACCACAGTCATACCAACTATTTACTTTCAAGGATTTAAATTTAGCTCCCTCTTGGATCATGCATTCAATGGCATCGGTTAAACTGAGTTCATCCGTTCCGATGCCTGCATTTTCCATAATTCCTTTTAAACATACAAATAAGGACTGGGTTTCTATTATTTTATAAATCCCCACCAAAGCCATGTTACTTTTGGGTATAGCGGGCTTTTCTACCACACGAGTAATAAATTCATCTTCATCTATTTCTGCTACACCAAAATTTCTAGGATCATCTACTTTTTTTACAGCCAATACTGAAAATTCAGCCTCTATCATCGCCTTTACATCATATTCAGCAATAGTATCTCCCAATACAATTAACACCTGATCATCTCCTACAATTTCTTTAGCTAAATCAATGGCATGTCCTGTACCGTACCGTTCATTCTGATAAACAAAATGACAGGTAAGGTCTGGATAATTAATTTTTACATAATCCTGTATTTTTTCGCCCAGGTAACCAACAATAAAAACAAATTCCTGAATACCCGCTTCATTTAACTGATCAATGATGATACTTAATATAGTTTTTCCAGCCAAGGGGATTAATGCCTTTGGTTGAGTATAGGTATGTGGTCGGAGCTTAGTACCTGCTCCTGCTACTGGGATAATCGCCTTCATATTTAAATCTTAGTCCGCCAACTGCGGATTTTTTATATTTAGAACCACTTAATGAAAAATCAACGTGAAAGTAGTTCATTTTGTGGAAATGATGTCGGTAATAAACTTCAATTTATTCCCATACGCTCTATTAAATAACCACACGTTTGTATATTTGCAGTCATAAATATATTACATGCAAAGAGATACATTGGTTTTTGATATCATCAACAAAGAATTAGCCCGTCAACGTCACGGAATTGAATTAATAGCCTCAGAAAATTTCACCTCCTTGCAGGTTATCCAAGCTTCAGGAAGTGTTATGACCAATAAATATGCAGAAGGTTACCCTGGCAGGAGATATTATGCTGGATGTGAATTTGTAGATCAAACAGAGCAATTAGCGATAGACCGTATAAAACAAATTTTTAATTGTGAATACGCGAACGTTCAGCCCCATAGTGGTGCTCAGGCAAATGCAGCTATCACTTTAGCGCTGCTGCAACCCGGCGATAAAATTCTTGGACTAGATCTAAGCATGGGAGGACATCTTACCCATGGCTCACCAGTTAATTATTCTGGTAAAACTTATGAAGCTCATTTTTATGGAGTAGTGAAAGAAACTGGACTGATAGATTATGATACACTAGAACAAAAAGCAAGACAACATAAACCAAAATTAATTTTTTGTGGCGCTTCTGCTTACAGTCGTGATTGGGATTATGCTCGTATTAGAAAAGTAGCTGATGAAATAGGTGCATTTGTTCAATGTGATATGGCACACCCAGCTGGCTTAATCGCAAAAGGTTTATTAAGCTCTCCTTTTGAACATTGCCACTTTGTTACTTCTACCACTCATAAAACTTTACGAGGTCCTAGAGGTGGTATCATCCTAATGAAAAAAGATTTCGAAAATCCTTTTGGATTAAAAGATGTAAAAGGTAATATTCGCATGATGAGTAACCTTTTGGATATGGCGGTTTTCCCTGGTATTCAAGGCGGGCCTTTACAACATATCATCGCTGCTAAAGCGGTCGCTTTCGGAGAAATTCTTAGTGATGAATTTACAGTTTATGCTCAACAGGTAATTACCAATGCTCAAGCAATGGCTAAAGCATTTGTAGAAAAAGGATATCAACTAATTAGTGGTGGTACCGATAACCACTTAATGCTGATAGATTTACGCAATAAAAATATTAGTGGCAAAAAAGCAGAGCAAGCTTTAGTACAAGCGGATATTACGCTTAATAAAAACATGGTTCCCTTTGATGACAAAAGTGCTTTTGTAACTTCTGGTATCCGCATAGGAACTGCTGCTATCACCACTCGTGGAATGAAAGAAGCTGATATGCAATTTGTAGTGAATGTAGTAGATAAAGTATTGATGAATGCTGATGATACCGCTTTAATTAATTCAGTACGTGGAGAAGTGAATGAATTTATGAAACAATTCGTTTTATATCCTGAACTTTAACTGATGTTGGAGACTAGCTAGAAAGCAACCTAACAACACCATTTAATATTCCTATTTATGATACAACGTATCCAATCTGTATGGCTTTTAGTAGCTTCTGTATTATCCTTCCTTACGTTAAAAGTATCCTTTTATAGCGGCACTTTTTTGCCTGACAATCAATACCATCAATTAAACGGTACCGATAATATTTTATTGATGATTACTACCATTGCATTGGGAGTAGTAACTCTTCTCACTATTTTTTTATACAAGACCAGGATTATTCAATTGCGTTTATGCATTATCGGTATAGTACTTGATCTACTGCTAATTTATTTGTATTTCAGGGCTATACAAAACTATTCACAAGGCACCTTTTCCATTACAGCGGTGGCCCACCTGCTCATATTGATTGCACTTATTTTTTCTGCAAGAGGAATTAATAAAGATGAGAAACTAATTAAAGATAGTGATCGCCTTAGGTAGGCAAACATCTATTTAAGTGATAGAACTTTAGTGCTTGGGTAAAAATTTTCCTGTATAACTTTCCTTGCATTTTATCAGTCCTGCAGGAGTCCCTGCATATACTAAATTACCACCGGCATCACCGGCTTCTGGACCTAAATCAATTACCCAGTCCGCACTTTTTATAACATCAGTATTGTGCTCTATCACTAAAATAGAATGCCCCTGTTCTATTAATGCATTAAAGGAAGTAAGCAACTTTTTAATATCATGAAAATGAAGCCCCGTAGTAGGCTCATCGAAAATAAATAAGATATTACCCTGAGATTTTCCCCTCCCCAAAAAAGAAGCAAGCTTAACTCTTTGTGCCTCTCCACCCGATAAGGTATTACTGGATTGTCCTAGTTTCACATATCCTAAACCTACATCACTCAATGGCTGTATTTTTTTTACAACATCGGCTTCATCAGAAAAAAATGCAATAGATTCATCTACGCTCATTTCCAATACCTCATAAATACTTTTTCCCTTATACGTCACTTCTAATACCTCTTCCTTAAATCTTTTTCCTCCACAAATTTCACAGGTCAAATGTACATCGGCTAAAAACTGCATCTCTACAATTTGCTCCCCTTCACCCTTACAAGTATCGCATCTGCCAGCATCTACGTTAAATGAAAAATGCTTGGGTAAAAAACCTCTCATCTTACTGAGTGGTTGAACACTATACAACTCCCTTATTTCATCATACGCCTTAATATAAGTTACCGGATTACTTCTAGAGGATTTGCCAATTGGATTTTGATCAATCATCTCAATTTGAGAAAGATAGTCAATGTCACCTTCTATAGATTTGTGTATTCCCGGTTTATCTACTCCCTCTCCTTTTAATTTTTGAAGCGCAGGATATAAAATTTGTTTCACCAATGTAGTTTTACCGCTACCACTTACTCCACTGATAACGCAAAAAACATTCAAAGGGAATTCAACTGAAATATTTTTAAGATTATTTTGTCTTGCCCCCTTAATAGTGATACTCCTTTTCCAATTTCTAAGTTGTTTGGGAGCTTCAATTTGCAAGGTTCCTTTTAAATATTTCCCCGTCAAACTTCTATCATCAGCCATCAACTCTTCATAGTTGCCTGCCGCTACCACTTCGCCGCCCAAATGACTTGCCAAAGGTCCCATATCAATTATGTAATCTGCTTCACGCATCATCATTTCATCATGCTCAACCACTACCACCGTATTACCTAGATCTCTTAATTCTTTTAAAACAACAATTAATTTTTCCGTATCTCTACTATGAAGTCCAATAGAAGGCTCGTCTAAAATATATAAGGAATTAGTTAAATTACTTCCCAGGCTTCTTGTAAGCTGAATACGCTGACTCTCCCCTCCACTCAAAGAATTCGCCAATCGATTGAGGGTAAGATAACCCAATCCTACATCCATTAATGTTTTAATGCGATGATTAATTTCTATTAAAATTCTTTTAGCTACCTGTTGTTGATAATCATTCAACTTTAATTGATCAAACCAATTTTTCAAATCTTTCACCGGCATACTGCACAATTGACCAATATGCTGATCGGCAATTTTTACATACAAGGCTTCCTTTCTTAATCGATGGCCTTTACATTCCGGGCAAAGCGTTCTTCCTCTATAGCGACTTAGTAAAACACGGTACTGAACTTTGTATAAATTTTGCTCTACCTCTTTAAAAAAATCATTGATTCCATTAGCGTAATTATTTCCCTTCCACAATATTTCTAGTTGCTCTTCTGTAAGGTCTATAATAGGTTGGTGAACAGGAAAATTAAAATGTTTTGCGGCACGAATAAATTGCTCTTTCCATTGGCCTAACTTTTCTCCCTTCCAAGGTGCTACGGCTCCTTCATATAAACTCAATTGCTTATTGGGAATCACTAGATCCGCATCAACCCCTAATACCTGGCTAAATCCTTCGCAGGTAGGACAAGCTCCAAAAGGGTTATTGAATGAAAATAAATTGGGTACAGGCTCCTCAAAAGTAATTCCATCCAATTCAAATTTATTGCTGAATATAATTTGTTGGTCACCGTTAATTTCTACAATTAGTTCGCCCTCTCCTTCGTAAAAAGCAGTCCCTGCAGAATCACTGATACGATGAATATCCTCTTCATCAAAACCCTTTACAACTAATCGATCTATCAATAAATAGGCAACCTTTTTCTTTAAGGAAGAAATTATTTTATTTAATACCTCATCAGACTCCAACAATGTTTCAATGCGTAATATTTCCTTATTGAAATATATTCTTGAAAATCCCTTTTGTATCAAAATATTCAGCTCCTCCTTAACCGCTCTGTTAGCATGCTGCTTAAATGGCACCAACAGTAACACCTTATCTCCCTCCTTCAATGCTTGAATTGACTTTATCACATCTGTCACATCATCTTTTTTGACCTCTTTGCCACTAATCGGAGAAAGAGTAACTCCCACTCTTGCAAATAAAAGACGTAAATAATCATATAATTCCGTCATACTACCCACCGTACTTCTCGGGGTACGTGTAATTACCTTTTGTTCTATAGCAATAGCTGGACACAAACCTTTTATAAAGTCAACGTCAGGTTTATTCATCCTTTGCATAAACTGACGAGCATAACTACTTAAGCTCTCAGCATATCTTCTTTGGCCTTCAGCAAATAAAGTATCAATAGTTAAGGAAGATTTACCAGAACCCGAAACACCAGTAACTACTACCAACTGATTACGTGGTATGGTCACCGTTACGTTTTTTAAATTATGTGTTCTTGCTCCTTGGATTAAAATCCCCTCTTGTCTTTGAATAGAGGTCTTGCTGGGGGTTATATTTTTTATTTTTGTTGCCATTATTTAGATTTACAAAAGTAATGCCTTGAGATTACCTTCGGACAAAAATGTGAAATTCTTCTTAAAATCATTTCCACCTTTCAATTAATTGAATATTACCATTACTTTTATAATAACAAATAGTCATACAAAAAGTTAAAGAATTTAATTTTCCTATGCAGTCAATGAATTCTTTATAATCAAATTAAATTTAAATCGTCCAGCCTATAGACTCTGAACTTCTACATTGAATTTTTTATTGGTAAAAAACAATCACTACTCCAAAAAAAGGTAGAAGTAATATGAATAGTCTTAATCATCTTTCAGAGCAAGAGCTTGTACAACTTTATTTAAAAGGTAATACGAATGCATTATCGATCCTAATTAGCCGGTACAAAGACAAAATTTACACTTCTATTTATTTGTTAGTAAAAGACAAGTACCAGGCTGAAGATATTTTTCAGGAGGTATTTATCCGCATCATAGATAGTCTCAAAGCAAAAGGCTATTCCAATGAAGGAAAATTTTTGCACTGGGCATTAAGAATTGCCCATAATTTATGTGTAGATCATTTTAGAAAAATAAAGCGAACGCCAAAAATCACCACCAGTGATGATCGGGATATTTTTGAAGTACTCAACTTTTCGGAACCCAATGCTGAAACTCGGCTAATACAATGTCAACGTCACGAAAAGGTGAGAAAAATGATTGATTTACTTCCTGAAGATCAGCGAGAAGTGATCATCTTACGCCATTATGGAGATTTAAGCTTTAAAGAAATTGCTTCCATCACCAAATGTAGCACCAATACAGCCTTAGGAAGAATGAGATACGGACTCATTAATATGAGAAAAATGACGCTAGAGAAAAAGATTGCCTTTTAGTTAAACTAATAAATAGCAAGCTTACTCTTTGATAGCTTCATTATACAAGCCCTTTACTTTCTGCAAATGTGCTATAAATTCTTTAGGCCCTTTAGTAGCATCATATCCATATCCACCATCAACAAGCAGCTTGCCATCACTGTTTACAAAAACATAATTTGGCTGACCAGAAGCATTAATTAAACGCTGTTGTAGATCTTCATTTTTATCCCCTACTGTTTCGATAGTAGCGTTGAGTAAGGGAGAAAATTTTTTGTCAGTATCTAGTAATTCTGCATTGTAATCAGTAAAAAGAGAGGCCACTACGAAATCATTTTTCATTAATTTTCCTACCACTGGATCAATCCAGATTTTTGATTCAAACTCTCTGCAATTAACACATTGAATACCTGTAAAATCAATCATCAATGGCTTATGAAGAACTTTAGATGCAGCCAATGCTTCATCATAATCATAATAAATAACTAATTGATTATTGATAGCTGCACCTGGTTCGTATTTCTTTAAATCTGTAACATATTTTTGAGGTGGCTTTGCCACATTATCTGTATTGACTTGAAAAGCTGATTCAGGAAAGCCACCTTGATTGCCAATCATATTAAAATCTTGTGTACCCATTGGTGGCACAAAAGCAGATACTGATTTAAGTGGAGCTCCCCACAAACCTGGGATTAGATAAACTGCAAATGAGAAAGATATGATGGCTAAAAATAATCTAGGCACAGAAACATAGGATATCCCAAAATCATTCTTAGGTCTTTCACTATCATTTTTAAACAAAATTTTTCCTAATAAATACATTCCTAGTAAAACGAAAATTACTACCCAAAGTACAATAAAAACTTCCCTATCTAGTATGCGCCAACCTCTGTCTAGATCAGCATTGCTAAGAAATTTAAGTGCTAACGCAATTTCTAAAAATCCCAAAACCACTTTCAACGCATTTTGCCAGCCTCCACTTTTTCCTAAAGAACTTAACATGGCAGGGAAAAAGGCAAATATTGCAAAGGGGAGTGCTAGTCCAAAACCAAAGCCAAACATACCAACAATGGGCGCTAATTTTCCAGAAGCGGTAGACAAACCTAAAAGGGAGGCTACAAAATTACCCGTACAGCTAAAGGATACAATTACCAGCGTTAAAGCCATGAAAAATATTCCCGAATAACTTCCTACACCTGCCTTGCTATCAATTTTATTAGACCAAGAAGACGGAAGATTAATTTCAAATGCGCCTAAAAACGATGCGCCAAAAAGAATAAAAAGACCAAAAAGGAACATATTAAATATCCAATTAGTCGATAAATTGTTTAAGGCGTTTTTAGGAAATACGGTTGCTACCAAGGCTCCAACCAATGTATAAATTAAAATAATAGAGATAGAATAAAACAGCGCATTTTTTTTACCCTGTAGCTTAGTTTTACTTTTTTTAGTAAAAAAGCTAATGGTAATAGGAACCAATGCATAAACACAAGGGGTTAAAAACCCTATCAAGCCGGCAAGGATTCCTGCAATCAATAAAGCCCACATAGACTTTGCTTGCAAACTTCCTGAGCTATTGTCCACTAACTCATCTGTAACCTTTTTTTGATATTGAAACTGCATCGATATCGGTACTTCACCCGATTCAATTCGATCCCCTTTTTGATAGTAATAATTTACCCTTCCCTTTATACGAATACTATCGCCAATTGATAATTTAATTTTTTGAAACCAGCTAACAGAATCGGTGTAGTAGCTGATGACTACATTATCTAGTGAAGAATTAGCCCCCGAAATAGCTTTCCCTTTTTCAACAATACTATCGGTAGTATATTTTAAGCTGGCGGAGTCAAATTGAATACTAGTATTTACTGGTAAGTCTCCCGAAACTTTCTGAATGGAAAAAAGATGAACCCCAGCACTTGGAACTGCTTTTATTTTTAATTCAAATTCACCCTGATTATTTTGTAGCTTTTCAAAATAAAACTGCACAGGTTTTTGATCCTGTGCAGCGATAGAAAGCGTTAAAAAAAATGAGGCAATAATTAAAAGCAGTTTATATTTTCTCATAATTAAAAGCGTCAGATTAGTTGAGTAACACATTAAATTTTTCAGTCACTGGCGGCATACAGGTTCTGTCATTACAGATCATTGATTCAATTTCTCCACTTAAATTAGTTTTAAGCTTCCCTTTTACCTTTATTATCTGTACAAAATCTGCCTTACCCTCGAAGTACTTTACGTCTACCTTGAAATTTTTATCAAAGTAGGTTGTCAACTTCCCTTTTTCAATTGTCTTTCCAACTAAAGTAATCAAAGCATTTTTATTAAAACTAAAAGAAGTAGGTATAGGACCACCTTCTGGTGTAAGCTGAGAATAAATGTGCCATCCAATTGGTGGAGTAGCAATTAAATGAACTTCGTATTGATTGTCTGCTAACTTTTTAGTTGAGTAAGTCCATGCTACTTTTTGCTGAGCTTTTACTGCACCAAAACAAATAATCATTGCTATTGAAAAAACTAATCTCTTCATCGACTTAATTTATTTATGATAAAGTTACACAACAGATGTAAAAGGGAATGTTAACGATAATACATTCCTTTCATTTAACATTAGTTTAGCTGAAATAAGTATTTAAACACTTGTATGCCATCTTCATTACCCAATGACTTACTACTAGCTCTTTCAGGATGTGGCATCATGCCAAATACATTTCTATTAGAGTTACATATTCCTGCAATATTATTGATGGCTCCATTAGGATTACTTTCTGCAGTAACAGAGCCTTGTTCATCGCAATAACGATAAATAATCTGATGCGCTGATTCTAGTTGAGCAAGGGTGGTATCATCAGCGAAATAACGACCTTCTCCATGAGCTACAGGTATTTTTAATCCCTTTGCTCCTGCAGAAGCAGCTTCTTTTATAAAAACATTTTTACAAACAAACTGTTGGTGACTATTGCGTAACAATACGCCAGGTAGTAACCCACTTTCACATAAAATTTGAAACCCATTACAAATTCCCAATACCTTACCTCCTTTATTTGCGAATTCAATTACACTTTGCATCATTGGGCTAAATTTTGCAATAGCACCACAACGTAGGTAATCTCCATAACTAAATCCTCCTGGCAATACGATACAATCTTCGGTTGAAAACATACTCAGGTCCTTATCTTTATGCCAAAGCTCAACTACTTCTTGCTTCAGATCAACACGAAGAGATTCAATTACATCCCTATCACAATTACTTCCTGGAAAAACTACTACGCCAAATTTCATATGTCTATTTTGAGATTATTGGTTAATGGGTACTGCAAAAGTACAAATACCATTTTAATTATTGAACGAAGTAGCTGAATGCAATAACAAAAGCCACCATCAGCCAGTGTAAAATGAGGGGAAATCCCTTTTTTTGGGGATATAAAAAGCCCGCACCGGCGATCACTGCTATTGGAACAGCACTTAAGATCCAGTAAACAAATGAATGGCTGGCATTAATAAAAGGAATAAAAAGGGCAATTAACAGATATAAGAAAATAAGATTCCAGCTTTTACGAGCCTGTACTAATTGACGGCGAAAGTTTTTTTGAACATATACGAAGCCGGTGGAACTAATAAATAATACAATAAAGATGGCAGCCAAGGCCCATCTTGATTCAATAAAACGAGGGAAAGTTACCGCTACCCCTGGGAAATGATATCCTTGCCACTTATCCGTTATATAAACATAGGCTGCTAAAAAATAAAAAGGGCTTGCTAATCCTAATAGAGCAACCACCCACTCGGGTAACTTAAATGGTCTAGTTATCAATAAACCAACTACCACCAAAGCTGAAAACGATATCACTGGAAAATAAAAGAAAGAAGAGATTCCTATAGCCATTCCAATATTAAATAGAGAAGTCTTTGGACTAGGCTCATTATACAATTTACTCATCCTCGACCATACCCATATGATAAATGAATTAATAATTAATGGGGCTGAAAGAATATTCCACTCGGCAAACAATGAGGTAATCAATAAATAAGCCATACCAGTGAGATAATTTGGCTTTTGCATCAACCGATGCTGATTTACCAAAGCATTTAAGGTAATAGCTTGAGTATATAATAAAATGAAAGATATCAAAGGATAAATTATCGGTAGGCTACTACCCACCCCCGAAAGTTGTGACAATAGTAATTTAAAAAGAAAACCATCCGTTTGCTGAGGTAATGGAATCTGTGGATGGATAAACATGATCAACTTTAGTAGCAGACCATATACCAATAACAAAAAGGTATTATAGGGATTGTTAGATTTAAATACGCCTGTCACTTTGCTAATTAGTTTTACTTTCCATTTTTGTATAAAAGCTATTTACTATCAATCGTTATACCTTACAAATGTGGTAATTATTATTGGTTTAACAAATACTTTATACCCTATAGCCCATAATTAAGGCGCCTTGTTTTTGAAAGCTAATACATTTACCGAAATAAGTTCAAGAGTTTTGGTAAAAAGATAATGACACCGGTAAAAAGACTTCCAATAGCAGCTATCAATACTGCTGCTGCAGAAATATCTTTGACTACCTTAATGACTGGATGGATATCTTTTGTAATAAGATCGCAAATTTTTTCTATCGCTGTATTCATCAACTCCAAGCTAAGCACTAGCATGGAGCAGCCTAAAATAAAAAGCCATTCAATGCTATTTATTTTTAGAACGCCCCCTAGTATTGATACCATCAATAGCGCCATTAAATGAATCCTGAAATTCAGCTGCGTCAAAAAACAATATTGAAGGCCTTTCCATGCGAAAGCAAATGATTTAATAAATTTCATAAATGGTATGCAAATTAATTGCCGTTAAATAAATTAGTACCCATTTAATAGCGTTATGATATGGCCGCAAGCAATTTTTATTTCATCTTCACTAATGGTCAGTGGAGGAGCAATTCTCATTGAACCTGCAGCAAATAAAAACCAGTCAGTAAAAACACCCCGTTGAATCAATGCATCGATAATTTTTTTATTGACATCAAAGCTTCCAAAATCAACCGCGATCATCAATCCACAACTATATACTGATCGTATAAATGGATGAACCAAAAGCGATACAAAAAGGGCTTCTTTTTGTTTAACATTTTCTATTAATTTTTCATCTAGCAAAACATTGAATGCTTCCAAGCCAGCAGCACAACTAACCGGATGTCCGCCAAAAGTATTGATATGACCCAATACCGGATGATGAGTAAAAGAATCCATCAGTCTTTTGTCTGCAATAAATGCTCCAAGCGGCATACCACCGCCCAACGCTTTGCCTAATAATAAAATATCTGGCACCACATCAAATTGCTCAAACGCCCACAGACTTCCATTGCGACCAAAACCACATTGTATTTCATCGAGTACAAGTAAGGTGCCTGTTTCAGTACAGCGTTTACGCAATGCCGAAAGCCAGCCATTTTGTGGAACAATAACTCCAGCTTCTGCTTGAACCGTTTCAGCTACCACACAGGCTGTGCGGTCAGTAATTTGTTGCAAGCATTCAAATGAATTATAGTCCAATTGCATTATATCTGGCAATAGCGGCCTGAAAGCATTTCTCCAATATTCATCCCCTATGATACTCAAGGCACCCTGAGTACTTCCATGGTAGCTATTTTTAAATGAAATAATTTGCGTGCGTCCAGTAAACCGTTTTGCTAACTTCATTGCACCTTCTGTAGCTTCACTTCCGCTTGCTGTATAAAATACCGAATTAAGAGATGAAGGTAGATGGTCGGTTAATTTTTTTGCATATGCCACTTGCGGACTTTCCACCAATTCACCAAATACCATAATATGCATGTAGTCATCGACTTGTTTTTTTATAGCCTCAATCACTCTTGGGTGACAGTGGCCAATATTACAAACACTGATGCCCGCAATTAAGTCGATATAAGTTTTACCGGCTACATCCCAAAGGGTACATCCTTTTGCCTTCACTATTTCTAATGCCAAGGGCGCTTCGGATGTTTGACCTACATGCGAAAGAAATAAGTCCCGATTAGAAATAGCAGTTGACCTTTGCTTATCCAAGGGATTATCTAATGATTCACCTTTATTCATAGAATACAAATGTCGCAAAGAAATAATCATAAATAGTGATGTCTTTTTAAATATTAATTTAATTTAGCATCATTCTAACCCAAATAATAAAAATATGCCAGTCATTCTTCCCGTAAAAGGGGTTTTCCCAAAGATGGGCGCTAACTGTTTTGTTGCCCCCAATGCTACCATCGTGGGAGATGTAATTATGGGAGATGATTGTAGCGTTTGGTTTAATGCCGTGCTCCGAGGCGATGTAAACATTATCCGAATGGGTAATAAAGTAAATGTGCAAGATGGGGCAGTCATCCATTGTACTTATCAAAAAACTCAGGCTATCATTGGAAATAATGTTAGCATTGGACACAATGCAATTGTACATGGATGCGTTATAGCAGACAACGTATTAATTGGAATGGGGGCCATCGTAATGGACAATGCTCAAATTGGTTCCAATTGTATTATTGCAGCGGGTGCAGTGGTGCTTGAAAATACAGTAGTAGAACCTGGTAGTATTTACGCCGGTGTTCCAGCAAAAAAAATTAAAGATATCAGTCAGGAATTAATAGGAGGGGAAATTAATAGAATAGCAAATAATTATTTAATGTACAGCGGATGGTTTAAGGAGCAGGGAATCTAACTTATTACAAAAACCAAAAAAATGAAAAAAATAATCATGGCTTTATGCTGCATCTATCTTTTCAGTGGATGTTTTATTTTTAGAAAAAAGGTGGTCTATGGTTGTCCTACTGATGGAAGAAATGTTGGAGCAGAAAAATTAGCTTCAGAAGATCCAAAAGCTATGAAAGCCAGCAAAAATGCAAAGTACAAAGGCGGAAAAAAGATTTATGAAGAATAAATCTTGCTTACCCTATACACTAAAAAGGTTTTTTTTCAATACTCTCCAGAATATTTAAATAGCTGTAATAACGATCCGGGTGAATGCTACCCGAATTGACTGCTTCTTTTACCGCACAGCCAGGTTCATTAATATGCATACAATTATTGAAATGACATTGAGTAATTAAAGCCCTCATCTCTGGAAAAAAATGAGACAACTCATTTTTAGGAATATCTACCAAACCTAATTCTCTTATTCCAGGAGTATCAATTAATCTTCCTCCGAATGAAAGATTAAACATTTCTGCAAATGTGGTAGTATGTAATCCTTTACCACTCCATCCGCTCACATCCTGAGTCTTAAGTCGAAGATCAGGAAAAACAATATTAATGAAAGATGATTTGCCTACCCCAGAATGACCACTGAGTAAAGTTGTTTTATCTTTTAATAAACTTTTTACTTCCTCTATGCCAATATTTTTTTCAATACTTATGAGCAATACTTTGTAACCGATTGCCTCATAGATTTCTTTGACCTCATTAAATCTTGATAGCTCCTTTTCTTTGTATAGATCTGATTTATTAAAAACAAGAATAGACGGAACATGGTAGGCTTCAGAAGTAATTAAAAACCGATCAATGAATCCAAGCGATGTTTTGGGCTCCTTTAAAGTCGCAAACAAAAGTGATTGATCAAGATTAGACGCAATGATATGATGCTGGTTGCGATTGTGCGGAGAAGAACGAGTGATATAATTTTTACGTGAGGCTATATCAGTAATGGTCAATGTATTTTCCAACTCATTTTCCATGTCTGCCAATACCACATCTCCTACAGCAACCGGATTAGTAGAAGTGATATTGTCCATCTTAAATTTACCTTTAATACGGGCATTAAAAACCTTACCATTCTCGTCCTGAACAATATACCAGCTGCCGGTACTTTTATACACTGTTGCCATCATAGACTACAAATTTCACTAATTAAAACGATATGAAAAGGTTTTAATAAATATAATTACGCTTGGAGCCTATGGAAATTTCTTGAAAATTGTAAACTTGAGTATCAGTTCTGCTAACAAAAAAATGAGCGCTACCAGCAAAAAAGGGGTAAATTTTTCAGTATATCTAGTGATGGTAAAAATCTCAACCTTCGATTTTTCTAGTCGGTCAATCTCGGTGTATATATTTTGTAAGCCCACATTATCTTTAGCTCTAAAATACTGACCACCTGTTTCACCTGCAATTGCCTTTAGTAATTTTTCATCTATCGTAACTTTTTGCTGCTGCATGATTACCCCTAAATCGGTCTTAACAGGATAGGGAGCATACCCCTCAGTTCCCACACCAATTGTATAAACTTTAATACCAAAAGCTTTCGCAATTTCCTTGGCATTATCAGGTCCAATTAAACCGCCATTATTTTCACCGTCAGTCAATAAAATAACTAATTTACTTTTAGACTTACTATTACGCAAACGATCAATGCCAGTAGACAGGCCATCACCAATAGCAGTTCCATCTTCTAATAAGCCATTCCTTATTGTTTCGATAGCAGATTTAAGCACCGCTTTATCGGTAGTGAGTGGGCATTGAGTAAAACTTTCGCCTGAAAAAATTACCACTCCTATTCTATCCGTTAATCTTCTTTCTACAAAACTATTAGCAACAGCTTTTGCTGCCTCCATTCTGTTAGGGGTAAAATCTTGTGCAGTCATACTTCCACTCACATCGATACACAATACTATATCCACCCCTTCACCTTCAGCTCGCTGTTCTTCATTTTTTGTCTGAGGTCGAGCCATTGCAATAATTATCAAGAGAATTCCTAAAAACCGAAAAACTAAAACAATAGGTCGAAATATACTTTTCCAAGATCTGAAGGATTGGAAATTTTTTAAAGAAGAGACCTGAATACCAGCTTGCTGATTACTTGGAAATTTATTTTTCCATATAATCATCAAGGGAATAACTAAGGCAAGCCAAAGCACCCAAGGATAAGCGAAATGAATAGTATCTAGATAATCAGTTAACAATTAATTGGTTTTTTTTGAATCTTTAATTTCAGTTGATGTATTCAAGGCTGCATTTTTTTGAATTACTTCTATTAGCACTTCAATCGATTTTTTAGCCTCTGCGGACTCCAAAATTGGTGGCAAATACTTAGCAAATTTTACAGCATCCCCGCAACGAAGGCTAGCAGAAACTTTTGACAATAATTCATGATTATACTGCTGTACTTTTAATAAAAGCAATATTTCATCGGTGGTTTTATTTGAATAAGCTGATAGATACACCCTTGATAAATACTGCTTAAAAATTACACCCATTTTAGAATGAAATATTTTAACCTCTTCCCTAATTGACAAATTATATTCCTCCAAATTTTTCAATTCCTGCATTGCTTCTTCATACGCTGTTAATTTAGATAATTTGTTGGTGTGAGGATCTTTATTCTTTCTCTTCCGCCATCTAATATAGAGTGCAGTCAACAATAGCAAGACTAATATTCCTACAATCCAATACCCAATTGAATTAGTCGTTTCTGCCTCCTTAATCGGCTTAATGTCCCTAATTTGCTTAGTGGTATCACTCGTTGAAAAAGAAACTATTACAGGTAATGAATCAGTAAAAAAAGTAAAGGAGCTATCTTGTTTTATCGTTTCTACTTTCACTAGAAGAGAGGGTAGCACCCATTTGCCAGAATCAAAGCTGGTAAAGGTGATCGTATTAACTATACCTAAAAGATTTTGATTGTTATATATTGAATCAATCTTGCTATTCACCACTTCGAAATGAGCCATCGAATCAGTTACAATTGGCCAATGAAAAATATAATTATTCTTTGAGAAATCTGCTTTGATAGTAAGCGTAAATTGTTCGCCTATTAAAATTTCTTGTTTATTAATCGAGCTTTGAATAGCAGGCTGAGCATAGCTTAAATTAATTGAAAGACAGAGCAATACTGTCGTCAAAAATAAATTCCAATTTTTCCAATTAACCATTTTAAATTTTAGTTACCCTGTTATCAGTTAACATCAGCTTCTTTTAATGAAAAACTGTTGCAATATTTTTACATAATCCTCATCCGTTCTAATATGTAAAAGATCAGCACCTGCTTTTTTGAAATAATTTTTACACAAATCGCTTTGCTCTATAAATCTTTTTTTATACGTATACTGAACCAGCGCATCATTACTGTCAATCAGCTTTTGATTGCCCGTTTCGAAATCTTGTACCACTAACAATCCTGCTTCGGGCAGCTGCATATCCATCTTGTCGTACACCCGCAAACCGATTACATCGTGCCTGCCACCAATCACTTTCAAATCATCCTCAAATACTGCGTCTACAAAATCACTCATTATAAAAGCAATACTTTTTTGGCGAGTAGCTTTATTAAAAAACTTAATAGCTTCTTCCATCTTAGTGCTTTTTCCTACAGGAGTAGTTGATAATAACTGTCGCACAATATAAAGAGCGTGCTGCCTTCCTTTTTTAGGTGGAATGAATTTTTCAACCTTATCACTAAAAAATATTACGCCTACCTTATCATTATTATTAATAGCACTAAAGGTTAATAAAGCACCCATCTCAGTAAGCATATCGCGCTTTCTTGATTGAACCGTTCCAAATAAATTACTAGCACTCGTATCCACCAATAAATAAATACAAAGCTCTCTTTCCTCTTCAAATACCTTGGTAAAGGGATGGCTAAATCTAGCACTTACATTCCAATCAATAAATCGCACATCATCCCCTGCATAGTACTCCCTAACCTCTCTAAAGCTCATTCCCTTTCCTTTGAAAGCAGAATGATATTCTCCAGTAAACAAATGGGTGGTGATTTTTTTACTCTTAATCTCTAATTCACGAACCTTACGCATCATAGCAGCCCCATTTAATTCGTTTGACAGAATAGATTCAGTAGGCTGCAAATTTTCCGTATTAATTTTCTTTTTAAACAAACTGATTGATTGAATAAAGTGCTTAAAGTAAATATTTGACAATCCTAAGGAACTACTACTACCCTTAATATCTCGTCAATTATCATGGAAACGTTTACATTTTCTGCTTCGGCCTCATAGGTTAGACCAATACGATGGCGCAATACATCTTTACAAATACTCCTTACATCTTCAGGAATTACAAAACCCCTTTTATTTAAATATGCATGTGCCTTAGCCGCTAAAGCTAAATTAATACTTGCCCTTGGGGAACCTCCGAAACTAATCAGCGGCTTTAATTTAGGCAGATTGTATTTCTCTGGATAACGAGTAGCAAATACGATATCCAAAATATAATTTTCAACTTTTTCGTCTAAGTAAACTTTTCTTACTAATTCTTTTGCAATCAAAATTTCTTGAGTAGATGCTACAGCAGAGATTGGTGGAAAAGATAAGCCCTCCGTATTTTGACGAATGATTAACTGCTCCTCCGTCTTTGAAGGATAATCAATAATCACCTTTAGCATAAACCTATCCACCTGTGCTTCGGGTAAGGGATAGGTCCCTTCCTGTTCAATTGGGTTTTGTGTTGCTAGTACTAGAAATGGCTCTTCTAATTTGAAGGTAGTATCGCCAATGGTTACCTGCCTTTCTTGCATAGCCTCTAATAAAGCACTCTGTACTTTTGCAGGGGCCCTATTGATTTCATCTGCTAAAATGAAATTTGAAAAAATGGGCCCTTTACGCACCATAAATTCATTTTTTGCCTGATTGTAAATCATGGTACCTACCACATCCGCTGGCAACAAATCAGGTGTAAACTGTATTCGGCTAAAATTTGCATGAATGGATTGCGCTAAGGATTTAATAGATAGTGTTTTTGCTAATCCAGGCACCCCCTCTAATAATACATGCCCATTACTCAATAAGCCAATCAATAACCTTTCAATCATCCCGTGTTGGCCCACAATTACTTTACTTAATTCATCATTAATTTTGTTAACAAACCCTGCTGACTGGTTGATCTCCTCATTCAGCAAGCGGATGTCTTCGGCAGTTTGAAGCATAATAAATAATTAAATTCGCCCTCTGTAAGAGAGCCGATTTGAAAATTACAAAATCAATTGAAATGGATGAGTCAAATGAACTCCCTCCAATACCTATTTGGTGAGCGAAAATACGAACTATACCACTACAATAATATCATCAAGGCCCCGATATTCGTTAAAATCTACTTAATCCTAGGGTACTTTCTAATTAATTTTAGCTTTTACAAACATTAAGGGGTGTGTTTTATATTACTATCATATTTATTGTAAATTCGTAATTAATAATTAATAACCGATACTAAAAATAATTCTATGGATTTTTATTGGGTATACGACATTCCTGAATGGCAATTTTTCATTCTTTGCAATTTACTTTTTATATCTTTTTCACTTCTAGGGACTTTTTTCTTTAGCAAAAAATTTGAAAAGCTGTTTTCACTAAGTGTTGAACATAATTCCATTGTTTCAACTTTTATAGCCACGAGTGGTGTTTTTTATGGTATTACACTTGGCTTAATTGCAGTAGGGACATTTGAAAACTACAATTCTGTAGAATCAACAGTGAATAATGAAAGTAGTTCATTAGGGAGCTTGTATGATAATGTAGAAATATTGGAGGACTCTAGTAAAGTGAAAATGCTTGCTACGCTTAAGAATTATACCACCTTTATTGTTGATACTGCTTGGGCGCTGCAAAAAGAAGGTGTAATTTCAAATAGAGGCGCCGAAATTATAAACTCCTTTGAAAAAGAATTAGCCCATTACGTCCCAAAGAGTGAAAAAGATAAAATACTTTTTACTGAAGTTTTTAAACAATTAAATACGCTGATAAGAGATAGAAGACTGAGGTTAAATTCTGTCAGTTCAGCATTACCCTCTGCTATTTGGATCATTTTGTTTCTAGGCGCCTTTGTCAATATCGCTCTGACTTGGTGTTTGGTCATTAATAATAAAAAATTAGATATTATCATGAATGTTTTAAGTGGATTACTTCTTGGATCACTCATTTTTCTAATTGCATCACTAGACAATCCTTACAGGGGAGATTTTTCGGTTAGCCCTCAAGCGTTTCAGGTATTATTAGATGAATTGATGAAATAAAATATTTATTAAATACGATTCAAATTTGATCATTTAATAGATAAGCCCTAATTCTTAAATTTATTTAAGTGATGGAAAGTGAAATCTTATTTTTAGAAAAGCAAAAATTTAGGCAATGGTGGCTTTGGGCAATCCTGCTAATCATTAACGTAATCATGTTTTGGGGTGTTTTCCAGCAAATAATAAATGGCGAGCAATTGGGAGATAAACCGATGAGTAATTGGGGGCTTTTATTAACCACTACCCCTCTCCTTTTAATCACTCTGTTAATTTTTACTATTCGACTTGATACCCTCATCAAAAAAGATGGAATCTACGTAAGATTTTTTCCCTTTCATTGGTCTTTTAAAAAATTTTCATGGGACAAGATTGCTAGTGCTTATGTAAGACAATATTCTTCTCTGTCAGAATATGGAGGATGGGGCATGAGGATTGGTTTATTTGGAAAAGGAAAAGCATGGAATATATCCGGTGACAAAGGATTGCAGCTCGAATTTACCGATAAGAAAAAATTATTAATTGGCACAGCTCAACCAGAAGAACTAGCTGCGACACTTGAAAAGATTGGCCACCTAACAAAATAAAAAACTGAACTCCCTTTTTATAGGCTCCAGTAACAGGCTTACCATTTGATTAAATCAAATACTTTCCTACAATTGGCATTCTTCTTCCTATTCCAAAAGCCTTCGGCGAAATTCGAATGATTGGACAAAATTGGTTACGTTTATATTCATTCATATTCACCATTTTTAATACCCTATCGACCAAGTTTGAATCAAATCCCTGCGCTTTAATTTCCTTAGGGCCAAGCCTTCTTTCGATGTATTGATATAATAATTTATCCAGTACTTCATATTCAGGCAATGAATCAGCATCTTTTTGTCCAGGTCTTAATTCGGCAGAAGGGGCTTTCGAAATTATATTAGTTGGAATAACTATTTTATCTCTATTAATATAATTTGCTAGGGCATATACTTGTAATTTATAACAATCACCTAGCACGCCAATCCCACCAGCCATATCTCCATATAAGGTTCCATACCCCGTAGCTAATTCACTTTTGTTAGACGTATTGAGTAGTATATATCCAAATTTATTTGCGATCGCCATCAGTAAATTCCCTCTACTTCTACTTTGAATATTTTCTTCTGCCAAACTAAAAGGTAAATCACCAAAAATAGGTTTGAGTTCAGATAAAAAAGAATCATAAATATTTTTGATTGGAATAATATCATAAGGATTACCTAAGTTAATGCTAAGTATTTCGGCATCTGCCACCGAATGATCAGAAGAATATTGTGAAGGCATTAATATTGACCTTACATTTTCCGCTCCCAAAGCAGTACAGGCAAGAGCGATCGTTACTGCACTATCAATTCCACCACTACTTCCTATAATGGCTTTTGAAAACCCCATCTTACTAAAATAATCTCTGATTCCTAAAATAATTGCATCATGTACCTGGTCAATATTTCTTTGTTCATCTAAGGAAGAAGGTAAAATAACTTTATCAGTCCAATGGCTAGAAGTTTCAATAATAGCCGCATCAATTAACCCGTCATCTGAAAGCGTAAAGCTTTGTAAAGCCTCTTCAAACTTTGGTAGCTGACCACATAAGTTGGCATTTTTATCATAGACCATCGAAGCTCCATCAAAAACTACTTCGGTTTGACTTCCTACTCCATTGCAATAGAAAATTGGTAACTGATACTTGACCACATTTGCTTTAATAGTTGCTTTTCGCTGATCATCATGCGTATAATCAAAAGGAGATGCCGAAATATTAATCATTAGATTAGGCTGCTGCTCCATTAATTTATCCATCGGACAGATTCTGTACAATGGATTATTACCTAGGTTCCAAATATCTTCACAGATGGTAAGTGCAATTTTTTTACCCTTAAACTCAATCACATTCCATTCAAAAGCCGGTTCAAAATATCGATATTCATCAAATACATCATAAGTAGGCAAGAGCGTTTTATGAGCTACACCAATGACTTGTTGATTGTATAAAAAATAGGCTGCATTAAATAGATCCTTTCCTTCTTTTACCTTATTTCTATCAGGTGCACCTACTATCACTGCGATAGAATCGGCATGTGATTTAATCAAATCAATCGTAGCATTACATTGATCTATAAAGTCGTCGAATTCTAAAAAATCACGCGGGGGATAACCACATACGCTCAATTCACTAAATACAATCATATCCCCACCCTGTTTTTTTGCAGCTTCAATAGCAGCAATGATTTTTTGAGCATTGCTTTCGAAATTTCCTATGTGATAGTTTTGTTGCGCCAAAAATATTTTCATAACACTGCCATTAAAGGGCCTTAACTTTATATTTAGAAATGATTGTATTTATTTGTAAAGTTAAAACATTGAACCACATTAATTAGTATGAAATTACCTGTCTTTGCCTTTTTATTATCCATCGGCTTATTTTCCTGTAATGAGCATGATAAAATACCAGACGTTTTTACTATACCGGTTAGTTTAAAAACTACCCGATTTGAACAGGATTTATTCGATACCACTTCAAATAATTTATTAGATTACCTAATTCAATTACAAAAAAAAGAACCTGGTTTTACCGAAACCTATTTATCAGCTATTTTAAATGTTTCTCCTAACTGGCCGAGAGATTCTGCAGCCACCTATGTAAATTCATTTTTAACCGCCTACCGACCTATTTTTGACAGTTCGGAATTAACTTTCCACAACTTCAGTCCTTATGAGAAAGAAATTAAAAATGGATTGCAGTTTGTAAAATATTATTTTCCTACCTATTTATTGCCTACCCGATTGATTACCTATATCGGTCCTGCAGATGGCTATGGCGACATATTAACGAACGATGCGCTCATTGTAGGATTGCAATTCCATCTAGGTAAAGATTTTTCTCTTTACAAAACTAGTTTGGTGCAAAATACTTACCCAACCTACTTATCCAGTCGTTTTGAACCAGGCTATATTGTTGTTAATTGTATGAATAATATAGTAAATGACCTCTACCCAGAAAAAATAAATGATAAATCTTTGGTCATCCAAATGATCGAAAAGGGAAAACGTATTTATTTACTAAGTAAATTTTTACCCAAAACAGCCGAGTATAAATTAATTGGGTATTCAGAAAAACAATTAGAAGATGCCTATGAACACGAAGCTGTCATCTGGGATCTTTTTGTAAAAAATGATTATCTCCAAATAACAGACAAGAATATCATTAAGAATTATATTGGAGAAAGCCCTAAGACTCAAGAATTGGGTGAAGGAGCTCCTGGAAATATCGGTTCATTTTGTGGATGGCAAATTGTTAAAAAATTTGCTAAAAAGAATCAAAACTTAACACTCCAGCAACTGATGGATACCGATCCTGAAATGATATTACAGCTAGCTAAATATAAACCCTAAGCATGCTTAAGCAGCCTGTGCTTGCTGATTTTCAACAACCAACGGTTCATTACCTAACATTTTCATCACTCGAAAATGGGAAGCTATTGCCCCTGTAATAGTTGGATATTGATTGTAAGGCAAATGAAATTCAGCACATTTTTCAATCACTATTTTACTAATTGCAGGATAATGAATATGACTGACTTTTGGAAAAAGGTGATGTTCAATTTGAAAGTTCAACCCTCCCACAAACCATGAAATCACTCGATTGCTCATCGAAAAATTAGAACTTGTTTTAATTTGATGCTCTGCCCAAGCAGTTTCGATATGCTTCGTTTCATCCAATGCAACATTTTCAAATTCCGTATTCTCTACAACATGCGCTAATTGGAATACTAAGGAAAGGGTAAGCCCCATTACTATATGCAATAAAAAGAACCCAATTAACCAAGGTCCCAATCCCCATACAATAATAGGAACCACTATATAAAAAATAAGATAGCCAACCTTGGTTGCCCAAAATATGATATGATTTTTCACGCTCATTTTCCAAGCCTCGGTAGTATAGATTTTTCTTGAAAAATATTTTGCGAAGTCCATGAAAAATAGCCAAAATATAGAAGACAAGGCATATACAGGAAGTAAATACAAATGCTGGACTTTATGAGCGGGTACCCATTTTTGAGTTTCACACTGACGAATAATAGGACTCTTCGCTATATCGTCATCTATTCCATCTACATTGGTGTAAGTATGGTGAATGATGTTATGCTTTTGCTTCCAGAAAAAAGAACTAGCCCCTAATGCATTAGCTGATAATCCAATTAAATCGTTCAACCAAGACTTAGTGCTATAGCTACCATGGTTAGCATCATGCATCACACTAAATCCTATACTAGCAAATGTAAATCCCAATAAAGCACAAAAAACTAGCGCTAGCAAAGGAGTAATTGGTAAAAATATCAGGCTTCCATACATAGCTAAAGCCGCCCCCACCAAAGTGATTGTCTTGATATATAAGCGCCAGTCGCCTGTTCTTTTAATACCATTGGTATCAAAATACTCGTCTACTGAAAGTTTTAAGCTTTGGTAGAATTGATTGTTACGGTTATCGAAGGTTACTTTTGCCATATGGTATATTGGTGTAAAAAAAAGTCAATCGTTGAAATAAGATTTTAATTTATTAAGGAATATAAATCCTCATTTTTAAAGTTAGGCCATTCAAGCCATTTCTCAATAATTAATTCATCTTAAAAGGAACTGTCAGTTCAAAAATAGGTATTGCTACCTCAAAAGTTTTTGCCGAATTCAAATTTTCCATTGTGTAGCTGCCATACATCTTACCCATTTCAGTGCTGAGATTACAACCACTTATATATTGGTATTTTTCGCCTGAATTTATCTGCGGCTGAACACCAATTACTCCTTCACCCTCCACTTCACGACGACTACCGATGGCATCATAAATATACCAATGACGCCTTAATAATTTAACAGGATAATCATTATTATTTTCGATAGTAATACGATAAGCAAACATAAATTCGCTATTGGCAATATTACTATACTCTGGCTGGTAGAAAGTTTCTACACTTACTTTTACACCTTCTGAAATTTTTGAGATCATCCTTTTAAATGTGTTATTACGAAATTAACTCAAAAAACAACCTTTTGTTGTAAAAACTGACAGTAAATGTCATCAAAATGCAATAATTAGTTTTATCTCTTTATATGCAATAAATAATACATACATAAGTCGCAACCATCCAACTAGGTATAGGGAGAATAAGTAGAGGCTATATTTTTTTTACTGATGTAAAGCCATTTTTCTGAAGCCAAAGCAATACTTTATCCCTGTTATCTCCTTGTACAATGATTTCTCCGTCTTTTACTGAACCTCCTGTACCGCAAAATGTTTTAATTTTTTTACCTAGTTCTTCTTGATCAGTCTTTGTTCCAATGAAGCCTTCTATCAAGGTAACTGCTTTTCCTGCACGATGCTTGGTATCTAAACGAACTTTAATTTTTTGCTGAGCAGCTGGCAATGTATCCATCTCCTCATCTTGCTCTTGTGCTGGTTTAAAATTAGGATCAGTTGAATAAACCAATCCACCTAAAGCATTCAATTTAATTTTTGCCATAACGTTATTTTAAAAACCTTAGCTTCCCTTTTTACTGATTATTTATAACTGCCTTCAAACTCAGATCTAAACTTTTTGCCTGATGAATAATAGCACCGCAAGAAATATAATCAACTCCTGTAGCAGCGTATTCGTCAATATTATGTAGATCAATACCTCCACTCGCTTCTGTTTCATACTTTCCATCGATAATTTCAATTGCCTCCTTCAATAAGAGAGGGGAAAAATTATCTAACATAATACGATTCACCTTACCAATGGCCATCACTTTTTTTACATCTACTAAATTTCTAGTCTCCACTTCAATTAAAAGTCCGGGTTTATTATTTTGCACGTACGTAAAGGCTTTTTCAATTGCCTTTTCAATTCCTCCACAATAATCAATATGGTTGTCTTTGAGCATAATCATATCAAATAAACCAAAGCGATGATTAACACCACCGCCAATTCTAACCGCTTCTTTTTCTAGTAATCTAAAATTAGGAGTGGTTTTACGGGTATCTAATAATTTGCAGTGAGCATCTTTGAGTCGGTCAACATATTGTCGGGTAAGCGTTGCAATACCACTCATGCGTTGCATACAATTCAAGACTAAGCGTTCACCTTGCAAAATTGTATGAATATCCGCCTCCACTTGAAATGCAAGCTCTCCATATTTCATAGGCTCACCATCTTTTTTAAAAGAAGTGAATTTGCAATCAGGCTGCAGCGTACGAAATATTTTTTCCGCAACTGATAGACCTGCAAGAATGCCCTGCTCCTTTATTTTCAACTCCGCAATACCTTTTGCGCCTGCAGGTATACTTGACAAAGTAGAGTGATCGCCATCACCGATATCCTCTGCCAATGCATTTTTAATAAATACCGCTAACTGTTGAGTATAAAAGTCCATATGCAAATTTATATAAATAAAAAAACCTGCAAACGAAAAGTCTTACAGGTTAAAAAAATATCAAATCAATAGCTATTTGAAGAGCGACATTTAGCTGATCAAATATTCATGGGTTAAGTATTTGATCCCACTAACTATTTTCAAATCGCAACTCCTGCAATAGCTGTCCACCGCCTTTTTGCTTCATGAATATAGTGGTGCGAAAACTACCGTTTTTCGTATACAGCGTTCCAATACAAAACTGTGAACCTGCATTTTCTCCTTTGTGAATAATTTCAAATTTTTTGACTGGATTATTAGTAAAAAAGTCTTTTAGCACCAATTCAGCCTGAGTTTTACTATAAGTATTGCTTTTATCAGGCATACTAATATCTACCAGGTCATCAAAATATTTAGCAATCAAGGTGAAATTTCCAGACCGCATTGCAGCGACCACTTCATCAATGCCCGTATTTACTTTAAAGGAAGAAAAAAAGAACGTTAGAATAGATAACACTAAAAAATATTTCATTGGGTGGTTAAATTTAGGGTTTCAAATTTGCCAAAAACCTGCCAGTATTTTGACAAATAAGGGGGATTAACAATGAAAAGATAATTAGCTTTTCCGAAAACCTCTAAAAAAGTTAACTTTGCAGTATGAATAATAAAAAGACAATCCTCATTATCATGGATGGATGGGGACTAGGAAAGATCAAAAGCAGTGATGCCATTCAACATGCAAATGTTCCTTTTGTAAGCTCTTTATATAAGCGATTTCCTAATTCGACCTTGGTTACCTGTGGCGAAGAAGTAGGTCTGCCGGAAGGACAGATGGGAAATAGCGAAGTAGGCCATCTCAACCTTGGTGCAGGACGTATCGTTTATCAGGAATTGCAGCGAATTAATGTTGCCATCCGGACAGGTGAATTTCAACAAAACAGTACTTTATTAAATGCTATACAATTTGCAAAAGCAAACAATAAGAAATTACATTTGATAGGATTGGTAAGTGATGGCGGTGTTCATTCTCATACCTACCATGTAAAAGCCATTGCTTCACTATGTAAGGAAGAAGGAATGAATAATTTATTTATTCATGCATTTACAGATGGAAGAGATACTGATCCAAAAAGTGGATTAGGGTATTTATCAGATTTGCAGCAACATCTTGATAAAACTACAGGAGCTATTGCTAGCATCACTGGCAGATATTATGCAATGGATAGAGATAAGCGATGGGAAAGAGTAAAACTTGCTTATGACGCAATGGTTAGTGGTATTGGAACTAAAACCAATGACATCCTTGGAGAAGTAAAAAAATCTTACGAACAAGATATTACTGATGAATTTATAAAGCCCATTATCAATAGCCAAATTGCTAATGGAAGTATTGAAAATGGGGATGTAGTTATTAGTTTTAATTTTAGAACCGATCGATGTAGAGAAATTACTGAAGTACTCACACAAAAAGATTTTCCTGAATTTGGTATGGAAAAATTAGCGCTTCACTATACCACCATGACGCAATATGATCATAGTTTTAAAAATGTTCACGTAATTTTTGAAAAAGATGATTTAAAAAATACCTTAGGTGAAATCCTTGAAAAGAATAATAAAACTCAAATTCGAATAGCTGAAACAGAGAAGTATCCTCACGTTACTTTCTTTTTTAGTGGTGGAAGAGAGGCTCCATTTGTAGGAGAAAAAAGATTAATGGCCCCTTCTCCAAAAGTAGCCACTTATGATTTGAAACCAGCAATGAGTGCAATTGAACTAACCGAATCAATTCTTCCAGAAATTAATAATCAAACAGCTGACTTCATTTGCTTAAATTTTGCGAATGCCGATATGGTTGGCCATACTGGGGTATGGAGTGCGATTATTAAAGCAGTGGAAACGGTAGACTCCTGTGTTGAAAAAGTAGTGGACGCCGCTTTAGAAAATGACTACACTGTATTTCTAACCGCCGATCATGGCAATGCAGATTTTGCTTTGAACGAGGATGGGACACCCAATACCGCCCATTCACTCAACCTAGTCCCTCTTTTTATAATTGATAAAAACTGGAAAGGTACCGTTAAAAGTGGTAAATTGGGAGATATAGCACCTTCCATTCTTTCCATGATGAACTTGCCTATCCCGGCAGAAATGACAGGAGACATTTTGATTGCGTCTTAAATAAAAAATTAAATCGTTGCATTATGAAAAAAATAATCAAGCCAATCGCCTTGGTACTATTAGCTGCTTTAATCATTATTCAATTTTTTCGCCCTGAAAAAAATGTGCGTTCAAGCGAAACTGTTGCAACCAACGATATCAGTAAATTATATCCTGTACCACAGGAAGTAGCTGCTATACTGCAAACTAGTTGCTACGATTGCCATAGCAATAATACCCGCTATCCTTGGTATTCAAATTTTCAACCAGTAGCCTGGTGGTTAGCAGATCATGTAAAAGAAGGTAAAAAAGAACTTAACTTTTCTGAATTTGCATCTTATCGAATAGGAAAGCAGTATAGAAAATTAGAAGAAGTAAATTCAGAAGTAGAAGAGGGAGAAATGCCACTTGAATCCTACACTTTCATTCATGGCGATGCCAAATTAAATCCTGCACAAAAAGAAAAACTAATGAGCTGGGCTTCCGAAATTAGAGATTCTATCAAAGCGCATTACCCTGCAGATAGCCTACAAAGACCTAAGAAAAAATAGACTAATTATTTGTGGGTAGCATGTTACAATCAAAAAAAATATTAGCCTCCTTACTACTACTTTTACTAGCAACCCCTTTGTTTTTCTTTATAGGCTATCTAGTCAAACGAGAAATCGTCTGTCACGAAATGATGGAAAAATTAGAAAGCACTTCTCTCCATACCATTACCCTTGATCTTGCAGAGGTTAATTGGATAAAAGCAAACAAAGAGGTAATGATTGAGGGGAAATTATTTGATGTAAAAAATTCAGAAATTATCAATAATAAAATAAAATTAACTGGATTATTTGATTACGAAGAAACCAAATTAGAAAAAGATTTTACTGATACTTTTCATACAAATCAAAATCAATCGTCTCCTTTCAAACCCTTAAAATTAAAATTTATTTTTAATTTATATTTCAAAGAAGCGCTTTCATCCATTTCACTTTCCATTTTCCAAAATAAAGAAAGATATCCATTATTTAATGAGGTTGCTGTAACACAAATTGCCTCAATTACTTCACCTCCTCCCAATTTTTAGTAGCATTAATTTCTTTTTAAAATTCTCGTTCATACTGCTTCTTGCTGTAAGCAGTAGTATGCAAGATATTTAATACATCCAACCCAGGAATAGGTTTCCAGCAATTGACAAATAATAATTGTTCATAATCAATTATTATTTGAAGTGTAATTCTGTACAACCAGCACCCTGTATCAAACATGCAACAAAAAAAATGAAAAAAATAAATCTACTATTTTGCTTACTTTTTTTATTTCAATCAATCAGTGCACAGAAGAATTCTCAGCAAGTTATGGATACCATCAGTAAAAGAATAGATTTAGATGAGGTGGTTGTTTCATCTAGCGGATTTATTGAAAGGAGAAGAAATATTGCGCAAAAAATAGAGGTGATTTCTGCAAAAAAAATTGTGGAATCAAATTCACAAAATACAGGCGACCTTTTGATGAACACAGGTAAAATTTTTGTCCAAAAAAGTCAACAGGGAGGAAGTAGTCCTATAATAAGAGGATTTGAAGCAAGTAGAATTCTGATTGTAATCGATGGAGTAAGATTGAACAATGCCATTTTTCGTTCTGGGCATTTGCAAAATATTATAACTAACGATCAAAATTCACTGCAACAGGTAGAAGTAATGTACGGGCCTTCTTCCACTATCTATGGAAGTGATGCGTTAGGAGGTACAATTCATCTGATCACTAAATCACCTATATTATCCATCAACCAAAAAACCTTCTCAACTGGCACCGCTTTTACTCGATTCAACAGCGTAAATCAAGAGAAAACGATTCATGCAGATGCAAGTTTGGGTGGCAAGAGATTTGCTTGGTTTCAGAGTTATAATTTTAGCGACTTTGGAGATTTGAAAATGGGACAACACTATCCCAAAAACTACCCCAACTTTGGAAGAAGAAGTCAATATATCGGTCAACTGAATGGCATAGATTCGATCATGACAAATACAGATGATAGGGTACAAAAATTTTCTGGTTACAAACAATGGGATATTATTCAGAAATTACTATTTAAACAAAACGAGCATATTTCCCACAAACTAAATCTTCAATTATCCAATACGAATAATGTTCCGCGATACGATCGTTTGCAAGATGTGAAAAATTTCGGAACTCCAATTGGAACCACCTTACGATTTGCAGAATGGTACTACGGTCCCCAAAAAAGAGAAATGGGTGCCTATGAATTTAATTTATCAAAAATTAGTTTTTGGGATGAATTGAAAGTAAATATTAACTACCAATCCATCGAAGAAAGTAGACAAACAAGAGAATACAGACAGCTAGATAGATTTGATAGTCAAGTTGAAAAGGTTAATGTATTTGGGACAACTATCAGTGGAAGAATAAAGGCTGGAAACAACGAATGGGTTTTTGGTGGAGACCTACAATTGAATGATGTAAAATCTACTGCCAGCAGAACTAATTTAACTACCGGAGTAATTAGTAAACTTAATTCTCGCTATCCTGACGGAAAAAACAGGATGAATAATTTCGGAGTCTATGCTCAGCATACTTATAAATTCAAAAATCAAAAACTAGTATTAAATGATGGCCTTCGTGTACAGTCGATCAATCTACAAAGTAATGTATTAGATAATTCCTTTTTTCGTTTACCAGATACATCGGTAAAACAAAATAATGGAGCAATTACTGGAAATGTAGGGATTATTTACTCCCCTAAAAAAAGCACTATACTAAGTGCATCCATCTCGACTGCTTTTAGGGCTCCTAACATAGATGATTTATCAAAAATATTTGAATCAAGCACTATTGCAAGACAAGTAGTTATTCCTAATGCAAATTTAAAACCTGAGCACGCTTACAATTTAGACCTCACGCTCCATCAAATGATTGCTAAAAAAGTCAGTTTTGAGCTAACTGGTTTTTACACATTATTTAATCAGGCGATTATTAAAGCCCCCTTTACATTAAATGGACAGGATTCAATTACTTTCAATGGAGTGAAAAGTCAGGTTTTGGCTAGTCAGAATGTAAACCGAGCTAATTTATTTGGATTTTCATTAAGCGCAAATGCTGAAATATTTTCTGGATTTACAATTAATAGTAATCTAAGTTTAACTAAAGGATATTACAGAACGGATATTTCAACTAGCTCAAGTATTTATGAAAAACAATCCAATGGAACTTATTCTTTAGTAAAGAGAAATGTTACGAAAAAACCGCTTGACCATATTTCTCCAATGATGGGAAAAACGAGCTTCAGCTATCAGCACCAAAAAATTAGCACAGAACTCTATTTTTTATACAATGGCTGGAAATATTTAGATCAATACAATGCCGACGGTGAAGACAATGCGCAGTATGCTACAATCGATGGAATGCCCTCTTGGCTAACGATGAACTGGAAAGCAGCGATAAATTGCAGTAAAAACCTATTAGTTCAGGTAGGAATTGAGAATATTTTCGATAGAAACTACCGATATTTTGCATCTGGATTTTCAGCTGGAGGCAGAAATATTATCGTTGCCTTGAGGTTAAATTGGTAAGAAATTAACCGATTTTATCTAAAAACGGCCAAATTTTAAAATTTGGCCGTTTTTGTGATGCAGCAATTTTGAAGAATTTTTTGCCTATATTTATAGTGTAAAAGTACAATTATGACTGAAGAGCTTATTTTGGCTGGATGTCTTACTAATAATGCCGCTGCACAAGAGGCGCTCTATGCGCGTTTTAGTCCTCGAATGTTGGGGGTATGCTACCGTTTTGCAAAAAACAGGGAAGATGCGGAGGATATGTTGCAAGAGAGCTTTATTAAAATATTTTCACAAATACAGCAATACAGAAATGAAGGTGTATTGGAAGGTTGGGTCAGAAGAATAGTGGTTCACACTTGTATTAATATACTTAAAAGGAATAAAAAATTTTCGGATAGTATTGATATCAGTTTTGCTAGTGGAATTGGAACCAAAGAAGAAACCATTCCATCCATTATGCAGGCAAAAGAAGTGGTAGAATGTATTAGATTATTGCCCATTGGTTATAGAACGGTCTTAAATCTTTATGCAATAGAAGGCTACTCTCACAGAGAAATTGGAGAAATGCTAGATATTGAAGAAAGTACCAGCCGCTCTCAATACACTAGAGCAAAATCAATGTTAGAAGGTGTGTTAGTTAAAAAGAAAATTATTAGTGACCCTAGTGTTAAAAAAACTTTCTTTGGCAGTTCAAAAGTGGCAAAATAAAGTTATACGAAACAAACTAAAGAATTATTAGAACGCTTGTGACCAATGGATAGAAAATTTTATACTGACGATTTCGAACGATTGATAAAGGAGATGTCAGACGAGTTTAGGATGTACCCTTCCAAAAGAATATGGAATAGTATTTATAATAATATACACCCTCAACGTAAATGGCCTTCGATTGGTATGTCGATTTCCTTAATTTTTACTTTGATTTTAGTTGGTCATCTAAACACGTCAAACCCCGTTTTAGTTTCCCAATTGGCCAGTAAGCAGTTAGCCTATCAAAATGCACCTTTTAATCTAGCTAATGCAATAGCCTATTCATCAAAATTTCCAGATCATTCTATAGGGTATAATCAAACCAACATTTCACCTCTTAATGATTTAGAATCAGCCGCTATAGTTAATCAAGACAAGTTGAATAACAATCAATCAGGCCCTTACCATCAAAACATTACTTCAAATAAAAAGGCCTCTTCAAAAGTTATTGATAATAATACTTTAGCTAATCATGAAGCAATCGCTCAAATACAATCTCTATCTAAGAAGGGTAATCAAAATTTAAATAAATCAATTCAATCTTTAAGCAACTCTACTAAGCATTCAGTTGAATTAATTGCAGAAAACAGTTCATCTGAAATAGCATTAGAACCAAGTTCTTCAATTGCTACTTCTCAAAAATCTAATATCAGCGATTTAATGAACTCCATTTCAGAAAATGAAATCAGCCGCAAGGAATTAACCAGTAACTTTTCGGAGGCTCTACAGAATAAAATAACTAGTTTAATCCAAAAAAGACTATCTAAAAATAACCAAGCATTGATTTCAATGAAAGACAAGGAATGGGTTGAAAACATTGCTGTAAAGAATAAGAAAGTTGCAAAGAAATGGGCTGGTAAAATTACCTCCATGGCTTATTTCACCCCTTCGATTGTTTACCGATCACTCACTAATAACCCTGATTTTTTTATTAATAACTCCAGCAGTTCGCCGGTTTCACTCAGTACTGCTAATCAGGCATTGAAAGAAAATTTAAATCAACTACCTGCTATAGGTCTAGAAATAGGGGCTGGATTGCAATATTCAATTTTAAAAAATCTTAGTATCAAAGGTGGAGTTCAATTAAATTACACACGTTATTCAACCAATGCTTTTGCGAATTCCCATCCTTTTTCTACAGCCATTACGCTCCATGATTTTGTATCTAACACTAATTACGAAATATATAAAACATCGCCCTTCTCTAATAAAGCAGGACTTGAAGCAACCAGACTCCACAACGAAACTTTTCAATTTTCGTTACCAGTTGGAGCTAATTTGAAATTAGCTGGCAATGAAAAATTACAATGGAATATAGGAGCGGCCATTCAACCTACCTTTGTAGTAGGAGGAAAAAATTATCTGATATCGTCTGACTATCGAAACTTTGTTAATGAGCCCTCTCTGTTTCGCAGATGGAATCTAAATGCAGGATTCGAAACCTTCATTACCTTCAAATCTAAAGGACTTAGTTGGCAGATTGGTCCTCAATTCAGAACACAGCTATTATCTACCAACAGTAAGCAATATGTAATAGAAGAAAAATTGCTTAACTATGGATTAAAGGTGGGTGTTTCTAAAATTATTAGATAATAATTTTTTTAGAAGTGAGCCTTTGATTGAAACCTACTTCAGCCCATTGTTTCCTATTGCTTTCTGTGTATTTTTGTGTCATTCCCCAAGTCTAAAAACAATTACCCATTCAACTGATAGGTAAACGCTCATTCTTGGTCAAATTAAATTAAATACACAATGAATAAATATATTATTATAGCAGTTTGTCTTTTTATTTTAAATGGATGTTTCAACAACTCTGATAAAATGAATGCTACTGAAAAGAAGACAACAGTCGACTCTTTTTTTCCAGTCACTTCGTATTTAAAGGGACAAATTATTATCCTTGATTCTCTGCCAATCACTCCGCTGCAAATCACCACGATAAATGGCAAATCAGATTCTGTTTGGATTCCAAAAAATGACATGAAAAAACTGCTTGATCCCTTTTTGTCTGCTACAATAAATGAAACAAATTTGGTTGAATTTTTTACTGAAACAAAATTCAATGACCAAACACTCAATGCCATTACCTTTACTTATGACCCTTCTAGGATAATTCCCGACTCTATTTCTCTTCGACACTGGGATATATACATTAACCCTGAAACAGGAATAGTAGAAAAAGTTTACATTGTAAAAAATAGTAAAGAAGGTAAAAACAATTTCACTCAGCAACTTACTTGGAAATCTAATGAAATGGCAAAGATTACGACTATATTGAATAAAGAGGATGGAAATAAAGAACTTTTAAAAGAGGTAGTGTATACCTGGAAATTTTAATAAAAAAAATTGTAAGAAAAGCTATTCAAAATATTGGAGAGTAATTCACCTTAGATTAGATAATATTTAAGCATCACTAGGTAATAAATGACGCAAGAGGAATTTACAACTATATCAAATACTATTCCAGTAGAACCCGGGATTTATAAATATTATGATGCGGCGGGTGATTTATTGTATGTAGGAAAAGCAAAAAATTTACGTAAACGGGTTAGCTCCTATTTCTCAAATACCTTTACCAATTACAAAACACATGAACTAGTAGGGCGAATTGCTACCATAGAATTTACTATTGTAAATAGTGAGCAAGATGCATTTTTATTAGAAAACTCACTAATCAAAAACTTTCAGCCACTATTTAATATTAACCTAAAGGATGATAAAACTTATCCTTACATCGTTATTAAAAACGAAGCATTTCCAAGAGTATTTTTTACGAGAAAAAAAATTAATGATGGCTCTCAATATCTTGGTCCTTTTACCTCTGTTGGAAAAGTAAGCGAGCTGCTTGAATTTATCAAACAAAATATCCCTCTTCGCACTTGTAAACTTGCCTTATCACCTGCCAATATTGAAAAAAAGAAATTCAAAGTTTGTTTAGAATACCATCTAGGTAATTGCAAAGGACCCTGCGAAGGGCTTCAAACGCTTACTGATTACAATGAAGGGGTTGATTCAATTAAAAGTTTATTAAAAGGAAATCTCACACCAGTCATTCAACATTTCAAATTAGCAATGTCAAATCACATTCAGCTGCTTGAATTTGAAAAGGCGGAGGTCATCAAAAAAAAATTAGTGCATCTTCAAAATTATAAGGCAAAATCTACCATCGTCAATGAGCGGACTGGCACAGTTGATGTATTCAGTATTTTAGAAGAAGGAGACACTGCTTATGTAAATTATTTGGCAGTTAGTAATGGGAGTATAGTACTTACCAAGACGATTACACTAAATAAAAAATTAGATGAACCCGCAGCTGAGGTCTTAAGTTTTGCTATAGCTCAATTAAGGGCAACTTTCAATAGCGAAGCAAAAGAAATTATTGTGCCATTTGCTGTAGAATATCCAGCAAATGATATTATTCAATCTATACCCCAAGCAGGAGATAAAAAAAAGCTGCTAGAACTTTCTGAAAAAAATGTAAATTATTTTAAAGAGGAACTAAAAAAGAATAAGATGCTTTTGTTGGAAAATAAAACAGCTGAGCAGATAATGGAGGTATTACAACAATTACAAATTGATCTGCAGCTCTCGGCCATCCCAACACACATTGAATGCTTTGATAATTCTAATTTTCAAGGAAGCTTCCCCGTATCTGCAATGGTATGTTTTAAGAACGGATTACCAAGCAAAAATGATTACCGTCGATTTAATGTAAAAACTGTGACTGGAATAAATGATTTTGCCACGATGTCTGAGGTCGTTTATAGACGATATAAAAGAATAGAAGAAGAGCAACAACCCTTTCCGCAGTTAGTAATTATTGATGGTGGAAAGGGCCAACTCAGTGCCGCTATGGAAAGTATCAAAAAACTAAATTTAGAGGGTAAAACCACCTTAGTTGGTTTGGCAAAGAATGAAGAAGAGCTATTTTTTTATGGAGATCAGCAATCCATCAAATTACCTTGGGGAAGTGAAAGCCTTAAATTAATTAGAAGAATAAGAGATGAGGTTCATCGCTATGGAATTACTTTTCACCGCAATCTGCGCAGTAAAGGATCGCTTACCAATGAGCTAGAACAAATAGAAGGAGTAGGTAAAGCAACCATCGAAGTGCTTTTAAAGAAATTTAAATCAGTAAAAAAAGTGAAGGCGGCGAGTTCTGAAGAACTTATTGCAGTTGTTGGATTAGCCAAAGCTAGCCTGATAACAAAATTTGTTGAGCAGCAACTCAATAAATAAAAACTTACAAGAAAGCGATTAGGAATAAAAAAGGGTTAAAAAAAAGAGGGGCCTGGATAAAAATCCAACCCCGTTTAAAATCCAATATCCTATGAAAAACTTCTACGAATGTAAGTGCTATTTTGCAACCTACCTATACCCCAAAGCGTTAATTCTTTTTTAAAAATCCTTATCGGTCAATAGGAATATTTTATCCAAAAAGGCATAAAAAAGCCATTCAGTACTGAATGGCAATTCAATCAAATAAGTTTATTTTATATTATAAGGAAATATCTTCCACTTGAAATTTCAATACTCCCGCTGGCACCTTTACTTCGGTAACATCACCTATCACTTTTCCTAATAGCCCTTTGCCAATGGGGGAAGTAACCGATATTTTACCCAACTTCAAATCTGCTTCCTTTTCAGAAACAATCTGATAAGTAGATTTCTTTTTTGTGCCTAAATTGGTTACCGTTACCCTCGTTAATATGGATACTTTAGACGTATCTATATTTGTTTCATCTAAAATTCTTGCGGTTGCAATTACTCCTTCCAAGTATTTAATTTTGGCTTCTAACATTCCTTGAGCTTCTTTAGCGGCATCATATTCTGCATTTTCCTTTAAATCTCCTTTTTCTCTGGCTTCTGCTATCGCCCTGCTCGCTGCTGGACGTTCCACACTTTTTAATTGATGTAACTCAGCCCTCATTTGCTCAAATGTTTCTTTTTTTACATAATTCGTATCACCCATAACACTCATTTTTTAAGGTAAAGAGAAAAAAAATACAACGCCTCAGGAATTTGCCTAAGGCGTTGTACATACCGCAAATATAAACAAAAAATTAAATACCCAATTTTTGAAGGATTACCTGGCTCATTTTATAGAAGGCTTCATGGCTATACCCTGCAATATGGGGGGTAAGGAGCACATTTGGCTGAGAAATTAAAAAATCTAGTTGCGCACGTTGTAGACTATTTAAGTCGCTTAGTTTTTCATTCTCTAAAACATCCAGACCTGCCCCTAAAATAATTCCCTTCTGCAAGGCGTTTATCAAAGCTGCCGTGTCGGTAACAGCTCCTCTACAAAGGTTTAAAAAAACAGGTCTTTTTTTCAAAGAATTAAAGAATGCTTCATTAGCCATAAATTTTGTTTCCGCCGTTAAGGGAACATGAAAACTAATGATATCAGCATAGCGGCAGACCTGGTCAAAATTGGCTTCTTTCACATATCCATTAGCAAAATCGAATTTATATTTATCGCAAGCCAACACCGTAACATCAAAGCCAGCAAGCAATTTAGCAAATGCACTTCCTGTATTTCCAAAACCAATAATTCCCACTGTTTTTCCAGTCAACTCAATCCCACGATTGGCATCCCTAATCCATTTTCCTTGTTTAATTTCATCAAAACTAGAGCTAATATGATTCAATAAATTAAGTGTCATGGCAAGGGTATGTTCACCCACCGCATTGCGATTACCTTCTGGACTGCTTTCACATTGAATACCTTTGGACTTTGCATAGTCTACATCTATTAGCTCCATCCCACTTCCCAAACGTCCAATCCATTTTAAAACAATTGCCTTATCAATTAACTGCTGGTCAACTTTTAATCGGGTGGTCACAATCAATCCATGAGCAGTGTCAATACAATTCATTAGCTCCAAATAGGTAATCTGAGGAAGGTACAATACTTCAAAACCCTTTTGTTGCAAAGTGTCTGTCAATACATGATGTACCTCAGCGGTTATGATTACCAATGGTTTTTTTACACTCATATCTAAAGATTCAGTTACTAGTACTTTATCAAAGAATCAATTATAAGCTAACAGATTTTATTAAATAAATATTAAACTACTGCAATGCAACTTATTTCCACATTGGCATTTTTTGGCAAGCCCTTTACGGCAACTGTTTCTCTAGCAGGAAAATCACCTTCAAAGTATTTTGCGTAAATAGTATTTACCTCGCTAAATAATTCCATATCACTCAAAAAAATGGTAGTTTTTACTACATTTCCAAAATCCAAATTAGCGGCTGTTAAAATTGATTTTAGGTTCTGCATTACCTGATGCGTTTCCTCAATAATATCAGCATTAGCTAGCTCATTAGTACCTGGTTTTAGAGCAACTTGTCCAGATACAAATAAAAAACTATCTGTTTTCACTGCCTGATTATAAGGACCAATAGGTTCAGGGGCATGAACGGTTTGAATGATTTGTTTACTCATGATCACTGTTTTCTTTGATGAAAAGCAAAGATATCTTTTATCAACAACCTATTTTTGTAAAAATAAAGTTCCGAAGATACCTTTGGTGAAAACAAGCTAGATCTAAATATAAACCAATGAGTACTTTTACTGAAATTTTATCAAAACTATCATTCCGATCAGCGGAATAATGGTTTACATTAAAAACTGCAGGTAGTCAATTTTCAATAAAGTAGCAATTTTATGAGTCTAATTTTAAATATAGATACTGCCACCGATATTGCCCATATCAGTCTTTCAAAATCAGGGGAAATATTGGATTCAATCACCAATAACGATCAGAGAGAACATGGCAGTTTTCTACAACCCTCCATACAAAAGCTGCTAAAGAATAATTCCATAACAATCGCATCACTTGATGCGGTGGCAATTTCTGTAGGACCAGGCTCCTACACCGGTCTAAGAGTTGGGATGGCTAGTGCAAAGGGAATCTGTTTTGCATTACAAAAACCTTTAATTGCCATCAATAGTTTAGAAATAATCGCCTGTGCTGCCGTTTTGGAAAATAGCCATAAATACGACCTTAGTAATACACTGATTTGCCCCATGATAGATGCAAGGCGAATGGAGGTATTTACAGCGCTTTACAACCAAAAATTGGAAAAAATACTTGAACCCCAAGCAATGATAATTGATCCAAGTTCTTTCGAGAATTATTTATTAATGAATAAAATTTTATTTGCCGGAAATGGAGCAAAAAAATGGGAACTAATTTGCAATAATGACAATGCCCTTTTTGCCCAAATCCCTATTAACCCATTGGCAATGAACAAATTATCATTTATAAAATATGAAAATAACGATTTTGTAGATCTCGCTTATAGTGAACCTAGTTATTTGAAGGAGTTTTTTGATAGCTCAAAACAAGTATAATTAGGCCTTCCAACCACTTTTTTCAAGCTAATAGTATAAATATTTTTTTTATGTATATAAAATAGTTTGTATCTTTGGCGTCTCAAAAAAATTAATATCTATGACAAATGAAACAGCTCCAAAGAAACAAGAGGTAGTTTTTCCAGCAGCACCCAAGGTAGGAGGTATCAAAATTGATTACTACAATGTGAAGAAAGCCGCTCTAATTTTAAGGGCACTTAACCACAAGTTGCGTCAACAATTGATAAAACTTATTGAAGATGAAAAGAAAATTACTGTTACTGAAATTTATGTTCGTCTAAAACTAGAACAATCCGTTGCTTCTCAACATTTGGCTATTTTAAGAAAAGCTGGAATCGTTAACACCCAGCGGGATGGTAAATTTATTTTTTACATCATCAATCACAAAAGAATTGATGAAATAAGTGAAATAGTAAATCAATTAGTAGCCTAATATTAAAAAAAACTTGATTTGAAGCGGATGTTATTTATAACATCCGCTTTTTGTTTTTTAACTTTGTCACTTTAAAATAATAGCACATGTACATTCAACAATTATACACCGGTTGCCTTAGTGAAGCGGCCTATTACATAGAGAGTGATGGAGAAGCAGCGATTGTTGACCCTTTGAGAGATATAGAAACCTATATCAATCTAGCTAAAGAAAGAAACGCAGTTATCAAATATATTTTTGAAACCCATTTTCATGCTGATTTTGTAAGTGGACATCTTGACCTAAGTAAAAAAACAGCTGCGCCAATAATTTTTGGACCAGACACTGTAACCAATTTTCCTGTTCACATAGCAAGAGATGGAGAAGATTTTAAATTGGGAAAAATTACCCTTCAACTAATCCATACTCCTGGACATACTATTGAAAGCAGTTGCTATTTATTGAAAGATGAAAATAATCAAGCTCATTCAATATTTACAGGTGATACATTATTTGTAGGAGATGTAGGTCGACCAGATTTAAGTAGTGGTGATATGAGCAAAGAAGCCCTAGCATCAATTATGTATGATACCCTACAAAATAAAATTCTTCCCCTATCGGATGATATCCTTGTGTATCCCGCTCATGGTGCCGGAAGTAGCTGTGGAAAAAATATGGGGCCCAATAATTTTAGTACCATTGGTGAGGAAAAAAAGAATAATTATGCTTTGCAGCCACAATCAAAAGAGGCTTTCATAAAAGCGCTTACCGATGGATTAGCTGCGCCGCCTGCTTACTTTTCAATCAATGCTCAAATTAATAAAGAAGGATATGAAAGTCTAGATTTAATTAAATCAAAAGCGCTCACTCCACTTACTGTAGCAGCATTTAAAAGTAAATTGAAATCTGACTATACTATTTTGGATACTAGAGCTGCAGATATTTTTACTCATGGATTTGTACCCGGAAGTATAAACATTGGGTTAGAAGGTAGATTTGCAGAATGGGCAGGAAGTATTTTATCTTTCTCCAAACCTATGCTATTAATTACCGAACCAGGTAAAGAAGAAGAGACTATTATCCGTCTGGCAAGAGTAGGGTTTTCCAAAATAGAAGGTTACTTAAAAGGTGGTTTTAATGCCTGGAAAAAAGCAGATGAAAAAATTGATCTAATCATTGATGTTGAATCTGATGAATTGGCAATGGATATTCCCCACGATCCAAATTTACAAGTGATAGATGTCAGAAAATCTGCTGAATTTACTGAAGGGCATGTAAAAAATGCCATCAATCTACCCCTAAATGAAATGACAGACCTCGCCCAGATAGCTAACTTTGAAGAAAATCAAAATCTATATGTTCACTGTGGTGGTGGCTATAGAAGTGTAATTGCCTGCTCATTGCTAAAAAGTCACGGTATACACAATATTAGAAACGTTATTGGAGGCTTTGAGAAAATAAAGCAGGAAGCAACTATTAAAATCGTAAAAGATCAAAGTGTATTAAACTAAATAATAAAGTTTTTTACAACACTATATTTTGAATCATTTCACTACGGTTTGGATAGTCCGTATTAAAATGTAACCCTCTACTTTCTTGTCTAAAATCGGCACACTTCACGATTAAATAGGCAACAGTAATCATATTTCGAAGTTCACACAACTGAGGAGAAACGGATGTTTTTTCGTACAATGCCTCTGTCTCTTCATAGAGTAGATCAATCCTTTTCATAGCACGATATAAGCGCTCATTATTTCTTACAATCCCTACATAATCACTCATTAATAATTTTAATTCCTTTACACTTTGAGTAATAAGAATCATCTCCTTAGGCACATTAGTTCCCTCAGATTTCCAATTAGGAATTTCATCCAAGCCAACCTTCAAATAATTACTAATAGAAGAAGAGGTAGTTTGCGTTGCTTCAGCAATAGCCACCACACTTTGCTGATAGGCTCGATGAGCAAAAACCATTGCCTCTAACAAGGAATTACTTGCCAAACGATTTGCTCCATGTAAACCTGTCGACGCACATTCACCCGCCGCATACAAATTTTTAATAGACGTTCTACCCCACTCATCTGTTTTAATTCCTCCACAACTATAATGAGCAGCAGGTGCTACGGGTATCATATGTTGCTGAATATCTATTCCAATGCTTAAACATTTTTCATAAATATTAGGAAAGTGTTCTATAAATTTTTCTTTGCTGAAATGCCTACAATCCAAATACACATGCTCAGTGCCATTAATCTTCATTTCATTATCAATCGCTCTTGCTACAATATCTCTTGGTGCCAAATCCTTTCGCTCATCATAACGCACCATAAATGCATCTCCCTCATGATTCCGTAAAATACCTCCATCCCCTCTCACTGCTTCAGTAATTAAAAAACTATGTCCTCTTACGCCAGGTTCATATAATGCAGTAGGATGAAATTGAATAAATTCCATATTTTCAATTCTTCCCTTTGCCCTATAAACCATCGCCACTCCGTCACCTGTAGCTATTGCTGGATTGGTAGTTGTTCGATATACCTGACCATTTCCTCCAGTAGCTAATAATGTTAGCGCAGATGAAATTTTTTCTATTTTCTGCGTGTTTAAATTCAAAACATAAACACCATAACATTCAATATCGGGGGTTGATTTGGTCACCAGGAAACCAACATGATGTTGAGTAATAATATCCAACACAAAACAATGACTCAGCATTTGAATATTTGGCCGTCTACTAATGGCTTCTAGTAAAGCCCTTTCCATTTCCTTTCCTGTTACATCCTTGTGATGTAATATTCTAAATTCACTATGCCCACCTTCTCTTCCCAAAGAAAATCCACCCTCTTTATCTTTATCAAACTTGGCGCCCCATTCTATAATTTCCTGAATCCTTTCAACGCCTTCCTTTACTACTATTTCCACTATTTCTTTATTGCATAAACCATCACCCGCAATCAGTGTATCTTCAATATGTTTATTAAAACTATCCTTATCGAAATCCATTACAGCCGCAATACCTCCTTGGGCATACTTTGTATTGGTTTCATCGCTTTGAGTTTTGGTAACAATCGTAATGGTCTTATCTGGACAAGCATTGGCAACCTTTAAAGCATAAGTTAAACCCGCAATACCACTACCGATAACTAGAAAATCTGTTTGCATACTTTACATTGACTGAACAATTCCAACACCTTCGAAATACTATTCAGGAAAAACTATTTTAAATTAACTGGGGCTTCAACCCATGCATTACTTTCTTTCAATAAATTAATTAATTCATCTACTGCAATAGCTCTATCTACATTTCTTTTAACTACTTCTTTACCTCTGTACAAGGTGATTTTTCCAACACCACTTCCTACATAACCAAAATCTGCATCTGCCATCTCACCTGGACCATTCACAATACAACCCATGATAGCTATTTTAACTCCTTTCAAATGATTCGTAACACTTCTGATTTTTGCAGTCGTTTCCTGCAATTCAAAAAGCGTTCTGCCGCAACTTGGACAACTAATATATTCAGTTTTTGAAATCCTAGTTCTTGTAGCTTGCAAAATAGAGAAGCAAGTATTATTGATAAATTGTTCAACCGAGGCGTTTGCAATATAATTTCTTCCACTTACTGCAATATTAGCTGCAATACCATAAGTGCCCGATGACATTCCCAAGCAGATACCATCTCCCATTCCCTCTAAAAATAATGCGCCAGTTTCTGTAGCAAAATGAATGAGGTGTTCATCAGCGGTAGCCCAGTTACTATCCGTAAATAAAACAACCGGATTGTTAATGCCGCGATTCATCATTTCTACAATCATCCTTCTCACCGATTGCATAGCGAGTACATTTTTTGAATGAAGACAAAAAACAACTTTTGGGTCATTTGCCAAATCCTCTAAAAAAGTAAAGTCATTAATAGTTGTATCATCACTAAAACAATCAATCATCACAAAATTGAGTACTTCTGATGTTGACTTAGCTACCACATAGCCACTATCTTCGAATATTGGAAAATAAGTATTCTTGTCCTCAGCCAATTGCCAAGTAGCGGGATATACAATTACTTTAACAGTTCCTGGCAAGGCGAAATCAAGTAGTTGATTACCGGTAAAAATATAGTCAGCTGCCATGTCACTGATAGCCCATTTATCTGAGTTCTCGTCATAAGTATAGCCTACACTTTGTAAATGAGCAGGCGTAATTTTTTCTATTTTACTTAGATCAGCAATTACCACAGGGACTTGTTTTCCCCCCAGATTATTTACTGTAAAAGTTTCCCTTCTTTTATATTCAAAAGGTGAAAATGGAAGCTTTTCAATTGTAGGAATCTGTTTTATATCAGTAACGTTTAAACGCTTTTGAGAATATCGTTTCACAATATCTCTGCAAACCGGAATTTCCAATTCTGGATCTTCTGTAAGACTCACTCTGATAGTATCTCCAATTCCATCCTCCAATAAAGTACCAATTCCTATAGCCGATTTAATTCTTCCATCTTCACCATCACCTGCTTCAGTAACACCCAAGTGCAATGGATAGCATTCTCCAAACTCATCCGTCATATGACTTACCAAAAGACGATAGGCTTGCACCATCACCAGCGGATTACTACTTTTCATACTCAATATAATATTATGAAAATCTTCTCCCCTAGCTATTCTTAAAAATTCCATAGCACTTTCTACCATACCCATGGCAGTATCTCCATAGCGACTCATGATTCGATCGCTTAGCGAACCATGATTCGTTCCTATTCTCATGGCAGTGCCGTGCTCTTTACAGATCTTTACCAACGGGGTAAATCGATCCCTTATTCTTTCAATCTCTTCAGCATATTCAGCATCGGTATAATCGATTTGCTCAAATTTTTTCTTGTCTACATAATTGCCCGGGTTAACCCTCACCTTCTCAACAATAGTAGCAGCAATTTCAGCTGCATTAGGAGTAAAATGAATATCTGCAATTAAGGGTACATTGTAACCACGTTTTTGTAATTCATTCTTAATATGTAATAAATTTTCAGCCTCTTTTTTAGAAGGAGCGGTAATGCGAACTAATTCAGCACCTGCTTCAATACAACGAATAGTTTGCTCTACTGTGGCGATCGTATCCATCGTATCCGTAGTAGTCATCGTCTGAACACGTATAGGATGGTTGTTACCCAATAAGAGATTTCCTATTTTTACTTCTCTAGTCTTTAGACGTTTGTAATCCGTCATTGATTCACAATACAGTTGCATAAGTTTAAAATTACTTCAAAATAACAACAAAAATAGAGGGCTTGTTGACCACGGAGCCATTTATTTTACTAAAATCCACTAGGCATTTATTGTTCAAGATAATTATTTAATGAAATTCGGTTCGGCTTTTTGCAATAATTAACTGTTTCAACACCATTCAATTACCAGTCTTTCTCTGGTTTTTCCGGTGATGCTGCACCTACTTTCTTCAACTTGTCTTGCAATTTTTTCTCCTGCTCCGATAAAGCTTTCAATTTTTCCTCTGCTTCTTTTTGCGTCATCTTAGAAGGCTGCTTTTGAGGAGTATCATTTTGCTCTTTATTTTCCTTAGGCTGCTTTGGATCCTTTTTCTGGTCTTCTTTTTGATTTTTTTTATCCTGCTGTTTATTCTCTTTTTGATCCTGTTGCTGCTGCTGTAATGCCTGCTGTAGATTAATTCTTGCATCCTCGTCTGCTGGATTTAATCGAAGCGCGTCTTTATAAGCAGCAATACACTCAGGAAGTTTTTTTGAATGCTGCAGCACTACCCCCTTGTTATAAAAGGCACCTTGTTTTTCAGCGGGTAACTTGCTATTTTGAATAGTTATATCATAAGCATTCACCGCATCATCAGACTTTTTGTTTCTATACAAAGCATTGCCTAAATTATATTGAGCCTTTGTATTAATTGGATTCTTATTAAGTGCTTTTTTATAATTCTCTTGAGCTAGGTCATACTGCTTTTGGTTATACGCCTCATTTCCTTTTTTAATAAGACCTTCAGCATTTTGTGCAGTAGCTTTAAATGAGATTAACAATATAATGAACAACAAAAAGGGAGCGCGAGTCTTTTGAAGTAAATGAAGAAGTTTAAATTTTGGGACTGATTTAACCTCTGTAATAAAAAAATCAACCACCAATAATAAAAATACGATGGCCAATAAAAAATGAAAAAAATATTGATAATTCATCATGGATTTTTCAGTAATTGGTTTTTGCTCCATTGCATTTAACTGCGATAGCAATTCGCTAACAATGCCATCCGTGCTAGAATATAATTGATAAACCCCTTTCCCATTAAGCGCTATACTTTTCAATTCTGCTTCATTCAATTTTGTAACCACTGGATTACCCGCTACATCTTTTTTAGGTGAGTTGGTTTCGGTATCTAAAATAATCGAACCTTCGGGTGAGCCAATACCTATCGTATGAATCATTACACCTTCACTTGCGATTGCCTTTGCCAACGCAATTGCCTTTTCATCATGATCCTCTCCATCACTCACTAGGATGATAGATTTGAATTTTTTTTCTTTTGCATTAAAGGAATTATAACACATTTTCAGGGCATCGCCTATAACGGTTCCTTGAGTAGGCACTACTTCAGGGGTAGCAGAAGATAAATACATTTTAGCAGCCGCATGGTCTGTGGTGAGGGGCATTTGCAAATATGCCCGGCCAGCAAATACTACAATCCCAATTCGATCATCCCCTAATTGATCAATTAATTTTGACAAAACCTGCTTCGCTCTTTCTAATCTATCCGGCTTTATATCTTGCGCAAGCATGCTCTTACTTACATCTAGTGCAATCATTATATCTATTCCGCTTCGATTAACCTTCGTATTACCAATGGGTAATCGCGGATTTGCCAAAGCAATCACCCCTATCGTGAATGCAACAGAAAACAGTACAAATTTTAGGCGGAATTTTTGGGAACTATACTCCTGGATGAGTTGAGTAACTAATGTAGGATCTCCAATTTTACTAATTGTTTTTTTCTTCCAGCGAATTACGAAAATATATAAACCAATGATTATTGGCAAAGCTAGCAACCCGATCAAATATTCGATATGTTGGAACTGAATCAAAGAAAGTTTTTTTAATTGCCTTATACAAGTTTTTTAAGTCAACTTTTTAAATTGTACCGCTATAATAACCCTTATCGGAAAATTTATTTTGACTTACATCTTCCCTTCAAAAAATCCTAACTGCTTTAAGATTCCCTTCGTGATCTCCAAGCGAACTTTATTGATGTCAATATTTTTATCTTTCGCTTTTACAAGTGTTACAAAAAAGTAAGGATGTCTATTTTCTTCAATCCAGCCAATGACCCATCCAATATGGTTACCTTGTTGATCACTATTCCATCCTGTTTTATACGAAAGAGAATACAAAGTATTTTCCTCCTGTTTCATCACATCCCTCACAATCTGTTGAGTTCTTTTTTGAAAAGGTAATTGATCAAAATATAAACGCTTCATTAATCCTAGTTGTTCATCTGGCGAAATCTGTAGACTTTGATCCACCCAAAAGCTATCCACCTGTTCACCTATTGTCATATTTCCATAATGAAGACTGTCTAGCCATTGCTGCATGGTGGCTTTTCCAATTTGTCTAGCTACTTCTTTAAAATAGGGTTCTGAACTTACTTTAAAGGCCTCTTCCATTGTCAAATCACTATTCCAAGAGCTTGGTTCACGGGTAACTCCATCCCATTTTATCACCATTTTTTCATCAGCAATTTTTCCAATTTCCAAACCAATCAATGCATTGACAATTTTAAAAGTAGAAGCAGGTGAAAACCTAGCGGTATCTAATGCCATATTATAAACAGTCACTTTGCCATCTGAATTATTCAAAAGAGTAAAACAACCCTCTACTTTATTCTCCTCAAAATATTTCCCCAAACTATTATCAACTTTAGCTCTATTAACCGAGCAAGAAGTAAAAGAGAGTAATAAAAAAACAATGGATAGCTTACCAAATAAAACAATATTTTTTTTCATTTTCAACACGTTGATATAAAAATTATTTAATAATATTAAGACCCAGCCTTTACATGCTTTGCAGTTGCATCTAAAGTTTCATAAAATTCAGTTCCATATTTTCTAACTAAAGCATCCTTTAAAAAAACATAAACCGGTACTTTTAATTTTTTTCCCAATGTACAAGCTGCACTACAAAGGTCTTCCCTAGGCTCGTAGTTGACATATTCAGTTACTTTGTTCTTGCTTAATTTAACCCTGATTGGAAAAAGGTGACAGCTAATTGGTTTTTTCCAATTCACTTTTCCATCATTATACGCTTGCTCAATGCCACATTTAACAATTCCTTTTGTATCAGTCATACCATACACACAAACTTTACTTTCAATAGTGGGAGTAACCCAGCCAAATTCTTTATCATAAACATACTTCCCTTGCTTAACCAATTCTTTTTTATTTTCTTCATCAAGATAGGGAAGAACCGCATCATACACTTCATCTAAATGCTTTAATTCTTCTTTACTAAGTGGGGCGCCCGCATCTCCATCTACGCAACAGCCTCCTTTACATTTATTAAGGTCGCAAACGAATTGTTCTTCAATAATTTCATCACTAACTAGCTTGTTATCTATTACTATCATATCAATTGCAAAAGTACTGACAAACAACTAAAAGGAATTTAAAAAATTGCCTGTCTATTTAATTTTAATAATTGCTTCACAAAATTTTATTATTTCTTCCATCTAAAAGTTTGTAGCATATGATTAATGTCTATTTGAATAAAATCATGGATCGGCTTCAGGGAGTCTACATTAGGAGCAACATCAAAATACAAAGCTCCTCTAAGAAAATGATGGCCCGTGTCGGTAAGAAAAAATTGTTTAGCAGTTGCAGCGTTACCCCCTACCTTAAAAAACACTCCGCCTATTCCATTATTTGTCTTAAAGAGACTATCACTAATTGAATTAGAGACTACATTGTTTTTGTTAGTCAAGGTGTACGCATCATTAACCAATTTGTCATATATATTGATTGCGGTAGAATCTGAATAGCTCCCATCTGCTTTTTTGATTTTATACTTTGCGTTACCGCCAATCGCTTTGTAACTTAAAAATATTTTACTGTGAAACTGAGCGAAATCAATATTAATCCAATACGGATTTTCAGGAGTGACATCAAAATAGGTACTATCCTTTATAATTTCCGCATAAACAGGATATTCGAAACTATATGGGAAATCCTTTAGATCAAATTTTCTATAGGCATGCTTAGGTAACTCAATATTAAAATATCCTCTTTTTTTTGATACGTAAGGCGAATTGCATGAAGCCAAGAAGAGGCCGACAACCAATGGAATCAGCATTTTTTTAAGTAGCTTCATTAAAACTGAATATCTATTTTGCATTGTAATGCCTTAGTTTTAAAATTTTAATCAACTGAATTCTGCTCTAGTTTTACTGATAAAGAAACCAAGAAAAATAGATTATTAATTTTTTCTAATCACCACTTTCACTTTGTCTATTCTATTTTTATTAATTGCTAGTGTAATAAATGTAAAGTCACCGCTCACCACAGCTTCTTGCTCTTGAGGAAATTCACCTGCTATTTCCAATACAAGTCCGGCTAGTGAGTCGCTATCTCCTCTTACTTTTTCAAAAATATCTCCTGGTAAAAACATTGCTTTACAAACATCACTTATCATGGTTTTACCTTCAAAAATATAAGTATAGTCATCAATTTTTGTAAAGGCACTCTCTTCTTCATCAAATTCATCTTGAATATCTCCAATAATTTCCTCCATAATATCTTCCAGCGTTACAATGCCCGAGGTGCCACCGAACTCATCCACCACTACTGCAAAATGTATACGGCGATTTCTAAATTCTTGTAAAAGATCTTCTATCTGCTTTTGTTCATGTACAAAAAAGGAGGGGCGAATCAAACTATGCCAATCATAATGTTCTACCTTACTGGCATTAACAAAAGGCAGCAAATCTTTGGTATGCAACATCCCTTTTATTTCATCAAGATTACTATTATAAACTGGCAAACGGGAGTAATGAAGTTCTTCCACTTTTTTTATAACCTCCTCAAAAGGACTACCATAATCTATCCCACTAACATCAAGCCTTGTCCGCATAATTTGCTTAACGGTAGTGTCTCCAAATTTTCGGATACCTTTTAAAATCTGTTTTTCTTCTATAGTAGCTTCATTTTCTGGCAATAAATCAATGGCGTAATCCAGCTGACTATGATCTAGTGTAGAAGAATTATGCTGAGAAAATTTTTCTTCAATATTATCACCAAAACCTACCAACCTTTTACTCAATCTATTAAAAAGATGATTAAAAATTTCAATAATAAGTGAAGCGGTGGAAGCAAACCAAATTTTATGATGAGTAGCCCATACTTTCGGCAACACTTCTCCAAAGAGGACAATTAAAAAAGTAATCGTAAAAATTTTCATCAAAAAATTAACCCAAAGGCTAAGATGAAAAACATCTAGCACTCCATCTATTAAAACGTTGGAGATTAAAATAATACCAATATTTGCCAGACTATTAGTGATAAATAAAGCACCCAATAAGGTTTTTGGCTGTTCAAGTAATGTGATGATTCGCTTGAAAGACGGTTGCTGCTTAGTCTTAAGCAAATTAATATCCTTGTAGGTAAGAGAAAAGAACGCCACCTCAGAACCGGATACAAGAAAAGAAATGATAAATAAAATTACTACTAAAAAAATGAGTACTGCAGATGCAGCAGGTGTTATAGTAAGTATTGTAAAGTGAAATAAAGCGGTACTTTCCATAACCGAATGGTAATCCAAAATTATTTTTTTAGTTAATAATATTTCTAATGAATTTCAATTAGCGTTTTAAAATTTAAAAAGGTAATCTTTCTGCACCATCTTCATCCGTTGGGATATCCCCCATGTCATCTAAACCATCAGGTGCTCCAGCAACTGCGCCGCCTTCCGTTCTTTTATCAAGCATAATTAGATTATCCCCCACAATCTCTGTTGCAAATTTTTTATTACCCTCCTTATCCTCCCAGCTTCTAGTTTTTAAACGGCCTTCAATATAAACTTGGCTACCCTTATGCAAATACTTTTGGGCAAGCTCTGCTAATCCTCTCCACAGAACAATAGTATGCCATTCAGTCTGCGAAATAAGTTTACCACTCTTATCTTTGAAAGTCTCGGTGGTTGCTAAGGAGAATTTGGCAACAGCAATATTACCCTCCAAAAATTGCATATCTGGATCTTTACCCAAATTACCGATTAACATTACCTTGTTAATACCTCTCATTTTTGATAACTATTATTTTAAAAATAAAATTCTCTTGCATTAAAACAAATTTAAAGGTACATTTTTATCCGTTAAATAGTTACTGATGAATTTAGGAAAAGGCAGGCCAGCAAAGGCCTTTTTACCTACCTTTTGATATCCCTTTATTTCAATTGGATCGTTGACCGTTATTTTTACAAACTGCCCATAAATAGTTAGGTGGGTTAATAGTTGCTTATAAACTGGTGAAATATGAATCAATTTAAATTTATTTTTCCCTATCAGTTTTTTAAAAAGAGTTAAGTTACTCAATTCAACAGGACCTGCTGATTCTACCAGCACTAATTCATACAAATTTTCCCAAATATCATTAGCTCCTCTTTTTCTTATATACGTATTTCCTTTGTAGTCAATTTGAAGATAATATAACCACCTTGTTTTTTTGATAATCGTCTTTTCTTTGATGGGCAACAGTTGAACTACTTCTTTTAAGTAGGCTTCACAATGTTTGTTTAATCCACAGCTATCACAAAGAGGCAATTTGGGTTTACAAACTACTGCACCAAAATCCATCATTGCCTGATTGTATTCAGCAGGCTGCTGCTTATTTAATAAATGATTCGCTAAGTTTCCAAACAATTTTTTTCCCTCTAGACTATCAATAGGAGTTGAAATGCCAAAATACCTTGATAAAACTCTAAAAACATTGCCGTCTACTACTGCATAGGGAAGTCCAAAGGCAAAAGATCCAATGGCAGCCGCAGTGTAAGGCCCTATTCCCTTTAATGATAATATAGCTTGATATTGATCAGGAAATTTCCCATTTAAATTTTTACTAATATATTTTGCAGTGACAATCAAGTTCTTGCAACGGGTGTAGTAGCCTAATCCTTCCCATAGTTTAAATACTTTCAGTTCTGGTGCCTTCGCCAAATGGTGAATAGTTGGAAATGCAGCTATAAAACGGTGGTAATAATCTAAACCTTGAGCAACCCTGGTCTGCTGCAAAATAATTTCACTCAGCCAGATTTTGTAGGGGTCTTTTTCCCCTTTCCAGGGCATTTCTCGTGTATTTTCATCCCTATTCCAGCGAATTAGGTTTTTTACAAAATATTTTTGGTTAGGATCTTGTGTCATTATAATTCAAATGTCTGTTAAATTAAGAATCAGTAAAACTTTGTTTTTCCGATTATAGAGATTAATAGCTGCTTTATTAAAAAAAACAAGTGAAATCTACCCCTAAAAAGTTTACTACTAACTGATAATCAATTAATAATGTTGCATTTATCGAATTTATTGATTAATTTGCTTAAAGAAAATTAAAACTTTATATAATGAGAAAGGCAGACCTAATTTCAGCTATTTCAGAAAAAACGGGTATCCCTAAGGTGGATGTTATATTCACATTAGAAACTATGTTTAAGGAAATCAAGCAATCCCTAATTGCCGGTGAAAATATTTATATCCGTGGATTTGGCAGCTTTATAACCAAAAAAAGGGCGGCTAAAATTGGAAGAAATATCAAGAAAAACATTGCGGTAGAAATTCCAGCGCACAATACCCCTGCTTTTAAGCCTGCAAAAGAGTTTGTACTAGAAGTGAAAAACAAAAAATTAGCCTAAAACGTCTAGGCTTAAACGCTTACCTTTGCGCCTCAATTAATTTTTGTGAAAAAACAACAAATTATCCTTTTGGCAGGAGGTCTTCTCATTTTTGCCAGCCTATTATATTTTGGCAAAACCGTTGCTACAAAGGAACCTTCATCTATGGGAGAAGCTTCTAAGCCTTCTCCGGCAGCTGGTTTCAATGTTGACAAATACATACAAGACGCTAAATCTAAGCTAAGCGTTTCCCAATTAAACTACATTAACTCCCTAGAAAACAGTATCTCCCGAGGAGATGTGGCGGCTCAGCAAATAAAGGTTTATAACCAGCTGGCTAGCTTTTGGGCAGATTCTATACACCAGCAGGAAATTTATATATTTTACACTTCGCGGTCAGCTAAGTTGGTAAATTCTGAAAAAAACCTCACCTTTGCTGCCCAATTGATGTTAGCTGATCTCAGAAATGAGTCTGATCCAGCCAAAAGAGGATGGAAAGCAGAGCAGGCAATTGAGCTTTTTGAACAGGCTATTCAACTAAATCCTAACAATGCAAACCTACAAGTTGGTTTGGGAAGTTGTTATGTATTTGGAAAAGGTATGGTGGGTAATCCTCAAGAGACTATGAAGGGTATCCAACAGCTTTTACAAGTTGTTCGCAAGGACTCTTTAAATATGCAAGCTCAATTAGTACTAGGAATTGGAGGGGTTATTTCAAATCAATTTGATAAAGCCATTGACCGCTTGAACAATGTTTTGAAATATGAACCAAGTAATTTAGAAGCGATATCTTGGTTGGCAGATGCTTATGCTGGAAAAGGGGATAAGCCCAATGCATTGAAATGGTATGAAATTAGTAAACGGATGGTTAACAATCCCGTTTATACAAAAGAAGTAAACGAAAGAATTAAAATGTTGAAATAGAATGATTGGACTTGTTCCAAGAATTCGAATTCACTCCATATTTTTAAAATTTTTATTAACAAAAAAAAGACTCGGTATGCCTTGTGGTAAAAAAAGAAAACGTCATAAAATTGCTACTCACAAACGTAAAAAACGTTTAAGAAAGAACCGTCATAAGAAGAAATAATTTTCTTTTTAACATAAGTGCCGGCTCCCAAAAGTCGGCACATCTTTTTAGTCAATAGGCTGTAAAGGTTATCATGGAATAACCCTTTAGGCCTTGTTGTACGTTACCTTTTCGTGCTGTACCCGTCTCTATTAAAAGTAAAATTAGTGACTAAGGAACTGATTATAAATACTACTCCACAAGGCGTTGAAATAGCCCTGTTGGAAGATAAAAAACTCGTGGAGTTGCACAATGAAAAAGCTGATGCAAACTTCGCTGTGGGAGACCTTTACCTAGGAAAAGTCAAAAAACTTATTCCAGGATTAAACGCTGCATTTGTAGATATAGGATTTGAAAAAGATGCCTTTTTACATTACACAGATCTAAGCCCTTATGTTAAATCCATATTGAAATTTACCAATATTGCTATTAATGATCATTCAGAAAAAGGCTTTGATTTCGGTAAATTTCCAGTTGAACCAGAAATTGTTAAAACCGGTAAAATAGCAGAAGTACTCGGAGGAAAACCCAATGTATTGGTTCAGATATTAAAAGAACCGATTGCAGCAAAAGGTCCGCGATTAAGTTGCGAACTTTCCTTACCCGGCAGATATGTGGTAATCACCCCCTTTAATAATATCATTGCGGTATCAAGAAAAATCCATTCTAGCGAGGAGAGAAAAAGATTGCACAAAATTGTTGAATCAGTAAGGACCAAAAACTTTGGAGTAATCGTTCGTACTGCGGCTGAAGGAAAAAATACAGCAGAACTTCATGAAGACTTACTTAGTCTTTTAAATACCTGGAAAACCATTCAAGCAAATTTGAAAGGTGCTGTTCCCCCTTCAAAAATTTTAAGTGAACAAGGGAAAGCAAATAGCATGTTACGTGATTTACTCAATGAGGACTTTAACCGAATTGTAGTCAATGATAAAAATATTTTTACCGAAACCAAAAGCTATATCCAACGAATTGCCCCTGAAAAGGTAGAGATCGTTTCGCTTTACAACCAAAGTTCTCCCATCTTTGACAGCTTTGGTATTACCAAACAAGTAAAAGCGGCATTTGGTAAAACAGTAAACCTTCCTAGTGGAGCTTACCTAATTATTGAACATACAGAAGCCCTTCATGTAATTGATGTAAACAGTGGTTATAAAAGCGTAAGCAATAATCAGGAAGAAAATGCTTTGGAAACAAACTTAGAAGCTGCCGAAGAAATTGCAAGGCAATTGCGTTTAAGAGATCTTGGAGGTATTATCGTAGTTGATTTCATAGACATGAAATTAATGGAGAATAAAAAACGTCTGGCAGATGCGATGGAACAATTCATGCGCACAGACAGGGCTAAACATGCTGTTCTTCAAATAAGCAAATTTGGACTAATGCAGATTACTCGGCAGCGTATGAAGCCGGAAATGAATATTAATACTTCAGAAATTTGTCCGAGTTGCAGTGGTACTGGTAAAATTTCATCTACACTAATTTTAGAAGATGAGATTGAAAAAAACCTGAGCTACTTGATTATGCAAAAACATAAGGGGTTAACCATTCAAGTAAATCCAATATTACATACTTTCCTAACTAGCGGATTCATTTCAAAAAGAAGAAAGTGGAGTTGGAAATACAAGCAAAAAATTAAAGTAGTGGCTAACTCTAATTACCACTTAACAGAATTTCATTTCTTTGATAATAGCGAAGAAGAGATTAAATTATAATAAATAAGCCCCAATTGATTGGGGCTTATTTTATGAAAAATCTTTGAGTAATTTGATTTCGCTTCGATACAACAAGATTTGCTTACTACTGTCATCCATTTAAAATACGTTGATAGTTCCCTTTACAACAATGGACACCATCCGGATATAATTTCCTTAGTCCATAATGACATCACCCTCATTAAAATATTTTAGCTCACCAAGCTTATTCATCTCCTCTATCAAGGCAGGTTCGAAGGTTTCGTCGAAATGATCTAAACTATTCATAGCCTTAATTAATGAGTGTTTGAGAAAAACTGATTTGAAATACTCGGGCTATATTTTATTTTTAAGTTGAAAATTTTTTAATGACCTCTAAAAGTCCTGACTTTTGAATTACACCACTTTGCCTCCAAATGGGTTGTCCATTTTTGAATAAAATCAAAGTAGGAACGCCTTGAATCTGGTAAGCACTTGCAGCCTGAGGGTTTTTGTCTACATCTACTTTTATAATGGTAGCTGTATCTCCAATATCCTTTTTAAGTTCCTTCAGTATAGGCGCCATCATTTTACAAGGACCGCACCACTCTGCTGAAAAATCAACCAATACCGGTTTATTGGATTGTATCATTTCGTTGAATGTCATATTGCTTCAGTTTTTTTATCTGGTTTAGCTAAGGGCTTAACCTCCTTTTTAAAAATACCTAGAAATAATGCTCCCATCAAAGCGCCATATAAGGTGCTGTTTAAAGGCCTTGAAGTGATCATGCAGGTTCCAGATGAACAGCCTATTTGTTGCCAGTAAAAATAACCAGCTACCCCACCCAATAAGGCCCCTATAACATATAACTTATTTTGTTTCATCCACTTCTTCATAAGATATTTCTTCGGTTTTTTGATGGTTAGTTTTAGGCGGAACTGAGCAACCACCATTTGCACAACAGCCAATATTAAATATAGGCATGCTGGTAAATAAAACACCGATTAGCGTCATCCCCCAATCTTTAATCAAAACTGACTGCACAATAATACCCATACCTAATACAAGTCTTACCAATCGCATAAAATTCCAGTTAGTTAAAATAGCTGATTTCATATATATATATTTAAATTATCAAATCCATCATTACTTCTTTTTTGATTTACAAGTATTCAATGCAATCAAAGTATAAAGAGGACAAAAACTAACTAGGCTAGTTAATACAAAAACGCCAGCAACTATTAGTAGTACCATCCCCAAAACTCCAGTTATTATGTTTGAAAAATAAAAAATTGCCATTGCAAGAGCGAATAGAATTCTTACTATTCGGTCGAGATTGCCCATATTTTTTTTCATATAAAATAATTTAAATGCAAATTAAATAACCGAGTGAACTGTTTTGGTAACTTTAGTTACACTTTATAAAAGTGATTTTTAAATTTAAACCTTTGATTCAATAATATGGATGACTTTTTTCATTTGTAAAGATGATAAAGGATATGTAAAAATTAGATTTATCGATTATATTTTAGTTTATTTATTATACCAGCTTATTAAAAGTAAATTGAACTCGGCTATTCGGCACTAGACAGAAAGTGCTATGGAGATTGAATGGTATAAATTCCATGAGTAAGTTCACTACAAGAAATTAGCATTCCTGCAACATTTGTAATCCTGTCATTTCATTTCAGGACGAGGCAAGCTATTGCAAATATAAAAAGTGAATGAATTTTACTACCCTCCTTTGGCCACTGTAAATACTCTTGACAAATTAAAGCCAAATCGTATTTCTCCCTTACCCCAGCTATTCGTGGTTTTAGTGATGAAAGATTTTTCATTCATGCCTGTAGCATTTGAAAAATGCAATTGAAATACATGGCCACCGGTCTCAATATCAAAACCGATAGATAATGGATCTTTATAAATTCCTTTATCCAGTCCGCTCATTATATAATGATAGTCTACTACAAAGGCTATGCGCTTTGACATTTTTATTCTTCCACCGATTCCTAAAGCATACACATCATTTGATTCAGTAGCCTGGGATACCAAATTGCGGTGAACAAAAGTGGGTGCCAATTGAAAACTAATCTGGTTGTTGAATTTTCTTCCGATGATTACCTCGTTGTAAAAAGCCATTCGGCTGGAGGTGAAATTTTCCCTAGAGGGGTCCGACCAAGGGAGGGTTGTATAAGTTGCCCCCGTAACTAACACCACTGAAACTGGGGATGCCCACCGTCCACCTTTAGCTTGCCAGATAGGACGAAATTTAATAAACCCATCCCATTCTTTGCCCACGTTACTTCTACCAATACCAAGGGTCAGGTTTTTTGAAACTCCATAATCAAACCCGAAGCGCATATTGGCCTGATCTAATCCATACAGATTATTAAAGCCAGAATTAACCAGACCAAAGCGATGTAATATTCTTAGATCCATCACTCCTTTCCCAATAAATTCCATTGAATGACCATTCACCACCCGGGATGATTTAAACGCATTTGAAACATACTCCTTTTTAACATCCTCGGGTTTGCTAACCAACGCTAATAAATCATCTTGTGCAAAAACTATAGAATTATAACTCAACAGCAATACAAAAATGAATGTTCTCATAGTTTGAAATTAAATAGTAAAATTATTTTAAAATCGAATTACTGCAATTCACCTTTATTCTGGCAGTTTTGGATATTTTATCTTTTACAAGACTTGGTACAGCAATCGCATAATCTTCCAATACAATTTCAAATTCTGCTATGGCAATAACTGTTTCGCCCAAGACCTTAAACTGACCGTTGGTTTCAACTTCTTTTTTAACCCCATGGATTTCTAAAATACCCTTTACTTTTACTGGATAAGTGCCGTCTTTTAAGAAATTTATTTTATCTAAATTGATGATTTTACCCTTGAATATTGACTTTGAGAATTTGTCGCTCTCCATGTAATTTTCATTAAAATGCTCCATCATCAACGCACTCTTAAACTCAAACCCCTTTATCAATATCGCAAACTGAATATCACCCGAACTAGCATCAAAAACACAGGTAGCGGATTTATTGAGGCCGTCAATATCTTCCACTGCAGTACCTGCTCTAAATGAAACGGTCCCAGTTTTGGTGAAGTACCTTTTTTGGGCGAACGAAGGTTGTAGCAAAAAGAATACCACTGCGATAATCATTAAATTTTTCATTCTTTATATATTATGTTATTGAATGATGCTGCAATTGTTTAAAACAACATCCATTAATTTGCCTGTACATTTCCCTTTAATTACCACTTCGGTTCCCTTGGAGAGTTTTTGTACAGCTCCAATTTCATCGTTATAAAAACTGCAAGTGACCGCCGACAAAGGATCTCCACTGTCTAAAATAACGGAAGCCTGTCCAGTACTTGAATCAATTTTTATATCCGCAATAATACCTTTTACCGCAATCACCTTATCAAGATATTTTAAATTAGCCGCTGCTTCATCAGAATTAAATGCCAAAATTAAGAAATTGGCAGTGACAGAGAGATCCGGTTGAAGCCTTCTTACATCAGCAGGTTTTTTATTATATAAATAATACCCGGCTGCTGCACCAAAAAAAGCAATCAGCGAAAACCCAATTAATATTTTTTTCCATGTTGGCATGTTCATTCATTTAAAATATGATTGTATCCTAATTAAAATTTATCATGCTTTCTGACTAAAATTTAATTGGACAGTTTTTTAAAAATCAGTCTAATTGTTTAATGCTCCAGAGCTTATCCAACACTTTAGTTTTGCAATTTCGGCAGGCAACAGTGGCCCACTAGTTGGCATAGTTTTTTCAACTACAGCTCTTTGCATAATTCTCGTCACTTGTCCGGCTATTTGTGCATAGGTAACCAGCACCGAACCACCGGCAGCAGCAGCTGTACTGTGACATCCTGTTGTGGCACATTTACTTTGAATAATGGGATTAATGTCAGCTGCAAACTTCGCTACTACAGTTGTGCAATCAACCGATGCTGTTCCTGCATACAATAATTCCTCCTTATCATAATAGCACCCCGCTCCTGAAATAATGATCAGTGACATTAAAAAAAATAACAGTATCCGCATATTGAATAATAGTTGAAAATTTATTAATTGTTTTGCATCCCAGCCTGTATCCATTTTTCTACTTGGCGTATTTGGCAATCCGATAATTTACTACCTCCCTTTGGCATAGCAAAAAAACCACTGCTATGCTTGATACTGCCAAGGTATTTTCCGTTGGCAGCCTGAACTTTTAATGAAGCATAGGTACTTAGGTCAATTCCTCCACCCAAGGATGCAGGGTTATGACAACCCTTGCAGTAGGTGTCGTTCATTATACGCACCGCACCGGAATAAGTGAAATTGGTAGTGTCACAGCCACCAGTACATTGGTTATTGAATGCACCTTGATTAATCCATTTTGATATTTTAGTTAATTGTAATAAAGTCAATGCAGGCATTGGTGCAGGTGGCATCCGATCATTATTAGTTTTAATACATTCCGTATATAACTTACTGCTTGATAGATTGAAAGGACTTACATAACGAATTATTTTAGCATAACTCGTTAATTCAACCCCCTCTGCACGAGTAACAGCATCGTGACAACCACTCATGGAGCAACTACTATTTATAATGGGCTGGATTTCATTGACAAAATAGGTAGTATCGGTGCTGCAATTGGTTGTTTGTGTAGGCAATAAACTTCCTCCTCCGCTTGAAGCGTCTCCTCCTCCGCTAATCGAACCAGGAAGCTCATGTTTGCAAGTAATTATAAAAAATGACCCTACAAGTAGCGCCACAGATAGATGATTTATATTTTGCCACTTCATGATGATCAGTTTTATTCATTAAAAATACAATAACTGTATTAACGAAAAAGTTGTTTAGTAATTATGTTACTACAGTAAATAAACTAAAAAACAGGACGAGAATACTGGAAGTGGCTTTTGTCAAAAATTGATAGGGGATCATTAATAATCTATTCAATCCTTAATATACATAATTTTTCTGAAAACTTCAACTCCAAAAAAACCTTCATCGCATTTTACTCCTCCATATTCTTCATGGTCATCAATAATGAATAAGCCCCTTTGGTAACAAAGTCAGCCGACGCTACATTACTATTAGCTGGTAAAATGATTTCTGTAAACCCACTTTCACTTTCACCTAGTTCCACTTGAAGCATTTCAAACTTATTACCTCCCAAAGATTGATAGATGTATTGTTTACCCTCAAAACGGACAATTGCATCAACTGGTAAAGAAATTGATTTTTTATTTTTAACTTCTATTTCTGCATTCATGAAAGTTCCTGGAACCAATGACTTGTCGTACACTTCAAAATGACAATGCACTTCTGTATACCCTTCAGCAGAAATTTCTTTTCCTATTAATATTATTCCACAAGGATATTTTTTATCAGGATAATTATTGGTATAGGTTACCAGGTGCTGGCCAATAAAGAGTTTATCTAGATTTTTTTCAAAAACTTTTAAATTCAAATGGACATCTAGCGGGTTGATCAATTCAAACAAAACATCGGTGGGAGATACATATTTTCCAATATTTACATTCACCTTAGCAACAAATCCGTTAATCGGTGAAACAATATTTACACTTTTTGAAATATTTGTCTCGCTGATTTTATCGGTACTTATACCCAATAAATCAAGCTTTGCCTCGAGTGCAGTAAGTAAAACTTGTTGGCTTCTGTATTCAACTTCAGATAACTGAGACTGTTTATCACTGCTAGCCTGACTTTGATTCAATTCTTTCTGCCGCCTAGCTTCATTCTCTAAGTACCCAATTCTAGCCTTCGCTATTAAATAATCTTGTTGTAATTGTATGTATTGTTGATCTTGAATGACTGCAATGACTTGGCCTTTATTTACGCGCATACCAGGTAATAATTGAGTAGTTTTTAAATACCCTCCCAATGGCACGCTAATAGATACTAGGCTCTGAGGTGGCACATCAATTTTGCCATTTACTTTTAAAATTGACGAGATCTCTCGCTGCTCCAACTTGCCCGTTTCAATACCTGCATTTTTTATTTGAGCTGGACTAAGTAATACGGTGCGATCTTCGTTGCTGAGTTCAACTGGTTTACTTTCGTTTTTCGACGAACAGGAAGCGAATAAAAAAATAGATGCTATAAAAAAAATGAATGACTTCATAAATTTAAAATATTATTAATTAGTTAAATAATTTAGTTGAATGATAGATTCATTCAAATTTTTCAATGCTTCCAAATACTCTTTTTTTATCAAAGTAGCTTGGTGAATAACTTGTCCCCATTCTAAATAATTGATACTACCTCTTGCTAATTGCTGATTGGCAGTAGTAATAATCAGTGAAGCATTTTTCAAAGCTTTCGATTCGAAATAATATACTGTTTCAAGATGCTTTTTGTATTGAACAAATGCAATTTGGTACTCTGTTTGTAATTTTTGCATACCAAACTGATACTCTTGTGCAGCCAGTTCTCGATTAAACTTTGCAGCATTTACCTTATCTTTTTGTGTTCGAGCAAAAACAGGAATCGCTACACCAAGCTGTACGGCACTAAAACGCTGGGTTCCTGGATAAAACTTATTATCCGCACCCGTTCCCCGAATGCTGGAGTTATTATATCCTACTGAAAAATCAGGGAGTAATTTACTCTTTTCAACTGCAATATTAGCATTGGCAACTTGCTGTTGTTGTTCAATTAATTTAAGCGTAGCATGATTCTTTAAAAGGGAGCTGTCTAAGATTGCAGACCACTTTAATTTATTTTCACTCTCCAAAGGAATATAAGGCGAGCTAGTATTTAACAATAATTGAAACTCAATCTTCAATATTTCTAGGTCTTGCAAAATTTGGTTTAACTGCAACCTTACTTCGCCTAATTGAGTTTCTATACTCACCTTTTCAAGAATATTCGATTCGCCTTTTGACAACCTCAATTCAGCACGTTTATACAAATCAGCATAAAGGCTATCTGCCTGCAGCAGAAGTGCTTTTTTTTGATTCACATATAAAATAGTATAAAATATTTGTGCCACTTGTTTCTTCAATAAACTTTCTTTAACTGACACATTTAGCAAACTACTTTTCCATTCCTGCTGCATCAATTCCCTTTGATTTAAATATACTTTAGGAAAGGAAAAAGATTGACTAAGGCCAAACTTTGAATCATTGTATATACTATTTATTTGACCCGCTTCTGCCGTAATGCCCATCTTTGGAAGAACCGCTTTATTAGGAATCAGCATTTGCTGATATTTAGCTTTTAGTTGCTCATTTTTAACAAGCAAATTATTATGAACAGCAGAATCGATAGCTGATTTTAAAGTGATTGGTTGTTGAGCCATACCTACACTACAGTCGCCAATGCATAGAAGTAAAAGTATAGCGCTAATGGTACCAGTATTATTTTTGGTAGATTTTGTTTTAATAAAATTTCCAGATTCAAAAACCATATATAATACGGGTAATACAAAAAGGGTTAAAAATGTTGCAATCAATAAACCACCAATCACTACAGTTGCCAAAGGCCGCTGTACCTCTGCTCCTGCACCATCACTTAAAGCCATTGGTAAAAATCCTAAAGATGCCACACATGCCGTCATCAATACAGGGCGTAACCTTACTTTTGTACCCATCAATACAATTCGTTTAACATCTCTCATACCCTCATTTTTTAGTCGATTAAATTCAGCAATTAAAACGATACCATTTAACACTGCTACTCCAAATAAGGCAATAAATCCAACGCCAGCGCTTATACTAAAGGGCATTCCTCGAAACGCCAAAAACAATATACCGCCAATAGCTGATAAGGGTATAGCAGAATAGATCAATAAGCCTTGCTTAATGGATGTAAAAGCAAAATAAAGTAATATAAAAATTAAAAGTAATGAAACAGGAACCGCTATCATCAATCGTTGCTTTGCTTCTTTCAAGTTTTCAAAAGCACCGCCATAGGTAACATAATAACCCGCTGGAAACTTTACTTGTTTCTCTACCTTTTTTTGTAGTTCATTGACAATACTTTGAACATCTCTTCCTCTTACATTAAATCCAACTACAATTCTGCGCTTTGCATCTTCTCTTTGAATCTGATTAGGGCCATCTTGTATCTGAACATCGGCCAATTGATACAAAGGTATTTGCGTGCCTTGAGGAGTAGGGATAAGTAAATTTTGCACATCCTTTACCTCTCTTTTTAAATCACCTTTTAAACGAACCACTACATCAAAGCGCTTTTCTCCTTCAAATAATATACCGGCACTTTGGCCTGCAAACGCAGTATTAACAACTCTATTGATGTCATTAATATTCAAATTAAACTGAGCGATGGTATTTCTATTATAACGAATAATTATTTGAGGCATTCCAGCAATAGGTTCCACATATAAATTTTTTGCTCCCTCTACACCACTTACAATGGCTCCTAATTGGGTAGCATAAGTAGCGAGCGTATCTAAATTTTCACCAAAAATTTTACACACTACATCCTGTCTAGCTCCAGTAATTAATTCATTAAATCGCATCTGAACAGGAAACTGAAATCCTACGGTAACCCCTGGCACTACCTGAAGGGCAGCAGTCATTTTTTCAGATAATTCAGTAAATGTTTTTGCCGATGTCCATTCAGACTTTGGTTTTAAAATCACCATCATGTCGCTTGCATCCATTGGCATTGGATCAGTAGGTACTTCACCACTACCAATTTTAGTGACTACTTTTTCCACTTCAGGGAACTGAGCTTTTAGAATATGTGCTGCCTTCTGCGTATTTACGATCGTAGTATTTAAAGTACTTCCACTTAATACTCTAGTCTCTACTGCAAAATCATCTTCTTCCAATGCAGGTATAAATTCACCTCCCAAAGAAAGTAAAATAAAAATGGATACGATAAATAATCCTACCACAGAAAACAAAACTGTCTTAGGAAAAGCAACTACTCTATTCAAAGCTGATTGGTAAAGCCTCTCTATCTGCATCATCAATCTATCTGACCAATTTGGCTGATGTTTTACTTTTTTGCTTAAGAAAAGCGCGCTCATCATTGGAATATAAGTAAGAGAAAGAATAAATGCACCTAACAAAGCAAAGGCTACTGTTTGCGCCATTGGCTTAAACATTTTTCCTTCTATTCCTTGCAATGTGAAGATGGGTAAATAAACTACTAGTATAATGATTTGACCAAACACCGCACTATTCATCATTTTGCTGGCCGAAAATTTAACTTCTTCATCCATCTGAGGTTGCGTCAACTTATTAATGTCGGTAAATTTCTTACTATGAGTAAGTTGATGCATCACTGCTTCTACAATAATTACCGCACCATCTACTATTAATCCAAAATCTATTGCACCCAAACTCATCAGATTACCACTCACTCCAAAAAGGTTCATCATGATTACAGCAAATAGCATAGCAAGGGGAATTACAGAAGCAACTAAAAAGCCTGCTCTGAAATTTCCAAGAAAAAATACCAATACAAAGACCACTATCAACGCACCTTCTAATAGATTTTGCTTAACCGTACCAATCGCATTATCCACCATTTTACTTCTGTCTAAAAATGGTTCAACTACCACTCCTTCTGGTAAAGATTTTTGAATTTGGACTACTCTTTCTTTTACATTTTTAATTACCTCACTACTATTAGCTCCTTTCAACATCATCACTACTGCACCAGCAACCTCTCCTTTATCATTGAAACACATCGCTCCATAGCGAGTTGCAAATCCAATTTTTACTTCGGCTACATCTCTAATAAATAAAGGGGGGCCATCGTTATTCCTGTTGATTGCAATATTTTTGATATCCTCTATATTTCCAACCAACCCTTCTGATCGGATATACAAAACAGCAGGCCCTTTTTCAATATAAGCACCGCCTGTATTTTCATTATTAGTTTCCAATGCTTTAAATACATCGGTAATAGTAATATTGTAGGAAAGCAATTTATTTGGATCTACCTCAATTGAATACTGTTTTAATTTACCACCAAAACTACTCACCTCCGCTACTCCCTTAACACCCAATAACTGACGACGCACAATCCAATCTTGAATAGTGCGCAAATCTGTTTCATTGTATTTATTTTCGTAACCTTCCTTTGGTCTTACTACATATTGGTAAATTTCACCAATACCTGTACTAACAGGACCTAATTCGGGAACACCGATTCCTTGAGGAATTTGAGATTGTACTTTTTGAAGCCTTTCTGCCACTTGCTGTCGAGCCCAATAAATATCGGTGGCATCATCAAATACTATCGTAACTAATGACAATCCAAATCTTGAAAAACTTCTGATTTCCTTTAATCCAGAAATATTATTATTGGCTTGTTCAATTGGAAAAGTTACCAATCGTTCAATATCTGTAGCTCCAAAAGAAGGAGCAATGGTAATTACTTGTACCTGATTATCAGTAATATCTGGCACTGCATCAATGGGTAATTTTGTAAATTGGTAACTGCCATAGCCTACAAGGGCTATAATAAATAACCCAACAATGAGTTTGTTCTTGATGGCAAAACCAATTATAGCATTTAGCATAATTGTATTTTAAATAATGTAAAATGAATCTTTATAGTGTGCCAATTATATAAATAGCACAAATTTGAGAAACCTTTGCGTTCTTTCAAAAAATTAACCTAACAAGATTTTGGGGGCTGCCAAATAGAAGCAATACTAGAAGATGATATGGGAGCAATATAATATCCGTACAATTTCTTTTGATCAAGCTCTAAAGGCTTTATACAAGAAAACTGAACGGTTATCGGAACAAAATCAGCAATAGAAGCTGCAATACAAAAGCTTAAACTTTTAAAAGGCAACTTCATGTCTCTTTCATAATCCTGATCCTTTGGACTTTCATTGAGATAATGCATAGCTAGAAAATCCAGCATTGAAATATCTTTATCGGCTAGCTTGTGCTCAGTATAGTGCTGAAAAACGATGGGAAGTTTCAATAACTCAGCCATTACCTGTGTAGAAAACAGATAAATGCAAAGAAATAATATGGCGGATGCTTTTTTCAGAATCCAAAGTTAGTTTATTTGGAAATACCATTACCAAAGAATATAGCTAGTCTAATTCAAGATTTCCATTCATTTTCTAATCCAGCACAAATAAAAACAGCCATCTATTGAAGATCATTTCAATAAATAGCTGCTATAAGAATTTCGAAAGAATTTTTTAGGCTAGATGAATAAATGTTTTAAAAATAAAGGCGGCCAATAACCCTCCTACAATTGGAGCTATTACAGGAATCCAGCTGTAACCCCAATCACTGTTACCCTTATTTTTGATAGGTAAAATTGCATGCATAATTCGGGGTCCTAAATCCCTTGCAGGATTAATAGCATATCCTGTAGGTCCGCCTAAAGACAAACCAATACCCAGCACCAATAAGGTAACTGGTAAGGAATCTAAACTTCCTAAGGAGCTAGAAGATTTTGTCATAAACAATATTCCGAACACTAAAACGAATGTGCCTATAACTTCTGTTATAAAATTATTTACTGAATGTCTGATTGCAGGAGCTGTACTAAAAACGGCTAACTTTAAAGAAGGCTCATTGGTTTCATCAAAATGCTGCCGATAAGTAATCCATACCACCAAGGCTCCAATCATTGCGCCAGCAAATTGTCCTGCGATATAAACAGGCACCTCTTCCCAAGAAAAATCACTAAAAGCCGCCATCGCTATTGTTATTGCGGGATTTAAATGCGCTTTACTTCCATGAGATGCCACATACGCTCCAGTAAAAACTGCTATCCCCCATCCAATTGCGATTACAATTAAACCACTATCATTCCCCTTTGTTTTAGGTAGCACTACATTGGCAACAACACCATTTCCCAATATGATCATTATCATTGTTCCTATTAATTCAGAAAAAAATGGATTCATAAAATGAATTTTTAGATTTATTAATTGATTAAATAGTTTTTCGCGAGATCGTTAAATTTATCCAATTCCTGCTTTTCCCATTCAGCATCTTTACCATTAAAAAATGCCAATGTTTTAGCAACCATTGGGGCAGCTTCCATTGCAGCCTTTGCATCAAGAAAAAGTAATCTGGTTCTTCTTGCCAATATATCCTCTACCGTAATAGCCATTTCATTCGCTACAAACCATAATAATTCTGCTTTGGTATAGTTGTAGTCAGGGTGAATCTTTTCTAAAAATGCTGGATCAGCATTGATCATTAATTGAATATCCTCTTCATCCGTTCCGTAAATACTCATGGAAGTTGTAGACCTATTTTTTATCCACCCATGAATTTTTAAATTTTTTGTTTTACAAGATACTTTTTCTAATCCAACCGACTGTATTGCTGTATCAATAGCATATTCAGCCATACTTCTATAGGTAGTCCACTTGCCCCCAGTAACATGAATTAAACCAGAAGGCAACACTTTTACTACATGGTCTCTTGGCATAACTGCTGTCTTCTTTTCTTTACCCTGGTTTGCTAATGGTCTCAAACCAACAAAAACACTTTTCACCTCTGCAGTAGTTATTTTAGAATTGGTATATCGATTAAAGTGATGAATAATAAAATCGATTTCTTCTTTTAATGCAGTGGGCTCTGTTGTTATATTTTCTACTGGCGTATCAGTAGTACCCAACAATAATTTTCCTTGCCAAGGAATCACAAATAAAACTCTTCCGTCATCCGTTTTTGGAATCATCATAGCTGTATTGCCTCTAAAAAAATGATGATCTACTACTAAATGAATGCCTTGAGAAGGAGCAATCGTTTTTTCAGAATGCCCTTCTGCTAATTGGAGTAATCCATCTGCAAATACACCGGTCGCATTGATAACCACTCTAGCAGTAAATTCATGCGACTTACCACTTAATTGATCTATTGCATTAACACCAGTAATTTTATCATTTTGCTTAGTAAAATTGGTAACCCCGAAATAATTAATAACGGTTGCTCCCTGCTCTATTGCTGTCTGGGCGAGATTTATAGCCAGTCTGCTATCATCAAACTGACCATCAAAATAAAGTACGCCTCCAGTTAAATGATTAGTAGACAAATCTGGCAGTTGAACCAAAGTCGAAGCGTTGGACAATAATTTAGTTTTACCCAAACTTAATTTTCCTGAAAGAAATTCATACAACCATAATCCAATACCATAATACCATTTTTGCCACCAACGATAGGATGGCACTACAAATGGCATAGAATGACAAACATGTGGTGCATTTTTTAAAAGCCTTCCTCTTTCAAGTAATGCCTCTCTTACTAAACGAAAATTTCCTTGAGCTAAATACCTTACCCCACCATGAACTAATTTAGTAGCCCTACTAGAAGTACCTTTTGCAAAATCGTATTTTTCTAATAACAAAGTTGTAAAACCTCTGCTAGCAGCATCAACAGCACATCCTAAACCAGTAGCCCCTCCACCAATGATGATGATATCATAATTGGTATCAGCATTTATTTTTTCTATTTGCTCTTTTCGATTCATTGAATTATTTAAAACGATTAAGCTATTGATAAAGCAGCTGTAATTGCCTTCTTCCAACCATTCGTTAATACGGTTCGCTCTTGCGCTGTGATAGCAGAAGAAAATACTGTTTCAATTTGCCATTGCTCTTGCAATTCATCCGTATTTTTCCAAAATCCAACGGCCAATCCAGCAAGATAAGCAGCCCCTAATGCGGTTGTTTCTGTAACTGTAGGACGAATCACTTTTGTATTAAGCACATCACTTTGAAATTGCATTAGCAAATTATTTTTAGTTGCACCACCATCTACCCTCAATTCTTTAATGCTAATACCGCTATCTGCTTCCATCGCTTTTAACACATCCATCGTTTGATAAGCAATACTTTCAACAGCCGCCCTTGCAATATGCGCAGCTGTGCTACCTCTTGTCAATCCAGTGATGGTGCCCTTTGCATGTTGATTCCAATAAGGAGCTCCCAGTCCGGCAAAGGCAGGAACTACATATACTCCATCAGTAGTGTCTACTTTTTTTGCTAACGCCTCTACCTCAGATGAACTTTTAATAATACCTAATCCATCTCTTAACCATTGTACCACCGCGCCGGCAATAAATACACTGCCTTCCAATGCATATTGAGTAACCCCATTAATTTTCCAGGCTACCGTAGTTAATAAATTATTATTGGAATGGATCATTTTATCACCCGTATTCATCAACATAAAACAACCTGTACCATAGGTGTTTTTCACCATACCCGGCTGGGTACACAATTGACCAAATAATGCTGCCTGCTGGTCACCCGCAATTCCTGCAATTGGTATTTCAGTACCCAACAAAGTAGTCGTACCATATACTTCACTACTACTTCTAATTTGCGGCAACATATTTCCCGGCACATCTAAGATTTTTTGTAGCTCTCCATCCCACTCACAATTTTCAATATTACAAAGCATCGTTCTACTCGCGTTACTTACGTCAGTAATATGAACTTTGCCATTCGTTAAATTCCAAACCAACCAAGAATCTACTGTGCCAAAACATAATTCGCCTTTGTTCGCCTTATCCCTTGCACCAGCCACATTATCAAGAATCCATTTCACTTTGGTTCCGCTGAAATAAGCATCAATTACTAAACCTGTTTTTTCTTGAATAGTTTTTTGAAGTCCTTTTACTTTTAACTCATCACAAAAATTGGCTGTTCTTCTATCCTGCCATACGATTGCATTGTAAACAGCTTCTCCAGTATTTCTATCCCAAACAATTGTCGTTTCACGTTGATTAGTAATTCCTATTGCTGCTATTTCTTTTGTTGAAATATTTGCCTTTGCCAATACTTCTTTTGCAGTAGCCAACTGTGTTTCCCATATTTCTTTAGGATCATGTTCTACCCAACCTGGCTTTGGAAAAATCTGAGTAAACTCTTTTTGAGCAACGGCTATGATGCTTCCACCTTTATCAAATAAAATTGAGCGACTACTAGTAGTACCCTGATCGAGGGCTAGAATATATTGTGGCATCGTTAATAAAATTTTTAGAATGAAAAGTTAAGCAGAATTATCTGCAATTAAATAGATAATGGTTAGTTTAAAGTAAATTTTTTCTTTACTCATAACTGATAAACGTTTTACCATCTTTATTAAATGACAAGGCACCTGATATTTAAAACAGGTGCCTTGTAAATGGTGTTATTGATAAATAGACTGATAACTATCTATTCGGAAAAATTTAATTTAAATACCTAATGACCAACCTTCGCGATAGGTTCTTTTTACAAACTGATTTGCCTCTTCAAAGTTGGTAACCTTCATATTAGGACCATCCCATAATAATTTAATGTTACGTCCAGGATATTGATCTTTACCCTTTGCATCCTTCTTAGCAATATTATAACTTCTAATAGCAAGATTTCCCATTAACACACTTTCCGTTAAAGGACCAGCAATATCAAAATTAGAACTTAGATTATTAGCTTTATCACTACCATATCCAGCGATAGCACCTTCTACCCATGCAGCATAGTGGCCATTGTCTCCATTTGGAACACGTGCGATGGTTTGAGGTACCATGGCTTCTTTCTCTTTAGTACGAGAGGTAGGTAATAGATTTGGTTTAACGCCATAAGTACCGCACATCATCTTACCTTTTGTTCCTAAGAAAATTGCTCCATTACCTCCATCGCCCATTACTTCATTTGCACCAAGTTCCTCTGGACGATCAGGTTGCATACCACCATCCATCCAATGTAATTTAACATCTGGCTTACCATCTTTTCCTTTAAAGGTAAGGGTGATAGAAGATGCTACAGGACCTGAATCTGGATATACACCTCTCTGCCAATTTTCAACATAAGGAGTAGCTACACTACATTCAGCAGAAGTAGGATAACCTAATCCCAAAACTGCAAAAGCAGGAGCCATAATATGACAAGCCATATCACCTAAAGCACCGGTTCCGAAATCCCACCATCCGCGCCAATTGAAAGGCAATAATTTATCTACATAATCTCTATAATTTGCAGTACCCAACCAAAGATTCCAATCCAAACCTTCAGGAATAGCTGGCTTGGCAGAAGACCATGGAATGCCTTGTGGCCAAACTGGACGATCGGTATAACAATAAACAGTATGCACATCACCGATGATTCCTGCATTGTACCATTCTTGTAATTGTCTAACCCCATCTCCAGATGCACCTTGGTTACCCATCTGAGTAACTACTTTATTATCGTGTGCTGCTTTGGTAAGCATACGCGCTTCGTAAATATCATGTGCTAATGGTTTTTGAATATACACATGCTTTTTTAATTGCATGGCTGCCATACCAATTACAGCGTGCATATGATCGGGTGTTGAAACAGAACAAGCATCAATTAATTTATGTTCTTTATCCAACAGCTCACGATAATCTTTATAATATTTAGCCTTAGGGAAACGAGCCCTCATTTTTGCAGCTTGCCTATCATCTACATCGCACAAAAAAGCAATGTCTGCCTTGCCGCTATTGAAAAAATTGGTGATATCGCTTTCGCCTTTTCCACCAGCACCAATACCTGCTACTTGAAGTCGATCACTGGGAGCTGTAAAACCTCTACCCAAAACATGGCGAGGTACAATATAAAAACCAGCTGCAGTCAAAGCAGCATTGCGAATAAAATCGCGTCTTGGTTGATTAGCTTGATTGTTTGATTCCTTTTTCATAAAATTTTTTCTTTAGATAAAGCAAATGAAATTTAAAAGTTCAAGTTAAGATTTACAAGTTATTCAACCAAATGCAATTGATTTTTTTACCCTTTATTTTAAAACCATTCTATTTCCTAACCTTTTGAATAAAACTGATTGCAATCAACTGAATCCGATAATTAAAAGCTTTTTTTAAGAATATTTATTAATGAAAAGATATTTCTAATTAGTCATCTCTCAAAAAGCCTGGTTAAGCAATTTGACATTATAATTGTTTGAACGCCCTCGAATAAAATTGCTAGAAATCTGAAATATCAGACGCTAATAAATCATAACAATTTAAGTAACGCAGTGTTTTAATATCTCATTAATAGCAAGTCGATCCTCTCTCTGTTTGAACGCCCTCGAATAAAATTGCTAGAAATCTGACATATCAGACCCTTATAAATCATAACAATTTAAGTAACGCAGTATTTTAATATCTCATTAATAGCAAGTCGATCCTCTCTCTGTTTGACGCCCTCGAATAAAATTTCTAGAAATCTGACATATCAGACCCTTATAAATCATAACAATTTAAGTAACGCAGTGTTTTAATATCTCATTAATAGCAAGTCGATCCTCTCTCTGTTTGACGCCCTCGAATAAAAAGTGCTAGAAATTTTAACTATCAGCCGTTAAAAAATCAAGGCTGTTTGAGCGAGCAGGCCCATTAAAGTAACTTACTCTACCCGCGAGTTCCTTGATTTTAGGTTGATAGTTAAAATTTCAGCCTTTTTATTCGCAGGATTGATTTTTTTTGTTACTTTTTTGCATCAAGGCAAAAAAGTAAAAGCACTCTATTCCAAAGAAATTCAATGCCCAGATGGCAAACTTTTATTTTTCAAAAAAAGCAAGAAGAAATTATTTAACTGATTATCTGTTGATTCATTTTAACCAAAAGCATCACCCAATTAGCACTTAAGGCTTGTTTTGAGGGTAGAATAATAATTAAAACAAAAGGCTCCCCAATACTATTGGGGAGCCTTTGAAAAAATATATAGTTTACTTATTTATACTGAGCCATCAAGCCTTTCGCCATTTCAATCATTTTTTTCAGACCTTCTTCTGGTAGGTTGCCTTTTTTAAATTCAGCTAATAAATCAGCATGCTTGTTTTCCATTTCCAATAAGAAATGCTCTTCAAATGCTTTCACATTTTTCACAGCAACTTCTTTCAATAAACCTTGCGTACCTAAATAAATCATCGCTACTTGTTTTTCAACAGTCATAGGTGAATATTGCAATTGCTTCAATATTTCTACGTTTCTAGCACCTTTATCAATTACGTTTTTAGTTGCCGCATCCAAATCACCGCCAAATTTAGAGAAAGCTTCTAGCTCTCTGTAAAGCGCTTGGTCTAATTTCAAAGTGCCCGCTACTTTTTTCATTGATTTAATTTGAGCGTTACCACCCACACGGCTAACCGAAATACCTACGTTGATCGCAGGGCGGATACCGGCATTAAAAAGGTTGGATTCAAGGAAGATCTGGCCGTCAGTAATAGAGATCACGTTTGTCGGGATATATGCTGATACGTCACCGGCTTGTGTTTCAATGATGGGCAGGGCAGTAAGTGATCCACCGCCTTTCGCCATGTGCCTGATCGACTCAGGAAGATCGTTCATGTTCTTGGCCACATCATCGTTGGAGATCACCTTGGCAGCCCTTTCAAGAAGACGGCTGTGCAGGTAAAATACGTCTCCGGGATAAGCCTCACGTCCGGGGGGGCGGCGGAGCAGCAGAGATACCTCGCGATAAGCGACGGCCTGCTTAGAAAGATCATCATAAATGATCAATGCAGGGCGACCGGTATCCCTTAAGAATTCTCCAATGGCAGCACCTGCGAAAGGAGCATAAAACTGAAGCGGAGCGGGATCAGATGCAGATGCCGCAACGATCGTTGTGTATGCCATGGCACCTTTGTCGGCCAGCGTCTTCATCACACCGGCGATGGTGGAGGCTTTCTGCCCGATAGCGACATATATACAGTATACAGGCTTGCCCGCGTCAAAAAATTCTTTCTGATTGATGATCGTGTCTACCGCGATCGCAGTTTTACCTGTCTGGCGGTCACCGATGATCAGCTCACGCTGGCCACGGCCTATGGGGATCATAGCGTCG
>JAURKC010000023.1 GCA_030831945.1 Ferruginibacter sp.
GCTTTAATGATTATACCCAATTGAAAAGAATTGATGTTAGTCTTAATGGGTGTTTTTGTAATGGATCCTATACTTTGTTGAAAATTAAAAAACAATGTATACAAGGATCTATTACTAAATTCTAACCCTAAGTCAGCTTTTAAGAATACTTTTCTATACGCATCCGTTACTTGATTATCTAAACTCGCTTTTGATAATCTAGTATCAATACTTGGTCCGCCTACTATATGAAATTTATACTTCTTAAGATTTCCATAGGGAAGTAATTTTTTATAATGTCCGGCAACATTCATTACTAAAAAACGATCTTCTACTTTAAAGGTCGAAAAGCTTCCAACAACAGGTGATAAAGTAGATGAAGAAGAATAATTAGCACCAGAAGCAATTTTACTCAAGCTAAAACTTACCGAATATGCATATTTCTTTTTTACCAAACCGTCTACTCGAACACCTCCTAAATACCCAGTTTTATAAACGTCTTCGATGATATCTGAATAGACGTAGTTAAAGTTTGATTTAAAGCCACCAGCATCCACGGTTTGTTTTGAAAAACTAGAACCCGCCATTAAGGATACAGTAGTTGTAGCCATGTATTGTAAGAATTTTTTATGCACAGACATGTGAGAAGAAAGGGTGTCTTTTGCTTTAGAAACAGGATTAGTTAACACTATCGCAGCATCCTCTTTTACCAAATTTTTATTAGGTAAACTTACTGTTGACAAACTACTTTCTTTGGAACTCGCATCCTTCGCTATCACCTTAACACTATCTTTTACTTTTTCGTTCTTACTATCTTTTTTAACCGTATTTTTTTTATTTAAATTTAATCTAGACAACCAGGTTGATTTTTTTGTGGTATCCTTTACAATGATTGCAAGGCTATCTTTTAGTTTCATCTTAGCAGAATCTCTTTGAACCTTATTTTTACCAGAGGGGCTGTTCAATTTAGATAAATCGCTTTGTTTGGTAGTAGCGTCCTTTGCAATGAGTGCAGTAGAATCTTTTGATTTTAACATCGCAGTATCTCTGTTAATTGCATTTTTACTAGGGAGGCTTAATTTAGATAAATCGCTTTCTTTGGATGCAGTATTCTTCACTAAGAGTGAACTGCTATCTTTTGATTTCGCACTATCTCTTTTAACCGTATTTTTCTTAGTTAAATTTAATCTAGAAAACCAGCTTGATTTTTTTGTGGTATCCTTTGCAATGAGTGAAGCAGTATCTTTTACTTTCACTCTTACACTATCTCTGTTGACCTTATTTTTATTAGTAGAGCTTGATTTACTTAAATCGCTTTCTTTAGTAATATTGGCCTTTGCGATGAGTGAAGTGGTATCATTTGCTTTGGCACTATCCTTTTTAACTGTATTCTTTTTATTTAAATTTAATCTAGTCAGCCAGCTTGATTTTTTTGTGGTATCCTTTGCAATGAGTACAGTAGTATCTTTTACTTTCACTCTTACACTATCTCTGTTGACCTTATTTTTATTAGTAGAGCTTAATTTACTTAAATCGCTTTCTTTAGTAGCAGGGGCCTTTGCGATAAGTGAAGTGGTATCTTTTGATTTCGCACTATCCTTCTTAACCGAATTCTTTTTATTCAAATTTAATCTAGACAACCAGCTTGATTTTTTTGTAGTATCCTTTGCCATCAGTGAAGCAGTGTCTTTAACTTTCACCAATACACTATCTCTTTTAACGTTATTTTTACTAGGGAGGCTGAGATTGGATAAACTCCTTTCAGTGGCTGTAGGTTCCTTTGCTATAATTGAACTGCTGTCTTTTTCAGGAGTGTACTTTACAATGAGTAAATTGATCTCTTTTTCCCACCTCATCGCACTATCCTCACTAACCGTATTTTTCTTAGGTAAACTAATCTTGGACAAAGAGCTCTTTTTAGATGCAGTATCCTTTTGCCTTACTATTTCAAATGTTTTTTCTTCTCTCGCTGCAGGATTTTTATCATTCTTTGAATCGACTACTGCTTTACTTCCCTTTTCGTCTTTTGAACTTTTCTTAAACAAGTTCACCTTGGCTAACTTAATTTTTGAAAATAAATTGGACTTTGCTGGAATGGAATCCTTCACCTGAGCGCTCAACATGGAACTTATCAGCGTTAGACTAATGAGCCAAAAAACACATTTAATTTAATTTTATTCATATGCCATTATATAAATTGCAAATACTTTTTCTTGTCATTTTGACAATAAAAAACCTACTCATTTTTTTTGAGCAGGCGCAAAATTATAAGCTAGATGAATGTAGACTTAAATCTAAAAGCAGAAGATTGTCTAGTTTTCGAAAAAACGAACAGATTGATAGACATTTGTCTTGAAAAAACTAGATATTAATCTAAGCTGTTTAAATATTCGGAAGGAGTAACTCCAATTTTTTGTTTGAAGGAATTAAAAAAACTAGTTCGGGAACCAAAGCCTGCCTGTTTAGCCAGGGCGTCTAATGTCAAAATATCACCCGACCCATTATTAATTAAAGTTATAACATAGTCGATTTTCAAATTATTCTTCCAGGTGTTAAAACTGATATTAAGGTGTTCGTTGAAGTAATAGGACAAATGATGAACCGGAATATTGATATCGGAGGACATCATAGTAAGATTGAAATCAGAATTCAAATATGGTTTACTTTCCATATATCGCTCAATCTTAATATTAAGTAGATTTAATTTTTCGGAAGAAATCTCAAAACTTTTGGATTGTTTTTTTAAATCTTCCACAATTCCTAATTGCTGCTGAACCTCTCTATTTTCTTTGGTAACGATTGCATAATCAAATTGAGGTAATCCATATAGAATATTAGGGAAAAACAGGAGTGATAAATTAAGCAGTAGCAAACCAATTACCGTGGCATATAAAAAGATAAATCCTTTATTTTCTGCAACCGTAAAACTATTTGTGAAAAAAGACAATACGGTAAAAAATAAAAAACCTAAATATAAAATAACAGAAGTGGTAACCAATAACACAATCCACTTGTAGATTAATTTCACCTGATGAGTTAGATGATTTGCATTCAATCCTTTTTTTAAAACTAATACTATACTGGCGATTACATAAACAAGCGCGAAAATTGGCCTCGTTAAAAAGCTAAATTTTGGAGGTAAAAATATGTAATCAATATTTATAAAATTATTCACATCCTTTATTACATTTTCAGCATACTGCAACTTATAAGCCCATCCATTTAAAAAATAGGGTTGAATATTGATGAAAAATAAAATAGCTGGAATAAAGTGTATCCAATCATATTTAGTAAGCCGATGATCATCCGTTAATAACCCTCTTACATAAAAATAAAATAAAGGACCTAACAATAAATAAAAAGGGGTAAAATGTACCAACATAATAGCAATCAAATACTTATTTCCCGAATCCACCGTAGCATAATGAGACAAGGCATAAATGTTATTGATAAGCAAAAAGAAAAATAAATAAATATTGGCCAGATTGGACTGCCGCAAATTAATAAGCAGTAAAAAAGTAATAATAAAGCCTAATATAGTAATTGAAAATAGCATATGGATATTTCAAACAAGGATTTTTCACAACAAATGTAATACAGAAAAGACCTTCCCCAATATATAAAATTAAATAAATACTCTGCGGGGGTTAAGAGGTAGCTTACAATAGTTAATTAAATGATAGATTTTAAGGAGCATTTTAGCGTTAACTTCTTTACCTAATCGGCTCCATTTAGTTGATAATAATACATACTGTTTTTAAATAAGCCAAACAGTTCTATCATTATCGCTTTCGTAAGTATCCCAATCTTTTCCCTTCCTCCATTCGCTCGATAGCATACCTGAGCATGGTTCGGGGCATTTTAGAAAGATGCTCATCTAAGAATTCTTCTAGTGCCAATTCATCTCTTTTGCCCACTTCTCTTAACATCCAACCGCATGCTTTGTGCATCAGGTCGTGCTTGTGGGAAAGAAATTTTTCGCAAAGATTAAACACATCGGAAAATTGACCATTTCTAATCAATTCAAAACAGGCAACTACCGCCACCCGCTCCGACCATAAATGTTTAGTTTCTGCTAAATCGTAAAGAATTTTTCGATCCTTGTGCAATAAAAATTTCCCTAACAGTTTGTAGGCAGAACAATCCACCAAATCCCAATTATTGATTTGGCAAATATTTTTTAAGTAAAATTTGATAATGGCACTTTGTTGAACGGGTGAAGATTTTGAAAATTGAGCAACTAAAACCAACAAGGCTGCAAAGCGTAATTCATGAATTTTATCATTGATCAATTCTTGAACATCGGCCATATTGGTATATTTCCAATGCTCCTTTACCAATGCTTTCACTTGCGGATTTGATAATCCAATAAAAATATCTCCTTCTCCATACTCTCCTTTTCCTGTCTTAAAGAATCGTGCACTTTGAATGGCTCGCTCAGGATTTTTGAGTTCAAGGAGAGCCTGCTTTAGAGATTTCTTCATTAAAAAAATACTGATTTATGAGAAATGACCATTATTTCTCCGGCACAAAAAGCACTGCATCCGCCACTATAATTCCGTTAGAATTTTTATTAGAAATTTCTACGTAGGCAGTGTTACCCTTTGGTAAATTGCATTTTCCTAAAGATACCCACTCTCCTGCTGTTTGACCAATCACTTGAACTTCGGATCGCTTGATAACTTTATTAATTACTTTGTCTCCATCGAAAATTGCTATATGTGTCTGCTCAGAACCATTTTGCAACTTTGGATAATAAGTATAAATCTGATAACTTCCTTCTTTACTTATCTGAGGTGTAAACTTAACCGACTTGGCTTTTGAAGAACGAGCAGTATCGCGTAAATAAGAAGGACCAAAACCACCATACTTACCAAAAGACCAATCTCCTTTTACGATAACACTGGCTGTATCCACATTGTCTACTATAATTTCTGGCATGCTACCATTGGCATAAGGATTTGTTTTTAAGATTTGTTGCAATTGATCAATATTTACATCTTGTACAGCTTGATTATTATCTATTGAAAGACAAGCAGCCACTGCTGATGATTGTGCTAGCACCATAAATACAGGTTCCATTCTAATAGAACCGTAGGCAATATGTGAAGCAGATAAACAAACAGGAACTAATAAATTTTTACACTCTTTCTTTTTCGGAATCACTGATCGATAGGCAATTGGATAAGGATCAAAACCGCCTACTTGAACATCCCCTTCATTTTTCACCATACCATTCACAACAAGCCGCTGGCAATTATGAGAATCCATTGTGTAAGCAGCCAGTCCAATTCCATCTTTTACTACCTCTTTACCTTCACAGTTTAATTGAGTCATTACATATTCACCAATCATTCTTCTGGTTTCACGCACATACATTTGAGGTGTCCAGTTTTTATTATCCATATACTCATCCTTTGGATATCCCCATTGAAGCATTTCATTTCTAAGATAGGAAGGCATTCGAGGATCATGTCCTATGAAATAAAAGAATCCTTGTACATAATTATCATGTGCCTTTTTTATTTCTATTCTTTTATTATAATCTGCTTCTGGATAATCCCAATTCTCTCCTATCATGTCAGTTGAAAAAGCTCCATTGTTATTGATGTCAGTTTTATTATTAGGCATTGGAGCTATTGAAGTAAATCCTCCAATATTTTTTACTGGCTTCTTCGCGAGCACCCTCAATAATAATTCATATCGCTCTGGTTTGTAATCAGCTGGTTTAGTAATAGGAATTCTATTGCTTGGATTGTTAGTAAAACAAACCCGAATATTATAGGTCTGTATTTTTTTATCGCCCGTTCCATTAGGTGCTAAGGTTTCATTACTGATACCCCAAACCAATCCGCTTTCCTTTTTTCCAGGAATTTTATACGGATCTACTCCGTCAGGAAACTGGTGCTTATCCATCAACTGTACTCCATTATAGGTTTCACCATATGTACTATTTGATTCTCTTCCAGTAAAATAAGAAACACCCGACTTCGCCATTAAATCACCTTCATAGGTACAATCAATAAAAACCTTTGCCTTTATAATTTGATTCGTTGATTGATTGGGTTGAATAGAGTTCTCAACAGTTATTGCTTTAATAGCACCCTGTTCAGTGCTTACTGACTGAAGTCTATAATTATAAACAACATTAATATTGGCTTCTTTAATATATTGTTCAAATAATTCTTTGGCTACATGCGGCTCAAATGTCCACTGTTCAAACTTTCCGTAATGCTGACCAATACGCCTATAGAAATCTAGTGAAAGTCCAGCCACTGCATATTTATTTCCGATATCTGTTTGACCTAATCCCCCCGTCGTTAAACCACCTAAACGGTTACTCGGTTCAATTAAAATTACCGATTTACCCATCTTTTTTGCAGTATAAGCAGCCATTACACCAGCAGAGCTTCCTCCGTAAATACAGATATCTACCGTACTAGATTGATTCACCTGGGCTTTAGCAGACAGGTCAGTAAGGAGAATTAAAAAAACTATCCATTGAGCTAATTTAAACTTTTTCATATTACTATTTAATTGTATTTATTTGATTGAAATTAAAGGTTAAAAAATCTAAGAGAATCAATCGCCTACTGACTACCCCATAATAAAATACCTAGGTGCAAAAGGGTTCAATAAATAAGATAAAAATAAGGATTTTAATAATTCGTGGCAAGATTTTTCAGTCTTGGTAAGAATGCCTAATTTACTCACTCTAAAAAGCTCAATTTAAAGTATATTAAAAAAGTATAATGGAATGAAAAGCAAACTACTGTCTTTATTATTGTTTAGTTTATGCATTACTAACGGTTTCGCACAATCGATTAATGAAATATGGTTAGATGATTTGGTGATACAAAAATATTCTGAAGGCATTCCTGGAATATCTGCCAAAAAAAATGGAGGGGGTGAAACGATGACGATGGTCAAAAAAACTTATCAAAGAGGAGTTGGTGTTCAATCTACCAGTGTGTTGTCTTTTTTACTGAATGGAAATGCTACTGAATTTACTGCTTCAGTAGGAGTCGATGACATGGGTAATAAAATATTAAAACACCAATTTTATGTATTAGCAGATGGTAAAATTTTATTTGAAAGTGGTGATATGAAATGGGGTGATTTGCCCAAAAATGTAAAAGTAAATTTAACCGGCGTTCAAAGAATGGGATTACTAGTAATGGTGGAAGATCAAGGTTATACAAAGGTCTATACCAATTTTGCAGATGCAAAAATTTCGATGATTGGAAACGCGGTACCCCTTACTACACCTAACCTAGACGAAAAATACATTCTAACACCTCCATCCCCTAAAACTCCTCAAATTAATTCTGCTAAGGTTTTTGGTGCTACTCCCGGCAACCCATTTTTATACACCATCGCTTCCACAGGTTCAAAGCCCATTGAATTTTTTGCAGATAATTTACCTCTCGGACTTTCCATTGATCATGAAACCGGAACTATTTCAGGCAAGCTCTCTCAAAGAGGGATTTATTTAGTTCAGCTTAGAGCAAAAAACAAATTCGGGGAAGCAAAAAAAGAATTGAAGATTAAGATAGGCGATACAATTTCGCTTACCCCACCCATGGGCTGGAATGGATGGAATTCTTGGGCTAGAATGATTGATGGTGAAAAAGTAATCGCTTCAGCCAATGCGATGGTTAGCAAAGGACTTAGAGACCATGGATGGAATTACGTCAATATAGATGATGCATGGCAAGGCAATAGAGGGGGTAAATTGAATGCAATGCAAGCAAATGGAAAATTTCCAGATTTCAAAAAAATGATTGATGATATTCATGCAATGGGATTGAAACTAGGTGTTTATTCTACGCCCTGGATAACTAGCTATGCGGGCTATATGGGTGCCTCCTCTAATTTTGAGAATGGTATTTATCCTGATTCAATAAAAAATAACAAAAGAGCTTTCCGTTATATTGGTAAATATAGATTTGAAAACAATGATGCTTTACAATTAGCAGAATGGGGCGTTGATTTTTTAAAATATGATTGGCGAATAGAAGTTAATTCTGCTCGCAGAATGTCTGCTGCACTAAAATCATCCGGTAGAGATATTATTTACAGCTTATCTAATTCGGCGCCATTTAATAACGTGGAGGAGTGGGTGAAAATTTCCAACATGTATAGAACTGGTCCTGATATTAGAGACAGTTGGCAGGGATTATATCACTGCACTTTTAAATTGGATAAATGGGGTCCTTTTGGTGGACCCGGACATTGGAATGATCCAGACATGATGATCCTTGGAAATGTTACCACTGGAACAGAAATGCATCCGACCCGACTTACGCCCAATGAACAATATAGTCATATCAGCCTTTTCGCTTTACTATCTTCTCCCCTGCTAATTGGTTGTCCTATTGATCAACTGGATGAATTTACTTTAAACCTTTTAAACAACGATGAAGTGATTGCAATCGATCAAGATCCTCTAGGATCCTCTGCTAGATTAATTTCGGATGAAGACGGAATACAAACCTGGTTTAAAAAAATGGAAGACGGAGCTTACGCAGTTGGATTTTTTAATACTGACAATTATGGTAAAAATCCTGCTTCCTTTTTCCGTTGGGGAAATGAAAAACCAAAAAATTATACCGTTGCGTTATCAAAACTTGGTCTAAAAGGTAATTGGAAAGTACGGGATGTATGGAGACAGAAAAATGTAAGTTTAACCAATGGTTCTTTCAATACAATGATACCTTTTCATGGTGTTAGCCTTTATTATATTCAACCATTACCTTCATCCAAATAAATTAAACTATAATAAATTACAAGCGATATGAAAAAGCAAAATCAATTTTTATTTTTTTTAGGATTTTTTCTTTTGTTAACGATTCAATCCTTTGCACAAAATAGTCCTACTACTCCTCAACCAACCCTTCCTATTCCAGCCTTGTTGGTTTCTCAAAAAGGAAATACTATTTCGACTAAACAACAATGGGAAAAAGAACGCAGACCTGAAATCAAGGATTTGTTTGAATCACAGATGTATGGAAAAATTCCAGGTAAACTAAAAATTTCTTCAGTGAAAGTTCTTGAAACAGATAATCAGGCGCTCAATGGAAAAGCGATTAGAAAACAAGTTAAATTAACGTTCACCGGCAATGGAAAAGAACTTTCAGTTGAAATGTTGATGTATTTACCGAAAGCAAAAAAATCTTTTGTCACCTTTCTTGGATACAATTTTAATGGAAACCACAGTACTATCGATGATACCGCCGTACACATGGCTAAAGCATGGAATGGTCCATCAATGAAAAGGGCTGGCGAATCGGCTAGATGGCCAATTGAAAATATTATTGCCGCTGGATGTGGTGTTGCTACTATGTATTATTGGGATATTGCTCCTGATAGAAATGATTTTTCGATTGGTGTTTATCCGTTATTGTATCAACCCAATCAATTTCGTCCTGCAGCTGACGAGTGGGGTGCCCTTGCCGCATGGGCATGGGGTTTATCGCGCGCGCTAGATTATTTAGAAACTGATAAAAATGTAGATGCAAAAAAAGTAGCGGTGATTGGACATTCTCGTTTGGGTAAAGCAGCCATATGGGCTGGTGCACTAGATCAAAGATTTGCAGCTGTTATCTCCAACTGTTCTGGTTGCGGTGGTGCGGCAATTTCAAGAAATAAAGAAGGTGAAACCATTGGAAAATTGAATGAAAGATTCCCGATGTGGCCTTGTGCTAATTTTCAAAAATATAGCAACAATGAAGCTGCTTTACCTTTTGATCAACACATGCTGCTTGCAATGGTAGCTCCTCGTCCTTTGTATGTAGCGAGCGCGTCAGAAGATTTATGGGCATCTCCTAAGAATGAATACTTGTCGGCAGTTTATGCAAGTGAAGCATATAAATTATATGGTTTAAAAGGTCTTGAATCGAAAGAAATCCCTAAGGTAGAAGATCCAATTCTTAGTCGTGTATCTCACCATATTAGAAATGGAAAACATGATATTTTATTGTACGACTGGGAAAACTATATCAAATTTGCTTACCAATTTATAAAATAAGTAACTCGTTATTTTTTAATGGAAATAATTGCCGTTAGCGCTTTATAAATCTCCATAAAAAACAAATTGAAAGTTTACTCGATACTAGAAAAGATTGTGCTAATTTTAAGTATTATTAAAACCAATATTATATGAAAAGAAAAGAATTTATTAAAACCAGTTCAGCTACTTTAGCTGCGGTGGCTGGCTATACAATAATTCCTTCCTATGTGATGGGAAAAGCCCTTGGTCACGTAGCTCCCAGCGATAAAGTGAATGTGGCTTGCTGCGGAATTGGAAATAGAGGTAGTGATGTACTCAACTCTTTACATAAAACTGGTTTAGCTAATATTGTTGCTATTTGTGATATAGACATGGGTGCTCCTCAAACGGTCGCCAACATGCAGAAATTTTCAACTGCTAAGCGCTTCCAAGATTTCCGTGAAATGTTTGATAAAATGGGCAATCAATTTGATGCAGTTTCTGTCGGTATCCCCGATTTCTCTCATTTCCCTGTTGCCATGTTAGCGATGTCTCAAGGCAAACATGTGTATGTAGAAAAACCAATGGCGCATACTTTTCATGAAGTTTCTCTAATGATGAAGGCACAGAAAAAATACAAGGTGGCTACACAGATGGGTAACCAAGGGCACTCTGAAGAAAACTATTTTCAATTCAAAGCATGGACAGAAGCGGGTATCATAAAGGATGTTGAAAAAATTACTTGCTTCATGAACAATGGACGCCGTTGGCATGGAATGAAAGTTTCAGACTATCTTCCATCACAACCTATTCCTGCTACCTTAGATTGGGACAAATGGCTTTCAACGGCTCAGTTCAAAGAATATAACAAAGGATATATTAATGGAGATTGGAGATCATGGTTTGAATTTGGAAATGGTGCATTAGGAGATTGGGGCGCACATATTTTTGATACTGCTCACCAATTTTTAAAATTAGGATTACCGACCGAAGTGGATCCTATTTACATGGAGGGACATAGCACACTAATATTCCCGCAAGGCTCTACACTAGTATTTAAATTTCCAAAACGTGACCATATGCCTGCACTAGAACTTAGTTGGTATGATGGTTACAACAACCAACCAACCTTACCAAGTTTTTATGGAGAACCAATAAGAGCTAAAAATATTCCACCACCAACGGCTGGAAATATAAAAAGGTATCCAGGGAAAGTTATTTATGGTAAGGACCTTACTTTCAAAGGTGGGTCTCATGGATCCGCACTTGAAATTATACCAGTTGATAAAGCAAAGGACATAGCATCCTCTTTACCTGTAGTGCCTGAGAGTCCATCTAACCATTTTGCTAATTTTCTAAAAGCTTGTAAGGGCGAAGAAAAATGTCGTTCTTCTTTCGATATAGCTGGGCCATTAAGCCAGGTAATGGCATTGGGTGTGTTAGCACAAAGATTGAATACCAAACTTATTTTCAATAGTCGTACCAATAAAATAACCAATAGCACGGTGGGTAATGAATTACTATATGGCCCACCACCAAGAAAAGGATGGGAGCAATATTACAAAATGTAGTACTCGCTTAATTTATTTAAAAAGGACCGAATAAATAATCTAACAGATTCATTAATCGGTCCTTTTATCAATTTTAATATTTTTCAGCAATCTATCTTTTATAAATCCAATCCTATCTATTGCATTCGTTAGCAATAAAAATATCGCTTCAAATACCTAATTAAAAATTATATGAAATTATTTACGCTATCAATTAGTTTATTCATCAGTTGCCTAAGTTATGGACAGCAGGATAACCTTTCACTTTGGTATACAAAACCTGCTGAAAAGTGGACGGATGCACTTCCAGTTGGAAATGGACGCTTGGGAGGCATGGTCTTTGGCGGTATTCAAGAAGAAAGGATTCAACTAAATGAAGAAAGTGTTTGGGCAGGTGCCCCTATCAATAATAATAATCCAGGTGCAAAAGCTCATCTTAAAGAAATACAAACCGCTATTTTTAAAGGGGATTATAAAACAGCCAATGATTTATCAAAAAAATATTTGGTAGGTACTCCACCTAATGTAAGATCTTATCAAACACTAGGTGATTTAGGAATTAAATTTCATTGGAAATCAGCAGCAACCAATTACAAACGTTCCTTAAACATTCAAACAGGTATTGCCAAAACAACCTACACCGTAGATGACAATAAAATTGTTCAAGAAGTTTTTGTATCAGCTCCTCAAAATTTGATGGTCATTACCATTCAATCTGAAAAGCCTTTTGATGTCGATTTACTTTTATCTCGCGAGTTTAATGCAGACTATGAAACAGGCGGCAATAAGAAAAGAAAAACCGATGAAATTTCAAAAGGTGAGAATAATTACCAAGTGCAAAATGGATTAGCTTATTATACTGGACAAATCATTGATCTTCCTTCTGCTATGAAAGGTCCTGGAGGTAAGCATATGCGGTATACTGCAGCCATGAAAATTTTATCACAGTCTGGAGTTCAATCCCCTATTGTTTCAGACAGTTCTGCTGGTTTTAAAATCGTAGGGGCTAAAAATATTGTAATTGTTTTAACCGGAGCTACTGATTACAATCTGGAGAAATTGAATATGGATACTTCCATCAATCCTTTGACTATTTGTAAACAAATTTTTGCAAAAGCTAGTAGTTATTCGGCGACAACACTCAAACAAATTCATGTAAAAGATCATGAGTCATTTTTTAATAGAGTTTCTTTTTCATTGAAAGATGATAACAATAGTCAATATCCAACAGACGAAAGATTAGTGCATGTAAGAGAAGGTAAAAATGACAACGGTTTAGTGGCTTTATACTATCAATATGGTCGTTATTTATTAATGGGATCATCTAGAAAGCCGGGTAAATTACCGGCAAACCTTCAAGGGATATGGAATGATTTATACGATGCTCCTTGGAGTGCAGATTTTCATACCAATATCAATTTACAAATGAACTATTGGCCAGCAGAGACTGGTAATTTATCAGAAACTTCTGAAGTCTTAGCAAAGTTCATGGAAAAAATAATGGTGCCTGGTGCCGTTACCGCTGCTGAAACCTATGGTGCTAAAGGATGGACACTCCATCATTTAACGGATCCATTTGGTAGGACTGGTGTGATGGATGGCGTGTGGGGTATCACTAATATGGATGGCCCATGGATGACGCTACCAGTTTTTGATCATTTTGAGTTTACAAATGACACTAATTATCTTCGAACTATTGCTTATCCAATGATGAAAGGTTCTGTAGAGTTTGTACTTGATTTTTTAGTACCCTCTCCAGAAGGTTATTTAGTTACGAACCCTTCTCATTCTCCTGAGAATTCCTTTTTTGTTCCTAATACCGACAGAAAACAGAAATCGCAGATGACTTATGCCCCTACAGTGGATATGCATATCATCAATGCATTGTTTAATAATTTCACTAGGGCTTCTTCTATTTTAAATGTAGATAAATCATTAGCTGATAAAGTAATAGCTGCTCAGAAAAAATTGCCGCCAATGAAAATTTCTGCTCTAGGTACTATACAAGAATGGATTGAAGATTTTGAAGAAACAGAATTAGGTCATCGCCATATATCGCATCTATTGGGTTTATATCCGCTTGATTTAATTTCTCCTAAAAATCCAGCAATTTTTGAGGCAGCAAAAAAAACGCTTGAACGTAGGTTATCCAATGGTGGTGGTCATACCGGCTGGAGCAAAGCTTGGATCGTTAGTTTATATGCAAGATTATTTGAGCCAGAAAAAGCTTTAGAAAATCTAAACGGATTATTTAAAAAAAGCACGTTAAATAATTTATTTGATACACATCCACCCTTTCAAATTGATGGCAATTTCGGCGCTGCTGCAGCTATTGCAGAAATGATTATGCAATCACAGAATAATGAAATCAATTTATTACCTGCATTACCTAAAGCATGGAGTGAAGGCTCAATGCATGGTTTAAGAGCTAGAGGAGCTTGTACAGTTAACATTGACTGGACGAATGGCGAATTGAAAAAGTCTACCATCCAATCAAGTAAAGGAGGAACCTATACTATTCGATATAAAGAGTTAACCAAAACGGTAAGCCTTAAGCCTAATCAAACCATTACGATTTACAATCGATTAAATTAAATTTTTTAGATTACACGTCATTCATGAAAAAATTCTTTTACCACTTAGCCATTTTTATTTTAGTAATCAATGGTTTTGCAAATGCACAAATCAAATCAGTAAACCCAAAAATAAAATTAAATATTAATTGGGCTAATTATTTGTCAAAACAAGATCTACTTTGGGATGAAATCCCAAAAGATTATTTTGCTGGTGCATTTGTAGGAAATGGATTACTAGGAACAATTTTATTTAAGGACGATATAGATACTACTGCGCTTAGATTTGAAATTGGTAGAACTGATGTGTATGATCATCGAACGGCTTCACCAAGTGCCTATGAAACCAGTCGCTTGCCAATTGGTCAATTATTACTTAGGCCAGTAGGGACTATTACGAATGTAAAACTCCGCAATGATATTTGGAATGCAGAAATTAGAGGAGAGTTAACCACCACAGAAGGAACAATTTCTTTTCGATGCTTTGTTCCATCTGCAGAAGAACTGATTGTAGTTAACATGAAATCAACAGGCAAAGAAAATAAAGCGAAATTTTCTTTTCGTCCGCAATTGGCCCAGAGTGCAAGATATATTGCTAAAAGAGCAATGGGCTTAGAATTGAATGTTGCCTATCAACAAAATCCATCATTTACAACTGAAGTGGTAGATAAGATTGAAGTAGTTACGCAACCACTTTTAATGGGAGATGATTATGCTACCGCTTGGTCCGAAACGAAACAATCAGATGGCTCAAGAACAGTATTGGTAACCGTTGTCAACCGTTGGGGAAAATATAGAAAGCCTGCTTCAGGATCAGCAATAGATGCTGTTGCAACGATTAAAGCGGGTCAAAAAAAATCAATTCAATTAATGGAGACTGCGCATCGTCAATGGTGGCACAATTACTATCCAGCTAGTTTTGTCTCTATACCAGATGCACATTTAGAAAGTTTTTATTGGATACAATTATATAAGCTAGCGAGTGCTACACACCCTAATAGGCCAGTAATTGATTTACTGGGGCCTTGGTTTAAACCAACAGCTTGGCCATTAGTTTGGATGAATTTAAACGTTCAACTTACTTATTACACATTTGGTATAACGAACCATTTAGATTTAGAGGATAATTTATATCAATTACTGGAAAGACATAAAGATCAGATAATTGCAAATGTCCCCAAAGAGTTTCAAGATGATTGTGGCGGCATCACTAACCCTGTTGGTTACGATGATCTGTATAATCCAATTTTTATAACCGCTGATCCAAAAAATGATAGAGGATTAAATATTATTGTACTTCCTTGGTTAACGCAAATGTATTATCTACACAATCGTAGAACTATGGATGATGCTAAATTGAGAGATCAAGTTTACCCTCTATTACGACGCGCTTATAACTTATACTATAGAATTCTACAACTGGGCGACGATGGATTATACCACATTCCATTTACCTATTCCGATGAATACGGTAATGCAAAAGAGACCAGTTTAAATATAGCACTAGCCCGATGGGGATTTAAAACGCTTATTGAAACAGCAGAGCGGTTGAAAATACAAGATCCACTTCTTCCAAAATGGAAATTGATGTTATCAAAAATGGCCGATTATAATATTGATGAAAATGGAATTATGGTGGGCAAAGATTTACCCTTTGCAAAACCGCATCGCCATTACAGTCACTTGTTTTCAATATTCCCTTTATATGATATGAATATTGACAATGAGCCCAATCGAATTCCTTTGATGAAAAAATCTATCCAACATTTTACAGACTTAGATGGAGATAATTGTATTTATAAATTTTCAGGGGCATCGTCTTTATGGGCTTCCATTGGTTATGGTGATAGTAGTTTAAATTGGTTAAATAGATCATTAGAAATTTTACCAAGATTTGGTGTTAAACCTGGGCCAGCAAGAATACCTACCGCTACCCAAAATACATTGTATAGTGAAAGAGAAAATCCAACTTTTGAATCACCCATTTCTTCTTCGAGAGCAATATTGGATATGTTAATTCAAAGTTGGGGAGGTGCTATAAGGGTATTTCCTGCAATGCCTTCTAAATGGAAAGATGCTAACTTTTTTAATCTAAGAACAGAAGGGGCTTTCCTTGTTAGTGCTGTACGTAAAAATGGCAATACAAAATTTATCCATATAAAAAGTCTAGCTGGAGCACCTTGCATTGTAAAAACCGATTTAAAAGGGAAGGTGAAATTGATTGGACCTTCTTCTGCTAACATGAAACAAAAGGATAGCCAAATTGAATTAACATTGAAAAAGGGAGAAGAAGCAGTGATTTATACTGGTGAACAAGCTCCTTCACTAGAAATAACCAGCTTGCCTGTAATGGCTGATAAAATAAACTCATGGGGAGTGAGGAAAAAAGGGCTTTAATGAATGATGCTAAGCATTTCTTACGCAGCTACTCATTGAATCCTAAACAATTAAAAACAAGTCAGTAAATTTGCATTAATAGAACTTTTTGATACGATGAACTGTTCTATTAATAATTTAAAATACCATATATTATAATTTATTTTTATGAGATTATCCCCTTTTCTTTTGTTCGTTTTCATTGGAATTCCAGCCGTAACCTTTTGTCAAAAAGATTTTCAAAAAAAATATCAAAGTCTTTTCATTTTGGCAGAGGATGGGGATGTAGTAGAATTACCAGAGGGTGTTTTTGAATTAACCAACACGCTATCCTTGGAAGGCAAAAAAAAGGTAACGATCCGTGGAAAAGGAATGAATAAAACGATTCTTAGTTTTAAAAACCAGACGGATGGTGCAGAAGGCATACGTGTCAGTGATGGAAGTGATATTGTACTCGAGGCATTTACTGTTCAAGATGCAAAAGGAGATGCTATTAAGACCATGCATGTAAAAGGAATTACTTTTCGTAATGTAAAAACAGAATGGACGGGAACACCAGGCCCTGAAAATGGAGGGTACGGCTTATACCCTGTTCAATGCCAAGGTGTGCTCATTGATCAATGTGAAGCCATTGGCGCATCAGATGCAGGAATTTATGTTGGGCAATCAAAAGATATTGTTGTAAAAAAATCTAAGGCTTATCATAATGTCGCAGGTATTGAAATTGAAAACTCTTTGAACGCGGAGGTGTTTGAAAATGAAGCCTCAGAAAATACTGGAGGCATATTGGTATTTGACTTACCTGATTTAGTTCAAAAAAAGGGTGGACAGGTAAAAGTTTATAATAATAATATTCATGACAATAATTATATAAATTTTGCCCCTCAAGGAAATATAGTCGCCTCGGTGCCAAGTGGAACAGGTATAATGATTCTTGCCACAAAAGGAATAGAGATCTACCAAAATAAAATCATCAATAATCAAAGTGCGGGCACACTAATTATTAGTTATACCACTACTGGTAAGAAAATAAAAGATAAGCTCTACGATCCATTTCCTTCTGCTATTTCAATTCACGACAATGTCTATGAAAGAAAAATAGGCTTACCCGTTGGAAAAGATCCATTAGGGATGATATTGGGCAGAAAGTTTGGAGAAAATGTGCCTCACCTAATTTTTGATGGAATCAAAAATCCTACATTACTCGATTCAACGGGCAAATGGATTGCTGGACAATGCATTTCGATTGTCAACAATAAAAACCAGTCAATTGTTACGCTTGATGCTGAAAATAATTTTAAGAATATTGAAAGGGCGGATGATTCATTTAAATGCGATAATTAAACCATGCTAAGATTTATATCCATAGGAATAGTTTGTATTTTTTTTCTTGCTTCTTTCAGCATTTTCGAAAAAAAAACATACCCAGATAAATTATCTGAGTGGAATTTTTTTAAGGGTAAGCTATCAGATCTAGTGCCCTCAAAAGACGTAGTGCCCTACTCATTAAATACACCTCTATTTACTGACTATGCTGAAAAATCGCGCTTTGTTAGGTTACCCTCAGGGAAATCAGTTAATTACCAAAAAGAAGGTGTGCTTAATTTTCCAGAAGGTACTGCAATAGTCAAAACATTTTATTATTCTGCCGACTTTCGTAATCCAGGGATAAATAAAAATATCATTGAGACAAGAGTTTTAATCAAGGAACAAGAAGCATGGAAAGCACTCAGTTATGTTTGGAATGAAGATCAAACAGATGCAATCAGGGAAATAGCCGGTGATGAAAAGCAAGTTCAATTCATTGATCAAAAAGGAATTGCTCAAAAAGTAAGATATGTAATTCCTAATCAAAATCAATGCAAGGGCTGTCACAATTCGAATGACCAATTGATGCCGATTGGTCCTTCAGTATCACAATTAAATGGAAATTTAAATTATCCAACTGGTATAGAAAATCAATTAAAATATTGGAATAAGCATGGTATGATACAAAATTTACCTTCCTTTGCTGCTATCCCTAAAACCGCTGTTTGGAATGATCCTCATTCAGGCGATTTAAATGCTAGAGCACGTGCCTATTTAGCTATCAACTGCGCCCATTGTCATCGCAGAGAAGGACCTGCTCAGACATCTGGATTATATTTAACTGAATCTGAAACAGATATTACAGCTCTAGGCATCAATAAACCGCCTGTAGCAGCTGGCCAAGGTTCTGGAGGAAGATTAGTAGATATTCATGCGGGAGATGCCAATGCATCCATATTATGGTATCGAATGCAAACTAATAACCCGGGAGAAAGAATGCCAGAACTTGGAAGAAGTTTAGCTCATCAAGAAGGCATCGCTTTAATTAAAGAATGGATTAATAAAATGAAATAAATTCGAAAGATTAAAATAAACCAAAATGAAAAAACACTACTTGCTATTACTGATCCTATTTTTTAATGTATCCGTCTTTGCACAAAAAGAAAATTGGAGAAATTTATTTGATGGAAAAACATTAAACGGATGGAAAATATTAAATGGTAAAGCAAAGTATCAAGTGGTGAATGGTACCATCGTAGGAACGACTGTTAAAGGTGAAGCCAATTCTTTTCTTGCCACCACTGTTGATTATGGAGATTTTATTTTGGAACTAGAATTAAAAGTGGGTAATATGAATTCTGGTATACAAATCAGAAGTTACTCCGATACCAGCAGCAAGGGAATGATTACTAAAGAGAAAATCACTGATGGCAGAGTTAGAGGTTACCAAGTTGAAATTGATCCGTCAGACAGAGCTTGGTCTGGAGGTATTTATGATGAAGCAAGAAGAGGTTGGATGTATCAAACCGAAATGAACCCTGCTGCAAAAAGTGCATTTATCAAAAATGGTTGGAACAAATATCGTATTGAAGCGATTGGTTCTGTCATTAGAACTTGGGTGAATGATATTCCAGTTACCTACTTAGTGGATGACATGAATTTAACTGGATTCATTGCCTTGCAAGTGCATGGCGTAAAAGACAGAGAAGACGGTCAGCAAGTACAATGGAAAAATATTAGGATTCAAACAGGTGCTGCTATGAAACCTAGACCATTAGATAGTAAAACTCCAGTAGCCAACTATACGCTCAATACAATTTCACCGCAAGAAAAAGCACAAGGATTTTCACTACTTTTTAATGGTAATAATTTAGAAGGATGGCGTACAGTAGGTCAAACAACTGCTCCAGAAAAAGGTTGGCAAGTTGATAATGGAATTTTACATATTCTACCACAAGAGGCTAACCAGACATCCAAATTTGGTGATATCGTTTCCGTCAATCAGTTTAAAGCTTTTGAATTAAACTTTGATTTCAAATTGACTGAAGGAGCTAATTCAGGAATTAAATATTTTGTTGCTGAATCGGGTACTTCAAGAGCAGGGCTAGGTTTAGAGTATCAAATATTAGATGATGAGCGTCACCCAGATGCAAAATTAGGTACCGAAGGAAATAGAACCTTAAGTAGCTTATATGATTTAATTCCGGCTGATAAAATCGATGCTCGTTTTCAGCAAAAAATTGGCGAATGGAATCATGGTAAAATTATTGTGTATCCTAATAACCTTGTTCAACACTGGTTAAATGGATTTAAAGTCCTTGAATATAAAAGAGGAGGTAATATTTATAAAGTCCTAGTAGCCCACAGTAAATTTGCAAAAAGTAAAAACTTTGGATTGGCTGAAAAAGGCCCCATCTTATTACAAGACCATGGCGACGCAGTATTTTATAAGAATATTAAAATCAGAGAATTAAACTAACTAATTTATATAATTAAATAGAAAAGGTTATCTAATTAGGTAACCTTTTCTATTTAATCAATGATTGCTTCAATCGTTTCTCCAGCTTTTATTTTAATATCAACGTAACTTATTTTCGCACCATTCAATAATTTTTTCTTCGCCTTCTTAGCTATTTCGTTTACCTGAATGATCGGATGATCTCCATAAAAGCGGACTTGCCAAGTAAAGTCGTTCTGACCAGATTGAAAAGTTAGAACAGATTTTTTGTTTGATGAATGATAGAGTGTAAATGAAGAATTTCCTATAGTTATATTTTTCACCTTTAAGTCTGGAACCGAAGCTGGCAAACGAGAAATGGTAGCTAGCTTAGCTTCAGGAGCATTCGGCTCAACACCCATCAAACCTTCCACTACATTACTTACCAACACAAAAGATATTTCAGGATAATTACCATCACCTTTGGTTTTACTTACTGGAAATTGTATGTCGATGTTATTGATAATATCTTCCATCCATTTCCAACCTTGGTTTATCCTATTGTTAATAAAGAAGGTTTCTGGCAAATAGGAACGAGCTTCTATGTTTGAAGGTTTTCCTCTTTTCGAACTAGCTGATTCATCTACAAAATCGATATAATTTTCAGTTCGTACAGAGGGAATACATATTCCTTTCATCAGCATAAACCATGAATTCTCTTTGCCCCAATTAGTTAATGGTTCGCCTTTAATATTATAGCCCCGAACTAAGTTTTTACTATCTGCTTTAGCTGACCACTGAGAATTGAAATACTTTTTTAGTTCAACTGCTTTGGTATTGTATTGATGATATAATTTTTTATTCCCTCTTGCTTTTGCCATCATCGCAAATGCTTCAAATGCTTTATACTGGCAGGCAATCCCATCACCTGCTTCTACCAAAGGAATACTTCTTTCTTCATTGAAAGTAGCGGAACCTTTAAAGATATCACCCGAACCATCCCCTTCCGCTACCCCATTAGGAATACGCGTATCATGTAATTTTATAAAATCATCTACAATATGTAAATAATAATTCCACAGTGATTCATCTTCGATATATTTTTTATCGCCTGTCCATAAGTAAAGTTGATAGGCTTTATCTACCAATTCAAAAGCAGCAGGAACTTCTCTAACAAAATCATTATCACTGCGATGATCCAGTTTAAAAGAACTTCCGTCAAAATTTAAGGCCCATAAAGGAAACCACTTGCGTTCTAGAGTAGAAGTTTTTGCAAATTCACGCAGCATCGTAAAATTCTCCAACTGTAAATTCAATAAATGTCCTCCAGCAAATTGATGACAAATATCACGCGAGTAAAATGCGGTACGCGAATTATAACCACCCCAGTAAGAAGGAATATAAGCTACCTTACCGGAACCAACACCTCTCTCCCAACGATCGATAACGCCTGATTTACCAGTCTGCACATGGGATAATCCCATACCCGCCGCCCAATTGAAAGCAGATTCAAGTTTTTTGTTAGTTGATTCAATTTGTATAACACTAGTATCGATGGAACTAGCATAAACCATCTTTTGTGAAAGGAATAGCAGAATAAAAAATAGAAATCTGCTTATATGTTTTTGTCTAACAAAATAATATCCACTTCTTTTACGCTTGTTGTATTTCATCTAAATGAATTTTTATACTGCTGGTATTTTACAGAAACCGTTGAAACGGTTTTGTCGTTTTATTTTTATAGCCCACAGTTAAAACTGTGGGCTGTGGTTAAAACCGAGGGCAATGAAAATAAAATAAGATCGGTTGAATGGATTTATCCATTTCCTTCTATCGATCGTTCACTTTATTAATGAATTGAACGCCTTTCATTTGGCTCATTACCTGAACATACAATCCGTGGTGATTAACTCCCGACAAAGCGATGATTCTTTTTCCTGGATTATTCAAGATGACTTCTTTAACGTTATCTGCTAACTTTTGATCTCTGAAAGCAGAAGATATTTGAAATTGAGCATAAGCAGGCTTTAGCGCCCTTAAAGAATCCATTTTTTCAGCCATCAAATTGGAATAGGAATCAAAGGGACCATCGATTAATTCTTGCGCACTAGCAGTAGCGATTAATGCGAGTCTCTTTTTTTCCAATTCTGCAAAGCCTGATCCTTTGTAAGCAGCAACAAAAACTGGATCTCTATTTAACGCGCGGTTGATCAAACCAGCCTTTCCATTAGCAGTAGTAGTATCTTTTCGATAATTCATCGGCAGCGTTTTTCCTACCATATCAATTCCTTGGAAATCTATTCCTACTTTGGGGATATTAGGAAATTTATTTTTAACCAAGATCATATCAGGCCTGTAAAAAGTATACAAATAAAGAGAATCTGTTTGGGACATATCTTCTGGTCTAATTTCAATAGCAATTAAATCAGGCTTGAAATTTTTAATAATATTCAACATTTTTTGATACGTATAATTTGCATTGGTATCATGGGCATTATGAATAGTAGGCAACAACATTACTTGAGTTTTCTGAGCAAAAACTAGGCTAACAGAAAAGAACAGGAATAAGGCCGTTAATTGAAAGTATTTTTTCATAAGCTAATTTTAAAAAAGTTTGACTATCGGTAAAAAATTGAGGTATTAATTATTAAATAATTCTTGATTTAAAGATATGTTTTTATTTTTAGTTTACCTCTGGTATAGATTTCTCTCTAAAAACTAGCAGGAATTTTAATAGCCTGTGGATAGCTAATAAAAAAAATCCCCCGGTAAATACCGAGGGATAAAATAGTAAAATCTGTTCAATTATTTATTATAGGTTATTTTGAAGATAGCTCCTTTTAAATCGTCAGCTACATATAAAGCGCCATCAGGTCCCTGAGCTAAGCCCATTGGACGGTACTGTGCTGGTCCAGCCCATGGTGTAAAGTTCTCCGCAAAAATTTCCCAATCGCCTGAAGGTTTTCCCTTTTCAAATGGAACGAAAGCAACCATATACGCTTTTTTAAGTTCAGCTGATCTGCCATGTAATACTATGAATGCCCCATTTTTATATCTAGCAGGAAACATATTTCCTGTATAAAATAAAAGGTCATTAGGTGCTAAGTGAGCAGGTAAAGCAATTGCTGGCTTAATGAATTTAGCATCGCCTTCCGTTTTACCATCTCCACCATACTCTGGAGCTTGCATCACCTTTTTTTGAAAATGATCATAATAAGTAAAAGGCCAACCTGCATCAGATCCTTTTTTTAATTCATAAACAGTTTCAGATGGAATCTCCGTGTCTTGTTTAGCTGTATACATTCCAGGAAATTTATCCGAAAACGCTCCTCGTCCATGATGGGTTGCAAATAAAGATTTTGAAGCGCTGTTCCAATCAATACCAACAGAATTTTTAAGTCCGGTTGCATAACGTAAACCATCTTTAAATGACTGATTAGTTTTATTTGCTTTAAACATCCATATTCCAGCAGCTGAATCAAGAATAGGACAACCAGGAATTCCTTTTCCAGTAGTTCCCTCGCGACAAGCATCAGAATAAGAACCGATAGTTACATACAAATTATTATTATTATCCAAAGTAATTGACTTAGAGTTATCACGCTTCTTATCCATTAATCCATCTACAATTAATTCTGGATTTTCAGTATCGATTACTTCACCCGCTTTGTTTAATGGATATCTGAATACCCCGGTATTAGAAGATGAATAAAGATATTTACCCTTAATCGTAATGCCCGTTCCTGGAAAATTACCAAAAGCAGTTTTAGCATCCATCACACCATCTTTGTCTTGATCCGTTAAATACAATGTTCCTTTACCGTCTTTCAATGCATTTAATCTCACATAGATGCCTCCTGAACTATTTACATCAATATGCCTAACCTTTCCTAAAGAGTCCGCTACTTTGGTAATAGTAAAACCAGCAGGTACAGTGATAGCTGGTGCAAAAAATTGAGCAACTGGTAAGGTGGTAAATCCAACTGCAAATAACAGAAGAAAGGCTCCACCAAGGATTTTTTTATTCATGGATTTTTTAATTTAAGCTATCGTTATTGAATTAAATTTATTTTTCGAATCATCTTTATTATAAAAATGACTGATGCCGAAGATATCAAAAATTGTTATCTTTTAAAAATTATGCTAGAAAGTTTTCAAAAAAGGTAAAACCCTTAAAATGTAGTGATATAAATACTTATCAACATCATTTTTGATCTGCAACGGTACTGTCCGTATAGTTTAGAGTCAATAATCGATGAATTACTAACTTATTAAACATATTTACCATCTGTAGATTAATCGGAATTACTTCTGTGTATATAAATTTACTAGCTTTAAACATTCTGCATAATTAAACATCCCAAAATTGCTATTCACATGAAACTCAAATTTTCTCTTCTTCTAATTTTAATTATTACAATCAAGTTTTCAATCAGTGCTCAAACACTCACAGTGGCCACCTATAATTTACGTTATGACAATCGAGGAGATTCTGGAAATTTATGGGTTAACCGAGCACCTATTCAGTCCAATCTGATACGTTTCCACGACTTTGACGTGGTAGGAATTCAAGAAGGTTTAATTAATCAATTGGAAGATCTTAGCAAATCACTTCCACAATATACTCGATATGGTATTGGTCGTGATGATGGAAAGGCTGCTGGTGAACATTCTGCTATTTATTATAAGAAAGATAAATTCAAGTTGCTAAAGCGGGGTGATTTTTGGTTATCACAAACCCCCGATCAACCCGGTAAGGGATGGGATGCCACTTGCTGTAATCGAATTTGCTCTTGGGTTCAGTTGCAGGATATTGCCAGTAAGAAAATATTTTACTTTTTCAATGTACACTTCGATCATCAAGGAGTAATTGCAAGAATAGAAAGTGCTAAACTAATGATCGAAAAAATTAAAACCATTGCAGGAAATACTCCTGCAGTATTTACAGGCGATCTCAATGGAGGCCGAAATAGTGATTGTTATAAATACATTGCCAACGCTGGTGTAATAAAAGATAGCTATGATTTAGCAGGATTTACTTACGAAAATAATGGATCATTCAATAGTTTCAGAACTCCAAGAGGTATGGAAGTAATTGACCACATTTTTGTGACTAAACAATTTACTGTAAAAAAATGGGGTATTTTAACTGATACTTATTTTGGTAAATATCCTTCAGACCATTTCCCTGTGATGGCTGTTGTAAGTTTTTAAAAAATACCGGATAAATAAAAATGGAGCATTGTAGCAATCAATACTGGATGAAAAAAGGAATGCAGATTTTCTTTATCTTGTTTACTGGTTTATTCCTAAAAGTATATGGTCAAACTTCGATAACAAAGTTAAAAGATACGATTGCAGTCATCGACAATGGAGTACTTACCCTAAAACTAGATCTTACAAGAGGTGGCGCTATCTCCTATCTTTCTTTATCTACGTCAAAAAGAAATATCGTCAATATTTCAGATGAAGGAAGATACATTCAGCAATCTTATTATGCAGGAAAAGGTTTAAATAGACAAGCGGAGGGTCAGTCTAAACAATGGTCACCATGGCCATGGAATCCAATTCAAGTAGGTGACTACAATCGACACCGTGCAAAAATTCTTGATTTCAAAAAAAATGGCAATCAATTATATGTTAAATGTACTCCTATGCTTTGGGATATGGATAATCAACCCGCAGAAGCAGAAATAGAACAATGGACTACCCTAGAAGGATCGACCCTAAAAGTACATAATAAGTTAACCTGTCATCGTACCGATAAAATATATGTCGATAGCATTCTTTGCGATCAAGAGTTGCCAGCAGTTTATCCGATATCCGCATTAAAAAATCTATTTACCTATTCGGGTAAAATTCCTTTTACCAATGATCAATTAGAAAATCCTACCGTAATCAATTTGTCAAGTGGTTTCTGGGGTATTTATCCAAGCGTATCAGAACACTGGATGGCTTTTGTAGATGATAATCACTGGGGAATGGGTATTTACAATGCCAATTGTGAAAGATTTCTTGCTGGATTAGCAGGTAAAATAAATGGAGAATCATCTAGCTCTTCTACATCTTATATTGCTCCAACTAAAAAAGCAATGCTAACAAAAAATTGTATTTACGAATATGATTATACTGTGATTATTGGAAACCTAGATGAAATTAGAAGTACAGTTTATAAATTACATTTAGCAAATCTTGAAAAAAAATAAGCACTCTATAATTTTAATCAATATCCAACTTAAAATATTTAACGCATACCATATAGTTTTATTCAAATGACTAGGAGAAAATATTGCTTTTCAATTATTATAATTTGTCTCTTTTCTATTAAAATAATTGCACAGCCAGCAAGTCGTAAAAATTTCGATGCAGATTGGAAATTTCACTTAGGTGACATTGCAGGCGCTCAAGCACCAGAATATAAAGATCAGTATTGGAGAAACTTAGACCTTCCACACGATTGGAGTATTGAGGGTAATTTTAAACCCGACAATCCTTCTACAAATACTGGAGGAGCTTTACCAGGAGGTATTGGTTGGTATCGAAAAACATTTAAAGCGACTGATACAAAATCCAAACATTTCTTTATTATGTTTGATGGCGTCTATCAAAATAGTACCGTTTGGATTAATGGACATTATTTAGGTAATCGACCCTACGGCTATTCTTCCTTTCAATATGATATGACTCCTTATTTAAAAGAAGGAACTAATGTGATTGCAGTAAAAGTGGATAATTCACTTCAACCAAACTCAAGGTGGTACTCAGGTTCAGGTATCTATCGTCATGTATGGCTAACCACCACCTCTCCTATTCATGTAAATCAATGGGGGACATTTGTAACTACTCCGGTAGTTTCAGAAAAACATGCACAGGTAAATATTGAGACTAATATTACCAATGAGAAAGCAGAAAAAGTAGCTATAAAAATTATATCCTCTATTGTGGATTTAAATGGAAATAAAATAACCAGTCAAACACGATCCCAAAATATTGATTCCAAGGGACAGCTAAAAATTAATACAATACTCAATGTAAACAACCCTTTACTTTGGAGTATAGAAAAACCAACGCTTTACAAATTAGTCAGTGAAATTTATCAAGGTAAAGAATTGAAAGAAAAATACTTTACCACCTTTGGAATTCGATCGATTGTATTTAGATCAGATAGTGGATTATTTATAAACAATCAATACGTAAAAGTATTAGGAGTATGTCAGCATCATGATTTAGGAAGCATTGGAGCTGCAATGAATACGCGCGCATTAACTCGTCAACTAGAAATTTTAAAAAGTATGGGTTGCAATGGCATTCGCACGAGTCACAATCCACCAGCGCCAGACCTGTTGGATCTTTGTGACAAAATGGGATTTGTGGTGATGGATGAAGCCTTTGATGTTTGGAACCTAGAAAAAATGAAATACGATTATCACATCTATTTCAAAGAATGGCATGAGCGTGACTTAGCTGATATGGTACTCCGTGATCGCAATCATGCTTCGGTTTTTTTATATAGCATTGGCAATGAAATAGCAGAGAAAAATCATACCAAATATGGTGGTGCTGCTATTGCCAAAGAATTGGATAGTATCATAAAAAAATACGACCGTACTAGATATACCACCTCTGGTTTTGCAGGAGTTTGGAGAGCCGATACTACTTTCATGACAGACAAAGTGGATGTGATTGGAATAAACTATACGGTAGAACGTTATCCTGAAGAGAAAGCAAAACATCCAAATGGTTTTTTTATTGCGAGTGAAACAACGTCTTCTTTAAGCAGTAGAGGGATATATCATTTTCCCGCAGACTCGCCAATTGTAAAATCGCCTGATTTACAAAGTTCTTCTTTCGACAACCATTCCACCTCTTACGATAGGCCTTGGACAAATATCACTCAAACCACTTGGCGAGAAATTAAAAACACTCCTTATGTAGCAGGACTATTTGTATGGACTGGTTTTGATTATTATGGAGAGCCTGCCTATGCTTATCCAAATATTTCGGCAAGTTACGGTATCGTTGATCTTTGTGGATTTCCAAAAGATGTTTTTTATTTTTACAAATCACAATGGACCAAAGAACCAGTACTTCATTTACTACCCCATTGGAACTGGCAACCAGGGCAACTGATTGATGTAGTCGCTTACACTAATTGCGATGAAGTGAAATTATTTCTCAACGATTCATTAATTAGTTCCCAATCCTTTGCTAATTCAAGTACAGAGTATCTTACCAGTCAATGGGATAAAGTGATCAGCTTAGGCGTTGATAAACGATTATCATTAGTATGGAAGATTCCGTTTGCACCAGGAATTTTAAGAGCAGAGGGATATAAAAATGGACAATTAATTGCTACTGATAAAGTAATTACAGCAGGAGATCCTGCAAAAATAGAATTGAGCGCAGATCGTTCAACCATTTCAGCCGACGGCATTGATTTGAGTTATATAAAAGTTAAGATAACCGACAGAAATGGAGTGATGGTTCCTGATGCAGATAATTTGGTACATTTTTCAATCGAAGGAGTAGGTAAATTAGTGGGCGTTGGAAATGGTAACCCTATCAGTTTAGAATCAGCCAAAGGTTCTCAACGCACTGCTTTTAGTGGCCTATGCCAGGCGGTAATACAAAGTACTCATAAAGCAGGAAGCATCGTATTGAAAGCTTCTGCTATTGGTTTAAAAGAGGAGAAAATAATTATTACAACAAAATAAATCGTGATAATATGAAAAAAATCGGAATCATTATTTGCAGTACATTAGGAATACTTATTCTACTAACCATCATCTTGTATTTTTCTATCACCACTAGTATTGATAGTACCCCCTATTTTAAAACTAGTTATTATAAAAATACCGAAGCAAGATTAGATAGTCTAAAAAATAAGCTTATAGTAAGTAATGATTCTGTGAAAGCAGGATTTTCTAAAGTAAGTATCACACCAAGTATTGGAAATTCAGAAGATAATGTGGAAGCAGGAAAGTTCAAAGAAGCACCCCTAGCAGGATTTGGTGCGAGAAAAGGTAAATCAGCGACAGGAGTACACGACAGTGTTTTTTTAAAAGCTGCTGCAATAAAAGTTGGATCACAATTAGTAGTGATTGTAGGTGCTGATATTTTAATACTGCCTCCAAACATTATAGATGAAGCTACCATAGTTTTAGAAAAACAAGGTGTTCATAGAGATCAGGTTTTTTATGCTGCTTCTCACACCCATTCAAGTATTGGTGGTTGGGGACCAGGATTTATAGGAGAACAATTTGCTGGAAAAGCAAATCCCAATATTAATAAATGGTTGGTACTTCAAATCTCTAAAGCCGTTACTACTGCCATTGCAGACCTTCATCCTGCAAGAATTGGAAATGGAATTTTTAAGGCAGCTAGTTTTACAAAAAATAGAATTGTAGGTGAATCAGGTACAAAAAATAGTGACTTTGCATTTATCTCCATCGAACAAATTGGAGGACGCAAAGCGGTGATTGGCTCATACGGTGCGCACGCAACAACAATGGGTGCAGACAATATGGAATTTAGTGCGGACTATCCAGGTTATTGGCAACGTAAGATGGAAAAAGAAACGGTAGACCTTGCAATATTTTGTGGCGGTTCAGTAGGCAGTCAAAGTCCTACAGGTGAAGGAAAAGGTTTTGAAAAACCAAAAAATATTGGAGAATCTCTAGCTGATAGTTTGAAACTTTACTTACCTACAGTAGAATTAAAAGATAAGATGGAACTATCAGCTATGACTTTGAAAGTTGATTTACCTCCCTACAATATGAGACTCACTACCCAAAGAAATTTTACCACTTGGCTCAGCAAAAAATTAATGCCTTATCCTGAAAATGTTTATTTGCAAACAATCAAAATGGGGGATTTAATTTGGTCGACTGCCCCTTGTGATTTTAGTGGCGAGTTTGCCCTTCAATTAAAAAATTCTCTTGCTTCAAAAGGGTATAATGCCAATGTTACCAGCTTCAATGGTAGCTATGTTGGATATATTATTCCAGGAAAATATTTTTATTTTGATTCTTACGAACCTAAAACGATGGGCTGGTTTGGTCCAAACATGGGCGAATACACCTTTGAATTACTTCGTCACCTAACTGATAAAATTACAGAACCTGTCAAAAAATAAATTGATAAAATGATCAAGCGAATTATAAAATATCTTTTTCTTATAATAGGCATATTGTTATCGTTATTATTAATTATCCTATTTACCCCTGGAATCTGGCATCGTTTGGTTACTTATCCGAGGTATGAAAAAGAAGTAGCAGAGCTTGCTATACTCCGAAGAGAACCCGCTAATCAAATCAATTTAAATTCCTATCGAGGGGTAATGCATGTGCATAGCTATCTATCCCACGACAGTCGTGGCACAATAGATGATATAATTCCTGCTGCAAAAAAAGATGGCATAGATTTTATTTTTCTTACTGATCATCCAAATGGAGATATCGATACGCTACCAAAAGGTTATCATGGTTATTTCGACGGAATATTGATAGAATCTGGAACTGAGAAGCAAGGTTTTTGCACCTGGCCGCTTGGGCCAACCGTCATCGATTGGAAATCGGATAAAGATTCCATTGCAAAAAATATTGTATCCAATGGCGGAATAATTTTTTATGCTCACTCAGAAGAACCACACAACTGGATTACCCCTTACTATCAAGGCATGGAGATTTATAATTTTCATACAGATACTAAAGACCAATCTCCTTTACCCATTTTATTTGATGTGTTAGTTAATGGAAATAAATATCGGCATTGGGCATTAAGGCAATTTTTTAACCCACAGACTCCAATTCTTGCACACTGGGATTCTTTAAATAGCTCCAGAAAAATTGTAGGTTTCTCTGCTATTGATGCACATGAAAATCAAAATATAAGAGCGCGTTATTTACCAGATGGAAGAATACAATGGGTTGGAAATAATGCCCACAACATCGATACGATGGAAGTGAAATTTTGGAATAAATGGCTTTTTAGTGCACCTGACAAAAGTGGATGGGTATTTAAATTACTCATCGATACCTACGAAACTGGATTTAATTATGTCACTAATTATGTGCTAGCCGATACGCTCTCTACTTCTTCTTTAAGCAAAAACATGAAGCAAGGTCATCTTTTTATTGCCTTTAAAAGTTTAGGTGATGCAAAAGGATTTCAATTTTTTGGTACCAATGCTAAAGATAGTATAATGGGCATTCTAGGTGATTCTATAAAACTAGAGAGCCTGAAAAATTTGAAAGCTGTTTCTCCTTTACCAGGTCAATTTAAATTAATTCACAATGGAAAAACAGTTAGCACTTCCGCTGAAAAAGATTACGAATTTAACTTTTCAAATAAAATAGAGAAAGGAACTTACCGAATTGAAATGAGTTTACGTCTTCAAGGAAAATTAATCCCTTGGTTGTATACCAATCCAATATATGTTTATTAGCTATTGCTTTTTATTGGCGAATCAGCGTCACATTTCCTTTACGGATTAGTTGTTTGCCTTGTTCATCTATTGCTAAAATGATCCATGAATAAGTTTCAGTAGGGACTTCTTTTCCATTAGAAGTTCCATCCCAATATTGACTCATACTATTGGTAGTAAAGACTTCGTGTCCCATTCGATCAAATACTTTAAAATACCTGATTTCTTTGATGCCCACATAAACTGGTTTAAGAATTCTATTTTCTGCTACCGATGCATTATTTGGAATGAACGCTCTTGGTAAGAAAATATTATTTCCTATAAAGCCCCATATTTCAAGTCTATCTGTAATGGTACAACCTGCTGAATCAATAATTTTAATTACATAGTTATTTATACGATTTGAAATATTGATAGTAGGGCAACTAATAATAGTACTACTCAAATCCGTTGCAGGCGACCATAGATAACTCACACCAGCTGGTAAAGCACACAAAGTAGTTGGAATATTATAAGGCATATATTTTCTTTCGTACACAGAGTCAGCTCTTCTATTTACAATTTTTAACAGATGCGCTGGCAAGGTAGAATCAAGCAGCATAGGGCAAGCTTTACCATAGACAGTTAATTTGACTGCATAGGTTCCAGCAGTTTTATAAATATAAGACGGGTTTTGAATATTATTAATACCTCCATCGCCAAAGCTCCAGCGATAAGCACCAATCTTATCATAGATTCCTGCCTTACTAGTATCGGTAAAATTAACAGGTGAAAAAACACAATAGTTTGTAGATTTAAATCCTGCTACAGGTGGCCCTATAATAAATACCGTATCTGAATATGTTCCAACAATACAAGAACTATCTGAAGTCACTTTAAGGGTAACTATATATTGCCCTGGAAGTTTATATACATGCTTCGGAGATTTTACCGACACTTCCGCAGGGTCAGTAGTGCCATCGCCAAAATCCCATTGGAAACTTGTAAAGTTAGTACTGCGGTAACCTAGTACAGATTTATTTTGTGCAGTAATCGTATCTTTTAAACAATGGTATTTAGAAACACCAAAAGAGAAATCAGCTTTAGGCGATCCATACACTGTTATCTTTTTAACAAATGGAACTGATTGACAAAGCTGGTTATCAGTAACCACTAATGAAACCATATAAACCCCTTGGCTAGTAAAATTATGAGTAGGATTTTTATTTACGATATCTAGTTGACCATCATCAAATTTCCATGACCAATTGGTAATGATTGTACCAGCCGTTTGAGTATAAGAAAGATCAGTAAAATTGGCGGTAAGTACGCCTGTACAACTTGAATCTCTATCGATACTAAAATTAGCAACGGGCACCGGTCGAGCTGTAAGCGTAGCGATAGCACTGTCTGTACATCCATTAGCAGAAGTAGCTATTTGTTTGATAAAGTAAAACACCTCGTCTGAACTAGAATTAGGTGGTACAATAATCGAAGGTTCTTTAGATGTATTGGTAATAAATTGCAACACACCTCCTTTGAAAGTAGTATAAGACCATAATTTAGTATTGGCTACGTTATCAGTAGCATCAATTACTTGAACTTTCTGTTGACCACAAATATTAGGTGTAACAAAACTAAAAGCAGCTTTTGGCCTTCGATACAAAGTTATTTTTTTACTAGTATCTGCCTTACAACCATCCA
>JAURKC010000024.1 GCA_030831945.1 Ferruginibacter sp.
ATATACCACTACTTCATTGGTTAAAAAAGAAGGAACCAAATTATTTTCTGCCTGATTATGTACACTGAACTGCAAAAGGCCATTGGTAAATAAATATCGATCACTATTGTCCATGATATTGATGGCGGCTGATTCACCTACACTCCACTCCACACTGTAATTGCCATTGGTAACTTGATTGCCTGCAATGTTAATGGCATAAGGAGCCGACAGTTGCGCAGAAGCTGCACTACCAAATAGAATGGAAATAAGAAAGAGAAGAAAAAACTGAGTAGAAAATATTTTACGTTGGGGCATTTGTTTTCTTTGTGGTAATTAAAACACAAAGAAAATACGATAGAGATAATTCGGCATTAATATAGATTAAGATATTAACGAAAAATGAAAATCTTAATATATATTAATTAAATGGTAAAAGCTCTTGATATATCGAAATTTTTCTAAAACTATTTATTGTAGGAGGCTTGAATAGTTCAGTTCCCCCTACCCCTTCATCACCTTATACAACCCCACTTCAGAATCTACACATAATTTAGTAAAAATACTTTTCTTAATAGTAGAAACCGTATTTGGTTTAATCGCTAAAATTTGTGCAATCGAATTAGTAGAAGTTCCTTCAATAATATGAAAAGCAACTTCTCTTTCTCGGGGACTTAATTTTTTATCTGGCATAGTAGTAACTATTTTCATGAATAGAGAAATAGAAGAAAAATGAGTAAAATATTTATTGATTACTTGCTGATTAAAAAAAATTATAAACCAAACCTCGATTTTACTGCATTAAAATTGGTAGTGACTTCTGAAGAGGATAAAGCTCTGTTGTACATATTTACCATGGAGTAATCTCCATAAACACCATCACTCATATCCCAACGATGGGCAATATAATAACCAAGTGAGGAGCTTCGTAAGGTAATATTTGTAGTAGCTGATCCTAGCAATATGCCATTTCTGTAAAGTGATAAAACAGTACCGTTGTAAGTTGCTATAATTTGAACCCAATTATTTAAATCTGACCCATAATTGGTGTTAGGTTCAAAGGTTGACCACCCTCCCATTGCTGCTGTGTAGTGATAACTGTTATTAGCTACACCTGACCATGCTCTTGCATTATAAGCTAATGCCATATTCACTGTTCCTCCAGATACCTTCTCAGAGAATAGACAAGGAGCATAATTTGTTATACTAAAATTACTAGGAAGGGATTGATCATAATCACCTGTAGTTCCAGCTGGTTTTACCCAAACTTCAACTGTATAAGCAGTCAAGTTTGCAAAGCCAGTGGATGAAACAGCCCAGCCTCCAGAAGCAAACCTTAATACGCCTCCGTTGGAAGAATTATAAGTTATTGCACTATTTAATCCAAAATTGGACACTGCATTTCCTGTAATCAAATTAGTCCAGGTAGAACCTGTACGAGGGTAACTATCCGGATTGGCCGCGTCTAAATTTAATATTAAACCAGATGAAACAATCGCCGGTGCCTGAAAGGGCGGTGGTGGAGGTGCAACATAATTATTATTGCCTCTAAAAAAAGATTCTTGTGCATTAGAAATAAATGCTGCAAATAAGAAAAATAGAACGATTAATTTTTTCATAGAATGTATTTTTATAAACCGAAACGAGATTTAAGGGCATTAAAATTAGTAGTGACCTCACTACTACTTAATACATAATTATAAACGGATACCGTAGCAACAGATCCCAAATAAAAGGGTTGCCCATTCCAAGCATAGTCCCAACCGATGCTGAAATATTGTTGACCAACTAAAGAACCAGTAGGAAAATTATTGCTACTAATAAAGACATTATCTACATAGGCTTTCATTGATCCAGTAGATACATCCACTGTAATAGTGATCAAGTGCCAGGTGTTATCTTGAATTACAGAATGTGTCCCTGAAAAGACAAATTGGTTAACGGATGGATTATTAATTTGAGCGCGTATATTGCTTCCATCTGATGTTAAAAGAAAACCTGTAACGTTAGAAGCGTTTCTAGTATTGATCATTTCGATATATGCACCCGGAGGCATTTTGGCCCATGTCGATACTGTAAAAGAACCTGTATTTGGAATGACAGATGAATCTATTGAAACATAAGAACTACTTCCATTAAAAGCAAAACTTCCATTTTCAAAAATTGGTGAAGCCCCAGAGCCATTTGCTTTTAAGGTCCCGTGATTATTATTTCCACTTAAATCGTACCAAGTATTTCCATTACCTGAATAACTGGAAGTATTGCCAGCATTTAAATACAATAGCAATCCAGTATTTATTTCTCCTGTAGTTATTGGAGGTGCCTGAAAAGGTATTACAGGCGCCACATAATTATTTTTGCTTGCAAACATGGTGCGTTGCGCATTGGAAATCAATGCAGATAAAATAAATAATAGCGTAACGATTTTTTTCATTTAAAGTGATTTTATAAACCAAAGCGAGTTTTAAGTACATTAAAATTATTAGTGACTTCTGAACCTGCAAGTGCTCTATTATAAATTGATGCTTGACCTACATTGCCTTTAAAAAAGTAAAGTGGGCTTTGACCATCACTACTAGCATAAGAACCTATATAAAAATTATCGCTGTTATTTAGATCGATACTGCTATTACTGCTTATATCAATTGGTGTTCCTACGGATACTCCATCAACGAATAAATAAATCATTGATGTACGATTAATTGACAGTACTATATTATGGAATTTATTATCCAAATAAGGCGCTATTGGAGTGGCTATAAGACTATTTGTAGAGGGTTGAAAAAACGCATTTATATTATTATTGTCTACATAAATACTATATCTGCCCATATTACTCCTATAAGATGTTTTACCCATAATGCCAAAAGTTCCTGTACCACCATCAAATTTTACCCAACAAGACATTGTCCAACTATTTAACCCCATATTTAAAATATTGCCGAAACTGATTACATCATCTATACCATCAAATACAATACTACCTCCATTTGCGGAATTAAATGTTGGCCCATTAGTAAGTGTTCCATTATTATTATTTCCACTTAAGTCATTCCAATTATTACCAGAACCTATATAACTTGACGAATTTCCAGCATCTAAATTCAAAACGAGTCCAGCTGTTACTAATACTGGTGGACCAACTGGCACCACATAATTATTATTGCTACCAAACATTGCTCGCTGCGCATTGGAGATAAATGCAAAGAGTAGAAATAATATGGTGAAGAGTTTATTCATTAATTTTTAATACACCTCACAGACATGCCATGAGATTTGTAATAATTTTGGTCAAACCAAGCCTGATTAGACGAATTCACTCCGAAATATCGAGCACCTCCTTTAACAGGAGTTGTTGTATAAGCAGTTTGTGTCAGGTATTGACCATAATTATTTTTGGCAGTATAACTTGCTCCTCCACTACCGAAATTTGTCAACATTCCTGGCAATGTAAGTTTTAAACCATTGGTTTGAAATGTTGCTGTAACATTTGCAATATTTTCGGCACTCCACTCTGCTTCAGTAGGTATTCTAAATCCTGCAGGACAAGGATTTGTTGCTGGATTGGCTCCTGTCCACAAAGAATTATCTGGTGTGCTTAACCAATCATTCGAGTCATCTGTAGGAACAATCCATAAATCTGTGGATGGCACACTTGAAGAAGATTTTGTATTGGTAAATCCAGAACTATTATTGTTGGTCAAATATTTAGTTTGATGCCCATCGGCTGGCCTACCCCATTGGTAATAATCACCATATGCTGAAGCATCTGTTGAACTTGTCGCGACTCTAGAAGCGCCTAGATTACGATCTAACCAAATCCTGCCTGTAGCGGTTGTAACTGTTCCATAAGACCAAGGTTTGGTAACTATTTTTCCACTTTCGGTTACGCCCTTTCCATTGTTTATTGATCCATCTCTACTAACCAATGTTGTAGAACCCTCAACAATAATCATCCTGCCATCAGCAGTTCTTCCACACTCATAAATTGAAGTTGTTGTAGAAGTACTTGAACAAGATCCGGTGGTAACCTCCACTTTATAAACTCCAGCAGCGGTAGGCGTGTAAACATTACTTGTTGCTCCATTTACCGTAACATTGTCTTTATACCATGCATATGAAGTTAAACCTGATGTAGTCGTTAAGGTAGTTTTGCCAGCACATCCATCTCCCGTTACAATAAGTGTAGGTGTAGAACCTGTAACAGCAGCTGTAATTGTATTGGAACCATACCCCGTGGATTTAGTTGCAAAGGCATCATAATTTTGTTGAATTTCTGCCAAACTTAATGCTCTATTATAAAAATACGCAGCGGCAAATTTTCCGTCATAATACCGATAACCATCTTCAGGAATAGCTCCTAAATTTAAATCCCCCAAAGGGGTACTAGGAGCAGCACCTGAGTATGTGTATTTTAATGTACCATCTATATAAGCCCTTGCTGTAGATGACCCATCCAAAGTCATTGTAACTAATTTCCAACCTGAAGAACCATAACTTTGCCCAGTTGCTTTCCATCCACCTGCTGCTCCATAGAGTAACAAAACCAAATTGTTACCTGCAACATCATAAGCGCTATTCCCTTTACCTATTGAATATCCATTTTTTGCACCTATTAATGCTCCTGGTCTTGTTGAACCGTCAAAATATATCCAAGCCTGCATCGTAATATTAGAATTAGAGGTATTTAGACTAGGAATGTTTATATATTGATTCGTTCCATTGGTAACGACACTTTTGCTGACCGCATCAAAGGTTGGACTATTCATTAATGTGGCATGATTGTTATTGCCACTTAAGTCATACCAGTTATTTCCAGCACCAGAATAACTTCCTGGATTGCTTGCATCTAAGTTTAATAATAAACCATTAGAAACAATCTTACTATTATCAATCCCTGCATTTACCCAAACTTTAATTTGATCATTATTGCTTAAAGTAGTTGAGGAATAGGTAGAGGAATAAGCTCCAGCAATAGCAATACCATTTTTGGTCCATTGATAGGTAGGTGTTGAAATATTAGACGCTACTGCAGTAAATGTAACATTCGTTCCAGCACAAACTGCTCCGGAGGCACTTGAGGTAATTGTTACAGATGGGGGTCCAGCAACTTTACTCACCGTGCCATTACCCATATTGGTAACATACAAATTACCATTAGCATCTTTAGCTAAATAATAAGGGGACGCCCCATTTGCTAGCGAAACATAGGATTGGGTAACCGTTCCATCTGAAGTAATTTTACTAATAGTGTTATTATTAAAATTTGCAGTAAAAATATTACCATTAGCATCACAAACTATACCAGCAGGCCATACATTAGTGCCAACTGTTGCCCAAGTTGTAGTCACCACTGCACCTGGGGTAATTTTACTCACTGTAGAGGTACCCCAACAACTAACATACATATTTCCAGCTGCATCAAATACCATAAACATAGGATTTGAACTCCCTGCTAAAGTAGCCCAAGCCTGAATGACAGTGTTTCCATCAGGAGATATTTTACTAATGGTATTATTTGAATTAGCACTGTATAAATTCCCTGATGCATCGAAAGAAATAGAGTATGGGAATGCACCAGAGGCTAATGTGACCCATGAAGTATTAATTGTTCCAGTTGCTCCATTTGGAATTATTTTAGCTATTTGATTTCCACTAATATAGGGAGCATATAAATTGCCAGAAGCATCAATTGAAATAGTATATGCTTCATTTCCACCTAAATCAGCCCATGTTTGTATAACTGATCCACTAGTCCCATCTAAAGAAGGTGTTATTTTACTAATAGTTTTAGGTCCTCTATTTACTGTGTATAAATTTCCTGAGCCGTCTATTACAATTCCATAAGGATATGTGCCACCTGCCAAAGTAGCCCAAGCCTGAGTAACCGTTCCATTGGGTGTAATTTTACTAATGGTATGGTTACCAAAATTAGTTACATACAAATTATTAGCCGCATCCATTGCTATAGCAGAAGTCTGAATATTAGACGCCCCTAAAGTAGCCCAAGGATCTGTAACCGTCTGTGCCTTTATTGAAATATTAAATGCACTTATAAAAAAGAAAAGAATAAATAATCTTAGGTTCATTTTTTAAATTTTATTGACTTTACTTTTTAAAATCATTAATAAGCATAATCAAATTGAATTCGATCACCAACAACTAATGCATAGCTGTTGTTATTTGCCGGAATATATGTTACGGTTGTTCCAGATGTCCAAGTATAGGCACTATTCTTAATCCTAGTTCCATTAATATACATAAACGGTTTACTCGTTGGCGTTTGAACTACTCCTGTATTACTACTAGTCGTTGTGAATGTGAATGTGGTTTGTGCTGCAGTTGCAGTAAACTCATCACTGTTTAATCTAACGGTTGAAACAGAGGGTATATTTAAGGTTGTTCCAGATAAAGTTGCGGCACCAGTTCCAGTTGTAGTCAAGCTAAGAGGCGCTTGATAATCTGTTCCAGCAACCGCTGCAGTTAATGAACTTGTTCCTGTTCCTTTTATAATTCCTGTTAATGTAGTAGCACCCGTTCCTCCATTGGCAACTGGCAATGTTCCTGTTACGCTGGTGGTAAGATTTGTTGTGGATGAAGAAGATGCAGCAGTTCCATATCCTTGACCAATATTCCAAAAACAGTTAGTGCCATCGTAGTAGAAATTTAGAATATCTTTTGCACCAACTGCTGTAGACAATGCAATAGTAGTGGTTGATGTTGATCCTAAAACTTTATTTGCAGTAGACGGTAAATTTAATGTTTTACTTCCTGCTCCACCTTGTGTAACCACTAAGGTTCCATAAGCACCCGCTGGTGGTAAAGAAGAAAAACTTAAAGTGCCATTATCACCTAAAACTAAATTTGCATTTAATCCTAAAGTAGGATTCCAACTAATGCTAGTACCAGATGTTAACGTTTGTGGTGTAGAAGCATAAATAGGAGCAGTTAAAGCACCACTAGTTTTTACATTCGTCACACTTGTATTTCCTAATTGAATACTGTTACTTGCAGAAACGATTGCACCATTCCCAATAGCAGTTGCATTCGTTAAACTAGCACTTGCAACATCTGCCGAATTACCAATGGCTGTATTGTTTGAACCGGTAGTATTAGTAAGTAAAGCATGATAACCAAATCCAGTATTTCCGTCGCCGGTGGTGTTATCTCTTTGTGCCGCTGTTCCCATTGCGGTATTAAAATTTCCAGTAGTATTTTTTGGTAATACATATTCACCTAAAGCATTATTCTCTTGACCGGTTGTATTTGCAGTAAGGGCTTGAAATCCAAATGCATTATTATAATTACCAGTTGTAACAGAACCAAGTGCTGCATAACCATGTGCATTGTTATTACCCAAACTTGAATTACCTCGACCAATATTTATTCCATTTACATTCAAATCGGCTGAAAATGTTTTTGCCCCAGCTATTGTTTGATTTGTACTAAGGTCTACAAAATTTTGTACTGAAGAACCTGTACCTCCATTAGCTACAGGTAAAATACCAGTAACAGCAGAAGCTAGATTTGTGGTACTTGAATTGGACGCACTTGCTGCAGCTCCGTATCCTTGACCTATATTCCAATAGCAATTGGTACCATCGAAATAAAAATTTAAAATATCTTTTGAATTTGCTGCAGTTGATAAAGCAACCGTACTCGTTGAGGTAGAACCTAATACTTTATTTGTAACACTAGCAATGGTTGGTAAAGTAATCGTTCTACTTCCTGTTCCATCCTGTGTTAAAACAATTGTTCCATAAGATCCAACCGGAGGAGAATTTGTAAAACTTAAAGTACTATTTTGCGATAAAGTAATCGCTGCATTTAATCCTTGCGCAGGGTTCCAATTAATTGTAGTTCCTGTATAGCTTAATGTTTTAGGCACTGATGCATAAGTAGGTGCAGTAACACTGGTTGAACTCAATGCTCCTGTATTAATAATACCCGTAGTAACTGTTCCAGTAAAAGTAGGTGAAGCAATATTCGCTTTTAAAGCAAGATCAGCAGTGTTGGAGGCGATACTTGCTGTATTTGCAGTGATACTTGATGTGTTACTTGCTACATTCGCAGTTACTAAAGCTAAACTAGCAGCACTGGCCTTTGAATTAATTCTATTAGATAAACTCGTAGTGTCAAATGTTTTAGCTGCTAACTGAGTTGGTGTAACATAAGCAGTCGTACTATCTGCAATAGCTAATTTTCCTGCAATCGCATTGGTAATCGGTGTTTGATCAAATGTTTTAGCTGCTAATTGTGATGGTGTAACATAAGCTCTGGTACTATCTGCAATATTTAATTTACTACCCATGGCAGTTGTTACATCCGCTGTACTCGCTTTTAAATCCAATGCCGCTTGCGTTGCTGTACTAATCGGCTTTGATGCATCACTGGTATTACTCACTAAATCTAAACCTACCTTCGATTTATTCAGCGTTCCAATCATATCACTCGTGATCGCACCATTCGCAATGGATGTTGCGTTTCCTAGACTCGTTACCACTCCCGTTAAATTTGCATTCGTTTTTACAGTGGCTGCACTGCCTGCTCCAAAAGCATAGGGCACACTTACCAACTGAACTGTACCAATGTCCATATAATTATTATTAGATGCTGGATCTAACTCTACTTGCAAAAATTTATTTCCTACTATCCAGTTTACTCCACCCAATGTACCAGTGCTACTGCTAGCACCTGCACTTCCTATCTGCACCGAAAACAGTCCACCTAAGTTGGTAGTAATCTGTCTGATTTCTGAATACACCACCGCTCCAGATGGCAATAAATCATGAATAGACAAACGAAGTTTCATCGTCTGATTAGGCAAGGGATTACCTACCGCATTTCTTGCTACCCCTTGGTAGTTTAATAAATTAGGCGCCTGAGCAAAAGAGTTAAAGCTCAGTGCTAGGAGCGTTATGATTATAAGAGCTTTCGATTTTAGTAAAGATTTTAAATGCATGGTTTAGAGGAGTTTAGACGAGTATTAATTTTATTAGTTCTTTTTAATTCGAGTTTAGTTGAGTATAATTATTATTTGTTCTTTTTAATTCGAGTTTAGAGGTTTAGTCTAAAGTATTATTAATGTTTGTTCTTTTTAATTCGGGTTTAGAAGTTTAGGTTAAACTCTATTCACCATTGACCATTCACCTTTTCACCATTCACCATTGACCATTCACCTTTTCACCATTCACCTTTTCACCTTTTCACCTTTTCACCATTCACCTTCTTAATTAATTTTTAAAATTTTATAGGCTCCCTTCTTTATCAACCTTCCTGTTACTGGATGTGTGTGGCGGATATTTAAAAAATATTGTCCTGCTTTTAGACCACTTAGGTTCCAGTTTTCTAGAGCTCCCATTCCATTGTATACAACGATTTTCTCTTTTAACTTTACTCCCTTTTCATCCAACAACTCAAGCTGATCATTGCCCTTACTGGCATGAAGAATATTGATATGCAATTCATTTCTTACTGGATTGGGATATACCACTACTTCATTGGTTAAAAAAGAAGGAACCAAATTATTTTCTGCCTGATTATGTACACTGAACTGCAAAAGGCCATTGGTAAATAAATATCGATCACTATTGTCCATGATATTGACAGCGGCAGATTCGCCTACACTCCACTCCACACTGTAATTGCCTTTGGTAATTTGATTGCCGGCTATGTTAATGGCATAAGGAGCCGACAGTTGTGCAGAAGCTGCACCACCTGATAAAATGGAAATAAGAAAGAGAAGAAAAAACTGAGTAGAAAATATTTTACGTTGGGGCATTTTTTTTCTTTGTGGTAATTAAAGCACAAAGAAAATACTATAGAGATAATTCGACGTTAAACTATATTAAGATTTTAGCAAAAACTGAAAATCTTAAAATATTTTAACAAGATTATTTAAAATTGTAATAAATAGAAATTTTTCTATTTGTGAGTTTCATTGTGAGCGTTCTAAACACCTGCATTTTTTCTGCTCTTTTTAACATTGGATAAATGCACTGGAGTGATTCCTAAGTAAGAAGCAATCATGTGTTGGGGAACTCTTTGATGAATATTAGGAAACATTTTTTCTAAATCATCATACCGATCTACCAATGATTTTGTATCAATATCAACAATATAGTCAACCAATTCCAACGCATGAGCTTCTGCCAAAAACCTTCCCACCATATGCGCTACCTTACTATGTTCCTCCATAAATTTAAGGGCTTGCAATGGAATTGATATCAGTTCACAATCTTCTAAACACTTAATATTCAACTTCGCTCTATACTCATTTTTATAATTATAGAGTGCATACCCGGTAAATAACATATTTTCTATTCGAAAGCCATAAATACTAATGCCTCCGTCGATTTTATTCACATAATTTTTAATGATACCCTGATTGATAAAATAAATACAGTTTTGTTTAACCCCTGCTTCCATCACTACCTCTCCTTTTTGAAAATGAACAATCTCGCAATATTGAACTAGTTGGTCAAAGTCAGCATCATTTAAACCAAAGGGCAAGATGTACTGCTTAAAATTTTCAAAAACTTTATTCATAGTATCAATTATTACTTTTATGCAAGTTGGGTACTTATATTTTTTCTGCTTTTTTTAATAGTGGATAAATAAACTGGAGTAACTCCTAAATAAGAAGCAATCATGTGCTGGGGAACCCTTTGATGAATATTAGGAAAGGCTCTTTCTAAATTATCATATCGCTCAAGGATGGACAAGGTATCTCGGTCAATTACATATTTTACCATTTCTAGTACATGCGCCTCTGCCATAAATCTGCCCAATCGCTCTCCAAATTTCATGTGCTCAATACAATATTTGATTACAACTAAGGGCACTTTTATAAATATGCATTCCTCCAAACATTGAACACTCACCAGCGCTTTTAATTCATCCGCGTAGTTATAAGGAGCATATCCAGTAACCTGCATATTTTCAATTCTGAAATTATAAATCTTGGATTCCCCTTCCTTGGTATCGATGAAATTTCTTACAATCCCCTTTACAATAAAATATAAATTTTCTTGCTTTTCCCCCGCCTTTATCATAATATGCCCTTTGGGTAAGGATAAAATATCGCAACTTTTATTAAGCACTTCCAATTCTGCATCACTTATTTCGACCCGCTGCTTTATAAAACGATTGAAATTGATGAAAGGATCTAACATAAGAATATATAAATTGATTTTAATGGATAACAATTTGCAGTTTAATCGAATTAATTCGATTAAACTGCAAATTGTTGCGAAACAAAAAAAACTCCAAATTGGAACTGTAAAATGGGCACTTCACATTGTAAAGCGGACACTTCACAATTGACAATCAACTACTTAAGGGTATTAATATAATCAGAGGGAGTCATTCCTACAAACTTATTAAAAGCACTGTACATAGTTCTTCGAGTTCCAAAACCCGACATTTCCGACAACGCTTCAATGGTAAAGGACTCGTATTTTTTAGCTCTCAATAATTCTTTTAAGTATTCAATCCTATTTTGATTTAATAAATCGCTAAAATTTTCATCCAACTCATTTTTAAAGAAATCTACCACCTCCTCTTTACTACGATTTAGCTTGAGGGCAAAATCATCCAAACTAGCTTTCGGGTTCAGGTAATAATTGTTAAAATAAAACATGAATTCAAAATCCTTGAATAATATACCCTTATTTTTTATTAGGAGCCTATTGAAAGAGGTATCCTGGCGATGATCATCTAAAAATTTCGGTCGATACAAAATAAACAATAGTAGCATCAACCGTGTTGAAAACAAGGTTACTCTAGAATCAAAATAATACAATAATGTCCCTTTTAAATACACAATATAAAATACAGCGTGTAATGCCATTAAAAATATACAACTATAAATGATGAGGCTAAACCATTTTCTTATTTTAGCATCATATAAATTTTCTGTTGGTTTCTGTTGGTGTAATTTAATACCAATATATAATATAGACAGACAACACATAATGAAATAAAGTGCAAAAACAAATTGATTAAAAAAAGTAAACTTATTTAGTAAAACAGCCGCCTTGTAAACAGGGAATTGAAAACCATAATTAAATACAATAATAAAAAGCAAAATAAAAAACAGTTCTAAACCTATTACTAGTTTAGGTACTTTTTTTGCAAAAATTATAAAGAAGAAATTAATTGTTAATAAAGTAGATACAATCCTAAAAATGTCTTTGTAAATCTGTAATTGATATCCATATTCAGAAAAAAAGTCCAAACAACTAGCTACCGTTATAGAGAATAGAATAACGATCATCAGGTATCCCAACAAAGAAAATTTTTGAACATTTTTAATATTTTCAAGAATAGAAAATATTCCCAATAAGATTAAGCCAAAAGCTAATTGTGAATACATGAAGACAGGATATATTCCAAAATTAGGGAATTCTTAGATGTTTAGGGGAGGATTATTATTGTTTGGGCTTTAAATGCGGGTTTAGGCGAGTGTAATTATAGTTTGAGTTATTTAATTCGGGTTTAGGGGAGTAGGATTATAGTTGGTGATTTTAAATTCGGGTTTAGGGGAATAGGATTATTGTGTGTGCTTTTAAATTCGGGTTTAGAGGTTTAGGGGAGTATGATTATAGTTTGAGTTTTAAAACTCAGGTTTAGGCGAGTAGGATTATTTTGTGTGCTTTTAAATTCGGGTTTAGAGGTTTAGACCAAACACCATTCACTATTCACCATTCACTATTCACAATTCACCATTCACAATTCACCATTCACCATTCACCATTCACCATTCACCCATCACCTCATTTTTATAAATACAAAGCAACGATTAAAATTAAATATACCTTTACTAAATCAAGAACCATCTAATAAAGTTTCTGATTATATAATATTGAGCCTGCTAAAAATTCTATGATGCAAAAAAGATTCTGGGTCCTTATTGTTCTGGCAATATTTTCCATTATTACCTATATCGATAGAACCTCCATCTCCATCACAGGAAGTCTAATTACACAAGATCTTCATTTAAGTGAAAAAGAATTTGGCTGGATACTCGGTTCCTTCGCATTTGCCTATGGCATTTTTGAAATACCAGCAGGACTTTGGGGAGATTTAAAAGGGCCCAAGTCCATCATCCTTAGAATTGTATTGTCTTGGTCGGTATTTACCATCCTAACTGGATTTTCTTACACCTTCACCATGCTATTCATTATCCGTTTTTTATTCGGAATGGGTGAAGCTGGTGCCTACCCCAATGCAACGATTGTAATACAAAGATGGTTTCCCAAACAAGAAACTGGACGCGCTCAATCCATCATCTGGATTGCAAGTCGCATTGGTGCAGCACTCGCACCATTCTTGGCCGTTAGTATTATGATGACCTGGGGATGGCGCTATGTGTTTTATATTTTTGGTGTACTTGGTTTACTATGGGCAATATTTTGGAGCTTTTGGTTTCAAAATGAACCAAAAAATATGCCTGGGATTAAAGAAGCTGAATTAAAACATATTGAAGAAGGAAGAGAAATAAAAACGCATAAAAATAGTCTTCAAGTTTTTTTGAAAATTATTAAAACGCCCAACGTATGGGCATTAATGGGTATGTACCATTGCTTATTGTATGGCGCTTATTTTTATCTTTCCTGGATGCCTAAATATTTAAAAAATGGAAAACATATTGATGATGCACATATTGCATTCTTGGCTTCCTTACCCTTTATATTAGGCACCATCGGTTGCTTTTGTGGTGGATTTTTATCTGATTTTATAGCCAAGAAAAAAGGATTGAAATGGGGAAGGCGTTCCGTAGGCATGTTCGGATTAATTATGTCTGGCTGTTGCATGGTAGGTTCTACTTTGATTGTAGACCCCACAAGTTCTATCATTGTACTAGCCTTTGGTCTAGCTTTTAAAGACTTTACCCTACCGGTATCCTGGGCTACTTCTGCTGATATTGGTGGTCAAAATTCAGGAGCCGTAGCGGGTGCCATGGGAATGGCTGGACAATTAGGCTCTACCATTATGTCAATCGCTTTTGGATATATTTTAACCGCCACCGGCAGCTGGGATATACCCGTAAGAATCATCGGAATAATTGTTATTTGCGGTGGCTTTATTTGGTTAAAAATTGACCCTACTAAAAAGATTGTATTTGAATAAATATTATTTTACTACAATTTAAATTACAGATATTTCAGTCTGAGGATTTAAATAGTACTGAGGCGGACTGAGATAAAATCTTAGTTACCACTTTTATTCATGAGAATATTATAGGAAGCAAAAAAAGTTGGCTTAAAAGGTTGACTTTTTTGAAGTAATTACTTAGGGCTCACGACAAAAAAAACAGTATCTATAAAATAAAGTATTCCATTTTGTGTTAGCACATTTTCGTCATGAAGATCTTCTAAAATTAAACCAAGTTCCTCATTAAAGTAATCATGGTTTTTGGTATTCCGAAAGCCATTGTTTTCAAGAAATTTTTTTACGATATTCAAATCTGTTTTTTCATTTGCTTTTACAAATGGCTGCTCAACTACGGCATACAAAACATCTAAATCATTGTGAAATCCTAATAACTGATAGGCAGTATCTGGAAAAAATAAATTATTAAGCAAAAGGTTACGAAAATAATCAACCCAACTAGCATAATAAATTGCATCATTCAATTTCAAAACAGTTAAACCATCTTTCAGGTATACCTTCTATTCTGCACCTTGTGAAACATACAAATCTATATTGATATATTCTACCCAAAGATAATTGTCGTCTGCAAATTGAATTAGGCTCTTTGTTTCTTCTTCTTTTTGCTGCTGCTGTTGGTCTTTAACCATTGAACTTGCTCTTTGGCTTCCTTCAAGGTAACTGCAGGTTGTTTGGATAAGATGATGGTGCCTAACTTGGCTCGTTCCTGAAAGGATATGTTGTATGTCATCTTTCATGCAGTTTTTAGATTAATAAAGTTAATCAATTATTTCAATCATTCTTTTTTTGAACTTTTCTTGATAAAATACTCCTTTTAATAGGGGCAAAATGATTAATTGGAAGCATTTTATTACACTTATTAATTTATAGAATTCCCATATTTCATTACCTAATTGGTTAAAAGGCAGTAAAATGAGTATTACTAATGGTGATAAATGAAGCTCAACTTAATTTACTGAATTTTTATATTCCTCAAAATAAATTAGATTAAACTTCAAAAAATAAAAGTCTCTTTTTTATATAAACCGTTGAAACGGTTTTGTTTGAAATTTTATTTTCATAGCCCACGGTTTAAACCGTGGGCTATGAAATCAAACGATTTATATCCAATGGATTTATCTATTAGTATATTTTTATATAAACCGCCAATTGATCGATTTCGATTTTTTCAAAATATAATTAACATAAAAACAACACCTTAATTTTCTTGAAAAATCTTCCTATCCAACTTCGGCAGTCTGTGTTCAAATTTCGTTCTCGCTGCATTGAAAATCAACGACTTTCTAAAAAACTTGGTTCCTTTATTGGGTAATAAAAATATCGGTCCATAATAGTTCAAATCAAATAATCTATTTTTTTGATATTATTTCCAATTGTAGAAAAACTTAAATTTACAAAAAAACAATGCCTCTTACTCCCCAAACTAGTGCTTTAGGTTTAACTACTTACAAAGGCAGTTGGTTGCCCCAGCAAACAAAACATTTGCTAAATCGAACTTTGTTTGGTGCAAAAGCAACTGACATAAAATACTTTTTAGATAAAGGAGTTATTGCAAGTGTAGATGAATTGTTGAATGTACAATCAAGCACAATACCTCCTCCACTAAATGAATATAATTCAACAACATTTACTGATCCAAATGTGCCCATTGGTAAAACTTGGATAAATGATATATCTACAGACGGCACAATTAATAGTTATCGTAGAAGTAGTTATAAGAAATGGCTAGTCAGTGTTTGGGCAGGACAAGAAAGAACTATTCGTGAAAAGCTAACCCTCTTTTGGAGCAATCATTTTGGTACAGAAGCAGATGCAATAGTATATGGTTCAATGACCTACCATCACCATCAAATACTAAGAAATAATTGTGTTGGTAATTTTAAGCAAATGGTTCGTGCTGTTACCTCAGACCCAGGAATGTTAAGGTATTTGAATGGCTATTTAAGCACTAAAACAGCACCAGATGAAAACTACGGAAGAGAATTGCAAGAATTATTTACAGTAGGGAAAGATGGTGGCGCTAAATACAGTGAAGATGATGTAAAAAATGCTGCAAAGGTTTTAACAGGATGGAAAATTGATGCAAATTTTAATCCAGTTTTTGATAGCAATAGACACGATACTACCAATAAAACCTTTTCTGCTTTTTACAACAATACAACCATCACAGGAAAAACATCAACTAATGGAGCCTTAGAAACAGACGAGTTGTTGACTATGATTTTTCAAAAGTCAGAAGTAGCAAAATTTATATGTCGAAAAATATACAGATATTTTGTCTACTATGCTATTGATGATGTTGTAGAAACAAATATAATAACCCCATTAGCCAATGCCTTCATCGCAAATAATTTTGAAATAAAGCCAGTATTAAAACTACTTTTATCTAGTGAGCATTTTTATGATACTTTATATATAGGTTGCCAAATTAAAAGTCCTACCGATCATGTTATTACCTTTTTAAGGCAATTTGAAATAGTATTTCCAGATGCAATAACTGATTATTCTGATTCATATTTCTTGTATAACAATATGGTAACTCAACTGATAAGTATGGGGCAGAACCCTGTTGATCCCCCCAATGTTTCAGGTTGGCCGGCTTATTACCAAGCTCCAGATTATAATGAGCTTTGGATCAATGCTGATACCTTACCAAAGCGTAATAAATTTACTGATTTGATGTTGGAAATTGGCTATACCAAGAATGGAAAAAAAATCATTGCAAATACCATACAATTTGCTAAAACAGCTTGCCCCAATCCTTCGGATCCAAATGCATTAATTGAAAGTTTTTTTTCATTTTTAGTATCAACAGATATATCCACCTCTTTAAAATCCAATTTGAAAACTCAAATTTTATTAACTGGACAAGCATCTGATTATTATTGGACCGATGCATGGAATAATTATATTACAAATCCAACCACCATCAATTTTAATATAGTGAATACTAGGCTCAAAACTTTATTAAAATATATTATGAATTTACCAGACTATCAATTACAATAAAATGGAAAGAAAAAAATTTATAAGAAATAGTTTGGCATTACTTGCTCCTACTATGATTAGCGGAAACCCTATTCATATATTACAAGACCATCCTTTATTAAATACTGAACTGCTTGGAACTTCTTCTACTGATAAAGTACTTGTTATTATTCAATTGAGCGGAGGGAACGACGGATTAAATACGGTGGTTCCATTAAGTAATTATAACAATTATTACAATGCGAGAAACAATATAGCCTTACCTGAAAAGAAAATTTTGAAGCTTACAGGCAATAACGCCACAGGTATCCATCCTTCAATGACTGCCTTTCAAAAATTATTTCTAGATGGAAAATTAAATATTGTACAATCCGTTGGATATCCTCAACCAAGTTTTTCTCATTTTAGAGCAACCGATATTTGGATGTCTGGTTCAAGCAGCGATCAGTATTTAAATACAGGATGGGCAGGGCGCTATTTAAATTATCAATACCCTGGTTATCCAGATGCCTATCCAAATTCAGACCATCCAGATCCAATTGCTATTCAAATTGGTTCTTTAGCATCGCTTACTTGTCAAGGACCAGCTGTAAATATGGCGTTGAGTATTTCAGATCCAAGTTCTTTTTATAATTTAATTGAAGGAACAGATGCAGTAGTGTCAAATACCAATGCAGGTTATGAACTTAGTTTTTTGAGAAGTATCGCAAAACAAACCAACCAATATACAGTAAGAATTAAAAAAGCTTCTGACAGTGTCAAACAACAAGTTACTTATCCTAATAACAGTTTAGCCGCTCAACTAAAAATTGTAGCCAGATTGATCAAGGGTGGCTTGGGCACCAAAGTGTACATGGTCAATTATGGAGGCTTTGATACACACTCTGGACAAGTGGTATTGACAGACACGACCACTGGCGCCCATGCAAATTTATTAAAAGGGCTTTCAGATTCTGTTGCTGCATTTCAGTCAGATCTATCTGGTTTAGAAATTGAAGATCGAGTTATAGGGATGACCTATTCTGAATTTGGAAGAAGAATAAAATCAAATGCAAGCGTTGGAACTGACCATGGATCAGCTGCTCCTTTATTTTTATTTGGCAAAAATGTTAGAGGAGGTATTTTTGGTGACAACCCAACAATACCTCCTACTGCAACTAGTAATGACAATATTCCATACCAGTTTGACTTTAGGTCTATTTACAATACAATTTTGCAAAATTGGTTTTGTGTTTCACAAGTCGCCGAAATTGAAATCCTTTTAAAGCAATTTCCAATTATGCCATTGATCAATGCTAGTGTATGTGGTGCCAACAATAAAAATTCAATATTTTCCAAAGAGTCTCTCATTTATAATTATCCAAATCCATTTAGCAATCTAACTAAAATAGAATTTAAAACACAAGGAGGACATACCATTTTGCAATTGTTAAATGGAGCTGGAATTGTTGTAAAATTATTGGTAGATACTACTTACAATTTTGCAGGAACCAATAGCTATAATCTATATGGAGCAGGCTTATCTACAGGTGTTTATTATATTAGAATGCAGAATGGAGATAAGATATTTGTAAAGGCAATAATTAAGATATAAAATTAAATTTAGAATTTATTTCCACTGTAGGAGAAAAACACCCTCTACAATAATGCGAACCTAGTTTAATACCTCCAAATAAATAAAAGCTTCCATTTTATAAAATACCGTTGAAACGGTTTTTATTTGAATATCGTTTTTATAGCCCACGGTTTAAATCGTGGACTATAAAAAGTAATAATTTAAATCCAATGGATTTATCCATTTGCTTCGTTAATATAATAAAATTTGCATTTTATTAAAAGCGATCGGAATAAATTTCTAACTTTATAAAAGAAGAACTGCTAAATATTTATAAAGCCAAATTAAATGAAAGTACTATCTACTTTATCCATCCTATTTATTACTATACAATCCTTAGCGCAAAACGCTTTACCCATAGCATCTTCCTTTCCTGTCTTACCTAAAGAGTACAAATGGACATCAAAAAGTGACCAACAAAAAATATTAAGCTTTTTAAAAACAGAAAAAGAGAAATATTATAGTTATTTCAACAAAACATCGATTGAATACGGCATTGATTTTACAATGAATGGTTTGATTCAATCGCTGCACTTAATTGATTTGAATAAAGATGGAATAGACGAAATTGTATTTACCGGTCAAAGTGGAGAAGAAGGTAACCGAGTAGATATTTTTAAAAAAGAAAAGAATTCTTACACTAAAATATTTTCGGAGAGACAAAATCTTACTGACATCATAACAACCCAAGATCAACTCTATCTTTTTATCTCAGATCCTGGATGTTGCGCTGAATATTCTACCATTCAGAAAATCTATACAACTGATTTCAATTTATCTATCAGTTCCTTTCAGCAGACCTATCAATCCCAAATAATCAATCAAACTAAATTGCCATCATCTCTATTTAAAACCCCTATACCATTTAAAGTAACCTTAGAAGCCTATAAAGTAAGGTTGGAACCCGCTTTCGATGACTCAAGCAAAAAAGATTATGACGACATGAACGAGTTTAAGCCTTCAGGAAATATTATAGCTAAGCTGCCCAACTATACGATCGGTAATGCCCTTGGATATATGACTGACCCATCAGGAACAAAATGGTGGTTCGTTGAAATCGATGAAAAAGCTCGATTAAGAAATGTTAAATACGACAGAACAGATCAGACAAAAAAATATCCAACCCGTCGTAAGGGTTGGATAAATAGTAAATACATTGAAAAAATAAATTAAAATATTTTTTTAATTGCCCACATTAATCCTAATGGGACCATTGCGTTGCATATCTTCCATAATTTTTCTCATATTGTCCGTAAACTGAGCCCGAGTCATTACTTCACCCACGGTTGGTTTTATTAATTCTTTTTTAGCATACTTTCCTGAAATTTCTACAGCAGTAGTAATCGATGCGCCGTTATCAGAATTTACTTCTAAGATGGCACCAGGTAAACCTGAAAAACTTTCTGGCCCAACAGAAACAGGAATATCTTCGGCATACCAAACCACCACCTCAATCTCTCTTGGTTTATTGTCTACTCGGGCTTGGGTAGTATCTCTTCTAGGCGAACCGGGAGGTGGACCTCCAAAACTCATTCTCATCATCTGACCTGCAGAAGTAGTCGTTGCTTTTTTACAAAGATGCTTAGCAATCATCTTGGTTTCCTCAGATATTTTCCATTTTATTTGTCTAACAGAATCAACTACCAAAAAATCTTTTTCAAAAAATGAACGAGCTTCATATTGCATCTGCGTTTTAAGATCAGTAAATGTCGTAGTAGAAGGCATCCTAAACATCATTCTTGGACCACCCCTATCCCCTCCATTGTTAGCAAATGGATCAGGTGCTTCTTCTTCAATGATTGACTTAAATAAACTTGATTGCTCATTAAATAATAGTTGAAACTTGTCAGTTCTAGACTCCGGAATTCTAGCCCTCATTTCAGGATCTGTAATATTTCTTCGCATATTAATTACGCGCTCAAATACAATTTTACCCTCTTTCATTTGAGCAAAAGAAATAGTAAAACTTCCCAATAGAACAACCGATAAAGTAAATAATAGTTTCATAATTCGAAATTTTTATAAAAGATAAATGTAGCATTTTTAATCCGCTCTCATCATAAATGTCCGAGCTCCACCTCTTCCGCCCTCAAGACCCGATTTTTGTAAACTGTAAGTAAAGCCTATTAAAAAATATTGGTTAATCACATTATACTCCTGGTCAATAATTTGAGATTGCAATACCGTGCGACTTATACCAGCACTTTTGTTAAGCAAATCGTAAGCAGTAAGTTTCACCTCCGCACGTTTGTTTTTTAAGAAAAACTTAGAAAAATAAGCATTCCATATTGGAATAGCCGTATTAAAACCTTCTGCTCTTCCAGAATTAATGGTATAATTCAATGACTGGTTTAATACTAAACCCCAGGGTAAGTTTTTAATGATATCAATCGAATACACTCTGGTTAAATAATTAGTATTTAAAGAAGGATTCTTTTTATTATTAGTTACGCTATAAGAATATCTAGTCGAAAAATTAATATCAATCACATTGTTTACCATATAATTATAGGTGAGTGATGGCCCTGCACTCTTAATCACGATATTATTTAAAGCTCCATTTGCGTAAGAGACATTATTGTTGAGTCCTATGTTTAATCCAAGATTTATTCTTGAATGAATTTTTTTCAATCCAAATCCATAGTTAGCATTTCCATTCACCCTATACACGCCATTAACATTGACTGGCTTAGACAATATCGTACGATTGGGTAGAATACTATCATAATTTACAATGGAATTATCTGACAAAGTCGCATTTAAAAAAGCAAAAAAGTTTTTCTGAGAAATGAATTTAGAAGAAAAATATCTGAGATTTAAATTATGCGTATAGGTTCTTTGTAAATTAGGATTACCCATCACTGGATTATTGATATTGCTCAAATCCATGATTGGTTGTAACTGAGTTATTGAAGGCTGAGAGGTAGACGTTCGATAATTAAAATTTAAGTTTTTGGTACGGGCAAAATTAAACTGCAGCATAGCTGTGGGAAGCAAGTCCGTGACTTGTTGATTCACTTTTACTAGCGTATTAATATTTAAACCATTAATCTGGGTATTTTGAATAGAAACACCTGAAGAAAAACTAAACTTGTTTTGATTGGTTCTAAAATTCATACCCCCTCCCGAATACCTATAGGTGTTCTCATATTCATTGGTCAATCGATTGTTTAACAAATCATATTTACCATCTACTTTATTATTATCATACACTTTTCGGTGGCTAGACCCATCGCTCTCACTGATAAAAGAATTAAATTCTAACAAAGACTTTTTACTCATCGGCTCTGTATAAACCAAATTAGCTGAATAGTTAAGCGAATTGCCGTCTCGAATATTTTGTTGATCAATTAATGAATCTTTGATAACCCCCGAATTTAAATAGGTTTTTAAATTGGAAAGTTGATACCCATTCGATGTAGATTGATTATACCCAAATGTTATGGTAGAAGAAATTGTACGTCCTTTTTTAGCAAACTTTTTTCTTAACAATAAATTACCTGATGCATTCAATGCATCGGTCTCACTAGAGGAGTTGGTTTCAGAAGAATTAGCTATTTTACCATCTGGAAAAATAGTCGTTGCAGAAGAAATTCCTAAAGCGCTGCTATGCTGTGTGGTAATAGCAGGCGTAAATTTAAAAGAGAATTTATCAGAAACCTTTTGATCTAAAGTACTTCCAAACTTTGCCTGTCGATCTTTTGATCGAGAACTAGCATTGGAATTTTGACTAAAAATATTTCCCGGAATAAGGTTTTGAATAAAAGACTTACTAATCATATTTCGATCGATATCACTGGCTGAAATATTCGAGTTAAAATCAGTATTCTTATTATTTAAAACATTTGAATAATTACCTCCACCTGCATAGGTATTAGCAACCCCTTGTGAATTTGCACCCCCTAGGCCACCTCCACCCATATCACCCATTACGATCGTCACGCCTCCACCGCCACCTGGTCGCATTCCACCACCTGCACCAGAAAAATTAGCTACATCACCAAAAGAAAAACCTTGTCGATTGGTATTATTAGCCATTGCGATCAACGAAATTTGTTCCTCATCATTTAATCGATTCACATTCCCCTGCGCATCCCATCTGCCAGGATCACCTGCTGCTCCACTTAATTTACCAAAGGTGGAATGATTTCTATCTTTTTTTAATTTAATATTGATACTTGTCTGCTCGTTACCATCATCAATGCCTGTAAACATTGATTGATCAGACTTTTTATCGAAGACCTGAATTTTATCTACCGCATCTGCTGGTAGGTTTCGAGTAGCCATTTTTGGGTCGCCAGTAAAAAACTCTTTTCCATTCACATATACTTTAGCAACAGACTTTCCATTCACAGTAATTGATCCAGATTTATCTACTTCAATACCTGGCATTTTCTTTAACATATCCTCCACCACTGCATTAGGCAATGTCTTGAAATTTTCAGAATTAAATTCAATGGTATCATTATTAATCACTACTGGTGGCCTTTTCGCAATAATATTAATATTCTCCATCCTACTGGTATCCGTCATATAAATATTACCTAGCGATAATTTTGCCGTTGACCCTACTTTAATTGCCAACCACAAGGGATGGTAACCAACATAAGAAATAGAAATCAAATATTTTCCAGCTACTACATTTTTTAATTGGAAAAACCCTTGCTCATTCGTCCTCGTAAAACTTATTAAGGAAGAATCCTTAGCCCTTGCCAAAGAAATAGTAGCCGAAATAAGCGGTTTATTTAAACTGCTATCCGTAACAGATCCATCAATCAAAATATTTTGAGCAGTTAATAGTTTACCAACCAATATGAAAACGGTTAGAAAAAATAGGTTAACTATAGATTTTGGGTGCATAAATTCGAATAATAAATTTCTACGAAGGTTGATAAAATAAGCTGTTGACTGGAATACGACCCTTCATTCATTGCAAAATTACATATAAATCCATGAAAATAAAGTAGTGGTCTTTAAATATAAGTTAAGCTCATCAAAATGAGTAAGGGTTTACTCTAAAAAAGCTGTCTTTTGCTAGAATCAAAATAGTAGGTATATTTAATTTCGGTGCAACTACTTTATAAAAATAAAAAGGTTTCATCAACAACAATAATTTATCCATCGACTTTACTTTCAATTAAACATCCAATGAACACAAACAAAAAATCACGTAGATCATTTCTAAAAAAAGCGTTAGCGCTTTCTGCCGCTTCCGCTGTTGCACCTTCTGTGTGGAACAATGCAACTGCCAATATTTTTGAAAAAAAGAGTTTTCGCAAAGCAGGAGAAAAAGTTAATCTAGCCTGTATTGGTATCGGTAATCAAGGTGGGTCAGATGTATTTTCTATGTTTAATACAGGCTTGTGTAATTTGGTTGCTTTTTGTGATGTAGATATGGGTGCGCCTCAAACCCTCGAGGTATTAAAAAAATTTCCAGACGTACCCCGCTTCCAAGACTTTAGAAAAATGTTTGAAAAAATGGGTAACCAAATTGAAGCGGTTACCATTGGTGTTCCCGATCATTCCCATTTTCCGATTACCATGATGGCATTGGGTTTAGGAAAACATGTATACGTTGAAAAGCCTATGGCCCGTACCTTCCATGAAGTTGAACTGATGATGATGGCTGCTCGCAAGCATTCAAAACAAGTTACCCAAATGGGCAACCAAGGCCATTCTGATGGAAATTATTTTCAATTTAAAGCATGGAAAGAGGCAGGTATTATTAAAGACGTAACTGCAATTACCGCCCACATGAATTCTTCTCGCAGATGGTATGGATGGGATCCAACTATTAAAAGTTTTCCTGCGGCAGAACCTATTCCTTCAACATTGGATTGGGATATCTGGACAGGCGTAACGCAACCACATGCATACAATCACGATTTTGTAAATGGACAATGGAGAAGTTGGTATGACTTTGGAATGGGTGCTTTAGGAGATTGGGGCGCTCATCTTATCGATACTTGCCATCAATTTTTAGATCTCGGTTTACCTACTGAAATTAATATGTTGAGAGCCGATGGACATAATCCTTTTTTCTATCCGATGGCTTCAACTATTTTATTCAAATTTCCAGAAAGAGCCAATATGCCCGCTTGTGATATTACCTGGTATGATGGATTAAAAAATATACCTCCCGTTCCTGAAGGATATGGTGTGTCTGAATTAGATCCAAATATTCCACCTACCAGTGTGGGTAAAATTCAACCGGTAAAATTAAATCCAGGTAAAATTATTTATAGCAAGGACTTGATTTTTAAAGGTGGTTCCCATGGAAGTACGCTATCGATTATCCCTGCTGACAAAGCAAAAGACATGGCTTCTAAATTACCTGAAGTACCTAAGAGTCCTTCGAATCACTACGCCAACTTTTTAAAAGCTTGCAAAGGTGAAGAGCAAACTCGTTCTCCATTTGAAATAGCCGGTCCACTAAGTCAAGTATTCGCATTGGGAGTGATGGCTCAGAAATTAAACACTAAATTATTATTTGATAGAAAGACTAAACAGATTACTAATAATAAATTAGCCAATCAATTATTAACTGGTCTTCCACCTCGTAAGGGTTGGGAACAATACTACAAGATTTAATTTCAAATAAAATCATTCAAAAATAAATAAACAATGAAAAAAATTATAGTTTTTTTAATCGCTGGTTTCATCACCTTTCTTCCTCAAGCAATACTAGCGCAGAAAGCAGAACGCCCAGGACCTCAGCCAGCTGTTGAAAATGCAGAGAAGTTTAAACTAGGCATTGCTGGATATACTTTTGCAAAAATTGATATTGATAAAACCTTGGAGACCTTTCAAAAGATGGATCTACATTATTTCACCATCAAAGATTTTCATCTTCCGCTCAACAGTACTGTTGAACAAATTGCTGCCTTTAATGAAAAATTAAAATCAAAAGGAGTGATAGGTTATGCAGTAGGCCCTATTTATTTAAAGTCTGAATCTGAAGTAGATCGTGCCTTTGAATATGCCAAAAAGGTGGGTGTAAAAATGATCATCGGCGTTCCCAATTACGAGTTACTTCCTTACGTCAATAATAAGGTAAAAGAATATGATATTAAATTGGCTATTCATTTGCATGGTCCGGATATTGCTATCTATCCAGATGCAGAAGATGTCTGGAATCATGTAAAAGATCTTGATCCAAGAATGGGAATGTGTTTAGACATTGGCCATGATACCAGAGCAGGAAAAGATGCGGTAGCTGATCTCAAATTGTATAAGTCAAGGGTATTTGACATTCATTTAAAAGATGTAACAGCACCAACAAAACTAGGTTACTCACTTGAAATCGGCCGAGGTATTATTGACTTCCCAGCCTTTGTTAAAATGTTACGTAAGGTAGGCTATACCGGTGTAGTAGGTTTAGAACACGAAAAGGATATGAGCAATCCATTTATGGGTATTGGGGAAGATATTGGTTATTTCAGAGGAGTGATTAAGGCGACTAGATAAGCGTTGGATAATAACAAATAATTTGAATGCTAGTTAGGTGTACTATTTAGTGAAAATTGAGAAAGATACTCCCTTAACTCAACTACTATCATTGAGTAGGCATTTAATTTTTAGATTTTAATGGATTGGAAATTAAGTAATAAATAAGTTAAAGTACAAAAACAATATTTTAACTTATTTATTCAGTTTCAAATGATAAAACCGATTCATCACCATCACATGAGGAAAACTAATACAAGAGATAAATACAAAAAAAATAGTGAGTAGACTTTCATTGAATTCAGCTAAATAATTATTTTTCAATAAGTAAATAAAAACAGCGAATAGCACTAGCGAGCCAATAGTAAATGGCAATGCCTTCCAATAGAGCGATTTGTTATCAACGCTCATTCCTTGTTTTAAATGCGACCAGCCATTCAAACTATGTTGCCCGATAAAATATAAACCAAATGAGGAGATTAGAGGCAACTCGATACTCACCAACAGCATAAGACAACTTAACAACATCCTCCATCTTTTTTCTAAGATTGCCCAGGTGATAGCTACGATTGAAAGCAAAGTACTAGCTATTTTTCCCTCCTTATCGGTCAATGGAATTTTGAATACCTGCATATTATCCAAAATATTATTGGTTTCAACTAAGTGCCCACATAGAATGATACTTAAAATGAATATTCCCCAGGTGGCATTCTTTATCACATTAATTTTTTGGGCTTGCCATTCCTTCCAATCGGTTTGTCCAAAATGCCATGCAGAATAACCAATAAAAAATACTAAGGCAACCATTGGAAAAAAAATCCATACCACTAAATTGAACAAAGCCAAACTAATATATTTAATGATAAAGCTTAGTTTAATTGGACTTTTAAAATTGCCTGTCTCCAACAAATGATCAACAGCACCATGTGGAATGCCTACCAAAAACATTCCCGCCGTGAATATCGTTATTTGTAAAAAGTCAAATATATTAGGCACCATTTTATGTAGAAATAATAACAGCAAGGATAAAAGCAATACCATAAAAGGGGTTTTTATTCTTTGCATTCTTGATGACATGACCCATCCTACTGCTTTTAAGAATGGTTGCATTGGTAAAGTCAAAAAGATTCGAATATCTTGAATCAGCGTTGACTTTTCATCCAAAAATTTGAATACATTTTTTGCTTCATTTTTTTTAAACAAGGCTTCAAAAATTGGTTTTCCAAGGGAAGGCTGTTTAGAGAGTATCAACAGTAATAGCCGGTCATAAAATCGAAAACGAGAAGAATCAGTAATTACTACTGGCGGAAGATTTCGTTTTAAACTATCCGCTAATCTTTCCCCATGACTAAACATATTTTTAAACGCATAACCAGTACTTGGTTTAACTGCACCAGCTCTGCCTCCGATAGGAATAACCCCTGGTATAGTTTCAACAGAAATAGCTGCTGTACTCATCGGGATACAGCCTATTTCAGTATGTAAAATTTGATAATTACCAAATCGTTGGGTAATATATAAATCTAATACGGGATTGGCTTCTGGCGGAGTAAGGGAGGCTAATCCAAAACGTGTCAATTCAACGAGTGTTTTGCCAGCACCCAATGGAAGAACATAGACAAATTGGGTAGCCCCTAATTGCTCTACATTGAAGTCCATCAGATCTACACAATGTACATTAGCAATCGGCACATCAGTTGTAATCACATAACCAATGAAAGATTGAAGTAAATGGGCATCATCATTTTGAAGGGGTAAATATTTCGGCGGCCTACTATCGAACACGAAGGAGGACTCCCAAATATTGCTATCGGTAATTACCTTAACTCCATTTTCTATAGAAATTAATTCAACAACGGAACTTTGTATTCTTTGTAAATGATATTGATCAATGATACGTTTTAATTCTTTGTAAACATCAATACCTGAAATATGAAAATATTTTTTAGGTAACAAGGACTCTTGCTTGTTCCGATTGACGCTTACTTCCTCCCACTGATGACTTATCAAATGACGGCAACTTTCAGTAAGTTGTTGATTTTGTTCAGCCCAAAAACAGTAGGTTTTGTCATTATCATCTTTGGCGTCAGGATCTAAAATCAAAATTTTTTTATCTTTCAGCAGTCCCTGCTTTTCCATATTCATAAGCAGCAGCGTTGCAGAAGCCCCAGCACCTGCAAACAGATAATCTACCTTAGTAAAATGGTTTTGCATTGATATATTTTTTAATCTATACTTTATAAAAAAAGGGTTCTTCAATAAATTGAAGAACCCTTTTTTTTATTTATAAAGAAATAAATTAATCTTCATTTCTGCTTAAAGCATAGATAACTAAACCAAAGCCAATTTTGTTAATCGCATCAGCAATATTGTAAACAATATCCATAGCGTGTAACGCAGCTGCTTTATCTTCTACTAGCTTCATTCCAAACAAACCACCTTCAGTTCCAAGGATGTAACCTAGAGGGTAGATAGCCCAACCAACTAATACGAACCAAGCTAAGATCTTTGTAGCTTTTGCTACTTGTGGTCCAGCACTTTGAGAAAGCTTCGCAACTTCTCCAAACCAAACTAGGTAAGCAATATAGAAATAAGCTGCTCCTGAAATTACACCCCAAAGTACGCTTTTAGTAGGATCTAAAACCTCTCCAATGTAACCGGTAATTAACATTACAAGTGAAGCAAAGATCAACTTCCAAAGTAAGCTGATTTTTGAACCTGCTTTCTTTGTGATTAAATAGAACTCCACACACATTAATGGAACAGTAAGGATCCAATCAACGTATCTGAAAAAGGTAGGAGAATCTCCTGTAGCAAGATTGTAACCTCTCATGTAGTAGTAGTGAACTGCTGCAATGAAAGTGATTAATCCTGAAACCAAAACAGATGTTCTCCACTTTTTAGAAGTGTTGCTCAATTCAAAAAAGAAGAAAACCGATGCAGCCATCATGGCCATTGTGCCGATGAAAAACGTGAATGCCACGTAATTGTCACTAGCGATTTTTAAATTTTCCATATTACAAGTTTTTTGATTTGTCCTACTCTTTAGGATTTTCGGTTACTCCCCGTTTTTGATGGTATCTGGTCTCCATATTAAATTTAACAATTATTTTTTAATAAAGTTTGATTTTTGTTAAAATATTTATTTTTATATATTTTTAATTCGTATATGATTTACCAATTATTTTATCGGCTTTTGTACACCTGATTATACTGTTTAACTTTCTGATTAAATTTCACAAATAAAAATAAACAAAGTTGTTAATTTTTTGCAAATGGCCTCAAAATTTAAACTTTTTTTCAATGTATATGTTAGAAAAACTAAACAAATTAATTATTTATGAAAATGAAAATTTTATTGACTATTCTGATCGGAGGTTTTTTATCTGCATCAGCTCAAAAAACAGTTGTTGATGTAGCGGTAGGTTCTAAAGCACATACAACATTGGTTGCTGCTGTAAAAGCTGCAGATTTAGTAGGTACTTTACAAAGTGCTGGACCTTTCACGGTTTTTGCTCCAACCAATGAAGCATTTGCGAAATTACCAAAAGGAACTGTAGAAACTCTTTTAAAACCTGAGAACAAATCTACCTTAACTAAGATATTGACTTATCATGTTATAGCTGGAAATTTGGATGCTGCTGCAGTAGTTAAAGCCATTAATGACGGTAAAGGAAAAGTTACTTTGAAAGCAGTGAGCGGTGGAACATTAACTGCTTCATTAAAAAATGGTAAGGTAATATTAACTGATGAAAAAGGTGGAACTGCCACTGTTACCGCTACAGATTTAAAAGCAGGAAACGGTGTTGTTCATGTTATTGATGCTGTTGTTTTACCTAAATAACTTGAAATTTAAGTATTTTTTAAAAAGGGCTCTTATCACTAAGGGCCCTTTTTAAAAAATACTATCTCAGAAAATTTTCTTAGAATTAATTATTTCAGAGTTATCCATTAACAAACTAGTTAGAATTTTATTTACATCTTCAAATGCTTGAAATAAATAAAATCCTCAATATTTCTGTTCAAGTCTGTAATTAATTCATTATTTTTATAAAGCTTACTATACTTAATAAAATAATTAATAAATACTACAATTAATCATCCTACAATTTATTAAATAAAAAATATGCTTAAAAAATTTACACTTTCCGATATTATTATGTTTTTAGCGGCCTTCTCATCACTAATTTTCTCAGAAATTTTATGGTTTAAAGGAGAAAAAGAAGCCGGTATTTTTATTGGTTTATGGGTTCCCTCTATATTAGGATTTGCTATATTGCTAAAACTAATAAACAATCAAAAATGATAGAAATTATACCGTATTTCGCAGGACTGATAACCCTCCTGTTTGGTGTAGCATTTATTTTAGCATTGAATAAATTTAGGGGCTAAAATAAGCACTAAAAAATGCACTATGAATAGTCTATTAAAAAAATCAGGTGGTTATTTTGATGCTTATTTCAATGCAAAAAATGTACGAAGAGTAGAATTACTGATTCTGCGTGTTGCAGTTTTTGCCTTCCTTTTTCATTTATTGATTATTTTTTTAGGAAATAACTTTATTTATTTCAAAAATCTGCAGCATAGCTATTTAAAGGCAATCTATACGCCCTTTAGTTTTATACTATTTTACGAAGTATTTCTACTAGTTATCATCATATCTAAATCTATTTCTGAATTTATTGGGAAGCAATTTGAGGTAATTACCCTAATTACCTTAAGAAGCTTTTTTCATGATATAGCAGATCTTGATTTAAAAAATTCTATTAATATTAATAATCCCGAGTTTATTAGTCTACTATATGATTTGCTGGCTGCATTGATTATGCTTGGCCTTACTATTTTGTATTACAAGATTTACCAAAATAATCGTAAGTCAGAAATTGTTAATGAGCTTACTAATTTTATCAATATAAAAAAATTAGTATCATTAGGTATGATATTAATTTTATTGCTGCTCAGCATAGGTAGTTTTTTTGTTTGGGGTACAGAAATGGTGGAAGCATTAAAATCAAAACAAAATTACCCTGATCCTAATACCGTATTTTACACAGACTTTTTTTCAATTATGATATTTATTGATGTACTACTACTCATCATTTCTTTTATTTATCATTTTTCCTTTTTCACTATTTTTAGAAATGCCAGCTTTATTATTACAACTATTTTAATAAGAATGTCCTTAACTATAGAAAAGCCAATGAATTACATAATCATTCTGATTGGCTTTTTATTCTCAATCATATCTTTCTATTTATACAGTCTCAGAAATACAAACAATAAGTCGGTGGAATAGTAATTTGTTTATTTCTTCTATTGATTAATCAATTTGACTGCCCTCCTGATTTTTTTAAATAGTTTAGGAAAGAGGGGGTTGGCATAAAATGCCCTGTTCATTTTAATTTATTCAGAATAACCTATCGTTTGCTTATCTTATTCATTGAAATTGCTTTTTGTCTAGAACATTTAAATCGCAACATATTTTCACTCCTTTTCATTAAATGCTTTTGACTCACCCCGCTATTCACTCTTTTACGCCAGAGATTAAAACTGTTTCGCTTTAATTCAGTCCGCATTAACTTAATTGTTTCTGCTTCAGATAAACCAAACTGAAAGGTAATTGCTTCAAAAGGAGTACGATCTTCCCAGGCCATTTCAATGATTCTATCAATGTCTATTTTTTCCATTTCAGTTAGCTTAATATTTTATTGACTCTGTTGTAAAATTAGTACGATAGGTTAATATTAAAAAAACAATATAACCCTAGCAAAACATCTTCAGAATATCAGCGATTGAAGATATGTTCTAGATTTCTTTTTATTATTATTTGAGTTTATTGACAAAGACAACTCGTTTTTATAATTTAAAAGCCTACACTTTTCTTACGGGAACTAATCATTTCGTCTATTGCTAAAATGGTATCTCTTCTCCAAGTAGGACTCACAATAAATAGTAGTTCCTTCTTTCCACGTTTTCCATTAGGAAAGAAAAAGACTTCTTGACCAGCATTCAAACTTACCCCACTATTTGATTTTGGACTTAAATTTGGGTTCATCACACCTGGAATATTTAAATAGATTGACCAAAATGAACCATTATGAAATGTCATCGGAATATTTTGAGCATAGCTTTTACTTACCGAAAGTAAAGAGATGAAAAACAAATTTATAAAAACTAGGTTTTTAATCATAAACAAAAGATTGCACCCAATGATAATTTAAACGATTTAATAAAATTAGCATATAAATCAAACAAAATATCAATAAGGCTATTTATTGTATCCCTTTTGTAAATATCTTCACAATAATTTTTGGTTTGATATTGAATTAAAAAAATAGAAGCTTTTCATTTCCTAATACATTGCTGATCCACAAAATAAAAATCAGTACTTAGCAAATCCTATGAACCAGACTAATACCGTTTTTATCTGTGCCCTAGCGATTATTTCCTTTGGTTATTTCCTGAAGTATAAAAATATAATTACTGAGAAAGAAGGAAAGGTAATCTCGAAATTATTAATGCACACCACTTTTCCTGCATTGATCATAGTTACTATGATGCGAGTGCATTTGGAATCAAAGCTTTTATTATTGCCTATTATTTCTCTTTGCTTTTCAATTTTTTCAATGCTTACAGCTGCTTGGTTTTTTAAACGCCAAGGCTCCAAGCTTAGAGCGCTATTAATAATGGGAAGTGGCGGCTTTAATTTAGGTTTATTTGCATATCCATTGATTGAAGGTATCTGGGGACCAGCTGGAATGGTTTATGCAGCCATGTTCGATTTGGGAAATTCCTTAGCTATTTTTGGCTTGGTATATGGAACTGGTGTATTTCTTTCGGATAAAAAAGAAGGAGTAACTGTAAAAGAAAATATCAAAAATGCTTTTCTTAAAATCATTACATTGGTCCCCCTTCAGGCTTTGTTGATTGGTATGATTATTAATCTCTCCCACTTTGAATTACCCACTATAGTAGTTGAAATTTTAGATATTTTAGCCAGAGGAAATAAGGTAATCGCCTTACTAATTATGGGCATTTACTTGAATATGCCGTTAAATTCCAAAACCTTCCAACAAGTTTCAAAAGTATTGGCCATTCGATATTTCTGGGGACTTACCCTAGGTTTTTTGTGCTTTTACTTTTTACCTTTCGAGCCACTTTATCGCCATGTGCTATTGATTGTTTTAATTATTCCTGTAGGGATGGCTTTACTTCCCTTTTCTGATGAATTAGCATATGACACCAAAATTGCAGGAATGCTAGTCAATATATCCATGTTAATCAGTTTTGCGCTAATGTGGGCATTGGTTTTAGGACTGAAATTGGCTTAGCATGAATTGTAGTGTATGTCTCGTCCTGGAAGATTATTGATTCATTTAAACGAAAAGCACTGCTTGCAATAAGCAGCTGGGGCTTTTTGTTTTAAGAATAGTGATTTGTGCCTTTTCGCAAGGGGAGCATTATGCTTGGATTTCCATCCTTTACAGTATTTTGTAATTGTTATTACACATCAGTTAAAAATAACAGAGACCCCTATTACTAGAGGTCTCTGTTGTATTTTTTAATATTTTATAACTTTCTATTGATCTGAAGATACAATAAATAATTTTATTATTTCAATAACCCTAAATTATAATAAGCAGTTGCTTTTGTTATTAAACCATCAGCTCCAAATTCATGCTGATAATGAACGGGCACTTTGATTGTAGCATTTGTTACTTTATTTTTTAAGCGAACTACCCACCATGAAAGAACAACTTGATCTGAACCGCTGTAAGCTAATAAATCTGGATATCCAATTTCATCCACTCCAAGTACTTGGAATTTTTCTAATAGACCAGCTGAATTTTTTTTAAATTCTTCTAATGTTAAACCGACTGGAAAATTCACATCATTAATTATTGCTTTTTTATCATATAAAGCAATATGTTCATCTGTTTTTCCTAATTCAAAGAAAGTCATCAATTTTCTTACTTTTATAATATTAGCATGGTCTTTATAAATGGTCCCGTTTTCCACTGAACTATTTTTGGCTGTAGTTCCTTCCATATCACTTGCTTTTTGCCATTCTGCTGTACTCATATTAATTCTCAATCTTCTAATTTTAGTTCCTTCTTTATTGAATATAAATTCACAGTCATAAGGTGTTTCTACTTTAAAGCCGGTATTTTTTGATATCCAATAAAAAATATCAAAAGTTTGTACCCTCAAGCCTGCCCCATCCTTATATTCAAAAGCATCTGGATAGGATGTACCTCTTCTTTTGATAGAAAAACTGATCATATTCGTACTTAACCATTTTGAGTCTTTAATTAAACCGTCAATATCTTCACCCTTATTAATCCAGGTATTAATCAAGTTATTGTAAGCTTTAAAACCTGTATCTGCAAGTTTTTTTAATACTACAACATTATTGGTAACATAAGCTTGCAAAAACTCTTCGGCAATATTGATTGCTGGGTGTTTGTCATAAATGATTCCATTCTTATTGGTTTGAGCTATTGCTGAATTTATAAACATCAGAAATACTAGTAGAATTATAGAATTTTTTTTCATTTTCATTTTTTTTTGAGTTAACAAATTGATTTAGTAGATTTCCTTTATTAGTTAATTCAATAAAATTTTTTGTCAAACAATTGACTAAAAATTTATTTAATATTTAATTACTTTTTTGGTTCAGTAGCAGCTTTTATAAGCCCATTAACATCAAAATATTCATCAATATCAACTATTTTATGGTCCTTATTAAATTGGTATACACCATAAAATTTATGTTCAATTTTCGCTCCATTTGCAATAGCATCATCTGTCCATCTTACATAAGCTCTCACACCTCCATCTGGTTTAAAAGTAAGCTCATCTACTCCAGGTAAAAGTTTAATATCATTAGCTTTTATATTGGTCAGTAATTTGTGAAAACCTGCAAGCCTTTGTATTTGTATTGTTTTACTAGCTAATGCTTCTTCACCATAAGCTGGACCATGTACTTTAACAGAATCTGATAATTGGGCGCTGAATGCATTTAAATCATTTTTTGAAAAATTTTCAAAACCTTCTAATACAGTTTTTGAGTTTTCTTTAAAATCAGCCATTGCTGCATCATCTGCACTGGATGAAGTTTCGTTTTGTTTTGGAGTGCAGGCAAATAATGATAATGTTATAATTAGAAATAATGCGATTTTTTTCATAATAGTTGATTTAGAAATAGAGTGTAGTCCATTTCAATGATTAAATAAGAGTCTGAGAAATAATAGTGATTGCAGTTTTATTTTTAAAATTCATGAAATAACTGAGCCCCTATTGCTAGAGGTCTCAGTCGTATTTTTTCAAACTTAAACTACTTTTTTGAAGGTGCAGTCAACGCTTGCATAATTCCAGTCATATCTTGATACGCATCAACATATATAAGTTTATGATCGGTATTAAATTCAAAAACAGCAAAGTACTTGTTATTAACAATAGCTCCATTTTGTCCAACGGCAGACCATTTTGCAAAAACCCTAACATTGCCATCTGGTTTTAAGGTTGCAGTATCTACAGTAGGTAAAAATTGTAATTCTGTATAACTTACTTCAGTATCTAAAGCGCGTAGTGCTCTAAGAGCAGTTAGGTTCTCAGTTTTATTTAAAATACCTACACCTAATCCTGGAGAATCAAACTTGGCAGTATCTGATATTAAACTATCGGTTTTATCAAACTCATTCGTTACAAAACCATCTAAAAGTGTTTTCACAATTTTAGAATTTTCTCTAAATGTTGCCATGTTTGCGTCTTCTGTACTATTTTTTTCTAACGGATTTGTACAAGCAATCAATGATGCTGATACAAGAAAACATAATAATAGTTTTTTCATTTTTTTATTTTTATAGTAGTATTTACTTACTGGTTAATCTTTTATTTAAAGTCATCATAAATCTATCGGTTCTAGACCACGAATTAGCAAAAATTAAAGAGTCTTTATCCCAAGAACCTTTACCATATATTTCTTCCCAAGCATTAGCAAAATCTGAATTTTTTGTATCATCTAAATCTTTCCATCCATTAGGCAAATATCTAACCACATAATATCTAGTTTCCCCCGTAAATGTTGACCAAACCCCAAATTTTCTTCCTAATTTATCCCAAACTTTTGCCATTTTTTTCAAAACATCAGTAAACCCTTTGGAACCACCATCTTTAACCGTCCATTCTGTGTTCACAAATTTTTCTGACTTTTCGTCTACTCCGAGGTTGGACATTTCAGGTCTATAGACTAAAATATCATTGGTTGTTCTTTCAACATGGGGTGCAACAGTTAAGTTCCAATTATCACTCCATCTTATATTATCTATAGTAGCAGGTGTCACAACATCTCTATCAGTAAAACTTTTACCCGCATTATTCATAAACAAATATTCTCCATTGTGTTTCCCTCCGGAAATATTGTATCCGTATATTTGAGGTTTGCCATCTTTTACCGGAAAAAATTTAGTTATAAATGTTTCGGAAGCATCAACAAAAGAGGGAGCTTGCCCCATTTTAACTTTCCAAAAACCGGCATTCACGGTACTAGTTTTTTGTTGAGCGAATGGCGCAAAGCTTATCAAAGTCAATGCGACAAAAATTAATTGTTTTTTCATTTTTTTAATTTTTTTACTCCTACTCATATGGCTTTTCAGAATGACGCCCCGTTTGAATGGTTGCTGGACTCCATTTTTGATAATAAATATTTTTAAATAAATTCTTACTTATTAATTTGAATCAACGATAATTTAGAAGCTGTATGCTTGGTGTGCTTATAAAATCAATAGATAAACTATTAATTAGTAATTAAGAGGAGATTGGGGAAAAATCAGGGAAATAGATTCTATTTTGGGCAAGCTGTAATGTTTATTAAAACGCTTACTTTACCAGGCATTTAATTAAAAGTAAATGAAGGTAAAGTCATAATATTTAAGGCAAAATATAGATTAATTAATCAATTTATTGTTTAATAATTGTTGCAAGGAATGAATATTTAATTAAACAATAATAGGCTTATTTATTTAATACGCAATTTATTTTAAATTTGATTTCCTTAAATGGGTACACAATTCAATTACATATAAATATTTTTCTACGTTCTTGAAATTAGCTTGATTTTAATTAATTAAAATAACCCAACTATTTGAATTACAGTCAATTGGGCTATTAAATCTAAAAATGTAGCTACTATTTTAAACAACTTATATTACCACCAATGCTTTATTATCCTATACAGCATTTTGTACTCCTTATGTGGTTGCACTTCTTCCACTAGCACTCTGCTGTTTTTCTAGCAGGAGTCAATTTTTGGGAAACACTTTTAGGTCTGAACAAGTGCAGGAAAGAGGTAGAATAATCATGGTCTATGGACAAAAGTGTTAACTCTACTGCCATAATAATCAAAAAGAAATCCCATTAAAAAAGCCTAAGTCCTTAATAATAAAGAAATTAGGCTTAGTATCGGGAAGCAGACTTGAACTGCCGTTCGCCGAGGCGGATATGAATCCCTTGCTTCTAGATTAGAAGTAAATCCAGTATAATGCTTTTGACTAGTGGGGGAATAAAGTATATAAACAGTAAAATTCATACATTAAAAAAGCCTAACTCCTTAATAATAAAGAAATTAGGCTTAGTATCGGGAAGCAGACTTGAACTGCCGACCTTCGGGTTATGAATCCGATGCTCTAACCAGCTGAGCTACCCCGACATTTCGGGGTGCAAATATAGTCGTTTTTGGTAAATAGCAGAAAGCTTATTCACTAATCAACAATTTATCACTTTACCTCTAAGCTCAACAGCATCTCCTCTTCAATATAAGCTTCTAATTCGTCGCCCGATACACATTCCCCCACTCCTGAGGGAGTACCTGTAAAAATTAGATCTCCAATATTGATTGAAAAATAGTTGGAAATATGCGAAACAATATAATCAAAATGGTGGATCATCTCACTAGAATTGGCCTTTTGAACCAACTCTTTATTCTTATAAAAACTAAAATTAATGGTCTTCTCCATGTATCCTGGAACAATATCAATAAACTTTCCTACTACCGCAGAATTATCAAATGACTTAGCTTTTTCCCAGGGTAAACCCTTTTTTTTAAGCTCATTCTGTATATCACGCGCTGTAAAATCGATACCCGTAGTAATGGCATTGTAATAATTGGCAGCTTGCTTCTCCTGAATGTATTTACCGTTTTTGGACACCCTCAAAACCAATTCACATTCATAGTGAAGCTCATTGGTAAACTCTGGATAATAAAAGGGGGTATTGCTCTGTAATAAGGCACTTTTAGGTTTCATGAAAATAACTGGCTCCTCAGGTATTTCATTGCCAAGCTCTTTGGCGTGTGCCGAATAATTTCGACCTACACATATAATCTTCATATTTATTGAAATTAAAAATATTTGAAAGGATTGCCAATATAGAACAATCATATTTAAAAAAAACTATATGACTGGTTGATTTTAAAAAATATATCACCGAAAATTAATCCGCCTTAATGGACAACTTATTTACCTCATTCATCGTTTGTCCGATACCGATAGTGACAAAATTTTCTATAATCTCCAGGCACTTATCGATTTTCAATTTTACAGTTGGTAATTCACTATTCAACCATTTACTTAAAACAAAATCAGCCTGCATACCTTTTGGATATTCGTTACCAATACCAAAACGCAACTTTGGATATTGATCCGTACCAAGGGTTAGCTGAATATCTTTCAATCCGTTATGTCCAGCAGGTGAGCCACCAGCCCTTAGTCGAATCTTATCTAATGGCAAAGCCAGATCATCTACAATGGTAAGCGTATTTTCTAAAGATACTTTCTCTTTATCCATCCAATATTTAAAAGCACGACCACTTAAATTCATATAAGTAGTAGGGCAAATACAAACTAACTTTTTCCCTTTCCATTTCAATTCAGCCACATAAGCCAATCTCTCTACTTGCAAACTTCCACCATGCTTTTGTACCAATGCATTGATCACGTCAAAGCCTATGTTGTGACGTGTATTCGCATATTCGTTTCCGATATTACCTAAGCCTACTATGAGAAATTTTGACATGATGTATTGCGAAGATAATTCAAATCACGATTGTAAAAGGGGCATTTTATCCAAAAAACAAAATAACTGTAATGGCTAATTTAGGATAATCAACGGCAAGAAGTTTTTACCTACTTATAATTTACCGTTTTCTTCTACTCTATAAAAAAATTTAACCATTCTTACAAGTCCGCTATCTAGTTCAAAAGTTGCTTTGTCAATTGAACACAATAGCGTATATTAACTGAGCTATTAGCCAATTAATAAAATAGAGATAAAAAAATCGCAGCAATAAACCACTTTAAAAAATTAATTTTGTAAAATTCACAATCGATCAGTCATTCATTTCAAATTAACATTGACAGGAATACAACCGAAGATCAAATTATTTAAATCACTAACTATATTACCAATGGAGTTCATAGATTATTATGAAATATTAGGCATTAAAAAAACTGCTACTGAGGAAGAGATTAAAAATGCTTACCGAAAATTAGCAAGAAAACTTCACCCCGATCTTAATCCAACTGATAAAGATGCCAATAAAAAAATTCAGCAACTTAATGAAGCCAATGAAGTTTTGAGCGATCCTACTAAAAGAAAAAAATACGACCAATACGGAAAAGATTGGCAACATTCGGATCAATATGAACAAGCTCGCCAATCGGGAAGAAGAAACGGACGACAAGGCAGTGCAGGTGGTTTTGAAGGAGATGATTTTTCGGATTTTTTCTCTTCCATGTTTGGCGGAGGGGGTAGTCGAAGCAAAGCAAAGTATAGAGGTCAGGATTACAACAGCCAGTTGCAACTTTCCCTTAGAGATGCTTACACCACTCACCAACAAACCATGACTATTAATGAAAAAACTGTCCGAATTACAATTCCTGCTGGTGTAGAAAACGGTCAATCGATTAAACTAAAAGGGTATGGTGCACCTGGTGTAAATGGTGGACCTAACGGTGATCTATACCTAACTTTTGCTATTGCAAATGATCCTAGATTTAAACGCAAAGGGAATGATCTCTATTTAAATGAAGACTTAGAATTATATACTGCTGTCTTAGGCGGTGATATCACCATAGAAACCATGAGCGGGAAAATAAAATTAAAAGTTCAACCCGAAACACAAAACGGTACCAAAACTAGATTAAAAGGAAAAGGATTTCCCCTCTATAAAAAAGAAGGAGAATTTGGTGACTTATACATTACCTATTCTATTAAAATTCCTACTAACCTAACTGAAAAACAAAAAGCATTGTTTACGGAATTAGCTACCCCCGAATAAAAAAGTGTCTCCTATATTTGATTGCTTACTAAATTAATTCAGCAAAAGAATTTAGTAAATTATTGCAAGAAATAAAAAACTAGGCTTGGGCAACCGGACCACCAAAAGTAAATGGAATTTCAATTTGCTCCATATCTTGAATGGTACCATTGGCAGCTTCAAATTTATTTATATTTTCAACCAGCGCTTTCATCAGTCGCTTAGCATGAAAGGGTGTAAGTATAATCCTACTCTTTACCTTGCTTTTAGGAGTACCCGGCATTACATTCACAAAATCAACTACAAATTCAGCATGACTATGGGTTATAATAGCGAGATTGGCATAAGTGCCTTCTGAAATTTCTTCTGAAATTTCAATATTGAGTTGACCGGGTTGTTCAGGTATACTGCTCATAATATTCGATTATTTGATGCAAATATAATTACAAAGAGAATTAATAGTGATGCCGTCTGATAATTATAGCTATAAACCTTTACTGCAACTATTCATCTAGATTATACTAATGCCTTCTTTTTTTAAATAAGCCACCATTTTACTACAATTGAAATTGCCACTGCATTTTAATTTCTGATTTTTTATTCCCCATTATTTCATCCAAACCAGTCCCAATGGATGACTTATCCTTATAAATAGTTTGTGACCATCTCAACCAAAGCGTAGTATTTTTAGTAAGTCCATAATTAAAATTTAGATAATAACGAAAACCCTTGTCGTAGAAAACTGGAATGGAAAAGCTGTACAATAGATCATTTTCATAGGCATATATTCTACTATTATAATCATCCGTTTCAAAATATTGCAGCCGAATACCTCCTGAATACCTTTTCATCATGGGTTTGACTATACAATCTGAAAAAGCTAAAAATCCTTTTTGAATATCCGAGGGATGAATTGCAAACCAAACCATTTCAACTCTATTTCTAAATGTAATATTGGAATTTATTTTAAAATTAATTTGTGATCTAATATTTTGCCTATTTGCTGAGATAACTGGTGATAGAATTAAATCATCCGGATTAAATTTTTAAATTTAGATTCTGTTCGAAAACGAATATACATTTCAAGTTGCTTGTTGGGTTTGTATAAAATTTGTAGTAGATAATCTTTTCCAATAGCAGGAGCATCCACTTGATATTTTAGCCATGGAAATTGATAGAAATCAGCGTAAGCGTCCACCCGCCAAGCTACAGCTGGTCGAGTACTTATTCCAAAATAGTATCCCTTTTCATTAGTAGGAAAAGTATTTTCGGAAAATGCATTAGTATATAAAGATTGATAACTCTTCGAAATATTCCGATACAAAATACTTAGATCTACTTTCGGATCTACGCTAACGATTAAACCATTAATGAAAGCTTTATCAAATGAATTGGTAAAGGCTGCTTCTCCAAAAAAATGACTATTTCTATAACCATAACTGTAATCCAGACTATAATTACCCAATTTATTTCCAGCAAGGGAATAAAGATTATATAGATCCGAAGGTTTTTTTATAGGAAGTGCAAATTGGTAATGCACTCCATTGAATCCTACATGTAATCGATTAGAAGTATAGGCTACATTACCTCCAACAATAAATTGCCGCTGAGCACCCTTATCATTCAACTCAGAAGAAGTTCTATGTAACCCTGAATTTTGAAAGGAAGAAATAAAATCTGCCTTGCCAACACTATCGTAAATAATATTAGCATCCACTTTTTTGTATGATAAAAAAGTGGTAGCCTCTATTTTATTTTTAGCAATCGTTATTCCAACTCCTCGATGAAAATTAATTTCGCCAACAGAATGATAAGGCCTTAAAACTGCTAATTGACGTTTATTATTAATTACCTCCGAACTTTTTTTAAACGCAAGACTCTGCCACTGGGTTAGACCTTGCCCTAAATTAACCGTAAAATCGCCAATTGCTAAGGACCGAATAATCCCCCTATTTCTGACAAAAAAATGAGCTGAATAAAAATCGAAACCCTTCTTTTGTGCCCCCTTAAATAAATTCTCTCCTGCATCTTTTTCACCAAGGATTCCATACTGTAATAAATTTTTATACTGATATTGGTATCGAACTAAAATCTTTTGATTAGACCCTGGATAAAAATTATTTTGACTGCCAGGAGCTATCAGGTATCCCTTTGATTTTTCAATTACCTGAGTTATTCTTGTGAGCATTGTATGTGTTCCATCACTCATTCGTTTACCCATATCTTCTCGACTATTTAGTAAATTACTAACGGTAACGTATAGACGAATTTTTTCAATCAACCTGATATCAAAACTTGGAATAGCTTGTAGTTCGTAGATACTGATAAAACTACCTAACCTATTTCGATAGCTAATCAGCTGCTGAAGTTGAATGGCAGAAAATATAGAAAGTTCCTGTAAAGTAGCCAGGTTAGCGGTGGATAGATTTATCGGATATTTTAAAAATCGACGCATTGACTGAATAAAAGAATCATCTTCCGTTTCATTATCCTCCGAATTTTCTGTAATTGCTTCTAACTGTTGTTCTACTTCTGAATGGGAAGATTCAGGCTGCTGAGCAAACAAAGTAAATGGCAGCAGCAGGATAATAATCAGTCCAAATAATATATAAAAATTCAACCGGCTAAATCGAATGAATGAAATTATCAACCCACCCTGAAGAATTATATGCATCTCAAAATTTAATTACTGATTATTTGCTCATTCAATAGTACCCTTTCTAATGCTGTCATTCAAAATTTTTATCCTGTAGAATGAAATGATATCGTCTCTTATTTTGAAAAAAAAGAAGGTGAAATAATTTTATTTGTACCATTAAATATGACTAACAATCCTGGTGACCAGCCTAATTGCGGATGATAACTACCGCTTATATCTAAGCGCATATTATTCCAGCAAATTCCAACCCCTCCATAAGACGAAGCCGATGCAGAAGACATCCCAATTCTTACAAATAATTGTTTCACCATTTGATATTGAATACCCGCGTTTAAATTCACGAAACTATTTTCTTCCTTTACCAGTTCTGCGGCAATCAGGAAGAGTTTGGAAACATCATACCCAAAACCCATTTTATATACCGCAGCCAATTGTTCATTTGACTTCAACATTTTTGCTCCGATGGGATTATAAATATGAAAGCCCGCGTTTAATTGATCCGTTAAGTGAAATAGTGTACCAAATTCTACCGTTAAGGTGCTGGTGTTGATATAGGAAGGTATTCGGTAGCCATAGTAATTAAATTGTACTCCAATATCAACGGCTGAACCAAGACTTCTAGCATAGGCTAAACCCATTTGATATTCATTAAAATTTTTGAAACCAGCGTACACCAGATTAATTCCAAAATTTCCACGGTTACTTGGAATAGCCACTGCTGCTGAATACATACTGGTAGCGGCCATCATAAATCGATTTTCTCCATACACACCAGCTGTAGCATTTTTTATTTGAGCCAAGGCAGCCTGGTTATTTACAAAAGAAAATACATCCCCTTGATGCATACTATACGCTCCCAAACCAAGATAGATGGCTGAAATTGGCTGACGATGAGATTGACCATCCGTTATATTCAAAAGAAAAATAGCCAAGTGAATCAATAAAATTCTTTTCAATGAGTGCTTATTTTGTGTCTATGTAATATAATAATTTTTTATTATATAATTACCAATCCTTTAAATAATAGCCGTAATTTTTTATTCATTAAGTCTACCCAATATTCTTAAACAATTGTTGCTATTTTTGCGCTATGCAAATTCTAGATGGTAAAATAGTATCGCAAGCGGTGAAAGATGCGGTAAAAGAAAAGACATCCTTGCTTAAAGCGGCAGGAAAAAAAACTCCTCATTTGGCAGCTATTTTAGTTGGATCAGACGGTGCTAGTGAAACTTATGTAGCCAGCAAAGTAAAAAGTTGCGAAGAAATCGGATACACTAGTACGTTAATCAGACTAGATCCCAATATTGAAGAAGCTGTTCTTATCGAAGCGATAGAAAAACTAAATGCAGACGATGATGTAGATGGCATTTTAGTTCAACTACCCTTACCTAAACAAATCAGTGAAGAAAAAATTATCAACCTCATTCATCCAGATAAAGATGTAGATGGTTTTCACCCGATGAGTGTGGGTAAAATGGTTCAAGGACTTCCTACTTTTTTGCCAGCTACTCCCTACGGAATTATCATGATGCTAGAGCATTACAAAGTAGAGACAAAGGGAAAACATGCGGTAGTTATTGGAAGAAGTAATATCGTAGGCCGACCAATCAGCATATTATTAAATAGAAATTCTTATCCTGGAAATTGTACTGTTACCGTTTGTCATAGTCATACCCCCAACCTCAAAGAAATTTGCTTACAAGCCGACATCATTGTTGCTGCATTAGGCAGACCAGGTTTTTTAACTGCCGATATGGTGAAAGAAAACGCGGTAGTGGTAGATGTGGGAATTACTCGAGTTGCTGATGCTACCAAAAAAAGTGGCTTTGCTATTAAAGGTGATGTTGATTATGTAAATGTTGCACCCAAATGTAGTTTCATAACACCTGTACCCGGTGGTGTTGGATTGATGACGATTGCTGCATTGATGATGAATACCTATAATGCTTGTGTTGCAAAAAATAAATAATCACCCACATTCAATAAAAAATTTCACTCACTTAATTTGACTGATTGAAGAAATTTAATTAGAAAAATATTAAGTCTGGAAATCAACAATAGATTTCCCATTTTACAAATGAATCAACAACCAACCAACGCTTCTCATTCACTACCAGTAATGGAACACTTTTACACTATTCAAGGTGAAGGTTTCCACCAAGGAAGAGCTGCCTATTTTATTCGACTAGGCGGTTGTGATGTAGGCTGTGTATGGTGTGATGTAAAAGATAGTTGGGATGCAAATGCTCATCCAAAAAAAACAATTGATGAAATAGTATCGCTTGTTGCACAAAACGCCACCTCCATTCCGAATGGTAAAACAGCAGGATTAGTAGTCATCACAGGAGGAGAACCCTTGATGCATGATCTTACTCAATTAACCAAAGCACTAAAAGAAAAAGGATTTGAAACTAATATTGAAACCTCTGGTGCACATCCGCTAAGCGGAACATGGGATTGGATTTGCTTATCTCCTAAAAAATTTAAATCGCCCTTACCAGCAGTCGTTCCATTTGCTAATGAATTGAAAGTAGTCGTATTTAATGAATCAGATTTTAAGTGGGCAGAACAATATGCTTTATTAGTATCGCCCCAATGTAAACTTTACTTGCAACCAGAATGGGATAAGGCTTCTACCATTACACCGCTGATCATTGAGTATATCAAAGAACATCCTCAGTGGGAACTTTCCTTGCAGATTCATAAATATATTAATGTGCCTTAATTTTTTTTATCAAAGTTCACATCCTTGTTATCACGGGGTAAAGTCCTGTATCGCTAAAGGAAAATCAAGCTACACACTAAATAGTGGATCTTTTATTGGTTCCGCGTGAGATTTGCATGAGGTTTCGAAAAAAAAGAGACCCCTATTGCTAGAGGTCTCAGTAGTATTTTTAGAAACTTAAAGACTAGTTTTGAAACATTAGTGGTGATTTCTTCCACCCAGCTTTTGCAAATACATTTGTTGTAAGTTCTCGCTAGGTATATAAATCTATCCGTTTAACTATTTACCCCGCCTTACGTTCATGCCAAAAGTTGTTTCAACAGCATTGAACCACTCTTCATCAGTTTGGGCATTAAAGTCAACCCATTGTTCATCTGTCAAAGATGCCCTCCATCCTAAAAAAGGAAGTGCTGTTGGACCAACAGGGTGTCTTAATTGCCAACTGTCTCCATTTGCTATTTCAAACATCAGATCAGCTACCAATGAAGGAGGCGTGGGTTGTTTGAGCGATTCTTCGAACATAGCTCCAAAACGAAGTACCTGTGGATATTTAGAATTGCTATCCTTAGTAACGTCATGTGCCATTTTTGTGTCAATAATACCTGGTTGAATTAACGATACCCTGATATTAAATGGTTTCACTTCTCCTGCTAAAGACTCAATAAGCGCTTCCAAAGCAAACTTGCTGACACAATAAGCACTCAAAGGGGTATTAGCAATTTTTCCTGCAACTGAACCGACATTAATAATACAACCATTTTTATTTTCTCTCATTTGAGGAAGTACTGCCTGAATGCATCGAATGACACCAAAATAATTGGTCTCCATAATTGCTTTAAAATCACTCATTGGTAATTCTTCAATTGAACCATGTCGCTCAATACCTGCATTGTTTACCAATACGTCTATATTTCCATGCTCCTTAATAATACTTTGAATGCAATGCTTAACTGATTCATCAGAATCAACATCCATTTTGTAAATGATAACATTCAATGATTCTTCCGCGATTTGTTTTTGTAAAGTTGATGCAGCTTCCAAATTTCTCATGGTTGCAAAAACTTTATAGCCTCCACGAGCAAATGAAAGGGCAGCTTCAAAACCAATGCCCTTACTTGTTCCAGTAATTAAAACTGATTTCATAATTCATGATTAAATATTGCCTACTTAAATAGGGTTTCGGCTTTCCCTTTTTTTGACAAATCATTTTACTAAAAGTAGTGTCGAAAATAGCTAGTCGCACCACTAATTTATACCATCAAAGATTTCTAGATTATGGGTATTGCATTTATTTTAAAAAGTACTGTTTGCACTATTGTAAGATTAAATATTTACTGTTAATTTTTATAATAAGCGAATACTCTTTTTACAATACTTTCTTTTTTCTCTTTTTCATCATAAGTTGACCGCAAAGTCCAGTTACCTTTATCGTCGTAACTATCATATTTATAAGTATAATTTTTAGCTATCAAACTATCTTTTTCATAATAAGAATAATTCTCTTTTATAGCATCTCCTTTTTCATTCAGTTTAACTGCCCCCTGAGATGTTTTACCTAGACTATCTGTTGCAGTAAATCCAATAAAATTTGGACCTTCATATTTGGCATCCCAAGTATTTTTTATTTTACCGTTCATGAAATACTCTTTGCCGGAATAGACAATACCATATTCATTTGTTTTTAAATCTGCTAGGTAACTATCTTGATTATTTGTTGAGTCGTAATTTTTGCCACTGGTATAATTTCCGCTTTTATCAACTTCAGCTGTGAATCGAGAAATTTGTTTACCCTCCTTTGATTTATTCATTTCCTTCATTGTGCCGTCAGCATTTAATACTAAGGTTTGGATTTGAATAATTTTTCCAGAAGAATCTTTTGATGTAACTGTTGTAATATAACCATCGGTAGTAAATTCTGAAATTTTGAAAGTTGAATCGGATTTTGCATTCCCTGAACTATCTAGGTTGATAGTTATTTCCGTAAGGGTCTGCACTTTTCCTTTTAAATTTTGCTGAATAACTCCCGTGTTCTTCCGATGTTGATTGTCTTTACAAGCAATGAATGTTGCTGATACAATAAAAAATAATAATAGTTTTTTCATTACAATTTGATTTAGGCTTTAAATAAGTTAGTATCTTTAAGATACTAAATTAAATAATATTTTTAAATTTGCATCATTTAGTAAAAAACACTCCCTCTAATCGATTCAAATTGCTTGATTTTCGATTATCCAAAAAAACTAACTACATAGTAACGCCTTCATTTTCTCAAAAATCTTCATACCCCTTAGGCGAAGCGAGTTCAACTCTCATTGCGCTTCATGAAAATCAAAGACTTAAGTTAAACCGCAGATCCTTTTTAGTTTCTACGATAGGCTTGCATCAGTTTGCTATCTTTATATAGTGATTAAATAAAATAAACACGCTGCTATATTAAATTATAATTTTAATATCTATTTAATACCTATATTTACTAAAAAAAACAAAATGGGAAAAAATAACAACCTAACTATCTTTACGCTTAACACCAAGTTATTTACAAATTGTATTGAAGGAATAACAGAAGAACAATCGAATGTCACCATTTCACCAGACACAAATAGTATAAAATGGGTAGCTGCACATATCATTTGGGCTAGATATAATGCCAGTAGTATAATGGGCAATCCACCAGCAAATAATCCATATATTGGTCTTTTTGAAGATTTTAGACCGACCAATAAAGAGGATGATTATAAAACCATTACTGAAATTAAAGAAGAATGGAAGAAAGCTTCAGATTTGTTAGAAAATAGTTTTTCAAAAATTGAACTTGATTTTTGGGAAAAAGAAGCGCCCATTAAATTTCCCTTACTGGGCGACGATTCAAATGCAGGCTTAATTACCTTTTTTGCACAACACGAAAGTTTTCACTTAGGACAATTAGCTATTTTGAAAAAAGCAATTGTTGGTATTTCAATGAAATATAAATAAAAAATATTTTAAATCCCTTCTTTGAAGGTTGTTTAAATATTGGGTGCTGGGTTAAAAAATTTAGATTATATAATCCATTGGCAAAAAATGAGGAACAAAAGAAAGTAGGTAACATTAAATAGTATTACCTCAAATTTTTCGAAATTTGATTAGACTGTGGTAAAATTTTAGCTTCTAAGCCTGTTACGAAAGTGGCAGGCTTTAGACTACTAATTAGTTTTATCAAATACGGTCTCCCAGGAACGCTCAGCTCCTAATATCTCTGATTTAGCATTGGTCTGAACAATAATAGACTTGCCACCATTACTCAATTTCCAAACCTCTTTTACGTAAACCAATGCTTGTTCCTGAACATTGGCGTTATTTGGATTAGGAACCATCAAGTTTACGATTGAATTAATAGTCATAGTTTGTCCATCAGCTGAATAATTGACAGTAAACTTCTTTCCTCTTTCTTTGCCTTGATTAAAATGGATTACTTTACCGTCGAAGGTAAGTTTTTCCCGGCTTTTAGTAAGGCCTGCGCCAGGCGAAGTGTAGGGGATTTCAATGGTTAGATAATCAGCCCGCTCTGCTATTTTCATTGTTGTAGAAAGCATACGATCACCCAAGTCATAAGAGCAAACAATATTTCCGCCCATACTTATCGACTCCTTGGATTGCCATTCGCCAGAAAAGTTAGCGCGATATTTGTCATTTTTTTGCTGAGCCTGCCCAGAAAAATAAATTACTCCTGTCAACAGAATAATCAAGCAAGACAAAACGCATTTTTTATTTTTCATAACGCTTTTTTTATAAGTTCTTTTTGGGTTGACTAAAGGTACATTAATTTTAATAACTATTTATAGTAAAAACACTGCTAGAGAAAAAAGCCCTTGAAATCTTGTAAAATCTGGTCCCTTCGGTTTTAAAAAATCTAATAAAATACAATTCAACGCCTTAATTTTCTTAAAAAAATCTTCATTCCCTATTTCCAAAACAATTCAACACTTTAACAGTCTATTTATACAAGTAAAACCATTTAGCTTTACCTTCAATGCAGGAATGAAAATCTATGGTAATTCAACTTAACATGATTCAAAAAAACACCCTACTTTTTATCTTATTTACCATGCCCTTCTTAGGCTTTTCGCAATGGTACAATCCAGATAAGGTCAACAAAAAAGCAGGTGCACTCTATGGAAAGGCTTATGAAGAAGCACAGGATCAACAATATGAATCCGCCATTTCAAAAATTACTCAGGCAATTAAAATAGAACCGAAATTTGTAGATGCTTTTTTATCTAGAGCAGGCATCTATGCTAATCTGAAAAAATATGACGCTTCAATCATTGATTTTGAAAAAGGTTTTCAGCTAGATTCTATTTATGCTGTTCATTACTTACTTCCTTATTCCATTTCACTTGCAGGACTAGGTCGTTTTAAAGATGCCCTCGATGCTATCAACCGCTTCTCACAAATTGAAGGACTCAATTCACAAAGTATTCGTGCAGCCAACTACCGCAAAGGTGTATACGAATTTGCAGTAGCCTTTGAAAAAAAACACCCCACTAACCAATATGTATTTGTTCCAATAAATTTAGGAGACTCCATCAATTCAAGCGCTTTGGAATATTTTCCTTCCCTAACAATTGATGGGAAAAAACTAATTTTTACTCGCCGTATTGCTGGTGATGAAGATTTTTTCGAATCCAATTTTTCTAATCATCAATGGAGTAAAGCCCAGCCACTAGAAGGAAAAGTGAACACGGTACAAAATGAGGGAGCACAAAATATTTCTCAGGATGGAACCTGTATCGTTTTTACAGGATGTAATTACCCAGAAGGCTTTGGAAGCTGTGACCTTTATATTTCTTTCAAAACAAAGCTAGGATGGAGTGAGGCTGAAAACCTAGGACCTTTAGTAAATACCGATTACTGGGAATCTTCCCCCTCCCTTTCTCCAGACAAACAACATATTTATTTTAGCAGCAACCGGCCAGATGGTTACGGTGGCAAAGATATTTGGGTGACTCACCGAAACATAAAAGGAAAATGGAGTAGGCCCGAAAATCTCGGTCCCGAAGTAAATACGAGCGGAGACGAAAGTTGTGCTTTTATGTATGCCGATAATCAAACACTTTTTTTTAATAGTACCGGTCATTTGGGTTATGGGCAAGCAGATTTATTTTTTTCAAAAAAACAAAATGATAGCACTTGGAGCATCCCAGAAAATCTTGGATACCCCATCAACACCATCGATGAGGAAGGTTCTCTTATTGTAGCAGCAGATGGTAAAACCGCTTATTATGCAAGTGATAGAGGAGATAGTAAAGCTAGATTAGATCTATTTAGTTTTCAACTAAGACAGGATTTACAACCACCGAAAATCTTGTGGATAAAGGGACAAGTATTTGATGCAAAAAATAAAAATGGCCTTCCTTCTTCGGTTGAATTGTCAGATGTTGCCAATGGTCAATTAATAAGTAAAGTACAAACGGATGAAATCGGAAACTTTTTAACTACCCTCCCTGTAGGGAAAAAATATGCCTTTAGTGTTAATAGAAAGGGGTATCTTTTTTATTCAGAAAACTATAATTTAAGCGATCAATCAATCGATTCAATGTATACCGCTAATATTCCGCTACAACCCATTGAGGCAGGTGCAGCAATCGTTTTAAAAAATATTTTTTTCGACTCTAAAAAGGCTGAATTAAAACCAGAGTCCACTATCGAATTAAACAAAGTAATCCAATTATTAAAAGATAATCCGCAATTAAAAATATTGATTACTGGCCACACCGATAATGTGGGCAAAGCTGCCGATAACTTAATACTCTCTAACAGTAGAGCAGAGGCAGTCATTCATTATATCCTTTCCACTAAACTTTTTTCAAAAGACAGGTTACAATATAAAGGAATGGGATCCACTCAACCCATTGCTGATAACGAAACCGAAACAGGAAAGGCATCCAACAGAAGAACAGAAATGACGATCATTAGCAATAGCCCCAATCCATAAAATAGATTGATACTGCCAAGATAAGAGTAGCTTATTTATTAAATAATTTTTATATTTGATAACACCTACCCTTCTTCCCCGATGACAAATGATTTGCAGTACCAAATTGCCCTTACGCTTATTCCAAATATCGGAGATGTAAACGCCAAAGCGCTGATTAACCGATTTGGAAATGCCGCTTCCATTTTTTCAGCCAATAGAAAGGAACTCGAAAATATGGAAGGCATCGGTTCAATAAGAGCAGACTGCATAAAAAAATTTAATAATTTCCAACGCTGTGAAGATGAAATAAAATTTATTGACAAATACAAAATCACTCCGCTCTTTTTAACCGATAAAAATTATCCCCAAAGATTACTTCATTGCCATGATAGTCCAACCTTACTCTACTATCGAGGTAATGCAAACTTGAATCATCCGAAAATTATTTCTATTGTTGGCACCCGTAATTATTCTGAATATGGAAAAATGATTAGTGAAAAAATAATAGCAGAATTACAGGAAGAGAATATTTTAATAGTTAGTGGTTTAGCATTTGGTATTGACACAATAGCCCATAAAGCAGCGCTAAAAAACAACTTACCTACATTAGGTGTACTTGCACATGGCCTCGATAGAATTTACCCCTTGCAAAACAAAACACTTGCGAAACAAATAATAATCAATGGTGGATTACTCTCTGAATTTATGAGTGATACCATTCCTGATAAACAAAATTTTCCTAAAAGAAATAGAATTGTAGCTGGAATCAGTGATGCTATTTTGGTAATCGAAAGTGGTATAAAAGGTGGCTCATTGATTACGGCAGAATTAGGAAATAATTATAACAAAGATGTTTTTGCAATTCCTGGTAGACTAACTGATAGTAAAAGTGAGGGATGCAACCACCTAATTAAAACCAACAAAGCTTCCTTATTAACTAGCGCTAATGACCTACTTGAAATGATGAATTGGACGGACAGCAAAAAAATTTCTCCGAAAAAGCAACCTCAACTTTTCATTGAATTAACCGATAATGAAAAAATAATTTTTGCTATTCTTCAAAAACAGGAATCGATTCAAATCGATCAATTACATTTCAAGTCGGGTCTTTCTAGTGGTTTGATTGCCGAAGCATTACTTTCACTAGAAATGCAAGGAATCATCTTAAGTATACCAGGTAAGGTTTTCAAACTTGCCTAGCCTTAATTGCACTGATCAAATTTTTAAAATTCCTCAACTAAGTTCTGATTAGATCCGATTTTACTAGTAAACTACCCTATCGAATGGATTTTTAGCAGTTTTTGGGTGCAAATCAATTTTGTTTTATCTTTGCCTATGGCAACAATAAATAACTCCCCAGCTAAAAGTAAATCCAACAGATTTTTCGGTGAAGGTCTCACTTTCGATGATGTATTGCTGATGCCAGCATACTCCCAAGTACTCCCCCGTGAAGTAAATATCAGTACCCAACTTACCAAAACCATTACCCTGCATGTACCCATGTTGAGTGCTGCGATGGATACAGTTACTGAGGCACAACTGGCGATTGCATTGGCAAGAGAGGGCGGACTAGGTATTCTCCATAAAAATATGAGTATTAGTCAACAGGCTGATCAAGTGAGAAGGGTAAAGAGAAGTGAGAATGGTTTGATATTAGATCCTGTTACGCTATCACCAGATGCTACTATCGGTGAAGCAATCCATATGATGCGAGATAATAAGATTGGTGGTATACCGATCGTAAATAAAAGCAATCTTTTGGTAGGTATTTTAACAAATAGGGATATACGCCTAGAAACCAATTTCAAAGAAAAGGTAAGTTCTGTAATGACAAAAGAGAATCTCATTACTGCACCTGAAGGAACTAATTTAAAAAAGGCAGAACTAATTTTCAAGAAAAATAAAATAGAAAAATTACCTGTTGTTAATAAATCAGGCGAACTAATTGGCTTGATTACTTTCAGTGATATTTTAAAATTAAAATCTCATCCTCATGCAGTAAAAGATTCATTCGGAAGACTGCTTGTTGGTGCGGGTGTTGGTATTACCAAAGATACCCTTGACAGAGTTGCCGCCTTACATCATGCAGGCGTTGACGTTATTTGTTTAGATAGCGCTCATGGACATACCAAAGGAGTGATGGACGCATTAAAACAAATCAAAAAAACTTTTAAAGGTATTCAGGTAATTGCTGGTAATGTAGGCACAGCAGCTGGTGCATTAGCGCTTGCCAACGCAGGTGCTGATGCTGTAAAAGTAGGTATTGGACCAGGCTCTATCTGCACTACTCGAATTGTTGCAGGTACCGGAGTACCTCAAATTACTGCAGTAATGGAAGCAGCGGCTGCATTAAAAAATAAAAACGTTGGCATCATCAGCGATGGTGGTATTCGATATACAGGAGATATGGTAAAGGCACTAGCCGCTGGAGCTAGCTGTGTAATGATGGGAAATGTTTTTGCAGGAACAGAAGAAAGTCCTGGCGAAACGATTATTTATGAAGGACGTCGTTTTAAACAATACAGAGGTATGGGTTCCTTAGGTGCAATGGCTCAAGGTAGCAGCGATCGTTATTTTCAAGATGTAGAAGCGGATATCAAAAAATTTGTACCTGAGGGCATTGAAGGAAGAGTAGCCTTTAAAGGACCATTAAAAGAAATCGTTCATCAATATATTGGTGGCTTAAGAGCAGGCATGGGTTACTGTGGTGCCAATACAATCAAGGCATTGCAAAACGCTACTTTTGTTAAAATAACCAATGCGGGTATGAAAGAAAGTCATGCACACGATATCGCTATCACAAAAGAAGCGCCTAACTACAGTCGCTAATATTTTGTAAAGCAGCTAATCGAAAAGATGAAAAGGTTTTAAGTAATACCATGAAAAAAAAGCTATCTCAACCAGCTTGCTTAGTGCTTGAACTCGCCTCCACTTTTATTTCAAAAAAAGTAGCGCCGAGACTTTTTTTCATTTTTATATTTTTTCAAATTCAGTTTTCTTCTCTTGCGCAAGATTCATCGCATATTAGAATTTCATTACTTACCTGTACTCCCGGAGAAGAACTCTATTCCACTTTTGGTCACACTGCCATTCGTATTACAGATAGTATCAGCTTGACGGACTACGTTTTCAACTATGGAACTTTCAATTTTGAAGACGATGGGTTTTACACAAAATTTATCCGAGGCAAACTATTATACTATTTATCTGCAGAGAATTTTTCAGATTTTAAATTTGCTTACCAAGCTGAAAACAGAGGGATAACCGAGCAACTGCTTAACCTAGATGCCGAAGAAAAGATCGCATTAAAACAGGCGCTGTATGAAAATGTAAAAGAGAAAAACAGGTATTATCAATACGATTTCTTTTTTGATAATTGTACTTCTAGAGCAAGGGATATGCTGGTAAAATATAAAAAAAATCATCCCACCTTTCAGCCAGTTATGCCCAAGGGTACTAGCTTTCGACAAGCAATACATTTATATCTTGACAAGAATGAAAAAGACTGGAGCAAACTAGGTATTGACTTACTACTGGGAGCTCCTACCGATGCTATCATGTCAACAGCTCATTCCCAATTTCTTCCTGATAATTTAATGAAGTCATTAGATAGCAGCAATCAATCAACACCTTTGGTGATCGCAACAAAAAACTTATATCCAATAACTGAACAAAAGGAAGAAAGTTCGCTACTTACCCCCTTATTCATTTTCTCCTTATTATTTACTTGCATTTTATTAATGAGTTTTTCTTCGAACCATTGGGTAAAAATATTTTTACAGGGATTTGATGGCGTCTTCTTTTTTTTAATTGGCTCGCTAGGCATCCTGCTAATTTTCATGTGGTGGGGAACAGATCACTCCATGACAAAAAATAATTACAACTTACTATGGGCATGGCCAACTAATATTATTGCTGCATTTTTATTCTCTAGTCAAAAAAAATGGGTACAAAAATATTTTGGTTTACAAGCTGCAGCCTTATTATTGTTACTAATTGGCTGGTTCTTTTTACCACAGCAATTGAATACTTCTCTTATTCCAATGGTATTATTAATGATTGTTAGAAGTGCTAAAAAATATATAAAGTCCTCGGTGTAATTTAGCCGTCTATTCATTTAATCACTACAGAATAATCACATTGACAGATAATAAAATACTATATCAACAGTCCACTATTTATTACCGAAGTGTAGGAAAAGGTAAAAAAGTAATGCTTTTGCATGGCTTTGCGGAGGATGGAAGAATCTGGGATAATCAGATTGACTTTTTGAAAAAAGATTTTCGATTACTCATTCCTGATATCCCAGGCAGTGGACAATCGGAATTTATTAAGAATGGAAATATTGCCATCTATGCAGATGTAATCAGAGCCATCTTAACCGACGATTTTAAAAAAGAAGGAAATACTGGGCCAGAAGAAGTCACCCTCATTGGTCATAGTATGGGAGGCTATATAGCGCTAGCATTTGCAGAAAAATACCCAAAACAGCTTGCTTCATTTGGTCTTTTTCATTCCACTGCATTTGCCGATAATGAGGATAAAAAAATGGCTAGAAAAAAAGCAATACAATTTATTGAAGAACATGGAAGCTTCCCATTTTTACAAACTAGTATACCGGGACTATTCACCGAGACATTTGCAGAAGAACACACCCTAGTGGTAAATGAATTGATCAACCAATCAAAAGGATTTAATCCCTCATCGCTCATACAATATTATGAGGCAATGATGGAACGCCCGGACAGCACTAGAATATTAAAAGAATTTAAAAAACCTATTCTTTTTATAATCGGCGAAAAAGATACTATCATTCCATTACAAAGCAGTCTTCAGCAATGTTATCTTCCCGCACAAGCCTATGTCCATATTTTAAAAAATTCAGCTCATATGGGAATGTTGGAAGAAACTGATAAGTCAACTGAAATAGTTTATAATTTTTTGAAAGAGCATGGAAATGGCTGAAGGCAATATCAAAACCATTCATACCGCTGGGATTAGCATTAGTACAGAATAAAAATATAATTCTCCTATTAGCTTACCACTTATCAGAAAAAAGTGCTCAATTAGTTCCCTTCATTAACTTTGCCGAATAAACTATAAAAATCGATTAAAGTTATTTACTATTTCTTTATAAAAAACCTAATTGAAAAGTTACTCAATGCGGAATACCAATCTCACATTGAATGATAAAAAGCATATTTCATGTTCATAAAAATTAATTCAGTTTTACTCTTACTGCTTTTTTCTTTTCTTAGTGTGTCTTCACAAAACAACTTAAATTTTCAAGAAAAGTTTAAACTAAATATTAGCAAAGCATCTTCTAAAATAAAAATTGATGGCTTATTAGATGAAGAAACTTGGAAGACAGCCGAACAGACCAGTGACTTTTGGAAAAAGTGGCCTAATGATGATGGACGTCCAGCTCGACAGACTTATGTAAAGATGAGTTATGATGATCAATACCTTTATATTGGAATAAAAGCAATTGACACCAACTATTATGTTGTGCAATCATTGAAGAGAGATCAGGGATTTTTTTCAAGTGATGCAGTAGCCATCGCCATAGACCCAGTCAATCAAAAAACTAATGGATTTATTTTTGGTTTAACACCCTATAATGTCCAATCAGAAGATCTAGTTGGAAATGGACAAAGCAGTGGAGAATTAAGTTTCAGCTGGGACAACAAATGGTTTTCAGCAACTACTCGCTATCCAAACTATTGGATAGCAGAAATTGCTATTCCCTTCAAGACCCTTCGATTTAAAGAAGGAAAGACTAAATGGGGAATCAACTTTTTAAGAAATGATGTAAAAAATAATGAATTCTCTAGTTGGACCAAAATGCCTACCAACTTTCCTTTTTATGATTTTGGATATGCTGGTTTACTCAATTGGAATACGCCTCCCCCAGCACCTGGCACTAATATATCTACTATTCCCTATGTATCTAGTTTACAATCTTCTGATAAAGAAGCTAACCAACCATGGTCTGGAAAATTGAATGGGGGTTTTGATTCAAAGATTGCGCTTTCCTCTTCTTTAAATATGGACCTTACTGTCAATCCTGATTTTTCACAGGTGGAGGCAGACCAACAAGTTACCAACCTTACCAGATTCAATATTTTTTTTCCTGAAAAAAGAACTTTCTTTTTAGAGAATGATGACTTGTTTTCAAATTTTGGTATTCCCCCAATTCGGCCATTTTACTCAAGAACAATTGGACTGGACAATAATGGAAATAGAATACCCATTTTAGCGGGTGTTCGCATCAGTGGAAATATTACTAAAAAAATGAGGGTGGGACTGATGAATATGCAAACCCTTGCAAAAAATGATGCAGCAGCTCAAAATTACACCGCCTTTACTTTTAATCATCAGGTACAATCCAGATCCTCTGTAACAGGCTATTTTTTTAATCGCCAAGGAATAGAAGATAAGGATCACCGATTTAAAAATCCATTAGACAAATTTGGAAGAAATGTTGGAGTAGAATATAATTTCCTAGATATTACTGGTAAATGGAATGCATGGAGTGGCCATCATTTATCGTTTAAAGACGGGATTAAAAATCCTGGATATTATACCAATACTGGTGGTGGCTATTTTTCGAAAGAATGGAATTTAATTTTTGATCTTACTCAAATTAGCGAAAAATATTATACCGATATGGGATTCATCAGCCGCATCGAAAATTATGATGCCCTTTTGGATACTACTACCAGACTCGGATACAAGCAAATATTCAATGAAATATCGCATATATTTTATCCGAAAAAAGGAAAGGTTACTCAAATTAAACTTAGCACATCCAATATTATTTTTTTAACCCCTAGCCTTAATTTTAATGAAAGCATTCATGAGTTAAAACTTGGATTTACTTTCAGAAATACGTCCTATTTGATGCTAGGTTCTTCTTACAATGCAAATAATTTACTATTTAATACTTCTTTTACCGATAAACTTCCCATCCCTCCTGGAAAATACAGTGCAGGATCGGGTTCCATTACCTATGGATCAGATATCAAAAAGAAAATATCATACACTGCTACTTTAACAGAAGGAAAATTTTTCAATGGCTCTATGCTCCAGTATGAATTAATAACTAAATATAGAGTGCAGCCTTGGGGTAATTTTGCAATGAGCTTTCAACAAACTAAATTAACCTTTCCTGAAATATATGGATCAAGTAATCTTTTTTTAATTGCTCCAAGAATAGAAATAAATTTCTCCAACAACTTATCATGGTCTACTTTTTTACAATATAATAATCAGCGAAATAATTTTAATATCAATAGCAAAATTCAATGGCGGTATAAACCTATGAGCGATATATTTTTAGTGTATAGTGACAATTATTTTACAGACCCCAACTTGAAAAATAAGAACAGGGCCTTGGTCTTTAAAATGAATTACTGGCTCAATCTATAAAAAATAGTAGGCAGTTTTATTAAACTCGCTGCTAGTGAAATCCAATGCTATCCAATCATTCATTAGCTCAGCCAGGTAAAAACAGCAAAAGAGTGGGAATAAATTCAATTTTTAACATAAATCAGTTGCCAGAAGAGGAGGTTTTTGGCTAATTTTATGAAGAGTATTTGATCATTTAGCTGATTATGAAGAAGTTTATACTTTCACTTATTTTATTTTTTTCACTCTTCAATGCTTTTGCAGCGCATATTAAAGGGGGCTTCTTCACGTATGAATATCTCGGGCCTGGCATCGCAAATACTGACTACTCTAGATATAAGATTTCATTGACTGTATACATGAGTTGCAATCCTAGTGCTGGGCAGCTCACCCCTCAAATCAATTTCAGCATTTTTGAACAAGGGTTCAGTACTTTAGTAGCTAATCCTGCAGTAACCATCACTAGGCAATATAACCTTTTCAAAGAAACCGATGAACCTTGTATCTCCCTTGACCAGCGAGGATGTTATTATACAGTAGTCATCTACGAACTGAATAGCATAGAGTTGGCACCTTCTACAGTTGGTTACACCATCAGCTATCAACGATGTTGCAGGATTGCCAATATGCAAAATGTAACTAACTCTGATGCAGTTGGAAATACCTACTCGATTTCAATTCCAGGTACTAGTTCGATGGTACCGAATGCATTCAAAAATAATAGTCCGAATTTTCCCATCAATGACACGGGAGTAGTATGTGGTGGATCCTATTTCGAATACCCTTTTTCAGTTACTGATAAAGATGGAGATCAGCTGACTTATTCTCTATGCTCAGCATTCATAGGCGGTTCAACCACTATGCCTTCGCCCAATCCCGCTGCTTCACCCCCCTATCCTGAAGTATTTTATAGCTCTCCCTATACTGGAAGCAGACCGATGGGACCCAATGTTACCATCAACCCCGTAACAGGATTAATAAGTGGTGTATCACCCTTGCCTAATACTACAGGCGGTGAATTTGTAATTACAGTTTGTGTTACTGAAACAAGAGGAGGAAAATATTTAAGTGAAACCAGAAAGGAGCTGCACATCCAAGTAAAAGATTGCGCACCTGTGCTGGCTAAATTAGCTCCCAAACCTATCACCTGTGATGGATTTGCTGTTAATTTTTCTAACTCAGCTTTTAACCCTTCCGGTACTTTATTCAACTGGGATTTTGGAAATCCATTATCTGGTCTAGACAATAACAGTACTTTATCTGACCCCGTTCATATCTTCAGTGATACTGGTGTTTATAAAGTAAAGCTGAATATTTCATTAGGCGGATTTTGTGCCAATTCGGATTCAATGATTGTAAGAGTTTATCCTGGTTTTTTTCCAGATTTTAAAGCAGATGGACCCTTCTGTAAAGGAATACCCTTTAAGTTTACAGATCTTACCACCACCAAATATGGCGTCACTACTGGATGGCGATGGAATTTTGGTAATACTGCAGTTAACAATGACACTAGTAATTTAAAAAATCCTACCTATACTTATGTTAATACAGGAAACTATATTGCACAACTAATGGTGAGCAATACATTTGGATGTTCCGATATAGTAAAGAAAAATATTAAAATAGTTGATGGTCCTGATCTTGGTCTGAATACCCATGATACGCTCATTTGTTCGATAGATACCATACAATTAAAAACAAGTACAATCGGAAATTATGTATGGAGTCCAAATTATAATATTAGCAGCCTAAGCTCCGCTAACCCATTGATAAGTCCAGATACTGCTACTAAATATTATGTTAGTTTTAGTGATGCTGATGGTTGTAAAAACACTGATTCTGTTTTTGTAGATGTAAAACCATTTGCAACCATCAATCTAGGAAATGATACTACTGTTTGCTCACCTGATGGATTTAAAATGAATACCATCAGTGATGCGCTAAATTTTGTTTGGACTCCTGCCACCTATTTAAGTAGCAGCACTATAAAAAATCCTATCGTTACTTCTTCTGCTCCTTCTATCACTTACACCGTTGTTGGAAATATTGGTAAATGCCAGAGTCAAGATCAAATAACAATCAAAACAGCGCCCACTCCAATTGCCGATGCGGGAAAAGATACCATCATTTGTTTTGGTGATCCGGCGCTACTTCAAGCCACAGGAGGTAGTATTTACACTTGGACGCCCACCCAATATTTGACCGCCAGCAATATCGCTAATCCTAAAGTTATTGGACTTCCATCAGCCACTCAATTTAAGGTAGTGGTAAGTGATACTTTAGGATGTATTAAAACTTCCATTGACAGTGTCATCGTATCGGTAGATGCAATTTTTCAAGCTTATGCAGGTAGAGATACTTCAGTCGTAATCAATGAGCCCGTAGCTTTAAATGGAACAGGCGGTGTTACCTATCTATGGCAGCCTGCTACCTGGTTAAGCAACCCTACTATTGCCAATCCAATAGCCACACCAAAAGAAAATATTACCTATCAATTAACTGCCATAAGTAAAGGCGGATGTAAGGCGATGGATGAAATTCAAATAAATGTTTATAAAATTGCACCTGGATTTTATGTACCTAGTGGATTTACTCCGAACAATGATGGTAATAATGATGTTATAAGACCCATCTTGATGGGAATGCGATCGCTCAAATTATTTAGAATATATAATAGATGGGGGCAACTCTTATTTACCACCTCAGAAAAAGGAAAAGGATGGGATGGCACTTTTAAAGGAAGCCAACAAGACCCTGGTACCTTTGTATGGATGGCAGAGGGTGTAACCTATTTAGGAGAAAATTTAAAAAAGCAGGGCACAGTTGTCCTACTTAGATAATTAATGAATGAATTTTAATTGATTACAGGTCATTCGAAATAAAGTAATTATAACAGATGAATAAAACGGTATTAATTACAGGTGCTACTTCAGGAATTGGAGAAGCTTGTGCAAAAAAATATGCTGCTGATGGAGATCGATTGATACTAACCGGCCGTAGAGCAGATCGATTAAACGATTTGAAAAAAGCATTGGAAAAAAATTTCTCCTCAGAAGTACTTGCCTTAGTTTTTGATGTTCAAGATAAAAAAGCAGTAGACAAAAATTTAGGTACTTTACCTGCCGAATGGCAAAAGATTGATTTGTTAATTAACAATGCTGGACTGGCTGCAGGAAAAGATTCATTCGAAAATGCAGACATCAATGACTGGGAAACTATGCTCAATACTAATGTGCATGGACTGTTGTATGTTTCCAAACAAATTATACCATTAATGATTGCAAATAAAAAAGGGCATGTAGTAAATATTGGATCGATTGCTGGGAAAGAGGTATATGAAAATGGCAATGTTTATTGTGCTAGTAAATTTGCTGTGGATGCCATTAGCAAATCAATGCGCATAGATTTACTTAAACATTCTATTAAAGTTACCTGCATTCATCCTGGAGCAGTAGAAACAGAATTTTCTCTAGTAAGATTTAAAGGAGATGAAAACAAAGCAGCTGCTACTTATACCGGCATGATTCCATTGAATGGAAATGATATTGCAGACAGTATTTTTTACTGCACTCAATTACCTGATCACGTATGCATCAATGAACTAGTTATTACACCCACTCAACAAGCTAATGCCTATTATACCTATAGATCACTTTAAACAAAAACGCAAATGAAAAACCTGATTTTACTAACAATTGGTATCCTAACTACTTTAATTTCTACCGCACAAAAAGAGGCTGTAGAAAAAGTCTGGTTCAACCCTGAAAAAACTTCTAAAATTCAAATTTATAAAGCGGTAGATGGAAATCTTTACGGCAGAGTCATTTGGCTAAAGGAACCAAATGACAAAAATGGAAAGCCTAAAACGGATATTCATAATAAAGATGAAAAATTAAGAAGCCAACCAGTCTTGGGTATGGTGATTATTAAGAAATTTAAAAAAGCAAGTAGTGCCAATGAATACGAAGATGGAACAGTATATGATCCCCTCAGTGGAAAAACCTATTGTGGCACAATGAGTTTAAATGGAAAAGAATTGAAATTACGTGGATTTATCTGTGGAATTAATTTCGTTGGAAGAACCTCCATTTGGACTTCAGCAGAGTAGCAGAAAATACAACTTGCTGAAAGAAAAATAATAAAAAGCAAATAACCGGCCCTCAAAAAATTTGGGTTAAGCAATTTGACATAATAGTTATTTGAATGCCCTCGAATAAAAAAGTGCTATAAATGATAAATAGTAGCCGTTAAAAAATCAATGCGCCGCGGTGGAGGCACTCTCTTTACAGTAACGCATTGTTTTAATTTAGCACTAATAGTTAGTCGATCTTCAATTTGACGCCCTCGAATAAAAAGTGCTAGAAATTGTAAATAGCAGCCGTTAAAAAATCAATCCGCCGCGGCGGAGGCACTCTCTTTACAGTAACGCATTGTTTTAATTTAGCACTAATAGTTAGTCGATCTTCAATTTGACGCCCTCGAATAAAAAGTGCTAGAAATTGTAAATAGCAGCCGTTAAAAAA